>NZ_PVTG01000014.1 GCF_003002915.1 Geodermatophilus tzadiensis | reverse complement strand
CGCCGCGATCTGGCACAACCGGGCCACCGGCCAGCCGATCACCCGATCCCTGATCGCCTACGACCATTGACCGGACTTCGGACTTACTCGTCTAGGTTCGGGGCATGCCCCTGCCCACCCGCGCCGAGGTCGTCGTCGTCGGCGCCGGTCTCGCCGGGTTGTCGGTGGCCACCCGGCTGGTCGACGCCGGCCGGGACGTGCACGTGCTGGAGGCAGCCGCGCACGCAGGCGGCCGGCTGGCCACCGAGCGCGTCGACGGGTTCGTCGTCGACCGCGGCTTCCAGGTGTTCAACACCGGCTACCCCCGCGCGGCCGATCTCGACCTGCCCGCCCTCGACTTCGGCTGGTTCACGCCGGGCGCGGTGGTGTGGGACGGCGGGCGCGCCCACCGGGTCGTCGACCCGCGCCGCCGCCCCACTGCGGCGCTGGACACGCTGCGCTCGCCGCTGGGCCCGCTGCCCCGCAAGGTGGCCGTCGCCGCGTTCTCGGCGCGGGCGGCGTACACGCCGGTGTCGCGGCTGCTGGCCACCTCCGAGACCAGCGCCGACGAGCGCCTGGCACGGGCCCGCGTCGGGGCCGCGGCCCGGGAGCGGTTCTTCGGCCCCTTCCTCGCCGGCGTGCTGCTCGAGGACCGGCTGGAGACCTCCAGCCGCTACCTCGACCTGCTGTGGCGCAGCTTCGCCCGCGGCGCCACGGGCCTGCCGGCCCGCGGCATCCAGGCCATCGGGGCGCAGCTGGCCGGGCGGGTGGGCGCGGAGCGGCTGCACCACGGCGTCCGGGTCGGTGAGGTGTCGGGGACGGCGGTCACCAGCGACGCCGGGCGCGTGCGGGCCGACGCCGTCGTCGTGGCCACCGACCCGGCCACCGCGGCCGAGCTGGTGCCCGCCGTGCAGGCCAGCGCCCCGCGACAGGTGACCACCCACTACCACGTGCTGCCGGCCAGCCCGTGGCCCGATCCGCTCATCGTCCTCGGCACCCCGGGCGGGCAGCTGGTCAACAGCGTGGTGCTCACCGACGCCCAGCCCGCCTACGGCCCCGACGGCCGGGCGCTGGTGGCGAGCAACTCGCTCGCCCCGACCCGGGAGGCCGACGTGCGGGAGGAGGTGGCGCGGCTGCACGGCGTCGCGGTCGCCGACCTCGAGCACCTGACCACCGTCACGGTGACCGGCGCCCAACCGGCCGCGCTCCCCCCGCTGCAGCTGCGCCGCCCGGTCGACCTCGGCGGCGGCCTGTTCGTGTGCGGTGACCACCGCGACACCCCGTCGATCCAGGGGGCCATGGCCAGCGGCCGGCGCACCGCCGCGGCCGTGCTGCGGTCGCTGCGGCCGGGCACCCCGCCAGGAGCCGCCTGATGCCCGCGACCACACCGACGATCCTCGCCACCAGCATGGGCTTCGACTCCCGCGGCCGCGGCCCCTACGACTGGGCGCCCGGGCCGGTCTTCGACCTCGCCCTCGAGCTGGCCGGGGCGCCCGAGCAGCCCCGGCTCTGCTACCTCGGCACCGCGACCGGCGACGACCCGGTCCGGGTGGCCGGGGTGTACGGGGCCTTCGCCGGCAGCGCGGTGCGGGTCAGCCACCTCAGCCTGTTCCCGATGCCGACCGTGCCCGACCTGCGGGCGCACCTGCTGGCGCAGGACGTCGTCTGGGTCGGCGGCGGCAGCGTGGCCAACCTGCTGGCGGTCTGGCGGGTGCACGGCCTGGACGAGGTGCTGGCCGAGTGCTGGCGGGCCGGCGTCGTGCTGGGCGGGGTGTCGGCGGGATCGCTGTGCTGGCACGTCGGGGGGACCACCGACTCCTACGGGCCCGACCTGCGGCCGGTCACCAACGGCCTCGGCCTGATCCCGACGTCCAACGGCGTGCACTACGACTCCGAGGAGCAGCGCCGCCCGCTCTACCAGCGGCTGGTCGCCGACGGCACCCTCCCGGCCGGGCACGCCACCGACGACGGCGTCGGGCTGGTCTACCGCGGCACCACGCTGGTCGAGGCGGTCGCCGACCGGCCGGGCAGGGCGGCCTACCGGGTCGAGCGCGGACCCGACGGCACCGCGGTGGAGACCCGGATCGAGCCGCGCCGGCTGCGCTGAGCGCGGGCATAGGCTGGGGACGAGCCGCGTGGGCGAGGTCCGCCGGCGGGAGAGCAGCGCGCCGGCCGCCGAGACGGCGGGCGCGACCGAGGAGGATGGCGTGAGCGAGCTGCGGGTCGTGCGGGCCGGCACCGTCCCCTACGAGCAGGCGTGGGAGCGCCAGCGCGAGGTCCACGCCGCGCGCGTGGCCGGCGAGGGCCCCGACACCCTGTTCCTGCTCGAGCACCCGTCGGTCTACACCGCCGGCCGGCGCACCGAGCCGCACGAGCGGCCGCTCGACGGCACCGCGGTCATCGACGTCGACCGCGGCGGGAAGATCACCTGGCACGGGCCCGGGCAGCTGGTCGGCTACCCGATCGTCGCGCTGCCCGACCCGGTCGACGTCGTCGCGCACGTCCGCCGGCTGGAGGACGCGTTGATGGCGGTCTGCGCCGGCCTGGGCGTGCCGACGCAGCGGGTCGAGGGCCGCAGCGGCGTGTGGGTGGCCGCCGACGCGCCGGGCCCCGACAGCCGGTTCCGTCCCGAGCGCAAGATCGCCGCGATCGGCGTCCGGGTCGCCCGCGGGGTCACCATGCACGGCTTCGCGCTCAACTGCGACCCCGACCTGGCGGCCTTCGGCGCGATCGTGCCCTGCGGCATCGTCGACGCCGGGGTCACCTCGCTGAGCGCCGAGCTGGGCCGGGACGTACCCGTCGCCGAGGTGGTCGACGCGGTGGAGGACGCCGTGCGACGCGTCCTCACGCTCGCCCCGGCCGCCTGACCGTGGCCGGGCTGCCGCGGAGCACCTACGTCAGCCTGACCACGTTCCGCCGCACGGGGCAGCCGGTGGCCACGCCGGTGTGGGCCGCCCCCGACGGCGAGAGCCTCGTCGTCTGGACCCGCGCCGACTCCGGCAAGGTCAAACGGCTGCGGCACACCAGCCGGGTCACCGTCGCCCCGTGCGACATCCGTGGCCGGGTGCGCGGCCCCGCGGTGGAGGCGACCGCCGGCTTCGTCGACCGGGCCGAGTGGCCGCAGGCCCTCGCCGCCCTGCGACGGGCCTACGGCCTGCGCTTCCGGCTCGGCCACGCGGGCTCGCGGCTGTGGTCCCGGCTCACCCGGCCGGGCGCCGAACGGCACGAGCTGATCCGCATCCGCCCCGCCTGAGCAGGAGCCCAGGCGGGACGGACGGGGTCCTCCCTCAGGCGACGACGAAGTTGACCAGCCGCCCCGGGACGGCGACCACCCGGCGCACCGTCTTCCCCGCCAGCTGCCCGGCGACCCGCTCGTCGGCCCGCGCCGCCTCCTCCAGCGCCGCGGCGTCGGCGTCGGCCGGCACGCTCACCTGCGCCCGCACCTTGCCGTTGACCTGGACGGCGACCTCCACGGTGTCCTCGACCAGCCACCGCTCGTCGGCCACCGGGAACCCGGCCCAGGCGACCGAGGAGTCGTGGCCCAGCCGCGCCCACAGCTCCTCCCCCAGGTGCGGGGCCAGCGGCGACACCAGCAGCACCAGCGGCTCGGCCACCGAGCGCGGCACCGGCCGGTCGGCGCCGTAGGCCGCGGTCAGCGCGTTGGTCAGCTCGGCGATGCGGGCGATGGCCACGTTGAACCGCAGCGTGGCCATGCCGTCCCGGACGCCGGCGATCGCCCGGTGCAGCGCCCGCAGCACGTCGTCCGAGGGCGTGCCGTCGTCGGCCCGGACCGCGCCGGTCTGCTCGTCGACGACCACCCGCCAGATCCGCTGCAGCAGGCGCTGCGAGCCGACGACGGCCTTGGTGTCCCACGGCCGCGACTGCTCCAGCGGCCCGGTCGACATCTCGTACACCCGGAAGGTGTCGGCGCCGTACGCGCCGATCATCTCGTCGGGCGTCACCATGTTCTTCAGGCTCTTGCCGATCTTGCCGTACTCCCGGTTGACCGGCTTGCCCTCGTAGAGGAACCGCCCGTCCTCCTCGACCACGTCGGCGGCCGGCACGTAGAAGCCGCGCTCGTCGGTGTAGGCGTAGGCGGAGATGTAGCCCTGGTTGACCAGCCGCCGGAACGGCTCCTCGCTGGACACGTAGCCCAGGTCGTGCAGCACCTTGTGCCAGAAGCGGGCGTACAGCAGGTGCAGCACGGCGTGCTCCATGCCGCCCACGTACAGGTCGACGCCGCCGACGTCGCCCGGCGTGCGCGGGCCCAGCCAGTAGCGCTCCAGCTCCGGGTCGACCATCTGGTCGTCGTCGGTCGGGTCCAGGTAGCGCAGGTAGTACCAGCACGAGCCCGCCCAGTTGGGCATCGTGTTGGTCTCGCGGCGGTAGGTCCGCAGACCGTCGCCCAGGTCCAGCTCCACCGTCGTCCACTCGTCGACCCGCGACAGCGGCGGCTCCGGCGCGGACTCCGCGTCGTCGTCGGCGAAGGTCTTCGGCGAGTAGTCGTCGACCTCGGGCAGCAGCACCGGCAGCAGCGACTCCGGCACCGCCCGCGGCAGGCCGGCGTCGTCCCCGTCGACGGCGTAGACGACCGGGAACGGCTCGCCCCAGTAGCGCTGCCGGCTGAACAGCCAGTCGCGCAGCTTGTAGGTGGTCGTCGCCTCGCCGTGCCCGGAGGCCACCAGCCACTCGGTCATCCGCGCGATCGCCGCCGCCTTGTCGGTCAGCCCGTCCAGCGACACCCGCTCGTTCGACGAGTTCACCATCGGGCCGCTGCCGGTGTAGGCGCCGCCCTCGAAGTCCTCCGGCGGCTGCACCGTGCGGACCACGGGCAGCCCGAACGCCTCGGCGAACTCCCAGTCGCGGGTGTCCTCGCCGGGCACCGCCATGATCGCGCCGGTGCCGTAGCCGGTCAGCACGTAGTCGGCGATGAACACCGGCAGCTCGCGGCCGGTGACCGGGTTGACGGCGGTGACGCCCAGCCACACGCCGGTCTTCTCGCGCGCCTCGTTCTGCCGGTCCAGCTCCGAGCGGCGGGAGGCCTGCCGCTGGTACGCGCGCACCGCCTCGGCGGGGGTGGCCGCCCCACCGGTCCACCGCGGGTCGGTGCCGTCGGGCCAGGCCGCGGCGGTCAGCGTCTCCACCAGCGGGTGCTCCGGCGCCAGCACCATGTAGGTGGCGCCGAACAGGGTGTCCGGCCGGGTGGTGAAGACCTCGATCGTCTCGCCGTCGCAGGCGAACCGGATCCGGGCGCCGGTCGAGCGACCGATCCAGTTGCGCTGCATCTGCTTGACCGAGTCCGACCAGTCCAGCCGGTCCAGGTCGGCCAGCAGGCGCTCGGCGTAGGCGGTGATCCGCATCATCCACTGGGTCAGCGGGCGCCGGAACACCGGGAAGTTGCCCCGCTCGGACCGGCCGTCGGGGGTGACCTCCTCGTTGGACAGCACCGTGCCCAGGCCCGGGCACCAGTTGACCGGGGCCTCGTGCAGGTAGGCCAGCCGGTGCGCGTCGACGACCTTGCGCTTGTCGACGTCGGGCAGCTCCGCCCACGGCCGCCCCGTCGGGTTGGTGCCCGGCGCGGGCTCGCGCGTGCCGGCGTCCAGCTCGGCGACCAGCTCCTCCACCGGCCGGGCGCGGCCGGCCTCCTCGTCGAACCAGGAGCCGAAGATCTTCAGGAAGATCCACTGCGTCCACCGGTAGTAACCCGGGTCGATGGTGGCGAAGGTGCGGCGCTCGTCGTGGTCGACGCCCAGCCGGCGCAGCTGCGCGCGGATCGCGGCGATGTTGGCCTCGGTGGTGATCCGCGGGTGCTGCCCGGTCTGGACGGCGTACTGCTCGGCGGGCAGGCCGAAGGCGTCGTAGCCCATCGGGTGCAGCACGTTGCGGCCGTCCATCCGCAGGAACCGGCTGGTCACGTCGGTGCCCAGGTAGCCCAGCGGGTGCCCGACGTGCAGCCCGGCGCCCGAGGGGTACGGGAACATGTCCATCAGGAAGGCCTTGGGCCGGTCGGCGACCCGCTCGAAGCCCGCCGACAGCCGCCCGGTCGGGTTGGGCGTGTGGAAGGTGCCCTCCCGCTCCCAGCGGTCCTGCCACTCCAGCTCGATCCGCTGGGCGAGCGCCGGCGTGTAGCGGTGCGGCGGGACGCCCTCGCCGGCCGGGTCGGTGGCGGGCTGGCTGACCGTCTGGCTCATGGTCGCGGTTCTCCTCGGCGGTCGTGCGGCGGGCAGAAAAAAACCCCTCGCGCAGGAGGGGTCGCCGTGCTGTCTGCGTCGGTCAGATCAGCACGGCCGGCGAAGGAGCAGCTGCCCGTTCACGCGCGCGAGCCTACTCCGCCGGGCACGGGGGTCGCGCGCGGATCCGAGCGGCCGCGCACCCCACCCGGCAGGGTGAACGGGCGGCGCACCGGGCTGTAGTCCCCGCCAGGCCCTGCCGAGACCGATCGTGTGGCACCGAACGCGGAGAGAGGACCCGACCGCCGCGGCTCCCGCCGGACGCTGGGCCTGACCGGTCTCGTCCTGGCGCTGTTCGCCACCGGGGTCGGGCCGCGCCCGGACGGCGAGGCCTGGGCCGTGGCCTACGACCTGGTCCTCTACAACCTGGTCTGCCTCCTGGCCGCCGTCGTGTGCGTCCTGGCCGCCCGCCGCAACCGCGCCGAGCGCCTGGCCTGGACGAGCCTGGCCCTCGCCCTGGTGCTCAACACGGCGGGCAACCTCGTCTACACCCTGGTCGTCGCCCGGATGGCGGTCGAGCCCTTCCCGTCGGTGGCCGACGTCCTCTACCTGTCGTACTTCGCACCGGTCTACGTGGCGCTCATCGCGCTGATCCGCAGCCGGGTGCAGCGCTTCCACGCCAGCATGTGGCTCGACGGCGGGATCGGTGCCCTCGGTGCCACGGCCGTGGCCGTCGCGGTGCTGCTGGAGCCGGCCCTGCGCCTGACCGAGGGCAGCCTCGCCGCCGTCGTCACGAACCTCGCCTACCCGGTCGCCGACGTCGTGCTGCTCGCCGTCCTCGCCGCCGTCTCGGCCATCCTGGGTGTGCGCCGCGACCCCGCGCTGCTGCTGCTCGGTGCCGGCATCGTGGCCAACCTGGTCGGTGACATCGTCTACCTCGACCTGGCCACCGCCGGGGACTACGTCGAGGGTGGCCCGCTCGACCTGACCTGGCTCGCCGGCATGGTGCTCATGGCGGTGGCGGCGCACCGCAGCGACCAGGTGGCTCCCCCGGCGCGCGAGGCCGACACCCAGGTCGGCTGGCGGGTGCTGGCCGTGCCGCTGGTGTGCAACCTGGCCAGCCTCTTCGTGCTCGGCCTGGGCTGGGGCGACCGCATGTCCCCGTGGGCGGCGTGGGCCGCGATCGGGTGCGTCCTGGCCGCGCTGGCCCGGACGGCGGTCACCTTCCGCGAGGTCCGCACCATCCGCGAGGTCAAGCTGGAGGCCCGCACCGACGAGCTGACCGGCCTGCCGAACCGGCGCGCGCTGCTGGAGACCGCGCGCCAGGTCGTCGCCGCGGCCACCACCACCCGGCCCGCGGCCCTGCTGCTGCTCGACCTCGACGGCTTCAAGGAGGTCAACGACAGCCTCGGCCACGGCGCCGGCGACGAGCTGCTGCGCCAGGTCGGGCCGCGGCTGGCCTCCGCGCTGCGGCCCGGCGAGGTGCTGGCCCGCCTGGGCGGCGACGAGTTCGCCGTCCTCCTGCCCGGCACGGACCTCGAGACGGCGGCCGAGCGGGCCGCCGTCGTCGAGGGACTGCTGCGCCAGCCGTTCCCGGTCGGCGGCATCCGGCTGCACGTCGGCGTCAGCATCGGCGTGTCCACCGCCCCGGTGCCCGCCGACGACGTCCAGGAGCTGCTGCGCTGCGCCGACGTGGCGATGTACGCGGCGAAGTCCGGCCGCACCGGCGTCCAGGTGTACGTGCCCGACCCCGGCAGCGACTCCGGTGACCGGCTGCGCACCATGGAGGAGCTGCGCACCGCGCTGGTCGAGGACGAGCTGATCGTGCACCTGCAGCCGCAGGTCGCGATGGACGACGGCCGTCCGGTCGGCGTGGAGGCCCTGCTGCGCTGGCAGCACCCCACGCGCGGGCTGCTCAGCCCCGCGTTCGTGCTGCCCGCCGCCGAGCAGGCCGGGCTGCTGCGCCCGCTCACCGACGCGGTGCTCGACCGGTCGCTGGACGCGGTCGCGCTGTGGTGGGCCGAGCACCGGGTGCCGGTCTCGGTCAACCTGTCGGCGGCCAACGTCGCCGACCTCGACCTGCCGGCCAAGGTGGCCGCCGCCCTCGACCGCCGGGGGCTGCCGCCGCAGGCGCTGACCCTGGAGCTGGTCGAGGACACCCTCATGGTCGACCCCGAGCGCGGCCGCCGGGTGCTCGGCGAGCTGCGCCGGCTCGGCGTGCGCACGTCCATCGACGACTACGGCACCGGTTACAGCTCGCTGGCCTACCTCCGGCACCTACCCGCCGACGAGCTCAAGCTCGACCGCAGCCTCACCGCCGACGTCGACCGCGACGAGCGGGCCGCGGCGATCGTGCGGCACACCGCCGCGCTGGCGCACGACCTGGGGCTGAGCCTGGTCGCCGAGGGTGTGGAGGACCTCGCCACCGGACGGCGCCTGGCCGACCTCGGCTGCGACGTCGCACAGGGCTACGCCATCGCCCGGCCGATGCCCGTCGCCGACTTCGTGGGCTGGCTGGCCGGTACGCGCACGGCCGGGTCCGGCCGCCGCGGGTGACCGCCGCGGGCGCGCTCCCCGGGGGTGTGCCCGCCGGCAGGACCGGGCAGGATGGCCGGAGTCGATCAACCCGGAGGTCCATCCCGTGTCCCGTAGTCAAACCCGCGGCCAGGTCATCGGGGCCGAGCTCCAGGAGGGCTTCAGCCACCTGGGCGCCGCCGTGACCGAGGCGTCGTGGGCTGCCGCCGAGCAGCTCGTCCCGCGCGTCGAGGCGGCCCGTGACGCGGCCGGTCCCGCGCTCGACGCCGCCCGCGAGGTCGTCGTCCCCAAGGTCGCCGCCGCCGTCGCCGTCGCTGCCCCGGCGGTCGCCTCCGCCCGGGAGGCGCTCTCGCCGCGGGTGGAGACCGCCCGCGACGCGGCCGGCCCGGTGCTGGAGATGGCCCGCGAACGGGTCGACGCCGCCGTCGAGGCCCTGACCCCGCGCCTGGAGGCCGCTCGCGTCGCCGCCGGACCCGCCGTCACCTCCGCGCTCACCGCGGCGGGTGCCGCCGCCGCCCGGGCCGCCGCCGACCTGGTCCCGCACGTGGAGAACGCCTCGGCGGCCACCCGCAGGGCCCTCACCACCGAGGTCGCCCCGCGCGTCGTGGCCGCCCGCGCCGCGGTCGGGCCCGCACTGGAGAACGCCCGCGGCACCCTGGCCGCCGGTGTCGAGTCCGCCCTCGGCGAGCTCGAGCACCGCCGCGCCGACCTCGTCGCTGCCACCACGAAGGCGACGGCCGACCTGCGCACGAAGTCCGCGAGGACGGGTAGGGACACCAGGAGGAAGGCGGCGCGGACGGCCGCGCGGACGAGGCGGAGGACCGGGCTGGCCCCCGCGCCGCGCCGCTGGCCGTGGGTCGTCGCCGCCCTCGTCGCCGGGACGGTGGCCTTCGTGCTGCTGCGCCGGAAGAAGGCGGACCCGTGGACGCCGGCCCCCGCCGGGGACGGGCCCGTGCCCAGCTACCGAGAGGACCCCGTGCCCAGTTCCCCGAGCAACGACAACGCCGGCAAGACCGTCTCCAGCGCCCAGTGGGAGGCCGGTGACTCCGCGCCCAACGAGTCCGACATGGGCATCCGCGACGCGCAGAACGTCGGCGGCGACGCCAACAGCGGCGCCACCGACCCGACCGAGACCGCTCCCGAGCCGTACACCAGCGGGGGCGGCGCCCAGGACGCGGGCCCGACCGCCGGCCCGCCCGGAGCCGGCCAGGCCTGAGCCGCGCCGAGAGCTCTCCCACACCGCCCCCGCTGCCCCTCGAGGCCGCGGGGGCGGTGTGCGTCCGGGGGTACCGTGCAGGTCATGAGCGAGACGGCGGTCCCCACTCCCCCCGCGAAGGTCGAGCCCGCCGGACGCAAGCTGCTGCGCCTGGAGGTCCGCAACAGCCAGGTCCCCATCGAGCGCAAGCCCGACTGGATCAAGACCCGGCTCAGGACCGGCCCGGAGTACACCGAGCTCAAGTCGCTGGTGCGCCGGGAGGGCCTGCACACCGTCTGCGAAGAGGCCGGCTGCCCCAACATCTACGAGTGCTGGGAGGACCGGGAGGCCACCTTCCTCATCGGTGGCGACCAGTGCACCCGGCGCTGCGACTTCTGCCAGATCGACACCGGCAAGCCGGCCGACTTCGACGCCGACGAGCCCCGCCGCGTGGCCGAGAGCGTGGCCGCGATGCAGCTGCGCTACGCCACCGTCACGGGGGTCGCCCGCGACGACCTGCCCGACGGCGGGGCCTGGCTCTACGCCGAGACCGTGCGGCAGATCCACGCCGCCGTCCCCGGCTGCGGCGTGGAGCTGCTCATCCCCGACTTCAACGCCGACCCCGCCCAGCTTGCCGAGGTGTTCTCCTCGCGGCCGGAGGTGCTGGCGCACAACGTCGAGACCGTGCCGCGGATCTTCAAGCGGATCCGGCCGGGCTTCCGCTTCGAGCGCTCGCTCGCGGTGATCACCGCCGCGCGGGAGGCCGGGCTGGTGACCAAGTCCAACCTCATCCTCGGCATGGGTGAGGAGCCGCACGAGGTCGTGGAGACGATGCGCGCCCTGCACGAGGCCGGGTGCGACCTGCTCACCATCACCCAGTACCTGCGGCCCTCGCCGCGGCACCACCCCGTCGTCCGCTGGGTGAAGCCCGACGAGTTCGTCGGCTTCCAGCAGCAGGCCGAGGAGATCGGCTTCCCGGGCGTGCTCGCCGGGCCGCTGGTGCGCAGCTCCTACCGGGCCGGGCGGCTCTACCAGCAGGCCGTCGAGGCCCGCGGTCTCGCTCCTCGGGGCTGATCTCCCGCCGCGCCGACCGGACCCGCTCGCGCGCGCCCCTATCCTGGGGACATGGCACGCAGCAAGCCCACAGACTCCCCCGCCCCCGCCGGCAAGGCGGGGCGCGGCCCCGCCGCGGGGCGCGGCCGGTCCTCGGGCGCTGCCGCCGGGGCCACGGCCGCCTCCGCGAAGGGGCGGACCGACAAGGGCACGAGCGGCAAGGGCAAGGCCGGCGCGGACGGCCAGCCCAAGGTCGGCCGCCTGAAGAAGGTCGGCAACCAGGTCCGCATGATCAAGCAGGCCTACTCGCTGACGCGGAAGAACGACCCCAGGCTGCCCTGGCTGATGCTCATCGCCTTCGTGGTGGTGGCCGGCGTCGTGGAGCTGCTGGCGATCCTCTTCGGTGCGCCGTTCCTGCTCCTGCCGCTGGCGATCGTCCTGGGCGTCATGGCCGCGATGATCGTCTTCGGCCGCCGCGCGCAGGGGTCCGCTTATCGCCAGGTGGAGGGCCAGCCGGGTGCGGCCGCCTGGGTGCTGGAGGGCATGCGCGGCGACTGGCGGGTCACCGCGGGCGTCGCGGGCACCACCCAGCTCGACAGCGTGCACCACGTGCTCGGCCGCCCCGGGATCATCCTGGTCGGCGAGGGCTCGCCCGCGCGGGTCCGCGGCCTGATCGCCCAGGAGAAGAAGAAGATCGCTCGCGTCGTCGGCGACACCCCCATCTACGACGTCCTGGTGGGCGACGAGGAGGGGCAGGTGCCCCTGCGCAAGCTCTCCACCCACGTCATGAAGCTGCCGCGCAACCTCTCGGCCGCCGAGGTCAACAGCCTCGGCCGGCGGATGTCCGCGCTCGGCGGACCGAAGATGCCCGTCCCCGGCGGCCCGCTGCCCGGCGGCCGGCAGATGTCGGTCAGCGCCCGGCAGGTCCGCCGCCGCTGAGAGAGGCACAGGAGGCTCTCCCCACGTCCGGGCACCGCCGCACGTGGGGAGAGCCTCCCGTGCCGGGCTACAGCCGGTCGAAGGGCGCCGCGTAGCGGAAGGTGCCGCGCTGCTCGGGGCCGTCGAGGCGGCGGGCCTGGAAGTGCGCGCCCCACGCCGGGTCGGGCGGGGCGAGGCCGAGGTCGGTCGCCGTCCGGAAGCCGAAGCGCCCGTAGTAGGCGGGCGACCCGAGCAGCGCGACGAGGCGCTCCCCCGCCGCCTCGGCGACGGCGAGCAGCGCGTGCACCAGCACCGTGCCCGTCCCGCGGCGCTGGGCCTCGGGCCGGACGCCGAGCGGCCCCAGCCCGAGCGCGGGCGCGCCGAGCGGCTCGATCCACCCGCGGGTCGCCAGCACGTGCCCGACGACGTCGTCGCCGTCCACGGCCACCAGGGACAGGTGCGGGAGGAAGCCGGCGTCCTCGCGGAGCTCCCCGACCAGCCGGGCCTCCACCGGGGTCGGGAAGGCCGCCCGGTGCAGGTCGCCGACGGCGCGGTGGTCGACCGGCCGCTCCCGCCTCACGACCATCGTGCGGGGTCCCGCCGCGAGCCTGCGAGCGGTGGGGGGCACGGTGGTCCTTCAGCGCTCGCGGACGACGGCGGTGTCGGTGAGGCGGTCGTGCAGCCCGCGGCCGTCGGCGTCGACCACCAGCGCCGGGACCAGCAGCATGAGCAGCCCGGTGCGCACGACGGCCCGCCACGGCGCCAGCCGCGCCGCGGGCCGGTCGTGCGCCAGCCGCAGGCCGAGCAGCCGCATGCCCGGCGTCTGCCCGACGGCGACGAGGGACACGACGTAGACGACGGCGAAGGACAGCAGGCTCCAGTTGCCCGGCAGGTCCGGCGCGGTGAACAGGCCCGCGACGACCGCCGACAGGACCGCGTCGACGAGGAAGGCGAGCACGCGGGTGCCGAAGGAGGCCAGCGAGCCGGGCCCGTCGGACGGGAGCCCCAGGGACGCGCCGCGGCGGCGGCCCTGGGAGGGTGGCTGCACGTCCCCGACCATGTCCACCAGCGTAGGAGAAGGACCCTCCTGCCCCCCCACCACTCGCAGGCTCGCGGCGGGGCCCTGCAGGAGGCCGTTCCAGCACGTCACCACGGCCGACGCCGACACGCCGGGGCCGTTGTTACCGCCCCGAAACAGACGGGACACCGCGGGGCAACCCCCCGCTCGTAGCTTGGCCGACGGCTGTCCGCCCACTCCCGGAGGATCGATGTTCACCAGTCCCGACGAGGTCGCCGCCTACATCCGCGACAACGACGTCGAGTTCGTCGACGTCCGCTTCTGCGACCTGCCCGGCGTCATGCAGCACTTCACGATCCCCGCGTCGACGTTCGGCGAGGACACGTTCTCCGACGGCCTCGGCTTCGACGGCTCGTCGATCCGCGGCTTCCAGGCCATCAACGAGTCCGACATGCTGCTGCTGCCCGACGCGAACAGCGCGTTCGTGGACCCGTTCCGCAAGCACAAGACGCTCAACGTCAACTTCTTCATCCACGACCCGATCACGCGGGAGGCCTACAGCCGCGACCCGCGCAACGTGGCGAAGAAGGCCGAGGCCTACCTGGCCAGCAGCGGCATCGCCGACACCGCCTACTTCGGCCCCGAGGCGGAGTTCTACGTCTTCGACTCGATCCGGTACGACACCGGCATCAACGAGGCCTTCTACCACATCGACTCGGTCGAGGGCTCCTGGAACTCCGGTTCCCCGACCGGCGAGAACGGCGTCGGCCCCAACCGCGGCTACAAGGCGCGGATGAAGGGCGGCTACTTCCCGGTCGAGCCCTACGACCAGCAGAGCGACCTGCGCGCCGACATGATGAAGAACCTCATCGGCGTCGGCCTCGAGCTCGAGCGTGGTCACCACGAGGTGGGCACCGGCGGCCAGGCCGAGATCAACTACAAGTTCGACACGCTGCTGCGGTCGGCCGACAGCCTCATGCTGTTCAAGTACGTCATCAAGAACACCGCCTGGGCGCACGGCAAGACCGCCACCTTCATGCCCAAGCCGCTGTTCGGCGACAACGGCTCGGGCATGCACTGCCACCAGAGCCTCTGGCGGGACGGCGAGCCGCTCTTCCACGCCGAGACCGGCTACGCGGGCCTGTCCGACACCGCCCGCCACTACATCGGCGGCCTGCTGGCCCACGCCCCGTCGCTGCTGGCCTTCACCAACCCGACGGTGAACAGCTACCACCGCCTGGTGCCCGGCTACGAGGCGCCGATCAACCTCGTGTACTCGGCCCGCAACCGCTCGGCCTGCTGCCGCATCCCGATCTCCGGCGACAGCCCCAAGGCCAAGCGCATCGAGTTCCGCGTGCCCGACCCGTCGGCCAACCCCTACCTCGCCTTCTCGGCGATGCTGATGGCCGGCCTCGACGGCATCAAGAACAAGATCGAGCCGCCGGCGCCGGTGGACAAGGACCTCTACGAGCTGCCGCCCGAGGAGGCCCTGGGCATCGAGAAGGTGCCGGCCTCGCTGGACGCCGTCCTCGACCGGCTCGAGGTCGACCACGACTACCTGATCGACGGCGGGGTGTTCACCCCCGACCTGATCGAGACGTGGATCGAGTACAAGCGGGAGAACGAGATCGACCCGATCCGCCTCCGGCCGCACCCGCACGAGTTCGCGATGTACTACGACATCTGAGTTCCCCGAGGCGCTGAACAGGGCATCCCTGAGAGGCGCCGGCAGTCCCCGACGAGTCCTCACGGGCCGCCAGCGCAGCAGCAACGGCGGCCCGTGCGGACTCGTCGCTGTCTGGTCAGAGGTGCCCGGGGTGTCGAGCGCCGTCGTGGCGCCGCCGTGCCGGAGTCGGTGCTGCACGACCTCGACGTCGAGCCCGCTGCCGATGAGCAGCGACGCCGGCCCGCCAGCGGCGAGGCCTCGAGTGGTCCGTCGCTCGTCTGAGGACGGGACGCCAGCGGCCGCCGGGGCGAACCGTTCGCTCGGGGTGTGACGTGGTCAGTGGCCGGTGTCGGTGGCGGTCGGGATCCCGGCCAGTGTGAGGACCTGCTGGGCGACGCTGCCTGGACGGCAGCGGACGCGGGCGCTGACCCCTGCCTGCCCCGCGTGCTGCAGGCCGAGCCGGAGGGCGCTGATCGCGGTGCTGGAGAGGACCGTGACGTCGTCGAGATCGATGGCAAGGTCCGGCGCTCCCGGGATCGTGCCCAGGGCCAGGTGCGACTCGAGCTCCTGCAGCATCGCCGCGTCGATGGGTCCCCGCACCCGCAGGACGTTGCCGTCGCCGTGCTCCTCGAGGTACACGTCCGCGAGGCCGGGCGGGGTCGCCGGAGGACGCGGGACGCTGTTGCGGGACGGCTTCCACGGGCGGTGGTGGACGGTGACCTCGGTGCCGTGCTCGTGGTGGATCGACACGGCGGCCGACAACTGCCGGACGAGCGCCAGCCCGATGCCGAGGCCCTGGACCGATCGAGCCGGGGGCCGCCACGGCCCGCGGTCGCTGACCGTGAGCGTGAGGTCGCCGCTGGGGGCGAGGTCAGCGCTCACCGTGACCGGGCCACCCCTGCCGCCGTACGCGTGCTCGACGGCGTTCTCGACCAGCTCGGTGAGGATCTGGTCGAGCTCGGACAGCGCCCGCTCGTCGACCTGGCCCGGCCGGAACCAGGCGCGCAGCGACGCGCGGACGCCGGCGACGTCGCCCGGGCCGACGACGCGCTCGAGGCGGAACGGCTCCAGCACCGGCACGCGCTGCAGGGCCAGCAGGGTGACGTCGTCGGTCGCGCCGGTCTCCCGGGTGAGGCGCTCGAGCACCTGCACGGTCGCGCGGTCGACCGCCGCCGGGAGGCTGAAGGCGGGCAGCAGCTCGTCGGCGACGGCCGCGGTGGCGGTCCGGAGGAGCTCGACGACCCCGCGGGTGGCCGGCACGCCGGGACGTTCGACGATCCCGTCGCTGTAGAGCAGGAGCACGCCGTCGTCCAGCCGCCCGGTGAGGGCGCGGCGGTCCCCGGCCTCGCCGAGCGGCCCCTCCCCGCTCGGCTCCAGGTAGCCGGTGCCGCCGGCGAGCAGCGGCGGCGGGTGGCCGGCGAGGCAGTAGCGGAGCGCGCCGCTGGGCAGATCGACGGTGAGGACGCAGACGGTGCTGCCGGAGCCGCCGGGCACGACCTGGACGAAGCGGTCCAGGGCAGCCACGACCTCGGCGACCTCGGCGCCGGCGTGCAGGCGTTCGAGGGCGACCGCCCGCAGCTGCGCCATGACCGCCGAGGCGTCCACGCCGTGGCCGACGACGTCGCCGACCACGGCGGCGACGGTCCGGTCGTCGAGCGAGAGGACGTCGAACCAGTCCCCGCCGGCCGCCTGCTCGGCGCCGCCGATGGCGTAGCCGGCGGCGACGTCGAGGGCCGGGAGCACCGGCAGCCGCCCCGGCAGCAGCGCGCGCTGCACCTCGTCGATGACGTCGGTGGCCCGCCGGTAGCGGCGGCTCAGCTCGGCCGCCGCCGCGGTGTCGGCCTCCTCGCGACGGACGGCGGCGGTGATGTCGCGGCCGACGCCGAGGACCCCGACGACCTCCCCGTGCCGGTCCCGGAACGGCCCCACCTCGAAGTCGAGGACGATCTCCTCCTCGTGCCCGTGCGGCGTCACCACGGCCAGGCGGATCCGGTCGAGCATCGCCCGCTCGCCCGCGTAGGCGCGGTCGAAGATCTCGATGACCCCCTGCCCCGCGATGCCGACGAGGAAGTCGGCGGCGCGCATGCCGATCGGGTCGAAGCCGCCCAGGACCCGGAGGAACTCGGCGTTGAGGGCCACGACCCGGTGCTCAGGACCCTCGTAGACGATGGCGTACCAGGGCAGCTGGTGCAGCGCGGCCGACCGCACGCGGTCGCTGCCGACGCCGGCCTCGACGGGGAGCTCAGACTCCTGCACGCCACCCCCTGCGCAGGGCCACACCGCCGGGACGGAGGACGAGGCGCAGCGGTCGGCGCCCAGGGCCGCGAACTCCAGCCCGCGCCGATCCCGACCATGCCGGCTGGACGGGTTCCCGGCGCGGCGGCCGGGCTTCCCTGGCCGACGTGACGACGCGTCCCCGAGGCGCGCAGCTCACCCACCAGACTGTGCCCGCAGGACCGAAGGCCCGCAAACACACGCCCAACGGCCACCGACACGCCTCAAGGAGCCCGAGCGGGTCCGCACCTGGCGGGCACCGGCCACCCCGGCGCTCGACGGGGGCGAGGGGTGGCCGGTCGTGCTCCCAGGAGGCCGCTTCTACTTGAACCGTTCCACGTCCTGCCGATGGTGTCTTCGTCGGGCCGGCTCCGCGTCCGGTGACGCTCGCAGCCGGAGCCTCCGGTCCAGCGAGCACCGTTGACAGCCAGCACGTCGAGGGAACCCCATGCACCAGCAGATCAACCGCACCCTGGCGACCATCGCCCTCGTCCTCAGCATCGTGATCATTGTTGCTGCCATCGTGGGCGGGATCTCCACATACCGGCACCTGAGTGGGCTGAGCGACACGCTCGGCGATCTCGGAACCGACAGTTCGACCGTCGATCCGGTCGTGCCCGAGCTGGTCGAGCCCGGCGACCCCGGCTATGAGCCCTTCTGCTACGTGACGGAGTTGGGCGAGGAGATCTGCGAGTGAGAGGTGGGCCCACTGACCGACGGTGGCAGGAGGGGGTTCAGGGACGATCGCCGCTGAACGTTGTGCTGCGGGTCCCGATGAAGCGCGGATGTCTCCCTGTGCCACCGACGCGATCGGCGCGGGTCAGCGAGCACGTCCGTCGATGTCCGATCCGGGTTGAGGGTCCCGGGGAGGTCCGCGACGTCGACGACCGCTGATCCCCGATACGGCACGAGGGCCGGTGACCTGCACACCCAGGTCACCGGCCCTTCTCGGGGCCTGCGACCGGTGCGCTGCCAGAGGCTCGACCGAATATCTATCGACAATCAATGATTTCTCGCCGAGGATCGATGTATGGTCGCGACGTGAGAGCCGCCCTCGTCGTCACCGCCGTACTCGTCCTCGTCGTCGTGGGAGTCACCGGCGTGGTGCTCGGCGAAGCGGACGACTCCCCCGGCCTCCAGGGCCTCGGGGTCCTCCTGGCTGTGAGCGCGATCGCGCTGGGTGTGCGAGCCGCCCGCCGCGCGAGGTAGCCGCGGACTGCCCACGGGAGGGGCTCACCGGGCTCCGCCTCGTCGCCACCGACCAGGACCGGCAGCACGCGGACGGGGCGGAGGTCGCCGGCACCGGCGTCCTCACCGTCGGCTCCCGCCGTCCGCGCGGACCGAGACGGTGCAGGCGACCCGCCCCGCACCACCCCGCGAGGCCACCGCGGCCGCGAGGACGCCGAGGTCGTTGGCGGCCAGGTGCAGCAGCGCCGGCGCCAGCAGGCTCCCGCTGCGCTGCCGCAGCGAGGCGAACAGCAGGGCGGCGCCGGCCGTGCCGAGACAGGCGGTGGTGACCGCGGCGGCCCGCCGCACCGGGTCGACGGCCAGGCCGTTGACCGCCAGGCCCTGCAGGGTGGGCGCCACGTGCCAGACGCCGAAGAGCGCCGAGGCCACCGCGGCCGCCTCCCGCCGCGGCAGCACGCGGCGCAGCACCGGCGGGAGGACGCCGCGGAAGGCGACCTCCTCCCACAGCACGGTGCCGACGGGGATGCGGACGAGCACCCGGGCGACCAGCTCCCGCCCGCTCAGCCCCGCGACGCGCGCGTCGGCGAGCAGCGGCCGGCAGGCGGGCACCGCCAGCCCGGCGGCGTAGCCGGCCGCGACCAGCGCGGCGCAGGCACCGCCCCAGCGGGCACCGGCGGGCAGCCGCCCCGGCCGCAGGCCGAGCTCGTCCCAGGGGATCCCCGAGGTCCGCGCCGCGGTCAGCAGGGCGGCGGTGGCGGCGGCGTTCACCGGCGCGTAGGCGCGCTCGGGCAGCCGGGGCACGACCAGGTCGTTCCACGCGCCGAGCAGCACGACCAGGCCGGTGGCCCGGCGGACGTCGGCGCGGGTCGGCACCGGTCCCCTCCGAGCCGGGTCGCCTACCTGTCGGGGCGCTGCACGGACTCGACGATGCCGGCGGCGATGTCGCGGAGCTTGCGGTTGTAGCGCATCGACGCCTCCCGCAGGATCTCGAACGCCCGCTCGGCGTCCACCCGGTGCTGCGCCATGAGCACGCCCTTGGCCTGCTCGATGACCGCCCGCGACTGCATGGCCAGGCGCAGCTGGGCCGCCTCGTCGCCGAGCCGGGCGTGCTCGTGGGCGTTGGCGACGGCCACCGCGACCACCTCGGCCATGGTCGCCGCCGCGTCGAGCACCTCGTCGGAGGCGAAGGCGCCCGGCTGCGTCGAGTAGGTGTTCAGCGCGCCGATCACCGCACCCTGGAAGGGCAGCGGCAGGGACAGTGAGCTGCGCACCCCGACCTCGGTGACCCGCGCGGCGTAGTCGGGCCAGCGCTGCTCGGAGCCCATGTCGTCCACCCGCAGCACCACCCCGCCCCGGCCGGCGTCGAGGCAGGGGCCGTGGCCGCGTTCGTACTCCAGCTCCTCGGCGTGGAGGGCCATCTCTCCCGAGTAGGCGGCGGTCGAGGCGGTGTCACCCCGCAGCAAGGTGACCGAGGCCGCCTCCGCGCCCGGGATCCCGCGTTCGCCGGCCTGCACGATGTCGGTGAGGACGTCGCCGACCGGCCTGCCCACCTGGGTGATCCGGGCGAGGTCCCGCAGCAGTTCCTCCATCGCCGCATCCTGTCACCGCGCGGACGGGACCGTCCCCGGACGACGGCGGGCCGGGGCCTCCGCGGAGGCCCCGGCCCGTGTCGAGCGGTCGTGCGGGTCAGGCGGGAACGGGCTGCCGCAGGTCGGCGTCGACCCCCGTCGGGTCGGCCAGCGGGCCGGCCGCGCGGCCGGAGCGGAACCGCTCCAGGTCGAGGATGCCCTCGCGCTTGGCCACGATCGTCGGGACGAGCGCCTGGCCGGCCACGTTCACCGCGGTGCGGCCCATGTCGAGGATCGGGTCGATCGCCAGCAGCAGGCCCACACCGGCCAGGGGCAGGCCGAGCGTGGACAGCGTCAGGGTCAGCATGACCACCGCGCCGGTGACGCCGGCGGTGGCGGCCGAGCCGACCACCGACACCAGCGCGATGAGCAGGTAGTCGGCGAGCGAGAGGTCCACGCCGAAGAACTGCGCCACGAAGACCGCCGCGAGCGCCGGGTAGATCGCCGCGCAGCCGTCCATCTTCGTCGTCGCGCCGAGCGGCACGGCGAAGGAGGCGTAGGACCGCGGGACGCCCAGGCTCTGCTCGGTGACCCGCTCGGTCACCGGCAGCGTGCCGATCGAGGACCGGGAGACGAACGCCAGCTGGATGGCCGGCCAGGCACCGGCGAACCAGCGCAGCGGCGAGAGGCCGTGCAGGCGCAGCAGCACCGGGTAGACGACGAAGAGCACCAGCGCCAGGCCGGCGTAGACGGCACCGGCGAAGACGCTCAGCGAGCCCAGCGACTCCCAGCCGTAGGTGGCGACGGCGTTGCCGATCAGGCCGACGGTGCCCAGCGGGGCGAGCAGGATGACCCACCACAGGAGCTTCTGGACGACGGCCAGGGCGGAGCGGACCAGGCCGAGGAACGGCTCGGCCGGCTCGCCGACCTTGAGCACCGCGACGCCGACCGCGACGGAGAGCACGATCAGCTGCAGCACGTTGAACGACAGGCTGCCGTCGGCGCCGGTCTGCAGGCCGAGGACGTTGCCCGGCACCAGGCCGGTGAGGAAGTCCCACCACGAGCCGGTGGTCTCCGGCGCGGCCTGGGCGGCGGCGTCGACGGAGCTGTTGCGGCCGGGCTGGGTGAGCAGGCCCAGGCCGATGCCGATGGTCACGGCGATCAGCGCGGTGATCGCGAACCACAGCAGCGTCTGGCCGGCCAGCCGGGCGGCGTTGGAGACCTGCCGGAGGTTGGCGATGCTGACGATCACGGCGGTGACGACGAGCGGCGGGACGAGGACCTTCAGGAGCGTGACGAAGGTGCCGCCGAGGGTCTGCAGGGTGCTGGTGAGCCAGTTCGGCGACCCGTCGGCGACGGGACCGAGGTCGCGGGCGACCAGGCCCAGGGCGATCCCCACCACCAGCGCGAGGAGCACCTGCGCGGCGAAGGGGACGGAACGGAGACGTGCGAACACGGACGTGCCTCTCGGGGGTTGCGGGGTGGGTGCTGCGGGGAGGGGACGGCGACGGGGCGGCGTCACCAGCCGGCGGTCGTCATCCGGCAGAAGTCCAGCTCACGACGGCGCGTGAGCCCCCACGGGTTGTCCACGCCAGGGACCAAGGCGCAGCGGGGGCGCCGGCATCCCGGTTGTGCCCGGACTCACCGCCCCTCCAGGTCGGGGCCGGCTCGTCGGGTGCCCCGGTCCCTGGTAGGAGGAGCGGCGTGGCCCACCACTTCGAGGACTTCGCCCCCGGCCAGGTGTTCACCAGCCAGGCCCGCACGATCACCGAGACCGACGTCGTCACCTTCGCCGGGTGGAGCTGGGACACCAACCCGGTGCACACCGACGCGGAGTCCGCGCGGGAGGGCCGCTTCGGCGAGCGGATCGCGCACGGAGTGCTCGGCCTGTCGGTGGCGATGGGGCTGGCCTCGCGGATCGGCGTGTTCGAGGAGTGCTCGATCGCGCTGCTCGGCGTCGACGGCTGGCGCTTCCGGCGGCCGCTGCGCATCGGCGCCACGGTGCGCTGCCGGGTGGAGATCCTGGAGACCCGGCCGACCAGCCGCGGGGACGCCGGCGTCCTGCGCCGGCGGTTCACACTGCTCGACCAGGACGGCGAGGTGCTGCAGGACGGCGAGATCGGCCTGCTGGTGAGCCGGCGCCCGGCCGGCTGAGCGCCGTCGGGTCCGCGGCCGCGGCTCAGGCGGCGGCGTCGTCCTCCCGGGCCGGCTCGTCCTCGAGGGCGACCATGACCTCGTTGGTCTGCAGGGTGACCAGCCAGGCCAGCGCGTGGTCCTCGACCGGGTCGCCGGAGACCTGGGCGATGGCGTCGAGCTGGGCGGCGACCAGCCCGCGGGCGGCCTGGTAGACGTCGGCCGCGGTGACCGCGATGCCCTGCTCGGCCAGCCACAGCCGGCCGTCGGGCAGCACCCGCACCTCGGTCTGGCCGCCGACGCCGAGGTCGGCGGCCGCGCTCGTCAGGACGGACAGGCCGGCCCGCAGCTCGGTCAGGCGGCGGGAACGGCGGTCGGGGGACGACGGCATGGGCACTCCTCGGACGGGCCCGCGGGCCTCGGGACGTACCTGCGGTGTCGGCACCCCGCCCGCTCCGCCTGACCGCCGCTGCGACGCGTGCACACGCGTGGGACGGGCGGGACCGACCGTTGCCTCCCCGACCCGGTGCCGGCCTGACGACCGCGGCCCCGGTCCTGTCGAGGAGGACCGGGGCCGCGGGACGACCGGCTCAGCAGCAGCGGCTGACCGAGGTGCGCTCCCGCTCGTCGGCGCGGCGCCGCTCGAACTCCCGCCGGCTCACCGGCTGGTGCCCGTGTGCGGCGCAGTGCGCCAGGTAGTCGTCCCAGCGCGCCTCGCCGCTCCACTCGCGCAGGTACCAGCGCACCCCGCGCCAGGCACGGACGGCGGCGGACCGGACCGAGCCGGCGACGTCGGCCGTCACCGGGCCGGACCCTCCTCGGTGAAGGTGCCCTGACCGCGGGCACCGGCGCCGGCGCCGACCAGCCGCTCGTGCTCGGCGATGGCCTGCTTCTCCTCCGCCGTCGCGAACAGGCCCGAGGGCTCGACGATCCGCGACGGGACCGCCGGCTCCTCCGTGGTGGGCAGCCCGCGGGCGCGCACCGCCCGGGTGATGACCACCAGCGCGTTGACGAACACCACGAGCACCAGGAGCGCGAAGAAGGCCTGCAGCACGCCGTTGATGGTCGAGTTGGTGACCACCTGCTGCATCTGGCCCGCGTCCTGCGCCGGCGGGAGGACCTCGCCGGCGTCGAGCGCGTCGGCGTAGCGGTTGCGCTGGGCGAAGTAGCCGATCGCGGGGTTGTCGGAGAAGACCTTCTGCCAGCTCGCCGTCATGGTCACCACCAGGTCCCAGGCCAGCGGGACGGCGGTGATCCAGGCGTACTTCAGCTTGCCGTGCTTGACCAGCAGCACCGTGCAGAGGGTCAGCGCGATCGCGGCGAGCAGCTGGTTGGCGATGCCGAACAGCGGGAAGAGCTGGTTGACACCGCCCAGCGGGTCGGTGACGCCGATGTAGAGCATCCCGCCCCACAGCCCGACGACGACGGCGCTGGCGATGATGTTGCCCGGCCGCCACGACAGGTCGCCGAACCGCTTCCAGACGTTGCCGATCGTGTCCTGCAGCATGAACCGGCCCACGCGGGTGCCGGCGTCGACGGCGGTGAGGATGAACAGCGCCTCGAACATGATTGCGAAGTGGTACCAGAAGGCCTGCAGGCTGCCGCCGAACGCGTCGCTGAAGATCTCCGAGATGCCGACGGCGAGCGTCGGGGCACCGCCGGTGCGCGAGATGAGGCTCGGCTCCTGCACCGCGGCCGAGGCGGCGGCGAGGTCGGCGGCCGAGGTCGGGAAGCCCAGGCCGTTGATGTAGGCGGCCGCGGTCTCCGGCGTCCCCCCGGTCACGCCGGCCGGGGCGTTCATCGCGTAGTACAGGCCCTGGTCGATCACGACGGCGGCGATGAGCGCGCTGATGGCCACGAAGGACTCCATCAGCATGCCGCCGTAGCCGATGAGCCGGACCTGGCTCTCCTTGGCGACCATCTTCGGCGTCGTCCCGGAGGAGATCAGGGCGTGGAAGCCCGACAGGGCGCCGCAGGCGATGGTGATGAACACGAACGGGAACAGCGACCCGGCGAACACCGGCCCGGTGCCCTCGCGGGCGAAGTCGGTGAGCGCGTCGGCCTGCAGCACCGGGCGGGCGACGAGCAGGCTGATCGCCAGCAGCACGATCACGCCGATCTTCATGAAGGTCGACAGGTAGTCGCGCGGGGTCAGCAGCAGCCAGACCGGCAGCACCGAGGCGACGAAGCCGTAGACCACCAGCGCGAGGACCAGCCACTCCTTGGACAGCGTCAGGGCGTCGGCCAGGCCGGTGTTGTCGATCCAGCCGCCGCCGACGATGGCCAGCAGCAGCAGGACGACGCCGATGGCGGTGGCCTCGAGCACCCGCCCGGGCCGCAGCACCCGCAGGTAGACGCCCATGAACAGCGCGATCGGGATGGTGAGCGCGATCGAGAAGACGCCCCACGGCGACTCGGCCAGCGCGTTGACGACGATCAGCGCCAGCACGGCCAGGATGAGGATCATGATCGCGAAGACGGCGATCAGCGCGGCGATGCCGCCGACGATGCCGATCTCCTCGCGGACCATCTGGCCCAGGCTCTTCCCGTTGCGCCGCATCGAGAAGAACAGCACGACCATGTCCTGGACGGCGCCGGCGAAGATGACGCCGACGACGATCCAGATGGTGCCGGGCAGGTAGCCCATCTGGGCGGCGAGCACCGGGCCGACGAGCGGGCCGGCGCCGGCGATCGCGGCGAAGTGGTGCCCGAAGAGCACCCGCCGGTCGGTGACGTCGAAGTCGATGCCGTTGTGCAGCCGCTCGGCCGGGGTGGCCCGCCTGTCGTCGACCCGCAGCGCCCGGTAGGCGATGAACCGGGCGTAGAAGCGGTAGGCGATGGCGTAGGAGCACAGCGCGGCGAACAGCATCCACAGCGCCGAGACCGACTCACCCCGCGCCAGCGCGAGGACGGTCCAGGAGACGGCGCCGACGACCGCCACCGCCGTCCAGACCAGGATGCTCTTGAGCGTGGGCCGGCGGCGGCCGGTCCCCCCGGGCGGTCCTCCGTCGGTGTCGGGCCTGCTGACCGTGGTGGACACGGGCGTCCTCCTCGCGTGCGCAGACAGCGCCCGGACGACGCTGTCCTCGAGACGCTGCGAGCATGCCAAGCCGCCGGACGGGCCGCCCGACCAGGCCCCCGGTCGTGACCGGCCCGTGACCGCTCAGGTGTCGCCCCAGACCTCCTGGGCCACCTCGACGACCAGCGCCAGCTTGGCCACCTGCTGGTCGCGGGTCAGCGCGTTGCCCTCGACGGTCGAGGAGAAGCCGCACTGCGGCGAGATCGCCAGCTGCTCCAGCGGCATGAAGCGGGCGGCCTCGTCGATGCGCCGCTTGAGGTCGTCCTTCGACTCGAGCTCGGGCCGCTTCGTCGTCACCAGGCCCAGGACCACCCGCTTGCCCGGCGGCACGAAGCGCAGCGGCTCGAAGCCGCCGGAGCGGGCGTCGTCGTACTCCAGGAAGAAGCCGTCGACGTCCAGGCCGCCGAACAGCGCCTCGGCCACGAAGTCGTAGCCGCCCTCGGCCACCCACGAGGAGCGGAAGTTGCCGCGACACAGGTGCGTGGTGACCGTCAGCCCCTCGGGCCGGCCGGCGAGCGCGGCGTTGATCTGCCGGATGTAGCGCTCGTGCTGGTGCTCGGCGTCGCGGCCCTGGGCGGCGAGCTCGGCGCGCTGGGCCGGGTCGTTGAGGTAGGCCAGGCTGGTGTCGTCGAGCTGCAGGTAGGTGCAGCCCTGGGCGGCGATGCCCCGCACCTGCTGCGCGTAGGCGGCCGACAGCGCGTCCCAGAAGGCGTCCTCGTCGGGGTAGACGGCCGGGTCGATCGCCGCCGCGCCGCCGCGGTAGTGGACCATCGACGGCGAGGGGATGGTCAGCTTGGCCGTCTGCCGCTCGCTCACCTGGCGCTGCAGGTAGGCGAGGTCCGGCCCGAAGACCGGCTCGGGAATCGCCAGCGGCCCGTCCACGCGCAGCCCGGCCGGCGTGAAGTCGATCGTGCCGTCGGCGTTGCGGAAGTGGACGACGATGTCCTCGCCGCTCACCTTGCTGATGCCGTCGATCGCGTAGATGAAGTCCATGTGCCAGGAGGCGCGGCGGAACTCGCCGTCGGTGGCGGTGCGCAGGCCCACGTCGCCCTGCAGCCGCACGACGTCGGCGACCGCCTCGTCCTCGACGGCGCGCAGCCCGGCCTCGTCGATCTCCCCCGCGGCGTGGCGGGCGCGGGCCTCGAGCAGCGCGGGCGGGCGCAGCAGGCTCCCCACGTGGTCGGCGCGGAACGGCGGTCCGGAGGCGTCACTCACGTCGGACAGCCTCGTCGTCCGGCCGGTCGTCCGCAGCCCGGCTCCAGGGTCGGACCCCCTCCCCCGACACCAGCCGCTCGGCGGCGGCGTAGGCGAGCAGCCCGGGCAGCAGCAGCACCGAGGGCAGCACCAGCGGCGCGGCCAGCACGGAGATCGCCAGGACCCCGGGTGCGCTGATCCACCAGCCGGGCCGCCGCTCGGCGTCGGTCAGCGCGCCCCAGCGGACGCCGGCCCACATCAGCCAGCGCAGCAGCACCGGCACGCCGGCCTCGCGCATGACCCGCCGGAAGATGCCGTCGGCCTGCCGCGAGGTGACCACCCGGGTGCGGATGCCGACCGTGCACAGCCAGTCGTGCAGCACCGCGGCCAGCGTGTAGCGGCCCGACTCCGGCACCAGCCACAGCACCGGCCGAGGCACGCTGGCCAGGTCGGTGCGGAAGCCGGCGGGGACGACGAAGCGGTCCACCTTGCCGAGGTAGGTCAGCGGCTCGACGAGGGTCCAGCCGCCGGCGCCGGAGGTGCGGAGGACCGCGGAGGGCGGGTCGAAGGGCACGCGGCGATCCTGCCGCCGGCCGGGCGCGACTGCTCAACCGGTGCGCTGCTCGACCATCCGCGCGGAGACGCGGCGGACCAGGTCGGTCTGCCGGGAGACCACCACGTCGAGCACCCGGTTGACCGGGAAGACCTCACCCAGCCGGGCCAGGCCCATCACCCGCGGGACGGCCACCGACCGCGACCAGTAGGACGTCAGGCACCCGGCCACCCGGTCGGCCACCCGCTCGGTCGCCACGCCGGGCGTCAGGCGGCCCTCGGCGTCGGCGTCGGAGGCCGGCGGGCTGCCGTGGCCGCGGGCCATCCACTCGGTGGCCACCGGCCCGGGCATGACCGAGTGCACCCGGACACCGCGCGCGGTCACCTCCCGGCGCAGTCCGGAGAGGAAACCCTGCACGCCGGCCTTGGTGGCCGAGTAGACGGTCAGCGGCGGCACCTGGGCGAGCCCGGCCGAGGAGCTGACGACGAGCACGTCGCCCCGCCCGCGCTCGGCGGCCGCCCGCAGCAGGTGCGGCAGGGCCAGCCGGGTCAGCTCCACCACCCCGGTGAGGTTGGTGGCGACCATGCCCTCGACGACCTCGCCCGGGGTGTCCTCGACCAGCGCCGCGTAGGCCAGGCCGGCGTTGAGCACGACGGCGTCGAGCCGCCCGTGCGCGTCGAGCACCCGCTGCACCAGCGCCGCCCGGTCGGCGGCGTCGGCGACGTCGGCGGTCACGGCGGTGACGCCGGGCAGGCCGGCCACCGCCTCGGCCAGCCGCTGCGCGTCGCGGGCGCAGGTCACCACCCGGGCACCGTCGGCGGCCAGCCGGGCCACCGTGGCCCGGCCGATGCCGGCGCTGCCGCCGGTCACGAGCACGACGCGGTTCCGCAGATCGGTCATGGCCGGCCACTACCCGGGACGGCATCACATCGTGCACGGTGCATCAGATGGCGCGCCGCGGGGCATGGCCGGGACCATGCGCCTGCCCGAGCCCCGGGGTCCTCTCTCCGCCGCCCTCGCCGACGACCTCCGCGCCGGAGCCGTCTCCCCCGCCACCGTCGACCTGGCCCGCCGGACCGCGGCGGGGGCGCCGGACCCCCTGCTGGACGACGACCTCCAGCTGGCGCTGGCGCTCTGCTACGAGCTGCACTACCGCGGCTTCGACGACGTCGACGACGCCCTGGAGTGGGACCCCGCGCTGCTGACGCTGCGGGCCCACCTCGAGCGGCGCCACCTCGCGGCGCTGCAGGCGCTGACCGGCCCGCCGGAGGCCACCGGCGACCCGGTCGACCAGCAGCTGACCGCCCTCATCGCCGCCGACGACGGCCCGTCGCTGTCGACCTTCATGGCCAAGCGCGGCACCGCCGAGCAGTGGCGCGAGTACCTGACCCTGCGGTCGGTGTACCACCTCAAGGAGGGCGACCCGCACACCTTCGCCGTCCCGCGGCTGTCGGGCCGGGCCAAGGCGGCGATGGTCGAGATCCAGGCCGACGAGTACGGCGGCGGCTCGGCCGAGCGCATGCACAGCGAGCTGTTCGCCGGGATGATGCGCGACCTCGGCCTCGACGCCGGCTACGGCGCCCTCTGGGACGACGCGCCCGCCGTGGCCTTCACCTCGGTGAACACCATGTCGCTGCTGGCCCTGCACCGGCGCTGGCGCGCCGCGGCGCTGGGCCACCTCGCCTGCGTGGAGATGACCTCCTCCGAGCCCAGCCGCCGCTACTCGGCGGGGCTGCGCCGGCTGGGCCACGACGCGACGACGACCGTCTTCTACGACGAGCACGTGGAGGCCGACGCCGTCCACGAGCAGATCGCCTCGGTGGACATGTGCGGCTCGCTGGTGGCCGAGGACCCGTCCCTGGCCGGGGACGTGCTCTTCGGCGCGGCGTGCTCGCTGGCCGTCGACGGCCTCACCGCCCGGTACCTGCTCGGTGCGTGGGAGGCCGGCCGCTCGGCGCTGCGCGGGGAGCGGGCACTGGCCGCCTAGCGTCGGCGAGACCGAATCGTCCGCCGCTCCGGCTGGAGTCCGCGCGCAGACTGCCGAGACCACAGGGTGCAGGACCGCGGAGGCCCCGCGGTCCCCGAGCACGCGGAGACCCACATGTGGCGGCGCCCTGAACCGACCCCGGCCGGCAGCCCGGCCCTGCCGCCGATGCCGCGGGACATCGAGACGCTGGAGGCCGTGGTCGCCGCCCTCGACGACGGGGTGTCCACGCCGCTGGACGCCCACGTCGCGGTGGTGCGCACGCTGACCGAGGCGTGCGGCCTGGCCTACGGCGCGGTCTGGGTGCCCGGCGCCGGCGGCGTGTTCACGCTCGCCTTCGAGACCGGCCCCCTGGCCCCGGCGATGGCCGGCGCCCGGCCCGCCGAGGGCCGGCTGCCCGACGCCACCGGCGGCCGGGCGGTGCGCGAGCGCCGGGCGGTGCACCTCGACAGCGCTCCCGACGCCCGCGGGGCCGACCCGCGCTGGGCCGCGGCGTGGGCGGCCGGGGCCCGCGAGGGCTGCTTCATCCCCGCCGTCGACGACGGGCGGGTCACCGCCGTCGTCGAGTACCTCACCCCGCACCAGCTGCCCTTCTTCGGCTCCCGCACCGAGAAGTGGGAGTCGATCCACCGGTTGTTCGCCTCGATGCGGGCGGCCGCGCTGGCCACCGCGGCGCAGCGGGAGACGGTGCACGACCGGGCCGCGGTGAGCGCCGTCGTCACCCGCCTCGGGGAGGCCGCCGACGAGGCGGCGGTGCTGCGCGCGGCGCTGGAGACGGTGCGCTCGGCGTTCGGCTGGGCCTACGGCTCGTTCTGGGCGCTCGACGAGGCCGAGGGCGTGCTGCGCTTCCGCACCGAGTCCGGCTCGGCGGGCGAGGAGTTCCGCAAGGTGACGCTGGCGGCCAGCTTCGCCGAGGGCGTGGGCCTGTCCGGCCGGGCCTGGCGGCAGCGCGACCTGGTCTTCGTCCGCGACCTCGCCGAGGTCACCGACTGCGTCCGCGCCCCCGCCGCCCAGCGGGCCGGCGTCCGCTCGGGCGTGTGCTTCCCGATCAACGCCAACGGCCAGGTCATCGGCACGATGGACTTCTTCGTCACCGAGACGATCGAGCTGTCGGACTCGCGGGCCTCGGCGCTGCGCAACGTGCAGCACCTGGTGTCCCAGCGGGTGGACACCCTGCGCCGCGCCTCGGCCGACGCGGAGCGCTCCCGCGAGCTGCTCGACAGCGTCGAACGGCTGCGCGGGGCCGCCGTCGCGGCCGGCGAGGTGGCCGAGGCCGCGGTCGCGCAGGCCTCCTCGATGACCTCGGAGGTGGCCGCGCTGACCGAGGCGTCGACGTCGATCGGCGAGGTCATCCGGATCATCTCCGGCATCGCCGACCAGACGAACCTGCTGGCGCTCAACGCCACGATCGAGGCCGCGCGCGCCGGGGAGGCCGGCCGCGGCTTCGCCGTCGTCGCCAGCGAGGTCAAGGACCTCGCCCGGGAGACGGCGACGGCGACCCAGCGGGTGTCGGACCAGATCGCCGGCATCCAGGCGAGCAGCGAGCAGGTCACCGCGGGCATCCACGCCACCAGCGAGGTGATCGGCCGCCTCGACGCCGTCCAGGCGCGGATCACCGACGTGCTCGAGGAGCAGGTCCGGATGGCGCGCTCCATCCAGGCGCCGTAGCCGCGAGGACCCCCGGCGGGGCGGCCGCTCAGGCGGGCCCGTCGCCCTGCCGGGACGCGCTGCGGATGGCGGCGGCCGGGCGGGGCCGGCTCGGCGCGCTCGGCGCGGAGAAGCCCGACCGCTTGTGCGTGCCGTCGCAGAAGGGCTTGATGCCCGACTTGCCGCAGCGGCACAGCGCCACCGTCTTGCGGCCGGGGTCGATCTCGGTGCCGTCCTGGTCGACCAGCCGGAAGTCGCCGCGCACGAGGAGCGGCCCGTCGCGGTAGGGCGTGATGGTGGCGCCCGCGCCGTCGGCGGGCAGGTCGTCGGAGTAGTCGTCGGCGGGCAGCGCGGGGCTCACTCCCCCAGCGTGCCCCGCGCGCGCAACCGGCACACCCGCCGGTCAGGCCGGGGGCTGCCCGTAGAAGACCTGCTCGACCACCGTGCGGGCGTGCCGGGTGGTGCGCCGGTAGTCGTCGAGGAACTGCCCGGGGTCGGTGTCGGGGCCGTAGCCGCTGGCCCGGGCCACGCCGGCCAGCTCCAGGCCGGGCCGGGGCAGCTGGTCGCTGGGCCGGCCGCGGACCAGGAAGACGGCGTTGCGCGCGCGGCTGGCCAGCTCCCACGCCTCGCGCAGCGCCTGCGCCTGGTCGGCCTCGAGCAGCCCGTGGGCGGCCAGCCGCTCCAGCGCCGCCACCGTCGAGGGCAGCCGGAGGTCGGGGACGGCGGCGGCGTGCTGCAGCTGCAGCAGCTGCGCGGTCCACTCGACGTCGGCCAGCCCGCCGCGGCCGAGCTTGGTGTGGGTCGCCGGGTCGGCGCCGCGGGGCAGCCGCTCACGCTCCACCCGGGCCTTGATCCGCCGGATCTCGGCGACCTGCGCGTCGGTCAGCCCCTCGGCGGGGTAGCGCAGCGGGTCGACCAGCTCGACGAAGGCCGCGCCGAGCCCGGGGTCGCCGGCCACCGGCGTGGCGCGCAGCAGCGCCTGCACCTCCCACACCGACACCCAGCGCTGGTAGTACTCGCGGAAGGCGTCCAGGCTGCGCACCAGCGCACCCTGCCGGCCCTCGGGGCGCAGGTCGGCGTCCACCTCGAAGGCCGGGTCGGGCGCGGGCTCACCGAGCAGCCGGCGCAGCGTGTGCGCGATGGTGTTGGCCGCCTGGGTCGCCCTCCCCTCCTCCGCGCCCGGACGGGCCCGGTGCACGAACAGCACGTCGGCGTCGGAGCCGTAGCCCATCTCGCCGCCGCCGAGCCGGCCCATGCCGATGACCGCGAGGTCCACCGGCACGTCGTCCTCGGCGGTGCCGGACTCGCGCGCCCACGCCCGGACGGCGACGTCGAGGCCGGCCTGCAGGGTGGCGACGGCGACGTCGGTGAGCGCGTGCCCGACCCGGACGACGTCGAGCCGGCCGAGCAGGTCGGCGGCGGCGATCCGCAGCAGCTCGGTGCGGCGCAGCGAGCGCACCACGCGGATGCCGGCCTGGGCGTCGGGCGCACGCCGGGCGGCGGCCCGCCACGCACCGGCCAGCGCCTCGGCGCTCCGGGGCTCGAGCTCGGCGTCGTCGGCGAGGATGCGCAGCGCCTCGGGCGTGCGGGTGAGCAGGGCGGCGACGTACTGGCTCGAGCCCAGCAGCCGGGCCAGCCGCTCGGCCACCCGGCCCTCGTCACGGAGGAACCGCAGGTACCACTGGTTGCCGCCCAGGGCCTCGCTGACCTGCCGGTAGGCCAGCAGCCCGGCGTCGGGGTCGGCGCAGTCGGCCAGCGTCTGCAGCACCACCGGCAGCAGGTACCTCTGCATCGACGCCGACCGCGACACCCCGCCCGAGAGCGCCCCCATGTGGCGCAGCGCGCCCGGCGGGTCGGCGAAGCCCAGCGCCCGCAGCCAGTCGCCGGCCGCGCCGGAGCCGAGCTGCGCGGCCTCGGCCGGCACCTTGGCGACCGCGGACAGCAGCGGCCGGTAGAAGAGCTTCTCGTGCAGCCGGCGCACCTCGCGGGTGTGCAGCGCGAGCTCGGCGCGCAGCACGTCGACGGCGTCGCCGCGGTGGTCGGGCTTGTAGCCCAGCGAGCGGGCCAGCCAGCGCAGCTGCTGCTCGTCGGTGGGCAGCAGGTGGGTGCGCCGCAGCCGCAGCAGCTGCAGCCGGTGCTCCACGGTGCGCAGGAAGCGGTAGGAGGCGATGAGCGTGGCGCCGTCGTCGCGGCCGACGTACCCGCCGTCGACCAGCGCCGACAGCGCCGGCAGCGTGCCGCCGACCCGCAGCCGGACGTCGACCCGGCCGTGCACCAGCTGCAGCAGCTGGACGGCGAACTCGACGTCGCGCAGCCCGCCGCGGCCGAGCTTGAGCTCCCGCTCGGCCTGCGCGGGCGGGATGTTCTCCTCCACCCGGCGGCGCATCGCCTGCACCTCGCCGACGAAACCGGGCCGCTCGCCGGCCTGCCAGACCAGCGGGAAGAGCTCCTCGACGTAGCCGCGGCCCAGGTCCGGGTCGCCGGCCACCGGGCGCATCTTCAGCAGCGCCTGGAACTCCCAGGTGCTCGCCCACTGCCGGTAGTAGGCCGCGTGGTTGGCCAGCGTGCGCACCAGCGCCCCGGCCTTGCCCTCGGGCCGCAGCGCCGCGTCGACCTCCCAGGCCGCCTCGTGGCAGATCCGCATGAGGGCGGCGGCGACCCGGGTGGCGCTCTGCAGCGCCGGCGCCTCGGGGTCGGTGGGGTCGACCGGCTCGGCCACGAAGACGACGTCGACGTCGCTGACGTAGTTGAGCTCGCGGCCGCCGCACTTGCCCAGGCCGATGACCGCCAGCCGGCAGGGCGCCGCGCTCGCCGGCTGCTCGGCGACCGCGATCGCCAGCGCGCCGCACAGCACGGCAGCCGCGGCGTCGGCGAGCTCGGCGGCGACGTCCTCGGCCGACAGGCCCTCGCCGAGGTCGCGGCCGGCCAGGGACAGCACGGCGCGGCGGTAGGCCAGCCGGAGCGCGGCCACCCGCTGCGGGGAGGCGTCGGGCGCGGCCCGGCCGAGGCGGACGCCCCACGGCGGGTCGTCGGGGTCGGCCCCGACGGCGAGCAGCATCTGCCGCTCCAGCGCCTGTGCGGTGGGGCGCACCGGGCCGCGGCCGTCGGCGTCCAGGACGGTCCAGTCGCCGGGGTGGGCGGCGAGGTGGTCGGCCAGCCCGGCGCTCGCGCCGAGGACCGCCAGCAGCCGGCTGCGCAGCAGCGCCGAGCCGCGCAGCCGGGCCAGCAGCGCCGCGGCGGAGCTGCCGGTGGCGTCGGCGGCGTCGAGCGCCTCGACCAGCCGGGTCAGCGACCGGACGGCGAGGTCGGGGTCGCCGGCGCGGGCGAGCGCGGAGACCACCGGGCCGGCCTCGGGGTCGGCGGGCTCGTTGCGGTCGAGGTCCCACAGGCCCAGCGCCGGATCGGACAGCTGGAGGGCGGCCCGCTCGGCGTCGACGAAGCCGAACCGCGCCAACCGGACCCGCGCCCGCCGGGGCACCTCCCGGGTGGCCGACACCTCAGACCCTCGTCGTGCTCGTCGCGCGGACCAGGTCGGCGAAGCGCGCGGCGAACGGCGCCCACACCTCCTCCATGTCCGGGTGCACCGCGGCGGCGCGCTCGGCCACGGTCGGCGCGTCGAAGCGGGTCGAGGCGACGCCCACCGGGTCGCCCTCGGCCCACTCGCGGACGATCTCCGGCGTGGTCTCGACGTGGAACTGCAGCCCGTAGCAGGCCCGGCCCGCCCGGAAGGCCTGGTGGGCGTAGCGCGGGCTGCCGGCCAGCAGGGTGGCGCCGGCGGGCAGTTCGCTGATCTCGTCGTGGTGCCACTGGACGACGTCGGGGCTCAGCGGCAGCGGGCCGAACAGCGGGTCGTGCTCGGCGGCGTCGCGCTTGGCCACCAGCGCCGCGCCCACCTCCGGCCCGTCGGCGCCCACCCGCACCCGCCCGCCGCCGGCCTGGGCCAGCAGCTGGGCGCCGAGGCAGACGGCCAGGGTGGGCACCCGGTCGGCCAGGGCGCGGGCGAGCAGGTCGCGCACCGGACCCAGGCCGCTGGTGGCGTCGTCGTCCACGCTGGACTGCGGACCGCCCATCACCAGCAGCCCGTCGTGGCCGGAGAGGTCGGCGGGCAGCGGGTCGCCGGCGTCGAGGTGCCGCTCGTCGAGCTCGAGGCCGGCGTCGCGCAGCCACTCCCCCAGCCGGGCGGTCGGGGCGGTGTCACTGGGGACGACGACGAGGAGGCGGGGGCGGTCCGGCACGGGACGAGGTTAGTGGAGGACCTCGTCGCCCCCGTGCCTCGGCGAGTTCGGCACGGACCCCTGCGACGGGGCCGTTCCTCGTGCCCTGCGGGTCCTGCAGCACCCGCAGAGCGCGAGGAACGCCCCCGGTGCGGCTACAGGCCGGGCAGGTAGCGCTTGAGCTCGAAGGGCGTGACGTTCTGCCGGTAGGAGTTGAACTCCTCCCACTTGTTGCGGAGGAAGAACTCGAACACGTGCTCGCCCAGGGTCTCGGCGACCAGCTCACTGCCCTGCATCGCGGTCAGCGCCTCACCCAGTGACACGGGCAGGTCCTCGTAGCCGGCGGCGCGGCGCTCGGTGTCGGTGAGCGACCAGACGTCGTCCTCGGCCTCCGGCGGGAGCTCGTAGCCCTTCTCGATGCCCCGCAGCCCCGCGGCCAGGATGACGGCGAAGGTGAGGTAGGGGTTGCACGCGGAGTCCGGTGAGCGCACCTCGACCCGCGCCGACTGCCCCTTGTTCGGCTTGTACGAGGGCAGCCGCACCAGCGCCGAGCGGTTCGCCCGGCCCCAGGTGGCCGCCGTCGGCGCCTCGGTGCCGGCCAGCAGCCGCCGGTAGGAGTTGACCGTCTGGTTGGTGACGGCGGTGAACTCGCGGGCGTGGGTGAGCAGGCCGGCGATGAACTGCCGCCCCGTGGTGGACAGCCGGATCGGGTCGGCGGGGTCGTGGAAGGCGTTGCGGTCGCCCTCGAACAGCGAGACGTGCGTGTGCATCGCCGAGCCGGCCAGCTCGGTGAACGGCTTGGGCATGAACGTGGCGTGCACGCCCTGCGCCAGGGCCACCTCCCGGACGACGTGCCGCAGCGTCATCACGTTGTCGGCCATCGACAGCGCGTCGGCGTAGCGCAGGTCGATCTCCTGCTGCCCGGGCGCGACCTCGTGGTGGCTGAACTCCACCGAGATCCCCATCGCCTCGAGAGCGAAGACCGCCTCGCGGCGGAAGTCGTGCGCCACGTTGTGCGTGGACAGGTCGAAGTAGCCGCCGTTGTCGGCCGGCCGGGGCGGGCTGCCGTCGGTGGGCAGGTCCTCGAGCAGGAAGAACTCGACCTCGGGGTGGGTGTAGAAGGTGAACCCCATGTCGGCGGCCTTCGACAGCGTCCGGCGCAGCACGTGCCGGGGGTCGGCCCAGGACGGTGACCCGTCGGGCAGCGTGATGTCGCAGAACATCCGCGCGGTGTCGCTGGCCTGGCCCTTCGTCGCCGGCATCACCTGGAACGTGCCGGGGTCGGGCTTGGCGAGCATGTCGGACTCGTAGACGCGGGCGAAGCCCTCGATCGCCGAGCCGTCGAAGCCGATGCCCTCGGCGAAGGCGGCCTCGATCTCGGCCGGTGCGACGGCGACGGCCTTGAGGTAGCCCGAGACGTCGGTGAACCACAGCCGCACGAAGCGGATGTCGCGTTCCTCGAGGGTGCGCAGGACGAACTCCTGCTGTCGGTCCATGCTGGCCATGATCGGGTCCGCTCGTTTCCGGGGTGTGACGTCGCTGCACAGCCTGCCCCGTCCGGCCCCCCGGCACACGGGAGCCCGCCGTCGCGCCCGGAGTCAGACCGCGACGTCCTCCAGCGGGACCGCGACGACGGCGAGCCCCCTCCCACCGACGACGACCGGGGCGGTCACGGGTCCGGCTCCTCTCAGGCGGCCGTGCCGGTCAGCGCGAGGAACTCCTGCCGCGAGCGCACGTCCTCGCGCAGCAGTCCGTGCAGGGCGGAGGTGACCGTCCGCGAGGCTGCCGCCCGGATGCCGCGCAGCGACGTGCACTGGTGCTCCGCGGCGATCACCACCCCCACGCCCCGGGGCGCGAGGTGGTCGCGCAGCCAGTCGGCCACCTGCTGGGTCAGCCGCTCCTGCACCTGCAGGTCCCGGGCGAAGTGGTCGAGCACGCGGGCGAGCTTCGACAGCCCGAGGATGCGCTCCCCGGGCAGGTGACCGACCGAGGCGACCCCGGTGAAGGGCAGCAGGTGGTGCTCGCACAGGGACGCGACCGGGATGCCCGTGGCGACGACCATCTCGTCGTAGCCCCCGTCGTTGGGGAAGGTGGTCAGCGCGAAGGGCCGGCCGGTGAGGAGCTCGGCGTAGGCCTCGGCGACCCGGCGGGGCGTCTCGGCCAGGTGCGGGGCGGCCGGGTCCCGGCCGAGGGCCCGCAGCAGCGCGGCGACGGCCCGCTCGGCGGCCGGGACGTCGACGCCGGAGCCGTCCCGCACCACCCGCAGGGGACCGGCGAGGCCCGTCGCCGGCCCGCCCGTCACGCCCGCACCTCCGTCGCGCCGCGGGCGTACCGCGTCGAGAGGAGCCCGAGCGCGACGGCGCCGCCCAACAGGCCCACGTCGCGCAGCGCGACGTCGAGGTACCCGGGGCCGGTCACCAGGTCGACGACGATGCCCGCCAGCCAGGCGGCCACGACCCAGGCGCCGATCCGGGGGACGACGGCGACCAGGACGCCGGCCACCACCTCGACCACGCCGACGGCGTACATCGCCTGCTGGGCGGTCCCGGGGACGACGCCGTCGATCCAGCCGGCGAGGTAGCGGGGCCAGTCGGTGAGCAGGTTCGTGGACTTGTCCAGGCCGAAGACGACGGGCGCGACCGCGTACACGGTGCGCAGCAGCTGGAACGCCGAGCGGGCGGGGTCCGCCGCCACGCTGTGCGGGCGGTTCAGGTGGACGGCCATGACGACCTCCTCTAAGGCCAATGATGATTGGCAATAGAGACCCGCGTCACGTCCTCGTCAACGGCTGCCGCCGCGGCCGGGTCAGGCGGGCACGAGGTGCACGCAGCACGCCCCGTCGAGCGGGCGCAGCCGGGCCTCGAGCCGGTCGGCACCGGCGCCGTCGAGGACGCCCTCGACCAGCCGCAGGTTCATCCCGCAGACCAGCTCGGTGTGCTCCCGGGCGAGGCGGTGGAAGGGGCAGTTGACCAGCGTCACGCCGTCGGCACCGGCCCGCGGCTCGTAGCCGTGCGCCTCGAGCACCCGCAGGACCGCCTCCCGGCCCCGGGCCCCGTCGGCGGCCGCGAGCTCCCGCCCGCGCGCATAGGCCTGGCGGCCGAGAGCGGCCGCCGGCCGCTCGCCCGACCCCTCGGCCTCGGCCACGGCCCCCGCGAGGAGGTCCCCGGCCAGGTCGTAGTGCCGCTCCGGCAGCGAGACGGCGACCGGCTCCGGCGCCCGCCGGTAGAGCTTCGCGGGCCGCCCGGCCCCGGGGCCGCTGCGCCCGGTCCGCCGCTCGAAGTGCACGGCGAGCAGGCCGTCGTCCACGAGCCGGTCGAGGTGGAAGGCGACCGTCGCCCGGGGCACGCCGCAGGCGGCGGCCACCTCGTCGCGGCCGACCGGCCCGGGCTGGCGGACGACGTGGTCGTACAGCCGGCGCCGGGTGGGCTCGGCCAGTGCGGCGACGGCGGCGACCTGGGCCGCGCGGTGGTCCACCCCGCCACTCTAGGAGCAGCGGGCGTTGGCCGAAGAGTGCCCTGCGGGCGGGCGCGGGCCTACGCTGGGGACCGCCTCACCGGTGCGTCCGACGGAGGACGACATGGACCTGGTCCTGGTGGTCCTGGTGGTCGTGATCGCGGGCCTGCTCGTCCTGGCGGGCGCCTCGGTCCGGGTCGTCACCCAGTTCGAGCGTGGCGTGGTGCTGCGCTTCGGGCGGCTGCACGGGGACCCGCGACCGCCGGGACTCGCACTGATCGCCCCGGGTGCGGACCGCCTGCGCAAGGTGAACATGCAGGTGGTGACCATGCCGGTCCCGGCCCAGGAGGGCATCACCCGGGACAACGTGACGGTCAAGGTCGACGCGGTCGTCTACTACCGGGTGTACGACCCGGTGCGCGTCGTCGTCGACGTGCAGAACTACGAGGCGGCGATCGGGCAGGTGGCGCAGGCGTCGCTGCGGTCGATCATCGGCAAGAGCGACCTCGACGACCTGCTCTCCAACCGGGAGCGGCTCAACCAGGGCCTGGAGCTGATGCTCGACTCCCCCGCCGTCGACTGGGGGGTGCACGTCGACCGGGTCGACATCAAGGACGTCGCGCTGCCCGAGTCGATGAAGCGGTCGATGTCCCGGCAGGCGGAGGCCGAGCGGGAGCGCCGGTCGCGGGTGATCACCGCCGAGGGCGAGCTGCAGGCCTCGCAGAAGCTGGCGCAGGCCGCCGAGGTGATGGCCGCCCAGCCCGCCGCCCTGCAGCTGCGCCTGCTGCAGACCATGGTGGAGGTGGCGGCCGAGAAGAACTCGACGGTCGTGCTGCCCTTCCCCGTCGAGCTGCTCCGCTTCCTGGAGAGCGCGACGTCTGCACCCGCGCCCGCGCCGGCGCCGGTCCCGGCTCCGCGCCCGGTGCCCGTCGACGGCCGCTGAGCTCAGGCGCCCGGCCGGAGGAACCGCTCCGGTCCCGGCTCCGGCGGGGCGGCCGCCCCGGCGGCGGGCGCGGTCCACCCCGGCCCGCCCGGTCTGGCCGCTGCAGACAGCCGGTTGTTGGATGGTCCCGTGACGGTGCAGCTGAGAGTCGCGATGGCCCAGGTCGACACCCGCGTCGGCGACCTGGCGGGCAACGCCGCGCTGGTGGTCCAGTGGGCGCGGCGGGCCGCCGACGACGGCGCCCACCTCGTGGTGTTCCCCGAGATGACGCTCACCGGGTACCCGCCCGAGGACCTCGTACTGCGGGAGTCGTTCGCGGCGGCCAGCGAGGAGGCGCTCACCGCGCTCGCCGGGACGCTGGCCGGCGAGGGCCTCGGCGGGGTCGCCGTCGTCGTCGGGTACCTGGCGCACACCCACGGCCCGGCGCCGGCCGCCGTCGACACCCCGCCGGCCGCCGACGGGTCCGACGACGAGCGGCCCGGCGACGCCAACCCGCGCCGCGGCCAGCCCCGCAACGCCGCCGCGCTGCTGCACGGCGGGCAGGTGGTGGCCCGCTACGCCAAGCGGCACCTGCCCAACTACGGCGTCTTCGACGAGGCGCGCTACTTCGTGCCCGGCACGGACCTGCCGGTGGTGCGGCTGCACGGCGCCGACGTTGCGCTGACCATCTGCGAGGACCTGTGGGTCGAGGGCGGGCCGTGCGGGGTGGCCGGGCAGGCGGGCGTCGACCTCGTCGTCTCCCCCAACGCCTCGCCCTACGAGCGGGCCAAGGACGACCTGCGGCTGCCGCTGGTGCGCCGCCGCGCCGCCGAGGCCAACGCGCCGATCGTCTACTGCAACCAGGTCGGCGGCCAGGACGAGCTGGTCTTCGACGGCGACTCGCTGGCCGTCTCCGCCGACGGCGAGCTGCTCGCCCGGGCGCCGCAGTTCGTCGAGCACCTGCTCTGCGTCGACCTCGCCCTCGACCCGGCCCGGGTGCCCGAGCGGCGGGCGGGCCGGGTCGGGCCGATGACGGTCACCCGCACCGTCCTGTCGGAGGACCCCGTGCCGACCTTCGAGCCGCGGCCGGGGCACGTGGCCGACCCGCTGAGCGACCCCGAGGAGGTCTGGCGGGCGCTGGTCCTGGGCCTCAGGGACTTCATCGACAAGAACGGCTTCCCGTCGGTCGTCTTCGGCCTCTCCGGCGGCATCGACTCCGCGCTGGTGGCCGCGCTGTCGGTGGACGCGCTCGGTGCCGACCGCGTGCACGGCGTCGCGCTGCCCTCGCGGTGGTCGAGCGAGCACTCCGTCGCCGACGCGGAGGACAGCGCCCGCCGGCTGGGCCTGCACTTCTCCACCGTGCCGATCGCACCGATGGTCGACGCGTACGAGACGTCGGTGGAGCTGACCGGGACGGCGGCGGAGAACCTGCAGGCGCGGGTGCGCGGCACGCTGCTCATGGGGCTGTCCAACCAGCACGGGCACTTGCTGCTGGCCACCAGCAACAAGAGCGAGGTCGCCGTCGGGTACTCGACGCTCTACGGCGACGCCGCCGGCGGGTTCGCGCCGATCAAGGACGTGCCCAAGACTCTGGTGTGGGAGCTGGCCCGGTGGCGCAACGCGTACGCCCGCGAGCGTGGCGAGACCGAGCCGATCCCGCAGAACTCGATCGACAAGCCGCCGTCGGCCGAGCTCGCGCCCGGGCAGAAGGACAGCGACTCGCTGCCCTCCTACGAGGAGCTGGACGCGGTGATCGCCGACTACGTCGACCGCGACCTCGGCATGGCCCAGCTGCTCGAGCGCGGCCACGACCCCGAGGTGGTGGCGCGGGTGCTGCGGCTGGTCGACGTCGCGGAGTTCAAGCGCCGGCAGTCGGCACCCGGCACGAAGATCAGCCTCAAGGCGTTCGGCCGTGACCGGCGGCTGCCCATCACCAACCGCTGGCGGGAGAGCCTGCCCAGCGTCCGCGAAGGAGCCCAGGCGTGACCGAGTCGGTTCTCTACGGCGGGACGTCGAGCGCGCGGGTGCGCATCCACCACCTGCAGCAGGCCAAGGAGCGCGGCGAGCGGTGGGCGATGCTCACCGCGTACGACACCTACGCCTCCGCCGTCTTCGAGGAGGCCGGCATCCCGGTGCTGCTCGTGGGCGACTCCGCGGGCAACGTCGTCCTCGGCCACTCCTCCACCGTGCCGGTCACCGTCGAGGACCTGCTGCTGCTGACGAAGGCGGTCACCCGCTCGACGAAGCGGGCGCTCATCGTGGCCGACCTGCCCTTCGGCAGCTACGAGGCCTCGCCGGAGCAGGCGTTCGCCACCGCCGTGCGGATGATGAAGGAGGGCGGCGCGCAGGCGGTCAAGCTCGAGGGCGGGGCGCGGGTGGCGCCGCAGATCAGGATGCTGGCCGACAACGGCGTCCCGGTCATGGGACACGTCGGGTTCACGCCGCAGAGCGAGCACTCCCTCGGCGGGTTCCGGGTGCAGGGCCGCGGCGCCGGCGCCGAGCAGCTGCTCACCGACGCGCGGGCGGTGCAGGAGGCCGGCGCGTTCGCCGTCGTGCTGGAGATGGTGCCCGCCGAGCTGGCCGCCCAGGTGACGAAGGAGCTGGCCATCCCGACGGTCGGCATCGGGGCCGGCGCCGACTGCGACGCGCAGGTGCTGGTGTGGCCGGACATGGCCGGGCTCAACGGCGGCCGGGTGCCGAGGTTCGTGAAGAAGTACGCCGACCTGCGCGGGGAGCTGCTGCGCGCGGCCCGCGAGTACGCCGACGAGGTGCGCAGCGGGGCCTTCCCCGGGCCCGAGCACTCCTTCGAGTAGCCGGCGGCGCGCCGAGTGGGCAGTTCCGGCCGCCGGCACGCGACGGCACGCCGTGGGCGGCGACCGCAACTGCCCACTCGCGCCGGTCAGGCCCGCGGTCGTCCCCGGGCCAGCAGCAGGCCGTAGCCCAGGGCGTTGAGGCCCAGGGCGACGGTGTAGGTGCCGACCTGGGTCACCGTCGCGGCGACATCGAGCCCCAGCGGGCCGAACAGCACGTGGCCGAGGAAGCCGCCGTCGTAGGGCGGCAGCCCGGCGCGCTCGCGCAGTGCCAGCTCGAGCGTGGTCAGCGGGCAGGGCGCACCGGCGAGGTTGACCGCGAGGACGGCGAGCGCGACCGGTGCGTGCAGCAGCACCAGCCGGGGCCAGCGCAGCGCCAGCAGCGCGCCGGTCAGCATGAACAGCACGACGGCGCCGTGCAGCACCGCGACCGCTCCTGCCAGCAGCACGTCCCCATCCTCGCCCGCTCGGCCACCTCACGGGCTGGTTCCGGGCTCCGCGGGTGCGATCGGACCCGCAGCACGCGGAACCAGCCCGCAGAGCCGGCCTCAGGAGCTGCGACGCCACCCCCGCTCCAGCGCCCGTCGCACCCGGGGCCCGAGCACCCCGACGGTGAGGTCGGACCACGTCCAGCGGACGACGCCCCATCCCTCGTCGCGGAGGGCGTCCTCCCGGCGCTTCTCCTCGAAGACGACGTCGCCCGGCTCCTGCCCCGGACGCAGCAGCCGCCCGTACTTCACCCGCCCGTCGAACTCACCGAGCACGCGTTCCTCCTCCCACCCGAAGTCGGCCCGGCCGAGGAGCAGCCCGTCGGCGGCGCGGACCGGGAGCTGCAGGGACGACGGCGGCAGGCCCAGGCGCTGCAGCAGCACACGGCTCCGGCTCTCGCCGACACTCTCGCTCCGGCCGTCGGCGAAGGCGATGGCCCGCCCGGCGCGCCGGCTGCCCGGGACGCGCCCCGCGCGGTCGAGCCGGTGCAGCAGGTCCTCGCGCCGCACGCGGCCCAGCCGCACCGCCGCATCCAGCACGACGACGGCCGGCTCGGCAGCCAGCGTGAGCGCGAGGTCCAGCACCGTCCGGGCCGGCGTGGTGACCGCGACGCCGTCGACGGTGGAGACCTCGTCGTCGCGCAACCGGACGGCGTGGCAGCGCAGGTACCGGCTCACCTCGCTCGACGCCGGCGGCCGCCGCGTGACGTGCACACGGTCCAGGGACACTCCCCACAGCGGCAGCCCCCACAGCACGGCAGCCGACTGGTGGCTCACCACGGCGGGCCGGCGGAGTGCGGCGACCGTCGCGACGAGCAGGTGCCGGTGCCGCGCGACGGCGTCGAGCGACGAGGGGTCGGTCAGGTACGCGCCCGGTCGCAACCGGGTCAGCTCGCCGCGGCGCAGGCGGGCGGTCAGCTCCTCGTCCGACCAGCCGCCGGGCAGGGCGTCCCGACGCAGGACGAGCTCGGGTGGCAGCAGGGGTTCCACGACGCCGAGCCTCGGGCGGCCGGCACGCCCCGGCGGGCTCCCGATCCGGGCCGTGGATAGGGAGCGGACTGTGGACGGCGCACCTCCTCGGCCCGTTCCGCGCCCTACCGGTCCGATCGGACCCGCCCGACGCGGAACGGGCCCGGAAGTGCCCGGGAGGTACGCGCGGTGCGGTCAGACGTCGGTCACGCGGATGCCGGCGTGCGCCCTGTACCGGCGGTTGACCGAGACCAGGTTGACCGTCAGCGCCTCGACCTGCCGGGCGTTGCGCAGCCGCCCCGCGTAGACGCCGCGCATGCCCGGGAGCCGCCCGGCCAGCGCCTGCACGGTGTCGGTGGCCGCGCGGTCGTCGCCGACCACGAGCACGTCGCCGTCCAGGGTCGGGCGGGACAGGTCCTCGAGCAGCACCGCCGACACGTGGTGGAACGCGCCGACGACGGCCGAGTCGGGCAGCAGCGCGGCGGCCTGCTGGGCCACCGACCCCTCGGGGACGTCGACGACGTGGGCGCCCAGGTCGTCGAAGCCCATCGGCACCACGCAGTCGACGACGACCTTGCCCGCCAGCGGCCCGGCCAGCCCGGCCAGCGTCGCGGCGTGCCCGTCGAAGGGCACCGCCACGACGACCAGGTCGGCGGCGCCGGCGACGTCGGGGTTGGCCCCGCCCTGCACCGAGGCCTCCGCGCCGCCCGCCGCGGTGGCGCGCCCGGCCACCGACGCGGCCACCTCCCGCGCCCGGTCGGCGTCCCGGGAGCCCAGCAGCACCCGCTGCCCGACCGAGGCCAGCCGCACGGCCAGCCCCCTGCCCTGGGGTCCGGTGCCGCCGAGCACCCCGACGACGAGATCCTCCACCGGGCGGCCGGTGCCCCCGCTGCTCACCGGTCAGTCGCCCTCACGCCACGCGCGGTCCTCCGCGTCGAGCCGCTCGTTGCGCTCGGCCACCCCCTGCAGCGCGTGCTCGGCCTGCTCACGCGTGTCGTAGGGCCCCAGGCGGTGCCGCTCGGCGCAGCCGTCCCGGTCCTCGACGGTGTGGTGCTTCAGGCAGTAGAACCACGGTCCCTGCGCCATGGCGCCCCTCCTCGACGTCGTCCTCTCCGAGGGCCGTGCCCCGCGGCGGCGGGGCTCACTCCTCGACCACCACCTGGTCGTGACGGGCGTAGAACGCCGTCCGCTCCTCCGGGGAGAGGGTGCGGCCGCTGCGGCGCAGCTCCGCGGTCTCGGCGAAGAACTCCTCGCGGGCGATGCCCGGGGTGAACAGGATGAGGAAGGACACCGGCTCGTCGGAGTCGTTGCGGAAGCCGTGCACCCCGCCCTCGGAGGCCAGCGCGAAGTCGCCGGGCCGGCAGGGCTGCCAGCGCCGGTCGGCGTAGAGGGTCAGCTCGCCGGAGAGCACGTAGAACGACTCGGAGAACGTCTGGTGGTAGTGCGGGGCGGCGCCGGGCGAGTGCGGCGCGAGCCGGTACTCCACCAGCCCGAACCGGCCGGAGGTCAGCGCGCCGGTCGCCACCATGCGCAGCGCGGCGGCCCCGGACCCGGCCAGCGGGTGGTCGGCCAGCGTCCGCACCTGCACGAGACCGGGCGGGGGGTGCGACATGCCGGCAGCCTGCCAGGGCCGTCGGCGTCGCGGCGAGCGGAACGGGCGCGTCCCCGACCCAGGGACACCTGGCGTGGGAAACGCCGGATCGACCTCGGCGTACGGCATCCTCCACCCCGTGCGTGCGTGGCCCCTCGGTACCGACGGACCGGATCTCCCGGAGGAGGCCATGGGACCCGGCAGTGCCGGGCACCGCCTCGCCGCGTTCGTGATCGCCGCCCTGCTCGTGGTGGGCGGCGCCACGGGACTGGTCAACGCGGTCCTCGAGGGAACGGTCCGCGACGGCGTCTCCGGCTGGGCCTACACCGCGACGATGGGAGGGCTGCTGGTGTCGGCGGTGCCCCTGGTGGTGCGCCGCCGCGTGGGCCGCTGGTCGACCTTCGGGCTGGTGCTGCTCGGCCACCTCGTCTACGTCGTCGTCGCGCAGTGCATCGACGACCCGGTGCGCCACGCGACGCCGATGGTGCTGCTGTTCTCCTGCTCCGCCGCGGCCTGGTTCCTCGACCGCTGGATGCTGGGCGTGGTCATGGCGCTGACCCCGCCGGCCTGCCTGGCCGCGATGGCCGGCAGCGACCCGAGCCCGGTCGGCCTCGCCGTCCAGGTGGGTGTGGACGGCGGGATGCTCGTCCTGGTCTCGGTCACCGTGTACCTGCTGCGCCGGCGGGTGCAGCGGCTGCTGGCGGCCACCGAGGCGCTGTCCCAGCGCGACCCGCTCACCGGGCTGGCCAACCGCCGGCACCTGGTCGACCAGGCGCCGCGCACCTGGCGGGCGGCCCGCCGGGAGGGGCTTCGGGTGGCCGCGATGGTGCTCGACCTCGACCACTTCAAGCAGGTCAACGACGTCCACGGGCACGCCGCCGGCGACGCCGTCCTGCGGGGTGTGGCCGCCGCGCTGTCCGACAGCGTCCGCCCCACCGACCTGCTGGCCCGCCTCGGCGGCGAGGAGCTCGTCGTCCTCGGTCTCGTCGCCGACCCGTCGGAGGCCGCCCGGCTGGCCGAGCGGCTGCGCTCGGCGGTGGCCGGCAGCCGCAGCGCCCACGGCCACCCCGTCACCGCCTCGATCGGGGTCGCGCTGACCAACCCGGTCGACGGCGAGGACGTTCCCGAGGCGCTGTGGCGGCTGGTCGACCGCGCCGACGCCGCCATGTACGAGGCCAAGCAGGCCGGCCGCGACCGGGTGGCCACCTCCCGGGTGCCGCGGCCGCGGTCCGCCCCGGCCCGTGAGCGGGTCGACCCGCCGCCCGTCCCCGGGGCCGCCCGCACCGACGGGAGCTGAGTTCCCGAGGGGTGAGGACGGCGGTTCTCTGCTTCCCTGTCTGCATGACCCTGGTGGTCCCGGACCCGACGCGGACGGTGCCGCTGCCGCTGCGGCAGCAGGCCGACGTCCGGGACCGGTGGCTGACCCAGCGGCTGCTGGACCTGCTGCCGGTGCTCATGGACCGGGCCGGCATCGACCTGTGGCTGGTGGTCGGCCGGGAGAACAACGAGGACCCGGTGCTGGCCACGCTGCTGCCGGCGACCTGGCTGTCGGCCCGGCGCCGGGTGGTGCTGGTGCTGCACCGCAGCGACGACGGCGTGACGCCGGTGGCCGTCTCCCGCTACCCGGTGGGCCAGTTCCTGCCCGGCTGGACCGGCGAGGACGACGGCGACCACGGCGACGAGCAGGCGCAGTGGGCGGCGGTGCGGCGGATCGTCGAGCAGGCCGCCCCGCGCCGCATCGGCATCGACGTCTCCGCCCGCTGCGCCCTGGCCGACGGGCTGTCGGTGACCGACCACGGCCTGCTGACCGAGGCGCTGGGCCCCCACGCGCGGCGGCTGGTGCCGGCCGAGGACCTCGTCGTGGGCTGGCTGGAGACCCGGCTGCCCGAGGAGGTCGCCGCCCTCGACGCGCTCAACGGCCTCACCGACCGCGTCCTGGCCGAGGCGCTGTCCCCCGCCGCGCTCACCCCCGGGACGACGACCGCCGCCGACCTCGCCTGGTGGGTCCACCAGCGGCTGGCCGACCTCGGCGTCCCGCCCTGGTTCCACCCCGGGGTCACCGTCCAGCGCGCCGCGGTGCCGCTGCGGGGCCGGCACGGGGTCGAGCTGCCCGCCGTGCCGCAGGACGCCCCCGTGCTGCCCGGCGACCTGGTGACCTGCGACGCCGGGCTGGTCAGCCTCGGCCTGGCCACCGACCTGCAGCGGACCGTCTACCTGCTGCGGCCGGGTGAGTCCGCGCCGCCGCCGGGGCTGTCCCGCGCGTGGGCGGCCGGCACCCGGGTGCAGGCGCTGACCGCGGCCGCGCTGCGCGCCGGGCGCACCGGCAACGAGGTGCTCGCCGCCGCGCGTGCCGCGGCCTCCGCCGAGGGCCTGGAGGCCGCGGTCTACTCGCACCCGGTCGGCGTCCACGGGCACGGCGCCGGGCCGGCGATCGGCCGGTGGGACGACCAGCACGGCGTTCCTGGCGACGGCGACCGGGTGCTGCACCCCGACACCGTCTACGCCCTCGAGCTCGCCGTGCGGGTGCCGGTCCCCGAGTGGGACGGGCAGTGCGTGCGCCTCGCGCTCGAGGAGGCGGTCGCGCTCACCGGGCGCGGGACCCGCTGGCTCGGCCGCCCGCAGCGCGAGCTCTGGACGCTGCCGGTCTCGGACTCCCGCGCGGTCTAGGACTCCCGCGCCCTGCGGGTCTCCCGGTCACTGGCCTTCCTCACCGCGTCGACGAGCTCGTCCTTGGTCATCGTCGAGCGGCCGGGGACGTCGAGCCGCTTGGCCAGGTCCATCAGGTGGGCCTTGCTGGCGTTGGCGTCGACACCGCCCTTGGTCTCCCGGTCGGTGTCGGCGCCGCCCGCGGCCTGGGCGTCCGACGGCCCCTTGTGGTCCTTCGGCTCCCAGTGGTCGCCGACCTTCTCGTGGGTGTGCTTGACCGCGGCCCACGCCACGCGGTTGGCGCGCTGCTCGTCGCCGTCGTAGCTCTCGACGGCCGAGTCGTGCGTCTTGGCGAACGTGCGCTGCGCCTTCTCGTCGGAGCGCTGCAGCGTGCTGGGGATCTCGTCGGCCTTCGCGTCCCCGCTCCTCGTCGTCTTGGGCATGCGCGGGGCCTACCCAGCCCCGCCTGTCCTCAGGCCACCAGCCACTGGGTCCAGTGCGCGCGCTGGACGTCGGTGAGCGGGCTGGTGGCGTCGGCGGCGTAGTCGAAGTTGACCAGCACCATCTCCGCGCGCAGCGCCACCTCGCCGTCCTGGGTGAGCTCCTGGCGCATGCCGATCGAGCTGCGGCCCAGCCGGGTGATGGTGCTGCTCACCGTCAGGTGCTCCGAGACCCGGTAGTGGACCTGCCGCAGGTAGTCGATCTCCAGCCGGGCCAGGATGATGCCCGCGCCGGGGCCCGGTCCGGCCATGGCCAGCCGGGCGTCCTCGAGCAGCCCGAGCACCCGCGCGTGGTTGACGTGCCCGAAGACGTCGCTGTCGCCCCAGCGCAGCTGCACCGGGTGCTCGTGCACCGCACCCGCGGCAGGACCCGCGCTCAGGGCAGGTCCGCCGTCTCCGCCGACTGCCGGTGGGCGCCCTGGGCGTCGTCGGCGTCGGCGTGGACCGTGCGCTCCTCCGACTCGGCGAGGATCACCTCGGCGGCGACCTCCTCCATGCCGCTGCCCTTCATGGCCGACTCCTCGGGCAGCAGGTCGGCCCGGGTCTCGACGTTGTGCTCGGTGACGTTCGCCAGCGCCTCGGGGCTGGGCTCCTTCATGGTGACCACGCCGACCCCCTCAGAAGCGCTGCTGCTCGGTGCCCAGACCCAGGGCCCGGGCGACGTCCTGCACGTTGTCGAACTGTCGGCCCTCGGGCAGCCGGCGCAGGTCGGACAGCACGCGGTCGGTGGCGTTGTTCTCCTGGGCGCGGGACACCAGCGTGTCCCGGTCGGCCGGCCAGACCTCCTTGCCGAGCACCTCCGCGATCGCGGAGCGGCGGTCGACGTCGGCGGGGCTGGTCCCGGCCGGGGTGCCCTCCTGGTGGGGGTCGGTCATGGCTGCTGCCTCCGTCACTGAGGGGTGGGGGTGGAGTCGTCGGTGTAGCGCAGGATCGCCGCGACCGGGATGTCGCCCGGCATGGCCGCCCGGGGCACGACGACGACGCCCGCGGTGCTCGCCACGGCGGCGGCCAGCAGCGCGTTCTCGGCGGGGACCGAGTGCGCCTCCTGCACGCCGAGGGCGTCCATGTCGGCCTGGTCGACGCCGAGCTCCAGCGGGGAGGCACCCACGAGGAGCTGCTCGTCGTCGGCCGGGTCGGCGAGGACCAGCGTCTCCACCTGGGCCTTGCGCAGCGCCTCGACGACGTTCGCGGTGCCGGTCACGGCCAGCCCGTGCGCCCCGGCGGAGCTGATCTTCTCCACGATGTCGGCCTCGTCGCGCGCCTCGTGCTCGGCGACGAGCTCGGCGGCCTTGCGCTCGACCGGCTCGCGGTCGGCACCGGCGGCCCGGCCGCCCTCGTCCATCGACACGATGAGGTCCGACCACAGCCCGCTGGCGCGGTCGGTGAGGATCTGGCGGGCGCGCATGTCGCCGGCCAGCAGCACGAACCGGGGGTGCAGCCGCCGGACCACCGAGGCGATGTGCTCGGCGACGTCGTCGGCGTTGTGCACCCACTTGTTCTCGGCGTTGTGCTGGTAGCGGTGGTGCGCCCAGCCGCCGCCCTGGAACTTGCGGATCTGGAAGGTGTCGCCCTTGACCGTCTCCTCCTCGTCGGCGTGCCCCGGGAGGGTCGCCACGGTGAGGTCGGCGCCGGTGCGGTCGGTGAGGACGACGACGTGCGAGACCCGGCCCGGCAGCGCGCGCAGCACCGGCAGCAGGTTCGGCTGCGGCGACCACTCGGCGAGCTCCTGGCGGGGCACGTCGGCCAACTGGGAGTCGAACACCACGCTGCCGTCGGAGGCGACGACGACCGCCCGGCCCCTGATGGTCCCGGCCTCGCCGCCGTCGTTGCCCTCGAGCAACCGGCCGCGCACCGCCTCGACGACGGCCTCCGGCGCGCCCTGCTCGCTGAGCTTCTCCGCGACCGCGCGGACCCGGAGCTCGAGCTCGGTGTCGGCGTTCTCGGTGGTGTGCGTGACGTCGGCCGTCACGGTGGCGTAGGGACCTGGGGCCTCGAAGACCGGTGCCAGGAAGGACACGTCCATGCGGTGGGGACCAACTTCCTCGTCGTGCTGTCGGGGACGGCGCCCGCGGCGGGGCGCGCTCTGCTCGCCGCCTACCCACCGACCCGGACGCCACACACCGTGTCGGACCGCGGGGGCAGGGGTAGGCGGTCGGCATGACCGAGCACGACCAGCTGCCGTTGCCCGACTACGACCACCTGCCGGTGGAGGGACTGATCTCGCGCATCCGCACGCTGGACGCCACCGGCCTGCAGACGCTCCTGGACTACGAGCGCGCCCACGCCGACCGGCTCCAGGTCGTCATGGCCATGGAGAACCGGCTGCGGTCGCTGCACGAGGGCGCCCAGCCCTCCGGCGGCGACCCGGCGGCCGCGGCCGCCGACGACCCGGTGCCCGCCGCCGGTGGGTCCAAGGTCTCGGAGGCGACCACCGGCCCGGCGATGAACCCGCCGTCGCAGGGCGACCCGACCAACCCCGCGCAGCCGCGCTCGACCGGCTGACCCCCGCGGTCCCGGAACGGCCGTGCACTTCCGCGGAGTCGCCCCGGGCGACTCCGCGGAAGTACACGGGGGGCGCTCAGCCCCCGCTGAAGGTGGCGGCGATGTCCATCGCCGCGGGCCCGAGCAGCACGATGAACAGCGTCGGCAGGATGCACAGGATCAGCGGGAAGATCACCTTCACCGGGATCTGCATGGCCTTCTCCTCGGCCCGCTGCCGCCGCTTGAGCCGCATCTCGGCGGCCTGGGTGCGCAGCACGTCGGCGATGGAGACGCCGTAGACGTCGGCCTGCACGACCGCGCGGATGAACCGCCGCAGGTCGGCCACCCCGGTGCGCTCGGCCAGCGCGAGGTAGGCCTCGCGGCGGGGCTGGCCCACGCCGATGTCCTGCAGGGTGCGCACCAGCTCCTCGGCCAGCGGCCCCTTGCCGGTGCGCCCCGCCCGGGCGAGCGCCGACTCGAAGCCCAGCCCCGCCTCGACGGCGATGGTCATCTGGTCGAGGGTGTCGGCCAGCTCCAGCTCGATGGCCTGCCGCCGCTCCTGCCCGCGGCTGGTCAGCAGCAGCTCCGGGAGGAACCAGCAGACCGCGGTCACCGTGGTCATCAGCACCGTCAGCAGCGCGCCGGGCCGGGCGCTGACCAGCAGCACGCCGAGCGCGGCGGCGATCGCGGGCAGCACCAGCTTCGCGGTGAGCACGCGCGCCAGCGGCCACTCGGCCGGGCGCCCGGCGGTGCCCAGCAGCCGGTCGACCCGCGCCACGGTGCCGGGCGGGGTGAGCGCGCGCACCAGCCGGCCGGCGGCGCCGCCCCCCAGGGGCACGGCGGGGCCGACGGGGGCGGCGTCCAGGCCGCGGGTGAGGTTGTCGCGGGCCTGCACGGTGGCCGCGTCGGGGCGGGCCAACAGCGCCCAGCCCAGCAGCGGCACGGCGAGGGCCACGGCGAGCGCCGCGGCGAGGACGGGGGCGGGGAGGGCGCTCATCAGAACCGGATGCTCACGGTCTTCTTCAACCAGAACGCGCCGCCGGACAGCAGCAGCGCGCAGACGCCGAGCATGAGGAACCCGGCGGGGGTCTCGGTGAACGTGGACAGGTACTCGGGGTTGGTCAGCGCGATGAAGCCGCTCACCCCGAAGGGCAGCAGCATGAGCACGACCGCCGACAGCTTGCCCTCGGCCGCCAGCGCCTTGACCTGGCGGCGGATGGCGTTGCGCTCGCGGATCGTGCGGCCGACCACGTCGAGCACCTCGGCCAGGTTGCCCCCGACCTCGCGGTGGATGGCGATGGCCTGCGCCACCCAGGTGAAGTCGTCGCTGGCGGTGCGGGCAGCGACCTCGTCGAGGGCGTCGGCGAGGTCGCGGCCCACCCGGGTCTCGTTGACGATCCGGGCGAACTCCTCCGACGTCGGCGCCTCGGCCTCCTGCGACACCGAGTCGATCGCGCGCAGCAGGCTGTGGCCGGCCCGCAGGCTGCTGGCCATCAGCTGCAGCGAGTCGTCGAGCTGGTCGGCGAAGGCCGCCTGCCGCCGTCCGGTCCGCCAGGACAGCAGCAGTCGGGCGCCCAGCGGGGCGGCGACGGCCAGCAGCACCCCGGCGACGACGCCGCCGACCAGCGCGCCGAGCAGCCCGAGGCCGACCGCGGCCAGCCCGGTGCGGACCACGAACACCGGCAGGGTCACGCCCAGCCCGGCCCGCTCGAGGGCCGCCGTCCCGGAGGCCAGCCGGCCGCGCCGGGCGAGCACCCGCTCGACGGCGGCGCCGGCCGCCGCGCCGGCCCCGGCCAGCGCCGACCCCTGCGGGACCAGGGCCGGGTCGAGCCGGTGCAGCGGCACCCGCCGCGGCGCCGGGGGCACGACCGCGACCACCCCGAGCAGCAGCGCGCCGGTGACGGCGAGCAGGCCGGCGGCGAGCAGGGCCGGCGTCACCCGCCCCACCCCCGCTGCCGCGGCGCCTGGGGGACGCCGAAGACCCGCGGGTCGACGGCGATGCCCAGGTCGGCGAACCGCTCGGTGAACCGCGGCCGCACGCCGGTGGACACCGGGCGGCCGAGGAAGCGGCCCGCGGCGTCGACGCCGGCGGAGTAGTCGAAGAGGAAGGCGTCCTGGAGGGTGACCGTCTCCCCCTCCATGCCCTGCACCTCGGTGACGTGGGTGACCCGGCGGGTGCCGTCGCGCATCCGGGTGAGCTGGACGACGAGGTCGACGGCGGAGGCGATCTGCTCGCGGATGGCCCGCAGCGGCAGGTCCATGCCGGCCATGAGCACGAGCGTCTCCAGGCGGGCCACGGCGTCGCGCGGGGAGTTGGCGTGCACCGTCGACAGCGACCCGTCGTGGCCGGTGTTCATCGCCTGCAGCATGTCCAGGCTCTCCCCGCCGCGGCACTCCCCGACCACGATCCGGTCGGGCCGCATCCGCAGCGAGTTGCGCACCAGGTCGCGGATGGTGACCGCGCCCCGCCCCTCGATGTTGGGCGGGCGGGACTCCAGCCGGACGACGTGGTCCTGCTGCAGCTGCAGCTCGACGGCGTCCTCGATGGTGACGATCCGCTCGCCCTCGGGGATGAAGGAGGACAGCACGTTGAGCAGCGTCGTCTTCCCGGTGCCGGTGCCCCCGGAGACGATGACGTTGAGCCGCGCCTCGACGCAGGCCCGCAGCAGCTCGGCCATCTCCGGCGTCAGGGTGCCGAAGCCGATGAGGTCCTCGACGGTGAAGGGGTCCTTGGCGAACTTGCGGATGGTCAGCGTCGAGCCGCTGAAGGCCAGCGGCGGGATGACGGCGTTGACGCGCGACCCGTCGGCCAGGCGGGCGTCGACCAGCGGCGAGGACTCGTCGATGCGCCGTCCCACCCGGGAGACGATGCGGTCGATGACCCGCCGCAGGTGCTCTTCGGAGGCGAACCGGGCGCTGCTGCGGCGCAGCTTGCCGCCCTGCTCGACGTAGATGTTCTCCGGGCCGTTGACCATGATCTCGGTGACCGACGCGTCGTCGAGCAGGCGCTGCAGCGGCCCGTAGCCCAGGACGTCGTCGGCGAGCTCGGCGGTGAGCCGCTGGCGCTCCTCCGGGCTGAGCGGGACCCGCTCCTCGTCGACGACCGCGTCGAGCTCGCCGAGCACGATCGCGCGCAGCTGCTCCTCGCCGAGGCCCGCGTCGCTCATCCGGCTGCCCATGCGCTCGAACAGCGCCTTGCCGACGCGGTCCTTGAGCCGGGCGAGGGCGTCGGTCGCGGGAGCGGGTGCGACCGCGACGCGGGCGGCGGGCGCGGCCGGGCGCGGGGCCGGCGCGGGAGGGACGGCGGCGGTGGCGACCGGCCCGTCGGGGACGCTGTGCCGGCCGCGGGCGGCGTCGAGGCGGGAGGCGAGGTTCACGAGGCGGCCCGGTGCGTCGAGGCGGAGGTCACGACGCCGCCCGGTGCGTGGAGGCGGAGGTCACGACGCCGCCCGGTGCTTGGCCCGGTAGCGGCCGGGCCGGACGATCGGGGTGGCCTGGAAGCGCGACACCAGCCGGCGCAGCTCCTTGACGACCGGCTCGCGACCGCCGTCCTGCAGCAGCGGGATGCCGCGGTTCGTGGAGGCGGGCACCGAGGAGGAGCGCGGCAGGACGACGTCGACGCCGGTCCCGATGGTGGTCTCGACGTCGCGCACCGACAGCCCGCCCTTGGGGTCGGCGAAGTTCATGACCACGTGCCGGCCGGCCGGGATCATGCACAGCTCGCGCAGCACGTCGAGCTCCTTGCGCAGCCCGCGCACCCCGGGCACGTCCATGCTGCTGAGCATCACGACGTCGGTCGCCCGGTCGAGGGCGGCCAGCGTCTGCTCCGACAGCCCGGGGGCGGTGTCGACGACGACGTAGCGGAACTCCCGCGCCAGCGAGGCCAGCAGCTGGCTGACGTCGGCGCCGCTGATGGTGTCGCCCGCGGCCGGGGACTCCGCGCCGCAGACGGCGTAGAGGCCCGACGGGTGCTGGGTGAGGAAGGTCTTGAGCACCATGGTGTCCTGGCTGGCCGGGCCCTGGACGGCGTCGGGCAGCGTGTACTCCGGCGTCAGGCCCAGCGCCGAGGCGACGTCGCCGAACTGGACGTCGAGGTCGACCAGCACCGTCGACTGCGGCGCGGCCGCGGTCAGCCCGATGGCCAGGTTGGTCGACACGGTGGTCTTGCCGACCCCGCCCTTGGGCGAGGCGATGGTGATGACCCGGCCGGTGTAGCGGGCGGTCTCCTCGGACGGGCGCAGCACGCGGCGCCGGCCGGCGGCGGCGGCGCCCGCGCGGTCGATGGCGGCCCGGAGGTCCTCCACCCGGGCGTCGGGCGCCAACAGGTCACGGATGCCGGCGCGCATGGCCTCCTGCCACAGCTCCGGCGTCGCCGCGGCGACGAGGACCACGCTGATGCCGGGGCACTGCACGTCCAGGCGCGCGGCCAGGGACAGCGCCTCGGCCGGGGCGGCCTCCGGCCCCACCACCAGGACGTCGGGGAGCTCGCCGTCCCAGAGCTGCTCGAACAGGCGGGCCGGGTCGCTCGGCAGGCGGCCGGGCGGCAGGACGTGCACGTCGCCGTCGGCGGCGGCGAGGACGCGGCCGCACAGCTCCTGGTCGGCGGCGGCCAGGACGATGCGGCTCACTTCTGCTCCCGGGTGTAGACGTCGGTCTGGGTGAGGACACCGGTGCCCCCGGTGTCGGCGGTGGCCGGCTCGCGCGAGAGCCAGAGGGTGCCGTGCTCGGCGCCGAAGACGACGGTCTCGGCGTCGGAGGCCGGCAGCGCGAGGGTGACCAGCAGGCTCTCGGTGGGGACGGCCTCGCCCTCCTCGGCGGCGGCGGTCTCGGTGTCGCCGGTCGCGGCGGGGACGCCGCCGTCGACCCGGGTGACCAGGACCCGGTGCAGGACGGCGTGGGTGGTCGCGCGGCCGTCCTCGTAGGTCAGCGAGAGGAAGACGCCCACGGTGTCCCCGGCGACCAGCCGGCCGCCCGCGGCGCGCTCCGGGGAGAGCAGCACGGTGACCTCCTCGGCCCCCTCGGGCAGCGGGACGGTGCCGGGGTCGCGCTGGTCGGCAGGGTCGCCGAACCGGGCGGTCAGCAGCTGCTCGCCCGGCTGCAGGTCGACGGTGGCGACCTGGCCGGCGAGCGCGGCCAGGTCGGTGACCCGGCCCTCGGTGGCGGCCTTGGCCGGCAGCAGCTCGGTGCGCACCAGGTCCTCGAGCTCGTCGGCGGGGGTGCCCTCGGGGACCGGCTGGTCCACGACGAGGACCTCCACGGTCTCCACGCCGGCGAGGGCGCGGGCGTCGGCCCCGCGGACGTAGGCCACCAGGACCAGCGTGCCCACGAGGGCGAGCAGGAGTGCCGCCAGGGCGGCGAGCAGTCGTCTCACGGGGCACCTACCGGATCAGGCGGAGGACGGCCGACCCGAGGTCGGGCGCGTCGGGGTCGAGGGAGAAGGCGTCGGAGAGCTCGACGAAGCGGGTGAAGTAGCCGGTGATGCAGCGGTCGTTGCCGTGGCACGGCGCCGGGCTGGTGCTGAACTGGCCGCCGAGGTGGTAGCCGGTGATCCGGAACGCCGCGTAGCCGTAGACGTGGTACCAGGCGTTGCTGCCGGTGCTGCCGTACTCGTCGAAGATCGGCAGCAGCACGGTGGACCCCAGCCAGCGGGTGAGGTCGGCCGGCTGGCAGTCGGCCGGCGGGGTGTTGCCGGTCGACGACGTCGAGCGGCCGTTGACCGCGCTGGTGGCCCGGCAGTGGCCGGGGTCGTTGACCAGGTAGCCGAACCCGCCCGGGACGGTGTTGCGCGACGGGCCGGTGCAGTCGGTCGTGCCGGAGGTCTTGGTCAGCCGGATGGTGCGCACGGTGGTGCCCGAGGGCATCCCCCCGGCGGTCTGCTGGGAGAACTCGCACCAGGAGAAGGTCAGCGGCAGCACCGCCGTCCCCCCACCCGGGGCGCCCCACGCGACGGTCGCCGAGGCGGAGACCGCGGTGGCGTCGATGCCGAGGACCGGGGCGAACCAGTGCTCGGTCGGCTGGCGGCCGGTCACGGTGACCCGCGTCGGGCCGCTGGCGAGGAGGGGCCGGTCGGCGTCGGCGGTGCCGGCGTTGGCCGCCACCATCGTGTCGGCGGTGGCCTGCACGTCCCCGCACGCCCCGCGGGCGCAGTCCTGGGCGACGGCGAGCGCGGCGGCGTCGGCGGCCACCTGGAGGCGGGCCCGCTCGGCGTAGACCGCGCCGACGTCGACCGCGATCGCGGCGAAGCCGAGCATCGGGACCAGGAGCAGGGAGAGCAGGACGGCGCTGGCGCCGTGCTCCTCACCGAGCCGGGGGCGCAGCCGGCGGGTCAGCCACCGCACCGCATGACCCCCGTCCCGGTCAGGTCCACCGTCGACCCGAAGAGGCCGGTGAGGAAGGGCATGTCGTAGTCGATCCGCAGCCGCACCAGCGTCGAGCCGGTGGTGGTCGGGCAGCGGGCCGGGGTGATCACGATCTGCGCGTCGGTCAGCGCCGGGTCGAGCGAGGCGGCCGTCGACCGGACGGCGGCGCGCGCGGCGGCCGGGTCGTTCTGCAGCGCCATCATCCGCACGCCCTCGCGGGCGGCGGCCGACAGCGTGCCCTGGACCTGGAAGCCGCGGCCGAACTCGACGATGCCGAACACGAGGAGGACCAGCAGCGGGACGATCAGCGCGAACTCCACCGCGCTGGCCCCGCGCTCGTCGCGCAGCGTCCTCATCTGGTTCCTCCTCCCTGGTGCGGTGCGGCGCAGCGGCCCCGCTGGACGGGGCCGCTGCGCCGGGCAGCGGACGTGTCGGTGCGCGGGACGGTCAGGCGCCGCCGAGGGCCCCGATGACCGTCTGGAACATCTCGGCGAGCTGGCCGCCGAGGGTCGCGACGAGGCCGACGATGACGGCCGCGATCAGGCCGACCATCAGGCCGTACTCGACGGCGGTGGCGCCCTTCTCCTCGCGGAGCCGGTCCTTGGCGAACGAGGCGAGGGTGACGAGGGTGGCGAAGACGTTCTGCACGGGTACTCCCTGGAGGTGGAGCCGGCCGGTACGGGTCGGCTGACCCGTCCTCGCGGCTGTGCAGAACGGATCGCCACGACGGCTCGCCGACTTGAGGGCCGTCCACCCCATCGGAGGAGGGCGGCCACCGGATCCACCTACTGCGGTGCAGCCACGGTCACCCCGCGTGACCGGTTCAACGGCCTGGACGGGCCGGCGTGTCAGACCGGGCCGGCGCTCCAGGCGGCGGTGAGCAGTGCGCCGAGCAGCAGCGCGGGGCCGAACGGGAGCTCGCTGCGCAGCCCGACCCGGCGCCCGGCCAGCAGCACGAGGGCCACCGCGGCCTGGACGACGAACCCGGCCAGGACCCCCAGCAGCAGCGCCGGCCACCCCAGCCAGCCCAGGTGCAGCCCGAGCAGCGCGCCGAGCTTGACGTCGCCCATCCCCAGCCGGCCCGGCGCCGCGAGGCCCAGCGCCAGCAGGGCCGTGAACAGCACCACCGAACCGAGGGCGGCGCGTCCCAGGTCCGGCCAGGCGCCGGTGACGGCGGCCGCGACGGTGAGCAGGACCGCGGAGCCGGCGAGGGCGGGCAGCAGCACCCGGTCGGGCAGCAGCCGCTCGCGCAGGTCGATCACGCCGAGCAGGACGCCCGCGGCGGCGAACCACAGCCACGCGGCGAGCTCCACCCCGGCACCGAAGCGCAGCGCCACGAGGACGAACAGCACCGCCGTCGCGACCGGGAGCAGCCCCGCCGGGGCCGCTCCCCCGGCGCCCGGCCCGCCGCCGAGCACGCCACCGACGGTCGCCGGGCGGGGCCACGGGAAACGGGCCGCCGCGCGGTCGACCAGCGCACCGACGACGGCACCGAGGACGGCGGCCGCGGTCAGCACCGCGCCGGTCACCGGACGGTCCGGGGGCGGGCGGCGGGCACGGTCAGCACGGTGGCACAGCGCCGGGCCGGTACCCGGACGCCCGCCCGCGGCGTCGTCCCGCCCGTCCCGCGCGGCGCAGCCGCCCCAGCCCGCCGGCCGCGGACCGTCGCACCCCTCGGGCATCCTGCGGGCGTGCCCTTCGACGCGACGCTCGTCCGCTGGACCGGCCCGGGCGGCTGGGTGTTCGCCCCGGTGCCCGGCGAGCACGCGCCCGAGGTCGCGGGGCCGTTCGGCCGGGTCCCGGTGACCGCGACCGTCGACGGGCACACGTGGGCCACCAGCGTGTGGCGCGACCGGGAGGCCGGCTGGCTGCTGCCGGTGCCGGCCCGGGTCCGCCGCGGCAAGGACGACGGCGATCCGGTGGTCGTCGAGGTCGCCGTCGACGCCGGCCGGCTGTGAGCGGCGCGGGGGCAGGCACACCGTCCGTCCGCTCGGCTCCCGGGGGCGGGAGGATCCGGCCGTGGACGACTGGGACGACTCGGTGTCGATGCGGCTGGCCGGCCTGGCCCTCGACCGGGGACGGCTGACCGACGACCTGGTGACGGCGCTGGCGGTGCGCGGGGCGCTGCTCGTCGACCTCGCGCTGCGCGGACGCGTCGTCGACACCGACGACGCCGTCGAGGTCGACGACGACCCGACCGGCTTCGCACCCGCTGACCGGCTGCTCGCCGGCTGGGCCCCGACACTGACCGAGGTGCTCCGGCACGGCGAGGTCGACCAGGAGGACCTCGCCGCCGAGCACCTGCGGCGGGGCTCGTGGACGGTCCGCCGCCGGTGGCCGCGGCGCTACGACGACCACCGCGCCGCCCGGACGGCGGACGACGAGCGGGCGCTGGAGACGCCCGACCGCGGATGGACGCCGGCCGACGCGGCGCTCGCCTGCACCGCGAGCGCCCTCGGCCTGCTCGGCACCCCGCGGGAGCTGCCGGACGAGGACCTGCTCGCTCGGACCGGTCCGGTGCGCTGGGTGGTGGAGCTGGTGGTCGAGGAGGTCGACCGCGCCGTCGTCCGGGGCCAGGCGTGGCGGGGTGCGGTGACCTTCGCGGACGGCACGCCCGGCTGACGGGCGGCCGCCGGGTCAGCCCCCGACGCCGGCGAGGAAGGGGTCGACCGCGGCGCGGAACGCGGCGGGTTGCTCGACCCAGGGGAAGTGGCCGCAGTCCTCGACCACCACGCTGCGCCCGTGCGGGAAGACGCCGGCGACCGCCTGCACCGGCGCCAGGCCGGTGACGGCGTCCTGGGCGCCGGCGACCACCAGGACCGGCGCCTCCACGGCACGCAGCCGGTCGATGAGGTTGGGCGGTCCGCGGCCGCCGTCGCCTCGGCGAAGGCGGCGTCGTCGCGCGCCGCGGCGATCACGGGGGCGTCGGAGGGGACGTCGACCAGGTACTCCGCCGGCGGGCTGACCAGCACGAGGCCGGCCAGCCGATCGGGGTGGGCCGCGGCGTACGCGACGGCCAGCCGTGTGCCCGCCGAGTGGGCCAGCACCGTGGACCGGGCCAGGCCGAGGTGCGCGCGCAGCCGGTCGACGTCGTCGACCTGCGCCCAGCGCGACCCCGCCCCGGTCAGGTCAGCGGCCGCCGAGCCGCCCACCCCGCGCAGGTGCGGGACCACCAGGCGGTGGCGGTCCGGCAGTCCCGCCAGGTCGCCGAGGTAGGAGGGATGGGCCGCCGCACCGCCGGCGAACACCAGGACCGGCGGCCCGTCGCCGAGCACGTCGTAGGACAGGACGGCGCCGTCGCGCGCCGGGAAGGTCGGCATCAGCAGCGCACGCCAGCCGCAGCCGGCGGGACCGCACCTCCTCCGGCGCGACGTCGTGCTCTGCCCACACAGGCGGGGCAGAGCACGACCGTCAGCGGGAGGGGACCAGGTCCCGCCCCGTACGGACGACGCCCCGCTCGTCGCAGGCCTGCTCGTAGCACTCGTGCAGCAGGACCAGCCGGCCGAGCAGCCGCTCGACCCAGGCCGCCGACGTGTTGACCGCCACGGGCTCGAGCATCAGCGCCCAGAACAGCCGGTCGAGGTCACGCCCGGCGTCGTACTCGCGCCACGTGGCCGCGGGCAGGTCGAGGCCGAGCGCGGCGGTGAACCGGCGCGCGACCGCCTCGCGCAGCGCGCCGACCGCCGCCGCGTAGCCCGGCAGGGCGCGCAGGTCCCAGGCCCGGCCGCGCCGTCCCCGCCGGGGTACCAGGACCGGCTCGGGCACCGCCAGGCCGATGGCCCGGCCGAGCAGCGGCACCAGGCGCTGCCGGTCGGCCGGGGACAGGGTGTCGTTGGCGTGCCGCAGGACGGCGGCCAGCTCACCGTCGACGCACGCCGGGTCGTCGCTGAACGGCTCACCCGCCAGCAGCGCGGTGTACTCCAGGAAGCAGGCGCCGTGCACGGGGCTGCGGTGGCGGCCCCGGCCGAGGACCGGCATCCCCTCGAGTGGCTGGGACATGGTCGACCGCCTCCCCGCCGGACCAGCGGGGACGACGCCGTCCCACCCCGGCCGTCCGAGCGTAGGGGCGGACGGCCCCGTCATCGAGTCGATCGTGCGCCTCCGCCACACCCCCGGGAGGGCCGGCGCGTCAGCGCCACGGGCCGTGGGAGTGGCGGTGGCCGAACGGCGTTCCCGGCGGCGCGAGGGCGGGCCCGGCGCCGTCGCCGTCCGGGAGGCTGCCGTCGGCCCCGACGCCGAGGAGAGTGCGGGTGACCTGCTGGGTGCTGTCGAGCAGGTCGTCGAGGGCACGGGACAGGTGCCGGCCGGTCACCGCGCGGAGCGGGTCCTGCTCGTGCAGGGCCTCGAGCACGGCCCGGCGCAGCAGTTCCTTGAGGAAGGACGCGGTGACGCCGTCGGTGCGCTCGACCGCGGACGCCACGTCGTCGTCGGTCAGCTCCAGCGGCACGCTCCGGCCGTAGAGCTGCAGCAGCCGGCGGCGGGCCGCGACGTCGGGGAGGGCCACGTCGACGGCGACGTCGATCCGGCCCGGCCGGGCGGCGAGGGCCGGTTCCAGCAGGTCGGCGCGGTTGGTGGTCAGGACGAACAACAGGTCGGCGTCCGGGGCGGCGCCGTCCATGGCGTCGAGCAGGTCGAACAGGACGGGGCTGCCGCCCGGGCCGAAGGACCGGTCGGCGGCGACCAGGTCGACGTCCTCCAGCACCACCACGGCGGGCTGCAGGTCGCGGGCCAGCTCGGTGACCGAGCCGACCGCGCCGAGCGAGCGTCCGGTGAGGAGCAGCCGGGAGTAGTCGTCCATCCGGCCGAGCAGGTAGCGCACGGTGTGCGTCTTGCCGGTGCCGGGTGGTCCGTAGAGCAGCAGGCCCCGCTTGAGGTGCTGGCCCGCGGCCCGCAGGCCGGCGCGGTGCGCGGCCACGCCGAGGGCGTGCCGCTCGATGCGGTCGAGCACCGCGGCCGGGAGGACGACGTCGTCGCGGCCGAGGTCCGGCGGGTCGAGGAAGGTCAGCTCGACGGTGCCCATCGGCGTCGGGGTGACCTCCACCAGCCGGCCGCGGTACACGTTGAGCTCGCGGCGGAGCCGGTCGAGCTCGGCGAGGACGGCCTGGGCCCGCTGCACCGGCAGCCCGGCGACCTCGACGCGCAGCACCGGCTGCTCGTGCTCCCGGGGCGCCTGCACCAGCAGCAGGTAGCGGCCGGCGTCGTCGGTGACGAGCAGCAGCGCCATTCGCAGGCAGGCCAGCGTGGACCCGGGCCCGTTCGGGAGGTCGACCACCGCCGGGGCGCTGAGGCGGACCGGCGGCAGGCCCTCGCCCGTCATCAGCAGCTGGAGGTCGATCCCGCCGAAGTGCGGCGGCAGCACGACGCCGTGGACCTCGACCGAGCGACCCTCCTGCGCCGTCCACGCGTCGAGGGCGGTCTGCAGGTTGACGTGCTCGAACGGCGGCAGCTCCCGGGCGACCACGGACTGGTCGAGCCCGGCCGGGCCGAGGGTCTCCCGGACGAGGGCGACCACCTCGTTGCGCGCGCCCTGCCCCGGCACGTGCAGCCACTCCAGCAGCGAGCGCAGCCCCGCCGCGAACTCCCTGGCCTCGGTCTCCGATGCCTCCGTCACGGTGCCCCCGCTACTGCTCGACCCGCCGTGGCGCGGAGCGTAGCGACACGCCGCGGCGACCGTCTCCAGCCGCGGGCCGACCGGTGTCTCCTCCCGGTGCGGCGGCGCGCCTACCCGGTGGTCCCCGCCGACTCCTGCGGTGGCGCGTCGAGAAGCGCGAGGACCATCGGCAGCAGCCAGTCGAGGCGGTCGAGCACGCCGCTGCCCGCCGGCATGAAGTGCGTCGTCCCCGGCAGGATGGCCAGCCGGGCCCGCGGCAGGCCGGACAGGTCCCCCATCCCGCCACCGCCGAGCAGGCGGAACAGCTCCACCGCGTGCTCGGCCAGGACGGCGTCGGCGTCCCCGGCGACGACGAGCGTGGGTGCGGTGATCCGCCGGATGTCCTCGGCCGGCCAGGAGAAGGGCGTCTCGTCGAGAGCCTTGAGCTTCTCGACCAGCACCGGGAAGTGCCCGGGGTCCGGGGCGAGCGCGCGGTAGGTGGCCTCCATGGGCGACCCGGCGAACACCTCGGGCGTGATCCCGGAGATCATCGCCTGCAGCTCGGGCTGCATCCCGTCGCTGGAGTGCGTCGCCGAGACGACCACCAGCGTGCGGACGACCTCCGGGTGGCGGATCGCCACCTGCAGCGCCGCGGCACCGCCCATGCTGTAACCGATGACGTCGGCGCGGTCGATGCCCAGGTGGGCGAGCAGGGCCGCGGCGTCGTCGGCCAGGCCCTCGTAGGTGATCGGGCGGTCGACGTCCGCCGTCCGGCCGTGGGCCTGCAGGTCGGGGACGACGACCTGGCGGGTGGCCGCCAGCGCGGACACCCAGGGCGCGAGGTCGCCGGCGGTCATGTAGGCCCCGTGCAGGAGCAGCACCGGTACACCGGCGGGCTCCCCCTCGGGCCCGTGGATCTCGTGGTACATCCGCAGCCCGTTGACCGGGGCGTACCCCGTCGTCGGCGTGGCGGCGCGCTGGACGGCGTCGGTCACGTCGCCCTCCCCTCGGATCGGTGCGGCGGGAACGCGATCCTGGCGCACCGATCCGAGGTGGAGGAGGGCCCGGACGACGGCGGGGGTGTCAGCGCTGGGGGCCGTAGGTGGCGATCAGCTCCGCGTACCGGCGTGCCCCGACACCCTCGGCCACGTCACCCACCCGGAGCACGGTCAGGCCGAGATAGCCCCACCTGGCGAAGGCCTCGTCGATGTTGTCCCAGCCCTCCTCGGAGGACAGCCCGCCGGCCAGGGCGTTCTCGCCCTTGGTCTCGACGCCGGCGCGGAAGGCGTAGTCGCCGATCCACGTCACGAGCGTCTGGGCCAGCGAGTACTGGGGCGCGACGTCCTGGTCGTCCATCTCCAGCGCGGTGAAGTGCAGGACCACCTCGCGCGGGCCGCCGTCGAACCGGTTGGCCAGCTCGACGATCCGCTGGTACCCGTGCCCGGTCGCCCACGAGTCGACGTCGACGCTGGTCTGGACGAGACCCGTGGTCACCTCGGCGGCCCGCGGGTGGACCGGGTGGGTCATCGACCAGTGGATGCCCGGCACCTTGTAGCCGATGTCGGCCTCCGGGAACTCGTCGCCCAGCGTGCGGATCACCGTGCGCAGCACCCGCTCGCCGTGGTCGACGAGCGAGCCGTTGTACCAGTCGACGAAGTCGCGGCCGTACTGCGTGTCCAGGTACGCCCGGCTGGTGAAGAAGGCCTCGGCGTCCTGCGGCGGGGCGATCTGGTCCTGGGAGGTGTGGTCGGTGCCCCAGGCGCGGTTGACCTCCTGCAGCGAGCCGTACCGCTCCAGCACCGTGTCCTGGAAGTCGCGGACGGCGAGCGGCGAGTACGCCTGCAGGGCGCCCCGCGTCGGGTAGCCGGTGCCCTCGTCGTGCTGGTTGTAGGAGGGGTAGCGCAACTCCCCGGACGGGCCGAGGGAGACGTTGACCTCCACCACGTCCTCGGCGTAGCGGTCGGCGTAGCGGTCCTCGAACGCCTGGGTGAAGTCGCGGTACTCGTTCATCACGACCCGGTCCGCCCAGCCCTGCACGCTCTCGCGGCTGTAGTTGCCCTGCTCGCTGCGGTGCTGCAGCCCGGTCGGGCCGAGCTCGACGCCGCGGAACCGGACGCCGGCGTACTTCTCCCACAGCCACGAGGGCAGCAGGCTGGTGTAGTCGTCGCCGACGTTCCCACCGGCCTGGTGGAAGGACAGGATCGGCGCGAGGTCGAGGCCCTGGGACGTGATGACCTCGAAGACGCGGTCGTAGTAGGCCCAGTCGAACTGGTTGTCGGCGGCGCCCTCGACGTCGCCCCACCAGACGTCGACGCTGATGGCGTCCACGCCGTAGGCGGCCACCTCGTCCAGGTCGGCCTCGAAGTCGGCCCAGTCGGTCACCTTGAGCGGCGCCATCGCGTTGGCGGTGAACTCCGGGTTGCCCAGCGCGACGGGCCCGGGTGGGACGGGACCGTCGGCGGGAGCCGCCTGGGCGGTGCCCGCCCCGGCGAGCAGCAGGCTGAGCACGGCGAGCGGGACTGTGGCTCTCCTCACATTGGGCCATGCTGCCAGGCTGTGACGGACCGGTCACGAGGGGGTTCCGGCCGTCGTCGTCCCCGCGGTCCGTCGTGGCCGGGCGGGTCAGCCGCGGGGCAGGGCCCGGCCGTCGGGCAGGGTGCGACCGCTGAGCAGTGCCAGGAGGGCACCGGCGTCCGCGCGCACGACGTCGCCGCTGCCCCGGCTCCAGTCGGTGTCGGTGGCCTCGAGGCGCACGCCGCTCAGGTCGACGCCGAAGTAGGCGCCGTCGGCCGCGGCGAGGTGGTCGAGGACGGCGACCACGGCCTCGGGCGGGGCGACCGACGGCCGGCCGAGCGCGACGGTGACGTCGAGGGAGTGGATGACGGCGTGGCTGAGCGCGCCGGCCGCACCGCCGCCCGGCGGCTGCCACGCGTGCAGCCGCGGGGAGCGCAGCGCGTCGAGGTGCTCGGCGAGCGGCAGGGCGCCGTCGCGCACGGCCACGGCGTCGGAGAAGGCGGTGAAGTCCCCGCCGGCCGCCGCCATCCCCTCGCCGAACTGCTCGGGGGTGAGCCGCGCCGGCATGGTCACGTGCGCGACGACGTGCCGGACCTGCCAGTCCGCGCACAGCGACGGGGCGTCCCAGGTCTCGGCGGGCGCGGAGGTGAGCAGGGTGGCGAGGCCGTCGCAGGTCGGCGCCACCCAGGACTGCAGGTCGGTCACGGTCGTTCCTCTCGGTCGTCGCGGTGGTCAGCCGTGCAGCGCGGATCGGTGGACGAGCTCCTGGATGCGGCCGTCCAACGTACGACTCTCCAGCAGCTCCGGGTCGACGTCGGCCGCACCGCGGAAGACCGGGTCCACCCCGGTCTCCCCGGTGATCACCCGGAAGACCGTCAGCTGCACGCGGTCGACCAGGCGGGCGGCCGTGAGTGCCCGGTCCACCGACAGGCTGCCGTGCGAGGCCAGCGGCACGTCGGACTCCTTCTCGAGCCGGGCGACGACGTCGACGGCGTCGCCGCTGACGAGGGTCGCGTCGGGCCGGTCGAGGAGTCCCTCGAGCGTCGTCGACACCACCGTCGCCGGCATGGTCCGCATCCGGTGGTCGATGGGGTCGGCCACCACCTCGTCCTCGGCGCCCGGGCCCAGCAGCTCCACGAACTTCCGAAACGTGTCGATCCCGAGGACCATCCGCTGCTCCGCGCGGCACTGGGCGAGACGGTGGTCGAGGAACTCCGGGCCCTGCTCGCCCCAGGAGCCGCCCCAGTCGCCGCCGTCGAAGGTGTAGCCGGCGGTCATGCCGCTCTCCTCGGGTGCGAGTCGTCCGGTGGAAGCGGTAGACCCCGCTCGACGGCGGGACTCATCGCCGCCGGACGCCACCGGGCTCGGCGCGACCCGCTCAGCGACGCTCGGGCGGCCCGCTCCGGCACCCCGCCCGACGACCGCGGCGTCCGCGGGTCGGGGTCGTCCGACCGTCCAGCTCGGGCGACCCCGACTCCACGTGGCCGCGTCAGGCCGTGGTCGGTGCCGGCCGCGGCGACCCGGCGGCGTGGGCCAGCGCCCACTCGAGGGCGTGGTCGGCGACGGCTTCCCACCCCGGCGCGGCGCAGGTCCAGTGGTCGCGGCCCTCGAACTCGTGGTACTCGGTGACCGCCGGGGACCGCTCGTAGTGCCGGGCGTTGGACCGGTTCACCGACGGCGGCATGATGTGGTCCTCCCCGCCGGCGATGAACAGCAGGGGCACACGGTCGGCCGCGTAGTCCACCCACGTGTCCTGGTGGCCGGGCTTGAGGTTGGCGAACAGGCCGTACTCCCACACCCAGTGGCCGGGCGCCGCGATGGCGTAGCGGTCCCAGGCTGCCCTGGACTCCTCCGCGGTGAGGGTGTTGGTGAAGGCGTAGTGCCACTCCTCGGGGGTGAAGCCCACGGCCCGGTGCCGGTTCGCCGGGTTCCTCAGCGCGGGGAACAGCGACCTGACCTGCGACAGCGGGTTCACCCGCACCCCCTCGGTGGGTGCGGAGTCGATGACCACGCCGGCGGCACCCAGCCCGCGGGCCAGCAGCAGCTGGGTCAGGGTCCCGCCGAACGAGTGGCCGATGACGATCGGCGGCGTCGCCAGCGCGGTGATCACCGATGCCAGGTGGTCGAGCGTCTCCGGGACGGTGAGGTCCGCGATCAGATCGGGGTTCTCGCGCAGCGCCTCGACCTCGATGTCGAAGCCGGGGTAGCCGGGCGTGTGCACGGTCATGCCCCTGGCCTCGTAGTGCGGCACCCAGTGCTCCCAGCTGCGGGGCGTCACCCACAGACCGTGGACGAGGACGACGTGGCTCGGTGGGTTGCTGGTCATGGCGGTCCGGCCTCTCGTGGGTTCAGGAGTCGATGAAGGCGAGCAGGTCGGCGTGCAGCCGGTCGCGGTCGGTGTCGGGCAGCGCGTGGCCGCTGCCCTCGTGGAGGAACTGCGAGCTGTCCCGGCCCGCGAACACCAGCGCCGCCGACTCCGCCGCCAGGCGGCGTGCGACGAAGGTCAGGGCGTCCAGGGACTCGGCGTCCAGCAGGTGGGCGTCGTCGACGGCGCACACCGGGCCGTCGACCTGGATGACCTGCACCCCGCGCAGGGACGAGGTGGCCGCCTCCAGCAGCGTGGTCTTGCCGATGCCCGGATCACCGGCGAGCAGCAGCGCGCCGGCGCGGCCGTTCGGGGCGGGGGCGAGCAGGGCGGCCACCTGGACCGGTTCCGTCTCGCGACCGAGCAGCCGGCGCCCATCGACCATCCGGCGACCGTAGGGGCAGCCCGGGTCGCGGTGGCGGAACGAGGTCGCCCGCGACGCACGCTCGTCGGGCCGCCCGCCTCCCCGCCGCGCTCGGCGGACCCGTGTCCGGTACGTCAGGGCCGGCGTCGGCATCCCTCGAGGGCCACCCGGACGGACGAGGGGCCGGACGATGCCGCTCTACCTGACCAGGTCCGGCTACACGCCGGAGACGTGGGCCAGGCTGCTGGACGACCCGGAGGATCGCCTTCAGGCGGCCGAGACCCACATCGGGTCGGTCGGCGGGAGACTCCACGGGTTCTGGTGCGCCTTCGGCCCGCACGACGGCTACACCCCACCACGCGGTGCCGGCGGGGACGAGTCCGTCGTGCCGGCGGGCGCTGCCACTCACCGGACCTGGCGTGACCGGGCCGGGTGGGGGCGGTGACGGGACGGTTCAGGCGGCCTTCCGGGTGCTCTTGGCGAGCACCTTGCCGGCCTTCTCCACCTTCACCAGGCGGCGCTTCTTGACCGTGTACCCGGGCGGGAGCGTCCCCTCGGCGAGGGCGCGGAGGGGACACCGCTTGCAGCGCGGCTTGTCCTCGCAGCACTTCTTCTTGGGCATCCGCGCCGACTTGGCCACACGGTGAGGCTAGCCTTCCCTTCACGGGCGATCCACGGGCACGGGCGGGTCACCGGATAACGTCCGCAGACCGCCACCGCACACGTCCGGGAGTCCCGATGGCCGCCCCTGCCTTCGTCGAGCTGCTCAACACGCAGATCGGCAACGAGTTCGCCGCGCACCAGCAGTACGTCGCCTGCGCCGTCTACTTCGACCAGCTGACCATGCCCCGGACGGCTCAGCTCTTCTTCGACCAGGCGCTCGAGGAGCGCCAGCACGCCATGATGATGGTGCGCTACCTGCTCGACTCGGACGCGCCGGTGCGCATCCCCGCCGTCCCGTCCCCGGTCAACGAGTTCCCGGACGTCGTCGCGCCGGTCGCCCTCGCGCTGGACCAGGAGAAGCGGGTCACCCAGCAGATCAACGCGCTCATCGGCGTCGCGCGGCGGGAGGACGACTTCGCCTCCGACCAGTTCATGCAGTGGTTCATCAAGGAGCAGATCGAGGAGGTCAGCAAGATGAGCGACCTGCTCACCATCGTGAAGCGCTCCACGCACGACCTCGAGACGATCGAGGACTACGTGCTCCGGGAGGTCACCGCCGAGACCGCCGACCCCACGGCCCCGCCGGTCGCAGGCGCCTGAGCGAACCGCTGCGCGCAGCGGGGCCACGCCGAGCCCTCGACGACTGGCCGGTGGTCACCGCCTGGTCTCGTACCTGGTCAGCAGCACGCCGCCGGGGAACGTCCGGGTCTCCACCAGGTCTAAGTGCACCCAGTCGTCCAGGGCCGTGAAGAACGGCGTGCCGCCGCCCACCAGCACCGGGTGGGTGACGATCGCGTACTCGTCGATCAGTCCGGCGCGCATGGTCGCCGCGGCGAGGGTGGCGCCGCCGACGTCCATGGGACCGCCGTCCTCGGTCTTGAGCCGGGCGATCTCGGGAACCGCGTCGCCGGTGATCAGGCGGGTGTTCCCGTCGACCGCGCTGATCGTGGAGGAGAACACCACCTTCGGCATGTCCCGCCAGCGGCGGGCGTACTCGATCTGCGCCGGTGTGGCGCCCGGCTGCTGGTCGGCGGTCGGCCAGTGGGAGCTCATCGCCTCCCACAGTCGGCGTCCGTACAGCGCCAGGCCCGTCACCCCCACCCGGTCGGACCACCACTGGAACAGCTCGTCGCTCGGCACGCTCCAGCCGAGGTCGTCGCCGGGCGCGGCGACGTAGCCGTCCAGGCTCAGGTTCATGGCGAAGGTCAGTCTCCGCACTGCGTGGCCTCCCGTGGGTCGGTGTTCGGCGTACAGACCGACACGGCGCGGACAACTGATCGGTCGGACCACACCGACGACCGGTCGACCACCGCGCCGAGCGCGTGCTGCGTACGGCGGGGAACGCCGACCGGCACAGCGCCCCCGCAGAACGACCGGTGAGCGAACCCACCGGGAACACCGCAGGCCGGACCGGGGCCGCCGTCGACCCCGTGATCGGCCGAGTTGCGGACTGCCGCTGCACGAGTGCTGGTGAGCGGGGGACGACGGACGAGTCGGCCTGTACGCCGGGGACGGATCCGGGGATGTCGATCACCGTTGGCTCCTAGCGGATTTCGGGCTTGACCTGCGCAGATGCTGATTGACCCGGATGGGCGCTTTGGGCCGTTTGCGGACGTTCTGCGGACTCCGTGCGGACTAGCGCCGACAGTGAACAGGTCCCGCCGACTGACGGTGACCTGATCCGGCCCATCAGGAGCACAGACGCGGCGAGCCTCCGATGGTGCGCCCGGACGGCCGACCCGTCACCCGGCTCAGGGGCCGCAGGACAGACGCCGGTGACTCAGCCCTGCTCGTCGATGTCGACGCCGTGCCGGGTGGCCAGGTCGGCGAGAGCGTCGGGGTAGCCCTGGCCAACGGCGCGCCAGCGCCAGGTGCCGTGGCGCTGGTAGAGGGTGCCGAGGATGAGGCTGCGCTCATCGGTGGCGGCGTCGAGCGTGGCGCGGGCGACCGGGCCGCCGTGCTCGTCGCGCAGGATCAGCTCGATCGGTCCGACGTCGCCGAAGGTGGCGTTGCCGTCGATCGCAGCGGCGAGGAGGACTCGCTGCTGCGTCGGAGGCAGCCGGTCGGGTCGCAGCGTGCAGATCGCCTCGCCGGGGATCCCGGTGGTGAGCTCGACGGCGCCGGTCGGGTGTTCGGGAGCGTTGTAGAAGACGAAGTCCTCATCCACGCTGACCTGCTCGTCGGGATCGACGACGAAGGTGACGACGTCGATGTCGAACGGGTCGGCTGCGTGGCGGCCCGGGGTCGCCCAGCGCACCTCCGCGAGCCAGTCCGAGTCGGCCGGGAGGTCCATGACCTCCCCGCGCACGAGGATCCGCGGTGCCGGCGCCGTGACCGTGCCCGATGGGGTGGCCGGCGGCTCGGGGACCGGCAGCACCACGACCCGCTCGTCCGGCTGCTGCGGCCACGAGCACGGGGTGAGGGTGTCGGCGTCGAGCGGCCGGACGCCGAGTGCCTGCGCCCGTCCGGTCCGCGGGTCCGGCGCGATGCCGGGGACGAGCACGACATCGGTGACCGAACCGGTGAGGTTGACCGCGACGCTGGCATCGGCAGCGAGGACCCGCTCTCGGACCGCGGCCGCCGTGTCGTGGGCGCCGCCCAGCACCAGCACGCGACGGCCGCTCAGCGGTCCGCCCGGCTCGGGCGTGCGCGGCGCCGGCGCTGCGGCGCGGGTATGGATGGCGACGGGCTCGGCGGCCTCGATGACCTCGGCGGCCTTGGGCTGCCCAGGTGCGACCGCGGCCAGCAGGGACAGGAGCTCGGGCTCGGTGATGACCGGGGTGCCGTGCTGGCGGGCCCGGGCGGCCTTGCCGGTCTGCTCATCGGCGCGGTTGCACACCAGCACGTGGGTGCGGCCGCTGACGGTGTTCATGACATCGAGCCCGGCGTCGGTGCAGCGGCGGGCCAGGATCTCCCGCGGCGTGCTCGTCGATCCGGTGATGACCACCTTCATGCCCTGCACCAGCGGCGCGTCGGCACTCCAGCGGGCGGGGGTCCGCCACGGGCACGGGGTCCGTGGCGCCTTGGCTGGGAACGGTGCCGGTGCCGTGTCGGTGCAGGCCGCCAGCGGCAGGTCCATGTCCAGCCGCGCGGCAGAGACCAGGGAGTGCCGCAGCACCTCCACCAAGACCCGGACGTCGTCCTCGGCGTCGTGGGCTCGCAGCGCCTGCACGCCCCAGTAGTCGGCGACCGACCCGAGCTTGAAGTCGGTGACGGGCAGGTCCAGCCGGCGGGTCAGCGCCAGCGTGCACAGCCGCTCTTCCACCGGCAGCCGCCGGCCGGCGCGCCGGCTCTCCGCGGCGAGGAAGCGGTGGTCGAAGGCGGCGTTGTGCGCGACCACGATGCGCCCTCCGACCCGGCGGGACACGTCGTCAGCCACGTCGGGGAACTGCGGTGCTCCGCGCAGCTTGGCCCGGGTCAGCCCGTGGATGTGCGTGGGGCCGGGATCGCAGCCTGGGTCCAGCAGCGTCGACCAGCTCGACTCGACCGCCCCGTCGGCGGCCATCTGCGTGACCGCCACCTGCAGCACCCGGTCACTGGCAGCGCTCAGCCCCGAGGTCTCCACGTCCACGACCGCGTAGCCGTACGGATAGCGGTGTGCGACCTCGGCCGGCAGGACCGCTGAGGACAGGACCCCCGTCATGGACCGCAAGGTAGTTCCGGTCAGTGATCGTTTCGTTCACCCCTGAGGCGTGTCGGATGGCCGCGAAGCATGTGCACCTTCCAGCCCCGCCACCGCCGGGACGCATCGGCCGGCCCGGAAGCCATCCGAGCCGATTCGCGTCCAGTGAGCCCACAAGCGCCTGGGTCGGCCACCGCCAGCGGCCTCCCCTACTCCGGCGCCCGCCACTGGAGCATCGCCATGATCAAGAGGGACACACTTCTTGCACCATCGGCTCAGCAACTCGTTGGACGGGTTTCGAATCGCCGACGGGGCGCTGCAGCGATTCGACTTGGCAGCCAGTCGACTCGAGGCCTTCGCGGAGTCTGGATCCTGCAGCACGATGTCAGGCTGGAGGCAGCGTGACGTACCTGAGCGGCCCACTTTGGGCACCAGCGCCAGTGTTCCAACGTCGGCTGCGAGTCTTGCCTAGCCCTTTGGGGAAGCTAGATTCCGCCACCGCAACGGCTAGGCGCCATGGTAACGATCCGAAGTGGCCGTTCGCCTGCCGATGACTCACCCGTGCGAAAGATCATCGTCATGACCATCGCGGCGGCGGCGCTCACCGCGGGCTGCGGAGGCGGGGACGCCGCCGAGACGTCTGCTCAGGCCACCCAGTCCAGCACGAGCGCTGCAGCGTCCGGCTCCGCGTCCGTCGCCGCACCCTCGACTACCGCGCAGGCCATGGACGCGGAGACGGCACTGGCCGCACTAAAGGATGTGGGGCTCCCCATCACTGACAGCGCGGTGATTACGGAGACCAACGACAGGAACAACCTCATCGGGCGGCCGGGGCAGTACGTGTCCAAGGTGGCGTTCGCCGACAGTCGCCTAGGCGTGCCGATCGACCAAGCCGAGCCGGGCAACGAGGGTGGCGGCTCGATCGAGGTGTTCGCCGATGGCGCCGACGCGCAAGTCCGGTCGGACTACATCCAGCAGACCCTGCAGAGCCTCGGCCCGGCCGCAGGCACGGAGTACCACTTCCTAGCCGGGCCAGTCCTCGTCCGTGTCAACGGTGAGCTGCCCCCGTCTGTGGCGGCTGAGTACGAGGCCGCAAGCGCTGGTCTGGCCTGAAACGACGCCCAGTACGACGGAGAGCCTGGCTCGTCGACCTCCGAGGAGGTCGACGAGCCAGTGCACAAGGGCATCACCGTCAAGGAGCGCGACCCGACTACGTCCGGCACAGCGATGGCGGTCCGCCACTGCCCGACCGCGCAGCCCCAGGCTGCGGCTCAGGCACGAACGATCGGGTGTCGTTGAGGCCGCCGTACTGGCGGGTCGGCCGAGATGTCACATAGCGGCCCATTTAGGGACACCGGCTCAGCCTGGGACCATCCGCACGTGAAGGTTGGCGAGCCGATCTGGCGGGACCTCGACGGACCGCGTGGCCTCTCGGTCGAGGAGCACCGGCGGGTTGGCAGCTGGTGACGGCCGTCGATGAAGCCACTTTGCAGTTCCGCTCGCCGGCCTGGCAGCCACGACCGTGTCCTAGGGCGGTGCCCCACGTGATCGTCGACCCTGGGTCGTTGGGATGAAGGTTGCTGACGACGGCTGGCCCAGGCGTGGACGTCTCGGGCGATGCAGGGCCGGTGAGTACGAGGACCACCTTGTATTGGTCACCGTCGCGACCCATGAGCAGTGGTTGGTCTACGTCGCTCCGCCACCCGGACAACACGGGATCTATGACGACTTCATGGTCGGCGGCGACCAAGCGATGGCGGAATTGGTGTCCGAGTGGGACGTCGAGTGGTTGCCTGACCGAGATGGCGACCGCCTCGAGATCGAGGCGTTCGACCTCCGAAGGCATTGGCCTCGTTGATCCGCAGATGTCCCATAGGCCGCCTTTTGGGACACCAGCGGAGGCGTCTGACACCGACCGTCCGCCTTCAGTAGGACCGCCCAAGACGGCTGCCTGGCGACCACCAGGAGGTCACTGGAGACCACCGTCAGTGCCGCCGCCGCCGTACTGGAGAAGGACTGCAGGCTCGGCGCGCCCTCGGAGCTACCTCGGCGCGTCGTCCACAGCTAACAGCGCATCCACAGATGTCGCTCGAGACGGCCGCCCGATGGGCCCGCGCGCTAGGTCCGGGACGAGAGCGGCAACAGGGCCGCTCCATCCCACCCGAGGAGAGCGCCGTGGCCAGCATCGCCCGCCGCCCGGACGGCACCCACCGCGCACGCTTCCGCGACGCAGCCGGCCGAGAGCACGCCCGACACTTCAAGCGGAAGGTTGACGCCCAACGGTGGCTCGACGAGATGACCGCGGCGATGGTCACCGGTCAGTACGTCGACCCTGCGGCCGGCCGGTTGACCGTCCGCGAGTACGCCGAGCAGTGGCGCGCCGCCCAGGTGCACCGGCCCACCACGGCCGCACATGTCGAGACGATGCTGCGTCGGCACGTCTACCCGACGCTCGGGCAAAAGCGCCTCGCCTCGGTCCTGCCCAGTGACATCCAGGGTCTCGTCAAGCGGCTGTCGGCCGACCTCGCGCCGGCGACCGTCGGCGTCGTCCACCGCATCCTCGCCGCGGTCTTCAAGGCCGCCGTCCGGGACCGTCGGATCGTCGCGTCCCCCTGTGAAGGCACGCGGCTGCCGAAGGTGCACCGAGGTCGCATCGAGCCGCTGTCCTGGGAGGCCGTCCAGGCGCTCACGGACGCGATGCCCGACCGCTACCAGGCGCTCACCACACTGGCCGCCGGGACGGGCCTCCGGCAGGGCGAGGTCTTCGGCCTCACGGTCGACCGCATCGACTTCCTCCGCCGCCAGCTCACCGTCGACCGGCAGCTGGTCACGATCCCCGACCGCGCTCCGTACCTCGCGCCGCCCAAGACCCAGGCGTCGGTGCGCTTGGTTCCGCTCCCCCAGGTCGTCCTCGACGCCCTGGCGGCCCACCTGGCGGAGTGGCCGACCGACGGGCTGGTCTTCAACACGGAGCTCGGGGCGCCCATCCGCCGGACGGCCTTCTCCGCCCGTGTCTGGCGGCCGGCCGTGCGGCGGGCGGGCCTCAGCGGCGTCACGTTCCATTCGCTGCGGCACTTCTACGCCAGCCTGCTCATCCGGCACGGCGAGTCGGTCAAGACCGTCCAGGCACGGCTGGGGCACGCGTCGGCCGCCGAGACGCTCGACACCTACAGCCACCTGTGGCCCGACTCGGACGACCGGACGCGCGCCGCCGTCGACTCGGTCATGCGCGGATCTGCGGACTACGTGCGGACCGAGCACCCCCTCTGACCACATATGTGCTGGTCAGGGGGGTGCGACGGACGAGTCGGCCTGTACGCCGGGTTCTGTCCTCGGGCGCCTCGCGGCCTCCCGATGGGCGGTCATCCATCTAGGCCCGCCGTTGCCGGCGGGCTCGAGCGGTCCACCCGCAGGCTCGGGCGGGCAGCCCTCGAACGCCTGCGCGGAACGGCGGTCGCCCGCCGTCCCTTCTCGACCTTGCTCCGGGTGGGGTTTACCGAGCCGCACCGGTCACCCGGTGCGCTGGTGGTCTCTTACACCACCGTTTCACCCTCACCGGCCGTGTCTCCGGAGAGGCACCGCCGGCGGTCTGTTCTCTGTGGCACTGTCCCGCGGGTCGCCCCGGGTCGCTGTTGGCGACCACCCTGCCCTGTGGAGCCCGGACGTTCCTCGGCGACGGGGTCTCCCCCGCCGACGCGACCGCCCAGCCGACTCGTCCGTCGTGACCCCAGTCTAGGTGCTCCGCGCCGCGCGACCACCCCGGCACCGCGATCCGGAACCACTTCGACACGCCGACGTGCGTGACGACGCGCGCACGTGGACCACTGGACTCGCCGAGCGGACCCATCCGGAGTTGTCACAGTTCGATGACGTCTCTAGGTTTTCGGCGTCCGGCCGGTCCTCACCTCCCCCGACCGGGGGAACCGCGCCGGGCGCCGCCGAGTCGCAGCCACCCACGTGGCCGTGAACCGGGGACCCACCGCACCACTGGGGTGAGTCCCGCCCTCCGAGCCCGGCTCGGGAGGCGGGTAGGGCGCACATCCCCGCCCGAACCCGTCAGCTGACCCGGTAGGCGGCCGAGGGAGAAGGAGAACCACCGCGCGGGCGCCCTCGAGGCCCCCGCGCCCCCGCACACCTCGGACAGGACGCCGCGACCCGGACCCCTGTGTCCGCGCCGTCGCCGCTCCCCCAGGACCGGACCGACCGGCTCCCCCGCGGCCACGCCTCCACGGCGGGCCCACCACGCCGGCCGCGATCCCGGCTGCCCACCCACGGGCCTCACGCAGCGGCGACCGCTGAGCAGACGGCGGCGCCCGCGAACACCCCCACCGTCAGGAGCTCTCCTCACCATGCCCGAGAACCGCGCCCCCCGCAGCCGCGCCGTCCGCCGCACGGCGGCGGTCGGCGCCTTCGCCGTCACCTTCGCACTCGCCGGACAGACGGCCGCCCAGGCCGACGACCACTGGGGTCGCGGCTGGGACCGCGGGTCTGGGGGCCAGGCCACGACCTCGGCCCCCGCCCCGGCCCCGGCCCCGGCACCCGCGGCCGCCCCGGCCCCGGCCGCCACCCCCGCCCCCGCGGCCTCCGCCGACCTCAGCGGCAAGCCGACGCCCACCTCGACCGCCTACAGCGCCTGGGCGGCGCACGTGCGCCCGGTGGTCGCCGAGATCGTCGCCGGCTTCGACGTGCCCACGGTCCTCACCCGGCCCGGGCACTCCCCCACCCAGCAGCTGGCCGCCGACTTCATGGTCGGCAGCGACTCCGCCACCGGGGACGCCGTCGCCGCCCACGTCATCGCCAACGCGGCGCGGATGAACGTCGACTACGTCATCTGGAAGCAGCGGATCTACATGATCGGCGGCTCCGGCTGGTCGGCCATGGAGGACCGCGGCTCGGCCACGGCCAACCACATGGACCACGTGCACGTCAGCTTCAACGCCTGACCGGCCGGCCACGGGGGCGCGGCGCGACCGCGCCCCCGTGGCAGCCGTCCCCGGACCGAGGACGCCGGCGCCGGGCGAGGACGACGCGGTCAGCCGGCGTAGAGCCGGAACCCCGCCACCCGCCGTCCGCCCGACCGGGGGGACGGCGCCGTCGCCATCTCCACCTGCCGCCGGGCCTGCTCCTCGACCGGGTCGTCCGACAGCGCCGCCAGGTAGCGCCGGTGCTCCAGCAGCGAGGCCACCGCCCGCTCGACGACGTCCTCCACGTCGACCACGTGCGTGACCCCCACCGGCGTGGCGACGGCGACCCAGCGCACGCCCGGCCAGGGCTCCTGGTCGGCGAGCTCGGGGAAGATCCACTCGTTGGCCGCGTCGCCCACCGCGTCGAGCACCGACCGGCCCAGCGCCCGGTGGTCGGCGCTGTTCCAGTAGCCGGGCGCGACCTCGGGCGGCGTCCAGGTGTCACCGAAGTGCATGGTGACCACCAGCTCCGGGCGGTGCCGCCGGATCGCCGCCGCCAGCGAGCGGCGCAGCTCCGGCCCCTCGGCCAGCCGGCCGTCCGGGTGCCCGAGGAACTCGACCACCGACACCCCGACGGTCGCCGCGGCCCGCCGCTGCTCGGCCTCGCGCAACGGCCCGGCCTCCGCCGGCGGCAGCCCGGCGATGCCGGCCTCGCCGCTGGTGGCCAGCACGTAGCGGACGTCGCGGCCGGCCGCGGTCCACGTGGCGACGGCGGCCGCGGGCCCGTACTCGATGTCGTCGGGGTGCGCGACGAGCACCAGCGCACGCTCCCAGTCGTCGGGCAGGGGCTCGAGGGGCGGCTCGTCGGTCACGGCTCCGGAGTCTGTCAGCGGGCGGCGACCCGCAGCAGCACCTCGGCCAGCTCGGCCGGCGCGCTCACCATCGGGTCGTGCCCGGTGGCGAGCCGCACGACCTCCCACCCGGGCTGCGAGCGGACGAGCTCCTTGGCCGGCTCGACGGTGGCCAGCGCCGGGCTGGTGCAGTCGACGTAGGTGCGCGGGCGGGCCAGCCAGCGGTCGAGGTCGAAGGACACGGGGTCGTCGTAGACCCCGCCGGGCTGGGGCGTCTGCCGCCGCGCCACCCACTCGGCGTCGGTGCCCGACAGACCGAACGCCGAGGGCGGCGGAGGCGGCAGCGACCCGGAGCGCTCGATCGCCGCGCGCCGGGCGGCCTGCACCTCCGGCGGGTTGCGGGTCGACCAGCTCTCCCCCGGCAGCGGGACGACGCCGTCGACGTAGACGAGCGCGCCGACCTCCGTGCCCAGCCGGTCGGCGACCCCGGTGACCACGACGCCGCCGTAGCTGTGCCCGACCAGGACCGCGCCCGCGCACTCCTCGGCCCGCACCGCGGTGACGACGTCCTCGACGTGCGTGCCGAGCGTGACCGCCGGTGAGAGCTGGTGGGCCCGCTCGCCGAGGCCGGTCAGCGTCACCGTCACCACGCGGTGCCCGGCCGCCCACAGCGGCGGCAGCACCAGCCGCCAGCTCCACGAGCCGTGCCAGGCCCCGTGCACCAGGACGACGTCGGTCATCGGCCGCGCGCCACCCTCAACGCCGCCGCGATCATCGGCGCCTGCAGCGGCAGGCGGACGGCGGCGACGGCCAGCGCCCGCGGGTCCCCCCGCGCGACCCGGAACTGGTGCAGGTGTGCGGGCACGAACCCGGTGAGCAGCCCGGCCGCCGACCAGCCGCCGGCCCGCCGCGTGGGCGGCGCGGTCAGCAGCGCGGCGGTCACGATCTCCGCGACGCCGCTGCCGAGCACCCAGGCGCGGGCGTTCCCCAGCTCCGGCGGCACCAGCCACTGGAAGACCCGCGGCCGCACCAGGTGCAGCACGCCGGAGCCGCCGAGGGCGGCAGCGAGCCAGGTCGCCGGGGCGGGGAGTCGCACGGGGTCACCGTAGGCTCCGCGCTCGTGTCCGCCGCCGACCTGCTCATCGCCGCAGCGGTGGCCCTGGGTGCCGGCGCGATCAACTCGATCGCCGGTGGCGGGTCGCTGATCCTGTTCCCCACCCTGGTCGCGCTCGGGCTGGGCACGGTCGCGGCCAACGTCACCAACTCCGTCGCCCAGTGGCCCGGCTACCTCGGCGGGATGCTGGGCTTCCGCCGCGAGTACGCCGGCCAGCGCGGGCGGATGGTCCGCCTCGGCCTGGTCTCGGTGCTCGGGGGCACGGCGGGCAGCGTCCTTCTGCTGACGACGCCGAGCGAGGCCTTCGACGTCGTCGTCCCCGTGCTGGTGCTGCTGGCCAGCCTGCTGCTCGCGCTGCAGCCGCTGCTCACCCGCCGGCTGCGCGACCGGGACGACGGCGCCGCCCGCGATCCGTGGTGGCTCTACCTGGCGCTGTTCCTCGCCACCGTCTACGGCGGCTACTTCGGCGGGGCGCTCGGCGTCATCCTGGTCGGCGTCCTCGGCACGGCGCTGCACCGGCTGCCGCTGGCCAACGCGCTCAAGTCGGCGCTGTCCGCGGTGACGGCGACCGTCACGCTCGTCGTCTTCGGCCTGTTCGGGCCGGTGGCGTGGGCGGTCGTCGCGGTGGCCGCCCCGGCCAGCCTGGTCGGCGGCTTCCTCGGCGCCCGGGTGGCCACCCGCATCCCCGCGACCCCGCTGCGGGTGCTCATCGTGACCTTCGGCGTCGCGGTGTCGGTCTACCTGTTCACCCGGATCTGACCGGACGGGACGACACGCCCTCGCGGGACGGGTGTGACGGAGGGGTCCACCCGGTGCCCCGGACGCGCGTGTGCGCCCGGGGACGACGAGCCGGTGTGCCTAGCGTCACGGCATGCGCAACGACCCCGCCCGCGTCCAGCAGCTCCACCTCATCGCCGCCGCCCGTGCCGCGGCCGTGCGGCCCACGACCCCTCAGCAGGTGTCCGACATCGTCCGCGTCACCACCGACGACGAGGTGGACACCCGGACCTTCCGCGCGATCGTCGCCGACATCTCCGCCGACGTCCTGCGCTGAGCCCGCCAGGCGTGGGGGGGAGGCGGTCCGTCACTCCCCACCGCGGCCGGGCTCGCCGATGGCGATCATCGCCTCGACGGCGCGGCGCGCACGGGCCGCGGTCTCCGGGTCGACGTCGACCGCGCCCTCGCCGGTGCGCAGGGTGTGCAGCAGCTTGGCCGGGGTGATCATCTTCATGTAGCGGCAGGCCGCGCGGCTGTTCATCGGGATGAAGTCCGTCCCGCTGTTGAGCGCCCGCAGCTGGTGCAGGATGCCGACCTCGGTGGCCACCAGCACCTGCCCGGCCGTCGTCGTCGCGGCCTGCTCGACCATGCCGCCGGTGGACAGCACCCGGGTGCGCTCGGCCGGCAGGTCGCCGTGGCTGACCAGGTCGAGCACCGAGGTGGTGCAGCCGCACTCGGGGTGCACGAGGATCTCCGCGTCCGGGTGGGCGGCGACCTGCGCGCGGACGTCGGCCGGGCTGATGCCGGCGTGCACGTGGCACTCCCCCGCCCACACGTGGACGTCCGACCGCCCGGTGACCCGCTTGACGTGCGCGCCGAGGAACTGGTCGGGGCAGAACAGGATCTCGCGGTCCGCCGGGATCGACCGGACGACGTCGGCGGCGTTGGACGACGTGCAGCAGACGTCGGTCTCGGCCTTCACCGCGGCCGTGGTGTTGACGTAGCTGACGACGACGGCGCCGGGGTGCTCGGCCTTCCACTCGCGCAGCTGCTCGGCGGTGATCGAGTCGGCCAGCGAGCAGCCGGCGTCGTGGTCGGGCAGCAGCACGGTCTTGTCCGGCGAGAGGATCTTCGCCGTCTCGGCCATGAAGTGGACGCCGCAGAAGACGATCTCGCGGGCGTCGGTCTGCGCCGCGACCCGCGACAGGTACAGCGAGTCGCCGGTGAAGTGCGCGACGTCCTGGATCTCGGGCACCTGGTAGTTGTGCGCGAGCACCACCGCACCGCGCTCGTCGGCGAGCCGGCGGACCTCCGCCGCCCAGCTCTCGTACTCGGCGGGCGACAGGGTGCGCTCGTCGCCGGCGACGGTGGGGGTGGCGGGCGCGATGGTGGCGGTCACGGGGCTCCTCGGAGTGCGGGGGGCTCATCGTCCCCGCCTCGCCGGCGCGGGCGGTGCGGGGGTGTCCGGTGCAACCCGTCCGCGCCCGGCGCGCTTCCCGCTCAGCGCCGCACGTCGTAGACCAGGTGGGTCACCCGGCTGCCCTGCACGACCTGCGGGTCCTCGAACGCGATCTCCGGCGGCCCGCCGGTGCCGAAGTAGGGCCGCCCCGAGCCCAGCACGACCGGGACCAGCGCGAGCACGACCCGGTCGACCAGGCCCGCGCGCAGTGCCTGCCCGCCGACGTCCCCGGCGCTGACCGTGACGTCCCGGTCGCCGGCCAGCTCCCTGGCCCGCGCGACCCCGGCCGGCACGTCGGGCGCGAAGGTGAAGGGCGCCGTGCCCGCGTGCGGCCAGTCGTCGGCCGGCCGGTGGGTGACCACGACGACGTGCTCGCCGTTCGGCGGCACGCCCGCCCAGCCGCCGGTGATGTCGAACAGCCGGCGCCCGCACACCATGGCGCCCACCCGCGTCGCCAGGCCGGTCAGGAACTCCGTCGTCGGCGGCGTCACGCGGAACGGCCGGTCGGGGTCGCTGAAGGTCAGCTCGACGTCGCCGTTGCCGTACCAGTCGAACAGCGGCCCGGGCAGGTCGTCGTCCCGGGCGACGTACCCGTCCACCGACACCGCCGCGAACAGCACCACCCGGCCCATCGCCGCGCTCCCTTCACCTGGGTCCGTGGCAGGGCAGACCGGCCCGGCACCCGCGCCTCATCGGTCGCGGGCGGGCGGGGTCAGCGCAGGTGCGCGGTGTCGTTCACCAGGCGGACGGAGTGCCGGCCGTCGCTGGACCAGGCGACCGTCGACAGCGACGCCGCGCCCAGGAACAGCCGGTGGACGACGGCGTCGTCGACGTCGAGGCCGGCCGCCAGCAGCAGCTTGATCGGCGTGACGTGGCTGACCAGCAGCACCGTGCGCCCGCGGTGCTCGCGCAGCACCCGCGCCCGGGCCCGGGCCACCCGGCGGCTGACGTCGGCGACCGACTCGCCGTTCGGCGCCGGGACGTCGACCTCGGTGAGGACGCGGCGGGCGGCGAGTGGGTGCTGGGCGCGGGCCTCGTCGGCGGTGAGCCCCTCGAGGTCGCCGAAGTCCATCTCGACCAGGTCGTCGTCGACGGTCACCGGCAGGCCGAGGCGGGCGGCGACGATCTCGGCGGTCTCCCGCGTGCGGCGCAGCGGCGAGGCGACGACGACCTCGACGCCCAGCCCGGCAGCGCGCTCGGCGGCCGCCTCCGCCTCGGCGCGCCCCACGGCCGACAGCGGCAGGTCGTTGCGGCCGCTGAACCGGCGCTCGGGGGTGTGCTCGGTCTGCCCGTGCCGCAGCAGGTGCGTCACGGTGGTCACCGCGGGCGCGCGCTCCGGCGCCGGCTGGACGTCGTCGGCCCTGGTGCTCGGCTCGGCGGCGACGTCCCGGTGGACCGGCTTCCCGTCCATCGCGCTGTTGGCCAGCGCGTCGGCGGCACCGTTCTGCGCGCGCGGCACCCATGTGTAGCGGACGCTGCCCAGCTGCCGGGCGAGGTCGCGGGCCTGCAGCGCGAGCTTCTGCATGTCGGGGTGCTTGACCTTCCAGCGGCCCGACATCTGCTCGACGACGAGCTTGGAGTCCATCCGCACCTCGACGTCGGCGCCGGCGTCGAGGTCGAGGGCGGCCTGCAGCCCGGCGACCAGCCCGCCGTACTCGGCGACGTTGTTGGTCGCCCGGCCCACCGAGGCGGCGCGCTCGGCGAGCACCCGCCCGGTGGCGGCGTCGCGCACCAGGGCGCCGTAGCCGGCCGGGCCCGGGTTGCCCCGCGACCCGCCGTCCGCCTCGACGACCAGCCGTCGGCCGCTCACAGCCCGGACTCGGCGGTGCGGACCAGGATCCGGCCGCAGTTCTCGCAGCGCACCACCTCGTGCGGGTCGGCGTTGCGCACCGCGGCGAGCTCGCGGCCGTTGAGCTCGATGCGGCAGCCCTGGCACTGGCGGGCCTTGAGCACCGCCGCGCCCGTGGTGCCGGTCTGCGTGCGGATCCGGTCGTACAGCGACAGCAGCGCGTCGGAGACCCCGCCGGCGACCTCGGCCCGCGTGGCCTCGTGCCGCGCGGTCGAGTCGGCGACGTCGGCCAGGGCGTCGTCGCGCAGCTGCTCGGCGCGCTCCCGGTCGGCGACGGCCGAGGCCCGGCCCTCCTGCGCGGCCACCAGTGCGGCGTCGGCGGTCTCCCGGCGCTCCATCAGCTCGAGCACCTGGTCCTCGAGGTCGGACTGCCGCCGCGCCAGCGACTGCAGCTCCGACTGCAGCGAGGTGATCTCCTTCGGCGTGGCCGCGCCGGAGTCGATGCGCGACTGGTCGCGCGCCGCCCGCTGCCGGACGGTGTCGACGTCGGCCTCGAGCCGCTTCTGCTCGCGGTCGAGGTCGCGCACCTCGGTCTCGGCGCGGACCACCGCCTCGGCGAAGGTGCGCTCGGCCTCCGCCGCGGCCTCGACCGCGGCGACCTCGGGCAGCGTGCGCCGCCGGTGGGAGAGCTGGGTGAGCGCGACGTCCTCGTCGGCCAGGGCCAGCAGCTTCTGCTGCTCGAAGTGGTCGGCCTTCACCCGCTCAACCTACCGGGACGCGCTGCTCACCCCCGGCTGCGCGCCGCCCCGCCCGTCCCCGGCGGGGCGGACTCCAGCGGGTCGGGCAGGTCGCGGAAGGTCGGGTCCTCGCGCTCGGCGGTGTAGTCGGCCTCCGCCGTCCCGTCGACGCCGTCGGGCACCTTCGCCGCGCGCAGCGCCACGGTCACCAGCACGGTGACGACGAGGTTGACCAGCAGCGCCAGGAAGCCGGCGTAGACGCTGGACTGCACGTCCAGGCCGAGCTTGGCCAGCGCGAACGACGACCCGCCGAAGTGCTCCCGGACGACGCTGCCGTCCGGCCCGAGCCGCTGGACGTTGTAGAGCATCAGCAGGCCGGCGGCCATCCCGGCCACCCAGCCGGCGATGAGCGCACCGCGGTGCAGCCACCGCGTGTAGAGGCCCAGCGCGACCGCCGGCAGCGTCTGCAGGATGATCACGCCGCCGATCAGCTGCAGGTCGATGGAGAACTGCGGGTCGATGAACAGGATCGCCGCCACTGCGCCGACCTTGACCACCAGCGAGGTGATCTTGGCGACCTGGGCCTCCTGCCGCGGGGTCGCGTCCCGCTTGAGGAACTCCTTGTAGATGTTGCGGGTGAACAGGTTGGCCGCCGCGATGGACATGATCGCCGCGGGCACCAGCGCGCCGATGCCGATGGCGGCGAAGGCGATGCCGGCGAACCAGCTCGGGAACATCTCCTGGAACAGGACCGGGACGATCGTGTTGCCGTCCTCGCCGATCGGCGTGACGCCCGCGGCGATCGCCATGAAGCCCAGCAGCGCGATGAACCCCAGCGCGAGGCTGTAGACCGGCAGCGCGCTCATGTTGCGCTTGAGCACGTCGCGGTTGCTGGCGGCGAGCACGCCGGTGATCGAGTGCGGGTAGAGGAAGAGCGCGAGCGCCGACCCCAGCGCCAGCGTCGCGTAACCCAGCTGGCCGGTGGCCGGGAGCAGGACACCGGCCCCGGTGCCGGCGGAGAACTTCTCCTCGGCCGCACCGAAGATCGCGTCCCAGCCACCCAGCTTCGTCGGGATGACGATCACCGCGACGATGATCGTCAGGTAGATCAGCGTGTCCTTGACGAACGCGATGAGCGCCGGCGCCCGCAGCCCCGAGTTGTAGGTGTAGAGCGCCAGGATGACGAACGCGACGATGAGCGGCAGCTCGCCCTCGACACCCATCGCCTTGAGGATCGCCTCGATGCCCACCAGCTGGAGGGCGATGTAGGGCATCGTCGCGACGATGCCGGTGAGCGCGACCAGCAGCGCCATCCCCGGCGAGTCGAACCGGGCGCGGACGAAGTCGGCCGGCGTGACGAACCCGCGCACGTGGCTGACCGACCACAGCCGGATCACCACGAGGAACACCAGCGGGTAGATCACGACCGTGTAGGGGACGGCGAAGAACCCGGCCGCACCGGCACCGAACATCAGCGCCGGCACGGCGACGAAGGTGTAGGCGGTGTACAGGTCACCGCCGAGCAGGAACCAGGTGATCCAGGTGCCGAAGCTGCGGCCGCCCAGGCCCCACTCGTCGAGGTGCATGAGGCTCTCCGCGCGCCGCCAGCGGGAGGCGACGAACCCCATCACGGTGACGACGAGGAACAGCACGATGACGATCGTCAGCTCGACGACGTTGACCCCGTCCACGGCTCAGCGCTCCTGGTCTCGGGTGGAGGTGGGTCGGGCGCCGTCGCGCTCGACGGCGGCGCGGGCGGCGGCCCGCTCCTGCGGGGAGCGACGGGTCGCCCGGTACACGAGGACGGTGGTCAGCACGCCGAGGGCGACGAAGGCCAGCTGCAGCCAGTAGAACAGCGGCCAGCCGAACAGCGTCGGCTCGACGTGGTTGTAGAGCGGCACGATCAGCGGCACCACGATCGGCACGAGCAGCAACCAGTTCCAGGGACTGCGGTCGCTGCGCACGGGCGTCCCGCCCCGCGCCGGCCCGTCCACGGGTGGTCTCGATGAGCTGGCCATCGCCGGCCTCCTCCTCCCGGGGCCGCACCCCGGACCTCAGCCCGCCGCGTGCGCGGCCGGCTCCCCGTTCCTCCCGGTGTGCACGGTCCAGGGGTCGGTGCGCCGTCGCGAGACGGCCGCGTCGACCCTGCCGGACAGGTCGGTGACCAGCACCTTCGCCGCCACCGGCACCCAGGGCCACTCGGTGGCGAAGTGTGCCACGTCACACAGTGCCGGACCCCCGTCCTCGAGCGCCTCGGACACCGGGTGGTGGCGCAGGTCACTCGTCAGGAGGACGTCGGCGCCGGCCGCCGCCGCCGCGGGCAGCAGCGAGCCGCCGCTGCCGCCGCAGACGGCCACCGTGCGCACCGGCCGGTCGGGGTCGCCGGCGGCCCGGACGCCGCCCGCCGTGGCGGGCAGCACGGCCGCGGCGTGCGCGGCGAAGGCGGCCAGCGTCGTCGGCTCGGCCAGCGTGCCGACCCGGCCCAGCCCCTGCCGCGAGCCGGGGGCGACCGGCTCCAGCGGCCGGGTGGCCTGCAGGCCGAGGACGGCGGCCAGCGCGTCGTTGACGCCCACCTCCGCGGCCCGGTCGGCGTTGGTGTGCGCGACGAAGAGCCCACAGCCCGCGCGGACCAGCCGGTGCACCAGCCGCCCCTTCGGGTCGTCGGCGGGCACGCCGTGCACCGGGGTGAGGAACAGCGGGTGGTGGGTCACCAGCAGGCCGGCGCCGCGCTCGACCGCCTCGTCGACGACGGCGGCGACCGGGTCGACGGCGACGAGCACGCGCTCCACCGGATCGGCGGGGTCGCCGCACACCAGCCCGACGGCGTCCCAGCTCTCGGCCAGCGCCGGGTCGTAGCGGGCCTCGAGGGCGGCGACGACCTCGCCGAGGGTGGCGGTCACGGCCGCCGACCCTAGGTGGCCCGCGCCATCACCACGCGCCGGCCGTGCGCCGTCAGCCCCAGGGCCGCCTCGTGCGCGACCAGGGCCGCCAGCTCCGGACCCGGGTCGGCGAGCTCGGCGAACCCGCGGGCGGCGTACCAGGGGCCGTTCCACGGCACGTCGGCGTAGGTGGTCAGCGTGAGACGCCGCGCACCGCTCGCGCGGGCGACGTCGACGGCGGCAGCCAGCAGCGCCGTCCCCAGGCCCCGCCGGCCGGCCGAGGGGTGCACCGAGAGCTGCTCGAGGTGCACGTCGCCGTCGACCCGCTCGAGGACGGCGAACCCGGCGACCGGGCGCCCGGCCACCAGGACCCGCCAGGCGGCGGCCCGCTGCTCCGGCGTCTGCGGCGGCGGCAGGTCGGTGGTGCCGAGCGGTGCGAAGAGCGCATCGGCGGCGGCCTCGACCTCGGGCAGGCGGGCGAGGTCGGCCGGCTCGGCGTCCCGCACGGTCTCGTCCACGCCGTCATGCTGCCGCGGCCGCCGCGCCCTCGACCAGCGGCTGCCCGATCCCCTGCGGTGACAGCTGCCCGGTCGACGCCTCGTGCACCCAGCGCGGATCTCGCGGCACCTGGTCCGCGCTGCGTGCACACCCCGTGGGCGGGCGCCGCACACCCAGGCTCCGACCTCACCGCAGCGCGTCCGACCTCACCGCAGCGCGTCCGACCTCACCGCAGCGCGTCCGACCTCACCGCCCACCGTCGGGTCGGACACGCGACGATCAGGTGACCTGATCGTCGCGGCCGCCGGCACCCGGGGCACCGCCGGCACGCGACGCGACGCGCGCACGACGCGGACCAGCACCGACGGCGCCATCAGACTGGGCGGCGGCGCCTCGAGGTTGGCCACCCGCAGGAACGCCGTCCCGACCGCGGGGTCGACGGCGGCCGCGCGCTGCACCCGGGCGACGTAGCCGTTGAGCAGCCGCGTGCGCCGGTCCACCGGCCCGGGGACGCCGGGGAAGCGCCGGTCCCCGCCGGCCGCGATCTGCCACGGGACGTCGACGACCGGCGCGCACGCCCGCCAGAACTCCTGGGCCAGCGAGGGCCGGTCCAGTCCACCGCGGAGGACGTCGCGCAGTGCGAGCGCCTCCAGCGCGGCCACGGCCATCCCCTGCCCGTACACGGGGTTGAAGCTGCAGACGGCGTCGCCGGTGACCAGCAGCCCCCGCGGCGACCGCGCCAGCCGCTCGTAGCGCCGGCGCACCGACGCGGGGAACCGGAAGCGCCGTGGCTCGCCGAGCGGCACGGCGGAGCGGATGACCTCGTACAGCGCCGGCGAGGGCAGGCTCGCCGCGTAGGCCTCGAACCCGGCGGGGTCCAGCGGCGGCCGGTCCCCCAGGATCCCGCCGAGCCCGCAGATCCAGCGGTCCCCCTCCTGGGCGAGCAGGACGCCGCCCCGCGGGTTGTCCGGCGTGCCGGCCAGGGCGATCCCGAGGGCCCCGTCGAGATGGCCGGGCTCGCGGCGGTAGAGGCGCGTGGCGTAGGCGACGTCCACCTCGACCCGCTCCTCCTCCGGCGGCTCGAAGCCCGACGCGGCCAGCCACTCCGGCGCGCTGGACTGCCGTCCGGAGGCGTCGACGACGAGGTCGGCGTCCCACCGGCGGAGCCCGTCGCCGCCGGGATCGTCCCGGTCCAGCCCCGCGACGCCGGTCACCCGGCCCGAGGCGTCGTGCACCAGGGACCGGACGTCGACCCGCTCACGGACACCGATCCGCGGGTCGGCCAGGACACGGCGGCGCACCTCCCGCTCGAGCAGCGGCCGGCTCACCATCAGGCCCTCGAGCCCCGACGTGGCCGCGGCCATCGGCAGGCCCTGGCTGATCCAGCGGAAGTCCGCCTGCATGTCGCCGGGGACAGCACCCCGCGCGACGAGGTCCGCGGTCAGTCCCGGCAGCAGCTCCTCCAGGGCCCGGCGGCCGCGCGCGAGCAACCCGTGCGCGTGCGCGGACTGCGGGGCGCCGCCGCGCGCGACGGCGTCCTCGGGCAGGGTGTCGCGGTCGAGCACCACGACCCGGCCGACGTGCTCGGCGAGGACGCGGGCCGCCAGCAGGCCGGCCATGCTCGCGCCGATGACGACGGCGGTGCCGTCCTCGCCGCCGGTGGGAACGGTCATCGGTACCTCCCGGTCGCGCCGGCCCTCCCCGGGGCGGCTCCTGACCGACCAGAGGCCGCTCCCTCGTCGCCTGATACGCCGACCGGACCGCCACCGCGGCACGTCCTCCCTCACCGCAGCGCGTCCGACCCCACCGCCCACCGTCGGGTCGGACACGCGATGACCAGGTGACCTGATCGTCGCGGCCGCCCCGCAGCCCGGGTGGCAGGCTCGGGAGCGTGGCGGAGAGGGCCCTGCGGGCGCCGGCGTGGCTCGAGGAGCTGGTCCGCACCACTCCCCCGCCGATCCCGTGGCGCGACGTCGCCCGGTTCGCCGTCGCGGTGCCCGCGCCGCTGGCCGTCGCCCTGGTCCTCGGCGGCTCCAGCGCGCTGGGTGCCGGCGTCTTCGCCACCACCGGGGCGCTCGCCGCGACCCTCGCACCCCAGGCGGGGCCGTTGCGCGAGCGGCTGCGCCGCACGGCCGCCGCGGTCGGTCTGGGCGCGGTCGGCCTGGTCGCCGGGCAGTACGCCGCCGGCGGCGGCTGGCTGCCGGTGCTGGTGGTCGCCGCGCTGTCGGCCGCGGCCGCCGTCATCAGCGCGGTGAACTCGGCCATGTCGCTGGGCGCGCTGCAGCTGCTCGTCTACACGGCGCTGGCGTCGGGACTGGTCACCCCGCTGTCGCAGGCCGCCGAGGTGGCGTTCTTCTTCGCCGGCGCGGCGTGGGCCACGCTCGCCACCCTCGTGCAGGCCGCCACGGAGCCCAGCGACCCCGACCGCGCCTCGGTCGCCACGGTGTTCACCCGCCTCGCCGGTCTGCTCACCGCCGTCGGGACCGAGCGCACCGACGACGCCCGACGCGACCTGACCACCGCCCTCAACGCCGCCTACGACCGGGTGATCCGCACCCGCAGCCTCGCCGCCGGCCGCAACCGGGAGCTCGCCGAGCTGGCCGGGGTGCTCAACGCCGCCGCCCCGCTCGTCGAGGCCACCGTGGCCGCAGCCCGCACCGGCGTGCAGGCCGACCCGCACGACGTGACGGCGGTGCACGCGCTGGCCGCCGCGGTCACCGGCACCCGCGCACTGCCCGCCGAGCGGCCGCCCGCGCTGGAGGAGGGGCCCGCCGTCCGCCGCGCGGTGCGCCACGGCGTGCGGCTGGCCTGGACCGTCGTCGGCGACCCCGAGGAGCGCGCCGGCGCCGCGGTCGCGCCGGCGCGGCCGCCCTGGCGCGAGCGGCTGCGCGACCTCGCCGACCGCACCCTCGGCAGCCCCGACACCCGCGACTTCGCCGTCCGGCTGGTCCTGTGCATGTCGATCGCCGAGGTCGCCCGGCAGCTGCTGCCCATCGAGCGGCCCTACTGGGTGCTGCTCACCGTCGCGATCGTGCTCAAGCCCGACTTCGGGTCGGTGTTCACCCGCGCCGTGCAGCGCGGCGCCGGCACGCTGCTCGGCGTCCTCATCGGCTCGGTGCTGCTGTCGGTCCTGCCGCGCAACGGCTGGGTCGTCGTCGCCATGGCCGTCGCCGCGGGGCTGCTGCCGTGGGCGCGCGGGGCGAACTTCGGCCTGTTCTCCGTCTTCCAGACGCCGGTGATCATCCTGCTGCTCGACCTCGCCGTCCCCGGCGGCCCGGGGCTGGTGGGCGCGCGGCTGGTGGACACCCTCATCGGCTGCGCCATCGTGCTGGTCGCCGGCTACCTGCTGTGGCCGCAGACCTGGCGCGCGCCGCTGGACGAGGCGCTGCGCGCCGCGGTGCTCGCCCTCGACGGGTTCGTCGACGCCGCGTTCGGCGACGACCCGACGCTGCGGCGGCGGGCCCGGCGGCGCGCCTACCGCGCGCTGACCGAGCTGCACACCCAGCTGCAGCGGCGGCTGGCCGAGCCGCCACCGATCAGCACCCGCGCCGCCGCGTGGTGGCCGGTGATCGTGCAGCTGGAGCGGACGGCGGACGCGGTCACCGAGGCGGTCATCGCCGTCGGCGGCGGGAAGCCGGCGCCCGACCCCGCGCAGGTGGCGGTGCTGCGCAGGGCGCTGTGCGAGCTGGAGGACGACGTCCGGGCGCACCGGCCGCCCGACGACGCCGAGATCCTCGCCGACGGCGTGCTCGCCCCGGTCGCCCGCGAGGTCGACGCCGCCCGCCGGCTGGTCCGCGACGCCGCGCCCGGCCGCCGCCCGGAGGCCGCGGCGCCGGGCGGCTGACCCGTCCTCCACCGCGCGGAGTCGCCGGGGTCCCGGGCCTGCGCTGTCATGGACCGGTGCCCACCGCCCCCGGCAACGCCTCCCCCGTCCCCCGCCAGCCCGGTCCGCCGCCGCCCGGCTCACGCACCGTGCGCACCGACGACGGCGTCGACCTGCACGTCGAGGTCGACGGCCGCGCCGACGCGCCGCTCACCGTCGTGTTCAGCCACGGCTTCACCGCCCGGCTCGGCGAGTGGGACCTGCAGCGCGACGCCGTCCGCGACCGCGCCCGCGTGGTGCTGTGGGACCAGCGCGGGCACGGCCGCTCGGGCTGGGCGGACCCGAGGAGCGCGACCATCGACCGCACCGGCCGCGACCTGGCCCAGGTGCTCGACGCCGTCGTCCCCCGCGGACCGGTGGTGCTGGCCGGCCACTCGATGGGTGGCATGACGGTCATGGCGCTGGCCCGGCAGCGGCCGGAGCTGTTCGGCAGCCGCGTGGTCGGCGCCTTCCTGCTGGCCACCTCGGCCGGCGGGCTGGTCGCCTCCGGGCTGCTGGGCACCGTGGTCGGGCTGATGCGCCGGCTCCGGCTGCTGCCGCTGTACCTGTGGTGGCTGCGGCTGCTCGCGCCGACCCTGGAGCGGTTCCGGCGCCGCGGCACCCGCATCGGCCGTCACTACATGCGCCGCTACCTGTTCGGCCGGGACGACGCCACCCCGGAGGCCGTGCGGCTGGTGCAGGACATGCTCGAGGAGACGCCGCTGCCGATCACCATGGCCTTCTACGGCACCTTCCTCGACCACGACGAGACCGCGTCGCTGCCGGTGCTGGGCCGGGTGCCGGTCACCGTCGTCGCCGCCGAGTACGACCGGCTGACCCCGGCCGCGCACGGCCGGCGGTTGGCCGAGCTGATCGGCGACGGCGCCGAGCTGGTCGTCGTCCCCGGCGCCGGGCACAGCGTGAACCTCACCCGCACCGCCGTCGTCGACCGCGCGCTGCTGGACCTGCTCGACCGGGTGGAGGCCGCCGGCCCGGACGCCGCCCGGCAGGCGGGGTGAGCAGCGGCACGCCTAGCGTGTCCGGCACCACACGACCGTGCGTGCGGTGACCGGTCCGCTGGTCACGCCACCGGACGGCACCGTCCCGACCATCGAGGAGCGACCGTGGACCGCCTGAGCGCGACCGATGCCGGCTTCTACTACGCCGAGAGCGAGGACGCCCCGCTGCACGTGGGCTCCGTGGCCGTGTTCGAGGGACCGCCCCCCTCCTACGGCGACCTGGTGCGGCTGCTGCTGAGCAAGATGCCCCTCGTCCCGCGCTACCGGCAGCGCGTCCGGCGGGTGCCGCTGGACCTCGGCCGGCCGGTGTGGGTCGACGACCCGCACTTCCAGATCCTCTACCACGTGCGGCACACCGCGGTGCCGAGGCCCGGCGGCCCCGAGCAGCTGCGCAACCTGGCCGGCCGGGTGCTCGGCCAGCGGCTGGACATGGCCAAGCCGCTGTGGGAGGTCTGGCTGGTCGAGGGCCTGGAGGACGACCGCTGGGCGATCATCTCCAAGGTCCACCACTGCATGGTCGACGGCATCGCCGGCACCGACCTGATGCAGGTCATGTTCGACCTCGACCCCGACGCCGAGCACGGCACGCCCCGCGACTGGACGCCGCAGCGCAGCCCCTCGGGCGTGGGCCTGGTCGCCGGCGCGCTCACCGAGAGCGTCACCGCACCGCTGCGCCAGCTCACCGCCGGCCCGGCCGCGGTCACCGGCGGCGCGAAGGGCCTGGTCAGCAGCGCCCGGGCGGCCGCCTCCGCGCTGCCGGCGCTGGCCCGGCAGGCGCTCACCCCGACGGCCCGCACGCTCACCGGCCCGATCGGGCCACACCGGCGGTGGGCCTGGGCCGACGCGGAGTTCGCCGAGTTCAAGGCCGCCCGCACCGCGCTCGGCGGCACGGTCAACGACGTCGTCCTCACCGCGATCACCCGCGGTTTCCGCGACCTGCTCAAGGGCCGCGGCGCGCTGGGCGCCGACACCGTCGTCCGCACGATGGTGCCCATCTCGGTGCGCCAGGAGGGCGAGCGCGGCTCCCTGGACAACCGGGTGACGGCGGTCTTCGTCGACCTGCCGGTGGGCGTGCCCGACGCCCGGGAGCGGCTCGCCGCCATCCGCCGGCAGATGGACGAGCACAAGCGGACCATGCAGGCCGTCGACGCCCGCTCGATCATCGCGATGGGCGACTTCATGGCCCCGACGATGCTCGCTCTCGGCGTTCGCGCCTCGATGCAGGCCGGCCAGACGTGGTGCCAGGCGGTGACCACCAACGTGCCCGGTCCGCGGGTGCCGCTGTACCTGCTCGGCAGGCGGATGGTGTCGGCGCACCCCTACGTGCCCATCGCCGGCGGCACCCGCATCTCGATCGGCATCTTCAGCTACCTGAACTCGATGACCTTCGGGATCAACGCCGACTTCGACGCCTTCCCCGACGTCGACGTGCTCTCCGAGGGCATCCGCCGCGGCGTCGACGAGCTCGTCGCGCTGGCCGCCGAGCAGCCCGCGGCCGCCGCACGGTGACCGGCCCGGCGTCCCGCGCGCGGACCGGGTTCACCGCGCGGGACGCCGGGTAGCGGAACCCGGGTGACCGCCCCCGAGACCGACCTGACCGTCGCCGTCACCGGCCCCACCGGCACCTTCGGCGAGGGCCTGGTGCCGCTGCTGCAGGCCGACGAGCGCATCGGCCGCGTCGTCGGCATCGCCCGCCGGCCCTTCGACCCGGCCGCCCGCGGCTGGACGAAGATGAGCTACCGGCGCGGCGACGTCCGCGACGCCGACGCCCTGCGGGAGGCCTTCGCCGGGGCCGACGTCGTGGTGCACCTGGCGTTCCTCATCACCGGCAACGCCTCGCGCGACACCACCCGGGCGATCAACGTCGACGGCACGCTCAACGCCTTCCGCGCCGCCGCCGCGGCGGGCGCCCGCCGGTTCGTCTACGCCTCCTCGCTCGCCGCCTACGGCTTCCACCCGGACAACCCGGTCGGCATGACCGAGGAGTGGCCGGTGCGCCCGGCGTCCCGGCTCTTCTACGCCCAGGAGAAGGCGGAGCTCGAGCAGCTGCTGCACACCGAGGCGCAGGCCCACCCGGAGATCGCGCTGTACCTGCTGCGCCCGCCGGTGGTGCTCGGCCCGCACACCGTGGGCGCCAAGGACCTGCTGCCCGGCCCGCTGGCCCCGCTCGGGCGGTGGCTGGCCGAGCAGAGCACCCGGCGGCTGCCGGTCCCGGTGCCGGTCGCGGTGCCGGCCCTGCCGCTGCAGGTGATCCACGAGGACGACGTCGGCCAGGCGCTGCTGCGGTGCGTCGTGGCGGCCGGCCCGCCCGGGGCCTACAACATCGCCGGCGACGGCGTGCTCACGGTCGCCGACGTCGCCCGCGAGTACGGCGCGCTGCCGCTGCCGCTGCCGCCCGGCCCGGCGCAGTTCGCCGCGCGCGCGGTGTCGAGGCTGCCGTTCCTGCCGCCGGTGGCCGAGTGGGTGGAGGCCGCCAGCCACCCGGCGATCATGGACACCACCAAGGCCCGCGAGGAGCTGGGCTGGACCCCGCGCTACAGCGGCCTGGAGGCGCTGCGCGCCACGCTCCGCTCGAGGTGACCCGGGGCTACCGCGGCCGGTCGCGGGAGGGCAGGCTGCCCTCGCCGCCGTCCCGCGCCCGCGCCGCGGCGACCCCGCCGGACCCGTCCCGAGAGAGGTGCGCATGACCGAGGTGGTGGACACCGCCGTCCCCCGCATCGTGCTGACCGACGTCGGCAGCGAGGTGGAGCGCCGGCTGGTGGCCGAGGCGCTGCCGGACGGCGACGGCGTCACCGTGCTGCCGCTGAGCGGCACCGCCCTGGCCGGGCCGCTGGCGACCGCCTCTCCCGACACCGTGGTGACGGCGGTCCGGGTGGCCTGGGCGCCCCGCCGGGCTCCCGCGCCCCGCCCGGGCCGGTCGGCGCGCGGGCGGCTGCACGACGCCCGGCCCTCGCTGCGGCGCCGGCCGCCGGCGCCGCTGCAGGCCGCCGCGCTGCGCCGCGACCCCGAGCGGGCCCGCGTGGTGGTCGCCGAGCCGGCCACCGTGGCGGAGCTGACCAGCCGGTGGGACGGCAGCGGCTCGCTGGCCGGGTTCGTCGCCCACCAGGCCGCGCTGGCCCTCGACCGGGCCGAGCGCTCGGTGGTCGGCGACCGGGCCAAGGTGCCGCGCCAGGTCGTCGAGGCGATCGAGCACGACCCCGACTTCCGCCGCGAGATCGCCGCCCTCGCCGCGCAGCTCGACCGGCCGGAGGAGGAGGTGCTCGCCGAGGCGGTCGAGGACCTGGGCGGCCTGGCCGCCGCCATGGACCCGGTCGCCGTCGAGGTGTTCACCGGCCTGCTGCGGCCGGTGCACGCCCGCGCCTGGGACGTGCAGGCCGACACCGCCCGGCTCGACGACCTGCGCGAGCTCAACCGGCGCCACCCGCTGGTGTTCCTGCCCAGCCACCGGTCCTACGTCGACCCGCTGGTGCTCGCCGACGTGCTGGCCCGGCACGACTTCCCCCGCAACCACGTCCTCGGCGGGGAGAACCTCGACTTCTGGCCGGTCGGGGCCCTGGCCAAGCGCGCCGGGCTGGTGTTCATCCGCCGCAGCTTCGGCGACGACCAGGTCTACAAGCTGGCCGTCCGGGAGTACTTCGCGTTCCTGCTGGCCAAGCGGTTCAACCTCGAGTGGTACATGGAGGGCGGCCGCTCGCGGACGGGCAAGCTGCGCCCGCCCCGCCACGGGCTGCTGCGCTACGTGGCCGACGCCGTCGAGCGCGGCCGGGTCGACGACGTCTACGTCGTCCCCGTCTCGATCACCTACGACCAGCTGCGCGAGGTGTCGAGCATGGCCGCCGAGCAGCGCGGGGCGGCCAAGCGCGGGGAGGGGCTGTCGTGGATGGCCTCCTACATCCGCGAACAGGTGCGCACGCCGCTGGGCACGGTGCACGTCGGCTTCGCCGAGCCCCTGTCGCTGGCCGCCGCGCTGCGCAGCGGCGCCGACCCCACCGACCCCGACGCGCGCCGGCTGACCCTGCAGAAGGTGGCCTTCCAGGTCGCCGTCGGCATCAACGCGGTCACCCCCGCCACGGCGACGGCGCTGGTGACCCTGGCGCTGCTCGGCGTCCGCGACCGGGCCCTGACCCTGGCCCAGGTGCAGCGGGTGCTCGAGCCGCTGCTGGACTACCTCACCGAGCAGGGCCGCCCGCACTCCGGCGCGGCGCTGCGCACCAGCGGCGGCGTGCGGCGGGTGCTCACCGCGCTGGCCCAGCAGGGCGTGGTCACCGCCTACGAGGGCGGCGAGGAACCGGTCTACGCCATCGAGCGCGGCCAGCACCTGGTGGCCGCGTTCTACCGCAACAGCGCCATCCACCACGTCGTCGACCGCGCCATCGCCGAGCTGGTGCTGCTGCGCGACCCGGTCGACCGCTGGGAGGAGGCCTTCCGGCTGCGCGACCAGCTGAAGTTCGAGTTCTTCTTCCCCGAGCGCGACGCCTACCGCGACCGGCTGGCCGAGGAGCTCGCACTGCTGGACCCCCAGTGGGAGACCGCCGACGGCCGCGAGGTGCTGTGCCGCGCGCCCCTGCTGCTGGCCCACCGGGTGCTGCGGTCCTTCGTCGACGCGCAGCTCGTGGTCGCCGAGCGGCTGGCCGCCCGCGACCCGCGCACGCCGGTGGTGCAGGCCGACTTCCTCGCCGAGTGCAGCGGGGTCGGCCAGCAGATGCTGCTGCAGGGCCGGCTGCACGGGCCGGAGTCGCTGTCCCGCGAGCTGTTCGCCAGCGCCCTGCAGCTGGCCGCCAACCTCGACCTGGTCGACCCCGGCCGGGAGGACCTGGCCCGCCGGCGGCAGGAGTGGGCGGCTCAAGTCCGGGACGTGGTGAGCCGAGTAGGAGTGATCGACGAGTTGGACGCCGCGGCGCGGCGGGAGAACGTGGGGGTGGAGCCGTGACGGCCGACCAGGGGACGGCGACCGGCGGCGGGCTGGGCCGGCAGGCGGCGGCGATGGCGCGGTCGGGCGTCTGGACCGAGGAGCAGCTGATCGCCGACGTCGAGGCCGCGCCGCGCGGCCCGCGGGTCGGGGCGTTCTTCGACTTCGACGGCACCGTCATCGACGGCTACTCGCTGGCCGCCTTCGCCCGCCACCACCTGCGCTCGCTGCACGTGACCCCGGCCGCGATGGGCGAGCTGCTGCTCAACGGCCTGCGCGGGGTCACCACCGAGGAGGACTTCGAGCGGTTCACCGTGGCCGGCATGCGCGCCTGGGCCGGCCGCACCGAGGACGAGCTGGCCGAGCTGGGCGAGCGGCTGTTCGTCCAGGGCATCGCCGGGTCGCTCTACCCGGAGGCGTGGCGCCTGGTCACCGCCCACCTGGAGGCCGGGCACACCGTCGTCCTGGCCTCCTCGGCCACCCGCTTCCAGGTGGAGCCGGCCGCCCGCGCGCTGGGCGTCGAGCACGTGCTGGTCTCGCCGGTGGAGATCGTCGACGGCGTCTGCACCGGCCGCCCCGGGGGCCCGCTGCTGTGGCGCAAGGGCAAGGCCGAGGCGGTGCGCACCTTCGCCGCGGAGCACGGCATCGACCTGCTGCAGAGCTACGCCTACTCCAACGGCGACGAGGACGTCCCGTTCCTGCGCACCGTCGGCCGCGCCCGCGCGCTCAACCCCGGCCGGGGGCTGGCCGCCGCGGCCCGGCACAACTCCTGGCCGATCGCCCGCTTCCGCCGCCGGGGCAGCGCCTCCCCCGTCGACCTCGCCCGCACCGTGGCCGGCGTGGGCGGCATGTTCGGCGGCTTCGCCACCGGCCTGGCCGTGGGCGCGCTCAGCGGCTCCCGCCGCGAGGCGGTCGACCTGGGCATCACCCTCGCGGGTGAACTCGGCAGCGCGCTGGCCGGCGTCAAGCTCGACGTCCAGGGCGCCGAGCACCTGGCCACCCGGCCCGCCGTCTTCCTGTTCAACCACCAGAGCCAGCTCGACGTCCTCGTGCTCGCCAAGCTGCTGCGCGGCGGCTTCACCGCCGTGGCCAAGAAGGAGCTGGCGCGGACGCCGGGCTTCGGGCTGGCCTTCCGGCTGGCCGACGTCGCCTTCGTCGACCGCGGCGACCCGGCCCAGGCGCGCAAGGCGCTCGAGCCCGCCGTCGAGCGGCTGCGCGAGGGCATCTCGCTGGTCATCGCCCCCGAGGGCACCCGCTCGGCCACCCCGACGCTCGGCCCGTTCAAGAAGGGCGCCTTCCACGTCGCCATGCAGGCCGGCGTCCCGATCGTGCCGATCGTGCTGCGCAACACCGGCGAGCTGATGTGGCGCGGCGCCACCACGATCCACCCCGGCGTGGTGCAGGTGCGCGTGCTGCCGCCGATCCCCACCGACGGGTGGACCGTCGCGGACATCGACCAGCGGGTCGCCGAGGTGCACGACCGGTACCTGCGCACCCTGGCCAACTGGTCGGGCCGGGCCGAGCGGCCCGTCGTCTCGGAGGAGCCGACCGCCGACGCCGGCCCCCCGGTGCCCGCCCCGCCGCTGGCGTGGGGCAGCGCGCCGGAGATGAACCCGCTGGAGACGGCGATGTGGCGCGCCGAGGTGGCCGACCCGCGGCTGCGCGCCAACGTGGCGCTGCTCGAGCTGCTCGACCCCGCGCCGGACTGGGAGCGGCTGCGGGCCGCGCACGAGTGGGCCTCGCGGATGGTGCCGCGGATGCGCCAGCGCGTCGTCGAGCCGGCGCTCGGCATCGGCGCGCCCCGCTGGCTGACCGTGCCCGGGCTCGACCTCGACGCGCACGTGCAGCGCGTGCGGCTGGAGGAGCCGGGGTCGATGCGGCAGCTGCTCGACGTCGTCGGCGAGTTCGTCTCCGCGCCGCTGGACCGCGACCGCCCGCTGTGGCAGGCGATGCTGGTCGAGGGGTTGTCCGACGGGCGGGCCGGCTACGTGGTCAAGACCCACCACAGCACGACCGACGGGTTGGGGGCGGTGCAGCTGATGAGCCGGCTGCACAGCCGCACCGCCGAGCACGACCCCGCCCGCCCCGAGCCGCCGGTCCCCACCCCGGACGACGACGTCTCGCGCACCGCGCTGCTCACCGAGCAGCTGGTCGGCACGGCGCGCTCGGCCCCGCTCGCGGTGCTGCGCCGCGGCGTCGGGGCGCTGACCGCCGGCGCCCGGCCCTGGGACGCGGTGACCTCCGCGCTGGGGTCGGTGACCTCGGCCGGACGCACCCTCACCCCGCCCGGCCCCGGCTCCACCCTGCTCACCCCGCGCGGCGGCGACTGGCACCTGGAGGTGCTCGAGGTGCCGCTCGCCGACCTCAAGGCCGGCGCGAAGGCGGCCGACGGGTCGCTCAACGACGGGTTCCTCGCCGCGGTGGTCGGGGGCTTCCGCCGCTACCACCAGCGGCACGGCTCCCCGCTCGGCACGCTCGCCGTGGGCATCCCGATCAGCCTGCGCGCCCAGGACGCGCCGGAGGGCGGCAACCGGTTCACCGGCGCGCGGTTCCCCGCTCCGCTGGACGAGGCCGACCCCGCCGTGCGCATCCGGACCATCCGCGAGTTCGTGCTGTCGGTGCGCGGCGACACCAGCGGCTCCAGCGTGGTCACCGACCTGCTGGCCCCGACGCTGAGCTGGCTGCCCGCACCGGTCATCGGTGCCGTCTCCGGGCGGCTGACCAGCGCGAACGACGTCCAGGTGTCCAACGTGCCCGGGGTGACCCACCCGGTCTACATCGCCGGGTCGCGGATCGACCGGATGTACCCCTTCGGCCCGCTGCCCGGCTGCGCGGCGATGGTCACGCTGCTCTCCCACGAGGGCCAGTGCTGCATCGGCGTCAACGTGGACTCCGCCGCGGTGACCGACCCGGCGGGCCTGGTCGCCGACCTGCAGGCCGGCCTGGACGAGGTGGTCGCCCTCGGCCGCTGAGCACCGGCGGGCAGGTGTACGCACCGGCTGACGCGGTACTGGACCGTGACGTAACGCACGTCACAGTCCAGGAGCGGCGATGAGCTTCAACCTGACCACCATCCTGCGCGAGTCCACCCTCGCCCACCCCGACAAGCCGATGCTGCGCCTCGGCCCGTCGACGCTGAGCTACGGCCAGGTCGACCAGCTCTCGGCCCAGGTCGCGGCGGGGCTGCGCGCGGCCGGGCTGCGGCGGGGCGACACCGTGGCCCTGCAGCTGCCCAACGTGCCGCAGTTCGTGCTCGCCTACTTCGGTGCGCTCCGGGCCGGGCTGACGCTGGTGCCGCTCAACCCGCTGCTCAAGGCGCCCGAGGTGGCCTACCACCTCTCCGACAGCGGCGCCCGGTTGCTGATCACCTTCGACGCGTTCGCCGACGAGGCGGTCAAGGGCGCGGCCGAGGCCGGCGACGTGCGGGTCTACGTCGTCCCGTCGCCCGGCGGCGGCGAGCTGCCCGCGGACACCACGCCGTTCGACGAGCTGGTCGCCGCCGGTGCCGGTGCCGACCCGGCCGACGTCGAGCAGATGTCCCCCGACGACACGGCCGTCGTCATCTACACCAGCGGCACGACCGGCCGGCCCAAGGGCGCCGAGCTCACCCACTTCCAGATGTTCATGGCCGCCACCGTCGCCGCGGAGACCTTCGGCTACGGCGACGACGACGTCGCGATGGCCGTGCTGCCGCTGTTCCACGTCTTCGGCCTGTCCAGCGTGATGAACAGCGCCGTCCGCGCCGGCGCGACCCTCGTGCTCGTGCCGCGCTTCGAGGTCGACGCCGTCCTCGACGCCCTCGAGCAGCACCGGGTGACGGTCTTCTGCGGGGTGCCGACGATGTTCGTCGCGCTGGTGCACGCCGACCTCACCGGCCGCGACGTGTCCACCCTGCGCGTCTGCGTGTCCGGCGGCGCCTCCATCCCCGGTGAGGTGATCCGCGGGTTCGAGGCCGCCTACCCCGGGACGACGATCCTCGAGGGCTACGGCCTGTCGGAGACCTCCGCGCTGGCCACCTTCAACCGCAGCGCCGAGGACCGGCGGGTGCTGTCGATCGGCAAGCGGCTCTACGGCTGCGAGGTGCGGGTCGTCGACCCCGACGACCGGGAGCTGCCCCCGGGTCCGGACAACGTCGGCGAGATCGTGCTGCGCGGGCACAACATCATGAAGGGCTACCTCGGCCGGCCCGAGGCCACCGCCGAGGCGATGCGCGGCGGGTGGTTCCACACCGGCGACCTCGGCCACCGCGACGAGGACGGCTTCTTCTACATCGTCGACCGCAAGAAGGACCTGGTCATCCGCGGCGGCTTCAACGTCTACCCGCGCGAGATCGAGGAGGTGCTGCACACCCACCCCGCCGTGCTCGAGGCCGCCGTCATCGGCCGGCCCGACGAGCGGCTCGGCGAGGAGGTCGTCGCCTTCGTCAGCCTGCGCCCGGGCAGTTCCGCGGAGCCCGGCGAGGTCGTCGCGTTCTGCAAGGAGCGACTGGCGGCCTACAAGTACCCGCGCGAGGTGGTCGTCATCGACGAGCTCCCCAAGGGCCCCAGCGGGAAGGTGCTCAAGACCGAGCTGCGGAACCGCTGAGGACGGTCTCCCGCAGCCACGAGAGGACGAGGGCGGCCAGGCGGTCGGGCACCTGCAGCTGCGGCACGTGCCCGACGCCGGCCAGCTCCTCGTAGCGCCAGTGCGGGTGCTGCCGGGCCACCTCGCGGGCGGCGTCCACGGGCACCAGGCGGTCGCGGTCGCCCTGCACCAGCAGCACCGGCGCGGCGACGCGGGTCATGGCCGCCCGGTAGTGGCGCGGGTCGAGGAGGATGCCCAGCAGCGAGCGGGCCGCCGTCAGGAAGGCCCGGTCCATGCCGGCGACGTCCTCCCGCTGCTCGAGCAGGGTGACCGCCCGGTCGACGACCGGCGCGGGCAGCTCGTCGGGGTCGACGCCCACCAGCTGCAGCATGGCGCGGACCCGGGTCAGCGGCGTCTGCCGCGACCGGCGCAGCCGCAGCACCCGCTCCCCCACGCCGGGGAGGGCGTAGAGCGCGAAGGTCGCGGCCACGAACGGGTCGAGGCGGCGGCGGCCCCCGGGCAGCGCGGGGTCGAGGAGCACCAGGCCGGTGACGCGGTCGCGCTCGGCCGCGGCGGTGAACAGCGAGACCATCCCGCCCATCGAGTTGCCGACGAGCACCGCCGGCTCGCCGACCACCTCGTGCAGGAAGTCCCGCAGCACGCCGACGTCGGCCTGCACCGTCGTCCGCCGTCCGCCGGGCTCGCTGCGGCCGAAGCCGGGCAGGTCCAGCGCCCACACCCGGGCCGACGGCGTCAGCAGCGGGGCGAGCAGGTCCCAGTTGCCGTGCGAGCCGCCCAGCCCGTGCACCAGGACCACGGCCGGGCCGTCGTCGGCACCGCCGTAGTCGACCACGTGCACCGGACCGCCGAGGTCGACCGTCCGGCTCGTCCCGGGCTGTTCCACCTGTGCTCCTCCCGCCGTGTGTGCCGTCCGCACGGTCGCACGCGCCCGGTCCGCCCGCGCGCAGTGGGGTGCGTGCGACGGCTGTGGCGGGGGCCACAGCGGACGTATCAGGACCCCGCGCGCCGCCTCGGAGAAGTGTGGCCGGGACGCCACCGTGGTACCGGCCAGTACGGAGACGGCGACGGGGCCGTCCGGCGAGGAGGACGACGTGTCGCGACACCAGTACGACGGCCCGGGACTGCCGCTGTACCTCACCGAGGTCGGCCGGGCCTGCGCGGACTACGGGCTCTACCTCGCGGCCCGACCGCTGCTGCCCCGCCTGCCGGTGGGCGACGGACACCCCGTGCTGGTGCTGCCCGGCCTGATGGCCGACGACGCCTCCACCCGCACCCTGCGCCGGACGCTGCGCCGGCTCGGCTACCGCGTGCACGGCTGGCGACTGGGCCGCAACATCGGCCCGACCGCCGAGTGCGTGGAGGGCATGGCCCGCCGCATCGACGACCTCAGCGACCGCTACGGCCGGCCGATCAGCCTGGTGGGCTGGAGTCTGGGCGGCATCTTCGCCCGCGACCTCGCCCGCAAGGTGCCCGACTCGGTGCGCCAGGTGATCACCCTGGGCAGCCCCTTCGCGCTGCAGCGCGACAGCCAGACCCGGGCGAACCGGGTCTTCGAGCGGTACTCCCACCTGCACGTGGAGCGGCGCACGCTGCCGCTGGCGAGCGAGGCGACGCCGCTGCAGGTGCCGGCCACCTCGATCTACTCCCACCACGACGGGATCGTCGCCTGGCAGGCGTGCCTGGACCGGCTCTCTCCGCAGACGGAGAACATCGCCGTCTACGCCAGCCACCTGGGCATGGGCCACCACCCCGCCGTCATCTACGCGGTCGCCGACCGGCTGGCCCAGCCCGAGGGCACCTGGCGGCCGTTCCGCGCCCCACTGGCGCTGCGCCCCTGCTTCCCCCGCCCGGACGTCCCGGCGCCGCTCCCGCAGACCGCCGCGGCCGCCTGAGGCTTCCGGCACCTCGGCACCTCGGCACCGTCCCGTGTCGACCTGGGGTCGTCTCGACCCGCCTGAGACCACCCCAGGTCGACGCCGGGCGCGGGGCGAGGTGGGCGCGGCAGGGATCGAACCTGCGACCGCTCGCTTGTAAGGCGAGAGCTCTCCCGCTGAGCTACGCGCCCCGCCCGCCCAGCTTAAGGACCCCGCTGCCCCCCACCACTCGCACGCTCGCGGCGGGGCCCTGCAGCGGGGCCACCCGAGCGGGGTCCTTCCTCAGGCCGCGATCCTCGCGACGGCGTCCTTCCAGCCCGACTGCTCGCGCGCGTCGCCGGGCTGGTTGACCTCGGCGAAGGCGATCTTCCCCTCGGCGTCGACGAGGAAGGTGCCGCGCAGGGCCATGCCGGCCTTGTCGTTGAAGACGCCGTAGGCCTGGGCGGTGGCGCCGTGCGGCCAGAAGTCGCTCAGCAGCGGGAACTCCAGCCCCTCCTGCGCCTTGAACGCCTTGAGGCTGAACACCGGGTCGGTGCTGATGGCCACCACGGTGACGCCGGCGTCGGTGTAGGTGGCCAGCTCGTCGCGCAGCTGGCAGAGCTCACCGGTGCAGATGCCGGAGAAGGCGAACGGGTAGAAGACGACCAGCACCGGCCTGCCCCGCAGCTCGGCGAGGGAGACGACCTGGCGGTCCTGGTCGGGGAGGCTGAACTCGGGCGCGACGTCGCCGACGGAGAGGCTCATGCGCCCGATCGTGCCCCACCCCCGGCGACGGGCTGGAGCGGCCCCCTCGCAGGGGCCCGCCGCGAGCGTGCGAGCGGTGGGGGGGCGAGGGGGTCCCTCGTCAGCGGCGGCTCCGGGCCGCCTTCGGCGTGACCAGCCGGATGCCCGACCAGTCCTTCGCCGCGGAGATGCTGCTGGTCTGCGACAGGCCCGCGGTCGGCGCCACCTCGGTGACGTCGCCGGGCGCGACGTGGCCGGGCCGGCCCGACTTGGGGACCAGCAGCCAGACGACGCCGTCGTCGGCCAGCGAGGTCAGCGCGTCGGTCAGCGCGTCGAACAGGTCGCCGTCGTCCTCCCGCCACCAGAGGAGGACGACGTCGGCGACCTCGTCGGTGTCCTCGTCGACCATCTCGCTGCCGGAGGCCTCGACGATGGAGTCGCGCAGGTCCTCGTCGGCGTCCTCGTCCCAGCCGAGCTCCTGCACGACCATGCCCGTCTTGATGCCCAACCGGGCCGCCATGCCGGCGCTGCCCGAGTCGACGCTCATCCCTGGTGTTCCTCCGGAGGATCGATGGCCGCCGACCCGGCGCCGGCGCACGCGCGGCACCGGTCCCCGGGTGCACGCGGGGGTGTGTGGGGGCCGACGGCGGACACGACCGGCGGGGGTGCCACCCGCTGCCTGGTCATGTCACCCCTCTCGTGCCCGGACGCGCGGGGCCGACGGCGTCGGTCCGCGTGGGCAGGAGCGTAGGGCATGCCTGGTCAGGCGCAAGCGTTCCGCGGGGACCACACCACGCCGGTACCAGGCGGTACGCCGCCGACGCGCAGTGCTGACGTGACGCAGACCGCCCGGACGCGCGACGATGGGGGCATGAGCGCACCGCAGCAGGGTGGGGACCCCACCCGCGACGCCGGCCAGCCCCGCGCGGTCATCACCGACGGACTCCCCAGCCAGCTGGTCGACACCGACCCCGACGAGACCCAGGAGTGGGTGGAGTCGCTCGACAGCGTCGTCGAGCACGCAGGCCGCGGGCGGGCCCGCTACCTGATGCTCAAGATGCTGCAGCGCAGCCGTGAGCAGCAGGTGGGCGTCCCGTCCCTCCGCAGCACCGACTACATCAACACGATCCCGCCCGAGCGGGAGCCCTACTTCCCCGGCGACGAGGACACCGAGCGGCGCATCCGCGCCTACATCCGGTGGAACGCCGCGATCATGGTGCACCGCGCGCAGCGGCCGGGCATCGGCGTCGGCGGGCACATCTCCTCCTACGCCTCCTCCGCGTCGCTGTACGAGGTGGGCTTCAACCACTTCTTCCGCGGCAAGGACCACCCCGGCGGCGGTGACCAGATCTGGTTCCAGGGCCACGCCTCCCCCGGCATCTACGCCCGCGCCTTCCTCGAGGGCCGGCTCACCGAGGAGCAGCTCGACGGCTTCCGGCAGGAGGTCAGCCACCCCGGCGGCGGCCTGTCCAGCTACCCGCACCCGCGGCTCATGCCGGACTTCTGGGAGTTCCCCACCGTGTCCATGGGCCTCGGCCCTATGAACGCGATCTACCAGGCGCGGTTCAACCGTTACCTGCAGGCGCGCGGCATCAAGGACACCTCCGACCAGCACGTGTGGGCGTTCCTCGGTGACGGCGAGATGGACGAGCCGGAGTCGCTGGGCCTCATCGGCCTGGCCGCCCGCGAGGAGCTCGACAACCTCACCTTCGTCATCAACTGCAACCTGCAGCGCCTCGACGGCCCGGTGCGCGGCAACGGCAAGGTCATCCAGGAGCTGGAGTCCTTCTTCCGCGGCGCCGGCTGGAACGTCGTGAAGGTGATCTGGGGCCGCGAGTGGGATCCGCTGCTGGCCGCCGACCGCGACGGCGCCCTGGTCAACCTGATGAACCAGACGCCCGACGGTGACTACCAGACCTACAAGGCCGAGGACGGCGCGTTCGTCCGCGAGCACTTCTTCGGCCGGGACCCGCGCACCCGCAAGCTCGTCGAGGGCATGAGCGACAAGGAGGTCTGGGACCTCTCCCGCGGCGGGCACGACTACCGCAAGGTCTACGCGGCGTTCAAGGCGGCGGTGGAGCACAAGGGCCAGCCCACGGTCATCCTCGCCAAGACCATCAAGGGCTGGACGCTGGGCAGCCACTTCGAGGGCCGCAACTCCACCCACCAGATGAAGAAGCTGACCGCCGAGGACCTCGCCGCCTTCCGCGACCGGCTCTACCTGCCCATCCCCGACGAGCAGCTCGACAAGACCCTGCCGCCGTACTACAAGCCCGACCCGGACTCCGACGAGATGCAGTACATGCTCGAGCGGCGGCGGGCCCTGGGCGGCGCGGTCCCGCGGCGGCGCTCGGAGTTCAAGCAGCTCAAGGCGCCCGACGACAAGGCCCTCGACGTGCTGCGCCGTGGCTCCGGCAAGCAGGAGGTGGCGACGACGATGGCGTTCGTCCGCCTGCTCAAGGAGCTGCTCAAGGACAAGGAGCTCGGCCCGCGGTTCGTGCCGGTCATCCCCGACGAGGCGCGCACCTTCGGGATGGACTCGCTGTTCCCGTCGCAGAAGATCTACAACCCGGGCGGCCAGCGCTACACCTCGGTCGACCGCGAGCTGATGCTGGCCTACAAGGAGTCCGAGCAGGGCCAGATCCTGCACGAGGGCATCAACGAGGCCGGCTCGACGGCGTCGTTCACCGCCGTCGGCACGTCGTACGCCACGCACGGCGAGCCGATGATCCCGATCTACATCTTCTACTCGATGTTCGGGTTCCAGCGGACCGGCGACTCGTTCTGGGCCGCCGCCGACCAGATGACCCGCGGCTTCGTCCTCGGGGCCACCGCCGGCCGCACGACGCTCAACGGCGAGGGCCTGCAGCACGAGGACGGCCACTCGCTGCTGCTGGCGCAGACCAACCCCGCCGTCGTGTCCTACGACCCGGCCTTCTCCTACGAGGTCGGCCACATCGTCAAGGACGCGCTGGCCCGCATGTACGGCGAGGACCCCGGCGCGCCGCTCGGCGGGCACCGCAGCCCCGACGTCATGTACTACCTGACGGTCTACAACGAGCCGTTCCAGCAGCCGGCCGAGCCCGAGGGCCTGGACGTGCAGGGCCTGCTCGCTGGCATGTACCTCTACGCCCCCGGCTCCGGCGAGGGGCCGCGGGCGCAGGTGCTGGCCTCCGGGGTCGCGGTGCCGTGGGCGCTGCGGGCGCAGGAGCTGCTGCGCGAGGACTGGGGCGTGTCGGCCGACGTCTGGTCGGTCACGTCGTGGAACGAGCTGCGGCGGCAGGCCGACGAGGTCGGCGAGCACAACCTGCTGTACCCGGAGGACGAGCCGCAGGTGCCCTACGTGACCCAGCGGCTGCAGGACGCCGAGGGCCCGGTCGTGGCGGTGTCGGACTGGATGAAGGCCGTCCCCGACCTCATCGCGCCGTTCGTCCCCGGCGGCATGGCCACCCTGGGCACCGACGGGTTCGGCCTGTCCGACACCCGCCCGGCGCTGCGGCGGCACTTCCACGTGGACGCCGAGAGCATCGTCGTCCGCACGCTGGCCTCGCTGGCCGACCGCGGCCAGGTCGACCGGGCGCGAGTGCGCGAGGCGGTGGAGAAGTACCAGATCCGCGACGTCCGCAAGGCGCCGGAGGAGCAGCGGTCGGACCCCAGCCCGGCCACCTGAACGAGGACCCCGTGAGAGACGACGGCGGCCCGGGTCTGCGGGTCGCCGTCGTCGGCGGCGGGGTGGTCGGCCTGACCTGCGCCCTCGAGCTGGCGCGGGCCGGGCACCGGGTGCAAGTGCACGCCGCCGACCCGCCGGAGGCCACGACCTCGGCCGTGGCCGCCGCGATCTGGTTCCCCTACCGGGCCGCGCCGGTGGACGCGGTGCTCCGGTGGGGCCTCGTCTCGCGGACCGTCTTCACCGCGCTCGCCGACGACCCGGCCACCGGGGTGACCCTGCGGCCGGGCACCGTCGTGCACCGGAACGGCGAACCCGACCTGTGGTGGACCGCCGGGCTGGCGCACCGGCCCGCCACCGCCGCCGAGCTCCCGCCCGGGGTGCCCGGCGGCACCCGCTGCACGGTGCCGGTCGTCGACACGGTCCGGTACCTGCCGTGGCTGGCCGGCGCCGTCCGGTCGGCCGGGGTGGAGGTCGTCCGCCGGCGGGTGGACCGGCTCGACGACGTCCCGGGCGACGTGGTCGTCGTGGCCGCCGGACTGGCCTCGGGTCCCCTGCTGGGCGACGACAGCGGCGTCCCGGTGCAGGGGCAGGTGGTGCGGCTGGCCGACCCCGGCCTGACCGACTGGCTGCTCGACGAGGACGGGCCCGACGGGCTGACCTACGTCATCCCCCGCGGCCACGACGTCGTCTGCGGCGGCACGGCCGTGGAGGGCGCCACCGGCACCGAGCCGGACCCCGACGTCGAGGCCGCCGTCCTCGCGCGGGCGCGGGCGCTGGTCCCCGCGCTGCGGGAGGCCCCGGTGCTGTCCCGCCAGGTGGGGCTGCGGCCGGGCCGGCCCACCGTCCGGCTCGAGCGCGTGGCGGAGGCAGGCCGGCCGGCGGTCGCCTGCTACGGCCACGGCGGCGCGGGCGTCACCCTCTCCTGGGGCTGCGCCGCCGACGTCGTCGCCCTGGTGTGAGGTGCGCCGGGCGCGGCCGCCCGCGCCCGGCGCCCTCGGTCAGGCCCGCTCGCGGTGGCGGCGGAGCAGGTCGGCATAGAGCCGGCCGCTGTCCTTCACCGTCCGCCGCTGGGTCTCGTAGTCGACGTGCACCAGGCCGAAGCGCTGCGCGTACCCGCGGGCCCACTCGAAGTTGTCCAGCAGCGACCAGGCGAAGTAGCCGCGGACGTCGGCGCCGCGGTCGACCGCCGTCGTGAGCGCGGCGAGGTGGCGCACCAGGTAGTCGACGCGCTCGGGGTCGTGCACGGCCCCCTCGGCGTCGACCTCGTCCGCCCACGCCGAGCCGTTCTCGGTGACCACCAGCGGCAGCCCCGGGGCGCGCTCGCCCAGCCACAGCAGCACCTCGGTGAAGGCCTCCGGGTTGATCCCCCAGCTCATGGTCGTCGTCGGCCCCTCGGGGTCGAGCTCCACGACGTCGTGCCCGCCGATGAACGGCGAGGGCCCCTTCCCCGCGGGGCGCGGGCCGGCCTGCACGGTGTTCTCGAAGTAGTAGTTGACGCCCAGCCAGTCCAGCGGCGCGGCGATCACCTCGAGGTCGCCGTCGCGCACCGGCAGCGGCGCGCCGGCGGCCTCGAGGTCGGCGACGACGTCGGCCGGGTAGGCGCCGTGCACGACCGGCTCGAGGAACACCCGGTTCTGCTGGCCGTCGAGCCGGCGGGCGGCGTCGACGTCGGCCGGCGCGTCGCTCGCCGCGCGCATCGGCGTGAAGTTCAGCGTGATGCCGAGGTCGGTGACCCCGGCCTCGCGCAGCCGGGCGGCGGCCAGGCCGTGGCCGAGCAGCAGGTGGTGCACGGCGCGGGCGCCGGCGACCGGGTCCTGCAGGCCCGGGGCGTGCTCCCCGGCCACGTGGCCGAGCAGCGCGCTGACCATCGGCTCGTTGAGGGTCGACCAGTGCCGCACCCGGTCGCCGAGGGCGTCGACGACGACGGCGGCGTAGTCGGCGAAGCGGGCCGCGGTGTCCCGGTCGGCCCACCCGCCGCGGTCCTGCAGCGTCTGCGGCAGGTCCCAGTGGTAGAGGGTCAGCCACGGGTCGACGCCGGCCTCCAGCAGGGCGTCGACCAGGCGGCGGTAGAAGTCCAGGCCACGCTGCTCCACCCGGCCGCTGCCCTCGGGCAGCACCCGCGGCCACGCCACGGAGAACCGGTAGGCCGACAGCCCCAGGTCGGCCATGAGCGCGACGTCGTCGCGGTAGCGGTGGTAGTGGTCGACGGCGACGTCGCCGGTGTGGCCCTCGAACACGCGGCCCGGGGTGTGGCTGAAGGTGTCCCAGATCGACCGGCCCCGTCCGTCCTCGTCGACGGCGCCCTCGATCTGGTAGGCCGCGGTCGCGGCGCCGAAGACGAAGCCGGGCGGGAACGACAGGCCGGCGAGGAGGTCCTCGCGCGGGGCGTCGGTCGTCATGGGGGAGGACCTCCGGGAGCAGGGAACGGTTCCCTGCGGGTCTACACCACGCCCGCGGCGGCCCTCCCGGCGGTCGCTCAGTCCTCGCTCCAGGACGGCCGGCTCGTGTCCACCTGCCAGACCAGGACGGGACCGTCCGCCGGGCGCAGCACCACGCCGTCGGGCACGCCGGGGCCGTCGTCCCCGACCCACAGGCGGGCGTCGGGCCGGCCCAGGTCCAGCCAGCCCCGCACGGCCCGGTGCACCGCGTGCGACGGCGGCGCGGCGGGATCGGCGGCCCGCAGGTACGTCTGCACCACCCGCGCCCCGTCGGGGCCGGCCACCTCGTCGTGGGCCAGCCCGGTCCCGGCCCGCAGCACGCCGACGTCCCCGGCGGACATCGGCGCGCCCGCCTCCCAGGCGTGGGTGAGCGAGCCGGCCAGCACCACCGCGACGACATCGACGGCCCGGTGGTCGTGGCGGCCGTAGCCGGTGGCCGGGCCCAGCCGGTCCTCGGTGACCCGCAGCAGCGGCCCGAGCGACCCGTCGCCCGGCTCGAGCAGGGTGCGGCCGACCAGGCCGGTCACCGCGGCGCCCCGCGCTCGGGCAGCGCCGCGGCGCCGCCGGGGAGGCCGCGGGCGACCAGCGCGACCGCCAGCGACCACGCCGTCCCCAGGGCCAGGCCGCCGAGGACGTCGGAGAGGAAGTGCACGCCCAGCCACATCCGGGTCAGCGCCACGAGGACGGCGAGGGCCACCCCCGCGAGGAGGGCGCCGCGGCGGGCGCGCGCGGTCAGCCGCGGCCAGGCCAGCACCAGCCCGACGGTGACCAGCGTGGCGATGCCCGAGGAGTGCCCGCTGGGGTAGGACAGCCCCTCGTAGGTCAGCCCGCCGTTCTCGAACGCCGGCCGGGCGCGGCCCACGAGCTCCTTGAGCGCGGTGGTCACCGGGCCGATGGCGGTGATCGCCAGGACCACCCACAGCAGCGTGCGCCACCGCCGGCGGCGGACCAGCCAGACCAGCGCGGGGAGGAACACCAGCACCCGGAACCAGGTGACCCCCGGCGTGGTGAGCACCTCCAGCAGCCCGCCAACCAGCGCACTGCGGTCGTCACCGGCGTAGAGCGACCGGCTGACCGCCTCGTCGAGGCGGGCCTGGGGGGCGAAGCCGGTCAGGACCCCCGCGCCCAGCACGACCAGGACGGCGACACAGCCGCCGATCGCGGCCCGCACCCGGCGGCGGGTGCGATGCGGGACGGGGGCCGGCGGGGTGGCCGGTGCGGTGACCGGTCCGGTGGGCTCCACTCCCCCACTCTCCCCGACCCGCCGGGCCGTGACACGCTGACCGGGTGGCCCACCGGGTGAGCGCCCACCCGCCGTCGGCGGCGACGCTGCGGCGGCTCGAGCGCGCCTCCGGGGCGATCGCCACCCGCGCGGTGGCGCGCATGGACGACGACCTGCCGTGGTTCCGCATGCTGCCCGCCGACCAGCGCTCCTGGGTGGGGCTGGTGGCGCAGGCCGGCATCGCCTCGCTCGTCGAGTGGTGCCGCCACCCCGGCCGCCCGCCCCGGCTCACCGGCGAGGTCTTCGGCGCCGCCCCCCGGGAGCTGGTGCGGGTCATGCCGCTCAAGCACACCGTCGACCTGGTCAAGCTCACCGCCGAGGTCATGGACGACCACGTCGAGTCCGTCGCCGAGCCCGGGGACGTCGACGCGCTGCGGGTGGCGGTGCTGCAGTACAGCCGCGAGGTCGCCTTCGCCACCGCGCACGTCTACGCCAGCTTCGCGGAGAACCGCGGCGCCTGGGACGCCCGGCTCGAGGCGCTGGTGGTCGACGCGCTGGTGCGCGGGGAGCGCTCGGAGGAGCTGCCCGGCCGCGCCGCGGCGCTCGGCTGGGCCGACACCAGCCCGGTGACCGTGCTGGTCGGCGCCGCCCCCGACGTCGGCGACGCGCACGCCGCCGTCCGCCGGGCCGCCCGCTCCCAGTCCTGCGAGGTGATGGTCGGGGTGCACGCCGACCAGCTCGTCGTCGTCCTCGGCGGGGCCGACGACGTGCGGACGGCGGCCGACCGGGTGGCCGAGGAGTTCGGACCGGGCCCGGTGGTGCTCGGCCCGGTGGTCGACCGGCTCAGCGACGCGGGCGGGTCGGCCGCCGCGGCGCTGGCCGGCTGGCGGGCCGCCCGCGCCTGGCCCGGCGCGCCCCGCCCGGTGCGGGCCGACGCCCTGCTGCCCGAGCGCGCCCTCGACGGCGACCCGCTGGCCCGTGCGGCGCTCACCGAGCGGGTGGTCCGGCCGCTGCGCGGCGCCGGCGGCGGGGTGCTCGAGACGGTGCGCGCGGTGCTCGCCGGCGGCGGCAACCTGGAGGCCAGCGCGCGGGCGCTGTTCGTGCACCCCAACACCGTCCGCTACCGGCTCAAGCGGGCCAGCGAGCTGACCGGCCAGGTGGCCACCGACCCCCGCGGCGCCTGGACGCTGCAGGTGGCCCTGGTCCTCGCCGACCTCGACGGCGGCCGCTCCCTCTGGCATTGACGGCCCCCGTGCAGGGGCCCGCGGCGAGCTTGCGAGCGGTGGGGGGCACGGGGGTCCTTCTAGTGGTGTCCACCACTGAACGGGCCCGCGACGGCGCGTCTGGGGCTCCGCTTTGGAGGGTTCCCACAGAAGACACCGGTGCGCTTTCGTGTGCGGCGGACGCGCGGGCGCCGGTGTCCTCTGACACGGTGGAGGACGTGCTGGCCGTCCTCGCCCCCGGACAGGGTGCCCAGAAGCCCGGGATGCTGACCCCCTGGTTGGAGCTGCCCGGCGCCGAGTCCTTCTTCCGCTGGGCCGGCGCGATCGCCGACGCCGACCTGCTGACGCTGGGCACCACCGGCGACGCCGAGGCCATCAAGGACACCGCGGTCACCCAGCCGCTGGTCGTCGCGATGAGCCTGTTCGTCGCCCGGGAGCTCGGCGGCCTGCCCGGTCCGGTCGCGCACTCGCCGCAGACCGGCCGCGACGTCGTCATCACCGGGCACAGCGTCGGCGAGCTCACCGCCGCGGCGCTGGCCGGCGTGCTGTCGGTCGAGGCCGCCATCGCGCTGACCGCCGTGCGCGGCCGGGCGATGGCCCGGGCGTGCGCGCTGACCCCCACCGGGATGTCCGCCGTCCTGGGCGGCGACGCCGACGAGCTGGCCGCCGCGCTCGAGCAGCACGGGCTGGCCCCGGCCAACCTCAACGGCGGCGGCCAGACCGTCGTCGCCGGGCCGCTCGAGGGCCTCGCCGCGCTCAAGGCCGCGCCGCCGGCGGGGGCGCGCGTGCTGCCGCTGTCGGTGGCCGGCGCCTTCCACACCCCCTACATGGCACCGGCCCGCGAGGAGCTCGAGGCGCTGGTCGGCGGCCTGCAGCCGGCCGACCCCAGCCGCCTGCTGCTGTCCAATGCCGACGGCGCCGCGGTCTCCTCCGGCGCCGAGGTGCTCTCCCGCCTGGTCACCCAGGTCACCAGCCCCGTCCACTTCGACGCGTGCCTGGCCACGCTGCGCGACCTCGGTGTCACCGCGGCCATCGAGCTCCCGCCCGCCGGCGCGCTGGCCGGCCTGGCCAAGCGCGAGTGGAAGGGTGCCGACATCGAGGTGCTCGCGCTGTCCGGTCCCGGTGACCTCGACCGCGCCCGCGCCCTCATCGACGCCGCCCGCGGCCGCCCCGAGCCCGAGCACCAGCCCGACTGGCGGGTCGTCGTCTCCCCCGTCCGCGGCACGGTCAGCCCCGCCGACGTCGCCGAGGGCACCCGGCTGCCGGCCGGCACGCCGCTGGGCCGCATCCGCAGCCGCCGCGGGGAGGCCGACGTCTCGGCCGGCTACGACGGCGTCCTCGCCGAGTGGCTGGTCCAGGACGGCGACCTGGTCGACGCCGGCGACCCCCTCGCCCGTCTCTACCCGGAGGTCTCCGCGTGAGCATCCACCTCAAGAAGGGCGCCCCCGGCACCCGCGTCCTCGGCCTGGGCTCCTACCGGCCCCGCCGGCGGGTGACCAACCACGAGCTCGCCCAGGTCATGGACACCAACGACGAGTGGATCCAGAGCCGGGTCGGCATCGCCGAGCGCCGCTGGGCCTCCGACGACGAGACGTTGGTGGAGATGGCCGTCGCGGCCGGCGGCAAGGCGCTGGCCGCCAGTGGCCTGGCCCCCGACGAGGTCGACCTGGTCGTGCTGGCCAGCGCCAGCCTCCGGGCCCCCATCCCCGGCATCGGCCCGCAGGTCGCCCACCGCCTGGGCATCCCCCGGCCGGGTGCCTTCGACCTCAACGCCGGCTGCGCCGGGTTCTGCTACGCCCTCGGGGTGGCCTCCGACGCCATCCGCGGCGGCTCGGCCCGCAACGCGCTGGTCGTCGGCGTCGAGCGGCTCACCGACGTCACCGACCAGACCGACCGCTCGACGGCGGTCATCTTCGCCGACGGCGCCGGTGCCGCGGTCATCGGCGCCTCCGAGGAGCCCGAGATCGGCCCGGTCGTCTGGGGCAGCGACGGCGACCAGTACAACGCCATCGAGATCGCCGCGGGCAGCTCGACGATGACGATGGCCGGCCAGGCCGTCTACCGCTGGGCCACCACCAAGCTGACCGACACCCTCGTCGAGGCCATGGAGGCCGCCGGCGTCGGCCCCGACGACATCGACGTGTTCGCCCCGCACCAGGCCAACCTGCGCATCGTGGAGTCGATGACCCGCAAGCTCGGGTTCGGCGAGAAGACCGTCGTCGCCCGCGACATCGTGCAGTCGGGCAACACCTCGGCCGCGTCGGTCCCGCTGGCGCTGAGCGCGCTGCTGGAGTCCGGCGAGGCCAAGAGCGGTGACCTCGCCCTCGTTCTCGGCTACGGCGCGGGCCTGACCTTCGCCGGCCAGGTGTTCCGCCTGCCCTGACGGGCACTGTGACCCCCGGACCCACCCGGGCCCGACGGCGGGCAGCCCCCGCCCCCCACCGAGAGAGAGGACCCCGCGTGAGCGAGGACATCCAGGCAGGTCTGGCCGAGATCCTGGAGGAGGTCGCCGGGGTCGCCCCCGCCGACGCCACCCCGGAGAAGTCGTTCACCGAGGACCTCGACGTCGACTCCCTGTCGATGGTCGAGATCGCCACCGCCGTCGAGGACAAGTTCGGCGTGGCCATCCCCGACGACGAGCTCGGCAACATCAAGACCGTCGGCGACGCCATCAGCTTCATCCAGAAGAACCAGTAGCAGGACCACCCTTCCCCCCATGCCGCGCGAGCTCGGCGTGGGTACCCGAAGGGTGGCCGGCCCCCCGGCCCCCGGCCGCACCGCTCCCAGGAGGAAACCGTCATGACCGACGTCGTCGTCACCGGCCTCGGCGCCACCACGCCACTCGGTGGTGACGTCGCCAGCACCTGGGACGCGCTGCTGGCCGGGAGGTCGGGGGTCAGCCGCATCACCGACGACTGGGCCAGCGAGTTCCCCGCCAAGCTCGTCGCCCGCCTCGCGCAGGAGCCGGCCGAGCAGATCGACCGGGTCCGCGCCCGGCGCCTGGACCGCAGCCAGCAGGTGGCCGTCATCGCCGCCGAGCAGGCGTGGCGGGAGTCCGGCGCGGCCGACGCCGGCGTGGCCCCGGAGCGGGTCGCCGTCGTCTTCGGCACCGGCATCGGCGGCGCGCTCACCCTGCTCGGCCAGGACGACGTCCTGGAGGCGAAGGGCCCCAAGCGGGTCTCCCCCTTCACCATCCCGATGCTCATGCCCAACGGCCCCGCGGCCGCGGTCGGCCTGGCGGTCGGCGCCCGAGGCGGCGTGCACGCCCCGGTGAGCGCCTGCGCCTCCGGTGCCGAGGCGATCCGCTGGGGGCTGGACCTGCTCCGCTTCGACCGCGCCGACGTCGTCCTGGTCGGCGGCGCCGAGGCGTGCGTGCACCCGCTGCCCATGGCCGGGTTCGCCGCGATGCGCGCGATGAGCACCCGCAACGACGAGCCCGAGCGCGCCTCGCGCCCCTTCGACAAGGCCCGCGACGGCTTCGTGCTCGGCGAGGGCGCCGCCGCCCTGGTGCTCGAGCGCGCCGACTCCGCCCGCGCCCGCGGCGCCCAGGTGCACGCCCGGCTGGCCGGCGCCGGCGCCACCGCCGACGGCTACGACCTGGTCGCGCCGCACCCGGAGGGCGAGGGCGCCGGCCGCGCCATCTCCGCCGCGCTGCGCGACGCGGGCCTGTCGGCCACCGAGGTCGGCCACGTCAACGCGCACGCCACCTCCACGCCGGTCGGCGACACGGCAGAGGCCGCGGCCATCCGCGACTCGGTCGGCGAGCACGTGCTGGTGACGGCGACGAAGAGCCAGACCGGCCACCTGCTCGGCGCCGCCGGCGCGCTGGAGTCGGTGTTCACCATCCTGGCGCTGCGCGACCAGGTCGTCCCCGCGACGGCGAACCTCGACGACCCCGACGACGACGCCGCCGTGCAGGCCCTCGACATCGTCCGCCGGGAGCCGCGGAAGGCCTCGTTCACCGCCGCGGTCAACGACTCCTTCGGCTTCGGCGGCCACAACATCGCGCTGGTCTTCACGAGCGCCTGAAGAAGGACCCCGTCCCCCTCACCCCTCGCAGGCTCGGGGTGAGCCTCCGGACGGGGCCACCCACCGGCTCCGCGGGGCCGGCCACCCCCACCGGCCCCGCGCCGGCCTCAGGAGACCCCGTGACCACGCTGCACGCCGTCCCGACGCTGCCCACCGCCGACCCGCGCGACCCCGAGGACCGACTGCTGCGCCTCCTCGACGCCGGGTCGGCGACCCTGCTGGCCCCCCGCGACACCTCCGGCGTCCTCGCCGCCCGCGGCACCGTGTCCGGCACTCCGGTGATCGCCTACTGCACCGACGCCACGGTGATGGGCGGCGCCATGGGCGCCGACGGCTGCCGGCACGTCGTCGACGCCATCGACACGGCGCTGCGCGAGCGGCTGCCGGTCGTGGGCATCTGGCACTCCGGCGGCGCGCGGCTGGCCGAGGGGGTCACCGCGCTGCACGCCGTCGGCGAGGTGTTCGCCGCGATGGTGCGCGCCTCGGGACGGGTGCCGCAGGTCTCCGTCGTCCTGGGCCCGGCCGCCGGCGGCGCCGCCTACGGCCCGGCGCTGACCGACCTGGTGGTCATGGGCCCGGCCGGGCGGGTCTTCGTCACCGGCCCCGACGTCGTCCGCTCGGTCACCGGCGAGGACGTCGACATGGAGAGCCTCGGCGGGCCCGACACCCACGGCCGCCGCAGCGGCGTCGTCCACGTGGTCACCGACTCCGAGGACGCCGCGCTGGGGACCGCGCGCCAGGCGGTCCACCTGCTGGCCGCCCAGGGCTCGTTCGCACCGGCCGCCGCCGAGGCCGACGTCGACCTGCGGGCGCTGCTGCCCGAGCGGACCAACCGCGCCTACGACGTCCGGCCGCTCGTGGCCGCCGTCCTCGACGGGCCCGGGCTGGAGCTGCACCCGCGGTGGGCGCCCAACGTGGTGACCACCCTGGGCCGGCTCGGCGGGCGGACGGTCGGCGTGGTCGCCAACAACCCGCTGCGGCTGGGCGGCTGCCTGGACTCGGCCTCGGCGGAGAAGGCGGCCCGCTTCGTGCGGATGTGCGACGCGTTCGGGGTGCCGCTGGTCGTGCTCGTCGACGTCCCCGGCTACCTGCCCGGCGTCGGCCAGGAGTGGGACGGCGTGGTGCGGCGCGGCGCCAAGCTGCTGCACGCCTTCGCCGAGGCCGTGGTGCCGCGGGTGACGCTGGTGACCCGCAAGGCCTACGGCGGCGCGTACATCGCCATGAACGCCCGCTCCCTGGGTGCCACGGCGGTGTTCGCCTGGCCGGGTGCGGAGGTCGCCGTCATGGGCGCCAAGGCCGCCGTCGGCATCCTGCACCGCAAGAGGCTGGCCGCCGTGCCGCCCGCCGAGCGCGAGGCCCTGCACGCGCAGCTGGCCGCCGAGCACGAGCGGATCGCAGGCGGGGTGGACCGGGCGCTGGAGATCGGCGTGGTCGACGAGGTGGTCGAGCCGAGCCGCACCCGGCGGGCGCTGGTGGCCGCGCTGGCCGGTGCACCGGCCGGCCGGGGAGCGCACGGCAACATCCCGCTCTGAGGGGGCGACGATCAGGTGACCTGATCGTCGCGCGTCCCAGCGGACGGTGGGCGGTCACGTGGGACACGCTGCGGTGCAGTAGGACGCCCGTCCGGGGGCGCACGAGAGGAGAGGCCCGCCACCGCTGCAGCGGTGGCGGGCCTCTCGTGAGGTCTCCCGGACGCCGCTTCCCCGACGGCGTCCGGTCGACCTGGTCTGGAGCCTACGACGAGTTCCCGCAGGTCCTCATCTCGTGTGCCCGGATCGTGACCTGCGTGTTCCCTCAGACGACCTGGTGCAGCCAGGTCGTCTGGCTGCCGTCGCCGGCGTAGCGGTACACCTCGAGGTCGGCGTCCCAGGCCGCGCCGAGGAGCTGATCGACGCCGTGGCGGAACGCCTCGACCGACGTGGCGGTCGCCGCGAGGGTGCGCAGCTGCTGCTCGGTGACCACGATGTCGCCGTTGGCGCTCGTCGGCGCGCGGAACACCCCGTGCCCGGGCACGTAGGACATCCGCTCACCGTCGTTGCCGTGGCTGGCCTCCTCGGTGACCTCGAAGCGCAGCATCGGCCACTGGCGCAGCGCGGCGACCAGCTTGGCTCCCGTCCCGGGGGACCCGGTCCAGGCGACCTCGGCGCGGTAGGCACCGTGCGCCGCGGGCTGGTCGGCCCACGACAGGGAGACCGGCGCGCCGACGACGCGTTCGAGCGCCCACTCGACGTGCTGGCAGAGCGCCTTCGGGCAGGAGTGCACGAAGACGACACCCTGGGTAGACCGTCGCTGCACGAGGCACCTCCATCGACTCGATCGGTCTCGTCTTCCCCAACGGACGATCGGTTCGGTGACAGGCTGTGGTCAGCGGCGGCGGATCAGGGCCTCCGGGGACAGTGTGCACGATGAGGTACCCGTCGCGCCAGTGCGGATGCGCCACATGCGTCAGAAGTGACGGGCGTGATCTCGGGCACGACGGAAGTGCTGGTCAGCGCCATACCACGACGGCGACCCCACCGTCCAACCCGGTCCGGGATCGTCCTGACGGTACACCGGCGGCGCCGTCACCAGGTGTCGCGGGACCTCGTGTCCCCTGCTGGACTCCATCGTTCCGGCATCACGGTCGGTGACCGCCACGCAGGACCGGTGACCACCCAAGGAGTTCGCGGACCCGGTCCCCGCCACGCCTGGGTCCGGTGTGCAGCCGCTGGGCAGGGATCACCTGGTCCGCGGGCGGGCAGCACGGCGGCCGGGACGGCGTCGTGGTGGCGCGGCGGTGGGTAGGGCCTCCGGCATGACCGGCGACCGGGGTGGGCAGGCGCGGCGGCACGGGCTGGCCGACGCCGGCCGGGACGTGGTGGGGCCGATGGTGCTCGACGCCTGGGACGCCTTCCTCGACCAGACCGCGGCCGTCGACCTCGGCCGGCCGACGCGGCTGCCCGGCTGGCGGGTGCACGAGGTGTGCGTGCACCTGGGCGCGTGGCCCGACCACGAGGCCCTGGCCGGCCTGGTCGCCTCGGCCCGCGCCGGTGGCACGGGGACGCCGGCCGACGTCGACGGCACCAACGCCCGGGTGACGGCGGCGCACCGCGACGCCCCGCGGGAGGAGGTGCTCGCCGCGCTGCGCCGCAACCGCGAGGCCACGGTCCGCTACCTGACCGAGGAGCCCGAGGAGCTCGACACCGCGCCCACGGTGTCCACGGTGGGCCGACTGCCGCTCCTGTCGGTGGTGCTCGGACAGGCCTACGAGCTCGCCGTCCACGGGCTCGACCTCGCGGACGCGGGCGCCCCTCCCCCGCCGGCATCGGTGCTGCAGTCCGGTCTCGCCGCGCTCGCCGACGTGACCGGGGCGCTCGCGGCGGCCGCGGGCATCACCGGCGGGGCGGCACTGGTCACCCCGGACGGCGGGTGGGGCTTCGCCGCCGACACCGGGGGCTGGACGGTCCGGCGCCTGGACGCCGGCCGCCCGCGCGGGGCCACCGTCGAGGCGCGGGCCGATGTGCTGCTGGCCGCCGCCTCGGGCCGGACCAACCCGGCCGCGGCGCTGGTGCGCCGGCAACTGCGCGTGCACCACCTGCCCGGACTGGTGCGGCTGGCCCCCATCGTGGAGTCGGCCCCGGGCATCCCCGGCGCCCCCGTGCTGGCGCTCGCCGCGCGGACCGTCGGGGGCGCCGGTGACCTGCTCGGCCGACTGCGCGGGCGCCGGTGACGCCCACGACCGGTCAGGTGCAGCCGCCGCCCAGGGAGACGCCCCTCGCGCTCAGCCACGGGATGGGGCTGACCCGGTTGGCGTAGAGACCGCCCTCGTGCACCTCGAAGTGCAGGTGCGGCCCGGTCGACTGGCCCTTGTTGCCGACCTCGGCGATCCGCTCGCCGGCACTGACCACCTGGCCGGCGGAGACGAAGAACTGGTTGACGTGGCCGTAGACGGTGACCCGGCCGTCGTCGTGCTGCACGTAGACGGCCTGGCCGAAGCCACTGGCCGGACCGGCCTGCAGGACGACACCCCCGGCGGGTGCGAACACCGGCGTCCCGATCGGGGCGGCGATGTCGATGCCGTAGTGCATGGTCCCCCAGCGGGCGCCGTAGCAGGAGGTCACCCGGCCGGTGGTCGGGGCGACCCCGCCCCCGGTGGACTGCACGGTGACCGCGGCGGCCTGCTCGGCCTGCTGCTGGGCCTCCCACGCGGCCTCGGCCTCGGCGATGCCTCGCAGGCGGAGCAGCTCGACCTCCGCGGCACGCAGCCGCCCGTCGAGCGCGGCCTTCTCCGCCGACAGCGCGTCGAAGTCGCCCTGGGCCTCGGCCAGCCGGGCGTCGGCGGCGGCCTGCGCCTCGGCGGCGACGCGCGCGGCGGCGTCCCGCTCCTCGACGGCGGCGCGGGCGGCGGCATCGGCCTCCTCCTCCTGCGCCTCGAGCAGCTCGAACTCCTGCAGCGTCTGCGCGCGCTGCACGCCGAGCAGGTCGAGGGTGGCCGCGCGCTCGAGCACCTCACGGGGGCCCTCGCTGTCCAGCAGCACCGTGACGTCTCCGCCGAGTTCCCCGCCGCTGCCCATGTAGGCCTCGCGGCCGAGCTCGACCACCTCGTCCTCGGCAGCGGCGACCGCGTCGCGCGCGGCCTGCAGCTCCTCCGCGGCGCGGGTGGCGGCCTCCTGCGCGCCGGCCAGCTCCGCCTGGGCGACGAGCGCGGCGTCGGCGGCGGCCTCGGCCTCGACCGTCATCCGCTGCAGCGCCTCCTCCGCTGCGGCCACCTCCGCCGTCATGCGGTCCACCTCGGCGACGAGGTCGCGCTCCGCGGCCTCCGCGGCCGCGACGTCGTCCTCGGGGGCGGCCAGGCCGGGCGCGGGTGCCGTCAGGACCACCCCGAGGGCGATCCCGGCGGCGAGCACGGCGCGGCCGAGACGGCGGGGCAGGACGGGGCGGGCGCCGAGGGCGGTGCGGTGGTGCAGGGTCGCCAAGAGGGCGTCTCTCCGTTCCTCGCGGCCGCCCGTCGGGCCGTCGGGTGCACCCCACCAGGGCGCGCCCGTACCCGCGTCCGGCGTCCGCGGGCGTGACCGATCCGGGGACTCCCAGAGGTCCCCGGTCCCCCGGCGCGCAGGCCGGGCAGTCAGGCGGGGCCTGCCCGGGGCCCTCGGTTCGAGGAGCTGAGGCCCGGCAGGACCGCGGGAGAACCTACACGGCCGCCCCATCCCCAGATCACGGAACGGTGACGATCCCGGCGCGCCTGTTTGCGCGTTCAACCTCCTCACCTGCGGCGTTCACGGGACGTGCGGACCAGTGCACCGTGTGCCACACCATGTCTCCCTGGCAGGTCGCGGTACCGCTCAGTGCCGCAGCTCACAGCTCCGTCACAGGATCGGCGGGCACCCTGGCCGGCCGGACCGGCACGCAGCAGGAGGAACCACATGGACGACCCCACCCCGGTGCAGGGCCCGCCGATGCGGGCGGCCGACAGCGACCGGGCGGCCACGGTGCACCGGCTGCAGGACGCCGTCGCACGGGGGATGCTCACGCCGGACGAGGGCAGCGACCGGATGGCCGCCGCCTTCGCCGCCGTCCACCTGCGCGACCTGGCGCCGCTGACCGCCGACCTCCCGCCGCTGGCGCCCGACCGGACCGCGCCCGGCTGGCGGCCGCTCGGACTGCTGGCCTGGGAGCAGGTGCGAGCGACGGTCACCACCGCCCGTGGTGGCGGCCCGGCCGCGCTCCGGCTCGCGCTGCTGGCCGTCGTCGCGCTCGTCGTCCTCGTGGCGCTGGGCTCGATGACGCTGCACGCGCTGTTCGACGGCGGCCCCGGTGGCTTCGACCGCTGGGACGGCCCCCGCAGCCCGCGCTGAGGTCCGGTCACCTAGACCGCCGCGGCCAGGAGCAGCAGGAGAGCCGACAGCAGCACGAGCCAGGTGCTGCCGACCAGCACGCCGGCGAGGGCCCGGCCGCGGCGCCCGGACCCGGTGCCGAGCGCGACACCCGACAGGACGACGCCGGTGATCGCCAGCACCGGCGAGGCGAGGAGGGTCGGACCCTGCAGGGCACCGGGGACGAGAGGTGCGGGCACGACGACGTCCGCCAGGCGCAGGAGGACCGGGAGCAGCGCGGCGAGACTGCAGCCCAGCCCCCCGGTGGCCATCCCGCCCGGCCGGGAGGCGGCCGATCCCGCGCCCGGAGGCCACGGCGGGCCCTCCCCGACGTGGCCCCCGACTCGTTCCGCTGCGCCCTGACCCGTCACCGCTCCTCCTCCCGGCCGGCACCGCGCCGGCTGCTCGTCTCACGGAGCAGCCCATCAGGGGCGCGTGAGTCGAGGCAGCGCCCGGCCGGACCTGTGGACGACGGGTCGGCTGTGGACGCGGACGGTCGGGTCTGCGGGTCAGCCGGCGGCGACGGGCACCCGCGTCAGGCGACGGGCCGCCCAGGGAGCGGTGGCCGCCGGCCTCCCTGAGCGGGAGTCACGGCGGCGCTCACGCGGGGTCGCCGGTGGTGCCGTCGTCCGTGGCGCCGTCGTCCGTGGCGCCGTCGTCCGGGGCCGTGTCGCCGGAGCCGGGCGGCGTTCCGGGGTCGCCGCCGGGTGGGAAGTCCGGCGTGCCGTCGGGAGCGCTGCCGCCCGGGAGGCCGCCCTGGTGTACCAGAGACGGGGTCCCGTCGCCGGCCGCGGCCTGGCCGACGGCGAACCCGCCGATGCCGCCGACCGCCAGCAGGGCGGCAGCCGCGGCGCCGACAGCGGCCCGCTGTCGCAGCCGAGCGGGCAGCCGGCTGGGCCTGCCGGTCGCCGTCCAGGCCGGGAACGGGGCCGGAGCGGCCGGCACCCGGGCCGTGGCCGTGTGGTGCGGGGTGCCCGACGGCTCCCATCGGTCGGCACTCGGGGTCTGCTGCTCGTTCACGTGGCTCCTCGCGGTCCGGGGGAAGCCCCACGGTCACGCCTGGGCCTGCGCTGGGGCCGCGTGCCCGCTGAGAGTCGGCTGGACGCCCCGGGGAGCCGGTCGACGACGTCTGGCAGGCTGGACCGCGCTCGTACGGGGCGGTAGCTCAGCCGGTCAGAGCATGGGACTCATAATCCCTGGGTCGTGGGTTCGAGCCCCACCCGCCCCACCGGTGTTCATGCAGGTCAGCGCCGTGCAGGCTTGATCGGGACGACGTCGGAGCCTCGCTCAGTCCGCAGAAAGTCCGCACGAGCGCGGATTGCGGCTTCGTCGAGGCGGTCAGCGACGGCATCCAGGTCGTCGTCGAACAGCCCGGAGTAGACGTCCAGGGTCATCGCGGCCGAGGCATGCCCGAGGAGGCGTTGGACGGCTTTGACGTTCGCTCCGGCGGACACCGCGAGGCTGGCCGCGGTGTGCCGGAGCTCGTGCGGGGTGAGCCCGGGCAGGCCCGCCTCGGAGGGCCGCACGGTCGAAGACCCGCTTCCGGAAGTTACCGACGCGCAGGATCCCGCCCTCGGGGCTGGTGAACAGCAGCTCGCCCGGCGCCCGGCCGGCGACCACCTGCGCCAGCTCGTCGATCAGCGATCGCGGGATCGGCACGGAGCGGCGATGGTGGGTCTTCGGCGTACCGAACACCGTTGCCCCGTTGACCTCGGTCACCGACTCGGCGATCTCCAGGCGGCGACGGAGCAGGTCCACCCGCCCGACCCGCAATGCCGCGAGCTCACCGAAGCGCAGGCCGGTGAAGGCCAGCATCTCGACGACCAGCCGGTAGTCACCGGCGGCGGTCGTGAGCCGCTGGACCTCCGCGTGGCTCAGGAACCGCTTGTCGCGCGGGTGGGCCCTGGGAAGGGATGCGCCCCCGGCCGGATTGCGTGGTAGCCGCCCGGCGCGCACGGCGTGTTCGAGGATCAGTGAGAGGACGCGGTACGCCTGGCGGACGCTGGAGGCGGCCAGGCCGCGGGCCATCATGTCCGCCAACCAGCTCTCCACGTCCGCGACGTTCACGGCGCGGATCGAGGTCGTCCCCCACCGCGGCTCGATGTGGCAGCGCATCAAGGACTCGTAACGCCCGCGGGTGGACGGCTTGAGCGCCGCGTGGCCGTCGAGCCAGCGGCGTCCCCACTCCCCCACCGTCACTCGTGAGAGGGCCGGGTCGGTATAGGTCCCGGTGACGACGGTCGACGTGACCTCGTCGAGCCAGCGCTGCGCGTCGACCTTGCGGCTGAAGTGCCGCGCGTGCTCCTTGCCGGCCGGATCCCGGTACCGAGCCCGCCAGACACCGTCCGCCCGTCGCTTGATGCTGGCCATGGGGTGCCTCCGTTGGCGCTCTCGGCTACAGGACCGAAGGGGTCGCACGGAGCCTGGCAACTGGGTCCGACACGGTCCACCGATCAGCCCGCCGGCGAGCCGCCCTGCTCGTGTTGCGCACCGATCCACGCATTGAGGTCGTCGCGGCGGTAGAGCACCCGGCGGCCGAGGCGGAAGCTGCGCGGGCCGGTGCCGAGGTGGCGCCAGTAGCGCAGGGTGGCGACGGGGGCGCGAAGGAGCTCTGCGGCTTCGGTGATGGTGAGCAGCTCGGGGACGGGCTCGGTGGCGCGCCGCCGGCTGGGCGTCTCGTGGACCAAGGCTGACTCCTGGGCTGGACGGCTGTGGTCGGGGGTGCACTGGCAGAAGGCGCCAGATCTCGGCCATTGGTGACAGCCCACCGCCAACATCTCCGGTCGTTCTCCGGTCTGTCTCCAGGCCCCTGCACGCGGGCGGCGGCCCGTGAGCTCATGAGCGGCGGTGCTCCGATCAACAGCCGATGCTCGGGCTCCTGCCGAGTGACGGCGTCAGGTGAACCGGCTTCGGCGGTCGAACGCCGTCGGTCGGTGGCGGCGCGAGCGGCGAGGAGGGGGTTGCCTGGCGCTCGGCCCGCTCTGCGTTCCGGCGGCCGCGCCAGGCATCGCGTTCCTGCGTCAGGCGGTCGGGCGGCTGGGCCAACAGTGTCGGGTCGGACGTCAGCTCGGCGATGCGCGCCCGGGCGGCGGCCAGCTCGTGCTCGGCGGCGGTGACGCCATCCTGGGCAGTGGCCAGCCGACCGGAAGCGCCCAGGAATTGCCCGTGCGCGGTGAGGCGGCTGAGCCGGTCCTCCTGCCGGCGGCGCGCTTCATCCAGAGCTCGTGAGGCGTGGCCGTGTACGGCCTGTGCGGCGTCAGCGGCCGCGCGAAGCCGGGCCTGTTCGGGATGGGCAGCCTCGGATATGCGGCGGGCGGCGTCATCGAACGCCGCTTGGAGGCGTGGCCGGTCGTCGGGCGAGGAAGCGACGGAGGCGAGCCGACGGGGCTCGGTGGGCAGGTTGGACAGGTAGGTCCGCCAACGGTCGGCCCAGCCGGTCAGCTGCTCTTCCGCCCGGCGGAACGCTCCGCGGCGCCGGCGGAGCCGGCCCGGGTCGTGGAGGACGGTCTGGGCGGCCCGATGGGCATCCTCACGCTGGGCCGCCCACCGGGTGAGCAGTGTGTCACGGAGGCGGCCGGCCTCGGCGGTCACGACCGCGCCGCTGGCCGCGGCTCTGTCCGTCGCCTGCCTCGCGGCGATCGCCGCCTGCCGCTGCCGGTCCTCCAGCGCGAGCAGCTGGGAGGCGTGGTCGGCGTCGGCCGCGACGATCGTGCGCAGCACTTCTCGGCGCAGCTGCAGCGCGTCGAGCCGGTCAAGGCAGCTCTGCTCGGCCGTCCAGGCGCTGTGCAGATCGGTGAGCACCTGCGCGAGCGGTTGGAGTCGGGCGTAACGGGCGGCCTCGCTCGCGGCCAGCTCGGCGGCATGAGAGGGGCCGAGGTCGGCGCGGTCGCGGCCGAAGACGGTGATCCACTGTGCGCGAGCTGCGGCGAGGTCAGCAGCCACGAGATGAGCCGTGTTGGCGGTGCGACCGCGCGTCATGCCGACGTAGGTGGCTGCGGCGGCGGTGTGCTCGCCGATGAGCATGTGGGCGGCGGGGACGGTGTCGCCCTGGACGCCGTGCGCGGTGGAGGCGTAGGCCAGCTCGACGTGCTCGGCGACGTAGCCGGCGGGCAGCACCCGGCCGGGCGGGCCGGACGGGGTGACATCTGGGGTGACGTTACCCCTGGTGGGGCCGACGAGGGTGACGACCAACTTCCCGTGCGGGGTGACCGCGGCGACCGTCCAGGTGTCCCGGTTGGCCACGCCCAGGGTGCGGTCGTTGCGGCGGGTGGCGATCCGATCCCCGGCGCCGATCCGCTGCCCCGCCCTGGTCATGACGACGCTGGTGTCGTCGACTCGGCCTTCGGCGACCAGCCGGTCGCGGATGGCGGCGTTGAGCTCGGCGGCCTGCTCCCGGGTGCCGACCACCACGGTCACCGCATGACCATCAAGAGTTGAAGCGGCGGCGACGGCGACGAGTGCCTCGAGCCGGGCAGCGGCGTCGGGGTGTAGCCGGATCTGACCCCGAAGGTGCAGAGCGTCGAACACCGCGCCAGGATCGACGCCGCCGCGCATGGCCAGGGTCAGCTCGGCGTACTGGGTGTCGGGCACGGCAGGGCCGGCCTCGTCGGTGCGGACGAAGCGGTGCACCGCCTCCAAAGTCAGGCAGGCGGCCGGATCGGCGGCGCGGACGGCGAGGTCGAGCACGCCGCCGCGGCCCACCGCAGGAAGCTGGTGACGGTCGCCGAGCAGCGCGATCCGGACCTCGCCCTCGTCCGCGACGGCTAACAGGGCGCGGGCGGTGTCCTGGTCGAGCATGGGGGCCTCGTCGATTACGAGGAGATCCCGTGGTCGCAGCCGCGCGTCGTCGGCCGGCCCGGCGTAGACCACACCCGTGCTGGGGTCGGTCTGCCCGGCGGTGAGCCGGCTCCAAGCGCCGTCGGCGGTCCAGCGCCAACCGTGCTGGAAGGCCAGCCAGGCCGCCGACCCGGCGGCCGTGCCGACCTCGCCCGCGGCGACCTGAGCCGCCTTGAGGGTGGGGGTGACAACGACGAGACGGCGCCCCTGCCGCTCCAGCAGTCGGCAGGCGGCGGCCAGGGTGGTGGTCTTTCCGGTTCCAGCGGCACCCTCCACGACAACCAGGGGCCGCGACCCCGCGAGCGCGGCCGCGATGGCTGCCTGCCCGTCATCCAGCCGCTCCAGCGAGGCAATCCGGTCCAGCCGGAGGTCGGCATTGCAGCTGGTGGAGTCGCCGCGGGCGGCGAGGCGAGCGGTCAGATCGGCTTCGACCTCAAGCACCGCCGCCGAGGTCCAGGCTCGGATGCGCTCGGGCACGCCCTCGCGCTCCAGCAGCGGCATGCAGCGGGACAGGGCGCGGGCGGTGATGTCCTCGGCCAGGTCGGTGCGAACCGCAGGCTCCACGACGATCCCAGTGGCGGCGATCAGCTGTTCGGCTTCGCCACGCAGGTCGGCGGCGTTCCAGGCCGAACGGCTCGCGGCCAGCCGGGTGAGCATCATCTGAACGGCGCCGTCGCGGTCGAGCGCCCCGACCGGAGTGGGCCGCGGCTGAACCGGGGTTCCGGGGTCGCGGTAGCCGAGAGCGGTCAGCTCTGCCCGCCAGCGTGCGATCAGGTCGACACCCGAGCGTGGAAGGATCTTGTCCGGGCGGCCGTCGGCCCACGCCCGCGCATCCCACGCCCGCCGCAGCGCGGACCCCGGGGATTCGCCGGGATGCGCGGTCCTCCAGTCGCGTTCGTAGCGGTCCAGATTGCGCCCGATCTGCGCCGCCCGCGCGCTGAACGGCCCAACGTAACTGGCGAGTTCTTGTAGTTCTCCAGTCGCGTCGAGGCTGTAGCCGTGCGCGGCCAGCGCTGTGCGGAACTGGAGATCGCACGCCATCGCGGCATGGCCGGTCCCGTTGATCGCGGTCAGGAAATCGCGGACGCCGACGGTGTGCAGTCCGCGCCATTTGTCGGCGGCGAACACTCGGGCGTTGAGTTGCAGGTGCAGATGCCGGTGCGGGTCGCCGGCGCGGGAGGTGTAGTGCCGCACGGTCACCGCCTCCACCACCTCCACCGGTAGCTGCACCTGCTCGCCCCGCGGGCCCACCCGGGTGGTCGCATGCTGAGCGAGCCAGCCGATGATCTCGGCGGCGGCGCGGTCCTGGGCCGCGTCATAGGCATCGGCAATCTCGGGGTGCAGCGCGGCCGCCAGCGACCACGACTTCGGGCCGTTGACCACGACCTCGACGAATCGCACCGCGCGCTCATCCGTACGCAGCCGGCCACGCGGTTCGCGCGTGTCCGGGTCCCGGCCGGCCACCCAAGACTCGTAGTCGTCCCCGGTCAGTGCCGCGAGCTCTTGTACTCGACCGGCGGTGGCGGTGTAGCGGCGGGCGATCCCTGTGCCCTCGGTCAAGTAGTAGTCATCGGCACGTCCGCGGCCGGCCTCCAGGTACCGCCGGGCAGCGGCTGGCGGGCCGGCGTAGATTTTAGTCCGCCGCGCATTGTCAACGCCGTCCAACAATGGCCAACAGGTCTCCCCTGAAGACGCCGACGGGTCCCGCAAAGCGGGGCCCGGACTACCTATATTGGTAGCATGCGTGCCGTTCTTCAGTAAAGGCTTTGTGGTTGACGGTAGCTGTTGAAAATTGTATCGAAGGGTGGGCCCAGGGGTCAGCTTGTTGGTTGCCTGCGGGGTTGCTCGATCTCAACGATCGCCCGCTCCCCGACAATCGAGAGATTGTTAACGGCGGACGTTATAAGCCCTACTGACAGTCGGGGCAGGCGGCGCGATGCCGGAGGCATGAGGTACCCCGATGGTGGCGGGCTGAACGCCGAGGAGCGCACCCGCCGAGAGCGGGTGCGGCTGGCGGCGGCCGAGTGGTTCGAGGAAGGGGCCACCGACCGGGAGGTGGCCGAGCACTTCCGGGTTACCCGGATGTCAGCAAACCGGTGGCACCGCGCGCTGACCGCCGGCGGCCGGCCGGCGCTGGCCTCGAAGGGACCTGGCGGGGCGCGCCGCAGGCTGAGCCCGGCGCAACTCGACGAACTACAAGTGGTGCTCGGCGCCGGCCCGGCCGCCTGGGGCCGGAATGACCAGTGCTGGACGTTGCCGCGCATCGCCGAGGTCGTGCACGCGAAGTTCGCCATGGACTACACCCTGCCCGGGCTGGATTGTCGTCGCCCGTTGCGGCTACTGAGAACGGTGGTCAGTTGGCCTCCGCTATCGCTTGCTTTATCTTGGCGGCCACGGGCAGTTCTATCACCCCTGCCACAACTGCGCGGCGAAAGATTTCGTCTGACACATTTCTCCGGCGAACGCCTTGATACGCAAGGAAAGCCGACAGCACTGTGCCAGCTAGTCCCCACCCAAGACCAGCCTGTGCTCCTACAATCCACGACAGTGCCACCAAGGGCGGGGCGATGTTCACTCTGAATGCCGCTTCGGCGGACAAGCGGTCGTACTCGGCATATAGGGATTCGTTTGCGACTAACAGCCTGGTCCGCAGGCCTTCACGGCTCGGAGGGCGTGCCAACTCCGCGCTAAGCGCCTGAGCCAGTTCATCGCCTAGTTTCTCCTGGTTTCTGTTGATCAAGGCCTGCAGTTGGAACAAATGCTCCTGATACTCATCTCGGGCGCCGTGGCGGTCCGGCCGAATAGCATCGAAGAGGCGAGTGGCAACCGGACCCTCCAGGGGCAGTGAGAGTAGGGCCCCGATCAGATACGCGATGAAGGACACGGCCGCAAGTACGGCACCTTGCCCGAGCAGGATCTGCAGATCGAATAGGGCTGAGACTAAGCCGCCCCCTTCTGGTCGTAACCTTGGCACCCTGTCGGCAATTAGCAACCACGTCAAGAGCAGCCACAGATAATCTACGGCCAGCGGGGTTCGCACTTCCCTCAAGCCGGGAAGCAGACTAGCCAGCAACGGTTGCTCCCTCCTTGGCGCCGTAAGACGCTACTGACGCCGTTCTCGGGTTGCCCACAGGCGAGCGGCTGAGGATGCCGGAAGAGTTAACACTAGCCCTTGATGCCAGTCGAGGGCACCGCTGAGGATCGGCTGCTTGAACTGCGCTTGCGACATAATTCGGCGCCGCGGTGCGCGGGTCCAGCACGACCCAGGCCTAAGCATAGAGGGGCGGGCCGTGCGCGCCGGTGCCCGCTAAAATGACGTTGCATAAGTAGGTCGTCGGGCTCGATCCCGTCCTGACGGGTTGGCGCAGGCTGCGGTGCAAGTCGTCGCCGGCGTCTTCCCCGCCGCAGCGGCTGATCAGTGACGAGCTGTGGGCACTGGTCGAGCCGCTGATCCCGCCCCAGCCGCCCCGCGGTGCACGGCCGCACCGGCCGGCCCCGGACCTCCGATCGCGACGCGCTCGAGGGCATCGCCGTCGTGCTCTCCACCGGCATCGGCTGGTCCAAGCTGCCCACCGAGCTCGGCTACGGGTCGGGCAGGACCTGCTGGCGCCGGATGCACGAATGGGCCGAGGCCGGCGTCTTCGACCGCCTGCACCACGCCGTGCTCGACCGGCTCAGTAAGCAGGGCTGGCTGGACTGGTCGCGGGCCAGCCTGGACTCGGTGAGCGTCCGGGCGAAAGGGGTGAGCTGACCGGCCCCAACTCCACCGACCGGGCGAAACACGGCAGCAATTACCACCTGCTCGTCGACGCGCACGGGCTGCCGATCAACGTGCTGGTCTCGGCCGCCAACCGGCACGACAGCCTGTTCGTCGAGCCGATCCTCGACGGCATGCCGGCGATCTAGCGCGGCGGCCGCGGCCACCCCCGTCGGCGGCCGGTCAAGTTGCACGGCAACAAGGGCTACGACAACCTGTCGGTCCGCCGTTACCTGCGCCGCCGCGGGATCGCTGCGCGGATCGCCCGCCTGGGCCGGGACTCCAGCGCCCGCCTCGGCCGCCACCGTTGGGTCGTCGAGCGCACCCTCGGCTGGCTGCTGTCCTACAAACGCCTGGCGCTGCGCTACGACCGCACCGCGGTGACCATCACCGTGCTGGCCCGACTCGCGATCCCCCTCATCTGCGCCCGACGCCTACCGGCGAACTATCGCAACGTGGTCTAAGCAGGCCGAAGTTGCTGAAGCTCAGCAGGACGAGCGCCCTGCTCGCAGTGCGGCGCGAAGTGGTGACGCCGCGGTGACGGATCCGTGACGCTAGATAGGCCAACATCACCCCACCTGCTAGTTAGCGCTATCGAACTGAGTCAGGAGCGTCCTAACCCTGCTTCCTGCCGCCATGGAGGCCCGATGGCGAATGAACCGGACCGATCCGGTGGAGCGGGGACGACAGTACGCTGGCTGACAGCAGAGAAGGTTGCCACCTTCGTGATCGCCCCGATTCTCGTCGCCGCGGTGGGCGCAGCCATCACATGGTGGGTGAATCAACCTCGTACCGATCTCGAGATCGTCGACATCGCGGTCCTAGACGGCTCAATAGTGAACGGCCAGCGGGAAGGCGAGTTCGAGATTGTGTCCCCGAGGGTGCAGATCGCCATCCGGAACGTCGGCGATCAGGTTTCTGTGGTGGAAGGTGCGCGACTCGAGATCCTCGATCATGCCTTTTTCGATGTGTGCGAGGCCGGGGGAGCACTGATGGTCAGCCAGACATACGATGTGACCCTGCCCCTCGATCCAGAGCCAAATCAGGTCTTGAACGTTGACGTCGCGCAAGAGATCGAGCCCGCTCAAGCCGACCGCTTCGAGTTCTCCATGCAGGTGCCCGAGCCCGAGGACGTCGTGGGCACTCACATGTATCGGGTGCGGATATCTTTGACCCGCGACGGCGCCTCTGAGACCCTCGACGCGGGGGTGGTCGTCCTCGGGGCCCCCCACTTGGCGGTCGAGACCCTTTGGATTACGGACGAGGACCTTGAGATCCCCGGACCTGTCGGAGCGTGCTACCGCGAGCTGCATGAGGAGTATCTGAGAGTGCGGCAGTGGGAGGGCGAGAGGTCGCAACAACTCATGGCTGCACCTGAAGACATCTTGCGCCACGAGCCGCCTGGCTGAGGCCCGACGCCGACAGACGTCAACCGCAAGCGGTCCCGCGGCTCCGTCCACGTCTCCAGGTACCGGCCATAAGAAGACGTTGCGGAACTAGGTCCTCAGGCTCCGCCGGTCGGTCATGGCTCGGCGCAGGGTGCGGGGCATGTCGTCGTCGGTGTCTGTCCCGCCGCCGCGGCTAACCAGTGACGAGCTGTGGGCGCTGGTCAAGCCGCTGATCCCACCGCGCAAGCCGGCCGTGCACGGCCGCACCGGCCGGCCCGGGACCTCGGACCGTCAGGCCAAACCGCGTACAGGCTTATTTCAGACACGGTCTCCTGCCGAGCAGGACCTCGCAAGGAAACCCGTCCGTTTCAGTTCAACAGGCATCAACCAACCGTTAGTTCAGGTAGACAAAGGAGTACGAGTCGAGGGGGTGGTTGCCGGGGAGGCACAGAGTGCCCAGCTTCCAGCCGCACCGTGGTGGCGTCCTTGCCCATACACAGAGCCACGCCGCATCCCCCGCGAGGGATCGCGCAAAGGTGTACTTGATGAAAGCTTCACCTGTCCCGTCTCCGTTAGAACTCGCAGAGTAAAGGACGCGCTGGTCGCCGTTGCCGTTCCCTATAACGCCGTAACCTCGATCGCCAGGCTTGCTCGGCAGAGTGCAAGGCTGATTCGATGACTCTATCTGTAGATACATGTGCTCGTCGTTCTGTAACCTAGTCGTACTAGCGGTGACAACGAACTGAGTCTGCGTATCCTGTCCGACGCTCAGCAATGGGGCGGTGGCCGCCGTAGGTGACCAGGCTGCCGTGAAGATGACGAAACAGAGGGCTATTACCGTCATGAGGCCAACAACCGTCCAAGGGACGGCCGTGTCCGCGAGGAAGACCTCGGCCAGAAGTGGTAGGCCGATAAGCAGGGTGCTCACGATTGCCATTTGAAGAGGAGCATTGCGGACCAGTGCAGGTAAGACATCGTTGGTCGTTACACCAACGAGGAGCAACAGCCCGACCACGGCGATCAGCAGTGGCCCAAGACTCTCAATCCGCGCGTGAAGCTCATTGAACCCGTTCGCGATCTTCTGGGCGTGCTTGCTGATCGACTTTCGGAATTTCGCCGGCCGAGAGAGTTGATCGCGACTCGTTCTCGCACGATCGGTCATCATGCGCCTCCTCCCACCGGTGAGCCAGTATCCCGGCGGCTACGGGTTACGAGAACCCCCTCCGACACGGCTTTTTACTCCCCCGCCGTCGACATGAGCGCCCGGTTCAACCATTGACAACCCCTGCCCTGCCTTCCCCACACCTGAGGCTGCGAAGTGGCCCCTCTCCAGGTAGGGCCATGTGTCCCCGAGTGAGGCCGCCTCAAAGGGCCGTCACCCTCATTTGCGCCCGATGCCTACCGACCAACTGATGCAACGTCTTCTAAGGGACACATCTTGCCGCTTCCAACCGGCCCTTTGACCTCGGCGGACTGTGGCACGGTCAGCGGGCCATGCTGACGCCACACGCACGCGAGCTGCTTGAGTCCGTGTACGAGGATCTGTCGGAGCTGGCTTCGTACCCGGGCACCGCCAGCGACGCGGAACAAGCGGTTTGGATTAACCGGCAGGAGGCGGAGTCGGCACTCGCCGGCCTGATCAGCACCGCGCTCGCAACCGGCCGTGTGGACGGCCAGGCCCGGCGGGAGTCGTGCGCCCTCGTGGAGAGGAGTGGCACTCGCACCGATGCTGTTCGGGTGGCCGCGGCATTCCGCGTCCTGACTTGAGCGACGTAAGTCCTGCGGGACCCCTGAGCCGCCTCTGTCTCTGAGCGGCCCACTCAGACATCCCACGGCCGTAAGTCGTCAAGCGGCGGCGGTGTTCTCGCAGTCTGCGTGCCAGGCGATGGCCTCGTCGTAGCGGCTGTGGTGGCGCAAGCAGCCGTGCAGGATGTCGACCAACCGGTTGGCAAGGGCCCGCAGGGCCTGGTGATGAGTGGCGCCGCGGGCGCGCTGGCGGTCGTAGTAGTCGCGGGCTCCGGGTGAGACGCCGAGTGCGGTGAAGGCCTGGTGGTAGAGGGCGTCGGCGAGCCGGCGGTTGCGCGCATAGCGGGCCAGCACGATGCGTCGGGTGCCCGAGGCGCGGGTGATTGGTGCCATCCCGGAGTAGTTCTTGCGGGCCTTGGGATTGGCGTAGCGGTGGGGATCGTCGCCGAACTCGGCGAGCACCCGGGCGCCGAGGACCGGCCCGAGCCCGGGCTGGCTCAGGCAGATCTCAGCGTCCGGGTGCCGGCCAAAACCCGCCTCCACCTCGCTGTGGAGCACCTCGGTCTGGCTGACCAGCGCGTAGATCACGGTGACCAGCGAACGCACCGCGGCGGCGTAGGCACGGTCTGAGCGTGGGCCTCGGCTAACGGGCCCGGGACATGCAGTCCTCACCCGCCGGCGGCTCGGACACCCGATCCTGCTGCACAACCGATCGGATGCAGCCCCATTAGGGACAGCGGGCGGTCTGCCGAGAAGGATGGCGTGATGCAGCGGGCGCGGACCCTGGAGGACTTCCGACGGCGAGAGCCTGCGACACCTCTCCATCGCTTCACCCTGGGAGATCAACTCCTGCTCTGCTTCTGGGTCCTCCTGGTCGATGGCGTGGTCCTCGGCCTCGCCTGGCTCCTGGGCTGGTCGTGGGTGTGCGAGTACGGCCGACTGACGTTCCTACCGCCCACGCTGGTCACGGCGTTCAGTTGGTACGCGTACTGCGAGCGTCGCAGCCGTCCGAGACGTGCGGCGCGCAGGGCGACTGGTCAGCAGTCGGAATAGCGAACACCAGTCGACGACATTCCCTAGAGGCCCGCCGCCTGAGGGCCTCGAAGGCTGTCCCGTAGCGGCCCACTATGGGACACGATCGTGGCCCTCAATCGCGGTGCCTTTCGCAAGCCCGCAAGATGGGCAGCGACGTCGTGCTGGCCAGCTGCGATCCGCTGGGGGGAGCCGTGCGCGCCCGACCACCTGGGCGGAGAGTGCGATGACGACCTCGGGACCGAATCGGTCGTGGCAGCAGCGCTATGAAGCGGGCAAGGCCCGCGACGAGCAGCAAGGAGCCGCTTGGGTGCAAAGCCACTTCGGGGGACCGGTCCTCCGGACTCCGGCGAAGGAACTTCCGCTCCTGCTCATCATGTTTGTCGTCGGACTCTTGACGCTGGGATGGCAGGCGGGACTGATCAACGTCGCTCTACTGCTAGTCGTCGTACTTGGTTTTCGCGCCTGGGCGCGCCGCCGCTACAACCTCACCGGTACAGGTCCCTCGACCGGGCCGGCAGATCCTGAGCAGCGGGCGGTCTAAGGGTCGGGCCTTGGGTCCGCAGCCACCGCCGCCCATGTCCCATAGGCCGCCTTTGGGGACAGTGGCGTCGCCGAGGTGATGTCCCCGTCGAGGGCCGCCGGAAACAAGACCCACTGCGCGCAGGAGCGCGTCAGTGGTTCCGTCCTGGGTCTCGGTGACTCGCCGCGTCCACAGTCCTGGCCGCTTCCTCACAGCCGGCGCTCCTCCGGCCGTCGCAGGGCGGGGGAAGGGTGGGCCGTAGGTTCATCCCGAAGGGACGCGGAGCGCCCTTTCGGCGACCGAGACATCAGCTCGGCACAACACCGCAGGTCAAGGCCACAATGAGCGAGCGGAGCCCAGGTCAGGAGCACGCTTGGATCGGTTTCCTAATCCTTGAGTCGGTCGTCCGGTCGAAAGGGCCCTTCGGAGCGAGTTGTCGGTACGGGCACGGGGCTTGCCGATGTTCGGTCAGCCAGAGGTTCCACGTCCTGACGCCGGTATGTGACGCAGCGGCCGAGGCGAAAGCCGCCGGGCTCGAAGCCGAGATGGGGCCTCGCCGTACCCGGTCGCCCTCCGCCGGCCGTCGGCGGGACCACCAGCACCTCGCGGGCGCTGCTAGCTCCGGCTCCCCGGGCACCGGCGGCGAACAGCGGCATCACCTTGCCCTCATCTTCCTGCTCGCGGTGTCCGTGCTTGGCCAATGCTGCGGACCTGCCTCCTGCGCTCTCGTGGACCGCCCTCGTCGTTCTCAGGTGTGGGCGGCACCGCCTCGGCCGCGTCCGTCACCCAAAGGGACTACCTAGCGGTAAGGCTTGGCCGTTCCATCCCTTCGTGTGACTAGCAGGACCTCTCGACAGGTTAAAGTGGACAGACTGTGCCGCGGAGTTCGCCGCCAACGGTAATGGATCCTGCCGCTGACCGCGCCTGACGATGGAGACCTGAATGTTTCGACGGGATGAGGGACAGCGAGCGGTGCGGGAGCAACGTAAGGCCGAACGACAGCAGGAGCGCGAACACCGCCGCACCGAGGCGCAGAAGCGCTCCGAGGCGGACAAGGCGTACCGAGCCGACCTCAAGTTGTACGTGAAGGAACATCGCAAGGAGCGGGTCGCCGAGTTTTCGGACGTCCACCTCTTTTCTGACCGGATTATTCGCCTGCCCGGACTCGCCAGCGTGGGATCCATTACGAACCTCACAGCCGAAGCAGAATGCTTTCCGGTGGCTGGCGTGACGGCAGTGTTGGATCAGGTCGGAGCCGTTAGTGCTCGCTCAACGCTTACACGGACCCTAGTGCCTGGGGCGCATGGCTGGCAGAAAAAGATTGACGACCGGGAGTGGTGGTTGACCATCACTGGGCCGGAGTTCCAGTGGGTCTTGAGCGTCGCGCCTATGCTGAAGACGGTGGCCAGACAGTTCGCCGCGGAAGTGACCGGAACAGGTAACGCTGCTGCGCAGGACATCACGGCACTGCCTGCCCCGGCTGAATCATCAACAGCGCACGCAAGCGCCATGGACGAACTCCGTAAGCTCGCCGAACTTCGCGACGCTGGCGTCGTTACGCATCGGGAGTTCGATGAGACAAAGGCTCGACTTCTGAACAATATGTAGGTTCAAACAATGGCCGACGTCTTACTCGTCCCGTTGGACACCCCTATAGAGCAGTGCGCCGGCGGCCCTTGCCCGGTAGTGACAGGATTGTCACTCGCTGGGCCTCCCTGGACTACGCATTGAGCTACTTGCCGTGGCCTGATGGTTGACCCGGTAGCTGGCGGCAGGCTTCGCGAAGATGCCGCGTTCTGTCCGCTGCGTCTTCTCGGCGCCGCACGGGGCCCCGCGGCGGGGATGTGACGCAGGAGTCGACGCCCCTCCACACAAGTCCGGCCGCTTCCCGCAGCCGACACCGTCGGCCGGGTGTGCGGCTTCCCTGCCCCTCAGGACGGCTCGGATGGCCACGCGGAGCAGCGTGCTCCCGGTCCGCACACAGACCGCAGGGTCCGCAGAAGGTCCGCAAGTCAGCCAGAACCGCTCGTCGTCCGCCAACGACGCCTAACCCTGAAGGAGCAGGTCAAGCCCGGGTTCCATCGATTACCGCACACAGCCGTGCATCCCGGGGCAGTTCTACGTCAAAGTACGACCAAATATTCGAGGGTCGACGCGCTACCTACCCGCGCATTGGGGCGCAGGTCAGCTGGCCGAGGTGAGGGACAGCGGCCGACATCGTCCCTGTCGTGCACCGTGGTGACTTAAATTCATAACGCATGGTCTTCGGGTCGAAAGCGGTGGCCTGGTTGTGGTGCCGCGTTCTAGCGGGCGCAGCGCTTTATGCGCATCAAGCGCATTTGCGTCACTATCGGGTGACAGCGGTGCGGGCTCGCGTCGCTTTGGAAGCCACCGCTGAGACGCGCAGGCTACGAGCAATCTTGGCGGGGCTGAGGAACCGCCAGGGCGAAATCAGCCTTCCCCCGTAGTGGGCCAGGCTCGACGCCAATCGTTCATCATGCGCGGCCGCGGCGAACATGAGGCGCTCGAGGGGGTTTAGCATCCGTCCGCCGGCGAGATCGGCGATGAAGAAGTGGTGTGCGGCTAGCGCGTGGTGGTGTCGACGGGCGTAGCGCTGGAGGGCGCGGTCGACGTCGGCCGCGGCAGGAGCCGGCTGAGCCAGGACGGGTCCGACTGTGTCGGCCAGCCACGCGGAGGACTCCAGCGCCCATCCGCAGCCCACCCCCCACAGGTAGTCGGTCGTCAGGGCAGCGTCACCGACCAGGGCCAGGCCCGGTGTTCCCGCCCTCCTGCTCACGTCCGGGTAGTGCGGAACGCCTACGTAGTCCGACACCCGCCGGGCCTGGCCGAGGTCGGGTGCATCCGGGAGGTCCGCGAAGAAGCGGCGGAAGTTGCCGTCGATGTCCTGGCGGAAGTCGGCCAGCTTGTCTGCCGTGAGCATGACGGCGAGGACGGTGACACCGCCGTCGTTGGGGAACACGTAGGCGACGTCGGGGTCCGTAAGCCACATCAATGATCGTGACCCTCGGGTGAGACGGAGGTCCTCAAATGAGGCGAAGTAGATGAAGCGCCCGTGCTTCTTCTCCTTCGTGGGCACCCCGGCCCACGAGGCGACAGGCGATTGCCGCCCGTCGGCACCCACTACCACGTGGCAGCTGAACTTCTGCTCCTCGCCGGTGTGGTCGACGCCCCGCACTCCCTGCACGCGCCCCTGCTCCCGGATGAGCTGCGTCGCCTTGACACCGAGCTGGAGGTCGATTCCCGGCGTGGCAGCGGCGGTCTGCCGCAGGATGGGGTCTAGAACGCTGCGCCGGATGTTGTACCCGTGAAGTCTTTCGTCGGGCGGTCGGATCCACCCGTACCGCGTCCAGAGGTCGATGCTGTTCGGAACGGCTCCGGCTGCTTCCAGCTGTGGGACGAGCCCTAGTCTCTCGAAAACCGCCGTGGCGCTGGGCTGGATGTAGTGGGTGCACGCGCGCTTGTAGTGGCCTGGGTCGCGGTGCTGCTCGAGCACCGTAACCCGGAGGCCCTGCCGGGCGAGGAGGATCGCCGCCGTGCAGCCGCTGAGGCTGCCGCCGACAACAAGAACGTCGGATGTCTCTGACATGACGACCTGTCCCTTCTCGGTCCCTCAGGCGGCGCGGCACTTGCCTATTGACGGCGCTGCGACGGGCCGGTGGACGGTGGGTAGCCCGCCGACCGGGACTCGGAGGCTAGAGGCAGGCGCGTCACCGGAACGTCACCGGCACTTCCCAGCCCCGGGCGGTCATGACGCTCCGAGGCCGTTGGGTCCTGGGCGGATGCCGCTCCAACGTCCAGTGGGCGATGCGCAGATGGATCGATCAGCCCCCTGAGGATCGAGGCGCTGCCGCGAAAGGCGAGGCCCGCCAGGATCGGATGTCAAGTTCCCCGGGCAGCGGTCCAAGGGGACGGTCGCGGAGTCGTAGTCCGCACAGAGTCCGCAGGATGCCCATATTTGGCCATCAAGAGTCAACCACCTCCCTCACCCATAAACGCCGCTCAAAGCGCTGGTTCGGGTGATCCGCGCAGGTCAGCGGCTCACCCGTCAATCATGTCGAAGATCACGTCCGGATCGCCCGCCGCGGCATCGAGACCAGCGATCGGCTGCGCCGGCACCCCTGGGTCATCGAGCGCTCCCTGGCCTGGCTGACCGGCTACCGCCGGCTGAGCCTGCGCGATGAGCCCTGCGCCCGGCTGTTCACCGCATCACTCACCCTGGCCGCAACGCTCTCCTGCTATAAGAAGCTCTCCACTTGAGACAAGCTTTAAAGCGATGGCGAGTCGGTGACGTGCCGGTGACGCACGCCCGGAAGGCTTTGTATCACGACGCAGACCGGGCACGGGGGGACGAGGGTGGCCTTCTACCGCTCACCGCATGAATACAGCAGAGACCGCGCTATTACCAAGGGAGCAATGACGGTGGCAAACGAAGGTCAAGGCTACAACATCGAGGTAGGCATTATTGGCGGACTGGATCCCGGTCAGCAAGCCGCGTTCAGGTCAGCAGCGGACCGCTGGTCTCTGATCATTTCTACCGACGGGCCCGCCGTTGCGAAGCCGACCGCGCCGGAGTGGTCGCTGTGATCGCGGTGGACGTGCCTCCCGGGAAGGTGCTGGAGCACCTCGAGGTGTTCCAGGCCATCGCCAACGCCAACAACAGCAACCGGGCCTCGGGCACGT
>NZ_PVTG01000013.1 GCF_003002915.1 Geodermatophilus tzadiensis | reverse complement strand
CAACCGCGTGGAGATCACCTTCGGCGAGCTCACCGACCGCATGGAGCTGGCCCGCCACGGCGCACACACCTTCTGGGGACTACTCACCCGCACCGTCGCCGTCATCGCCGCACATACCCTGCTGCGGACATGCCAGACCGAGCTCGAAGCCGGATAGATCAACCCACATAAGGCGCCTCAGGCCTCGTTGAGCACCCAGAAGTTCTCGCCGCGCTCCGCCTCCAGCTCGGCCAGTTGCTCGCGGTGGATCTCCCGGACGCGCGCGGGGGTGATCGCCTCCGAGGGGTCGACCTCCTCCATCTGCAGGCTGGTCTTGTCCTCGTAGAGGTGCTCGCCGGCTAGACGGGCGCGCTCATCGTATGGCCAGATGAACGCCTGCCGGCTGGAGACGTGGTAGAGCGCGTCGTCCTTCTCCACGTCATAGCCGATGGCCTTGAGGTCCGCGCCGCGGGCAAGCTGGTGGAAGGTGATCTCGTCCGCGACCCCCCAGTCGCCGACGGCGATCCGGTCGTCGGAGTGCCATAGCACCGCTTCGCCGACCGAGTTGTAGAAGGCCAGAACGCCGTCCTTGCCCTCGATCGCCGTCGGGTTGGCGCCCCAGGTGACCCGGTAGACGGGGTGGTCGACCATCATGTCGGGCGCGACGATCTTGTCGAACTCCCCTGCGCCCTCGAGGTGCACGTGCCGCCACCAGTTGAGCAGGATGGCCCGCTGCAGGGGACTGGTGGTCCGGTCCAGCAAGTCGGCAGTCGGCTGCATGCACTCGTAGACGGCCTTCTCGAAGCGGTTCACGTCCGACCTCCTCGGATGACAGTTCTCTCGCCGGTAGCTGAGCACTCCGGCGAGGCGGCACGAGCGGTCATCAGGCCAAAGCCGCTGGTCGGGTGCCGGATGTGCTCCTGGACCGGGTCCGCACGCTGCCCATCGTGGCACCGCTCGACCCGCAGCGGCAGCAGGGGACATCGTGGCGTGGTCCTGAGCACCTCTGCGTTCGAGGTCAGGTTGCAGAGGCTAGGGGCGAAACGGAAAGAGGCCGCCCGAGCGTCAACCGTGGGGCCGATCTGCTGTGTCCGAGGGGGGACTTGAACTCCTGGCCCCGGCTAAGCATCTGGATGCCTCCTGGTGCCTTGACCTGCACTTTCGCGATTCGGCGCGGCCGTCGATGACCCGCGAAACGCACCGAAATACACCCAGATCCGCCGGCGGCAGTATCACGTGGAGTATCACGAGCCGGGTGACGGCAGGAGGGGGGAATTGGGCGGGGACCACCTCGCCCGAGGGTGGGATGCCGGCTCGCGGGCACGGAGGGGCGATGCGGACCGGTCGGTTCGTGTCGCCGAGCCCGCCTGACTACTGGTCGCCGACGCCGACGCCGGGGCCTTCCACCACGGCGTCGTCTGCGGTCACCCCGAGAACGGCGAGGAGGGGCAGGCGGGGGATGAGCACCCGCCGTCCCAGGCGGACAGCTGGCAGCTCGCCGTTCTCGATGGCGCGGGCAACGGTGCGCACGTCGACACCGAAGACCGAGGCGGCCTGGGCGACCGTCACGACGGCGGCCCGGCTGATCCGCAGTTCGTCGAGATCCACGGCAGCTCCTGGGTGCGTGCGGCGAAGTCGCCGACATGCGTCGACGGCCGGTAGCCGCTGATGGTGGGGGAGTGGGCTGCAGTGCTGCCCCGGTCCGGCGGCCGGAGATCCCCTGTTCCGTGGGGGCCACGGTAGGGACCTCCGGTGATCCTTCAGTCCTCAGGAAGGTTCACCGGAGAAGCGACCCAGGACCTTGGCCCCTCTCAGGTCGGGCGCATGGCTGAGGTGCTGACGCCGCCGGTACGCGTCCAGTAGCGCTGAGAGCTCCGCGGCCAGCGTGGCGAGGTCGCGGTCGTAGACGCGGCCGTCGTCGAGCTGGGTGGTGAGTTCGCGGAGGACGCGGGCCCAGTCCCGGCGGGTCAGCGGGACCGCGGTCGGGATCTCGACCCGGCGCTCGACGACCTCGACGGCCGAGCGGCCGGATGCCGCGGCTCGCGACTGCTCCCAGGCGCGGTGCCGGCAGGTGGCCGAGCACCACTTCGGGATCGGCCCTCGCGACCGTGGCGTGACGAGGCCACCGCACCACGCGCGCACGGTGGCCGCTGCCCGTCGTGCCACGCCGCTGGGTGGCTCGACGTCGGGTTGTGGAGTCCGTGCTTGCTGGCTCCTCGCGTTCGTCGCTGTGTTGTGCTCGCGGCGCTGACGCTCTCGATCGCGACGACGAGTCCGGTCGCCGGCGCTGCCCGCTCTTGCCATGTCCTCAACATCCAGAGCGACCTCCGGTAACCCGTCACAACAAGTTGTGGAACTCAAGAGTGCATGAGGTGTGTGGTACTTGATCTTGCTCCGCCTCCAGTCGGAGGGATGTCGGGAGTGCTCGGTGTTGTTCGGCGCCGGGCGCTGGGGAAACTGTGCCCCGTCTGGGTCCGAGTTCAGCGTCGTTGTGGGTGCCGGTGCCAGAAGTGGAACCGACGTCGTCCCTCGTAGGGATCGGTCGGCACCCGACCTACAAGCGAAACCCAAGGGGTCGGGCCGACTGTGCGTGCCCGCGACTCGGAGAGCTGCGGGTCGAGCCCGCCAGCAGATGTGCGACGGTCGGCTTTCGTCAGCGCACTCGTCACAACGAGTGGTGAGGACCTGAGGTGCAAGACGTGTGCCGCCCCTTGATCTTGAAAGTTCTCCAGTGGCCGTGGGGGACGCCTTAGAAGACGTTGCGGAGGTGGGCCGTCGGGCTCTGCCGGCCGCTGGGCCATCGGCGCAGGATGCCGGCCATGTCGTCGTAGGCGTCTTCCCCGCCGCCGCGGTGAATCAGTAACGAGCTGTGGGCGCTGGTCGAGCCGCTGATCCCGCTGCGCAAGCCGGCGGTGCACGGCCGCACCGGCCGTCCGCGTACCTCTGATCGGGACGTCCCCGAGGGCATCGCGTTCGTACTCTCCACCGGCATCGGCTGGGCCCAACTCCCCACCGATCTCGGCTACGGGTCGGGCTGGACCTGCCGGCCCGGTCACGGGGGCGGAGATATCGCCGTCTGTGCCGCTGTCGGTGGTCGAGTCGACCCCGCTGGTGGCGGTGCTGAAGACGATTCCGGATGTACGCCGCCCGGCGGGGTCGTCGTCACGGTCTGCAGTCGGTGTTGCTACAGGCGGTGCAGGCGGTGATGGCCGGCGCCGGCTCGTTATTGGCGATGGCGCAGTGGGCGACAACAGCGCCGCAGGCGCTGGGCGTGTGCGGGGCCGCGCCGTGGGCATCGACGTTCCGCCGGGTGCTGGCCGCGGTCGAATCACCGCGGTGGCGGCGGCGTTGACCAGGTGGGCGATCGGGCGCCAGCCTGTTGCCGCCGGCAGCACTGCGGCGACTGCTCTGGGCATCCGACCCCGGGCCCGTCGCCGGGACAGCGGACACGGTCGCCGCGAGTCCCGCTCGGTCAGGGTCATCGACCTGGGCGGCCCCGACGGCCAAGCCTTGTTCCCACACGCGCCGGGCAATCAAGGTCATCCGGTGGCGATGCGTCGGAACAGCCAAGCCTTTCATCAAGGTCGTCTACGCGATCACTTCGCCGAATCACCGAGCCGCGGATCGCCGCTGCTCGCGATCTAGCTGCAGGGCCACTGGGCTACCGAGGCCGCGTCCGCCGCGTCCGAGGCGTCACCCAGCGTGAAGATCCCTCCTGTATCCGTCTGGGCACCGGACCCCAGATGATGGCCGCGCTCCGCGACACCGCCCCGAAGGTCGCTCGCCTGGGCGGCCATCACAACATCGCCGCCGCTGAACGCGTCGCAGCATGGAGCCCCACCGCGATCACCCACGCCCTCAGCACAGCTTGCCCAAGAAAGCCTTTGCTCAGACCTACCATTCACGACATTGCCGCGGACCTGATCTCCACCTCGAGAGCCCGCGTCTCCTTCCGGAAGTCCGGCTGCGACCAGCGGCGACACCACTCAAGCCGTTGGAGCCGGTGAGGGCAACCATCTTCGATGGTTGCCCTCAAGTGCTGATTGCTTTGGTGACGCTACGGTGACGCTCACGTGACGGCCTCCGTATAGCGTGAATGTTATGCCCAGACGTCAGGGAGGCGATCTTGTGACAATCGGCATCACGGTTGATAGACGGACTTTCGTTTCCTGTACGAGTCCGACTGCATAGCCGGCGGATTTACAGGAAACACCCGTCGTGAATCGTCCGGTCTGCGTCGGCCGCCAGGGTGACTCGGCAAATGTGAAGTACAAGGCGAATGATGCTCCTAGTCAACATCGACATGGGCATGGAGCGAAGGTCCTCGCCGCGCTTGCTGCGGGTCGGTGTGGGACACCGACCGCGGATGCTCGTGAGGAAACGGCACTTTGCATGACTTCAGGAGCTCCAGCGGAGCCGCGGCGGGCCAGGGCATCGACCGACAGTCTCTCGCCTCCTCCCGGTAACCCCCTTCAGCAGGCACCGCGATGAACACGTGGGCACGACGGACGCACCTCATCGCGTCGGTGCTCTTGATCGTCCTGATGGTGTCCTGCGGCCGGACAGATACCCCCGTGGCTACACCGTCATCGCCGCCGGCGGAGTCGTCCTCGCCCGGACCGGCTCCGGCGCCGCCCTCGGCACCGGCCCCCGCCCCGGACCCGGCGCCGCCCTCGGCGTCGACGCACACACCGGCTCCGGCGCCGCCCTCGGCGTCGACGCACACACCGGCACCGGCACCGCCCTCGGCACCGGCCCCCGCCCCGGACCCGGCCCCGGACCCGGCCCCGGCACCGGCACCGGCCCCGGCCCCGGCCCCGGCCCCGGACCCGGCCCCGGCTCCCGCTCCGGCTCCGGCCCCGGCTCCCGCTCCGGCCCCGGACCCGGCCCCGGCTCCCGCTCCGGCCCCGGCTCCCGCTCCGGCTCCGGCCCCGGCTCCCGCTCCGGCCCCGGCTCCCGCTCCGGCCCCGGCCCCGGCTCCCGCTCCGGCCCCGGCTCCCGCTCCGGCCCCGGCCCCGGCTCCGGCTCCGGCCCCGGCTCCCGCTCCGGCCCCGGCTCCCGCTCCGGCCCCGGCTCCCGCTCCGGCTCCGGCCCCGGCTCCCGCTCCGGCCCCTGCTCCCGCCCCGGCCCCGGCTCCGAATCCCAACCCTCCGCCAGGAACGGTCGATTACGACCTCCCCCCAGCGGATGTGCCCTTCTCACTTGAGGTGTGGCAGGGCCAGTTGGACAGCGTGTGCCGGCAGGCAGAGCTCGAGGACGGGTGTCTGACGGTCGCACTCGGTCATGTGGCCCTGGCCGAGGGGTTGACGGACCTGACCGAGGACCGCACCGAGGCCACGGACATGACCGGCGCGCAGGTGCCGGTTGAGTGCTTCCCCGTGCTGATCCGGCCGGGCAATCTGCAACCGGGCGCCCAGGGCACGGTCGCGGTGGGCACCCAGTTCGTCGTCGACATCGAGTGCAGGCCCAGCGAATGAACCGGCTCCGACTAACCGAAAGGTCGGGACGAGTTGCTGAGCTCAAGCCAGCCCCAGCAGGGGCCGAGCGGTGGCGGCGAGGTCGCCGCACCGGCACCTGTACCGGATGGTCAGTCGACCCAGCCGGGCCCGACCGAGCCGCAGCAGACGGCGGCGCCAGGACGTCCCCAGGTCCAGGACGGGGGCGACTCGACCCGGCGACAAGGAGCTGACCGCTCTACGGCTGCGGATACCGAAGCAGCCGATGCCGTACCCCAGGCGCTGACGACTGTCGGGGCGATTATCGCGCCCACGACGCTCCTGACCGCCCTTTTCACCTACTTTGGGCTCCTCTACGCCGTCGCGTACTACCGGTACTTCGGGATCAACTACACCGTCCTGGACCTGCCGATACAGGGCTTCCTCATCCTCAGTGCGAGCACTGCGACCCTCCCGCTTGCCCTCATCGCGGCCGCGACGCTCCTGGCCCTCGGGGTCTATCGGCTGCCCTTGCAGTCACTGTCCCGCAGGGCACGCTCGATCGTCCTCTACGGGATCCTGCCCATCGTCGCGACGGTCGGCGTCGCGCTGCTGGGACTGGTCGTGACGGATGCGCTCTTCGCGGCACGGGCGTTCCCTGCCGGGCTTTGGGAGGCGCGCGGGCTGAGCCTGTCCGGCGGCGTGGTGCTCCTGGCCTATTGCGCCCGCCTGTGGCGCGCCGTGCGACCAAGGTCCGCGCAGCGCCCGCATTCGAGCGCCTTGGCCACGATCACAGTCGCGAAGTGGACATGCGTGACGGTTCTGTTCGGTGTCGGATTGTTTTGGGCGGTCGGGAGCTATGCCATCCGGGTGGGGGAGCACGGTGCGCAAGCCCTCGTGGCCGTTCTGCGCTGTGCTCCGGACGTGGTCCTGTACAGCGAGAAGAGCCTGAACCTGCAGTCCGCCGGCGTCCAGGAGGAGCAGGCCCCGAGCGCCGGCGGTGCCTACGGATTCCGCTACACCGGTCTCAAGCTCGTGCCTCAAGCAGGGGACCACTATCTGCTGCTTCCCGCCGACTGGGCGCCCGGTGCCCGTCCGGCCATCCTCCTGCCGCGCTCGGACACTCTGCGGCTCGAGTTCGTCCCGGTGGCCGGTACCCATCCGAGGGCTTGCTGACCCCGAGCGGAGCCGTTAGCCCTGGAGCTCAGGAAAGTCAGTGCCCAGCTCATGGCAAGCCGGGAACCGGTCGACGGTCCGCGCATGTGCCATTTGGTCAGCAGCACGCGACGGTATTGCGAGCGGCTGACTTGGGTCCCCGACGGCCTGGTGGTCATCGGTGACGCGTTAAGCAGCTTTAACCTGGTCTTCGGCTAGGACATCACAGTCGCTAGGGTGCAAGCATGTTCCTTGACGACTTAGGCGTCACAGGAGTACCGCGCAGCGAAGTACCTTGAGTGTTAGCGGGATAGCCATGGCTACACGGGCAGGGATCTACGTCCGGATCAGTGAAGACCGGGAAGGTGCTGGGCTGGCCCCCCAATGAGCAGGAGGTTAGTGTCTCACGACTTCAGATGTCGGCGGCCGCATCGAGCCTGCGGCAGCGAATCCCGCGATGTGGTGACATTGCTTGCAAAAGCGCGATCGCCCGGACCTGCGCGGTATCGCCCTGCTCAAGACCCGATGGAAGGCGCTGCGGCGCACCCGCCTGGTCCTCGGTGCACCGTGCCATCGTCGCCGCAGTTCTCGTCCTTACCACCGCCAAGCGACCAATCCGTTGAGAAAAGCTCAGTTGACCATGCTGAACTATCCAATCTCCAGAAAGGAGATACGACCCCACCAGGTCCCCCATCGACCGGACGTTTCGCCGGCACCCTGTGCAGGGCGGGAGTACTCCTGGATAATCCATATGTTGGTGTTGATACTACTGGGTTCCCGGACGGCGCTGCTGTAGTCGCCCCAGCGGTTTCGGCCACTAGAGGAATTATTGTATGGCCCCTCGCCTAGCTTGAGTACTCTTTCAACGAGAGGAGCGTTCGGCGGGTCGTCCCACGTCCGGAAAGCGTAATTGGCGCTTGGGAACTGGGAAGCCGAAAAGCTTGAGTAGCCGACCAGGATGCCGCCGAACGAGGTGACGGCAATACTCGGGAAAGCGCGAGAGATGGCGCCAGTTGGGTCATCGATTCGCCCAAACTCTTCCACGTCGATTTCAACTACGCTACTCGCAATTCGCCACCATTGTATCGCGCTGCGGGTTGGTGAGCCCCCGGCAGGTAGCAGGACCGTATGCACTGCGTACAGTGTGTGGTACTGCCCCTCATTTTGCCTACGAGGTACGACGACGTTCTGTATGCGAGCGTCATTCACCTGGATTCTTTGCGGCACACCAAGCTGAGGCGCAAAATCCTCTCCGCCTGGCGGCCGAGAATCCCAGGTATCGGCGACGCTGAAATAGGTACCAGGTACGAGCCGTTCAGAACCTACCCCTCCTAAGATCAGGTATGGCCGTAGGTATCCCCGCCCATTCAAATTTCCATTCCAGTTTTGCAAAAGGTACATGACCTCGATTGCAGGGTCCTCGATGACCGCGGGTACTTGGGTGCCGCCAAGGCTGCTCTCCAAGGCGAACCATGTGAAGCGTCCAGGGCCGCTCCCATAAAGATCGGCCTTATCAAATACGTATACATGCGACCGCGCAAAGGTGTCCTCTACGAACACGTTGGCCTGCACGACGATCCATTTACCGTTGACACCGATACTCGGGTAATCAACCCATGGTAGATCCTGTCCAGTGATCGCTACCTTATACGTGATCCAGTTGCCTGTGGGGTTAGCAGTCTGCGACACGCCAATCAGGAGACCCGACGTGGCCACTCGCCGGTCATCACATGCGGTCATTATCCAGCGGTCGGCGAGTTGGTCATAGAGGACCTTTGGATCGAACGTTCCGCTGCCACTCGCCACCGTGGCCCAGAACGCGTCCAGTGACACAGTGCTTAGGACGGCCCCCGAGTGATTGTAAACGCGCACCGTCCCATTATGCACGGCTATCAGGTGCTCTGGCCCGGCGGCGCCGTGTGTGTCAGGTGGAATCGAGCCATTATACTCAATAGCTGAGAAGGAGGCTGTGACAGACGGCTCTATGCCTTGCTCAGGAACGAAGGCGGACGGCTCTACCACTGCGACACTCGAAGGATTGATGCTTGGCTGATCCGGAGGATCATCTGCGCTTCGCACAGGCAAATTGTACGGAATCGGCATGACGGGCGGTGCTTCACGCCTCATACTGAGGGATGTGTTCAGAGACTCATGATCGGCAGCCAGGGCGGCCATATCAACCAGGCCGCGACCATCGGCCGTTCCTGGATTGCCCCCCGGGACAAATCCGGCTGAAGCGTTGTCATTGCTCATGGCAAAACCCCTTCCAGAGCATGTGCATGACCAGCAATGCCGGACGTCGCAGCTACGAAGAAGCTTGCTGCTTCTAGGTGAGTGGTCCGCCGGGACATTTCGTCGGCAGTCATCCGATCATGCGACGCGTCAGCCTAAGAGGATGGCGTACAGGTCTTCGGACCTAGGGCAGGGACCAGGCAGCCTAAGCCTCGGCCAGATCAGACTCGCCCAATTATAGGAGTCGCCAGACGGGGTGTACGGCTTTACGACCCGCGCGCCGGAATAAGGTTCCACCGAAACAAGGTTCCCACTTGTCGACTGCAAACCGCCTCCATTTGTCTGCGTAAGGTCTCCCTTAAGCATCCTTGAGGCAGGCGTACATGTTCCCCGTCCCTGTCTTGATGTACATCAGCCACTCGGTTTCCTTGTCAATCATGCATCTTCCGACACACCTCCATAGGTTAGGAATGCCTGGAGTATCTCAACTAGCGGATGTGTATTGGATCATCAGGTAATCGACAAGTAGCCTTACGGGGGATGGCGACACTACTTCGACCCAGATGCTGACTCGACCGGTAGTGGGAGCTACGTTGCGTAGAGTGCAGCGGGCCTCGCCTATGACCTTGTTCACTCCCTGCGCCTCGCCCTCGGCCAGTGCCACAAACACTGGCATGCCGCTGATGAAATTCTCTCCCTCGAGGATGAGAATCCACTCGCCGCTCCTGACGCCCCAATCATGCCGAACTGTGGAGCAGTTGGCCTTGACATTGTCGGGAAGTCCTGGGGCCAGCAGGAAGCCTCGAACGGCCGCAAAATCAATGGTCTGTGTGTCAACTTGCGGCATCCTCAACACCCTCCCTAGACACTCGATGAGTCGGCTGGTATCGCATGTCGCGCGACTCATCCGGTCGCTCTCGTGTGTCATGCTCCAAGTGCTACGTCACTGGAGCGTCACGAGGTTGTCACCGCTGACACCCCCATCCCGTGCCGGGGCCATCGGGATACGCAAGATCGACGCCACCCCCGCAGGCGGCAAGCTGGTCTTCCACGTCTTCGGAGCACCACCACCTCCGCTGCGGGGCGCGGGCGTCACTGCGCAGCCGGCCAAGTGCCCACGCCGGCGGGGTCCCGCCCGTTGGCCACGCCGATTACGCAGCCGGTGTCGGCGTCGACCAGTGTGGTTATCCACGGCTCGTAGCGGCGCCAGCCCCCGGCAAGCTCCCGAAAGAAGCGCACCGAGCCATAGCGGTGCTCATTGACGCCCGGCCGACACCACGGCACGCCCGGGGCGCCGAGCTGCTGCGCCCCTCCTACCGCAACCGGGCACCCCGCCCGGGCCAGGCGCTGCTGGCCCCCATCCGACAGCTCATCGAGTCCGTCTACGACACCCTCAAAGGCCAGCTCGACCTCAAACTTCACGGTGGCCGCAGCCTGACCGGGGTGGCCTCCCGCATCGCCCAGCGGCTGCTGGCCGCCGAGTGCGCTGTGGCGGCGTTGAGTGTTGTGGTGCTCAAGCCAGGGCGCGAGGGCGGCGGTTCGCTGGTCGTTGCTGGTGAAGGTTTGGCGGTAGTCTCGTTGCTCAGAGTGCGGTTGAGGCGTTCGACCTTGCCCTTCTGCCAGGGTCAGTGCGGGCGGATGAACTTTTGCAGGGCGCCCAGTGCGCCGATGACCCCGCGTAGTGACCAGTGGTAGGCCCAGGCGTTGTTGGTCATCACCCGCTCGATCCGGTCGATGCCGGGGCGGCGAAGTAGGCTGCCGCGCGGGTCAGAAATGCCGCGCAGATGGTGCCCTTCTCGTCGGTGAGGATCTCGGAGTACACCAGCCGGGAGTGGTCATCGACGAGGGAGTGCACGTAGTCGTAGCCGACGGCGGTGGTGCGCCGGCGGCCGATGCTGCCGGCGGCGCGGCCGTGTGCCCGCCAGCCACCGCCGTCGGAATGCGGGCCAGCTTCTTGGCGTCCATGTGCACCAGCTCGCCGAGTCGGGATCGCTCGTAGCGGACCGCGGTGGCCTTCGAGGCCCGGCTCACCTGTCCGGTCATCCGGTCCAGCACGGATAGCCGGGGCTGCCCGCGGCGGGCCAGCGCCCGCGACACGGTGCGCGCCGGCACGCCAAGCTCGGCGCTGATCCAGGCCGGCCCGCGGCGCTGCTGGCGGCGGAGCTCTAAGGTGCGGTCCTCCACCGCGGCCGGAGTGCGGGTCGGGCTGGTGTGTGGACGGCCTGATCGGTCGGCCAGTCCGGCCTCCCTTCGGCGGCGAAGCGGGCGATCCAGGTCCGCACCACTTGCGGGAGATCCCCATCGCTGTAGCGATCTGTGCCTGCGTCCACCCTGCGGCATACCGGTCGGCGATCAGCCTGCGGCCATGCACAGTGGTGCGGGCATGACCGTGGGACCCGAGAAGCTCCGAGGAGGTGTTGGGCCTTCGACAAGCCACACCGCACTCGTAGGTTCTCCTTCGTTTAAGCCCGCTCCGCCGTCGTCAACGTCCTGGCCAGGTGCACCTAGACCGGAGCCTCATCTGCGCGCCTGACTTGGCCGAAGATCCCCGGGCTGCGCCCAGGGCGCTGACGCGCTGCTGCAGGTCGGGCAATTTACGGGTCAGTTGCGCAGCGTCTCGTGGTTGACATCGAGCTCTCGGGCGACGTCCCGGACCCCGCGCCCGCCGGCGACGAGCATTGCCGCCTGCCGGCGGGACTCCTCGGAGTACTTGCTAACCCTCCTAAACCGGCGGCATCCCAAGGCGTCCGGCCCACGGGGTCACTTGAAGCAACGTTTGACGCCATGGTGACGACACCGTGACGGCAGAGGTTGCATCCTCATCATCGCCACGCCCGAAGCGGCCGACGGACGAACCCATGACATTCGCATTATGCAAGAGGCCAGCAAGGTCGAGATTATCCTCTCAGTTGACATCCGCTGCAGGGAGGGAGTTCGGGGTTGGTGAACATATTAACGATATCGAGCGACGTCATGTCGCTAATTGGACGCGGTCGACCACTCAGGCCCGACTCGAGTCGATGGCTGGTCTGCAAGCATGCCCGCTCGCCTCGGCGAGGGATTTCCAGCGGAAGTGGGCGAATTCAGCCCGTGACTGGCATGTGAGGCAGCCTAGGTGGCTGCGCTGCACAAAGAACGCACCGACGAAAGTAGGGCCAATTATGGGGTCGATCCTGATCGCAGATTACGAGGCTTTTCGACGGTATCAGCAACCTACACCTGAAGATCCGGCCCGCGAGCACTTTCGAATGATGCTACGCGGAATATCCGATGGAGGACGCTACGATTCGGCGCGTGTCGATTTTTCGGTGGCAGATGTCGACGCTTCTCGGTACCCCGGATACTTGTATCGAGGCTCTCTCTTCGGCATTCTTGGCGCTGAGCAGTTTGCGGTCTGGTATGACCTGCTCCGCAGTGAACGAGCAGTAAGGTTGGACTACTCTCCCGACACTGAAGTTGGCTCTGGGCCAACTCAGCTTGACTGGCTAATATTGTACATGGCTAATGGGCGAGTCGGGGTGGAATCCGTGGAATGGGCTCCGAGTTAGCGATCTGTGCTGTTGTGTCGTTGACGCAGGGCGCGACCAGGGCTCGCTACGTTCGAGCGGCTTGATCTCCAAGTATGGGAGTACATCATGGCTGATGGCGATGCGGTCATCCAGGGAGGCCGCCAAGACATCAACGCTACCCAGACCACCACGGAACTGTCGAACATCAAGGACGTCACGTCCGACGATGGAGCAGGTATGTATGTATTTGGCAGCGTTCGGGGGCGAGGCGGGCTGGGGTTATACGCTGCAGGGAGCGGCCCCGGCCACCCTGGCATATTTGCCCATGGCCGCGACTCCCATGGGGTGCTGGGCCGCGCGGGCGACAGAGGTGGCGACCCCGGCGCTGCAGGGGTGCGCGGTGAGAGCGAAGCCCTTTTCGGCGTGGGGGTGTATGGCGAGCACCGAATTCGCGTGGGCGTCTGGGGTCAGGGCGGAATTGTTGGCGTGGGAGGACAGGCCAACACCGAATTCGGCATCGGCGTGGAGGGCGAGTCGAGTGGGGATCAGGGGGTCGGCGTCTACGCCCAGTCAACTGGCCCGGGCTCCGTTGGGATGTATGCTCTTGCACCGCCCGACGGAGCGGCCATCCAGGTCGACGGTCGGGCTGTATTTCGCTTGAGCGGTCGAATCACTGTACAAGCTAATGCGACCAGCGCCAGCCAGGATGTCCGGGGCCTAAGCGTGTCCGCGTCGATACTCGCCACAGTTCAACAGAACATCCCGAACGTCAGCGTGCGGGCCGCTGTTCCGGATCCAACGCTCGGCAGGGTCACGGTCCATCTCTCGCAGGCTACAAATGTACCTGTCGTTGTCGGCTGGATGGCGGTGAACTGATGAGTGAGCCCGAAAAGGTGCCTAGCGAGGAAGAGTCCTGTGCCGACGGTGCACCGCAGGAAGTGACAGATTTCGTTCGCCCGCTGGCGGTTGAGTCGGGTTCGCTAATTCGCCCTTTCTCTACCGGTCACATCCGCCCGCCCCTACCAGACTAACAACCTTGTGCACAGCCCCCGGCGGGGCAGGCCCGGATTTGCGCCGCCAGCGGGGCGGACCACCGAAACGCTACGGCTGAGGAATACCGGGTGTAGCCGCCGCGGCCACGGTTGCGCAGCGTGGCCGGGTCGATGTCCAGCACCGCACCCACTGCACGGCGGGCGGTCAGCTTTGACTCGCCCAGATCACGGTTGCAGCAGCTGAATTTCCCCGAGCCCTGTAGTCATAGGTTAGGTAGATGACGCTGATCGCCCGCGTCGCTAGGAGGAGTCGGTTCGCCGACGGGCTGGCGAGGTATCTGAGCGGCATGATCGATTAGGGACGGCAAGCCCACATTGATGTTCCCCTGGCACCGTGAGCGCCGCGGCGATGGGGATCTCCCGCAAGTGGTGCGGACCTGGATCGCCCGCTTCGCCGCCGAAGGGAGGCCGGACTGGCCGACCGATCAGGCCGTCCACACACCAGCCCGACCCGCACTCCGGCCGCGGTGGAGGACCGCACCTTAGAGCTCCGCCGCCAGCAGCGCCGCGGGCCGGCCTGGATCAGCGCCGAGCTTGGCGTGCCGGCGCGCACCGTGTCGCGGGTGCTGGCCCGCCGCGGGCAGCCCCGGCTATCCGTGCTGGACCCGATGACCGGACAGGTGAGCCGGGCCTCGAAGGCCACCGCGGTCCACTCAGGTAGGACCGGACGCCGTCAAGGGCGGCGACCTCACTGACGAACGCGGTGTCGGCGTCGACCTGGGTCGGGTAGCCGGGGGCGAGGAACGGCTTGTCCGGCGGCTCAGTGGTCGTGGGCACGACCGCAGTGGCCAGGGGTGCGTTTCCGTGCCCGCTGAGGGGTGTCGGTACAGGCAGCGGTTAGCAGCGCAGCGAGCAGCAGGCCGGTGGCGGTGACCATGCGGGGCGGGCGGCTAAGTGGGCTCCAGCAGTGCCATGCCGCCCGGACACGATCGCCTGCGGCAGAGGGGAGCAGTAGCACGTCAACGGCCGGCCACAGGCGCAAGCGGCGCCGGTATGAGCGGCGCCGGCTCCCCTCGCCTATGCCAGCGGGCCGTGACTACGCTCAGGGTCAGGCTTCGTTTGTAAATCACCATGTTGAGGCATTGTCAGGGTGATAGGACCACGAGAAACCGAGCCCGTCGTGCTCGGCATCGCGGGATCCCATTAGTGCGGTCGTATTGGCGATCGATGACCTGATGGACTGAGGCGTCTCGAGGGCGTCGAGTACGCAGTTCACGCCGCTAACGCTCGTATACTCGCTGCGTGTCCACGATGAGGCTGTCGTCGCCGTCGCCCAGTTCGAGGGTGTTGCTCTGGTCGGCAATCCGACACGCTTGATAGGCCTCGGAGAGTCGGGAGTCGACGGCAGCAGCGGCAGCCGCCGCGACTGACGCGTCGGCCAGGGCGCGCTGGCGCTCAGCAGCACTATGCCCGAGGTTGTAGCCCACCGTGCGGGACTGCCCCCGATTCAGTTGACTTGTGCCAATGGCAAATTGCGGTGGCCCAGTGAGCTACCTTTGCTGAGTCGCTGTCATAGGCGTGACCTGGACGCAGGGGAAGTTCAGGTGCGCCAAGAGCCCGTCGGCAGTGAAACAGGTAGCCGTGCCTGCAGCCCAATTAGGGCAGCCATTGTCGCAACACCGCAGTGAGGACCGCTGCCACCACCGCCACGGTCAGGCCGCTGATGACGGCGTATCGGACACCTGTCTGACGCCGTTGGCGACCCTGTTCCTTATCCAGCCGGACTTGCTCCATGGGCCGCAGGTCGATGTCCCAGGGAATTCGCTTGATGCGCTCATCGCGCACTCGCTGCTGCAGGACCGGCTTCGAGACGGAGCCAAAGGTCCACGTGATCAGGGCGACCAGCGGAATCAACCACAGCGACAACTGGCCTTGAACGAAGAGGACGATCACCGGCGCAAGCACGGCCAGCAGCAGGGCAAAGAAGGCGGCAGGCACCTTCCAAGCGGTGGTCTTGATCGGCTGCCCCACGGTGCCCAGGTATGCCCGCATCTGCTTTGCCGTGCCGTCTGCGTCCTCGCCCACGCCGTGGAGGTGTGCCGGCAGGAAGGAGTTGAGGGAGAAGGTCAGGCACATCTGGCCACGTGACTGGTCGGGATAGGGCCCGCTGCCCGACGCGCTGATGTCGCAGGCCACCTCTTCGGGCAGGAGTGTCGCAAGCTCACTGAGCTCAATCTCACGGTCCTGCTGACCAGGGCGCCGTACCTCGAAGCGCGCTGCACCGGTAGCTCGTGCAAGCTCATCGCCGATGCGCCGCAGGTGAGTGAGATTGACACGTCGCGGGGGCAGGATCTCATGAAGGTGCGGCCAGTAGCCTTCGAGCGGCCCAGGATCCCAGAATCGCCACGTCACGATCGCGAAGTCTCCCGGTTCACGACGGTGCAGTCGCGCTGGATGGGCCATTTGGGTCCATCGGGGCGGTGTCCGTGACTGAAACCTGATCGCTGAGAGACGTCCTCGACCTCGTCGACTTGTGCCCTCCGTGCCTGCTGTGCCTGCTGTGCCTGCAACCGCGCGGATGCATCGCACCGGGCGGCCTCGGCGCGGCGGCCGAGGACGGGACCCGCTGGGGCGCATCACCAGTGCACCGGTGCGCGGCAGTGCCGGCGCCCGAGTGGTCAATGGCTTCCACGCCAACGACCTCATCGCGTCCCAGGCCATTGGCGGCGTCGCACGCGCGTCTTGGTCGCTGGACGTTACCGGCCGCTTCGCCACTTACCGCAGCGAGGCCTGGACCACCGGAGCAAGCGGCACCCGTGGGTGGCAGGAGGCGGCTACCAAGGTCAATTGCTCCGACTCCGACTCCGACTCCGACGCCGACGCCGACGTCCCGGCCTAAATCGCCGAGGACACCGCCCGCCCGACGACGTCCCCGCTACCTCGACGGCCTCGGCGGCAACCTCGTCATCAACACCGGCAAAACCGGCGCCCGCGTGCTCCAGCTCGTCGACCTGCACGGCGACGTGATGACCAGGGTGCCTATCCGCGACGACGAGATGACCGCCAGCTGGGCCGGGACGCGGCAGCAGGCAACGCGCTCGACGACACAACCAACTTACGACCAATAAACCACCCTCGGCGCTCGATGATGACCGGCGCCAGCCGATGACATGAACAGTCCCTGACCTGCATGTTCGTCGCCAATCAACCGTTGCCGACGACCTCAAGATCAACTCGCAGGTTGATGGGTGCCTCCGGCCACTGTGCGATGCCGCTGGTGCAGCGAGGAGGCCGCAGCGAGGAGATCCGCTGGACGGCTACCAGCCTCGGCAGGTCGCGGCAGGGAGACGGCGTGTGCACAGAGGTCAGGACGGGCGCATCCGGCCTGGGCGGCTCACCTCTCGACGGTGCTCCGCCGGGATCCGACGGCGGTAGCGTCCGTTCCGGCGTCGAGACGGGGGTGAGTAGATGGTCGGGAACGGGCGCCGCGTCGCATTGACCGAGGCGGTGGACCCCCTGGTCCTCGCACTCGACGTCGGGTCGACGGCGAGTCGGGGCGACGTCTACGACGCCACGGGCCGACCGGTGGAGGGCGGCCGGCGGAAGGTCGCGCACGCGTTCCGCGGCAGCAGCGACGGCGCCAGTGAGATCGACCCCGACCAGGTGACCGACGAGCTCGCCGGCCTCATCACCCAGCTCGCCGCCGCTCCGCTGCGGGGCCGGATCGGCGGGGTGGCACTGGACACGTTCGCGTCCTCGCTGGTCGGCGTGGGCGCCGACGGCGGGGCGGTCACCCCTTGCTACACGTATGCCGACTCCCGGTGCGCCGCCCAGGTGAGGGCCCTGCGCGCCGAGTTGGACGAGGCCGACGTGCAGCAGCGCACCGGCTGTCGGCTGCACGGCAGCTACCTCCCGGCGCGGCTGCGGTGGCTGCGCGAGACCGCCCCGGACCGGTTCGCCGCGGTGCGGCGCTGGGTGTCCCTGGGCGAGTACGCCTACCTGCGGCTGCTCGGGACGACAGCGGCGGGCACCGCCACGGCCGCCTGGACCGGTCTGCTGGACCGGCGGACCGGACGCTGGGATCCCGGCATGCTCGCGGTCGCCGGGATCGAGGCCGATCAGCTCTCGCAGGTGCGGGATCCGGATGACCCGCTGACCGCGGTCGACGCCGACGTCGCGAGACGGTGGCCGGCGCTTGCGGGAGCCCGCTGGTTCGCGCCCATCGCCGACGGTTTCGCCAGCAACCTCGGCACCGGGGCCGCCGACGGGACGACTGCCGCGGTGGCCGCCGCCACCAGTGGGGCGATCCGTGTGCTCGTGCCGGACATCCCCGAGCGGATCCCGCCGGGACTGTGGTGCTACCGGGTCGATGCCCGCCGCTCCCTGCTGGGCGGCGCGCTCAACGACGTCGGCCGCGTGGTCAGCTGGCTGCAGGACACCGTGGCACTCGGCGACGCCGAGCTCGACCGGCTGATGACCGCCGATCCCGATCCGGCCACGCCGATGGTCCTGCCCTACCTCTCCGGAAAGCGTTCCACCGGGTGGGCCGCGGACGCCCGCGCGGTGATCGCCGGCGTCTCTCCCGCCACCAGCGGGGAACTGCTCTTCCGCGGGGCGATGGAGGGCGTCGCCCTGGCGTTCGCGCGGATCGCCGACCAGCTGCAGACCACCGCGGCCTCTCCGCAGCGCATCGTCGCCAGCGGCCGCGTCACCCAGGAGCTCCCGAGCTGGCTGCAGATCCTGGCCGACGTGCTCGACGCCCCCGTCGACCCGGTGACGGTCAAGCGGACGACGCTGCGCGGCACTGCCGTGCACGCGCTCGAGGTGCTGGCGCCCGACGTCACCCGCGCCCCGGTGGACACCGGCCCAACGCTCGAGCCGGTGTCCGCCCGTCTTGACCACTACCGCCTCCGAGCCCAGCGTTACGACGACCTCTACCGAGCGGTGATCGCCGCGGACCCGCCGGGCTGAGGGCGCCGCGAGGCCGGCTATGCGCTGACCGTCCGTCGACCGGCGTCCACCGGGTCCGGCGTCAGCGGCCGATTCACGTCGACGCATGGCGGCCGGCCGAACAGGTGGAGCAGGGGTGACGGTCAGCCGGGGCCGCTGCACGACGCGCTTCCGACCAGGCGTCGCCGAGGCAGCGACGCTTCTCGACGCAGGCCCACCGCACGGCACGGGTAGGGACATCCACCGCAGCTCGGGCGATCGAGGGGTATCAGCGCCGTTGGGTCGGACGGCGAGCCACGGCCGCCACCCATGCGCGTTCACCGAGAGCCCGATGGGCTGTGCAACGCCTCCGGAGGACCACCGGAGAGATACCGGAGGACGCAGGTCAGGCTGCAGCAGAGGTGCTGAGGTCAGGTTCTCCCCGGTTGGGTCTTCCACAGTCTGACGTGCGTCCACAGATCGCTGGAGCAGGCAGCCGGTGAGCGTCAGCGCCGGTATGCCGTCACCGGGGGCATCTGCGGGGACGGGGCGGGCCCTCGACCGCAGCGGTGGCGGGGAGGTCGATGGGTGGTCAAGCAACGGCGGCGCGACAAGGGCGACGGCGGGATCAGTGAATACCGCACGAGGGCCGGCCCACGCTTCCTGATCAAGTACGCCGTGCCACGTGAGGACGGGACGACCCGGGTCGTCCTCAAACGCGGCTTCACCAGCAGGCGAGATGCCGCGGTCGCCCTGCGTGCCGAGCTCCGCAAGGCCGAGACGGGGGAGTGGGTCGAGCCGTCCAAGCAGCGCCTGGACGCCTATCTCGCCGAGTGGATCCAGACGCAACGACTGAGTCCGTCGACGCGGGCGTCCTACTCGAAGAACATCCGGCTGCACATCGACCCGCCCCTCGGGGCTCACCGAGTCGGCCGCCTCACCGGCCCGATGGTCGACACCTGGATGCGGAAGCTGGAGGCGACCGGCCGAGCCGACGGCGGAGGCGGTCTCTCCGCCCGGACGGTGCGCTACGTCTTCACCATCCTGCGGTCGGCCCTCAGCGACGCGGTCAAGCAGGGGCAGCTCTCCGTGAACCCCACCGACCGGTCCGCCCCGCCCAGTCCGGCCGAGGCCCGTCCTCCCGAGATGCAGGCCTGGACCGCCCCTGAGCTCGCCCGGTTCCTCTGCTGGGCCGACGCCCAGGACGCCGACCTGGCCATGGGCTGGCGGCTGCTCGCGGCCACCGGCATGCGCCGTGGGGAGGCGCTCGCCCTGCGCTGGCGGGACATCGACCTGGACGCCGCGCGGATCGCCGTGCGGCGAAGCGTCGGCGTGGTGAGGGCCAAGGGCGCCGGTGAGGAACTGGTCGAAGGACCGACCAAGACGGGCCAGTCCCGGGTGGTCGACCTGGACGCCGGGACCGTGGCCGCGCTCCGCGCCTACCGGATGGCCCGCGGGCGGGTGAGTCCGGACCTGGTGCGCGACACTGCGCTGGTCCTGAGCAACCTCGACGGCAGCCACCGGCACCCAGAGCGGTTCTCCCGCCGCTTCACCGCCCAGGTGGCCCGGGCGCGCAAGGCCATGGGGGAGGACCAGGTGCCGGTGATCCGGCTGCACGACCTGCGCCACACCCACGCCACCCTGCTGCTGGCCGACGGCGTGCCGGTGAAGGTCGTTTCTGAGCGGCTGGGGCACGCGAGCGCCACCATCACGCTCACCGTCTACCAGCACGTGCACCCCGGCATGGGCCGCGAGGCCGCCGACCGCTTCGCCGCCCTGCTGGAGGGCTGAGATGAGGCGATAAGTATCAAATAGGTATCACGAGGCCTTGTTGACCTTGAAACGACGCCGCCCCGGGCCTCTGACCTGCAGAGACACCGGGCCGGTGCTGTGTCCGAGGGGGGACTTGAACCCCCACGCCCGATAAAGGGCACTAGCACCTCAAGCTAGCGCGTCTGCCATTCCGCCACCCGGACGAGTGCAGGCCAGAGCTTACCCGACCGAGGGCGCGGCTTCGTGCACCCCCCGCCGCCGCGGGACCGCCGGTTGCGCAGCCACGGGCGGCGCCACCGCCACGCGCCCGCGGCCGGCCCGCTTGGCGGCGTACAGCGCCCGGTCGGCGGCCGAGTACAGGTCCCGGACGTCGAGCACGGAGCCGGCGGTGTGCGCCACGCCCAGGCTGACCGACAGGTCGAGGAACGTCCCGTCGGGCAGCGCCAGCGGCGTCGCGCGGACGGCCTCGTGCACCCGCGCGGCGCGCTCGGCGGCCACGTCGGCCGGGCAGTCCGGCAGCAGGGCGGCGAGTTCGTCCCCCCCGAGCCGGGAGAGGACGGCGTCGTCGGCGCGGACCTGCTCGCGGAGGACGCCGGCCAGGTGCACGAGGACCGCGTCGCCGACCGGGTGGCCGTGCGCGTCGTTGATCTCCTTGAACGTGTCGACGTCGATGAGCAGCAGCGCGGTGCCCGACGACGTCCGCCGCGCCCGCTGCCCGGCCAGCGCCTGGTCGAAGACGCGGCGGTTGACCAGCCCGGTCAGCGCGTCCACCTCCGCCTGCTCCTGCAGGGCCGCGACCAGCCGCGCCTGCGTCGCCGCCGCCCGGCACAGGACCACGGCGACGACGACGAGGACGGCGCCCGAGAAGACGACGTCGGTCAGCGCCGCCTCCAGCGGGAGCAGGAGCAGCGCCGTGACCGCGTCGGCGACCAGGGCCGCCCCGGTCACCAGGACGACGCCGCCGCGTTCGAGGTGCACGGCGGTCCACAGGACCGGGAAGGTGAGGAACGCGTGCGCGGCGGCGGAGGTGTCGGCGGTGACCAGCCGCAGCCCGCACACGACCAGGACGCCGACCAGCCCGGCCACCACGCCCGCGTGGACGCGGTCGAGCCGGTCGGCCGGCACGAGCCGGGAGACGACGGCCGCCGCCGCGAGCAGCACGACCACCGCCCAGGAGACGGCGGTCCCGGCCGCGCTGAGGGCGCTCGCCTCCACGAGCGTCCACGCGGCGACGGCGACCGCGCCCACGACGAGGAGCGGCACGGCACTGCGCGCGGCCGCGAGGGGGTCGCGTGCCCGCAGGGACATCGGCGGGCTCACCTCCGGGGATCGGCGGACCGGGGCGACGCGTGCACCGGTCATCGGCGGCGGAGGATAACCAGGTCAGCGGACAGGACGCCCCTGGTGATCCACCGTCGCGACGACGGACCGGCGGACGCCCTACGCTCGCCAGGTGGAGAGCGAAGGTCCCGTCCAGGCCCAGGCCGAGGTCGCCGAACTGCTCAGCGACCTCATCCGGATCGACACCACCAACACCGGCGACACCGCCACCAGCGCCGGGGAGCGGGCCGCCGCCGAGTGGGTGGCCGGCAAGCTCGACGAGGTCGGCATCGGCTCGCAGATCCTCGAGTCGGAGCGGGGGCGGGCCAGCCTGGTCGCCCGCATCCCGGGGGCCGACCGCAGCCGCCCGGCGCTGCTGGTGCACGGCCACCTCGACGTCGTCCCCGCCGACCCGGCCGAGTGGAGCGTGCACCCCTTCTCCGGCGAGGAGCGCGACGGCTACGTCTGGGGCCGTGGTGCGGTCGACATGAAGGACATGGACGCGATGGTCCTGGCGCTCGTGCGCGACTGGGCCCGCACCGGCGTGCAGCCGCCGCGCGACGTCGTGCTCGCCTACGTCGCCGACGAGGAGGCCGGCGGCGCGCTCGGCGCCCGCTGGCTGGTCGACGAACACCCCGACCTGGTCGCCGACTGCTCCGAGGCGATCAGCGAGGTCGGCGGCTTCAGCATCACCGTCCGCGACGACCTGCGCCTCTACCTCGTCCAGACGGCGGAGAAGGGCCTGGCCTGGATGCGGCTGACCGCCGGCGGCCGGCCCGGGCACGGCTCCTTCGTGCACGACGACAACGCCGTCACCCGGCTGTGCCAGGCCGTCGCCCGGATCGGCTCCACCCGGCTGCCCACCGTGCTCACCCCGCCGATGCGGCAGTTCCTCGCCGCCGTCGAGGACGCCTACGGCGTCGAGATCGACCCGGACCAGCCCGAGGAGGCGCTCGCCCGGCTCGGCTCCATCAGCCGGATGATCGGCGCGGCGCTGCGCAACACGGCCAACCCGACGATGCTGCAGGCCGGCTACAAGACCAACGTCATCCCCGGGACCGCGAGCGCCACCGTCGACGGCCGCTTCCTGCACGGCCAGGAGGAGGAGTTCGAGCGGCAGCTGGCGGGCCTGATCGGCGAGGGCGTCCAGCGCGAGTGGATCGTCCACGACCAGGCCGTGGAGACGACGTTCGACGGCCCGCTGGTCGACCAGATGGTCGCGGCGCTGCGGAGCGAGGACGACGGCGCGCGCCCGGTGCCGTTCACCATGAGCGGCGGCACCGACGCCAAGAGCTTCCAGCGCCTGGGCATGCGCTGCTTCGGCTTCTCCCCGCTGCGGCTGCCCGCCGACCTCGACTTCGCCTCGCTGTTCCACGGCATCGACGAGCGGGTGCCGGTGGAGTCGCTGCGCTTCGGCGTCCGGGTGCTCGACCGGTTCCTCCGCGCGGTCTAGCAGGCGGCCCGCAGCGCCTCGAGCGCCGCGGCCACCGCGGGCACCCGGCGCGCGTCGGGGCGGACGAGGGTCTCCACCACCCGCCCGTCGACGTCGGGCAGGTCGACGGCGGCGACACCGGGCTGGGCGCTCACCGCGAGCGCCCAGCTGGGCAGCAGCGCCACCCCGAGGCCCCGCGCCACCAGGCGCTGCACGACCACGTGGTCGTCGGTGGCGAACCGGACGTCGGGGACGAAGCCGGCCCGCCGCGCGCAGCGCAGCAGGTGCCGGCGGCAGCGGGCGCACCCGGCGATCCACGGCTCGTCGCGCAGGTCGGCCAGCGCGGCGGGGGGAGGCGACCCTGCGGGGACGACGGCCTGCACGGGGGAGCGGGTCAGCGGCTCGCGCAGCAGGTCGCCGGGGACGTCGTCGCCGTCGTCCTCGTGCCGGAAGACGACGGCGAGGTCGCTGCCGCCCTCCCGCACCGCCGCCTCCGCCTCGGGCGGCTCCAGCTCGACGAAGTGGACCTCCAGCGCCGGCGCCCGTTCGCGCAGCGCGGCCAGCGCCGGCGGCACCAGCACGGCGGCGGCGGTGGGGAAGGCGGCGATCCGCACGACCCCGGTGGCCAGCCCGGACAGCGCGGCCAGGTCCTGCTCGGCCGCCGCGAGCCGGTCGGCGATCGCCTCCGCGTGGCGCAGCAGCCGCCGGCCGGCCTCGGTGAGCGCCACGCCGCGCCCCTTGCGCACGACCAGCGGGGTGCCGGTCTCGGCCTCCAGCCTGCGCACCTGCTGGCTCACCGCCGGCTGCGTCCAGCCCAGCGCCCGGGCGGCACCGGCCAGGGAGCCGGCGTGCGCGACCTCGCGGAAGACGAGCAGGCGGCGGGCGTCCACGCCCGACATCCAAGCAGCGCTTGGGTCCGACGGTCGACCCCGCGGTCTGGTGGGGGAGGTGGTGGTCGGCCAGCCTGGGCGCATGGAGACGATCGGACTGCTGGGCGGGATGAGCTGGGAGTCGACGGCGCTGTACTACCGGGTGGCCAACGAGCTGGTCCGCGACCGGCTCGGCGGCCTGGCCAGCGCCTCCCTGCTGGTGCGCAGCCTCGACTTCCGCGCGGTGCGCGCCTGCCAGGTGGAGGACCGGTGGGACGACGCCGCGGCGCTGCTCACCGCCGAGGCGCGGGCGCTGGAGGCCGCCGGCGCCGACCTCGTGCTGCTGTGCACGAACTACATGCACAAGGTCGCCCCCGCGCTGGAGGCCGCGCTGGCCGTGCCGTTCCTGCACATCGCCGACGCGGTGGCCGCCGCCGCGCCCGGACCGGTGGTCGGGCTGCTCGGGGCCGCCGGCACCGTGCGCGAGCCCTTCTACCGCGACCGGCTCGCCGCCCGCGGGCTCACCGTGCTCACCCCGCCGGAGGACGACGTCGAGCTCGTCGACGCCGCGATCTTCGGCGAGCTGTGCCGCGGCGTCCTGTCCGACGGCACCCGTGCGCAGCTGCGCGCGGTGGTCGCCCGGCTCGCCGCGCGGGGGGCGCAGGCGGTGGCGCTGAGCTGCACCGAGCTCGAGCTGCTGCTCGGCCCGGACGACTCCCCGGTGCCGCTGCTGCCCTCGGCCCGGCTGCACGTGACCGCCGCCGTCGACCGCGCGCTGGCCGTCCCGGCGCCCGTGGTGTGATGCCCGGGTGACCTTCCCTCCACCGCCCGGCCCGGGTTCCGTCGCGCTGATCACCGGGGGCACCGGTGGCTTCGGCCGCGCGCTCACGCAGCAGCTGCGCGAGCGCGACGTCACCGTCGTCGTCGCCGACCTCGACACCGAGCGCAACCGGTCGGTGGCCGACGAGCTCGGCGCGCACTTCGCCGCCCTCGACGTCACCGACCGCGCGGCCAACGAGGCGGTGGTCGCCCGGGTGGAGGCCGAGCACGGCCGGCTCGACGCCGCCTACCTCAACGCCGGCATCTCGGCGGCCAAGAGCGACGACGAGCTCGACCTCGAGGAGTTCCTGCGCGTCGTCGACGTCGACCTCTTCGGCGTCGTCTACGGCGTGCAGGCCGCGCGGCCGGCGATCCGGCGGGCCGGCGGCGGCGCCATCGTGGTGACGGCGTCGCTGGCCGGCCTCTCGCCGATGGCCACCGACCCCGGCTACAGCGTGGCCAAGGGCGGCGCGATCGCGTTCGTCCGGTCGATGGCGCCGCGGCTGGCCCGCGAGGGCACCACCATCACCGCGATCTGCCCGGGGTTCGCCGACACCGCGATCATCGACCGCATCCGGCACGAGTTCGAGGCTGCGCAGTTCCCGGTCATCCCCGCCGCCGAGGTCGCCGCCGCGATGGTCGCGGCGTGGGAGTCCGGCGAGCCGGGCGCGGCCTACGTCATCCAGCCCGGCGTCGGCACGGTGCCCTACCGGTTCAAGGGCGTGCCCAGCGCGAGGACGGCGACCGGCGAGACCGCCGTCGTCCCGGAGGCGCTGCGGCCCCCGTCGATGCGGTGACCGCTCAGGTGACGGGCATCGGCAGGTAGGACAGCCGGGCCCGCCGCCGCAGGACGGCCTTGCGGGTGCCGTCGGCGTGCAGCTGGAGGCGGGCGAGCTCCCACCCGCCGACGTCGACCTGGAGGCTCAGCATGGTCGCCGCTGCGGACCGGGACGTGCCCGGCGGGATCCGCAGCGGCGCGTACTCGTAGTCGTCGGCGCCGTCCACCCGCCCGATGGTGCCACGCACGACGACCGCCGGTCACCCGTGCGCCACCTGCCGTTCGCGGGCTGCCGGGACCGCCGGCGGGCGGCAGGATGGGCGGCGACCGACGCACCGCACCGAGGGAGGACGACGTGACCGATCCCGGCACCGCCGACGACGCCGATCGCGCCGAGCAGGAGGCGCTGGTCGAGCCCGCCGCCCCCATCCTCGCCGGCGAGGTCGGCGGCATCGGCGACGGCGTCCCCGAGGCCGACGCGCTCGAGCAGCAGCTGGCCACCGCGCCGGGCGCCGCGGGCACCCCGCGCGGGGTGGGCGACCGCGACGCGAACGAGGCCGACGTCCTCGAGCAGGAGGTCGACGTCCCGCTGGACGACGACGAGCGCACCGACTGACCGACCGCCGCTCAGGCGGAGTCCAGGTCCGGGTAGCCGGCGCCGGGCACCTCGCCCGGCGGTCCGAGCAGGGTCACCGTCGCCCAGCCCTCCCGGAGCAGCGCGACGTCGCTGCCGGGCGCCGGCGGCCCGGGCGCCTCGCGGTAGGTCAGCGCCACGAAGTCCTCGCCGGTCTCACCCACCTCGACCTGCACCGCGCCCTGCGGGTCCAGCCGCGCCGCGCACAGGCCGCGCAGCCGGTCCGGCGGGACGTCGGGCACGTTGACGTTGACCACGACCGGCCCCGGCGGGTGCGCCAGCACCCACCGCAGGACGCGGGCGCTCACCTCCTCCGCGGTGTCCCAGGCGTGCTCGGCGGTCCAGTCCGCGGCGCCCTCGAGGGAGACCGCCACCCCGGGCAGGCCCTGCGTGGTCGCGGTCAGCGCGGCGCCCACGGTCCCCGAGTGCAGCACCACCGTCCCGGTGTTGGGCCCCTTGTTCACCCCGGACAGCACGAGGTCGGGCGGCTCGCCGAACGCCCCGCGGACGCCGGCGAAGGCGATGAACGCGGGGGAGGCCTCGACCGCGAGCGTGCGGACGGCGTCCACCCCGGGGAGCGGCCGCCGGTGCAGCACCAGCCGGCCGGAGGAGTGCACGGCGGTCAGCGCGGCGGCCGACCCGCTGTACTCCTCGTGCGGCGCGGCCACGGTCACCTCGAGCCCGGCCCGCACCGCCACCCGGGCGAGCGCGTGCAGCCCGGGGCTGTCGATCCCGTCGTCGTTGGTCACCAGGGCGCGCCGCGGGGCGCCGGAGCGGGTCACGGGGCCTCCCGGGGAGCCGGTGTGCGTCCCCGTCGTCCTGCCCGGTCGGCACGCCCGGCACACTTCCCGTCGGACGCCGAGTGTGGTTAGGCTGCCCTAACTTCGATCCGAGGGGGCTCCGTGACCACCTGCTCCGGTCCGCAGGCGCCGTCCGTCGCCGGCGCCGCCGAGCGCGCCCGCACCGCCGCCACCCGGACGGCCGCCGCCGTCTGCCTGCCCGGGCACGAGCCGGCCCGCCCGCTCGCGCACGCCACCACGGCGAACGGCCAGGTGCTGGTGCTCGTCCCCGCCGACGGCGAGGTGGCCGGCGCGGTGCAGGAGCGGGCCGACGTCTCGGCGCTGCTGATGGTGAGCGACCGGGCGCCGGTGCCGCTGCGCGACCCGGTGCGCGCCACGCTGTGGCTCTCCGGCTGGCTGACGCCGGTGCCGGTGGCCGACCGCACCGCCGCCGCGCTGGCCTTCGCCGAGGTGCGGCCCGAGGGTGCGCTGCTCGACGTCGGCGGCGCGGCGGCGCTGCTGCGGCTCGACCTCGCCGAGGTGGTGCTGCGCGAGGGCGGCGGCTGCACCGAGGTGTCGCCGGCCGGGTTCGCCGCCGCCCGCCCCGACCCGCTCGCCGCCGTCGAGGCGGGGGTGCTGCAGCACCTCGAGCGCGACCACCCCGACGTGCTCGCCGTGCTGCGCAGCCGGGTCGCCGTCGGCCCGGGCGAGGTCGTGCGCCCGCTCGGCGTCGACCGGTTCGGCTACCGGCTGCGGGTGGAGCGGCCCGGCGGGCACCGCGACGTCCGGGTGCCCTTCCCGCGGCCGCTGACCTGCCCGGGCCAGCTGCGGGCGGCGACGTCGCAGCTGCTGTGCGCCCTGCGCGCCGGCCTCACCCGCCGCGACTGAACGCGGCATGGGAAGCAATACCCACGTCCGGGCGCCCGAGGACGTAGGTGTTGCTTCCTGTGCCCGGACGGTCAGCCGCTGCTCGGACGGTCAGCCGGCGTTCTCGCGCAGGAGCTGGGCCAGGCGGGTTCGGCGGGGCCGGACGTCGACCTCCCGCACCGCCCGCGCCAGCGCCGCCCCCGACGCGTGCACGATCGACAGGTGCTGCTGCGCGCGGGTGAGCGCGGTGTAGACCAGCGGCCGCGAGAGCATCCCGCCGGCCTCGGGCGGCAGCACCACCACCACGCCGGGCCACTCCGAGCCCTGCGCGCGGTGCACGGTGATCGCCCAGCCGTGCTTGAGGTCGGGCAGCGCGTCGTTGGGCACCGTCACCGGCCCGGAGGCGAACGCGACGTCGAGGGTGCCGTCGCCGGTGCCGGTCACCACGCCCACCTCGCCGTTGGCGAACCCGATCGGCTCGATGTCGAGGTGGTTGGCCGTCGCCACCACGCGGTCGCCGACGTCGAAGCCGAACACGGTGCCCTCGCCCGGGTTCAGCCGCTCCTTGAGCGCCCGGTTCAGCTCGATGGTGCCGGCCGGGCCGCGGTGCACCGGCGTCACCACCTGCACGTTGCGCGGCTCGATCCCCAGCGCCCGCGGGATCGAGTCGGTGACCAGCTGCACCACCCGCCGGGCCGCCTCGCCGCTGCCGGACGCGGGGACCACGACCACCTCGCGGTCGGGGGAGTCCACCGGCGGCAGCTGCCCGCCGCGGACGGCGTTGGCCAGCCGGGCGATCGCGCCGCCCTCGGCCTGCCGGTAGAGGGTGGTCAGCTCGGTCACCGGCACGACCCCGGAGTCGATGAGGTCACCGAGCACGTGCCCGGGGCCGATCGAGGGCAGCTGCGCGGGGTCGCCGACCAGCAGCAGGTGGGTGCCGTCGGGGCAGGCCTCGACCAGCGCCGCGGTCAGCTCGACGTCGAGCATCGAGGCCTCGTCGACCACCACGACGTCGGCGTCCAGCGGCCACTCCTCGTTGCGGGCGAACCCGCCGCCGAAGCCCTGCGAGCCCAGCAGCCGGTGCACCGTCGTCGCCGGGTGGTCGGTGAGCTCCTCCAGCCGCTTGGCGGCCCGCCCGGTGGGCGCGGCCAGCGCCACCTCGCTGCCCGTGGCGCGCAGCAGCCGGACGACGGCGGCCACCGTGCGGCTCTTGCCGGTGCCGGGCCCGCCGGTCAGCAGCGAGACCCCGGCGCCGAGCACCTGCGCGACGGCGGCCTTCTGCGCGTCGTCGAGGCCCTTGGCCACCGACCGGACGGCGGCGGGGTCGGCGATCCGCTCGGCGGTGGCCGCCAGCCGCGCCACGCCCTCGGCGACGGCCTCCTCGGCCATGCCGAAGCGGGCCAGCGACAGCACCCGCAGCGCCGGGTCCGGCTCGGGGGGCTCCTCGTCGGACTCCTCGTCCCACTCCGGCTCCGGCGGCTCGTGGTCGAGCACCTCGCCCGACTCGACCGCGGCGAGGACCGCGGCCGCCGGGTCGGCCACGCCCTCGGCCCGGAGCGCGGCCACCACCAGGTCGGCGGGCAGCACGGTGTGCCCGTCGCGCGCCGCCGTCCGCAGCGTGACGAGGACGATCGCCCGGCCGCGGCGGCTGTCGCTGCGGTCGGCGCCGGGCAGCAGCGAGAGGGCCAGCCGGTCGGCGTCGCGCAGGCTGACGGTGGGCAGCCGCAGCAGCGCCCACGGGTCGTCGCGCAGCCGGCGGGCGGCGTCCTCGCCCAGGGCGTCGGCGGCCGAGGACGCCAGCCTCGCCTCCAGGCCCGCCGTCACCAGCAGTTCCACCACGCCGTAGGTGGGCTGGGCGGCGAGGAAGGAGGAGAACAGCCGCTCGGCGCGCTGCGTGCCGACCCGCGGCAGCTTCTGCAGCCGCGCGGCGGTGACGTCGTCGGGCGAGGTGATCCCGGCGCCGGGCAGCTCGGCGGCGGCCCGCTTGCCCAGGCCCGGCCACAGACCCGCGGCGCAGAATGCGGCGAAGACCGGGTCGGGGGCCGCGGTGGTGGGGGCGGCGGTCATCGGGCCGACCGCTGGTCGGGGTAGGAGAAGTGCGGCGCCGACACGTCCTCCAGGGCGGTGCGGATCGCGGCGGGCAGCCGCACCGAGTCCGCGTCGAGGGAGGCCTGCAGCTGCTCGGCGGTGCGCGCGCCGACCACCGGCGCGACCACGCCGGGGCGGTCGCGCACCCAGGCCAGCGCCACGGCCAGCGGCGTGGTGCCCAGCCCGTCGGCGGCGGTCACCACGGCCTCCACGATCCGGTCGGCGGCCGGGGAGCGCAGGTCGTCGATGAACCCGGCCCACTGCGGCGAGGCCCCGCGCGACCCGTCGGGGGTGTCGGTCCGGTACTTGCCGGTGAGCAGCCCCCGGCCCAGCGGCGACCAGGCCAGGACGCCGAGGCCCAGCGCCTCCGCGGCGGGCACCACCTCCCGCTCCACGCCGCGCTGCAGCAGGGAGTACTCGACCTGGGTGCTCACCAGCGGCGTGCGGCCGGGCCAGGCGCGCTGCCAGGTGGCCGCCTGGGCGGTCTGCCAGCCGGTGAAGTTGCTCACCCCGACGTAGCGCGCCCGCCCGGAGGTCACCGCGGCGTCGCAGGCCGCGAGGGTCTCCTCGACCGGCGTCAGCTCGTCCCAGGCGTGCAGCTGCCAGAGGTCCACGTGGTCGACGCCGAGCCGCTCCAGCGAGGCGTCCAGCGCGGCCAGCAGGTGCCCGCGGGAGGCGCCGCGGCCCATCGGCCCGGCACCGGTGCGGCCCACGGCCTTGGTGGCCACCAGCAGCTCCGAGCGGGGGACGACGTCGGCCATCAGCCGGCCCAGCAGGCGCTCGCTGTCCCCGTCGCAGTAGACGTCGGCGGTGTCGACCAGGGTCCCGCCGGCATCGGCGAACGCGGTCAGCTGCAGCGCCGCCTCGTCCTCGTCGGTGTCCCGGCCCCAGGTCATGGTGCCCAGCGCCAGCCGGGAGACGACCAGGCCGCTGCGCCCCAGCGCCCGTTGTTCCACGACCGGCCAACCTACCGCCGGACGCCGACACGGGCCGGGCACCCGGGGGGTGTGGTGGACGGCGCGCGGGTCGCGCCCGGTGCGTCCCGGCGACCCGACCTAGGCTGTCCGCCCGTGCTCCCGCTGACCTCCGCCGCGCCCGCCCCCCCGTCGTCCGGACGCCGGAGCTGAGCGGGGATGGGCTGGTTCGAGGCCGTCGTCCTGGGCCTGGTGCAGGGCCTGACGGAGTTCCTGCCGATCTCCTCCAGCGCCCACCTGCGGGTGGTCGGGGAGGCGTCGGGCTGGGGTGACCCGGGAGCGGCGTTCACCGCGATCACCCAGATCGGCACCGAGGCCGCCGTCCTGCTGTACTTCCGCCGGGACATCGCGCGGATCGTCGTCGCCTGGCTGCGCGCGCTGACCGACCGCTCGAAGCGCTCGGACCCCGACGCCCGGATGGGCTGGTTGATCATCGTCGGCAGCATCCCGATCGTGCTGCTCGGCCTGCTGTTCCAGGACGACATCGAGACCACCTTCCGCGACCTGCGCATCGTCGCGATCGCGCTGGTGGCCTTCTCGCTGGTCCTCTACTGGGCCGACCGGGTGGGCCGCAAGCGCCGCGAGCTGCACCAGCTCACCGTCCGCGACGGGCTGCTGTTCGGCCTGGCGCAGGCGATGGCGCTGGTGCCCGGCGTGTCCCGCTCCGGCGGCACGATCACCATGGGGCTCTTCCTCGGCTACACCCGCGCCGCGGCGGCGCGCTACTCGTTCCTGCTGGCCATCCCCGCCGTCCTCGGGTCGGGCTTCTTCCAGGTCTACGAGACGTTCACCGGCGACGTCGCCGGCGAGACGATCTCCTGGGGGCCGACGATCCTGGCCACCGTCATCGCCTTCGGGGTGGGCCTGTCGGTCATCGCCTGGCTGCTGCGCTACCTCGACCGCGGCACCTTCACCCCGTTCGTCGTCTACCGGGTGGTGCTGGGCCTGTCGCTGCTCGCGCTCGTCGGCGTGGGGGTCCTGGCGCCCAACTAGGGGACGGCGACGATCAGGTGACCTGATCGTCGCGCGTCCTCCCCGAGGGTGGGCGGTCGGGTAGGACGCGCTGCGGTGAGGGAGGACGCGCTGCGGTGAGCCGGGACGGCTCGTCCGGGAGGACGGCACCGTCCGCTCCGCCCGCCTAGGCTCGGGCGCCGTGACCACCGTCATCCTCCTGCGGCACGGCCGGACGACGGCGAACGCCGGTGGCGTGCTGGCCGGCTGGACCCCGGGCGTCGAGCTCGACGAGACCGGGCAGGCGCAGGTGGCCGCGGTGGGCCGGCGGCTGGCGCCGGTGCCGCTGGCCGCGGTGGTCAGCAGCCCGCTGGACCGCTGCCGGCAGACCGCCGCGGCGGTGCTCGCCGAGCGCGACCTGGAGCTGCAGACCGACGAGCGGCTCGGCGAGGCCCGCTACGGCGACTGGACCGGCCGGCCGCTCAAGGAGCTGGTCAAGGACCCGATGTGGAAGGTCGTGCAGCAGCACCCCTCCGCGGCGGTCTTCCCCGGCGACGAGGGGGAGGGGCTGGCGCAGACCCAGGCCCGCGCGGTGACCGCCGTCCGCGAGTGGAACGCGCGTCTGGGCCCCGACGCGGTGTGGCTGGCCTGCAGCCACGGCGACGTCATCAAGGCCGTGCTCGCCGACGCCCTGGGCCTGCACCTCGACGGCTTCCAGCGGATCGTCGTCGACCCGGCGTCGATCTCGGTGGTCACCTACACCGAGACCCGCCCGTTCGTCGTCCGGGTCAACGACACCGGCGGCGACGTCGCCGCGCTCGTCCCCCCGAAGAAGCGGCCGCGGCGCCGGAAGGGGAGGGACTCCGACGCCGTCGTCGGCGGCGGCGCCGGCGCGGCGGTTCGCTGAACGCGGTGGTCGGCGGGCCCGCGTAACCTGGGCCCGTGCCCCGCCAGGTCTACCGCTTCGACCGCCCGTCCCGGTTCGTCGCCGGCACGGTCGGGCAGCCGGGGGAGCGGACCTTCTACCTGCAGGCCTCCGACGCCGAGGGCCGCGTGGTCAGCGTCGCGCTGGAGAAGTCGCAGGTGCAGGTGCTCGCCGAGCGCATGGACGAGCTGCTCGACGAGGTGGCCACCCGGCCGGGCACCGTCGTCCCCTCCCAGGCCGACGTCGACGACCTCGAGCCGCTCACCGCGCCGGTCGACGAGGAGTTCCGCGTCGCCGCCATGGGTCTGGCCTGGGACGGCGAGGCGCAGGCCGTCGTCGTCGAGGCCGTGGCGGCCACCGACGAGCCGGTCGACGAGGAGGCCATCCTCTCCGACGCCGAGGAGGGCCCCGACGCGCTGCGCGTGACGATCACCCCGGGCGCGGCCCGCTCGTTCGTCGCCCGCGCCCGCCGCGTCGTGGCCGCCGGCCGCCCGTCGTGCCCGCTGTGCTCGCTGCCGCTGGACCCCACCGGGCACGTCTGCCCCAGGCAGAACGGCTACCGCCGCTGATCCGGGGACGACGGTGAGCGAGCCCGCGCGGGAGCTGCGCACCCCGGTCGGCGACGCCGAGGCGCGACGCCTGCTGCTCGAGGGGGACATCGACCTCGAGGGCCGGATGCTCGACGCCAGCAACGTGACCCTCGTCGGCGTCGTCCGCACCGGCGAGCTCGAGGCCGAGTGCGTGTACAAGCCGGTCGCCGGCGAGCGGCCGCTGTGGGACTTCCCCGACGGCACGCTGGCCGGCCGCGAGGTGTCGGCGGCGCTGGTCAGCGAGGCCACCGGCTGGTCGGTGGTGCCGCCCACCGTGCTGCGCGACGGCCCGTTCGGCCCCGGCATGGTGCAGCTGTGGATCGACGGCGACCCCGACGTCGACCTGGCCGCCTTCGTCCGCTCCGACCACCCCGGCCTGCGCCGGATGGCGGTGTTCGACGCGGTGGTGAACAACGCCGACCGCAAGGGCGGGCACATCATCCCGACCTCGGCGGGCCACGTGTACGGCGTCGACCACGGCATCTGCTTCTCGTCGGACCCGAAGCTGCGCACCCTGCTGTGGCGGTGGGCCGGCAGGCCGCTGCCGCTGGAGGCGCTGGAGGTGCTCGAGCGCCTGGCCGACGAGCTGCGCGGCGACCTCGGCGAGGCGCTGCACGAGCACCTCACCCGCCGGGAGGTGCGCTGCACCCAGCAGCGGGTGGCCGAGCTGCTGCGCACGCAGCTGCACCCCGAGCCCTCCGGCGAGTGGCCCGCGCTGCCCTGGCCGCCCTTCTGAGCGCCCTGCCGAGCGGGGGCCGAAGGCTCCCCGAGGCAGAGCGCGGGGGCGCTCCCGCGAGGGTCGTCGCGCCGAGCGGGGGCCGGAGGCCTCCCGAGGTGTGACGAGGCAGGGCTCGATGCAGGTCGGGTACGGCTCCTGGCCGCGGTCGGAGCCCGGTAGGGCGACAGTGGACACGTGCCGCACCGATCCCGCCTGGCCGTCCTGCTGCTCGACCTGCCGCCCGCGCACCACGCCGCGGGCACCGCGTTCTGGGCCGGCGCCACCGGCCGCACCGCCGCCCCCGACCCCGCGGACGACGACTGGGCCTCGCTCGGCTCCTTCGCCGGCGGCTTCCACCTGGAGGTGCAGCGCACGGGGGAGGGGACGCCGCCGCGCTGGCACGTCGACGTCGAGACCGACGACGTGCCCGCCGAGGTGGCCCGGCTGGAGGCCCTCGGCGCCCGCCGGCTGGCCGACATGGGCTCGTTCTGGCAGATGACCGACCCCGCCGGGCTGGTGTTCTGCGTGGTGGGCGTGCAGACCGGCGAGGCGTTCGACCGGTACGCCGTCAGCTGGCCCTGAGGGTCAGTCCATCCGCACGAGGTCGATCATCGCGGCCGCCTGCAGGCCGTCGCCGTCCACGGTGAGCACCTCCAGCGGCACCCGCCGCCAGCACGCCAGCAGCAGGTCGCCGGCCGTGCCGCGCAGCGTGGCCACCGGCTGCGGCCGCGACCCGGCGAACAGGGTGCGCTCCACGCCGGCGTCGATGGCGTGCAGCACCACCGGGTGGGCGCCCTCGGGCGGGCCGTCGGGGAAGACGCCGGGCACCACCACCTCCAGCCACTCGTCGACGCCGTCGAGGCCGACGTCGGCCTCGACCGGCCGCACGTCGCCGAGCACCTGCTCGACGTCGACGGTGTGCACGACGGCCTCGTGCACCTGCCGCCGAAGCACGAACGAGACGTCCTGCCGCGGCGCCCAGGTCCACACCCGCTCGGCGGGGTCGGCGGCGGCCAGCGCGACCTCGAGCTCCGCCGACTGCCCGGCCGACCAGCCCAGCAGCTCGTCGTCGGGACGGCGCTGCGGGCCCTCGTAGCCGCCGGGGTGCGGCGCGCGGGTGCGCACCACCCACGCCCAGAAGTGCTGCACCTCGCCGAGGTGCCAGACCAGGTCGGACAGCGTCCAGCCGGGGCAGCCGGGCACCGCGGCGCCCCAGCCGGAGGACAGCACGGCCTCGGCGGCGGCGTCGGCGAACCGGGCGTCGGCCCGGCGCAGCGCCGCGAGGTGGGCGGACGGGTCCATCGGCGGCCTCCCCGGGTCAGGTACCCCGGACGCTAGCGCCGGTCGGGGACGGGTGGCCCGACGGCGGCCGCCACAGTGCCCCGGGCCGGGTGGGCGGACGGGAGGTCAGCAGCTCCTGGGCCGCCCGCGAGTCGAGCACCAGGTCGGTCACCAGGCCGGCGGCCAGCGCGGCGACGAGACCGGCGACCTTGTCGTCGCCGGCGACCGCGCACACCCGCCGGGGGATGCGGCGCAGCAGCGGCGGGAGCAGGCCGCTGGTGCGCGCGTTGAGCGCGATCCCCTCCCACGAGCCGTCGGCGCGCAGGAAGACCGTGCAGACGTCGCCCACGGCACCGGCGGCGACGAGGTCGGCGCGGTCCCCGGGGGTCAGGTAGCCCTCGGTGTGCACGCGGGAGGGCACCGCGCCGGTCATCGCGCCGATGCCGAAGAGCGCGACGCCGGCGCCCTGCTGGAGGTCGAGGACGCGGCGCACGCTGCGCTCCCGCCACATCGCCTGGCGCGTCTCGGGCCGGTCGAAGAACGCTGGCACCGGGAAGTGGTGCACCCGGGCGTCCCACGCGGTCCCGAACCGGCCGAGGACGTCGCTGCCGTACCCCACCCCGCTGCTGTGGGTGTTCATCGCCCCGTTGAGCTGGACGACGTGCGCGTCGCGCAGCGGGCGGGCGCGCAGGTGCTGCCCCACCGCGCTGGTCGTGGTGCCCCACGCCAGGCCCAGGGTGGTGCCGGAGTCGACCACCTCGTCGAGGAGCACGGCGGTCTCGGCCGCGACCGCCTGCAGCCGGGCCGGGCCGCTCGCGTCCTCCGGGACGGGGACCACCCGCGCCGCGATGCCGTGGCGGCGGCCGAGCTCCGTTGCCATCGCGGCTGCACGTCCGTGCACGGGGTTCACCGTGATGGACACGACCCCGGTGGCGCGCGCGGTGTCGAGGGCCCGCGAGATCGTCGACCGGGAGACGCCCTCCTCGTTGGCGATCGTCTCCATCGTGGCCCTGTCCAGCCAGAACCGTCGGGCGACCCGCTCGATGCGGTCGTCGGGTGTCACGTCGGCAGCTCCTCCGCGGGGCGTCCTGGCCGCCGACGACGGTAGTCCGCCGGTGCACATCCGTGCACCGGGCTGCTCTAGCGGCGCACCCCGGGCAGGCTCTGAGGTGTTCAGTTGACCGGCGCCCACGTCGGTGACCAGCACACCTCCCGGGAGTGCCCGTGCCCACCGCCCTGTCCCTGCAGAACCGCTCCGACGCACTCGACCGCATGTCCGCGCAGGTCCTCGACGTCCTGGTGATCGGAGGTGGTGTGACCGGCGCCGGGGCCGCCCTGGACGCCGCCAGCCGCGGCCTGAGCGTCGGCCTGCTCGAGCAGCGGGACTGGGCCTCGGGCACCTCCAGCCGGGCGAGCAAGCTCGTCCACGGCGGGCTGCGCTACCTGGAGATGCTCGACTTCGCGCTGGTCCGCGAGGCGCTGCACGAGCGCGGCCTGCTCGTCGGCCGGCTCGCCCCGCACCTGGTGCACCCCGTGCCCTTCCTGTACCCGATCCGCCACCGCGTGTGGGAGCGGGTCTACATCGGCGCCGGCATCGCGCTCTACGACACGCTCGGCGGCCTCCTGGGCCGGGTGGGCGGCCGCGGCGTCCCACTGCACCGGCACCTGTCGAAGAAGGCGCTGCGCCGGGTCGCGCCGTCGCTGCGCGAGGACGCCGCCATCGGCGCCATCCGCTACTGGGACGCCAAGGTCGACGACGCCCGCCTGGTCCAGGTGCTCGTGCGCACCGCCGTCGGCCACGGTGCGCTGGCCGCCAGCCGCACCCAGGTGACCGGCTACCTCGAGGAGGACGGCCGGGTCGCGGGCGTGCGCGCCGTGGACCTCGAGACCGGCCGGGACCTCACCATCCGCGCCCGCCACGTCGTCGGCGCCACCGGTGTGTGGACCGACCAGACCCAGGAGCTCTTCCGCGCCCAGGGCCTGACCGTGCGGGCCTCCAAGGGCGTGCACATCGCCGTCCCGCGGTCGGCGATCGCCGGCGAGGACGGGTTCATCCTGCGCACCGAGAAGAGCGTGCTGTTCATCATCCCGTGGCCCACCCACTGGGTGATCGGCACGACCGACACCCCGTGGGACCTGGCCAAGGACCACCCGGTCGCCTCCTCCGCCGACGTCGACTACCTCATCGAGCACGCCAACGCCGTGCTCGAGCGCCCGCTCACCCGCGACGACGTCCTCGGCGTCTACACCGGCCTGCGCCCCCTGCTCCAGCCGGTCGACGACGGCAGCGGCTCGACGACGAGGGTCTCCCGCGAGCACACCGTGGCCACCGTCCGGCCGGGGCTGACCGTCATCGCCGGCGGCAAGTACACGACCTACCGGGTCATGGCCCGCGACGTCGTCGACATGGCGCTGGCCGACCGCGCGCCCGGCGAGGACCCGGCCGCCGCGGTCCCGGCCTCGCTCACCGAGGAGCTGCCCCTGGTCGGCGCCGACGGCTACCAGGTGCGCTGGAACCGCAAGGCCCACCTCGCCGCCGCGCACGGCTGGACCGAGAAGCGCGTCGAGCACCTGCTCGACCGCTACGGCAGCCTCGTCGACGAGGTGCTGGCCCTCGTGGACGCCGACCCCGACCTCGGCCGGCCGCTCGAGGGCGCGCCGGACTACCTGCGCGCCGAGGTCGTCTACGCCGTCACCGCCGAGGGCGCGCTGCACCTGGAGGACGTGCTGACCCGGCGCACCCGGCTGTCCTACGAGCAGGCCGACCGGGGGACGGCGTCGGCGCGCGCGGCCGCCGCGCTCATGGCCGGGCCGCTGGGCTGGGACGACGCCCAGCTGGAGCGGGAGGTGTCCAGCTACCTCGCCCGCGTCGAGGCCGAGCGGGCCGCCGAGGTCATGCCCGACGACAGCTCCGCCGAGGCCGCCCGGCTGCGGGCGCCGGAGATCCGGCCGTTCGCCGACGCCTCCTGAGCCCGGGGCCGGCCGGTGACCCCGGCCGGCCCCGCCCCGACCCCGTCGACCCCGACCCCGTCGACCGCGAGCCCGCGCGAGGAGGAGCGCGCGGATCCCGCACGACCCCGCCCGGACCGGGCGGGCCCCCGTACGGCACAACCGGACAGAGAGGTCCCTGGACGTGTCACTGGTCTCCGTCTTCTTCTCCGAGGTGCTCGGCACCGCGCTGCTGCTGCTGGGCGGCGTCGGCGTGGTCGCCAACGTGCTGCTCACCGACTCCAAGGGCCGCGGCGCCGACTGGCTGCTCATCAACTTCGGCTGGGGCCTGGCGGTCTTCATCGGCGTCTACGCCGGCTACCGCAGCGGCGCCCACCTCAACCCCGCCGTCACCCTGGGCCTGTGGGCCTCCGGCGCCGACGAGTACGCGCCCGGCGTGGACATCACCCTCGGCAGCACGCTGGTCTACTTCGCCGGGGAGTTCGTCGGCGCCTTCCTCGGCGCCGTCGTGGCCTGGCTGGCCTACCACGAGCACTACGCCGCCCACCCCGACCCCGGTGAGGTGCTGGCGACGTTCTCCACCGGGCCGGCGATCCGCAGCTACCCGTGGAACGTCGTCACCGAGCTCATCGGCACGTTCGTGCTGATCTACGTGATCCTGCAGTTCGGCAACACGCCGTCCGAGATCGGGCCGCTCGCGGTGGCGCTGCTGGTCGTCGGCATCGGCGCCTCGTTGGGCGGGCCCACCGGCTACGCCATCAACCCCGCCCGCGACCTGGGCCCGCGCATCGCGCACGCCGTGCTGCCCATCCGCGGCAAGAAGGGCAGCGACTGGGGCTACGCCTGGGTGCCGGTGGTCGGCCCCGTCATCGGCGGCGTCCTCGCCGGCCTGCTCTCCCAGGTCTTCTGACCCGCCCCTGCTCCCCCCCGTCCGAACCCCCCCTGCAACGACGCACCCGGAGGTCCCCGTGAGCCAGTACATCGCCGCCATCGACCAGGGCACCACCAGCACCCGCTGCATGGTCTTCGACCACGACGGCGCCGTCGTGGCCGTCGGCCAGAAGGAGCACCAGCAGATCTTCCCGCGCGCCGGCTGGGTCGAGCACGACCCGGTCGAGATCTGGGCCAACGTCCGCGAGGTGGTCGGCCAGGCGCTGGCCCGCGCCGACCTGACCGGCGCCGACCTCGCCGCCGTCGGCCTGACCAACCAGCGCGAGACCACCGTCGTGTGGGACCGGACCACCGGCGAGCCGGTCTACAACGCCATCGTCTGGCAGGACACCCGCACCGACCGCATCGTCACCGAGCTCGGCGAGCTCGGCGGCGGCGCCGACCGGTACAAGGAGAAGGTCGGCCTGCCGCTGGCCACCTACTTCGCCGGGCCCAAGGTGACCTGGATCCTCGACAACGTCGAGGGCGCCCGCGAGCGGGCCGAGCGCGGGGACCTGCTCATGGGCACGATCGACAGCTGGCTGCTGTGGCACATGACCGGCGGCACCGACGGCGGGCAGCACATCACCGACGTCAGCAACGCCTCGCGCACGATGCTCATGGACTACCGCACGCTGGCCTGGGACGAGTCGATCGCCGCGGACATGCGCATCCCGGTGTCGATGCTGCCGGAGATCCGCTCCAACTCCGAGGTCTACGGCGAGGGCCGCAAGGCCGGCGCGCTCGCCGGCGTCAAGATCGCCGGCTCGCTCGGCGACCAGCAGGCGGCCACCTTCGGGCAGGTCTGCTTCTCGCCCGGCATGGCCAAGAACACCTACGGCACCGGCAACTTCCTGCTGCTCAACACCGGCGAGGAGGCGGTGTCGTCGAAGAACGGCCTGCTGACGACGGTCTGCTACCGGATCGGCGACCGCAAGCCGGTGTACGCCCTCGAGGGCTCCATCGCCGTCACCGGCTCGCTGGTGCAGTGGGTGCGCGACAACCTGCGGCTCATCGGCGGCGCCGGCGAGATCGAGGCGGTGGCCCGGTCGGTGGAGGACAACGGCGGCGCCTACTTCGTGCCGGCGTTCTCCGGCCTGTTCGCCCCGCACTGGCGCTCCGACGCCCGCGGTGCGCTGGTCGGGCTGACCCGCTACGTCAACCGCGGCCACCTCGCCCGCGCCGTCCTGGAGGCCACCGCCTACCAGACCCGCGAGGTCGTCGAGGCGATGAACGCCGACTCCGGCGTCGACCTCACCGAGCTGCGCGTCGACGGCGGCATGGTGGTCAACGAGCTGCTCATGCAGTTCCAGGCCGACGTCCTCGGCGTCGACGTCGTCCGGCCGCAGATCGCCGAGACGACGGCGCTGGGCGCGGCCTACGCCGCGGGGCTCGCCGTCGGCTTCTGGGCCGACGAGGACGAGCTGACCAGCCAGTGGGCGGAGGACAAGCGGTGGTCGCCGGCCATGGACGCCGGCACCCGCGACCGCTACTACCGCAAGTGGCAGAAGGCCGTGGCCCGCACCCTCGACTGGGTCGACGACGACGACGAGTAGAAGGACCCCCTCGCCCCCCCACCGCTCGCTAGCTCGCGGTGGGCCCCTGCGAGGGGGCCGCTCGGTGCGCTCACCGCGGGCGCCGTCCCCAGGTGGGCGGCGTCCGCGGGGTGGGCGCGGCCACGCAACTAGGCTCGGCGTCGTGCTCGCCTGGCCCGCCCCGCTCCTGCCGACCCTGCCGGGTGCCGGCCCGGTCCTCCGGCTGTTCGACACCGCCCGGGGGGAGGTCGTGGCCACCACGCCCGACCGGGTGGCCCGGATGTACGTCTGCGGGATCACCCCCTACGACGCCACCCACCTCGGCCACGCCGCCACCTACCTGGCCTTCGACCTGGTCAACCGGGTGTGGCGGGACGCCGGGCACGGGGTCCACTACGTGCAGAACGTCACCGACATCGACGACCCGCTGCTCGAGCGCGCCGAGCGCGACGGCGAGGACTGGGTGGTCCTCGGGATGCGCGAGACCGCGCTGTTCCGGGAGGACATGACGGCGCTGCGGGTCCTGCCGCCAGACGACTACGTGGGCGCGGTGGCGGCCATCCCGCAGATCGTCGCCCACGTCGAGACCCTGCTCGACGAGGGCCTGGCCTACGCCCTCGACGACGGCACCGGCGACGTCTACCACGACGTCGCGCAGGCACCGGGCTTCGGCGACGAGAGCGGCTACGACGAGGCCACCATGCTGGCGCTGTCGGCCGAGCGCGGCGGCGACCCCGACCGCCCGGGCAAGCGCAACCGGCTCGACCCGCTGCTGTGGCGCGGCCGCCGCGAGGGCGAGCCGTCCTGGCCCGGCCCGCGCGGCACAGCCGGCCGCCCGGGCTGGCACATCGAGTGCGCCGCCATCGCGCTGGACACGATCGGCATGGGCTTCGACGTGCAGGGCGGCGGCAGCGACCTCGTCTTCCCGCACCACGAGTTCTCCGCCGTGCACGCCGAGGCGCTCACCGCCACCAAGCCCTTCGCCCGGGCCTACGTGCACGCGGCGATGATCGGCCTGGACGGCGAGAAGATGAGCAAGAGCCGCGGCAACCTGGTGTTCGTCTCCAAGCTGCGCGGCGAGGGCGTCGACCCGATGGCCGTCCGGCTGGCGCTGCTGTCGGGTCACTACCGCACCGACCGCGCCTGGACCGCCGACCTGCTGGCCGCCGCCGAGGAGCGGCTGGCCACCTGGCGGCGTGCTGCCGTCCGCGGCGCCGGCGCCCCGGCCGCCCCGGTGCTGGCGGGCCTGCGCGAGCGCCTGGCCGACGACCTCGACAGCCCCGGCGCCATCGCCCTCGTCGACGCCTGGGCGGCGGCCACCCTCGCCGGGGACGGGGACGGGGACGGGGACGGGGACGGGGACGGGGACGGCGAGGACGGCGCCCCGGCCATGGTGGCCGACGCCGTCGACGCGCTGCTGGGCGTGGACCTCTTCGGCGCCGCGCCGCAGGAGGGCTGATGGCGGGCGGGTCCCCGGGTGGTGCGGCGACCGGGGGGTTCCGCCTCACCGACCGCGCAGCGCGCGAGGCGGAGGAGTCCGGGCTCGCCCCGGCCGCGGCGCGCTCGGCGGCCACCCGCGGCCGCGCCGTCGCCGAGCCCGAGGACCGGCTGCGCACCCCCTACGAGCGCGACCGCGACCGGATCCTGCACGCCAAGGCCTTCCGCCGGCTCAAGCACAAGACGCAGGTCTTCCTCAACCCCGACGGCGACCACTTCGTCACCCGGCTCACCCACACGCTGCAGGTCACCCAGGTGGCGCGCGCCATCGCCCGGGCACTGGGCCTCCACGAGACGCTGGCCGAGGCGATCGCGCTCGGCCACGACGTCGGGCACTCGCCGTTCGGCCACATCGGCGAGGACGCCTTCGACCCCTACGTCCCCGGCGGCTGGCACCACGCGGCGCAGGGCGTGCGGATCGTCGAGGTGCTCGAGCACCTCAACCTCACCTGGGAGGTGCGCGACGGCATCCGCGCGCACAGCTGGAAGATCACCCCGCCGCCGGCCACCCGCGAGGGCGAGTGCGTGCGCTACGCCGACCGGATCGCCTACCTCTCGCACGACGCGCTGGACGCCGTCCGCGCCGGGGTGCTGCGGCCCGGCGACCTCCCGGCGGTCGCGCGCGCGGCGTTCGGCGAGCCGGGCAGCGCGATGGTCGGCGCGATGGTGGACGCCGTCGTCGCCGGCTCGCTGGCCGACGGGGGAGCGGTGGTCATGGCGGCCGGGCCCCTGGCGGCGATGCACGAGCTGCGGGCGTTCATGTTCGAGCGGGTGTACGTGTCCGAGACCGCCGCGGGGCAGAAGCAGCTGGCGGTCGACGTCATCCGCCGGCTGGTCGACCACCACCTCGCCCACCCCGAGCTCATCCCGCCCACCTACCGCGACACCGAGGCCGACCTGGTGACGCAGGTGGTCGACCACGTGTCCGGGATGACCGACCGGTTCGCGCTGGCCACCCACGACCGGCTCTTCGGCGAGGACGCCGCGGCCCGGATGACCCCGCTGCTGCGCACCTGACGCCGGGACCGGCCGCGGGACGGCGGAGTGCCGGCGTTCCCCCGTGCACCGCGGGCGCTGCAGCACCGGCACCGGGGGAGGAACGCCGGCAGAGGGGCTCCCCCGACCGTTATCCCCAACTCGACCTCGACCGGGCCGGCCGCCGCCCACCACAGCGGCGGCCGGGTCGGGCTAGTTGGGGGAGGAGCCCCGGCGGCGGAGGTAGCGCTCGAACTCGCGGGCGATCTGGTCGCCGTTGGCCTGGGACAGGTCGGTCTCGGTCTGCCGCTCCTCCAGCGAGCGGACGTACTCGACGACCTCGGCGTCCTCCTGGGCCATCTCGTCGACGGTCTTGACCCACTCGTCGGCCTGCTGGGGGAGCGCGCCGAGCGGCACGGCGACCTCCAGCACCTCCTCGACGCGCTGCAGCAGCGCCACGGTGGCCCGCGGCGAGGGCGGCTGCGACACGTAGTGCGGGACGGCGGCCCAGAAGCTCACCGCCGGGAGACCCGCCTGCACGCACGCGTCCTGGAAGACGCCGAGGATGCCGGTGGGCCCCTCGTAGCGGGAGGTCTCCAGGCCCCAGCGCTCGGCGGACTCGGTGTCGTAGGCGGAGCCGGTGACCGGGGTGGGGCGGGTGTGCGGCGTGTCGGCGAGCAGGGCGCCCAGCGCGACGACGGTCTGCACGTCGAGCTCGCGGCACAGCTCGATGAGCTCCTCGCAGAAGCCACGCCAGCGCATGTTGGGCTCGATGCCGCGGATGAGCACGACGTCGCGGTCGCTGTCCGGCGGGCGGGCCACCGAGATGCGCGTCGTCGGCCACTCGACGCGGCGGCTGATCCCGCCGACCAGGGACACGGTGGGCCGGTTGACCTGGAAGTCGTAGTAGTCCTCGGGGTCGAGCGCCGCGAGGGGGGTGGCGTCCCAGATCAGCTCCAGGTGCTCGAGCGCCCCGGTGGCGGCGTCCCCGGCGTCGTTCCAGCCCTCGAACGCGACCACCACCACCGGCCGGTCGAGCTGGGGCAGGTCCTCGGAGGCGGACTTGGGGTCGGTCACCCTGCGAGCCTACGTCGGTCGCGGCGTCCCGCCGGGAGGAGCGAGATGGGAGGATGGCCCGCGGAACAAGAGGCGGGGCCGGGACCGCTGTGCCCGCAGCAGGCCCCTCCGCCGCCGACCGAACCCCCCGAGGACGCCCGTGACCGACGCCCCGCAGCTCCGCCCCGACGTCACCGCGGAGCTCACCGCCCTGCTCGAGCAGCGCATCCTCGTGCTGGACGGGGCGATGGGGACGGCGATCCAGCGCGACCGCCCCAGCGAGGCCGGCTACCGCGGCGAGCGCTTCGCCGACTGGCCGAGCGACCTGCAGGGCAACAACGACCTGCTCGTCCTCACCCAGCCCGGGATCATCGCCGGCATCCACCGGGAGTACCTCGAGGCCGGCGCCGACGTCATCGAGACCAACACCTTCAACGCCAACGCCGTCTCGCTGGCCGACTACGGCATGGGAGCCCTGGCCCGGGAGATCAACGAGGCCGCCGCCCGGCTGGCCCGCCGCGAGGCCGACGCGATGACCGCGCGCACCCCGGACAGGCCGCGCTACGTCGCCGGCGCCATCGGGCCGACCACCCGGACGGCGTCGATCTCGCCCGACGTGAACGACCCGGGTGCCCGCAACATCAGCTACGACGAGCTCGTCGAGGCCTACCTGGAGCAGGCGGGCGGCCTGGTGGACGGCGGCGCGGACGCGCTGATCGTCGAGACGATCTTCGACACGCTCAACGCCAAGGCGGCGATCTTCGCCCTCGAGACGCTGTTCGAGGAGCGCGGCCGCCGCTGGCCGGTGATCGTCTCCGGCACGATCACCGACGCGTCGGGCCGGACGCTGTCCGGGCAGGTCACCGAGGCGTTCTGGAACTCCGTCCGCCACGTCAGGCCCCTCCTGGTGGGCCTCAACTGCGCCCTCGGGGCCAAGGAGATGCGGCCCTACGTCGCCGAGATGGCGCGGGTGGCCGACACGTTCGTCTCCTGCTATCCCAACGCCGGGCTGCCCAACGCCTTCGGCGAGTACGACGAGGCACCCGAGGAGACCGCGGCGGTGCTCGAGGAGTTCGCCGACAGCGGGTTCGTCAACCTCGTCGGCGGCTGCTGCGGCACCACCCCGGCGCACATCGCCGCGATCGCCGGCGTGGTGGCGGGCAAGCGGCCGCGCACGCCGGTCGAGGTGGCCCCCGCGCTGCGGCTCTCGGGTCTGGAGCCGCTGGTCGTCACCGAGGACTCGCTGTTCGTCAACGTCGGCGAGCGCACGAACATCACCGGCTCGGCGCGCTTCCGCAACCTCATCAAGGCCGGTGACTACCCCGCCGCCCTGGCCGTGGCCCGGCAGCAGGTCGAGGCCGGCGCGCAGGTCATCGACGTCAACATGGACGAGGGGATGATCGACGGCGTCGCGGCGATGGACCGCTTCACCAAGCTGATCGCCGCCGAGCCCGACATCTCCCGCGTGCCCGTCATGGTCGACTCCTCCAAGTGGGAGGTCATGGAGGCCGGCCTCAAGAACATCCAGGGCAAGCCGATCGTCAACTCGATCTCGCTGAAGAACGGCGAGGAGGAGTTCGTCCACCACGCCCGGTTGTGCCGCAAGTACGGCGCCGCGGTCGTCGTGATGGCCTTCGACGAGGACGGCCAGGGCGACAACGTCGAGCGCCGCACCCGGATCTGCAAGCGGGCCTACGACATCCTCGTGGAGCGGGTCGGCTTCCCGGCCGAGGACGTCATCTTCGACCCGAACATCTTCGCCGTCGCCACGGGCATCGAGGAGCACGCCAACTACGGGCTGGACTTCATCGAGTCGACCCGCTGGATCAAGCAGAACCTGCCCGGTGCGCTGGTCTCCGGCGGCGTCTCCAACGTCTCGTTCTCCTTCCGCGGCAACAACCCGGTCCGCGAGGCCATCCACTCGGTCTTCCTGTACCACGCGATCGCGGCCGGTCTAGACATGGCGATCGTCAACGCCGGGCAGCTCGAGGTGTACAGCGAGGTGCCCGAGCTGCTGCGCGACCGCATCGAGGACGTGATCCTCAACCGCCGGCCGGACAGCACCGAGCGCCTGCTCGAGATCGCCGGGGACTACGCCGGCGACGGGTCGGTGAAGGAGGTCGCCACCGAGGAGTGGCGGTCCCTCCCGGTGGGGGAGCGCATCACCCACGCCCTGGTGAAGGGCATCGACGCGTTCGTCGAGGACGACACCGAGGAGCTGCGGCAGGAGATCGCCGCCCGCGGCGGCCGGCCCATCGAGGTCATCGAGGGCCCGCTGATGGACGGCATGAACGTCGTCGGTGACCTCTTCGGCGCCGGCAAGATGTTCCTGCCGCAGGTGGTGAAGTCCGCGCGGGTCATGAAGAAGGCCGTCGCCTACCTGATCCCCTACATCGAGGCCGAGAAGCAGCCCGGCGACGCCGAGCGGACGAACGGCAAGGTCGTCATGGCGACGGCGAAGGGCGACGTCCACGACATCGGCAAGAACATCGTCGGCGTCGTCCTGCAGTGCAACAACTACGACGTCGTCGACCTCGGTGTGATGGTGCCGCCGCAGCGGATCCTGGACGCCGCCAAGGAGGAGGGCGCCGACGTCATCGGCCTCTCCGGGCTGATCACGCCGTCCCTGGACGAGATGGTCACCCTGGCCTCGGAGATGGAGCGGCAGGGCTTCGACGTCCCGCTGCTGATCGGCGGCGCGACGACGTCCCGGGCGCACACCGCCGTCAAGATCGCGCAGCGGTACCACGGGCCGGTCATCTGGGTGAAGGACGCCTCCCGGTCGGTGCCCGTCGTCGCCGCGCTGCTCTCCGACGAGCAGCGGCCCGGGCTGCTGGCCGAGACCGAGGCGGACTACGCGGCGCTGCGCGAGCGGCACGCGGCCCGTCAGGACTCCCGCGCGCTGCTGCCCCTCGAGGCCGCGCGGGCCGCCGCCCCCTCGATCGACTGGAGCGGCTACTCCCCGCCGCGTCCGCGCATGCTGCTGCAGCAGGCGATGGACGTCTGCGCAGGGCCGGCGTGCGACCACGCGCACCACGTGGCCACCCAGTTCGTCCGCAGCCTGCCCGACTACCCGCTGGAGGAGCTGCGCGGCTACATCGACTGGCAGCCGTTCTTCAACGCGTGGGAGATGCGCGGCCGGTTCCCCGACATCCTGCACAACCCGACCACCGGGGAGGCCGCCCGCCGTCTCTACGAGGACGCGCAGGCGATGCTCGACCGGATCGTCGCGGAGAAGTGGCTCACCGCGAACGGGGTCTTCGGCCTGTTCCCGGCCAACCAGGTCGACGGCGACGACCTGGAGGTCTACACCGACGAGTCGCGCCGCGAGGTCCTGGCGACCCTGCACCAGCTGCGCCAGCAGACCGAGGGGCGGGACGGCTCGCCGCGCCGGTCGCTGGCCGACTTCGTCGCGCCCCGGGCGACCGGCCTGCGCGACTACGTCGGTGCGTTCGCGGTGACCGCGGGGATCGGCTCGACGGAGCGGGTCATGGCGTTCAAGAAGGCGAACGACGACTACAGCGCGATCATGCTGGAGGCGCTCGCCGACCGGCTCGCCGAGGCCTTCGCCGAGCGGTTGCACGAGCGGGTGCGCAAGGAGTTCTGGGCCTACGCCCCCGACGAGCACCTCGACAGCGACGGCCTCATCGCCGAGAAGTACCACGGGATCCGCCCGGCGCCGGGCTATCCCGCCTGCCCCGAGCACACCGAGAAGCTCACGATCTGGTCGCTGCTCGACGTCGAGAACACCGCCGGCATCCAGCTCACCGAGAGCATGGCCATGTGGCCGGGCGCGGCCGTGAGCGGGCTGTACTTCTCCCACCCGGAGTCGCGCTACTTCAACCTCGGCCGCGTCGGCCGCGACCAGGTCGAGGACTACGCCCGCCGCAAGGGCTGGACCGTGGCCGAGGCCGAGCGCTGGCTCTCGCCGAACCTGGGCTACCGCACCGACGAGGACTAGAGCCGGGTCAGGAGCGGAGGTAGGCGAGCGTCGCCAGCACGCGGCTGTTGCGGTCCTCGTCGGGCGCCAGGCCCAGCTTGGCGAAGATCCGCTGGGTGTGCTTCTCCACCGCGCCGCCGGTGACCACCAGCCGGCGGGCGATCGCGGCGTTGGAGTGCCCCTCGGCGACCAGCTCGAGCACCTCGCGCTCGCGGGGGGTCAGCCGGCGCACCGGGTCGTCGGCGCGGCGGCGGGCGAACAGCTGGGCGACCACCTGGGGGTCGAGCACCGTGCCGCCGCCGGCGACGCCGGTCAGCGCGGCGAGGAAGGCGTCGAGGTCGGTCACCCGGTCCTTGAGCAGGTAGCCGACCCCGCCGCGGCCGTCGGCGAGCAGCTCGTCGGCGTAGGCCACCTCGACGTACTGGGACAGCACCAGCACCGCCGTCCCCGGGACGGCGGCACGGGCCTCGACGGCGGCGCGCAGCCCCTCGTCGGTGTGCGTGGGGGGCATCCGGACGTCGACGACGGCGACGTCCGGGCGGTGCTCGGTCACCGCCCGGACCAGCGAGGGGCCGTCGCCCACGGCGGCGACCACCTCGCTGCCCTCCTCCTCGACCAGGCGCACCAGCCCCTCGCGGAGCAGCACCGAGTCGTCGGCGATCACGACCCGCACGGCAGCTCCGCGACCAGCCGGGTGGGTCCGCCGGCCGGGCTGTCGACGGTGAGCACGCCGTCCACGGCGCGCAGCCGGTCGGCCAGCCCGGCCAGGCCGTGCCCGGGCACGAGCACCGCCCCGCCGGGGCCGTCGTCCTCCACGGTCACCCGCAGCGCCGGCCCCGCGGCCACGACGACGACCTGGCAGGCGGTGGCGCCGCTGTGCTTGGCCACGTTGGCCAGCGCCTCGCTGACCACGAAGTAGGCGGTGTTCTCCACCGCCGGCGCCAGCCGCCCGGGCGGCAGGTCGACGGCCAGCTCGACGGGCACCGGGGACCGCGCCGCGACGGCGGCCAGCGCGGCGGCCAGGCCGCGGTCGGCGAGCACCGGCGGCGCGATGCCGCGGGAGAGCGCCCGCAGCTCCTCCAGCGCCTCCCGGGCCAGCCCGGCCGCCTCGCCCAGCGTCGCGCGGGCGGCGGCGGGGTCGCGGTCGAGCTGCCGCTGAGCGCGGGAGAGGTCCATGCCCAGGCGGACCAGGTGCTGCTGCGGCCCGTCGTGGATGTCGCGCTCCAGCCGGCGCAGCGCCACCGCCTCCGCGGCGACGGCGGCGTCGCGGCCCCCGGCCAGCCGGTCGATCTCGGCCTGGGTGGCGGCACGGCCGGTGAGCAGCACCCGGCCCAGCTGGGCCTGCAGCAGCGCGACTGCGCGGACGACGACCGGCAGCAGCAGCGCGAACACCGCCCCGATCACCGTGTAGAGCAGGACGCGGCGGAACGACGAGGTCTCCAGGCCGACCAGCTCGAGCAGGTCCTGGTTGCCCTCGTCCCGCGGCAGCGCCCAGTCCCACAGGCCGTAGCTGAGGCCGCCGAGGGCGACCGCCCACCAGCTCACCGTCACGGCGAACGCGAGCACGGCCAGCGGGAAGCGGACCAGCGCGTGCAGCGCGTCGAGCCAGGTCTGCGGGTCGCGCACCGGCGTCAGCAGCCGGCGGACGGTGCCACCGTCGGCGCGCCGGTAGGCCGGCCGGGGCAGCGGGGTGCCCAGGACCGCGGGCAGCCAGGCCCGCTCCACGCCGGCCAGGCCGCGGGCGGCGACCAGGGTGGCGGCGAGGACCGCCAGGCCGACCCAGACGACCAGCAGGCCGGCGCCGAGGGACAGCCCGGCCACGACCACGACGAAGGCGACGGTCGCGACGGGGAGGCCCACGAGGGAGTAGGCGGTGTCCACGCCGAGCGCGCGCAGCCGCTCGTGCGGGCGGGCCGGGGGAGGCTCTGCGGTGCTCATCGGTGGCAGGACGGCGGTGTCGGTGCTCATGCCGACGAGCCTGGCGGCGCGGGCGTCACGGTCCCATCCTGCTGCCCGGCCGGCCCGCTGTCGGGCTTCCCCGACACGGCGGGTCAGGCGGCGAGCAGCGCCACCGTCTGGCGGGCCATCTCCAGCTCCTCGTCGGTGGGCACCACGAGGACGGCGACCGCGCTGTCGTCGGCCGAGACGCGCCGGCCGCCCGGGGCGCGGACGGCGTTGCGCTCCTCGTCGAGCCGGATGCCCAGCGACTCCAGCCCGGCCAGCGAGCGGGCGCGGACGACGGCGTCGTTCTCCCCGATGCCGCCGGTGAACGCGATCGCGTCGGTGCGGCCGAGCACGGCCAGGTAGGCGCCCACGTACTTGCGCACCCGGTGGCAGAACACGTCGAGGGCGAGCGCGGCCGCGGGGTCGCCGTCGGCGATGCGCCGGTGCACCTCCCGCAGGTCGTTGGTGCCGGCCAGCGCGAGCATCCCGCTGGAGGAGTTCAGCGCCCGGTCGACCTCCGCGGGGGACAGGCCCGCGACCCGGTGCAGGTGCGCGACGACGGCGGGGTCGAGGTCGCCGGAGCGGGTGCCCATGACCAGGCCCTCCAGCGGCGTCATGCCCATGGAGGTCTCCACGCTGCGGCCCCCGGCGACGGCGGTGGCGCTGGCGCCGTTGCCCAGGTGCAGCACGACGGTGTTCGTCTCGGACAGGGGCCGGCCGAGGAGCTCGGCCGTGGCGCGGGAGACGTGGGCGTGCGAGGTGCCGTGGAAGCCGTAGCGGCGCACGCCGTGGTCGCGGGCCCACTGCGGCGGCACCGCGTAGGTGTGCGCGTGCGGCGGCAGGGTGGCGTGGAAGGCGGTGTCGAACACGGCCACGTGCGGCAGGCCGGGGAAGGCCCGCCGGGCCACCTCGATGCCGACGGCGTTGACCGGGTTGTGCAGCGGCGCCAGGGTGGCCAGCTCGCGCACCGCGCGGACGACGTCGTCGTCGATGCGCACGGGCGCGGAGAAGCGGTCGCCGCCGTGCACCACCCGGTGGGCGACGGCGGTCAGGCCGGCGTCGGCCAGCGACGGGCCGGCGTGCGCGAAGGCCTCCAGCGCCGCGGCGAGCGCGCCGGCGTGGTCGGGCAGCGGCCGCTCCACCACCGACGGCTCCGCGCCCGCCCGGGAGTGGGTGAGCCGGCCCGAGGGCTGCCCGACGCGCTCGGCGAGCCCCCACGCCAGCGCCTGCCCGGCGCCGACGTCGACCAGCCGGTACTTCAGCGACGACGAGCCGCAGTTGACGACCAGCACCCGCCCGCTCACGACCGCGCTCCGCCCGGGGCGGCCGGGTCCTGCGCCTGGATGGCGGTGATCGCCACGGTGTTGACGATGTCCTGCACCGTCGCCCCACGGGACAGGTCGTTGACCGGCTTGCGCAGCCCCTGCAGCACGGGGCCGACCGCCACCGCACCGGCGCTGCGCTGAACGGCCTTGTAGGTGTTGTTGCCGGTGTTGAGGTCGGGGAACACGAACACCGTGGCCCGCCCGGCCACCTCGCTGGCCGGCAGCTTGGTGCGCGCCACCCCGGCGTCGACGGCGGCGTCGTACTGGATCGGTCCCTCCACCAGCAGGCCGGGTGCGCGCGAGCGCACCAGCTCGGTGGCCGCGCGCACCCGCTCGACGTCCTCGCCGCTGCCCGAGCTGCCCGTGGAGTAGGACAGCATCGCCACCCGCGGCTCGACGCCGAACCGCGCCGCGGTCTGCGCCGAGGTCACCGCGATCTCGGCCAGCTGCCCGGCGTCGGGGTGCACGTTGACCGCGCAGTCGCCGTAGACCACCACCCGGTCGGCCAGGCACATGAAGAACACGCTGGACACCAGGGAGACGCCCTCGGTGGTCCTGATCAGCTCCAGCGCGGGGCGGATCGTCTGCGCGGTGGTGTGCGTGGCGCCGGAGACCATGCCGTCGGCCAGGCCCAGGGCGACCATGAGCGTGCCGGCGTAGGAGACGTCGACGACCAGGTCGCGGGCGGCGTCCATGGTCACGCCGCGGTGCGCCCGCCGCCGCGCGTACTCCACGGCCAGCCGCTCGCGCAGCTCCGGGTCGCAGGGGTCGAGCAGCCGCGCCCCGGCCACGTCGACGCCGGCGCGGGCGGCCGCGGCGCGCACCTCGCCGGCGTCGCCGAGCAGCGTCAGGTCGACGACGCCGCGGCGCAGCAGCCGCTCGGCGGCGCGCAGCACCCGCTCGTCGGTGCCCTCCGGGAGGACGACGTGGCGGCGGTCGGCGCGGGCCCGGTCGAGCAGCTCGTACTCGAACATCAGCGGCGTGGTCACCCGCGGCCGGGCGACCGCGATCCGGTCGAGCAGCTCGTCGCCGTCGACGTGCTCCTCCACCAGCGCGAGCGCCACGTCCATCTTGCGCGGCGCCCCCGGCCCGATCCGGCCGGGCGCCGACCCGGCCAGCGTGGCGGTCGCGTAGGTGTCCTGGTCGGTGACCACCACGGGGACCACCGCCGGCAGCCGCTCCACCAGGCGCATCACCGGCTCGGCGGGCGCCATGCCGCCGGTGAGCACCAGCCCGGCGGGGGCGGGCAGGCCGCCGGACAGGTGCGCGGCCAGCACCCCGAGGACGACGTCGGCGCGGTCGCCGGGGGTGATCACCACGACGTCGTCGACCAGCCGCTCGAGCAGGTTGGGGATGGTCATGGCGGCCACCAGCACGCCGGAGGTCTCCCGGCCCAGCGCCGCGTCGTCGCCGGCCAGCACCCGGGCGTCGCAGGCCCGCGCCACCTCGGCGACGGTGGGCGCGGTGAGCACCGGCGCCTCGGGCAGCACGTAGACGGGCACCCCGCGGCCGCCGACCCGCTCCCGCACGGCCGGCAGCAGCCGCGGCGGCACCCGGTTGGCCACGACGGCGACCACCTCGCCGCCGGCCGCCCGCACCGCGGTCTCGCCGACGCCGACGGCGGCGGCGACGTCGCCGGGGTCGCGGTCGCGGCCGGAGACGACGCACAGCACGGGCAGCCCGAGGTTGGCCGCGATGCGGGCGTTGAGCGCCAGCTCGCGGGAGGCGCCGGCCTCGCTGAAGTCCGAGCCGACGACCAGCACCCGGTCGCAGCGCGCCGCCAGCGCCCGGTAGCGGGCCACGATCTCCGACAGCGCCCGGTCCTCGTCGGCGAGCACGTCGGCGTACGGGACGCCGACGCAGGCCTCCTCGGCCAGCTCCGTGGGGGAGCGCGGCAGCAGCAGCTCCACGACCGGGTCGGCGGCGTCGCGCGAGGACACCACCGGGCGGAACACGCCGAGCCGGCCGACCCGGCGGGCCAGCAGCTCGAAGACCCCCAGGGCCACGGCCGACTTCCCGGTCGCCGGCTCGCAGCCGGTGAGGTAGAGCCCGTCCGACACCCTCGTCTCCCTCCGCCCCCTGCCCGCGACCCTAGGGGCCCGGCGGCGGGGCGGCGTCCGGAGCGCGGGAGCTCAGCCCGCCCGCGGCAGCGCGATCTTGTACTGGGCGATCTTGCGGTAGAGGGTGGCGCGGCCGATGCCGAGCTCCTCGGCGACCCGGGTCATCGTCGTCCCGGGCTCGGTCAGGCACCGGACGATCTCGTCGCGCTCCAGCCGCTCCAGCCGCGACAGCGGCCGGCTGCCGGCGTCGAGCACCTCCGGCGCCAGGTGGTGGACGTCGACGACGTCGGCCCGGGCGACCGCCTCGCGCACCACGCGCCGCAGCTGCCCGACGTTGCCCGGCCAGGCGTACCCGGTCAGCGCGCGGGCGGCGCGGGGCGTGAAGGCGACCTCGCGGTGCCGTTCCTGCCGGGCGGTCCACGACGCCAGCGGCAGCACGTCGTCGGCCCGGTCGCGCAGCGGCGGCACCTCGACGACGGCGTCGGCCAGCCGGGCGACCGGGTCGGGCAGCGCCCCGTAGCCGGGTGCGGTGAGCACGAAGGGCTGGGGCCGCCCGGCGCGGCGGACGCCGGCGAGGACGTGCGCGAGCTCGCCGGCCGCCCACGCCGGCAGCCGGTGCAGCCCGGAGACGATCACGCAGGTGTCGGCGTCGCGCAGCTCCGGCGTCCACAGCTCCAGCCACGGCGCGACGTCGCCGGCCTCGGGCGCGCGGGCGTGCAGCAGCCGCTGCCGGCCGGGCAGCCGCCGCCGGGCGAGCGCGGCCAGCGTCGCCTTGCCGGCGCCGGGCTCGCCGACGACGACCGTCCCGTGCCCGGAGGAGACCGCCACCGCGGCCCGGTCGACGGCGGTCCGCCAGGCCGGGGTGACGCACGGGTCGCCGTCGTCGGGGGCCAGCGAGCCGCCGATCACCCGGAACACCTCCCCGCGCGGCGCCGGGCGCACGAGGCGGCCGCCGCTGCGCACCGCCATGAGCGCGCTGGTGGCGCTCGCCGCGGTCTGCGCGAGGCCCAGCAGCAGCTCGGAGGAGGAGTCCGACCAGGTGGTGAGGTTGATGCTGCCGGCCAGCTCGCCGGTGCCCGGCTCGAGCACGGGCGCCGCCGCGCAGGTGTAGCCGCGCAGGTCGGTGACCCAGTGGTCGGCGGCCCGCACCAGCGTCGGCGCCCGGTCGGCCAGCGACAGCCCCAGGCCGTTGGTGCCGGCGTTGCGCTCGCTGTAGGAGAACCCCGGCGCCAGGTGCACCCGGTCCAGCGCCCGGTGGATCGACACGTCGTCGCCGAGGCGGGCCAGCACGAACCCGGCCGGGTCGGCGACCATCAGGCTCACCGGCTCGTTGGCGATCGTCGACTGCAGGTCGCTGAGCACCCGGTGCGCGCACTCGTAGAGCAGCGAGCCGGTGTCCGGTGACCCGGTGAACACCGGCACCACCTCGTCCGGCGGCACCCCGTAGCCCTGGCTGCGCCGCCACGACGCCCGCACCCGCGGCGCCGCGGACCGGCCGGCCAGGGCGGGGTCCGGCAGCGACTCCGGCAGCGACTCCGGTAGGGCCGGCTCGTCCACGGTCGCCTCCCGGCTGGGCCTGGGTGCTGTGGCCTGTGTCACGGCAATGTACGCGGCAGGCGGCGTCCCGAGGTGTCTCAGAGTGAGACGGCCGGAGGGGGTGCGTGGCGGCCCGCGCGCCCTAGCGTCGGCGGCGGGCAGGTGACCCAGCTCACGACCGGAGCCGACGGAGGCCGACGGATGTACACCAAGGACGGCGAGCAGTACTACGTGGTGGACGCGCACATCGCGCTGTGGGACGCGCGGCCGGAGAACCAGCGCAACGTCCACGGCAAGCAGTTCATCGACTGCTTCTACGACTACCACCGCAACCTGTCCCCGGAGTCGGAGACCTGGGGCTACGAGGAGTACCTCTACCAGGGCGGCGAGCGGCTGATGCGCGACGTGTTCGTCGACGGCATCGTCGACCACGCGATCTTCCAGCCGGCCCGGCTCGCGGAGTTCTACCACCGGGGCTTCGGCCAGACCGAGGAGGCCTTCGCCCTCGCCCAGGCCCACCCGGACCAGCTGACCTACAACCACTACTGGGACCCGCGCGACGGCGAGAACGGCCTGGAGAAGCTGCGGGAGAACGCCGAGCGCATGCAGCTCAAGGGCGTGAAGCTCTACACCGCCGACTGGCACGGCGAGTCCCGCGGCTGGAAGCTCACCGACCCGATGGCCTACCGCTACCTCGAGGTCTGTCGCGAGCTGGGCATCCGGAACATCCACATCCACAAGGGCCCCACCATCCGCCCGCTGGACCGCGACGCCTTCGACGTCGCCGACGTCGACCACGTGGCGACCGACTTCACCGACCTCACCTTCGTCGTGGAGCACGTCGGCCTGCCGCGCCTGGAGGACTTCTGCTGGATCGCCACCCAGGAGCCCAACGTCTACGGCGGCCTGGCGGTGGCCATGCCCTTCATCCACACCCGGCCGCGCTACTTCGCGCAGATCATGGGCGAGCTCCTCTACTGGATCGGCGAGGACCGGATCCTGTTCTCCAGCGACTACGCCCTCTGGACGCCGAAGTGGCTGGTCGAGCGGTTCGTGGACTTCCAGATCCCCGAGGACATGACCGAGTACGCGCCGATCACCACCGCGCAGCGGAAGAAGGTGCTCGGCCTCAACGCCGCCCGCCTCTACGACCTGCACGTGCCCGAGCACCTGCGGCTGCCCGAGGCCGACGAGACGCAGACCGGTCCGCGCGAGCCCGCCGCCGCCGACCTCGCGTCGGTCTGAGGAGGACGCCGCATGACCGCCGTCCTCCCCGACCTGGCCGCCGTCTCCGAGCAGGCGGTGCGCGCGGCGCTGGGCACCGTCGTCGACCCCGAGCTCGACGAGCCGATCACCGACCTCGGCTTCGTCCGCTCGGTGGCCGTCGTCGGCGCCGGCGACGGCGCGCACGTGGAGGTGCACCTGCGGCTGCCCACCTCGTTCTGCGCGCCCAACTTCGCCTGGCTGATGGTCTCCGACGCCCACGACGCGGTGTCGGCCGTGCCCGGGGTGGGGCGGGTGGTCGTCGAGCTCGACGACCACCACGACTCCGAGCTGATCAACCGGGGCCTGGCCGCGGGCCTGGGCTACCAGGGCACCTTCGGGCACGAGGCGGAGGAGTCCCTCGACGAGCTGCGGGCGACCTTCACCCGCAAGGCGCACACCGCCGCGATGGAGCGGGCGGTCACCGCCCTGCTCCGGCTCGACCCGGCGGTGGACGTCGCTGCGCTCACCCTCGGCGACCTGCCGGCAGGGGAGCCCACGACCGAGGCGCTGCTGCGCCGCCGGGCCGTGCTCGGCCTGCCGCTCGACCCGGGCGCACCGGTGCTGGTCGAGGCCGACGGCACCCGGCCCGCGTACGACGCCGCGGCGCACTTCCTGCGGCGGGCCCGCTCGGTGCGCATCTCCGTCGACGGGAACGCACACTTCTGCCGCGGGCTGCTCACCACCCGCTACCCGGGGTCGGAGGCCGACCAGACCCCCCGCCCCGAGGACCGTCCGCTGCTCCCCCTGGAGGTGCGCTCATGAAGGCCGTCCGCGTGCACGAGTACCACGCCGACCCCCGCATCGACGACATCCCGGAGCCGGAGCTCCAGGGCCCCCTCGACGTCATCGTCAAGATCGGCGGCGCCGGGGTCTGCCGCACCGACCTGCACATCCTCGAGGGCCAGTGGGCCGACATCCAGAACCCGGAGCTGCCCTACGTCATCGGGCACGAGAACGCCGGGTGGGTGCACCGGGTCGGGGAGGGGGTCACGAACGTCGCCGTCGGTGACACGGTGATCCTGCACCCCCAGCCCAGCTGCGGCCTGTGCCTGGCCTGCCGCGCCGGCCGGGACATGCAGTGCGAGCACGCCTTCTTCCCGGGGTTGTCGAACGACGACGGCGGCATGGCCGAGTACCTGCGCACCACCGCCCGCGCCTGCGTGAAGCTCGACCCGTCGACCAACCCCGCGGACGTCGCCGCGCTCGCCGACGCCGGCATCACCGCCTACCACGCCGTGCGCAAGGCCCTGCCGCTGCTGCACCCGGGCACCACCGCGGTCGTGCAGGGCGCCGGCGGTCTCGGCCACATCGGCGTGCAGTGCCTGGCCGCGCTGTCGGGCGCCCGGGTGGTCGTCGTCGACCGCAACCCCGACGCGCTCGAGCTCGCCCGCCAGATCGGCGCGGACGAGACCGTGGTCGCCGACGGGGACCAGGTGCAGGCGGTGCAAGAGCTGACCGGCGGGGGCGCCGACGTCGTCTTCGACTTCGTCGCCGAGCAGGGCGCGGAGATGGACGGCTGGCACATGACCGGGCCGGCCGGCTCGCTCTACGTCATCGGCTACGGCGGCGAGCTGCGGATCCCGACGCTGGAGTTCGTCGCCGGCGAGAAGAACGTCGTCGGCAACATCGTCGGCACCTACACCGACCTGGCCGAGCTGATGGTGCTCGCGCAGGCCGGGCAGGTCACCCTGCACACCCAGCAGTACCCGCTGGACCGGGCCGTGGACGCGATCCGCGACCTCGACGCCGGGAAGGTCCGGGGCCGGGCCATCCTCGTGCCGTGACGGGTGGCGCCCCCGGCCGGGTCGGCCGGGGGCGCTACCGCTCGGTGTCCATCCGGGCCACCAGGTCGCCGTCGAAGCGGTACACGTGCCGGACGGTCTCCCGGGAGAGCAGGGTGCCGCCGGGGTCGCGCACGGTGAGGGCGACGGTGACCTCGACGGCGCCGTCGGGGCGCTCGGTGACCCGGGTCGGCCGCAGCACCGGGCGGATCTGCGCCCACTGGCGCGTCCAGTAGTCGCGCACGCCCTCCCGCCCGTGGACGCGGCCGCCCTCCCAGCCGTTGGGCCAGTCGACGTCGGGGCTCATCGCGGCCAGCACCGCGTCGAGGTCGCGCCGGCCGAAGGCCTGGTACAGCGCGTGCAGCTGCGCCGCGCGGTCGGGGGCGGTCATGGACGGGTCCTCTCGCGACGGCGGGCCGGGCACCCGCCATCCTGGTCCTCCGACCGCCCGACAGGAGAAGCCATGACGCTGACCGCCCCGCGGCCCCCCGCCACCGGCTCCGACGACGCCGCGCTGCGGGAGGTCGAGCAGCGCGTGCTGTGGCTGGCGACGGCGGTCGTGGACCACGCCAACCGGGTGCGGCCGAACCCCTCGGGCCTGAAGGTGGGCGGCCACCAGGCCTCCAGCGCGTCGATGGTCACGGTCATGACGGCGCTGTGGCTGGAGCACCTGCGCGCCGACGACCGGGTGAGCGTCAAGCCGCACGCCTCCCCGGTGCTGCACGCGCTGGAGTTCCTGCTCGGGCAGCTCGACGCCTCCTGGCTGACCACGCTGCGCTCGTTCGGCGGGCTGCAGTCCTACCCGTCGCGGCTGAAGGACCCCGTCCCGGCGGACTACTCGACCGGCAGCGTCGGCATCGGCGCCACCGCGCCGATCTGGGGCGCGCTGGCCCGCCGCTACGTCAACACCCGCTTCGGCGCGGGCGGCACCGGCCGGCAGTGGTCGCTGGTCGGCGACGCCGAGCTCGACGAGGGCGCGATCTGGGAGGCCGTCCTCGACCCGATGGTCGCCGACCTGGGTGAGGTCGTCTGGGTGGTCGACCTCAACCGGCAGTCGCTCGACCGCGTCGTCCCCACCATGGGCGCCACCCGGCTGCAGGGCATGTTCGCCGCCGCCGGCTGGCAGGTGCTCACCGTCAAGTACGGCCGGCTGCTCGAGGAGCTGTTCACCCGCCCCGGCGGGCCGGCGCTGCGCGACCGCATCGACGGGATGAGCAACGCCGAGTACCAGCGGATGCTGCGCCGGACACCGGCCGAGGTCCGGCGGACGCTGCCCGGGGAGGGACCCGGCGCCGACGACGTCGCCGCGCTCGTCGCCGGCGTGCCCGACGACGAGCTGGTCGCGGCGGTGCGCAACCTCGGCGGCCACGACCTCGCCGCGCTGCGCCAGGCGTTCACGCGGATCGACGACACCCGGCCCACCGTGGTTCTCGCCTACACGCTCAAGGGCTACGGGCTGGCCACCGAGGGCCACCCGCAGAACCACTCGGCGCTGCTGACCGAGGCCCAGCTGCACGAGCTGGCCGCGTCCGTCGGCGTCGACCCCGCGCAGCCGTGGGCGGGCTTCCCGGCCGACAGCGCGCCGGGGCGGCTGCTCGCCGCGGCCGCCGGCCGGCTGCGCCGCGCCGACGTCCCGGCGCCGACGCCGCCGCCGGTGCCGGCCGACCTGGGCCGCACCCCCTCGGGGACGGCGACCACCCAGGCCGCGCTGGGCCGCACGCTGCTCGACCTCAACCGGGCCGCGCCGGAGGTGGGCCGGCGGGTGGTCACCGTCAGCCCCGACGTGTCGAGCTCGACCAACCTCGGCGGCTGGGTGAACAAGGTCGGCGTCTGGTCGCACGAGGACCGGCGCGACTGGTTCGCCGACGACGCCGAGACGATCCTGCACTGGCGGGAGAAGCCGTCGGGCCAGCACGTGGAGCTGGGCATCGCCGAGACCAACCTGGTCGGCGTCCTCGGCGAGCTGGGCGCCACCTGGTCGCGCTGGGGCCAGCCGCTGCTGCCGATCGGCGTCCTCTACGACCCGTTCGTCGAGCGGGCGCTGGAGCCGTGGTCGTTCACGGTCTACGCCGGCGGGCAGTCGCTGCTGGTCGGCACGCCGTCGGGTGTCACGCTGGCCCCCGAGGGCGGCGCCCACCAGTCGATCACCACGCCGTCCATCGGGCTGGAGCAGCCCGGCTGCCTGTCCTACGAGCCGGCCTTCGCCCTCGACACCGAGTGGTGCCTGCTGGCCGCGCTCGGGCAGATGGGGCGCCCCGGCGGGTCGAGCTCCTACGTCCGGCTCTCCACCCGGCCGGTGGACCAGGCGCTGGCCGCCGTCCCGGCCGACCCCGCGGCCCGCGAGCGGCGCCGCCGGCAGGTCGTGGCCGGCGCCTACCCGCTGCGCCGGGTGCCGCGCCCGGCGGTCACCCTCGCCGCGGTGGGCGCCGTCGTCCCCGAGGCGCTGGCCGCCGCCGAGCGGCTCGACGCGCTCGGCTTCCCCGCCGACGTCGTCGTGGTGACCAGCCCCGACCTGCTGTTCCGGGCGGTGCAGGCCCGCCGCGGCCTGGACGAGGCCCCCGGCTGGGTGCTCGACGCGGCCTTCCCGGCCGACCGGGCCGCTCCGCTGGTCACCGTGCTCGACGGCCACCCGCACACGCTGGCGTTCCTGGCCGGCGTCCGCGGCGTGCCGGCCACGCACCTGGGCGTGACCCGCTTCGGCCAGAGCGGCGACCTCGACAGCGTCTACCGCGCCCACGGCCTCGACGTCGACTCGCTGGTGGGCGCCGCCCTCGACCTGGTCGACTGAGGAGCGCCCGGCCGAATGGGCAGTCGTGGCCGGCGACACGCGCGGACCCGCCGTCGCGGGCAACCGCAACTGCCCACCCGGCGGGCACGCGGGGGAGGTCAGAAGTTGCCGCGCCGGGCCTGCTCGCGCTCGATGGCCTCGAACAGCGCCTTGAAGTTGCCCCTGCCGAAGCCCAGCGAGCCGTGCCGCTCGATGAACTCGAAGAACACCGTCGGCCGGTCGCCGGTGGGCCGGGTGAAGATCTGCAGCAGGTAGCCGTCCTCGTCGCGGTCGACCAGGATCCCGCGGGCCTGCAGCTCCTCGATCGGCACCCGCACCTCGCCGATCCGCGCCCGCAGCTCGGGGTCGGAGTAGTAGGAGTCCGGGGTGGACAGGAACTCCACGCCCTCGGCGCGCATCGCGTCGACGGTGGCCAGGATGTCGGTGGTCGCCAGCGCCACGTGCTGGGCACCCGGGCCGCGGTGGAAGTCCAGGTACTCGTCGATCTGCGACCGCTTCCTGCCGATCGCCGGCTCGTTGAGCGGGAACTTCACCCGGTGGTTGCCGTTGGCCACCACCTTGCTCATCAGCGCCGAGTAGTCGGTGGCGATGTCCGCGCCGATGAACTCGGCCATGTTGGTGAACCCCATGACGCGGTTGTAGAAGTCCACCCAGGTGTCCATCGCGCCGAGCTCGACGTTGCCCACGACGTGGTCGACGGCCTGGAACAGCCGCCGCGGCCGGCCCGGGCGGGGCACGTAGGACGAGGTCCGCGCGACGTGGCCGGGCAGGTAGGGGCCGGAGTAGCGGGAGCGGTCGACCAGGCTGTGCCGGGTGTCGCCGTAGGCGGCGATCGCCGCGCGCCGCACGGTGCCGTGCTCGTCGGTGAGGTCGTGCGGCTCCTCGAGCACGGTGGCGCCCTGCGCCCGGGCGTGCGCGACGCAGCGGTCGACGTCGGGGACGGCCAGCGCGATGTCGGCGATGCCGTCGCCGTGCCGGCGGTGGTGGTCGGCCAGCGGGCTGTCGGGGTCGTAGGCGCCCTGGACGACGAACCGCGCGGCACCCGAGCGCAGCACGTAGGCGCAGTGGTCGCGGTTGCCGGTCTCCGGGCCGGAGTAGGCCACCAACTCCATGCCGAACGCCGACTGCAGGAAGTGCGCGGTCTGCAGCGCGTTGCCCACCACCCACACCAGCGCGTCCCACCCCGACACCGGGAACGGATCGGCGGAGTCGTCGTGCTCGACCAGCCCGACGAGCTGCCGGAGCTGGTCGAGGTCGAGGCGGGCGAGCCGCTCCTCGTCGTTGAGGACCTGGTCGAGGCTCATCGTCTCCGTCTCCCGTCGGGCGCGTGCCGGCAGCGTCGGGTGGAGCGCACACCCGCTCATCCGGCTGGGCAACCGGTGTCGCTGCGGCTGCCCGGTGTGCTCAGATGGCACAGCTGTACCCGCACCGAGGTGTGCAGACCGCACAGCTGGAGGCGCACGTGACCCTGGGCCGGCCGCTCGACGCGCTCGACGTCGCCCTGCTCGCCGCGCTGCGCGAGCACCGCCGCGCCGGCGACCTGGAGCTCTCCCGGGTCACCGGCGTGGCCCGCGCGACGGTGACCGCCCGGCTGGCGCGCCTGGAGGAGGCCGGCGTGGTCACCGGCTACGGGCCGGACGTCGACGTCGCCGCCGCGGGGTGCGGCGTGCAGGCGTTCGTCACCCTGGAGATCGCGCAGGGCGCCATCGACGCCGTCCGCCGCGACCTGGAGGCCATCCCCGGCGTGCTGGAGGCGCACGCGACCACCGGCAGCGGCGACGTGCTGTGCCGGGTGGCGGCGGGCTCGCACGAGGCGCTGCAGCAGATCCTGGTCGACCTCAACCGCTCGGCGGCGGTGGTCCGCTCGACCAGCGTGGTGGTGCTCTCCGAGCTGGTGGCCTGGCGGACGCTGCCGTTGCTGGCCGCCGAGGCGGCCAGCGGGTCGGGCCGCTCGCCCTACCGGCGCGCGGACCCCGACCGCTGAACCCGACTCAGCGCAGCACCACGCCGGCGTCGACGCGCAGCTCCAGCCCGGTGACGTAGCGGGCGTCGTCGGAGGCCAGGTAGCGCAGCGCGGCCGAGGTGTCCCGGGTCTCCATCCAGCCGATGGGCAGCACGTGCTGCGGCCGGGAGGCGAGCTCGTACTCCTCGTCGGTCGGGGCGGGGTTGTCCGGGAGGAAGAGCCGCTTGTTCGTCTCGGTCATGTAGATGGCGGTGTTGACGTTGGTCGGCGAGAGCGCGTTGACCCGGATGGAGTGCGGGCCGAGCTCGGCGGCCATCGGCTTGAGCATCCCCACCAACGCGGTCTTGGCCGCCACGTAGTGGGTGATGTTCGGGAAGCCCTTCGTCGCCCCCGCTGAGGCGATCATGATGATCGCGCCGCCGCGGCCGCCCTCGATCATCGCCGGGGTGGCGGCGCGGACGGTGTGCCAGACGCCGGTGAGGTCGGTCTCGACGGTGTCCCTCCACTCCTGCAGGCCGATCTCCCAGAACGGCCCCGCGCCGCAGCAGATGCCGGCGTTGGCCACCACGACGTCGACCCGGCCGAACTCGGCCAGGCCCTTCCGGAGCACCGCCTCGACGGAGGCGTAGTCGCGGACGTCGGCGCGCTCGGCGACCATCCGCCGGCCGGCGGCCTCGACCAGGGCGCGGGTCTCCTCGAGGTCGGCCTTGGTGGCCATGGGGGTGCTGGCGCCGGGGATGTCCTCGCAGATGTCGAAGCCGATGACGTCGGCGCCCTCCTTCGCCAGGTCGACGGCGAACTGCCGGCCCTGGCCGCGCCCGGCGCCGCTGATGAAGGCGACCCGGCCGGCGAAGCGGTGCGGGTCGAACGCTGTCTGGGCCATGTCCTCGTTCCTCGTGCGGGGTGGGGGAGGGAGCGGCCGGCGCCGGCGGGGACGGGTCCCGCCGGCGCCGGCCGGGCATCACACGTTCTGCGGGAAGCCCAGGTTGAGGCCGCCGTGGCTGGGGTCGAGCCAGCGGGAGGTGACGACCTTGCCCCGGGTGTAGAAGTGCACGCCCTCGGCGCCGTGGGCGTGGGAGTCGCCGAAGAGGCTGTTCTTCCAGCCGCCGAAGGAGTAGTAGGCCATCGGGACCGGGATGGGCACGTTGATGCCGATCATCCCGACCTCCACCTCGTGCTGGAAGCGCCGGGCGGCGCCGCCGTCGTTGGTGAAGATCGCGGTGCCGTTGCCGTACTCGTTGCGGTTGATCAGCTCGACGGCGTGCTCGTAGGTGTCCACCCGCAGCACCGACAGCACCGGGCCGAAGATCTCGTCGGTGTAGACGCTCATGTGCGGCTCGACGTGGTCGACCAGCGTGGGGCCGAGCCAGAAGCCGTCCTCCCCGCCGTCGGGCTGCACCTGCCGGCCGTCGACGACGACCTTCGCGCCCTGCTGCTCGCCGGCCTCGACGTAGGAGGCGACGCGGTCGCGGTGCCGCCGGCTGATCAGCGGGCCCATGTCGCAGCCCTTGCGGCCGTCACCGGTGCGCAGGGTCCTCGTCCGCTCGGCGATCCGGGCGACGAGGTCGTCGCCGATGCCGCCGACGGCGAGCACCGCGCTGATCGCCATGCACCGCTCGCCGGCCGAGCCGAAGCCGGAGTTGACCGCCTGGTCGGCGGCCAGGTCGAGGTCGGCGTCGGGCAGGACGACCATGTGGTTCTTCGCGCCGCCGAGGGCCTGCACGCGCTTGCCGTGCCGGGTGCCGGTCTCGTAGACGTAGCGGGCGACGTCGGTGGAGCCGACGAAGGACACCGCCTTGACGTCGGGGTGCTCGAGCAGGCGGTCGACGGCGACCTTGTCGCCCTGGGCGACGTTGAACACGCCGTCGGGCAGCCCGGCCTCCTGCCACAGCTCGGCCATCCAGAGCGCCGCCGAGGGGTCCTGCTCGCTGGGCTTGAGGACGACGGTGTTGCCGGTGGCGATCGCGACGGGGAAGAACCACATGGGGACCATCGCCGGGAAGTTGAACGGGCTGATCACCGCGACGGGGCCCAGCGGCTGGCGGATGGAGTGCACGTCGACGTTGGTCGAGGCGTTCTCGGTGAACCCGCCGCGGACCAGCGAGGGGACGCCGCAGGCGTACTCGACGACCTCCTGGCCGCGGGAGACCTCGCCGAGGGCGTCGTCGAGGACCTTGCCGTGCTCGGCGGTGATGATCGCGGCGAGCTCGGGCTTGCGGGCGTTGAGCAGCTCGCGGAAGCGGAAGAGCACCGCGGTGCGCTTGGCCAGCGAGGTGTCCCGCCAGGCGGGGTAGGCGGCCGTGGCGGCGGCGACGGCCGCGTCGACCTCCTCGACGCTGGCGAGGGCGACCTCGCCGGTGACCTCGCCGGTCGCGGAGTCGGTGACCTCGCCGGTGCGGCCGCTGGTGCCCGCGCGGCGGGCGCCGTCGATCCAGTGCGGGATGGCGGTGGGCATGGGGGACCTCTCAGGGAAGGGGGGTGTCGGGGAAGTGCTTGGTGACCAGCTCGCGGATGGCCTGCAGCATCCGGGTGCCCGCCTCGCGGGCCTGCTCGTCCCAGCCGAAGACGCAGGTGGTCAGGACGCCGTCGAAGCCGATGCCGGCCAGGGCGGCGAAGGCCTCGTCGAAGTCGACGTCGCCCCGGCCGATCTCCATGTGCTGGTGCACACGGGTGGTGTTGCCCGGCGGGTTGGTGATGTACCGCAGCCCGTCGGAGGCCCGGTGGTCCATCGAGTCGGCCACGTGCACGTGGGTGAGCAGGTCGCCGGCGTGCGCGATGATCCCCGGCGCGTCGTCGCCCTGGTGGAACGTGTGCGGCAGGCAGTACAGGAAGGACACGCAGGGGCTGTCGATGCCGCGGACCATGTCGATCGCCGGGTGCCCGAGCTCGATGAAGTCGTCGGGGTGCGGCTCGAGCGCCAGCTTGACGCCCTCGCGCTCGAACAGCGGCAGCAGCTCCTCCATCGAGCGCCAGAACATCGCCTCGGCGAGCTCGGGCGCCTCGGGCCGGCCGTTGAACTCGCTGTTCATCGTGTCCACGCCGAGCTCGACGCAGATCTCGAGGGCGCGCTTCCAGTACCGGACGGCCGCCTGCCGCTCCACCTCGCCGGGCCCCGACCAGCGCATGACCGGCAGCACCGAGGTGATCCCGACGCCGGCGTCGGCCAGCCGGGACTTGAACGCCCGGACGGTGGCGGTGTCGATGCGGGGGTGCTTGAAGAAGGGGACGAGGTCCTCGCGGGGCGAGAGCTCGATCCACTCGTAACCCATGGACGCCACCACGTCGGGCAGCTCCAGCAGGGGCGTCGTCCGCAGCATCTGCGGGTCCAGCGCGATCCTCATCGCTCCTCCATCCGGACCTCGGTGCGCCGGCCGGTGCGCAGCGCCTCCACGCCGGCGGCGCAGACCGCCTGGGCGGCGTAGCCGTCCCACACGCCGGGGCCGTCGATCCCGCCGTACCGGGCGGCGTCCACCCAGCGCTGCACCTCGATGTCGTAGGCGCGGCCGAAGCGCTCCCGGAAGCCGGGGGCGCCCGTCCGGCCGCGCACGGCGCCGCCGGTGCCGGCGGACAGCCGGACGACGCCGGAGTCCAGGCCGATCAGCGCGCTGCCGTCCTCGCCGACGACCTCGGTGCGCACCTCGTAGGCCAGGCCGGTGCTGACGAAGCACTCGACGTCGACCAGCCGGCCGCCGGTCGTCTCCAGGAGCACCACCAGCGGGTCGGACAGGCCCTCGGCGGCGCGCCGGGTGGACCGGGGGCGCAGCACGGTGACCGCGGCGATCTCCTCGCCGAGCAGGAAGCGGGCGACGTCGACCTCGTGCACCACGGAGTCGTTGACGACCGACTCGGTGGTCACGCCCGGGGGCACGGCGGGGTTGCGGTGCGCGCAGTGCACCAGCAGCGGCTCGCCGAGGCCGCCGGAGGCGACCAGCTCGCGCAGCGCGGCGTACTCGGGGTCGAAGCGGCGCATGAACCCGACCTGCACCAGCCGGCGCCCGGTGCGCGCGGTGTACGCGTCCTCGGCGCGGACGACGGCCAGCGAGCTGCCGGCGTCCATGGTCAGCGGTTTCTCGCACAGCACCGGGACGCCGCGCTCGATGCAGGCGAGCACCTGCTCCTCGTGGAAGCGGCCGGGGCTGGCGACGACGACGGCGTCGACCTCGGGGTCGGCGATCGCGGCCAGCGGGTCGGGGACCACGCGGCAGCCGGGCACCTCGGCGGCGACCTGGTCGGCGCGGTCGGTGGCCGCGTCGCTGACCACGGTCACGCGGGCCCCGGACACCCGGCGGGACAGCCGGGCGACGTGGTCGGCGCCCATCAGGCCGACGCCGAGGACGGCGACGCGCAGGTCCGCGGCCTCCGCCCCGGCCGGCGCCGCGGCGGGCAGGACCTCGGCGGCGGTCACGCCTGCTCCGCCACGGGGGTGCGGGGCCGGCCGATCTGCAGCGAGGGCAGCCCGCAGGAGCCGATGAGCCGGTGGGTGCGCTGTGCGATGGGCAGCGGCACGTCGGGCGGGCAGGGGTAGAGGTCGTGCTCGACGATGGCGAACACGTCCAGGCCCAGCCGGTCGACCTCCTCGAGCAGCGGCGGCAGGTCCGGCACGCCGTGTGGCGGCTCGATCATGGCGCCGAGCTGCACGGCCTGCGGGAACGGGACGTCCTCGGCGTGCACCCGCTCGATCACGGCCGGGTCGACCTGCTTGAGGTGCAGGTAGCCGATCCGCTCGGGGAAGCGGCGGATGAGGTCGAGGTTGTCCCCGCCGTAGTAGCTGACGTGCCCGGTGTCCAGGCAGAGGGGGACGTACCGCGGGTCGGTCTCGGCGAGGAAGCGCTCGATGTCGGGCTGGCGGCCGACGTGGCTGTCGGCGTGCGGGTGGAAGGCGATGGACAGCCCGTACTCCTCCTGCACCGCGCGGCCGAGCCGGTCGACGCCCGCGGCCAGGCGCGCCCAGGCCTCGGCGGTGAGCTCGCGGGGCTCGATGGCCTCGCCGGTCCTGTGGTCGCGCCAGACGTCGGGGATGACCACCACGTGGGTGCCGCCCATCGCGGCGGTGAGCGTCGCGACGTCGCCGACCTGCCGCCACACGTCGTTCCAGGCGTCGGGGCGGTGCAGGTGCTCGAACACCGTCCCGGCCGAGACGCGCAGGCCGCGGGCGGCCAGCTCGTCGGCCAGCCGGGCGGGGTCGGGAGGCAGGTAGCCGTAGGGGCCGAGCTCGATCCACTCGTAGCCGGCGGCGCTGACCTCGTCGAGGAAGCGCGGCCAGGGCACCTGCTGGGGGTCGTCGGGGAACCAGACGCCCCACGAGTCGGGTGCCGACCCGACGCGGATGCGGGCGCCTCCGGGCTGCTGCACGGTCATGTCTTCCTCTCCTCGGAGGGGTGCTCAGGAACGCTCGGACGGCGTCAGGTAGGGGTGCTGGCGGGCCTTCCACTGCTCGTAGACCCCGCGGGCGCGCTGCGTGGACTCGAGGGTGGAGACCTCGCTGACCGGCACGTCCCACCACGACTCGCTGGAGGGGGCGTCGACCAGCGGGTCGGTCTCGACGTGGACGACGGTGGTGCGGTCGCTGGCCTTGGCCTTGCGCAGGGCGGCCTCCAGGCTCGGGCCGTCCTGGGCGGTGAGGACGTCGACGCCGAGGCTGGCGGCGTTGGCGGCCAGGTCGACCGGCAGCACGTCGCCCTCGAGCCGGCCGTTGGCGGCGCGGGCGCGGTAGCGGGTGCCGAACCGCTGGGAGCCCAGCTGCTCGGACAGCGCGCCGATCGAGGCGAAGCCGTGGTTCTGCACCAGGACGACGACGATCTTGACGCCCTCCTGGACGGCGGTGACCAGCTCGGTCGGCATCATCAGGTAGGAGCCGTCGCCGATCATGACGAACACGTCGCGGTCGGGGGCGGCCATCCGGATGCCGATGCCGCCGGGGATCTCGTAGCCCATGCACGAGTAGCCGTACTCGACGTGGTAGCCCTTGGGGTCGCGGACCCGCCACATCTTGTGCAGGTCGCCGGGCATGGAGCCGGCGGCGCAGACCACCACGTCGCGGGGTGCCGACACCTCGTTGACCAGGCCGATGACCTCGTTCTGGGTGAGCCGGCCGCCCTCGCCGGCGCTGGGCACCGGCGGGTGGTAGGCGGCCTCGACGGTGGCCTCCCACGCGGCGGCGAGCTCGGCCGTGCGGGCCCGGTAGGCGTCCTCGACCGACCAGCCGGCCAGCGCGTCGGTCAGCGCGGTGAGCGCCTCGCGGGCGTCGGCCTGCACCGCGATCCCGGCGTGCTTGACCACGTCGGGGGAGGCGACGTTGACGTTGACGAAGCGCACGCCGGGGTCGCTGAAGGCGGTGCGGGAGGCGGTGGTGAAGTCCTGGTAGCGGGTGCCGATCCCGATGACGACGTCGGCCTCGCGGGCCAGGGCGTTGGCCGCCGTCGTCCCGGTGGAGCCGATGGCCCCCACCGACTGCGGGTGGTCGAAGGGCAGCGCGCCCTTGCCGGCCTGCGTCTGGGCGACCGGGACGCCGGTGGCGGCGGCGAACGCGTCGAGGGCCTCGGTGGCGTGGGAGTAGACGACCCCGCCGCCGGCCACGACCAGCGGCCGGCGGGCCGCGCGGATCGCCGCGACGGCGCGCTGCAGCGCGGCGCGCTCGGGCAGCGGCCGGCCGACGTGCCAGGTGCGCTCGGCGAACAGCTCCACCGGCCAGTCGAAGGCCTCGGCCTGCACGTCCTGCGGGAAGCAGAGGGTGACCGCGCCGGTCTCGGCGGGGTCGGTGAGCACCCGCATGGCGCCCAGCAGCGCGCCGGGCAGCTGCTCGGGCCGCCAGATGCGGTCGAAGTACCGCGACACGGGCCGGAAGGCGTCGTTGACGGTCACGTCGCCGGAGGCGGGCAGCTCCAGCTCCTGCAGCAGCGACCCGGCCGAGCGGGTGGCGAAGGTGTCGGCGGGCAGCAGCAGCACCGGCAGCCGGTTGATGGTGGCCAGCGCCGCGCCGGTGAGGGTGTTGGTCGAGCCGGGCCCCACGCTGGTCGAGATCGCCCAGGTCTGCAGCCGGTCCTTCGCCCGGGCGTAGGCGACGGCGGTGTGCACCACGGCCTGCTCGTTGCGGCCCAGCACGTAGGGCAGGGCACCGGGCTCGTCGAGCTCGGCCTGCAGCAGCGCCTGGCCGAGGCCGGCGACGTTGCCGTGGCCGAAGATGCCCAGGCAGCCGGCGAACAGCCGCTGGCGCTGCCCGTCGCGCTCGGTGTGCTGCTGGGCGAGGAACCGCACGACCGCCTGGGCGACGGTCAGCCGGACGGTCTCGGTCCGGGCCGGGGGGGAGGACGGCGCGCTCACGGTCGGGTCGCTCCGTTCTGGTCGGGGCTGGTGGGAGGGGAGTGCAGGGGCAGCCGCGGGTCGACGTCCTGCTGCGTCCAGGTGTCGCGCACCCAGGCGTGCTCGGGGTCGTCGACGATGCGCCAGGCCCGCTCGGGGCCGGGGCCGGCCATGACGTTGAGGTAGTAGAGGTCGTGCCCGGGGGCGGCGATCGAGGGGCCGTGCCAGCCGTGCGGCACGAGGACGACGTCGCGGTCGCGGACCTCGGCGAGCACGTCGATGGGTCGCTCGGGGGTGCCGTACACCCGGTGGTAGGCCAGGCCGGCCTGACCCTGCGGGCCGGGGGCGACCTCGAAGTAGTAGATCTCCTCGAGCTCGGTCTCGGCGTCGCTGGTCTCGTCGTGCTTGTGCGGCGGGTAGCTCGACCAGTTGCCGCCCGGGGTGATCACCTCGCAGGCGATGACCGCGTCGGCCTCGAAGACGCCGGCGGTGGCGAAGTTGTTGACCTGCCGGCTGCAGGCGCCGGCCCCGCGCAGCTCGACCGGTACGCCGGCCGCGGGCCCGTGGCGGACCGGCAGCCGCCGGCTCGCGCGGGCGCTGCAGAGGGCGAACCGGCCGCCGCGCTCGCTGGTGAGCTGCGCGGTGGCCTCGCGCGGGAGGTAGGCGAAGTCGGTCGGCCCGGCGAAGACGTCCGGCCGCCCGGCCAGGGTGAGGTCGTGTCCGTCGCAGGAGACGGCCAGCCCGCCCGACAGCGGGACGACGACGACCTCGTCCTCGCCGGTGGACAGGGTGTGCGTGCCGCCTGGGGCCAGCTCGAGGACGCGCAGGCCGGAGTGGCCCCAGCCGGCGGACTCGGGGGTGACCTCGAGGGCGTAGGCCCCGGCGGCGGCGCTGCCGGCGGGCAGGTGCAGGGACCGGGTGTCGGGTGCGGTGGCGGGCACGGTGGCGGTCACGGGGTCCTCCTCAGTGGACAAGGGAGACGGCGGTGTCCACCGCGGCCTCGACGTCGTCGTCGGGCGGGTAGAGCAGCGTGCGCCCGACCACCAGGCCGCGCACCGAGGGCAGCGCCAGCGCGTCGCGCCACTGCGCGTAGGTCTCCTCCGGGCGCCGGGAGGGGTCGCCGCCGAGCAGCAGCGTGGGCAGCGTGGTCGCGTCCATGACCCGCGCCATCTCGTCGACGACCGGCAGCTTGAGCCAGGTGTAGGCCGACGTGGCGCCCAGGCCCTGGGCGATGTGCACGCTCCTGATGACCGCGTCGGGGGAGAGGTCGTTGACCACCCGGCCGTCGACCCGGCGGGACAGGAACGGCTCGAGCATGGCGACGACCCCGGCGCGGGCTAGCTCGGTGACCGCGCGGCCGGCCGACTCCATCGACACCACGGTGCCGGGGTCGTCGAGGTCGAAGCGGTTGAGCATCTTGGCCGCGTCGAAGCGGGCCTCGACCACGCCGCGCACGTCGTAGGCGGTCATCCGGTCGTCCATCTCGAAGGTGGAGCCGGCCAGGCCGCCGCGGTTCATCGAGGCGACGACGACCTTGTCCTCCAGCGCCCCCAGGAGCAGGAGGTCCTCGGCGATGTCGGCGGTGGCCAGCAGGCCGTCGACGCCGGGCCGGGCCAGCGCGGTGCGCAGCCGGTCGAGCATGTCGGTGCGGCTGTTCATCGCCGTCGCGCGGCCCTGCGCGGCCAGCGCGCCGCGGGCGGGGTGGTCGGCGGCGACCAGCATCAGCCGGCCGTCGTCGGGGAGGAACGCCGGGCGCCGGCGGCGGGTGGCCAGCGCCTGCCCGATGGCCTCGGGGTGGCGGCTGCGCAGCTCGGTGACCTCGGCGTAGGTGGCGCAGAGGGGTGCGCCGGTGACGACGTCGGGCAGGTCCAGGGCGGTGTCAGACACGGGTGCTCTCCATGCGGCCACGGGTGGGGGTGGGGGAGGGGGCGTGCGCGGCGACGTGCGCGGCGACCTCGGCGGCGGTCGGCATCGCGGTCGAGCACTCCAGGCGCGAGGCGACGATCGCCCCGGCCGCGTTGGCGTTGCGCAGCACCTGCTCCAGCGGCAGGCCGGCGAGCAGGCCGTGCACCAGCGAGCCGCCGAAGGCGTCACCGGCACCGAGGCCGTTGACCACCTCGACCGGCGTGGGCGGCACGACCACCCGCTCGGTGCGGGTCCTGCCGAGGACGCCGCGGGGGCCCTGCTTGACCACGGCGAGCTCGAGGCCGGCGTCGAGCAGCGCGTCGGCGGCACGGTCGGGATCGGTCTCGCCGGTGGCGACCTCGCACTCCTCGCGGTTGCCGACGGCCACGGTCACGTGCGGCAGCGCCGCCCGGACCTGCGCGGACGCCTCCTCGGGGGAGGACCAGAAGACCGGCCGGTAGTCGAGGTCGAGCACGGTGTGGCGCCGCCGTCCGCGGGCCTCCCAGGCGGCGTGGTGGGCCGAGCGGGAGGGTTCCTCGGACAGGCCGGTGACCGTGGCCCAGAACAGCCGGGCGTCGCGGACGGCGTCGAGGTCGAGGTCGGCGGGGCGCACCTGCAGGTCGGGCGCGGTGGGCCGGCGGTAGAACCACAGCGGGAAGTCGTCGGGCGGGAAGACCTCGCAGAAGGTCACCGGCGTCGGGTGCTCGGGGTCGACGACGACGAACCGGTCGTCGACCGACAGGTCGCGCAGCGCCCGCCGCACGAACCGGCCGAAGGGGTCGTCGCCGACCCCGGTGACCAGCGCGACGGTCTCGCCGAGCCGTGCGGCGGCCACCGCGACGTTCGCGGCGCTGCCGCCCAGGTACTTGCCGAAGGTCTCGACGTCCTCGAGGCCGACGCCCACCTGCAGCGGGTAGACGTCGACGCCGCTGCGGCCCATGACCACCACGTCGGGTGCGTTCTGCACGGTGTGCTCCGTCCTCGTGCGTCGTCCTGCGGTGACTGGGACTGTGCTCCACCGCACAGGCACGCGTCAAGACTTTGTCAGGACATAAGCACAGCAGGACGTGCAGACGTCGGGATGCCCCGACGTGGGGAGGTGGGCGCACCGCGCCGGGTGCGATCATCCGGGGGCGCCCTGCCGGAGCCGTCCGCCGGCGTGCGCACGAGGAGGACCAGGTGGCCGTCACGCCGACCTTCGACATCGACCGCTCCAGCCCCACGCCGCTGTACTTCCAGCTGTCGCAGGCCCTCGAGCGGGCGATCACCGACGGCAGCCTGCCCGCGGGGTCGAAGCTGGAGAACGAGCTCCTCCTCGCCCAGCACTACGGGCTGTCGCGGCCCACCGTCCGCCGTGCCGTGCAGGAGCTCGTGGACAAGGGGCTGCTCGTGCGCAAGCGCGGGGTGGGCACCCAGGTCATCGCGCCGCACGTCCGCCGCTCGGTCGAGCTGACCAGCCTCTACGACGACCTCGCGCGCGGCGGCGAGGCGCCCACCACCGAGGTGCTCTCCCTGGAGCGGGTGCCGGCGCCGGCCGACGTCGCCCAGGAGCTCGACCTGACCGCGGGGGCGGAGGTCGTCGCCCTGCGGCGGCTGCGCCGGACCCGCGGCGAGCCGCTGGCGATCCTGACCAACTACCTGCCCGGGCGGTTCGAGCCGACGCCGGCCGAGCTCGCCGAGCGCGGGCTCTACCAGTACCTGCGCGGGCAGGGTGTCCACCTGCGGGTGGCGCACCAGCGCATCGGCGCCCGACTGGCCCGGGCCGACGAGGCGCGGCTGCTCGACGAGCCGCCGCGGTCGGCGCTGCTGACCATGGAGCGCACCGCGTTCGACGACAAGGGCGCCGCCGTGGAGCACGGCCGGCACGTCTACCGCGCCTCCCGCTACGAGTTCGAGACGACGCTCGTCGGCCGCTGAGGCGCACCCTCCCGTCCCCGCCCGTCGCTGCCCGTCGCTGCCCGTCGGGCCCCTCGTCCTGCGTCCGCCCGCGGCGTGTCGGGCTGCGCTGCGCGCGGGATCTGCCGATCGGGTCTATGCAAAGTCCTAATGTCCTGACATAGTCCCTCAGCGTGTGGCCGGCGTCACGCCGGCCGACCCCACGTCGAGGGAGGCCCCCGTGCCCCTGGTCCGCATCGACGTCGTCGAGGGACGGCGCAGCCCCGAGCAGCTCCGCCTGCTCGCCGACACCGTCCAGGAGGTCCTGCTCGACGTCTTCGCCGCGCCGCCCCGGGACCGCTACCAGGTGCTCACCGAGCACCGGCCCGGGCAGCTCATCTGCGAGGACACCGGGCTGGGCATCGAGCGCACCGACGACCTGGTCGTGCTCCAGGTCGTCCAGCAGGGGCGCTCCGACGAGCAGAAGCGGGCGCTCTACGCCGGCCTGTGCCGCCGCCTCGGCGAGGTCACCGGGCTGGCCCCGGGCGACCTCGTCGTCTCCGTCGTCGGCAACACCCGGGCCGACTGGTCCTTCGGGCTGGGCCGGGCCCAGTTCCTCGACGGCGACCTCTGACCCCCGCCCCCTGAGCCGGCGCCCCTGACCCCGGCGCTCCTCGCATCCGCCCCCGACTCCCGAGGAGGAACGACGTGTCCGCACGACACCCGGTCCTCGCCGGCCGCCCCGCCGCGGGGCCGCCGGCCTCAGGACGGGCGGCGGCCCAGCCGCAGCCGGTGCGCGGTGAGCAGCGCGGCGCGGGAGACCGGCAGCGCCGCGGCGACGTCGCCGGGTCCCGGGCCCAGCTCGTCGAGCATGCGGTCGACGGTGGTGAGCAGGGCGGAGTTGAGCTCCCACAGCCCCGTGCGGCTGCGCGGGTCGCCGATGAGCAGGTCGGCGACGAGCGCCCGGCCGCTGGCCAGCGCCGTCAGGGACGACGCCAGCCGCTCCTCGGCGGCGGGCCGGGCGTCCCCGGGCCCCGCCGTCAGCACCCGGCCGAACTCGCGGACGACGGTGCCCATGCGCTCGAGCAGGCTGGCCGTGGTGCGCCGGACGGTGTCGGCGTACTCGGCGTCGTCGCGGACGCCGGTGCGCTCGCGGGTGGCGTCGTCGACGGCGCGGAACAGCGTCCGCAGCGAGACCGAGGTGTACTCCAGCGCGTCCAGCCCGGCCCGCACCCCGGTGGTGGTGGCCCACGGCGAGCGCAGCGCGCGCACGTTGAGCCGGCGGCTCTCCTCGGCGTGGGCGAGCGCCCGGTCCAGGCGGGGCACGTGCCGGTTGAGCCGGCGGGCGTCCTGCAGCCAGCGCGCGGACTGCTCCGGGGTCACCGGGCCGGCGAGCAGCGTGCCCGCGGCGCCGTCGAGCAGCCCGGCGATCTCCCCGGCGAACCGCTCGACCGAGCGGACCGCGTACCGGGTCTGCACCGCCGGCGGGAACAGCACGTTGACCAGCATCCCGACCGCCGCGCCCAGCAGCGTCTCCAGCACCCGGTCGCTCCCGACGGCCTCCGCCCCGGAGGCGCCGACGCCGAGCACCAGCATCGCGCTGATCGGCACCTCGACCAGGTGCGGTCCCAGCCGCAGCAGCTGGCCGACGACGATCGCGGCCGCGACCAGCGCCCCGAGGCTCCACCAGGTGAGCCCCACGACGGCGACGAACCCCACTGCCAGCGCGACGCCGGCGACCACGCTGAGCACCCGCTGCACCCCGTTGACCAGCGTGCTGGTGAGCGTCGCCTGCACCACGAGCAGCGCGGTGAGCGCGGCGATCAGCGGCGGGGGGTCGTGCAGCCCGGCGAGCTGGGCGACGACGAAGGCGGCCACCGTCGCCCCGGTCAGCCGCAGCGCCCGGAACGCCGCGGTCCGGCCGCGTCGGCGCACCAGGTGCACGGCGCCCGCGACGAGTCCGCGGACGGACCCTCGCCCGCTCCGGCGCCAGGGAGCCACCCGCTCATCCTCCGCGACCCCGGCCCGCGCCGGCACCCGGCTCGCCGACCGGTGCGCGCCCGCGCCGTCCCCTGCGCACCACCCACCCGTCGCACCCCGGCCCGCCGGCCGCGGGCGGTCTTCCGCCGGCGCGCCCCGTGCGGCCGGCCCCGCGGCCGCGACCCCGCCACCGCGCCGGCCGACCCCGCGCACCGCACCGCACGACCCGCCCGTTCCTCCCACCCGGGGCCATGACGCCCTCCACCCGAAAGAGCGGCCCATGTCGATCCACTCGTCCTCCCGGACGTCCACCGGCGTCCAGCGCTCGCCGGCGCACAACCGGTTCCTCGTCAAGCTGACGGTGATCTCCACGCTCGGAGGCCTGCTGTTCGGCTACGACACCGGGGTCATCTCCGGTGCCCTCCTCTACATGAAGGAGGACCTCGCCCTCACCACGTTCACCGAGGCCGTCGTCGTCAGCTCCCTGCTGTTCCCCGGCGCGGCCTTCGGCGCGCTGCTCGGCGGCAAGCTGGCCGACGCCCTCGGCCGCAAGGGCAGCCTGCTCGTGTGCGCCGGGCTGTTCCTGGTCGGTGCGCTGATCTGCGCGGTGGCCCCCAACGTCGGCGTCATGACCGGCGGCCGGATCCTGCTGGGCTTCGGCGTCGGCGCCGCGGCGGCCACCTGCCCGCTGTACCTCGCCGAGATGGCCCCCGCCGACCGGCGCGGCCGGATGGTCACGATCAACGAGCTGATGATCGTCACCGGCCAGTTCCTCGCCTTCGCGATGAACGCCCTGCTCGACGCCCTCATCAAGGACCCGCACGTGTGGCGCTGGATGCTCGCGGTGGCCACCGTGCCCGCGGTCGCCCTGTTCATCGGCATGTTCTTCCTGCCCGACTCGCCGCGCTGGTACGCCGTGCGCGGCCGGCTGGAGGACACCCGGCGGGTGCTGAGCCTCAGCCGCGACCCGGCCGAGGCCGCCGAGGAGTACAACGTCATCGCCCAGCACGCCCAGCGCGACGTCAACGAGGACAAGGGCGCGGCGATGCGTGACCTGCGGGCCTTCCCGTGGATGCGCCGGATCCTCTGGATCGGCTGCGGGCTGGCCACGGTGCAGCAGGCCACCGGCATCAACACGGTGAACTACTACGCGCCGACCATCCTCGAGTCCACCGGCCTCGGGGCCAGCGCGTCGCTGGTCCTGACCATCACCGTCGGCGTCGTCGGCATCATCGGCACCATCCTCGGCATCGTCCTCATCGGGCGGATCAACCGGCGGCCGCTGCTGCTCACCGGGTTCACCGGTGTCGCCGCCGGGCACGCGGTGCTGGCGCTGTCGTTCCTGCTGCCGGAGTCGGGCTTCCGCAGCTACCTCATCCTCGCCGCGATGCTGTTCGTCGTCTTCTTCGTGCAGACGTTCATCGGCACGCTGGTGTGGCTGCTGCTGTCGGAGATCTTCCCGATGACCATCCGCGGGTTCGCCATGGGCATCGCCGTCTTCGTGCTGTGGACGGTGAACGCGGCCATCTCCTTCGCCTTCCCGCCGCTGGTGGCGACCCTCGGCGCGACCCTGACCTTCGGCCTGTTCGCGCTGGTGAACGTCGGCTCGCTCACCTTCGTCAAGAAGTTCGCGCCGGAGACCCGGGGCCGCTCGCTCGAGGAGCTCGAGGACGACTTCCGCGCCCACTCCCCGGCCGAGGTCCGCGAGGCCCCGGTCGGCGTCCACGGAGGCTGACCACCCCGCCCGACGGTGCCCGCCACCCCGCAGACCGCGGTGGCGGGCACCGCCGCGTCCTGCGTCAGAGCAGCCGCGGCAGCGGCCGCACGACCAGCCGCTCCTCGACCGGCCGGCCGTCGACGACCAGCCGCGCCCGCCACACCCCGGAGGTGCGCAGCGGGGTGATCGGGTCGCCCTGCACCAGGCGGCCGAAGGTGTCGCGGGCCTCCTCGGCCGTCGGGTAGGCCTCCCACCGCGGCACCCGCTGCAGCGGCGCCAGCGACTCGATGCGGTGCGGCTCCCGCCCGTCGTCCGGCGGCGGGCCGGGCTCCTCCGGGACGACGGCGGACAACCGCGGCCGGCCCAGCACGTACCTGCCGTTGCGCCGGACGCCGAGCCAGTCGTAGTTGCCGGTGGCGAGCTTGGCCCAGAGCACCTCGGGCTTGCGGCACTGCTCCAGGACGGGGTAGAGCTGCTGGCCGAGGACGACCTGGGCGTGCGAGCGGTCGGGCACCGCCCGATGCTAGGGCCGCCGGTGGTCCCCGGCCCGAGAGGAGCCCCCAGTGAGCAACCACGTGTACCGGCTCAGCGAGGTCGTGGGCAGCAGCCCGACCAGCGTGGACGACGCCATCCGCACCGCCGTCCGCAAGGCGGCCGAGACGGTCCGCCACCTGGAGTGGTTCGAGGTCCAGGAGGTCCGCGGCCAGGTCGCCGACGGCGACGTCGCCTACTTCCAGGTCACGCTCAAGGTCGGCTTCCGCGTGGAGGACTGAGGCCGGTCCCGGGCGGGGACGGCGTCGGCCGTCCGCCGGAAACCGCTCGTCCGGGGGCGGGTGCGCGACCAGACTGCGGGTGTGCCGCCCAGCGCCGCGAGGCCACCGTTCGACCGGTTCCTGGTGACCGCCGAGGAGGTCGCCCGGGCGCGGCCCGACGTGGACCCCGAGACGGTCCGTGAGGTGTTCCGCGAGGTGGCCACCCTGCTCGACGACGGCCTCGCCCTCGACGGCCTCGACGACCACGACGCCCGTGCCGTCGTCGCGGGGTTGTGCGCCGACCTCGTCACCGCCGATCCCGGCGCCGCGATCCGCGCCCGGTCCCGGGCGACGGCGCGCGAGCCCGGGGACCTGCACGACCCCGCGGGTGCGACCGCGGCCTACCTCCTCGCGGCGGAGGTCCTCCAGCTCTGAGCGCCCCCGCGTCCCGGCCGTGGTCACTCGCCCGCCCGGGCACGGAGGCCCGCCGCGTCGGCTCGTCCGGCACCGGCCGTGCGTGAGGAGGCTCGCTCGTCGCCGTCTCGCGACGGCTGGGACACTGGGACCGGAGACCACCGGCCTCCGGTGCGCCCCCGGCGGGCCCGACGACCGGTCCGCGACGCGAGCGGCGGTGGTCGAGCCCTGTCCGAGACCGCTCCGGTGCGTGCCCGTCGTGCGCCCGGGAGCCGAGCCGCCGAGGAAGACCGCAGCCCCGATGCCGAACCGCCCCGCAGCAGTCCTGTTCGACATGGACGGCACCCTCGTCGAGACCGAGGAGCACTGGGGGACGGCGCTGGCCGCCCTCGCCCGCCGGCTGGGCGGTGAGCTCAGCCCGGCCGCCCGCGAGGCCACCGTGGGCACCTCGATGCGCTCCTCGATGCGGGTGCTGCACGCCGACCTCGGCCTCGACCGCGAGGACCGCTGGCAGGACGACGCCGCCTGGGTCGAGGACACCGTCGCCGGGCTCCTGGCCACCGACGTGCGCTGGCGGCCCGGCGCGCGCGAGCTCATCGCCGAGGTGCGCGCCGCCGCCGTGCCCACCGCCCTGGTGACGACGACGCCGCGGCGCCTCGCCGACCTCGTGCTCGCCCGGGTCGAGCGCGCCTTCCCCGGCGTCCCGCCCTTCGACCTGACCGTCTGCGGCGACGAGGTGTCCGCCCGCAAGCCCGACCCCTCGCCCTACCTGCAGGCCGCGGCGGCGCTCGGCGTCGATCCGTCCCGCTGCGTGGTCGTCGAGGACTCCGCCGTCGGGGTGAGCGCGGGCCTGGCCGCCGGTGCCGCGGTGCTGGGGGTGCCGTCGCTGCAGCCGCTGGCCCCCGCGCCCGGGCTGGTGCTGCGCGACACCCTCGCCGGCGTCGGCCTCGCCGACCTCGCCGGCGTCCTCGCCGCCCGGGAGCCCGCCGCCAGCTGCCGCTGAGCCTCAGCTCCCCGGTAGGACCTCCCGGCCGCGGGAGACCACGAGGCGGACCCGCTGCAGGGCGGTGACGTCGACCGCCGGGTCGCCGTCGACCAGCAGCAGGTCGGCGTCCAGCCCCGGCGCCAGCCGCCCGGTGCGCCCGCCGAGGCCGCACGCGCGGGCGGCGCGGCCGGTCGCCGAGGCCAGCGCCTCGGCCGGCGGCACGCCGCCGGCGACCAGGGAGGCGACCGCGTGGGGGAGCACGCCGTGCGGCTTGCCGGGGCTGATCCCGCTGTCGACGCCGCTGACGACGGCCACCCCGGCGGCGTGCAACCGGGCGGCCTCCCGGGCACGGGCCGCCTCGGTCATGCCCAGCCGGTCGATGAGCTCCTGGACCCGCGGCGGGGGCCGCACGCCCGGCGCCAGGCCGAGGGTGGGGCAGACGACGGTGCCCGCGCGGGCCAGCCGCCCGGCCAGCGCCGGCGGGACGCCCCAGCCCGTGGCGGTCAGGCCCGAGCAGTGCTCGATCCCGTCGGCGCCCGCGTCGAGGGCCTGCCGGACGGCGGCCAGCGCGTGCGCGTGCACGGTCACCGGCAGGCCCAGCCGGTGCGCCTCCTCCACCACGGCGCGCACCTCGGCGGGGGTGAACTGGCAGGCCGCCAGGTCGGTGCCCGCGGTCATCGCGCCGCCGCTGGCCATGACCTTGACCACGCCGGCGCCGCGCCCGGCCCGCTCGCGCACCGCCACCCGCAGCGCGGGCACGCCGGCGGCCTCCCCGCCCATCGACCAGCAGTGCCCGCGGGGGGAGGTGATCGGCGGCCCGGCGGCGACGACCGTCGGCCCGGTGCGCGGCGCCCGCTCCACGACCGCCCACCGGTGGTCGCCCAGGTCGCGCACCGCGGTGACCCCGGCGGCCAGGTGCTGGTGCAGCGCGGAGGCGACGATGGTGTCGACCCGCTCGGGACCGAGCTCGGGCAGCTGGTCGAGCGCGCGGGGACTGCTGTCGCCGCACAGGTGCACGTGGGTGTCGACCAGCCCGGGCAGCAGCGTGGCTCCGGGCAGGGCGGTGACCGGGACGCCGTCGGGGACCGCGGCGCCGGCCGGCTCGACGCCGACGATGCGGCCGTCGTCCACCAGGACCAGCGCCCCGCCGGGCAGCACCCGCTCGCCGTCGAAGGCGCGGTCGGCACGGTAGCCCCGCATGCCGGCTCCCTCGTGGGCGGTGGCGGACGGGCCGACGCTAGGCCGCACACCGCCCGCCGGTCGACCGGACCCTGCGCGTTCCGGTGCAGCGCACCGACTCGCGACGTCGACCGTTATCCCCAACTCCCGGTGCGCCGGGCCACGGTCACCTCGGGCAGGAGGAGCAGGCGGCGGCCCGGACGGGCGGGTCAGTCGCGCTCGACGACGGGCAGCGTCGGCCAGCCGGCCGCGGCGGCCGCCGCGGCGGGGAACGGCGGGGGAGTGCCGCCGAAGGAGGGGCACAGCGCCTGGTGGTCGCACCAGTCGCACAGCCGGCTGCGGTTGGGCCGGAAGTCGCCGGTGGACACCGCCCGCTCGATCGCCGCCCAGATGGCCAGCAGCGTGCGCTCGAAGCGCACCAGCTCCCCCTCGTCGGGGGCGTAGGTCAGCGCGTCGCCGTCGCCGAGGTAGATGAGCTTGAGCTGGCTGGCCACCACGCCGCGGGTGCGCCACAGCACCAGCGCGTAGAACTTCATCTGGAACAGCGCCTTGGACTCGAACGCCTCCCGCGGCATCGAGCCGGTCTTGTAGTCGACCACCCGCAGCGCGCCGTTGCGGGCGACGTCGAGCCGGTCGACGTACCCGCGCAGCAGCAGCCCGTCGGGCAGCGTGACCTCGACCAGCTCCTCGCGGCCCTCGGGCTGGATGCGGGTGGGGTCCTCCAGCGTGAAGTAGGTCTCCACCAGCTTGCCCGCCGAGGCCAGCCAGGTCTCCAGCGACGGCGGCTCGGCGCCCTCGTCGCCGGCGGTGAACAGCGCGGCGACCTCCGGGTCGGTGCGCAGCTCCTCCCACGCCGGGCCGACGAGGCCGCGCGCGGCGTCCACGGTGCGCTCGGCGGCGGGCAGGTCGTAGAGCCGCTCGAGGACGGCGTGCACCAGGGTGCCGCGCACCGCGGCGGCGCTCTTCTTCTCCGGCAGCCGGTCGATGGTGCGGAACCGGTAGAGCAGCGGGCAGGTCTTGAAGTCCGCCGCGCGGCTCGGCGACAGCGACGGCCGCCGCGGCGCCCGCTCGGGAGCAGGCCCGGCCGCCTGCTCGCCGTCGGCCGCGGTGTCGGAGGAGAACACTGCAGTCACGCACCCGAGGCTAGGCCGGGCCACCGACAGTTCCGCGGCACCCGCGCCGGGGAGCCCGCGGACCGCCCTCGCCTAGGCTGGCCGCCCGTGGACCCGCAGCCCGAGCCGACCGACGCACCCCAGCCCGAGCCGGCGCCGGCCGCGGAGCCCCTGCCGGCGGGGGAGGAGCGGCCGACGACGGTCGAGCCCGTGCCGGGGGCGTTCGTCGCCGGCGACCGGGTGCAGCTCACCGACCCCAAGGGCCGGCTGCACACCGTCGTCCTCACGCCCGGCAAGCAGTTCCACACCCACCGCGGCGCCATCGCCCACGACGACCTCATCGGCGCCCCCGAGGGCTCGGTCGTGCACTCCACCGCCAACACCGGCTACCTGGCGTTGCGGCCCCTGCTGGCCGACTTCGTGCTGTCCATGCCCCGCGGCGCGCAGGTCATCTACCCCAAGGACGCCGCCCAGATCGTCGGCAACGGCGACATCGGCCCGGGCATGCGCGTGCTGGAGGCCGGCGCCGGGTCCGGCGCGCTGACCTGCTCGCTGCTGCGCGCCGTCGGCGAGCACGGCCGGGTCACCAGCTACGAGCGGCGGGAGGACTTCGCCGACGTCGCGCGCGGCAACGTGAGCGCCTTCTTCGGCGGCGTCCCCGGCACCTGGGACCTGCGCCTCGGCGACCTCGCCGACCACCCCGCCGAGGAGGTCGTCGACCGCGTGGTGCTCGACATGCTCGAGCCGTGGGCCGTGCTGCCCACCGTGGCCGCGGCGCTGCGCCCCGGCGGCGTGCTCGTCGGCTACGTCGCCACCGTCACCCAGCTGTCCACCTACGTCGAGGCGCTGCGCGCGCAGGCCGTGTGGACCGAGCCCTACGCCTGGGAGTCGCTGGTGCGCCCGTGGCACGCCGTGGGCCTGGCGGTGCGCCCGGAGCACCGGATGGTGGCGCACACCGCCTTCCTGGTGACCGCCCGGCGGCTGGCCGAGGGCGTCGTCGCGCCGATCCGCCAGCGCCGCGCGCAGAAGTAGGAGGACCCCCAGCGGGGGAACGTGACGAGCGCGTCACGGCCCTCGCGAGCCCCGGGCGGGCTGTCGCTCCGCGTGTATAGATTTGCCTCCTGGCTCCCCCCGATCACCGGAGGTGCGCGATGGGCTCCGGCCTTGGAAGTGGTCCCGACGAGTTCCGGGCGCGGCGTGAACGAGACGTGTCCGCGCTGCTCGCCCAGATCTCCTACCTCGAGGAGGAGATCGGTCTCCTGCGTCGCAAGGTGGCCGACAGCCCCCGGCAGGTGCGCGCCCTGGAGGAGCGGATCGCCGAGGCGGAGGGCCGTGCGGCCTTCCTCTCCGAGCGCAACGACAAGCTGGCCGGCACCCTGCGCGACGCGCGCGAGCAGCTGGTCACGCTCAAGGAGGAGGTCGACCGGCTCGGGCAGCCGCCGTCGGGCTACGGCGTCTTCCTGACCCGGTTCGACGACGGCACGGTCGACGTGTTCACCGGCGGCCGCAAGCTGCGGGTGTCGGTGTCCCCGGCCGTCGAGGGCGAGCAGCTGCGCCCCGGCCAGGAGGTCATGCTCAACGAGGCGATGAACGTCGTCGAGGCGCGCGGCTTCGAGCGGCAGGGCGACGTCGTCATGCTCAAGGAGCTGCTCGAGCCGGTCGACGGCGTCACGGCGCGGGCGCTGGTCATCGGCCACACCGACGAGGAGCGGGTGGTCTTCCTGGCCGACTCGCTCACCGACCAGCCGCTGCGGGTGGGCGACTCGCTGCTGCTGGAGACGCGGTCGGGCTACGTGTACGAGCGGATCCCCAAGAGCGAGGTCGAGGAGCTCGTGCTGGAGGAGGTCCCCGACATCGACTACTCCGACATCGGCGGGCTGTCCCGGCAGATCGAGCAGATCCGCGACGCCGTGGAGCTGCCGTTCCTGCACGCCGACCTGTTCCGCGAGTACGAGCTGCGCCCGCCCAAGGGCATCCTGCTCTACGGCCCGCCCGGCTGCGGCAAGACGCTGATCGCCAAGGCCGTGGCCAACTCGCTGGCCAAGAAGGTCTCCGCGGTGAAGGGGGAGGGTCAGGCGAAGTCCTACTTCCTCAACATCAAGGGCCCCGAGCTGCTCAACAAGTACGTCGGCGAGACCGAGCGGCACATCCGGCTGGTGTTCCAGCGCGCCCGGGAGAAGGCCAGCGAGGGCACGCCGGTCATCGTGTTCTTCGACGAGATGGACTCGATCTTCCGCACCCGCGGGTCGGGCGTGTCCTCCGACGTCGAGTCCACGATCGTGCCGCAGCTGCTCAGCGAGATCGACGGCGTCGAGGGCCTGGAGAACGTCATCGTCATCGGCGCCTCCAACCGGGAGGACATGATCGACCCGGCGATCCTGCGGCCGGGCCGGCTCGACGTGAAGATCAAGATCGAGCGGCCGGACGCCGAGGCCGCGCGGGACATCTTCAGCAAGTACCTGACGCCGACGCTGCCCATCCACGCCGACGACCTCGCCGAGAACGGCGGCAGCGCCGAGGCGACCATCCAGGGGATGATCCAGCGCACCGTCGAGCGGATGTACACCGAGAGCGAGGAGAACCGCTTCCTCGAGGTCACCTACGCCAACGGTGACAAGGAGGTCCTGTACTTCAAGGACTTCAACTCCGGCGCGATGCTGCAGAACATCGTCGACCGCGCCAAGAAGATGGCCATCAAGGAGAACCTCGAGACGGGGACGGCGGGCCTGCGGGTCGGCCACCTGATGCAGGCCTGCGTCGACGAGTTCAAGGAGAACGAGGACCTGCCCAACACGACCAACCCCGACGACTGGGCGCGGATCTCGGGCAAGAAGGGCGAGCGGATCGTCTACATCCGCACGCTCATCAGCGGCAAGGGCAACGAGTCCGGCCGGGCCATCGACACGGCCACCAACACCGGCCAGTACCTCTGAGGCCCCGCCCGGGCACCCCTGCGCGGGGTGCCCGGGCGGCGTCCGGCGCGCCGCCTAGTCTCGGTCGCATGAGCGTTCGGCGGGTGATGGGGACCGAGGTCGAGTACGGCATCTCGGTGCCCGGGCAGCCCACGGCCAACCCGACCACCCTCTCCAGCCAGGTGGTGAACGCCTGGGCGGTGGCCGACGCCCCGACCCGGCGCCGTCCCCGCTGGGACTTCGAGGAGGAGTCGCCGCTGCGCGACGCCCGCGGGTTCGACCTCTCCCCGGCGCAGGCGCTCGACCACACCGACCTCGACGAGGACTCGGGGATGGCCAACGTCATCCTCACCAACGGCGCGCGGCTCTACGTCGACCACGCCCACCCCGAGTACTCGACGCCGGAGGTCACCAACCCGCGCGACGTCGTGCTCTGGGACAAGGCCGGGGAGCGCGTCATGGCCGAGGCCGCCCGGCGGGCCGCCCGGATCCCCGGCACGCAGCCCATCCAGCTGTACAAGAACAACACCGACGGCAAAGGCGCCAGCTACGGCGCGCACGAGAACTACCTGATGGACCGGCGCACGCCGTTCATCGACATCATCCGCGGGCTCGTCCCGTTCTTCGTCACCCGGCAGGTCTTCGCCGGCGCCGGCCGCGTCGGCATCGGCACCGAGGGCCGCACCAAGGGCTTCCAGATCTCCTCGCGCGCCGACTTCTTCGAGGTCGAGGTGGGCCTGGAGACCACGCTCAAGCGGCCGATCATCAACACCCGCGACGAGCCGCACGCCAACCCCGACGAGTACCGCCGGCTGCACGTGATCATCGGCGACGCCAACCTCGCGGAACTGTCCACCTACCTCAAGGTCGGGACGACGTCGCTGGTGCTGGCGATGATCGAGGCCCGGGCGCTGACCGAGGACCTCGCGATCGAGGAGCCGGTCGCCGCGCTGCAGGCCGTCAGCCACGACCCCTCGCTCACCCACGTCGTGCGGCTGCGCGACGGCCGCCGGATGACCGCGCTCGACGTGCAGCGCGCCTACCTCGACCAGGCGGAGCGGTTCGTCGACCGGGGCGGCGAGGCCGACGAGCAGACCGCCGACGTGCTGCGCCGCTGGGCCGAGGTGCTCGACGACCTCGCCGCCGACCCGATGCGGCTGGCCGACCGGCTGGACTGGCCGGCCAAGCTGCGGCTGCTCGAGGGCTACCGCTCCCGCGACGGGCTGGAGTGGGGCGACTCGCGGCTGCAGCTGGTCGACCTGCAGTACTCCGACGTGCGCCCCGAGAAGGGGCTCTACCACCGGCTCGTGGCCCGCGGCTCGATGCGGCGGCTGCTCACCGACGAGGAGGTCGCCCGCGCCGTGGTCAGCCCGCCGGCCGACACCCGCGCCTTCTTCCGCGGCGAGTGCCTGCGGCGCTTCCCCGCGCAGGTGGCCGCGGCGTCCTGGGACTCGGTGGTGTTCGACCTGGGCCGGGAGAACCTGGTGCGGATCCCGACGATGGAGCCGCTGCGCGGCACCCGCGAGCACGTCGGGCTGCTGTTCGAGTCGACGTCGACGGCGCAGGAGCTGGTCGACACGATCACCGGCGGCTGAGTGGCCGACCCCGTCGCCACGGCGCGACGGCTCGCCGAGGACCTGCTCGCGCCCGCGGCCGCCGCGGTGGAGGCGGCCGGGGCCGTGCCGCGCGGGCACCTCGACGCGCTGGCCGGCGCGGGGCTCTACGGGCTGACCGGACCGCGCTCGGCCGGTGGGCTGGGCGCCGACGCGGTCACCGTCGCCGGCGTCGTCGAGGAGCTCGCCGCCGGCGACCTGGCGACGACGTTCGTCTGGCTGCAGCACCTGGGCGTGGTGGCCCGGCTGGCCGCCGCGGGCACGCACCCGGCGCTGCTGGCCGACCTGTGCGCCGGGCGGCGGCGGGCCGGGGTGGCGCTGCAGGCGGCGACCCGGCCGGGGCCGCCGGCGATGACGGTGCGGGCCGACGGCGACGACCTGGTGCTCGACGGCGCGGTGCCCTGGGTGACCGGCTGGGGGGCGGTCGACGTGCTGCTCGTCGCCGCCCGCGACGGCGCGGACGTGGCCTTCGTGCTGGTCGACGCGGCCGAGGGGCCCACGCTGGCGGTCCAGGCGCAGCCGCTGGTGGCCGTGCAGGCCAGCGCGACGGTGGAGCTGCGGCTGACCGGTCACCGGGTGCCGGCCGACCGCCTGGTGCGGCGCCGCCCGTTCGCCGAGGTGCTGGCGTCGGACGCGGCGACGCTGCGGGTGAACGGCTCGCTGGCCCTGGGCCTGGTGCGCCGCTGCGCCCGGCTGGTCGGGAACTCGCCGCTGGACGGCGAGCTGGCCGCCGCGCGGGCCCGCCTGGACGCCGCGGGCCCCGACGAGCTGCCCGCCGCCCGGGCCGAGGCCGCCGCGCTCGCGCACCGGGCGGCCGGGGCGCTCGCGGTGGCCACCGGCAGCGGCGCCGTGCGCTCGGGCAGCGACGCCGAGCGCACGCTGCGGGAGGCGCTGTTCCTGCTCGTGTTCGGCACCCGCCCGGCGATCCGGGCGGCGCTGCTCGACCGCCTCGGCGCCGCGCCGCCCCGGCGCTGACCCCGACCCCGCGCCGGCGGCCGACGGATGTCGGTACCTGCGGGTAGCTTCAGCACCAGCACGCACTCGGCGCGCACCAGGGGAGGGCACGTGGCCACCAGGGACACCGGCGGGCAGCAGAAGGCGACGCGGACGCGCGAGGAGACCGACGAGGTCGAGGCCTCGGTCGACACCGAGGTCGCCGAGCGGCACAAGGAGATGTCCGAGGACGTCGACGCCATCCTCGACGAGATCGACGACGTCCTCGAGGAGAACGCCGAGGAGTTCGTGCGATCGTACGTGCAGAAGGGCGGAGAGTAGTCGCATCCTGACTCAGAGTAGTCGGATAGCGGATGAAGACCTGTCCGCAGTGCGGGGAGGCGAAGCCCGTCACGGACTTCGGGCGCAACCGTGCCCTGCGCGACGGGCTGTCGTTCTACTGCCTGAGCTGTAATCGGGAGCGCAACCGCCGGTGGTACCGAGACTCCCGGCGCAGGCAGGGACGGGAGGTGCGGGACCACTCCTGGGTGCCTGAGGGCTTCCGCTGGTGTCCCTCCTGTCATCAAGCGGTCGCGCACGAGGACTTCGCCCGCTCCGCCCGGACCTCGTCGGGTTTCGGCAGCCAGTGCAAGCCGTGCAAGTACGCGGCCGACATGGACCGGTACTACGCCCGCCGCTACGGGCTCGACCGCGCGGGCATCGACGAGTTGCGCGCTCGACAGTCCGATCTCTGTGCCATCTGTGGTGACCCTCGTCCGGCCCACATCGATCACGACCACGAGAGGGACTTCGTCCGGGCCCTGCTGTGCGAACGCTGCAACCTGGCGCTCGGCCTGTTCCGGGACGACCCGTCGCTGATGCGAGCCGCAGCCGATTACGTCGAGCTGCACCGCCTGCGCCACGCCAGGTCCCTGGGGGATTCGGACCCGGATGACGCGGTCCTCCGTCGCCTCCTCGGTGGCGCCGGACCGGTGGCGCCAGGGGGCTGACACCGCCCGTCCGGCGAGGATCCCTGACCTGAGCCGGCGGCTCGCTCGCTCCCGTGGCGCCCCGGGTGGGCCGTCAGCGGCGCCGGTAGGGTCGACGGCGAGCGCCGCGGGTCCCCGCGGCTCGTCGATCAGCACCCCGAACGGGGCGGAGAGGTGGACGGGTTGACCCAGTCGCACACCGGCCGGAGCGGCTTCCCGCCCGCCTACCTGGACCGGGTGGGTTCGTCCTTCACCGACTTCCTCGGCGTCACCGCCCCCGACCTGCTGCCCGGCCGCCGGCCGGTGCCGCAGATCCCGGTCGGTGACCTCACCCCGCACGGCACGACCATCGTCGCGGTCACCTACCACGGCGGCGTCCTCATGGGCGGCGACCGGCGGGCGACCATGGGCAACCTGATCTCCAGCCGCGACATCGAGAAGGTGTACCCGGCCGACAGCTGGTCGGTGATCGGCATCGCCGGCGCGGCGGGCATCGCCATCGAGATGGTGAAGCTCTACCAGGTCGAGCTCGAGCACTATGAGAAGATCGAGGGCCTGACCCTCAGCCTCGACGGCAAGGCCAACCGGCTGGCGCAGATGATCCGCGGCAACCTCGGCGCCGCGCTGCAGGGCCTGGCCGTCGTCCCGCTGTTCGCCGGCTACGACCTCGACGCGGCGCCCGGCACCACCCCGGGCCGGATCTTCAGCTACGACGTCACGGGCGGGAACTACGAGGAGCGCGGCTACTCCGCGGTGGGCTCGGGCTCGCTGTTCGCCCGCAACTCGCTGAAGAAGACCTGGCGCCCGGGCCTCGACGGCGACGCGGCCACCCGCAGCCTGGTCGAGGCGCTCTACGACGCCGCCGACGACGACTCCGCCACCGGCGGCCCCGACCCGGTGCGCCGGCTGTACCCGATCGTCTACCGGGTCGACGCCGAGGGCGCCGTCCGCCTGACCGACGACGAGGTGTCCGCCGTCGCCGGGGCCATCACCGAGGAGCGGGCCGCCGCCGAGGGGCAGGGCTGACCGCCATGACCATGCCGTACTACGCCTCGCCCGAGCAGCTGATGCGCGACCGCTCGGAGTACGCCCGCAAGGGCATCTCCCGCGGCCGCAGCGTCGCCGTCCTCACCTACGCCGACGGCGTCCTGTTCATCGCCGAGAACCCCAGCTCCACGCTGCACAAGGTGGGCGAGATCTACGACCGCATCGGTTTCGCCGCGGTGGGCCGCTACAGCGAGTTCGAGAGCCTGCGGGTGGCCGGCGTGCGGCTGGCCGACGTCCGCGGCTACTCCTACAACCGCCGGGACGTCACCGGCCGGGTCATCGCCAACGCCTACGCGCAGACCCTCGGCGAGATCTTCACCCAGCAGACCAAGCCCTTCGAGGTCGAGCTGTGCGTCGCCGAGGTGGGGGAGACTTCCGAGGCCGACCAGCTCTACCGGCTGACCTTCGACGGCTCGGTCGTCGACGAGCCGGACTTCATCGTCATGGGCGGGCAGGCCGACGCCGTCACCGCGCACCTGCGGGAGAACTTCCGGGCGGGCCTGGACCTGCGCGACGCGCTCATGGTCGGCGTCCGCGCGCTGTCGGCGTCCAGCCCGGCGATGTCGGGCAACGGCGGCGACGGCGGCCTGCTGCCGGCCGGGCAGCTCGAGGTCGCCGTGCTCGACCGGCGCCGGCCCAAGCGGGCCTTCCGCCGGGTCGTGGGCGCCGCGCTGGGCAGCCTGCTCGGTGACCGGTCGGCGGGGGACGGCGCGGCCGAGGGCGCCACGCACGCGCACACGCCGAGCGCGCCGCAGCCGGGCACCCCGGCCGGCCTGGGCGACCCGGCGGCGCCGGACACCGCCGGCGGCACGGCCGGCTCCGGTGAGGGCAGCGGCCCGCAGACCGGCCCGGCCGACGGCGTGGGCGGCGGCACCGACGGCGGGGCGGACGGCGCGACGTCGTCCTGAGCGGCGGGCCGCGCCGGGAACCGGCCGGAGTCGCATCCGGCGCCTAGGCTCGGTCCGTGGACCGACGGATCTTCGGGATCGAGACCGAGTACGGCGTCACGTGCACCTTCCGCGGGCAGCGGCGGCTGTCCCCGGACGAGGTCGCGCGCTACCTGTTCCGGCGCGTCGTGTCGTGGGGGCGCAGCTCCAACGTGTTCCTGCGCAACGGCTCGCGGCTCTACCTCGACGTCGGCAGCCACCCCGAGTACGCCACCGCCGAGTGCGACGACCTCACCGAACTGGTCGTCCACGACAAGGCCGGTGAGCGGATCCTCGAGGGCCTGCTGGTCGACGCCGAGCAGCGGCTGGCCGAGGAGGGTGTCACCGGCGACATCTACCTGTTCAAGAACAACACCGACTCGGCGGGCAACAGCTACGGCTGCCACGAGAACTACTGCGTCGGCCGGCACGGGGAGTTCAGCCGGCTGGCCGACGTGCTCATCCCGTTCCTGGTGAGCCGGCAGCTGGTGGTCGGCGCCGGGAAGGTGCTGCAGACCCCGCGCGGGGCGATCTACTGCGTCAGCCAGCGCGCCGAGCACATCTGGGAGGGCGTCTCCTCGGCGACCACCCGCTCCCGGCCGATCATCAACACCCGCGACGAGCCGCACGCCGACGCCGAGCGCTACCGGCGGCTGCACGTCATCGTCGGCGACTCGAACATGAACGAGACGACGACGCTGCTCAAGGTCACCGTCACCGACCTGGTGCTGCGGATGATCGAGGCCGGGGTGCCGATCCGGGACATGGCGCTGGAGAACCCGATCCGCGCCATCCGCGAGATCAGCCACGACATCACCGGCCGCCGCAAGGTGCGCCTGGCCAACGGCAAGGAGATGTCGGCGCTGGAGATCCAGGCCGAGTACCACGCCCGGGCCGCGGAGTTCGTCGACCGCGAGGGCTTCGGCCCGGTGCACCGGCAGATGCTCGAGCTGTGGGGGCGGGTGCTCAAGGCCGTCGACTCCGGCGACCTCTCGCTCATCGACCGGGAGATCGACTGGGCCACCAAGCTCTCGCTCATCGAGCGCTACCGGGCCAAGCACGACCTGTCGCTGTCCTCGCCGCGGGTGGCGCAGATGGACCTCGCCTACCACGACATCAGCCGCCGGCGGGGGCTGTACTACCTGCTGGAGCGGCGCGGCCAGGTGGAGCGGGTGGCGCACGAGCCGCGGGTGTTCGAGGCCAAGAACGTGCCGCCGCAGACCACCCGGGCGAAGCTGCGTGGGGAGTTCATCCGCAAGGCCCAGGAGAAGCGGCGCGACTTCACCGTCGACTGGGTGCACCTCAAGCTCAACGACCAGGCCCAGCGCACCGTGCTGTGCAAGGACCCGTTCAAGAGCGTCGACGAGCGCGTGGAGAAGCTCATCGCCTCGATGTGACCGCCTCCGCGGATCTGCTCGTGCAGATCCGCGGATCTGCGCGGTGCAGGTCCGCGGATCTGCGCGGTCAGGCGTCGTCGGGCAGCGGCACCTGCACGGCGGCGTAGCGGCCGGCGGCCGCGGCAGCCAGGAAGTAGGCGCGCTCCTCCGGCCAGCCGCGGCCCATGGTCGACAGCGTCACCGGGGACAGCTGCAGCGCCTCGTCGAGGTTCTCCGTGTCCACCCACACGACCTCGTTGCGCTCGGGCTGGGAGGCGAGGTCCTCGTCGACCTGGCTGCCCAGCTCCGAGCCCAGCCCGCGCGGCGCCACCAGCGTCACCCCGGCCAGCGCGACCCGGCCGAAGGCGGTCAGCGAGTGGTGGGACACGCCGCGGTGGCGCGGGCGGGGGTCGGCGTCGGAGATGCGCAGCGCGCCGATCGGCTCCCCGCCCAGCACCGAGACGGCGTTGCACGCCTCGCCGGCGGCCACCCCGGAGAAGCCCCACGGCGTCCCGGTGCCCAGGTTGCCCGGGCCCTGGGTGACGATCGCGACGTCGGCGCCGAGCACGTGCCGGGCGGCGAGCAGCCCGCTGTGCAGGGTGACCGCCTCCAGGTCGCCGCCGAAGGCCTGGCCCACGGTGACCACGCCGGCCAGCGACGGCGCCAGCGTGTGCAGCGTCCGGGAGAACCCGGCGACCAGCGCCCCGCCGTCGGTCATCACGTAGGCGACCTTGAGGTCGGGGTCGGTGGCCAGCACGCCGATGAGCACCGCCGGCAGCGCCGAGTGCAGGTCGGCGACGACGACCGGCATGCCGCCGAGGTCGTCGGCCTCGGCGATCGCCGCGTGGTGCTCGGTGTCCTGCTCGTCGACGCCCTGCACGCTGACCTGCATCGGGGTGTAGCGGGCCTTGACCAGGTGGCCGGGGCCGGTGGGGTCGGGCGGCAAACGGTCGGGGACGGCGACGACGAGGGCGTACCCGCCGGTGCCCAGCCGCTGCGCCCAGGCGGTGGTGTTGAGCAGCACCTCGTCGCCGACCTCGGGGACGCCGACGAGCGAGGGGTGCGCCAGCGACCGGACCTCGCCGTCGCCGGGCACCTCGACGGTGAGCTCGAGGGCGTCGCGCCAGCTGCGGCCGGTCGCGGTCACCCGCCCGCGTCGCCAGCGGATCCGGTGCGTCGTCGTCGGTTCCCCCACGGGGGCGAGCGTAGGGACCCCGGTGCCCCCGGCGCCCCCGTGGCCCCCTGCGGGGGCCCGCGGCGAGCCCGCGAGGAGCTGGGGGCAGGGGGCCCTGTGTCTAGGCTGGGGTGCGTGTCGGCGAAGCGGGCGGAGCGACTGGTCAACCTGGTCATCGCCCTGCTGGGCACCCGGCAGTACGTGACCGCGGCGCGGATCCGCGCCACCGTGCCCGGCTACGAGCCCGACGACGGCACCGCCCGCGCCGACGAGGCGTTCAAGCGGATGTTCGAGCGGGACAAGGCCGAGCTGCGCGAGATGGGCGTGCCGCTGGAGACCGGCCGCACCAGCGTCTTCGACACCGAGGACGGCTACCGCATCGCCCGCGCCGACTACGAGCTGCCCGAGATCACGCTCACGGGCGAGGAGGCCGCCGCCGTCGGCCTGGCGCTGCGGCTGTGGGAGTCGGCGCAGCTGGCCGGGGCGGCGCAGAGCGCGCTGGTCAAGCTGCGCGCCGCCGGGGTGGACGTCGACCCGGCCCGGTCGCTGCCGGTGCAGCCGCGGCTGGACTCCGACGAGCCGGCCTTCGAGCCCTGTTACACCGCGGCCCGCGACCGCCGGGTGCTGACCTTCGACTACCGCCGTCCCGACGAGGACGCCCCCGCCCGGCGGCGGGTGCAGCCGTGGGGCGTGGTTGCCTGGCACGGCCGCTGGTACCTGGTGGGCCTCGACCTCGACCGGCAGGCGCCGCGGGTGTTCCGGCTCTCCCGCGTCGTCGGCACCCCGCGGGCCACCGGGCCGGAGGGCGCGTTCGAGCCGCCGGCCGACGTCGACCTGTCGGCGCTGGTCGCCCGGCAGGCCGGCGGCGAGGAGCACCTGGTCGTGGTCCGCGCCCGCCCGGGCGCCGCCGTGGGCCTGCGCCGCTGGGCCACCCCGCTGGGCGCCGGCCCCGACGGCGACGACCGGCTGCAGCTGCGCACCACCGAGCCGTGGCGGCTGGCCGACCAGCTGGCCGCCTACGGGCCCGACGTCGTGGTGGAGTCGCCGCAGGCGGTGCGCGCGGCCGTCGTCGAGCGGCTCACCCGCCTGGCGGCGATGGGGGAGCGGTCGTGACGAGCCCGGCCACCAACGAGCGGATGACCCGGCTGCTGTCCCTGGTCCCCTACCTCACCGCCCGGCCCGAGGGCGTGCCGCTGGCCGAGGCCGCCCGCGACTTCGGCGTCCCCGAGCGGCAGCTGCGCCGCGACCTGGACCTGCTGTGGATGTGCGGGCTGCCCGGCTACGGGCCCGGCGACCTCATCGACCTCGCCTTCGAGGGCGACCGGGTGCGGGTCACCTTCACCGCCGGCATGGTCCGCCCGCTGCGGCTGACCACCGACGAGGCGGTGGCGCTGGTCGTGGCCCTGCGCACGCTGCTGGAGCTGCCCGGGCTGGCCGAGCAGGAGGCGGTCAGCCGCGCGCTGGCCAAGGTGTCGGCCGCGGCCGGGCACGCCGCCGAGCGGGTCACCCCGGTGGCGCTGTCGGTGGACGCGCGGGAGCAGTCCCTCGCCGTCGTCCGCCGCGGGCTGGAGCAGGGCCGGGCGCTGCACCTGCACTACTACGTGCCCACCCGCGACGAGCGCACCGAGCGCACCGTCGACCCGCTGCGGCTGCTGCTGGTCGACGGCCGCTCCTACCTGGAGGCGTGGTGCCGCCGCGCCGAGGGGCTGCGGCTGTTCCGGCTGGACCGGGTCGACGACGTCGAGGTCCTCGACGAGCCCGCCGCACCGCCGCCGGGGGTGCACCTGCGCGACCTGGACAACGGGATCTACCAGCCCGAGCCCGGTGCCCCGGTGGTGCGGCTGCGGCTGGCCCGCACCGCCCGCTGGGTGGCCGAGTACTACCCGGTCGAGGACGTGCGCGAGGTCGACGACCCGCCCGGCGGCCTGGCCGTGGCGCTGCGCACCGGGGACCTGGCGTGGGCGCGCCGGCTGGTCGCCTCCCTCGGCGGGGCGGCCACGGTGGAGGAGCCCGCCGAGCTCGCCGGGGCCGTGGCCGCCGACGCCCGGGCCGCCCTGACGCGCTACGGCGAGCAGCCCGGGGCCTAGGGTCGTCGCCGTGCTGCTGCTCGTGGTGTGGATCGTCGTCGTCGTGCTGGCTCTGGTCGTGCTCGGCGCGCTGGTGCACGGCGTGCTGGGGGCGCTGCAGCGGCTGGGCCGGGAGCTGCAGGCGGCCGAGCGGGACGTGCGGCCCCTCCTGGAGCAGGCGCAGGCCACCGGCGCCCGCGCGGCCGCGCTGCCGTCGGTGGAGCAGCGCCGGAACGCGGGCTGACCGCCGGTCCCCCGCCTTGGGGGGACGGGGATCGCCCCCTCCGCGGCGTAGCATCTCCGCCGTCGCCCCTCGACCTGGAGGACGCATGAACCTCGGCGCGCCGGAGATCATCCTGATCATCCTCGCGATCCTGCTGCTGTTCGGGTACAAGAAGCTGCCCGACGCGTCGCGCTCGCTCGGCCGCTCGCTGCGCATCTTCAAGGGCGAGATGAAGGGCATGAAGGACGACGACAAGGGCCGATCGGGCCCCGTCGCCCTCGACGCGGCCGACGCCGACCGCCGCGCCCAGCTCGAGGCCGAGGCGGCCGCCGCCGAGGCCCGCGCGGCGGAGCTGCGGGCGCGCGCCGGCCGGCCCGGCGCCGCCGACCCGCGCTGAGCCCGCCCCGGAGCACCGACGTGAGCGGGCCCGCCCCGCGCCGCCGGCGTCGCCGGCCACCGCGCGACCCCGACGCGACGATGACCCTCGTCGCGCACCTCACCGAGCTGCGCAACCGGGTCGCCAAGGCGCTGCTGGCGCTGCTGCTGGCCTCCGCCGTCGCGTTCTGGTGGTACGAGCACGGCCTGGGGGACTTCATCCGGGCGCCCTACTGCGGCCTGGAGCCCGAGCTGCGCTACGGCGGGGACGCCGACGGCGGCTGCGGGCTGCTGATCACCGACGTGTTCGGCGGGGTGTTCATCCGGCTGAAGGTGAGCCTGCTGGCCGGGGCGGTGCTGTCGGCGCCGGTGTGGCTCTACCAGCTGTGGGCGTTCGTCACCCCGGGCCTCAAGCGCAACGAGCGGCGCTACGGCGTCGGCTTCGTGCTGGTCTCCTCGACGCTGTTCGCCCTCGGCGCGGTGCTGGCCTACGTGTCGCTGTCGGCGGGCCTGGAGCTGCTGCTGGGCCTGGCCGGCGACGGCGTGGTCATCGCGCTGACCGCGCAGGACTACATCGGCTTCGTGCTCTCCCTGCTGGTCGCCTTCGGCGTCAGCTTCGAGGTGCCGCTGGTGGCCGTCGCGCTCAACGCGGTCGGCGTGCTCTCCTACGAGGCGCTGCGGCGCAGCCGGCGCTGGATCTTCTTCCTCACCATCGTCTTCGCCGCCTTCGTCACCCCCACCCAGGACCCGTTCACCATGCTGCTCATGGCCGGGCCGATGATCCTGCTGTTCGAGCTGGCCATCCAGGTGGCGCGGCTGGTCGACCGGCGGCGGGCCCGCCGCGACGCCCGCGAGCACTTCCACGACGTGGGCGACGACGAGGCCTCGCCCCTCGACGTCCGCCCGTCCGCGCTGGACGCCGCACCCTCGCGCCTGGACGCCGACCCCGCCGTCCAGCCCGCCGACCGGCGCACCGCCTCCCGCGGTTGACCTCCCCGCCCGGCGACCGCGCCGGGCCGTAGGGTGACCCGCCGCACCGGGAGGGGGCGCCGATGACCGACGTCGCGGTCCTGGTGAGCCCGGCCGCCGGGCGGGGGCGGGCGCGCACCGTCTCCGGCGCCGTCCTCGACGTGCTGCGCCGCCGCGGCCTGAGGCCGCACCTGCTGCCGGCCGCCGACCGCGCGGGGGCGGAGCGGGCCGCGGCGGACGCCGTGGCCGCCGGCACCGGGGCGGTGGTCGCGGTGGGGGGTGACGGCACCGCGCACGCCGCGCTGCAGGCCGTCGCCGGCACCGCCACCCCGCTGGCGGTGGTCCCCGCGGGCTCCGGCAACGACCTGGCCCTCGCCCTCGGGGTGCCGCCGGAGCCGGTGGCGGCGGCCGCGGCGGCCGCGGCCGACCTGCGCGAGGGCGCCGTCCGCACCCTCGACGCCGGCCGGACGGCGGGGCGCTGGTGGGCCACCGTGCTGTGCTGCGGCTTCGACTCGGCGGTCACCGACCGGGCGGCCCGGCTGCGCTGGCCGCGGGGTCCCCGACGCTACGACGTGGCGATCCTCGCCGAGCTGGCCCGGCTGCGGCCGCGCGAGGTGACGCTGACCCTCGACGGCGTGCCGCGGACGCTGCCGGTCACCCTGGTCGCGGTCGGCAACACCGCCTGGTACGGCGGCGGCATGCGGGTCTGCCCGACCGCCGACCCGGCCGACGGGCGCCTCGACGTCACCGTCGTCGGCCCGGTGTCGCGCCGCGAGCTGGTGCGCACCCGCCCGCGGCTGACGCACGGCACCCACGTCGAGCACCCGGCGGTGGCGGTGCACCGCGCCGCGCGGGTCGAGCTGGCGGGGACCGGGCTCACCACCTGGGCCGACGGGGAGCCGGTGGCCGCGCTGCCCGTGGTCGCGGAGGCGGTCCCCGGCGCCCTGCGCGTGGTCGGCAGCGCCCGGCCGCCCCGCGACGATCAGGTCACCTGATCATCGCGCGTCCCACCGGACGGTGGGCGGTGGGGTGGGACGCGCCGCGGTGAGGGAGGACGCGCCGCGGCCGGCTCGCGGTCGCCCGCCAGACGTCCGTTATCCCCAACTGCACGTCACACAGCCGGTACGGACGGGGGGAGGGAGAGCGGCGAGGACGCCGACAACGACGGCGCCGATCTGAGAGCCGCCGCCGGTGCGCCTAACGTGGAGGACATGTCCAGCCCCGCCGAGCGGTACGCGGCTGCCCGGCGGCGCAGCGCGCACCCCACCCTCGCCGACTTCACCGCCGAGCTCGGCTTCTCCCTCGACCCGTTCCAGGTCGAGGCGTGCGAGGCGCTCGACGAGGGCGCGGGCGTGCTGGTCTGCGCACCCACCGGCGCGGGCAAGACCGTCGTCGGCGAGTTCGCCGTGCACAAGGCGCTCGCCGAGGGCCGCAAGGCGTTCTACACGACGCCGATCAAGGCGCTGTCCAACCAGAAGTACAACGACCTCGTCGACCGCTACGGCGAGTCCGCGGTCGGGCTGCTGACCGGGGACAACGCGATCAACGGCGACGCCCCGGTGGTGGTGATGACCACCGAGGTGCTGCGCAACATGCTCTACGCGGAGTCCCCGGCCATCGACGGCCTCGGCTACGTGGTCATGGACGAGGTGCACTACCTCGCCGACCGCTTCCGCGGCGCGGTGTGGGAGGAGGTGATCATCCACCTCCCGGCGTCGGTGACCCTGGTGTCGCTGTCGGCGACGGTGAGCAACGCCGAGGAGTTCGCCGACTGGCTGGTCACCGTCCGCGGTCACACCCGGGTCGTCGTCAGCGAGGTGCGGCCGATCCCGCTGTGGCAGCACATGCTCGTCGGCACCCGGGTGTTCGACCTGTTCAGCCTGCGCCCGGCCGCGCACGCCGCCGAGCAGGGGGAGGACCCCCGCGGCCGGTCCACCCGCGACCGCGGCGCCAGCGTGGTCGACCCGGAGCTGGTGCGCTACGTCCGCGAGTACGAGCGCCGGCTGGACACCTGGGGCGGCGGTGGCAACGGCGGCTCGCGGCGCGACCGCGACTGGCACAAGCCGCGCTACCGGCCCCCGGCCCGCTCGGAGGTGGTCGAGCGGCTCGACCGCGCCGGGCTGCTGCCGGCGATCACCTTCATCTTCAGCCGCAACGGCTGCGACGCCGCCGTCGCCCAGTGCCTGCAGTCGGGCCTGCGGCTCACCGACGAGGCCGAGCGCGCCGAGATCGCCCGGATCATCGACGAGCGGACCGGCTCGCTGCCCGACGAGGACCTGCACGTGCTGGGCTTCTGGGAGTGGCGCGAGGGCCTGCTCGCCGGGCTGGCCGCCCACCACGCCGGGCTGGTGCCGGCGTTCAAGGAGACCGTCGAGGAGTGCTTCGTCCGCGGCCTGGTGAAGGCCGTGTTCGCCACCGAGACGCTGGCGCTGGGCATCAACATGCCCGCGCGCACCGTCGTCCTCGAGCGGCTGGTGAAGTGGAACGGCGAGGCGCACGTCGACGTCACGCCGGGGGAGTACACCCAGCTCACCGGCCGGGCCGGACGGCGCGGCATCGACGTCGAGGGGCACGCCGTCGTCCTCTGGGCGCCGGGCATGGACCCCTCGGTCGTGGCCGGGCTGGCCAGCACCCGCACCTATCCGCTGCGCTCGTCGTTCCGGCCCAGCTACAACATGGCGGTCAACCTGGTCGGCAGCTTCGGCCGGGCCCGCGCCCGCGAGCTGCTGGCGTCGTCCTTCGCGCAGTTCCAGGCCGACCGCTCGGTGGTCGGCCTGGCCCGGGCCGCCGCCCGCCACGAGCAGGAGGCCGAGCGGGCCGCCGGGGAGATGCACTCCGACGGCGGCGACGTGGCCGGGTACGCGCGGCTGCGCCGGGAGATCGCCGACCGGGAGAAGGAGCTGTCCCGCGACTCGCAGGCCAAGCGGCGGATGGAGGCCGCCGACGCGCTGGCCGCGCTGCGCCCCGGCGACGTCATCCGGGTGCCCTCGGGACGCCGGCAGGGGCTCGCCGTCGTCCTCGACCCGGGCATCACCGACCTGGCCGACCCGCGCCCGCTGGTGCTCACCGAGGACAAGTGGGCCGGCCGGCTGGGCAGCGTCGACTTCCCGACGCCGGTCACCGCGCTGGCCCGCGTGCGGGTGCCGCGGAACTTCAACCACCGCAGCCCGCACGCCCGCCGCGACCTGGCCTCGACGCTGCGCGCCGCGCGGGTGGAGAACGACCTGGGCGCCCGCCGGGTCCGGCAGCGGTCCGCGGCCGCCGACGACCCGGTGCTGCACGACCTGCGCCGCGCCCTGCGCGCCCACCCGGTGCACACGCTGCCCGACCGGGAGGACCGGGTGCGCGCCGCGGAGCGGTACCTGCGCTCGGTCGGCGAGGCCGAGGCCACCCACCGGAGGATGGCCGAGCGGACCGGGTCGCTGACCCGGCAGTTCGACCGCACCTGCGACGTCCTCGAGGAGCTGGGCTACCTGGTGCCGGAGGTGGTGCCGCTGGTGCCCGCCGACACCGCGGAGGAGGTCCCGGTCGACGACGTCCCCCGGGTCACCGACGAGGGACGGCGGCTGGCGCGGATCTGGTCCGACGGCGACCTGCTCATCGCCGAGTGCCTGCGCGCCGGCGCGTGGCGCGGGCTGGGCCCGGCCGAGCTGGCCGCCGCCGTCTCCACGCTGGTGTTCGAGGCGCGCCGCGAGCTGCCCGGGCAGCCGGCGGTGCCGGCGGGCCAGGTCGCGGCCGCGATCGGCGAGATGCGCCGCATCCGCGCGCGGCTGCAGGACGTGGAGCTCGACCGCGGCCTGCCGGCCACCCGCGACCTCGACCTGGGCTTCGCCTGGGCGGCCTACCGCTGGGCCGACGGGCAGAGCCTGGACCGGGTGCTCGCCGGTGCCGAGCAGGCCGGCACCGAGCTCTCCGGCGGCGACTTCGTCCGGTGGGCGCGGCAGCTGGTCGACGTGCTCGACCAGCTGGCCAAGGTCGCCGACGAGCCGGTCGCCCGGGTCGCCCGCGCCGCGGTCGAGCGCGTGCGGCGGGGCGTGGTCGCGGTCGCCGTCAGCGGCTGAGCGCCGGGCCGGACGCGGCGGGGCAGCGGTCCGCGTGGTGCAGAATCGCCCCGCTCCCGTGACGCACCGTCAGGGGCGAGACAGGGCCGGGCACGGTGCCGGACGACGACCCGCCGGGTCGGAGGGGACAGGAGCGTCATGACCAACCCGCCGCAGGGTGGCCAGCCGGGGCAGTACGGGCCGCAGCCAGGGCAGCCGTCGGGTCAGCAGCCGCCGCAGGGTGGCCCGTACCCGCAGCCCGGGCAGTACGGCCAGCCCGGCGGGCAGCCGGGCCCGTACCCGCAGCCGGGGCAGTACGGCCAGCCCGGCCTGCCCGGCCAGTACGGCGGCTACGGGCAGCCGGGGCAGTACGGTCCGCCCGGGCAGTACGGCCAGCCGGCCCCGTACGGCTACGGGCAGCCGGGGCAGTACGCCCAGCCCGGCGTCGGGCAGCCCGGGGGAGCGGGCCAGCCGCCGAGGAGGTCGCGTACCGGCCCGCTCATCGGCACGGGACTGGCGGTGGTCATCATCGGCGTCGGGATCCTCCTGGCGCTGCTCCTCGGCCGCGACGTCCTGGACGACGACCGGGCCGAGGCGGACATCGCCACCCAGTTCGAGGAGACCTTCGGCGTCGGCATCGACGTCTCGTGCGACGACGAGATGGTGGTGGAGGACGGAGCCACCTACGAGTGCTCGGGCACGACCGAGGACGACGAGGACGTGACCATCCGCGTCGTGATCACCGACGCGGACACCGCCGCCTACACCTGGGAGGTCGTCTGACCCGTCCGGCCGGGTCTCACCGGTCCAGGACGTCGGCCGGCCAGCCCAGCGCCGCGCCCAGCCGGCCCAGCGACGACCGCAGCCCGTGCGCGTCGGCCAGCGCGGCCAGCGCCGCCGGGTCGGCCGGCCGCCGGGGCAGCGCCCCCTCGACGGCGGGCAGCGCGATGTCGCGGGCGACCGCGACCACGACCGGCGCGGCGTCGAGGTAGTCCGCGCCGGCGTGCAGCTTCTTCAGCACCGCCGCGGTGAGCGGTGCCCTCGGCACCACCGTCCGCGCCGCGGCCGACCGGACGCCGGCCAGGTCGCCGAACTCGCTGACCAGCGCCGCCGCGGTCTTCGCGCCGATGCCGGCCACCCCGGGCAGCCCGTCGCTGGGGTCCCCGCGCAGGACGGCGAAGTCGGCGTAGGCCCGCCCCGGGATGCCGTACCTCGCCGTCACCGCCGCCTCGTCGACCACCTCGATGTCGGCGATGCCCCGGTTGGTGTAGAGCACCCGGACGCCGCGCGCGTCGTCGACCAGCTGGAAGAGGTCACGGTCGCCGGTGACGACGTCGACCGGCCCGCGCGCGCGGGTGGCCAGCGTGCCGATGACGTCGTCGGCCTCGTACCCCGGCGCTCCCACCCGGTCGATGCCGGCCGCGGCCAGGACGTCGACGAGCACCGGCACCTGCGGGCCGAGCTCCTCGGGCGTCTCCTCCCCGCCGTCGGGGGAGAGCCGGTGCGCCTTGTACGACGGCAGCGCCTCGACCCGGAAGGCGGGGCGCCAGTCGTCATCCCAGCAGGCGACGAGCCGGTCGGGGGCGTGCGCGGTGAGCAGCCGGGCGGTCATGTCCAGGAACCCGCGGACGGCGTTGACCGGCCGGCCGTCGGGCGCGGTCACGCTGGTCGGGACGCCGTAGAAGGCCCGGAAGTAGAGGCTCGCGGCGTCGAGCAGCATCGTCGTCACGGGCGGGGACGGTAACGGTCCGGGGAACACCGGCGGGCGCGGTCGCCACCCGGGTTAGTGTCCCGGCGTGGCAGACAGCACGGGGGCCCTCGTCAGCATCGACCGCGTGCACGCCGCGCGGGCCGTCGCCGCGGAGCTCGGCGTCGACGTCCTGGTGCTCACGCCGGGGTCGGACCTGCGCTACCTGTGCGGCTACGACGCCCACGCGATGGAGCGGCTGACCGCCCTGGTGGTGCCCCGCAGTGGCGACCCGCTGCTGGTCGTCCCGCGGCTGGAGGCGCCGATGGTCGACGCCAGCCCGGCCGGCGCGCTGGGCCTGGAGCTGCGCGCCTGGGACGAGACCGACGACCCCTTCGCGCTGCTCGCCGCGGAGGTCACCGCCCGGCTCGGCGCCGCGCCCACCCGGGTGGCCGTGGGTGCCCGCACCTGGGCCGAGCACGCGCTCGGCGTGCACCGTGCGCTGCCCGGCTCCACGCTGGAGCTGGCGACCCCGGTCGTCGACCGGCTGCGCATGGTCAAGACCGCGCCCGAGGTCGAGGAGCTCGCCGCGGCCGGCGCGGCGATCGACCGGGTGCACGCCCGGATGGGGGAGTGGCTGCGGGTGGGCCGCACCGAGGCCGAGGTCGGCGCCGACATCGCCGCGGCGATCCTGGCCGAGGGACACGTCGGCGTCGACTTCACCATCGTCGGCTCCGGGCCCAACGGGGCCAGTCCGCACCACGAGCTCTCCGACCGGGTGGTGCAGGCCGGCGACCTCGTGGTGGTCGACATCGGCGGGCAGACCGCCACCGGCTACCGCTCGGACTGCACCCGCACCTACGCCGTCGGCGGCGAGCCGGGCGCCGAGGTGGCCGAGTGGTACGCCGTGCTGCAGGACGCGCAGGAGGCCGCGGTGGCCGCCGTCCGCCCCGGGGTGACCGCCGAGCAGGTCGACGCCGTGGCGCGCGACCGGATCGCCGCCGCCGGGTGGGGTGAGCACTTCATCCACCGCACCGGGCACGGCATCGGCCTGGACACCCACGAGGCGCCCTACATCGTCGCGGGCAACGACCTGCCGCTGGAGGCCGGGATGGCCTTCTCCGTGGAGCCGGGCATCTACCTGGCCGGGCGCTGCGGCGCGCGGATCGAGGACATCGTCGTCTGCACCGACGAGGGCGTGCGCGCACTCAACCGGGGTCCCCGTGAGCTCGTCGTCCTCCCCGGCTGAGCCCGGGGCCGCCGCCCTCGACGTCGACCGGGCGCTGCTGGCCGCCCTGGCCCGCGACGGCCGGGCCAGCTACACCGACCTCGCCGAGCGGGTGGGCCTGTCGGTGTCGGCGGTGCACCAGCGGGTGCGGCGCCTCGAGCAGCGGGGGCTGATCACCGGGTACCGGGCCAGCGTCGACGCCCGCAAGCTCGGCCTGGGCATGACGGCGTTCGTCTCGATCACCCCGCTGGACCTGGCCGAGGCCGACGACGCCCCGGCCAAGCTCGCCCACCTCGACGCGATCGAGGCCTGCCACTCGGTGGCCGGGGTGGAGAGCTACCTGCTCAAGGTGCGGGTGGCCTCGCCGGAGGCCCTGGAGGCGCTGCTGCGGGAGATCCGGGCGACGGCGAACGTCAACACCCGCACGACCGTCGTCCTCTCGACCTTCTACGAGGACCGCCCGCCGCTCTGAGGCCCGTCCTCGCGGGTGTCGCCGTCCCGGGGCGCGGTGCCGGCGTTCCTCGTCCGGCGCCGGTCCCGCAGCGCCGGCACTGCGGGAGGAAGCCCACCGACACCGGTTGATGACCGTTATCCCCAACTAAGTCCTACAACCACCAGGACTCCTTGGGAGAGAAGCCGCGACACGGAGGGGACGCCTGGACAGGGAGTCGAACGTGTGTTCGCATGGGCGCCGTGCGGTGGGACGGTCAGCGGCTCGACGACGGGGACGGGACGCTGCTGCCCGGCATGCCGAGTGCTCGTGGCCTGCTGCGCAGCGTCGAGGTGTCCGAGTTCCCCGGTGTGACGCTGCACGAGGTGCTGGCCCGCTCGGCGCTGAACAAGGTGCCGGACGGTTCCCGGGTGCCGTTCTCCTACACGATCAACCCCTACCGGGGCTGCCTCCACCAGTGCGTGTACTGCCTCGCCGGGGACACCCTCGTCCTCATGGCCGACGGCCGCCAGCGGCCCATCGCTGACCTGCGCGTGGGCGACCGCATCGTCGGGACGGAGCGACGCGGCACCTACCGGCACTACGTCGAGACCGAGGTCCTCGCGCACTGGGGCACCGTGAAGCCGGCTCATCGGGTGGTGCTGGCCGACGGCACGGAGCTCGTCGCGAGCGGTGACCACCGCTTCCTCAGTGCGCGGGGCTGGAAGTACGTACGGGGGACGACGTCGGGGCGGGCCCGCCGACCGCACCTGACGACCAACGACGAGTTGCTGGGGTTCGGGTCCTCCGGAGCCGCGTCGAGGGTGTGCGCGGACTACCGACGGGGCTATCTCACCGGGATGGTGCGCGGGGACGGGCACCTCGGCGTCTACCGGTACGAGCGCCCCGGCCGCCGGCACGGTGACCAGTACCGCTTCCGGCTGGCGCTGGCCGACGTGGAGGGGCTGGACCGTACGCAGGCCTACTTGAGCGAGGCCGGGGTGCACACCGACCGGTTCGCCTTCTCGGCCGCCACCGACACCCGGCGTGGCATGACCGCCATCCGCACGTCGTCCGCGGCAGCCGTCGCCCGGATCGGTGACCTCGTCGCGTGGCCCGACGTCGTGAGTGCGGCCTGGCAGCGGGGGTTCCTCGCCGGGATCTTCGACGCCGAGGGCGGGCGGAGCGCCCACGCGCTGCGGATCAGCAACACCGACACCGAGATCCTCGACCGCACCCGGGCGGCGCTGGCGGCCTTCGGCTTCGACGCCGTCCTCGAGGACCGTCGGCTGGCCAACGGCCTGGCCTCCGTCCGGGTGCGCGGAGGGCTGCGCGAGCACCTGCGCTTCATCCACCTCGTCGACCCGGCCATCCGGCGCAAGTGCAGCATCGACGGCGTCGCGGTGAAGAGTGACGCCGACCTCCGCGTCGTGGAGGTGCGGGACCTGGGCGTCGAGGTGCCGATGTTCGACATCACCACCGGCACCGGCGACTTCGTCGCGAACGGCGTGATCAGCCACAACTGCTTCGCCCGGTCGACGCACGAGTACCTCGACCTGGACGCCGGGCGGGACTTCGACACCCAGATCGTGGTCAAGACCAACCTCGTCGAGGTGCTGCGCCGCGAGCTGGCCAGGCCCTCCTGGCGGCGCGAGCACGTGGCGCTGGGCACCAACACCGACCCCTACCAGCGGGCCGAGGGCCGCTACCGCCTGATGCCCGGTGTCATCCGCGCGCTGGCCGACTCCGGGACGCCGTTCTCCGTCCTCACCAAGGGCACGCTGGCCCGGCGGGACGTCCCGCTGCTCGCCGCGGCGGCGCGGGACGTGCCGGTCGGTTTCGGCGTCTCCCTGGCGATCTGGGACGAGGAGCTGCACGCCGGCCTCGAGCCCGGGGTCCCCTCGCCGCGGGCCCGGCTGGACCTGGTCCGCGCCGTGACCGACGCCGGCCTGCCGTGCGGCGTCTTCCTCGCCCCGGTGCTGCCCGGCCTCACCGACCGGCTGGCTGACCTCGACGCCGCGCTGGAGGCGATCGCGGCCGCGGGCGCGACCGGTGTCACCGTCGTCCCGCTGCACCTGCGGCCCGGCGCGCGGGAGTGGTTCTCCGCCTGGTTGGCCCGCGAGCACCCCGCTCTGGTGGGCCGCTATCGGCAGCTCTACCGCGGCGGGGCCTACGTGACGGTGGAGTACCGGTCGTGGCTGGCCGCGCGGGTCGCCCCGCTGCTGCGCCGGCACGGGCTCGCCGGACAGGGGAGCGGCGGAGCGCGCGGGGTCGACGGCGCGGCGGCCTCCGGCGTCCCCGGTGACGACGAGGCGGCGTTCCCCGCCGGCAGCCTCCCGCCGGCCGGCCGGACCACCGCGCCCGCGGCGCGGCGGAGCCGCACGCGGGCGGCGCGGGAGGAGGCCGTCCCCGGGCAGCTCGCGCTGCTGTGACCCTGGTGGGGGAGGGGCTCAACCGGCCGGTGGGGCGGCGGACGCCCGGTTGGCCCGGGCGGCCCGCTCGGCCCGCACCGCGCCGCGCTCGGCCACCGGCTCGACCCCGCCGGCCAGGGCCAGCCGGCGGTAGGAGTCGTAGGACAGCGTCTCGTACACGGCCGCCAGGGCCTCGGCCCGGGCGCGCCGGGCCCCGGTGGTGGTGGCGCGCAGGTACAGCGCCGTCCGGACGGCGTGCTTGGTAAAGGTGACCTGCAACGCCTGGCTGGACAGCCGCCCGCCCACCGTGGACGTGTAGCCGGGGCCGCGGCGCAGCGCCGGTAGCACCCACGGGCTGTCGGCGAGGGCGGGGAAGCGGCTGCGCACCTCCTCCCACGCGTGCCAGGCCAGCAGCGCGCCGGGCACGGACCACTCGCCGTCGTCGGTGTGCACCACCAGCCGGCGCGCGGTGGGGTGCACCTGCTCGCGGCGCAGGTCGCGGAAGGTGCCCACCGGGGCGGGCCAGCCGAGGGCGATGGCGCACCACACGACGGTGCGGAGGTGCTCGGGGTCCTCGCTGCGCACCTCGGTCAGCGGCCGGAGGTCGAGCGAGCGCGGATCGGGCTCCGGGGTGGGCGGCACGGGCAGCGGGACGCCGCCGTAGCGCGCCACCTTGCTGTAGAGGGTGACGGTGGCCGGCTTCCACCCGCGGGCCGCGGCGACGTCGTCCATGCCGCCGGCGGCCAGGTCCTCGGGGCCCAGGCCCAGCTCCAGTGCGGCGTCGATCAGCCGTCGCCACTGCACGGCATAGCCCTCCGGGGGCGTCAGGCGCTGCCAGGCCCGGGCCGCCGGGGGCGCCGGCATCTCCGGGAGGGGGTGCTGCCAACCCTTGTCCACCTCCCCACCATACCCGTTATCCCCAACGAAGGGCCACAACAACCGTGGAGACAACCAGCGGGAAAACACCAACCCCGCAACCCCCCGTGCCGGGTCCTCACCCCGTCCGCGGTGCGGAGGCCGGCGACCACGCCGACGATGTGCCGGTGCGCACGCTGGGAGTCGAGGAGGAGCTGCTGGTCGTCGACCCGTCGGGCGTGCCGGTGCCGCTGGGCCCGGAGGCGCTCGCGGTGGCCTCCCGGCGCGGGGAGGGGGAGACCCCGGAGGAGCACGACCGCGCCGAGGACGGGCCTGCCGGGTCGCCGGGTCACCTGGTGCCCGAGCTGATGCAGCAGCAGGTCGAGCTGGGCACCCGGGTGTGCACGGACCTGGCCGAGGTGACCGCGGAGCTGCGTCACTGGCGCGGCCGGGCGGACGCCGCGGCGCGGGCCGTGGGCGCCCGGGTGGCCGCGCTGGCCAGCTCCCCGGTGTCGGTGGAGCCGGTGACCACGCCGGGGGAGCGCTACGAGCTCATGGCGGCGACCTTCGGCCTCACCGCGCTCGAGCAGCTGACCTGCGGCTGCCACGTGCACGTCTCGGTGGCCGACGACGAGGAGGGGGTGGCCGTCCTCGACCGGATCCGGGTCTGGCTGCCGGTGCTCACCGCGCTCACCGTCAACTCGCCGTTCTGGCTGGGCCGCGACAGCGGCTACGCGAGCTTCCGCTCCCAGGCGTGGAACCGCTGGCCCTCCTCCGGCGCCACGGAGCGGTTCGGGGACGCCGCCGGCTACCACCGGGTGGTCGCCGATCTCGTGGCCACCGGGACGATCGTCGACGCGGGGATGGTCTACTTCGACGCCCGCCTGTCGCAGACCTGGCCCACCGTCGAGGTGCGCGTCGCCGACGTCTGCCTGCGCGTCGAGGACGCCGTCACCCACGCCGGCCTGGTCCGCGGCCTGGTGGAGACTGCCGCCCGGGAGTGGCGCGAGGGTGTGCCGGCGCCCGACGTGCGGGCCGACGTGCTGCGGGTGGCCGCCTGGCGGGCCGGGCGGTCGGGCACCAGCGGCGACCTGCTGCACCCGCTCACCGGCCGCCCCGCCCCCGCCGCGGACGTCGTCGGCGCGCTGCTCGAGCACGCCGGTCCGGCGCTGGCGGACGCGGGCGACGGGGCGCGGGTGGCCGACGGCGTGGCGGCGGTCCTAGCCCGCGGCACCGGCGCCGACCTGCAGCGCCGCGTGTTCGGGGACAGCGGCGACCTGGCCGCGGTCGTGCGGGCGGCCGTGGGGCTCACCGCGACGGGGTCGCCCGGCGGGTGACGCCCGTCCGCGCCCGTTATCGTCCCCGCCGTGTACACCGCGAGCTGGCGGGACGTCGTCCGCCGCGACCTGTTCGGCCCCCGCCCCGACCCGCGGGACCGCCCCTACCGGCTGGTCGTCCGGCTGGCGCTGGTGGTGTTCCGCCTGCTGCGGCTGCGCTTCGACGTCCGGGGCGCCGAGCACGTGCCGGCGACCGGAGGGGCGGTGGTCAGCAGCAACCACGTGAGCTACCTCGACTTCACCTTCCTCGGCCTGGCCGCCCTGCCGCAGCACCGCCTGGTGCGGTTCATGGCCAAGGCCGCGGTGTTCGGCCACTGGTTCTCCGGGCCGTTCATGCGGGCGATGCGGCACATCCCGGTCGACCGCAAGGCCGGTGCGGCGGCGTTCGACGCCGCCGTCCGCGCGCTCAAGGACGGCGAGCTGGTCGGCGTGTTCCCCGAGGCGACGATCAGCCAGAGCTTCACGCTCAAGGACCTCAAGGCCGGCGCGGCGCGGATGGCCATCGACGCCGGGGTGCCGATCCTGCCGGCGGCGGTGTGGGGCGGGCACCGGGTGGCCACCAAGAAGCACCCGGTCGACCTGTCGGGCGGCAAGGCCGTGACCGTGCTGCTGGGCGAGCCGCTGTGGCCGGAGCCGGGGGAGGCGCCGGCGGCGCTGCTGGCCCGCACCCGGACGGCGATGGAGGCGCTGCTCGACGAGGCGCAGCGCAGCTATCCGCAGCAGCCCGCCGGGCCCGAGGACAGGTGGTGGCTGCCGGTGCACCTGGGCGGTACCGCGCCCACGCTGGAGGAGGCCACGGCCCGCGACCGCGCCGACGCCGCCGGGCAGCGGCAGCGGGCGCGCACCTCCCGCCGGGCGCGGCTGCGGGCCCGGCTGCGCCGCGGCGGCCGGGCGGCCTAGTCCACGACGGGGGGCGCGATGAGCCGGAAGGCCTCGAGCTCGACGTGGTACCAGCGGCGCAGCCGCCCCAGCGGGGCCATGCCCAGCCGCCGGCAGACCGCCAGCGACGCCTCGTTGCCCGGCCGCACCACGGCGTAAACCTCGGGCAGGCCGGCGCCGAAGGCCTCCTGCACGACCGCCCGGGCGGCCTCGGTGGCGTACCCGCGGCCCCAGCTGTCGGGGTGCAGGTGCCAGCCGACCTCGACCTCGCCGACGCCGTCGGGCAGCGGCTTGAGCAGCAGCGTGCCGGCGACCCGGGTGGGGTCCGCGTGCGGCTCGACCGCCCAGACGCCGCAGCGGGGGTCGGCGCGGGACACCTGCGCCCAGCGGGCCACCAGCTCCACCGGGCCGACCGACGGGGGCCCGCCCAGCCAGCGGGTGACCTCCTCGCGGCCGTAGAGGTCGGTGAGGCGGGCCAGGTCGTCGGGGCGGGTGGTCCACGGGCGCAGCCGCAGCCGCTCGGTGCGCAGCTCCCCGTCGCCGTCCGGCATCGTCGCTGCCTACCCGGGGCCGGGTCGCTCACGCGCCGCCGTCATGCTCGCGGCATGAGCGCCGCACCGGACCTGCTGATCACCGACGTCACCGTCGGGGACCGCCGCGGCCGGGCGGTGCACGCCGTCGACGGCCGGATCGCCTGGGTGGGGGACGCCGCCGACGCCCCGCGCGCCGGCCGGGTGCTGGCGGGGGAGGGCGCGCTGCTCACCCCGGCGTTCGTGGACGCGCACGTGCACGCCACGGCCACCGGCCTGGCGCTCACCGGTCTCGACCTCCACTCGAGGTCGAGCCTCGCCGCGGCGGTCGCCGCCGTCGCCGACGCGGTGCGCGCCGCGCCGCCGGGGATCGTGCTGGGCACCGGCTGGGACGAGACCGGCTGGCCGGAGGGCCGTGGCCTCACCCGCGCCGACCTCGACGCCGTCGTCGGCGACCGGCCGGCCTACCTGGCCCGGGTGGACGTGCACTCCGCGACGGTGTCCACCGCGCTGCTGCACCTCGTGCCCGGGATCCGGGAGCTGCCCGGTTTCTCGCCCGACGGGCAGCTGCGCCTCGACGCCCACCACGCCGCCCGGCAGGCCGCGTACGGCGCCGTGGACGGCCTCCAGCGGGCGGCCGCGCAGGCGGCGGCGCTGGCCGAGGCGGCGCGGCTGGGCATCGGCACCGTGCACGAGATGGCGGGGCCGGAGGTGTCCAGTGCGGAGGACCTGCGGGCACTGCTGGCGCTGGCCGGCGAGCGGCCCGGCCCGCGGGTGGTGGGCTACTGGGGGGAGCTGGCCGAGCGCGGCGGCCTGGACCTGGTGCGCGAGCTGGGACTGGCCGGCGCCGGCGGCGACCTGTTCTGCGACGGCGCGCTCGGATCGCACACCGCGGCGCTGGGCGGTCCCTACCGCGACCGCCCGGACACCTCCGGCGCGCTGCGCTTCGACGCCGCCTCCCTGGTGCACCACGTGCGGGCCTGCACCGAGGCCGGCGTGCAGGCCGGGTTCCACTGCATCGGCGACGCCGCGGTGGCCCAGGTGCTCGACGTGGTCGGCGCGGTGGTCGAGGAGCTCGGGGTAGCCGCGGTGCGCGCCTGCCGGCACCGCCTCGAGCACGTGGAGATGCCGCCTCCCGGCGCCGCCGAGCGGATGCGGGCCTGGGGCGTGGTGGCCAGCGTGCAGCCGGCCTTCGACGCGGCGTGGGGCGGGGACGCCGGGATGTACGCCGAGCGGCTGGGGGTCGAGCGGGCGCTGGCGACCAACCCGTTCGCCGACCTCGCCGACGCGGGGGTCGCCCTCGCGCTGGGCAGCGACGCCCCGGTCACCCCGATGGACCCGTGGGGCGGGGTGCACGCCGCCGTCGACCACCGCACCCCCGGCGCGGGGTTGCGGCCCTTCGACGCGCTCGACGCCGCCACGCACGGCGGCTGGCACGCCGTCCGGGCCGAGGTCCCCGCCGGGCCGCTGTCGACGGGCGCCCCGGCCGACCTGGCCCTTTGGGCGACCGGCGCGACGCTGTCCGGGGTGCTCGACGCCCGCGAGCGGCCCGGCTGCCGGGCACTGGTGGTGGCGGGGCAGCCGCTGCAGTGACCGTGTTGCGGTCGCTGTAGCGACCGGCCGGCACCGCCCGGGCCGGGGACGCCGCCGGTCGGTCGGCCGGGAGCGCGCACGGGGATGGGATGCTGGTCGGTGGACCACGCGGTGGTCCGCGTCCGCCGCGCGGCGGGCGCCAGCCGGAGGCCCGGGCCCGCCCGGAGCACCACGTCGCGGGGAGGCCGAGGGTGCCCGCAGCAGCCGCGCCGGACACGCAGCGGCCCCGCACCGGCCCCGACCGGCCGCCCGCCGCCCGACGCCGCGTGCCGTGGCGCACCGCGCTGGCCGCGGCCGGCGGCCTCCTGCTGCTGCTGGCCTTCCCGGGATGGTCGCTGCCGCTGCTGGCGGTGCCGGCCACCGCCGCCCTGGCCGTGGCCGTGCACGGGCAGCGCGCCCGCGGCGGCGCCTGGCTGGGCCTGGTGTTCGGACTGGCCTTCTTCGTGCCGCTGCTGTCGTGGAGCGGCACCTACGTCGGCGCCGTCCCGTGGCTGGCGCTGGCCGTCTCCCAGGCGCTGTTCCTCGCGCTGCTGGGCGCGGCGACGGCGGCCACCTCGCGGCTGCGGCTGTGGCCGCTGTGGACGGCGGCGCTGTGGGTGGCCGACGAGGCGCTGCGCGGCCGGCTGCCGTTCGGCGGCTTCCCGTGGGGCCGGCTGGGGTTCAGCCAGACCGACGGGCCGTTCCTGTCGCTGGCCGCCTACGGCGGGGTGCCGCTGGTCGGCTTCGCCGTCGCGCTGTGCGGCGCGCTGCTGGCCGCGGCCGTGCTCGCCGCCGTCCGCGGACCGGCGCTGCGCCCGGCGGCCGCGGCGGTGGCCGGCGCGCTCGCCGTCCCGCTGCTCGGGGGGCTGGCCTGGCTGCCGCTGCCCGGCAGCTCGCTCACCGCGGGCGGGCCGACGGTCACCGTCGCCGTCGTGCAGGGCGACGTGCCCGCGGCCGGCCTGGAGTTCAACGCCCGCCGCCGGGCGGTGCTGGACAACCACGTGCAGCAGACCCTGCAGCTGGCCGCCGCGGTGGCCGCCGGGGACCGGGCGCAGCCGGACCTGGTGGTCTGGCCGGAGAACAGCTCCGACATCGACCCCTACACCAACGCCGACGCCGCCCGGGCCATCAGCGGCGCCGCCGACGCGATCGGCGCGCCGATCCTGGTCGGCGCCGTCGTCGACGGCCCGGGGCAGTACCTGAGCAACACCGGCATCGTGTGGGAGCCGGGGACCGGTCCCGGTGACACCTACGTCAAGCGCCACCCGGTGCCGCTGGCCGAGTACGTGCCCGCCCGCGCCTTCTTCCGCTTCTTCAGCGACAAGGTCGACCTGGTCCGCCGCGACTTCACCCGGGGCAGCGAGGTCGGCGTGCTGGAGACGGGCGGCGCGCGGGTGGGCGACGTCATCTGCTTCGAGGTGGTCTACGACTCCCTGGTGGCCGACACCGTGGAGGCCGGCGCCGAGCTGCTCGTCGTGCAGACGAACAACGCCACCTTCGGCTACAGCGACGAGAGCGCCCAGCAGGTCGCCGCCGCGCAGGTGCGGGCGGTGGAGACCGGCCGCTCGGTGGCGCTGGCCTCCACCAGCGGCATCTCCGCGGTGATCGCGCCCGACGGGACCCTGGTGCGCCAGTCGCAGCTGTTCACCTCGGCGGTGTTCGTCGAGGAGATCGCCCGGCGCGACACCACCACGCTCGCGCAGCGCCTGGGCGCCGGCCCCGAGTGGGTGCTGGCCGCGCTGGGCGCCGGCGCGGTGCTCGCCGTCGCCGTGCGCGCGCGGCGGGGGAGCCGGTGAGCGGCCCCTCACGGGTCCTCGTCGTCGTCCCGACCTACGACGAGGTGGAGAACCTCGAGCCGATCCTCGACCGGCTGCACGCCGCCGTGCCGGCCGCGCACGCGCTCGTCGTCGACGACGGCTCACCCGACGGCACCGGCGACCTCGCCGAGAAGCTGGCCGCCGGCGACCCGCGGGTGCACGTGCTGCGGCGCACGGAGAAGGCCGGCCTCGGCCCGGCCTACGTCGCCGGGTTCCGCTGGGGCCGCGCGCACGGCTACGACGTCCTGGTCGAGATGGACGCCGACGGCTCGCACCACCCCGAGCAGCTGCCGCTGCTGCTCGCCGCGCTGGAGGACGCCGACCTGGTGCTCGGGTCGCGGTGGGTGCCCGGCGGGCGGGTGGAGGACTGGCCGCGCCGGCGGCTGCTGCTCTCCCGCCTGGGCAACCGCTACACCCGCTCGGCGCTGCGGCTGCCGTTGGCCGACGCCACCGGCGGGTTCCGCGCCGTCCGCGGGGAGCTGGTCGACCGGCTGCCCTTCGACGAGGTGGCCAGCCAGGGCTACTGCTTCCAGGTGGACTGGGCCTGGCGGGCGGTGCGCGCGGGCGCGCGGGTGACCGAGGTGCCGATCACCTTCAGCGAACGTGAGTTCGGCAGGAGCAAGATGACCGCCTCGATCGTTGAGGAGGCGTTGGTGCGGGTCACGTGGTGGGGCCTGCAGGACCGGCTGGCCGACCGCCTGCCGGGCCGGGTCCCCCGCGCCGTGCCAGGACGGGTCCGCGACCGCGGGCGGTCCAGCGAGGTCCGGTAGGCGGACCCGGGCCGCCCGCGAGGCCGGGCCGAGGAGAGCCGTGGGACGGGCTGTGGGTCGACGGGTACGGGTGCTGGCGGGGCTGTGGGCGCTCGCCGAGGTCGTCGTCTTCGTGCTGGTGGCGAGCTGGATCGGCGTCGGCGCGACCGTGCTGGTCGCGCTGGCCACCACCGTGCTGGGCTGGGTGCTGATGGCGCGCCAGCTGAAGGACCTCGCTGCCCCCCTCCGCTCGCACGCCCGCGGCGGGCCCCTGCAGCGAGGCCGGACGATCGGGGACGGGGGACTGGTCGCCGTCGGCGGCGCGCTGATGGTGCTGCCGGGTTTCCTCGGCGACGTCGTCGGCCTGCTGTGCCTGCTGCCGCCCACCCGGCCGCTGGTGCGCACGCTGGTCGGCCGCGGCCTGGCCGCCCGGCTGGGGCTCCTCCCCGCCGGCCCGGTGCGGGTGCGCAGCACCCGGGTGCCCGGCGCGACGGCGGCCGGTCCGCGGGTGCACGTCATCGAGGGGGAGGTGGCCGGCGACGTGGTCGACGCCGGCCCGCGCGCCTGACGGTCGGGCTCAGGGCAGGGGCCGGAAGCGCAGGCAGGTGCGCTCGCCCACCTGCTCGACGCCGGTCGCCTCCAGCCGGCCGGGAGCCACGCCGGGAAAGGCGCGCAGGCCGCCGCCGAGCAGCACCGGCACGACGTCGACCTGCAGCTCGTCGAACAGGCCGGCGGCGAGCAGCTGGCGGTTGAGGTCGGCGCCGCCGACGACGGTGACCGCCTTCTCCCCGGCCAGCTCCCGGGCGGTGCCGACCGCCTCGTGCAGGTCGCCGCAGAAGGTGACCCACAGCCGGTCGTTGCGCCGCGGCGGGGTGGCCGGCGGGCGCGAGGTCAGGACGACGATCGGCACCTGGTACTCGTAGTCGTCGGCGTAGGAGTCGGGGTCGGGCGCGCCGTCGTAGGTGCGCCGGCCCATGAGCACCGCCCCGGTCTCGGCCTGTGACGCCGCCAGGTACGCACTGCCGGCCGGGGTACCGAGGTCGGCGTACAGCACACCGGAGTCCCCGTGGGGGTCGGCGACGTAGCCGTCCAGGGACATCGTCGTGCCGGCGATCAGGTGCGCCACGGTGGTCCTCCTCGGTGGGGTGCTGCCGGTGCAGACCCGCCGGAGCGTGGGAACTCACCGGTCCCCGGACGCGCGACGGCCCCGGTGGGGTGTCCCACCGGGGCCGTCGCGCGTGGTGCGGGTGTCAGCTGGCGCGGGTCCGCCGGCCGCGCAGCACCTCGAGGCGCTCGGCGAGGACCTCCTCGAGGTCCTCCACGGAGCGCCGCTCGAGCAGCATGTCCCAGTGGGTCCGCGGCGGCTTGACCTTCTTGGGGGCCGGCTCGCTGCCGCCCACCAGCTTGGCGGCGGCGCCGTCGAACTTGCACTCCCAGGTGTCGGGCACCTCGGCGTCGTCGGCGAACGGCACGGTGAACTGGTGACCCGTGGGGCACTTGTACTCCGCGTACTGCCGCTCGATCGGAGCGGTGTTCCGCTCGGTCTCGTAGCTCACGCTGCCCAGTCGGCTGCCGCGCAGGGAACGCTCGCCCATGGCACACCGTCCTCTCGTGCTTCGGGTGTCGGTCAGGAGTCCACGTCGCAGCAGGGAGTACCCACTGCGCAGGGGAGTCGAAAGGGACCAACGACGGATTTCGCGAAGAGATTCCGCTGAGTCGGTTCCCCATCATCGCATGGAGTGGTATCGGCCGCTGCGCGCACCCCCCGGTCGGGGGACCACCCGACTCAGGGGAGGGCCAGCTGCCCCGGACCGGCCGCGGTGGGCCCGAGCTGGCCGAGCACGTGGTGGCGCCGGCACAGCACCTGGTAGTGCACCTCCGAGCCGGGCTCGGGACCGTCGCCGTCGCCGTCCCCGGGGGCGGGGGTGGGTGCGGTGTCGGCGACGACGACGGTGGCGCCCGACCGCACCATGGCGCCGTCGGCGACGCGGGCGTTGAGCAGGCCGGGCAGGCCGCACCAGCACAGCACCTCGACCTGGATGCGCTGCACGTCGTCGGCGACCTCCAGCAGCCGCTGGGTGCCCGGGAACAGCCGGGCGCGGAAGTCGGTGGTCAGGCCGAAGGCGTAGACGTCGACGTGCGAGGCGTCGACGAGCTCGGCGAGCTGGTCGACCTGACCGGGGGTGAGGAACTGCGCCTCGTCGACGATCAGGTAGTCCACTCGGCGGCCCTCGGCCCAGTGGCTGCGCACCAGCAGCAGCAGGTCGGTGCCGGCGTCGACCTCGACGGCGGTGCGCGACAGGCCCACCCGGGAGCTGATCAGCGGCCGCGCCGAGCGGTCGCCCTGGGTCAGCAGCAGCCCGGAGCGGCCCTGGCGGCTCTGGTTGTGGTCGACCTGCAGGGCGAGGGTGGACTTGCCGCAGTCCATCGGGCCGTGGAAGAAGCGCAGGTGGGCCGGTGCGGGCGCGCGGCGGCGGTCGCCGGCGGCGGGCACGGCCGCCGGCGGGACGGACGGGTCGGTCACAGGCGCTCCGGCGGCGTGTTGCCCGCCGCGAGCACCGCGCGGCGCATCGGCAGCCGCACCAGCAGCAGGAAGCCGGCGAGGAAGAACACCACCAGGCTGATGATCGCGTACCGGTAGGAGCCGGTGAGCTGGTAGGTCAGGCCGAAGGCCAGCGGCCCCAGCCAGCTGGTCCCGCGGTCGCTGATCTCGTAGAAGCTGTAGTACTCCGCCTCCTTGCCCGCCGGGATCAGGTGGCTGAACAGCGACCGCGACAGCGCCTGGGTGCCGCCCTGCACCAGCCCGATCACCGCGGCGAGCGCGTAGAACTGCGCGACCGCGCCCTCCTGCAGCGTGTAGGCGGCCACCAGCACCGCCGTCCAGGCCACCAGGCAGCCCAGCACCGTGCGCTTGGCGCCGTAGCGCGCCGCCACCCGGCCCAGGCCCAGCGCCCCGAACACGGCGACCACCTGCACCATGAGGATCGCGCCGGTGAGCACCGACTGGGACAGCCCCAGCTCCTCGGTGGCGTACGTCGCCGACAGCGAGATGACGGTCTGCACGCCGTCGTTGAACAGCAGGTAGGCGCCCAGGAACCACAGCGTCAGCGGGAACGCCCGCATCTCGCGCAGCGTCCCCCACAGCTGGCGGAAGCCGCTGGTCGCCGGCCCGGCGGCGGCCTCCCGGGGCCGGCGGTCGCGCAGCAGCGAGACGGTGACCAGGGTGAACAGGCCCCACCACAGGCCCGCGGTGGCCAGGCAGATGCGCACCGCCTCGCCCTCGGTCAGCCCCAGTGACCCGGCGCCGAGGAAGAGCCCCAGGTGCACGGCCAGCAGCAGCGCGCCGCCGACGTAGCCGAACGCCCAGCCGCGGCTGGACACCGCGTCGCGCTCGTCGGGCGCGGCCAGGTCGGGCAGCCACGAGTAGTAGACGACGGTCGCCGCGCCGAAGCTGACGTTGGCGACCACGAACAGCGCCGCGCCCAGCAGGTAGCGGCCGTCGGCGACGAAGAACAGGCAGGTCGCCGCCAGCGCGCCCAGCGCCGCGAGCGCCCCGAGCAGGTGCCGCTTGCGGCCGGTGCGGTCGGCGACGGCACCGGTCAGCGGCAGGACGACGACCTGCAGGACGACGGAGACCGACAGCACGTAGGAGAACCAGCTGCCCGGCGGGATCGACAGGCCCAGGAACGGCAGCCGCCCGTCGGGCCCGGCCGCGTCCTCGGCCACCGACGTCAGGTAGGGCCCGAGGAAGACCGTGGTGACGCTGGTGTTGAACACCGACATCGCCCAGTCGTAGGAGTACCAGCCCAGGCGTTCCCGGCGCAGCGCGGGATCGACGGTGCGGGCGGCGACGGGGGCGGTCACGACTCCTCCTCGCTTGCGCTCGTCGGCGTCGTGACCGACGGTGCTGTGCTTCCGCGTGACCTCGCCAGCTCGGTCACGAGCGCAGGGTGTCAGCCGGGACCGTTGCGGTCCAGCACCGTCCGGTCACGGGATGTCGTCGGGGACGACGCCGCCGGGGAAGGCCGCCGCACCCGTCGTCGGCCGGGTCGGGTCCGGGTGCAGCTCAGGGCCGGCCGCCCGCAGCGGCACCAGCCCCCGGGTGATCGCGGCGGCGATGCGCATCCGGGCCCGGTTGGCGTCACCGACCCGGCCCACCTCCAGGTCCTCCATGAACACCGGCGGCCCGACGTGCACCCGCAGCACCGGCCGCTGCACCAGCGACCGCGCCAGGGTGCGCAGCTTGCCCCAGTCGTTGCCGTACTGCAGCACCTCCTGGGCACCCCACTGGCTGACCGGGATCACCGGCACCCGCACGCCCAGGGCCAGCCGCGCCATGCCGGTGCGGCCGCGCTCGGGCCAGCCGTCGGGCGCCAGGCCGACCCGCCCCTCCGGGTAGGCCACCACGTGCCCGCCGTGCACCAGCGCCACCTCGGTGACCCGCACCGCGTGCCGGGCCACCTCGGTGCCGCGCTCCACCCGGATGCCGCCGGCGCGCTCGAGCAGCGGGCCGGCGACCGGCGCGGCCATGATCCCGCCGGTGGCCATGATCCGCGGGACGACGCCGAGGCGGTACAGCGCGACCGCGATGACGAACGGGTCGAAGTCGCCGACGTGGTTGGCCGCCAGCAGCAGCGGACCGCGGCGCAGCTCCTCGGGGATCGACCCGGTGACCTCGACCCGGCCGACGAGGTCGACCAGCCAGGAGAACCGGCGCAGCAGGAACAGCCACACCTCCCACGGCGGCGCCGCGGCGATGGCCAGCTCGCGGGCGAACCACTCGGGGTCGCCGGCGCGCAGGATGCCCTCGAGGTGGTCGGGCAGCGGCGGTGGGGTCGGCCGCCACTCCCGGACCGCCGTGCCCAGCCACTCGGCCCACCCGCTCACCGCGGCGTCCACTGGCCCCGGGTCTCCAGCACGTCCTTGAGCATCGCCGGGCGGTCGGTCATGATCCCGTCGACCCCGAGGTCGAGCATCGCCGCGGTCTCCTCCGGGGTGTCCACCGTCCACACGTGCACCTGCAGGCCGCGGGCGTGCGCGGCGGCGACGAACCGCTCGTCCACCAGCGCCCGGCCCCCCAGCTGCAGCGGCACCTGCGCGCAGCCGGCCGGCAGCCGCACCAGCCCGGCGGCGCGGGGGGAGTAGGACGACAGCCGCAGCGCGGCGACCCCGCGCGGGCCCAGCGAGGTGCACACCGAGGGGCCGAACAGCCGGCGGGCCGCGGCCACCCGGGCGTCGGAGAACGACCCGAGGCAGATCCGGTCGGCCACCCCGGTCCGCCGCACCAGGGGGACCAGCGACGCCAGCACCCCGGCGGCCTTGATGTCGAGGTTGAACCGCACGTCGGGCCAGGCGCCGAAGAGCTCCTCGAGGCGCATGACCGGCTCCCGGCCGCCGATGCGCGCGGTGGCGACCTCCGCCCACGGCAGGTGCTCGATGCGGCCGGTGCGGTCGGTGACCCGGTCGAGGGTCGGGTCGTGGAACACCACCGGCACGCCGTCGGCGGTCACCCGGACGTCGGTCTCCAGGTACCGGTAGCCCATGGCCACGCACGCCTCGAACGCCGGCCGGGTGTTCTCCAGGTGCTCGATCGCCCCGCCCCGGTGGGCCATCGCCAGCGGTGTCGGTCCGTCGAGGTAGGCGAACCGGGCGGGGGGCACGGCCGACACGCTAGCGTCGCCGCCCGACACGCCGGACGGGCCCTCCGGCAGCGCGTCGCGGGGCGTGTCCGCCGGGACTGTCGGTGGCTCCGTCTACCGTGCGGGCCGTGGCAGAGCAGCGCGCCCGCAGGACGGTGGGGAAGGCGGTCGGTACGACGACGCAGCTGGAGACGGACGCCCCGGTGGAGGGGCGGCAGGGGAGCGGCGCAGAGCGCCGCTGCGGCTGGTGCCGCCGGGTGCTCCCGCAAGCCGGGTCGGTCGGCCGGCCCCGGCTCTACTGCGGGCAGGCCTGCCGGCAGCGCGCCTACGAGCAGCGCAACGCCACCGCCCAGGCCGGCCTGCCCGGCGACGTCGTGCTGGTCAAGCGCGCCGAGCTCGACGGCCTGCAGGACCGGCTCTACCAGCTGCGCTGCGCCATCGAGGACGTGCAGACGCTGCTGGCCGAGCGGCACACCAAGGCCGAGCTCGAGCGCTCGCTGGCCGACCTGGTGCACTCCACGGGCCGGCTGGACAAGCTCTGGGTCACCGAGCGCGCCGCCGGCTGATCCCCGCGTCCCCGCGCGGGCTGCCGGTCAGTCCGGGTCCTGCGTGTCGTCGTCCTGGTCCTCCGGGGCGCCCGGGTCGGGGTTGCTGTTGTCCGGGAGGTTGTCCTGCGACTCCTCCGAGGGGTCCTCGCCGCTGGTGTTCTCGCTGTCGTCGGTCGTGCCGTCGTTGCGGTCCGTGCCGGCCGGGTCGCCGCACGCCGTCAGCGTGGCACCGCCGCCGAACAGTGCCAGCGCGGTCATCAGTGCGGCGATCGGACGTCGGAGTTCCATGTCGTCGACCCTACGGAGCACCCGCACGGACCGCCCGTCGAAGCGACCGACACCACCGTCATTGCGTCACAGTGACGCAATGACGGTGGTGTCGGTGGGTGCCAGGGAGGGGCGGGCCGTCGGCCGGCCGAGGTCCGGGTGGACCGATCGGACGCCCGGACCGGACGTGACGGCCGGACGGGCGGGTGTCGGCGGGACGGACCCTAGGCGGGTCGACGCCGCGGGCCGGCGGGAGCCGGCAGGCCGAACGTCGGGCATCAGGACGGCACGCTGCACCGGTGGCGATGCTGCAAGTGGCACGGGACGACGACACGGGACGACGGATGCGCCCGGCCTCGGGTGCACGCCGCCAAGGGCCGACGCACCACGTTCCGGTCGTCGACACGCGGCGTCGTCGCGGGTGTCGACGTGTCGATCAGGCCGGCAGGGAGCGGCCCGTCGGAGCTCCACGGAGCCCCTCCTGCCACCTCTCCATCGCGTGCCGATAATGCACATTATGTCAACCAGGGCGTCGGGACCCCGCTCGACCACGTCCTGACAGCCACTCCTCCGTCACGTCGTGTCCGGGCGGAGCCGAGGGTCCAGGGCCGCTTCGAGGACGTCGGCGATCGCGGTGGTCACGATGACCGCGGCGATCACCACCGTCGCCAGCCCGACCAGCAGCGCCGGGTCACCACCCTCGATGGCGCCCAGGATCGCGTCACCGACGCCGGGCATGCCGAACACCCTTCCACGACGACCAGCCCCACGACGAGCGCGCTCACCGGCGTCGTCACCGTCAGCACGTCGACGACGGCCGGCCCGGGCGCGACGGCGTCCGCGTGCAGGATCGGCAGACCCCGGCCTCAGTCCCCCGTCACCAGGTCGCGCAGGTGCACGCCGTACGGCACGGCCAGCGGCTGGTCGAGGCGGAGGTCGGTGCGGATCCGCGCGTGGAGCTCCGGTGGCGGTGGCGAGAGACCACAGCGCCCGCACCGGGTCACCGGGCAGTTGCGTCACGGCGACGAACCAGGGTGTTGCGGCGATGGCGGTGGCGCCGGGCATGTCCACCGCCGCCGATCCGCGGTCCTGCGACCTGGGTGCCTCCCTCGAGACGCCGTCGTGGTGCACCCGCTCGGCCGGGACGTCTTCGGGTGCGACCTGGCGGCCAAGACCGTCCACGGTGCCGACACGGCCGCCGTCGTGCCGAGCGCGCTGGCCGGCTGTGCCGGAGGCCCGCTCGTGAGCGTCCTCTCGAGCGTCATCGACGCCTGGTTGGGCGTCCCGCTGGTCCTCGGGAGGATCACTCTGCTCAGCTCGCGGCACGCCGCGCCGGTCGGTCGTCACCGCGGCGCGTGCCTCGACGCCCTCCCCCGGTCCGGCGTTCCGGTGCCGGCGTCGGTCGACGTGCCATGGAGGGACACCTGACACGCGCGCAACGCCCAGCGGTCACCCCATCGACCTCACGACGGCGGAAAGGTCGGCGTGTCGCTGTTGTTGACGAGTGCGCGCTCACCAGTTTGTTGGCGAGTTTGTTAGGGATAACGGTACACGGTGCAGTCGGTGGCGAACGGAGCACGACCGCCGTCGGCCGGTCCCGGCAGCGCATGCTGCCCGCCCGGCAGCTCCTGGTGCGGGATGCGCTCGGGCGGACGTGTCGCCCGGCTCAGCGGGCCGTGCCGGCGACGCGGACGCCCATGCCGACGAGCACGGTGCCGGCGACGGCGTCCAGCCCTCGGCGCACCCGGGGACGCCGGAACCACGCACCGGCCCGGCCGACGCCGGCCGCCAGCGCCAGGTAGAGCACCGACTCCACGGCGACCTGCAGCAGGCCGAGCACCCCCGCGGTGAGCAGCGGATGACCGTCCGCGGATCCGAACTGCGGGTAGAGGGCCACCACGAGGACGGCGAGCTTCGGGTTGGCCAGCTGCACCACCACGCCCTCGCCGAACGCCCGTCGGGCCGCGCCGGCCCGCTCCCCTCCCCCGCCGGACCCGGGTGCGTCCGCGTCCCCTCGGCACGCGCGCCACAGTGCGCGGCCGCCGAGCCACAGCAGGACCACGGCCCCGGCCACGCGCAGCACCAGGTAGGCAGCCTCGGACGCAGCGACCGCGGCCGCGACGCCGGCGCCGGCGAGCAGCGCCCACACCAGGAGCCCCACCTCGAGGCCCAGCACGGTGGGCACCGCGGCGGCTGCCCCCCGCAGCGCGGCACGGCGCACGATCAGCGCGACCGCCGGACCCGGTGTCGCCGCGATGAGCAGGACGACACCGAGGAAGGCCGGAACGGCTCCCAGCGGTGCGACGGCGTCCACGTCCGCGGATGGTCGCAGTCGCCACTCGGCGAGTGCGACCCGTTTTCGTCGCGCTTGTCTTTCCTGTGATCAGTTGTCGCGAGCTAGTTGGGGATAACGGTCAGAGGGAGGGTTGGGCGCCGACCTCGGGTGTCCCCGTGACAGCGACACCCACGGTGCCCATGACGTCTATCCGGCCTGCTTCCAGGGTCGTGCTGTTCACTCGCCGCCGTGGACGCCCTCGACCGTCTCTGGACCCGCGCGACCGCCGAGGTGTCGCTCCCCCTCGAGGTGCTCGTGCTGACCGCCCTGGTCGCGCTCGTGGTGGTGGCCAGCCCGGCGCTGTGGCGGCCGGCCCGCACGGTGGTGACCATCGCCCACGAGGGCGCGCACGGCCTGGCCGCGGTCGCCACGGGCCGCCGGCTGGCCGGCATGCGGCTGCACTCGGACACCTCGGGGCTGACCGTGTCCGCCGGACGCCCCACCGGTCCCGGCATGGTGCTCACCCTGCTGGCCGGCTACGTCGGCCCCGGGCTGTTCGGTCTCGGCGCCGCCGCGCTGCTGGCGGCCGGCTACGCGGTCGGGGTGCTGTGGGCCGTGCTCGCCCTCCTGGCGCTGCTGCTGCTGCAGATCCGCAACTTCTTCGGCCTGGGAGCGGTGCTGGTGACCGGCGCCGTCCTCGTCGGCGTCACCGGCTGGCTGCCGGCGGCCGCGCAGGCCGCGTTCGCCGCTGTCGTCACCTGGTTCCTGCTGCTCGCCGCGCCGCGGACGGTGCTCGAGCTGCAGGCCGAACGGCGCCGCCGGGGCGCCCCGGACTCTGACGCCGACCAGCTCGCCCGGCTCACCCACGTCCCCGGCGTCGTGTGGGTGGCCGTCTTCCTGCTCGTCGACGTCGCCGCCCTGGCCCTGGCCGCGACCTGGCTGCTGGTGGGCTGAGCACGGACCCGCACCCGGGTCCGCCCGCTAGTCGCGGCGGCCGTTGCCCCGGCGGCGCGGCGCGGCGCCCGGCGGCTGGGACACCGGCGCCACCTCCGGCGCGGGCGGGTTGTCGAGCACCAGGTCGGTGTCGCCCACGGTGACCCGCCGGCCGTGGTGGTGGATGTCGAGCGGCTCCCCGTCGCGCAGGCAGTAGGTGGTGCGCTCCTTCTCGATGGTCACCTGCAGGCAGCGGCCCTGGTAGGCCAGCCGGAAGCGCAGCCGCTCGATCCGCGAGGGCAGCCGCGGGCTGAACAGCAGCCGGCCGTCGTGGTCGCGCATGCCGCCGAACCCGGCGACGGCGATCATCCAGCCCCCCGCCAGCGAGGCGATGTGCAGACCGTGCCCGGCGTTGCCGTGCAGGTTCTGCAGGTCGGTGAGCGCGGCCTCGCCCCAGTAGTCGTAGGCCAGCTCCAGGTGCCCGGTCTCGGCGGCCACGACCGCCTGCTGGGCGGCCGACAGCGAGCTGTCGCGCACGGTGCGCGCCTCGTAGTAGGCGAAGTCGGCGACCTTCTCCTCGTGGGTGAAGGCGTCGCCGCGCAGGTGCAGCGCCATCACCAGGTCGGCCTGCTTGACCACCTGCTTGCGGTAGATCTCGAAGTACGGGTAGTGCAGCAGCAGCGGGTAGTGGTCGGGCGGGGTCGCGGCGAAGTCCCACTCCTCGTGGTGGGTGAACGCCTCGGACTGCATGTGCACGCCCAGGCGCGGGTCCCACGGCACGCGCATCAGCCGGGCGGCGCGCTGCCAGTGGGCGACCTCCTCCTCGGTGACCTCCAGCCGGCCGGCGACGTCGGGCTGGCGCTCGACCGCCGCGGCCGCCTCGCGCAGGTTCCGCTGCGCCATGAGGTTGGTGTAGACGTTGTTGTCCACCACCGCGGTGTACTCGTCGGGCCCGGTCACCCCGTCGATGCGGAACCCGTCCTCGGCGTCGAAGTGGCCCAGCGACGCCCACAGCCGGGCGGTCTCCACCAGCAGCTCGGCGCCGAAGTCGCGCTCGAACTCCTCGTCGCCGGTGGCGTGCAGGTAGCGGACGACGGCGTCGGCGATGTCGGCGTTGATGTGGAAGGCCGCCGTCCCCGCCGGCCAGTAGCCGCTGGTCTCCTCACCGCGGATGGTCCGCCACGGGAAGGCGGCGCCCTGCCGGCCGAGCTCGCGGGCCCGGGAGCGGGCCAGGTCCAGCGTGGAGTGCCGCCACCGCAGCGCGTCGCGGACGGCGTCGGGCGCGATGTAGGTCAGCACGGGCAGCACGTAGGTCTCGGTGTCCCAGAAGGTGTGCCCGTCGTAGCCGGGGCCGGTGAGCCCCTTGGCCGGGATCGGCTGGCGCTCGGCGCGCAGGGCCGCCTGCAGGACGTGGAAGACGCCGACCCGCACCGCCTGCTGCAGCTCGCCGTCCCCGTCGATCTCGACGTCGGCCAGCGCCCAGTGGGAGTCCAGGACCTCCTTCTGCTCGCGCATGAGCCGCTCGAAGCCGGCCAGCTTCGCCGTCGCCAGCGCGCCCTCCACCTGGTCGCGCAGCGCCGCGGCCGAGCGGCGCGAGCTCCAGCCGTAGGACAGGTACTTGACCAGCTTGAGCGAGGAGCCCTGCGGCAGCCGGGCGGCGAGGGTGAAGCGGGCGAGGTCCTCGCCGGCCTCCATGTCCTGGGTGGCGGTGTCGGGGACGTCGACGACGTGGTCCATGCCGGCGGCCATCCGCAGCTTGCTGCGCCGCGTCCGGTGCACCAGCACCGCGCGCTGGCCGCGGCCCACGGCCAGCTCGTTGACCAGCGGGCGGCGCAGCGCGGCGGCCGCGCGAGGGTCGTCGCCCTCGGTGCCGCTGTCGACGGGCTCGTTGGCCAGCAGGTCCGACTGCAGCGCCACGTAGAGGTCGCCGCGGTCGTCGGTGCACTCCACCGAGTACTCGATCGCGGCGATCGAGCGTCGCCGCAGCGACACCAGCCGGGTGCTGGTGACCTTCACCGTGCGCCCGTTGGGCGAGCGCCACTCGGTGACCCGCCGCAGCACCCCGCGGCGCAGGTCGAGGGTGCGGCGGTGCTCGACGATCTCGCCGTAGTCGAGGTCGAGCGGGGTGTCGCCGACCAGCAGCCGGACGAGCTTGCCGTCGGTGACGTTGACGACGGTCTGCCCCTGCTCGGGGAAGCCGTAGCCGGCCTCGGCGTAGGGCAGCGGCCGCTCCTCGAAGAACCCGTTGAGGTAGGTGCCCGGGACGACGATCGGCTCGCCCTCCTCGAACGAGCCGCGCATGCCGATGTGCCCGTTGGCCAGCGCGAACACCGACTCGTGGACGCCGAGGGAGGCGTGGTCGAGGCCGATCTCGGTCAGCGCCCACGGCTCGATCGGGAAGCTGGGCCGGCCCTCGGTCACCGGGCACCGCCGTCGAGCAGCTGGTCGAGGTCGGTGACGACGACGTCGGCGCCGTGCGCGCGCAGCGCCTCGGCCTGGCCCACCCGGTCCACCCCGACGACGAGGCCGAAGGCCCCGGCCCGGCCGGCCTCGACACCGGCCAGGGCGTCCTCGAAGACGGCGGCCTCGGCGGGCTCGACGCCCAGGGCCCGCGCGCCGGCGAGGAAGGTGTCGGGGGCGGGCTTGCCGCGCAGCCCCTCGCGGGCGGTGACCACGCCGTCGACGCGGGCGTCGATGAGGTCGGCGAACCCGCCGGCGGCGACCACCTGCTCGCCGTTGGCCGAGGCGGTGACCACCGCGGTGGCCAGCCCGGCGTCCCGGGCCGCGCGCAGGTAGGCCATCGAGCCGGGGTAGACCTCGACGCCGTTCTCGGCGAGCTCGGCCAGCAGCAGCTCGTTCTTGCGGCGGCCGATGCCGTGCACGGTCGCCGCGGACGCCGGGTCGTCGGGGCTGCCCTCGGGCAGCGTGATGCCGCGGCTGGCCAGGAAGTCGCGGACGCCGTCGGCCCGCGGCTTGCCGTCGACGTAGCGGTTGTAGTCCAGCTGGGTGAACAGCGGCGCCTGCGGGTCGCTGGCACGCAGGTACTCGTCGAACGTGCGCTTCCACGCGGCCATGTGCACCGTCGCGGTGCGGGTGAGCACGCCGTCCATGTCGAAGAGACAGGCACGGATGCCGTCGGGGAGTCCGAGCACGCGACGACGCTACCGGCGCACGCGGCGGGGGACCCGTCGAGCACCCTGCCGGGTGCCGGCGCCGGGGGGCGCGGCACCCTCCGGCCCCGCTGCAGGGGCCCGCCGCGAGCCTGCGAGCGGTGGGGGGCAGCGGGGTCCTTTCACTAGGGTCGGCGGAGGCGGCAGGACGCGCCGCCCCGGACCCGAGGAGAGGACCCCCATGGCCGAGCGGCCCCCGAACCCCTACGACGCCCTGCCCCCGGTCCCGTCGTTCACGGTGACCAGCACCGACGTCCGCGACGGTGAGGTGCTGCCGATGCCGCACGTGAGCGGGGTCATGGGCGCCGGCGGTGAGGACCGCTCCCCGCAGCTGTCGTGGTCGGGCTTCCCGGCGGAGACCAAGGGGTTCGCCGTCACCGTCTACGACCCCGACGCCCCGACGGCCAGCGGCTTCTGGCACTGGATCGTCACCGGCCTGCCCGCCTCGGTCACCGAGCTGCCCGCCGGCGCCGGCGACCGGGAGGGCTCGGGGCTGCCGGCCGGCGCACGGCAGCTGCGCAACGACGCGGGCTTCCCCGGCTACGTCGGTGCGGCTCCCCCGGCCGGGCACGGCCCGCACCGCTACTTCACCGTGGTGCACGCCCTCGACGTGGAGGACATGGGCGTGCCCGAGGACGCCTCCCCGGCGTTCCACGGGTTCAACCTCTTCGGGCACACCCTGGCCCGCGCTGTCCTGGTACCGGTCTACTCCCAGGAGTGACGACGCTCCGTCAGGACACGAAAGGGTAACGGGATCGTCCCCCGACGGGGGCCGCGCGCGGGGCCGGCACCGGGTATCCAGGGATCATGGTGTCCCGGGAGCTCCCCCGGCCGGCCCCCGAGCCCCCCGTGCCGGCCCGTCCGGCGTCGCGGCGCGTGCTCGTCCCCGTGATCGTGCTGGCCGTGCTCCTGGCCTCGATGCTCCTCGGCGGTCCCGGCCGCGCCGCGGCCGCGCCGCCGGCCCGGGCCCCGTCGCCGGGGCTGGTGCCCGCCGTGGTCGGCGCCTACGACGTCCCCGGGAGCACGCTCGCCGTCGCGGTCTCCGCCCTGGTCCCCGCCGCCCCCGGACTCTCCCAGCCGGCGCTGGACGGCCCCGGGAGCCGGTTCGTGCTGCGCACCGCCGACAACGGCACCGCGGCCGCCCAGCCCCTCCCCACCGCCTCGCTGGTCAAGCTGTTCCTCGCCGAGGACCTGCTGCACCGGGCCCGCACCGGCGCCGTGACCCTCGGGGAGCGGGACTGGCGGCTGCTGCAGGACATGGTCAGCGCGTCCGACGACCCGGCCGCCTCGGAGCTGTGGGACCGCTTCGGCGGCCCGCAGATGGTGCGCGACGTGGCCGCCCGCTACGGCCTGAGCGGCACCGCTCCCCCGGCCGACCCGAGCCAGTGGGGCGAGACGACCACCACCGCCCGCGACCTGGCCCGCTTCCTCGGCACGCTGCGTCTGGTCGCCGACCCCGCCGACGCCGCCACGCTGCTGACCTGGATGCGCAGCGCCACCCCGGTCGCCGCCGACGGGTTCGACCAGCGCTTCGGTGTCTTCGGCACCGCGCCGCCGTCCACCGCGGTCAAGCAGGGCTGGATGTGCTGCCTGAGCGGCCAGCGGCACCTGCACTCGGTGGGGATCGTCGGCAGCCGGGTGGTCGTGCTGCTCAGCGAGGTGCCCCGCGGGGTGTCCTACGCGCGGGCGACGGCCGCGCTCACCGCGGCCGCTGCCGCGTTGCCGTCGCCGACCGCCGGCTGACGGCGCGCACCGGGCTCAGCGCGGGGCGGGCCGGTCGGCCACGCCGGTGGCGCCCAGCCACGCGAAGCCGACCCGCTCGTAGGTGCGGGCCACGTCGTCGTCGCCGGCGGTGAGGAAGACCAGGTCGGCGGTCTCGCGGGCGTGCGCCACCAGCGCCGAGGCCAGCGCCGCGCCCACGCCGCGGCCCCGGCGGCGCGGGGAGCTGGCGACCCCGACGACCTCGCTGACCTCCCGGCCGCCGACGTCGACCGGCTGGTGGGCGCCGACCGCCACCGGCCGGCCGTCCTCGGTCGCCACCATCACCACCGTGCGCCCGGTGGCCACCCGCTCGCGCAGCACCGCGGTGCGCGCGTCCTCGGCGTCCGCGCCGTCCGGGGTCCCGGCCGCCTCGACGTCCGGCGCGAACGCCGACTCCAGCAACTCCTGGTACCGGGGCAGCAGCGGGTCCTCCGCGCCCACCAGGTACAGCCGCACCCCGTGCGGCAGCAGCAGCTCGACCGGGTCGTCGGCGACCAGCAGCGGGAACTCGGTCACCACCAGACCGGCCGCGCGGGCGGCGGCCGCCAGCGACGGCGTGCGCTCGACCACCCACTCGACCGCGGCCGGCAGCCCCGCCTCGTCCTGCAGCGCCACCGCCCGCCGCACGTCCTCGGCCCCCACGGTGCGCGTCCCCGGCCGCGGGCGCGCCGGATAGGGCCAGGCCGGCGAGCCGACCGGGACGTCGAGGGCGCCGACCGGCACGATCCGCGCGTCGGCCAGCGGCGCGGCGGCGGCGTACTGCTCGACGCGGTCGAGCAGGCCGGGGAGGGGCGGCACACCGGCACCCTAGACGCGGGCCGTGACGGCGGCCCGCGCGCGACGCCGTCCCCGGCGCGGACTCCCCCCGAGGGGGGACCCCGGCGACCCGCCCGCAGGAGCACGGGCGGCACGATGGGCGGCGTGACGGCAGGGACCCGTACCCAGATCTCGCCCTACGCGGCGTTCGACCGCGCCACGTGGCGGGCGCTGGCCGGCGACCGGACGCTGCCGCTGGACGAGGCCGACCTGCGCGCGCTGCGCAGCCTCGGCGACCGCATCGACCTGCGCGAGGTCGCCACCGTCTACCTGCCGCTGGCCGAGCTGCTCGCCCTGCACGTCACCGCCAGCCAACGGCTGTGGGCCGCGCAGAGCCGCTTCCTCGGTGACACCACCGCCAAGGTGCCCTACGTCATCGCCGTCGCCGGCAGCGTCGCCGTCGGCAAGAGCACCACCGCGCGCCTGCTGCAGACGCTGCTGGCCGCCGGGCCGGGCTCGCCGCGGGTCGACCTGGTCACCACCGACGGGTTCCTGTGGCCCAACGCCGTCCTCGAGCAGCGCGGGCTGCTGACCCGCAAGGGCTTCCCCGAGAGCTACGACCGGCGGGCGCTGGTGCGCTTCCTCGCCGACGTGAAGTCCGGCCGCGGCGAGGTCAGCGCGCCGGTCTACTCCCACCAGAGCTACGACGTGCTGCCCGGACAGCGCCAGGTGGTCGACCGGCCCGACATCCTCGTGCTGGAGGGGCTCAACGTGCTGCAGGCCGGCCGCCGCGACGACGGCCGGGTGCCCGAGGTGTTCCTGTCGGACTTCTTCGACTTCTCCGTCTACGTCGACGCCGCCGAGTCCGACGTCCAGCAGTGGTACGTGGAGCGGTTCCTCGCGCTGCGGCGCACCGCCTTCGCCGACTCCTCGGCCTACTTCCACCGCTACGCCGGCCTCAGCGACGACGACGCCCGCGCCACCGCCCTGTCGATCTGGGACGCGGTGAACGGCCCCAACCTGCGGCAGAACATCGCGCCCACCCGGTCCCGCGCCCGGCTGGTGCTGCACAAGGCGGCCGACCACTCGGTGCGCCGCGTCCTGCTCCGCAAGCTGTGACGTCCACTCCCCCTCCTTCGGTGTCCCCATCGCGCTGTCCAAACCGTTGTGCGCGCAGTTGTGTTGGGGATAACGGTACAGGGGGAAGTCGATGTCGTCGCTCCGGCCGCCACCCGCCCTGGCAGGTGCTGACGACCCGTTGGGGTCAGGTCGTGAGGTTCGTCACCGCACCAAGCCAGATCGGCGGCGCACACTCGGAACGTCCGGTAGTCGGACGCTCACCACCAGTCACCCCGGCCTCCCCGCCGGCCGATCGGGAGTCGATCCTGATGTGCGTACACCCCACCCCGTGCCCCGACCCCAGCAGCGAGGCGCGTGACCTCGCCGCCGTCGTGAGCAGCCACCCCGAGCAGGGCTGGAGCCTGCTGTGCAACGGCGTCGTCCTCTTCGACGACGACGGCGAGCTGCTCCCCGACGGCCGCGCCGTCCCCGACCACCACGAGTGGCGCACCGGACTCGTCCCGGCCTGACGCAGGACCCTCCTGCGGGGGCGTTCCAGCGCGTCACCGGGCGCTCCCGGGGTCCGCAGGCCCCGGGGGCGCCCTGCGCTCAGCCGGCGGCGGTCTCGACGGCGTCGCCGAGCAGCGCCGTGAAGGCCTCCTCGTCCGGGGCGCCCGCGCCCGGCGCGCCCGTCTGCGCCAGCAGCAGCCCCCGGCTCCCGTCCACCACGACACCGACCAGCGCGGTCAGGGTGTCCTGGCCCGCCCGGTCGACCGTCACCCGCAGCGCGGCACTCGCGTCCCCCAGCTCGGGGGCGTCGAGCTCGGCCAGCCCGATCGTCGCGCTCTGCCCGTCCGCCGCGGTCACCGTGACCGTCGCGCAGGCCGCCAGGAGCTGGTCGACCGGCAGCTGCACGCCGGCGAGCGCGGGGGACTCGGAGAGCACCTGCAGCGTCCGCGCCTGCGGCCCCAGCGCCGCCTGGCCCGCCAGCACGGGCGCGTCGCCCGCACCGTCCCCGCCACCGGCTGCGGACAGCGCCTCGAGCGCCGAGCCGCACGGCGCCGGCTCGACGGTGGGGGCCGCCGCGTCCCCGCCGGCACCGCCGTGCCGGTCCCCCAGCAGGCCGGACAGGCCCGTGCCGGCCTGCTCCAGGGTGACGCCGACGACGGTCGCGTCGGCGCCGAAGTCCGCGGCGGGCAGCAGCCGGTCGCGCAGGTCGTCGGCCGACGCCGCACCCGACGCAGAGGTGGTCGCCGCCGGGCCGACCGGGGCCGCGGCGTCGGGAGCGCCCGCGCACCCGGCGGTCAGCAGCGCGCCGGCCGCCAGGGCCGCCCACGCCGTCGCGGCCCGTGCCGTCGTCGGCCGTGCCGTCGTGGTCCGTCCCCGCCGCCCGCTGCGCCCCATGCCGCCGATCGTCCCCCCGGGGGCGGGAGGGCGTCGACCCGTCGTCGGGAGGAACCGGAGCGGACCCCCGTGCGTTGCCGATCGGTCCGCCGTCCCCTCCCCGGAGGTGTCCCGTGACCCGCGCCGTCCCCCTGACGCTGCCCTCCCCCGCCGCCCAGGCCGACCGGCTGGTCGCCCTGGGCCTGCACGAGCGCGTCGGGCTCTCCGCCGCCGGGCTGCGGGCGGCCGCCGCCGGGTGCCCCCGCGACGCGCTGCTGGTGCTCGCGCCCGACCGGGTGCCGGCCTCGGCGCTGGTGCCCGCGGTGCGCTGGCGGGACCGGCCCGCGTTCGTGGTCGTGGACATGACCGACCTCGACGACTTCACGCCGGCGGCCGACGCCGACCCGCCACCGGGCCCGGCCTACGCGCTGCGCGACCCCGACCGCGGCGACGCCCACCGCAACTGCAGTCCGGACGAGACGCTGCCGCGGATCCGTGCGGCCGGGCGGACGCCGCTCACCGTGACCGAGGGGCTGACCTGGCTGCTGCAGTGCCCGGAGGTGCTCGAGCGCAACGCCTGCACGATGACCATCTGCTCCCGGCTGCGGCGGCCGGACGGGTCGCTGGACGCCCGCACGCCGGCGCTGTGGATCAGCAACGGCACCGGGCGCGACGGACCGCAGCGCCGGGGCACGGCCAAGGTCGGCTGGTGCTGGGCGGGCAACCGGCACACCTGGCTCGGCATCGCCTCGGCCGCCGGCCGCACCCCGCTGCCCTGAGCGCGAGATCTGCGCACAGCGGGGGCTCCCGGGCGCGGGACGCCCCCCGGTGGGCAGGTCTCGCGGGGACTAGGCCTGGCCTGCGCCCACCACGTCGGCGGCGGTGCCGAGGTCGTCGGGGGCGCCCTCGCCGCGGTCGGGCACGTGCGTCTGCGGCGCGTGCGCGGGCTCCGGCTCGGCGAACGCCTCCGGCGGCGGGCAGGAGCAGACCAGGTTGCGGTCGCCGAAGGCCTGGTCGATCCGGCGCACCGGGGCCAGGTAGCCACGGGTGGTCAGCGAGGACACCGGGAATACCGCGGCGGCCCGGTCGTAGGGCCGGTCCCAGTCGCCGGCGAGCATCTTGAGCGTGTGCGGCGCGTTGCGCAGCGGGTTGTCCTCGCGGTCGTACCCGCCGGTGGCCACCTGCTCGATCTCGCCGCGGATGGTCACCATCGCCTCGACGAACCGGTCGAGCTCGTCCTTGTCCTCGCTCTCGGTGGGCTCGACCATCAGCGTGCCGGCCACCGGGAAGCTCATCGTCGGCGCGTGGAAGCCGAAGTCGACCAGCCGCTTGGCGACGTCGTCGTTGGTGATGCCGGTCGCCCGGGTCAGCGGGCGGAGGTCGAGGATGCACTCGTGGGCGACCAGCCCGCCGGCGCCGGTGTAGAGCACCGGGAAGTGCTCGCGCAGCCGGGCGGCGAGGTAGTTGGCGCCCAGCACCGCGTGCTCAGTGGCCCGCCGCAGCCCGTCGGGGCCCATCAGCCGCAGGTAGGCCCACGAGATCGGCAGGATCCCGGCCGACCCCCACGGCGCCCCCGACACCGCCGGGCCCTGCCCGCCGGTGTCGACCAGGGGGTGCCCCGGCAGGAAGGGCACCAGGTGCTCCCGGACGCCGATCGGGCCGACGCCCGGGCCGCCGCCGCCGTGCGGGATGCAGAACGTCTTGTGGAGGTTGAGGTGGCTGACGTCGGAGCCGAAGCGCCCCGGCCGGGCCAGCCCGACCATCGCGTTGAGGTTGGCGCCGTCGACGTACACCTGGCCGCCGGCGTCGTGCACCGCCGCGCAGATGTCGCGGATGTCGGTCTCGAAGACCCCGTGCGTCGACGGGTAGGTGACCATGATCGCGGCCAGCCGGACGGCGTGCTGGTCGACCTTGGCCCGCAGGTCGGCGAGGTCGACGTTGCCGGCCTCGTCGCAGGCCACCACGACCACCCGCATGCCGGCCATCACCGCACTGGCGGCGTTGGTGCCGTGCGCCGAGCTCGGGATCAGGCAGACGTCGCGGTGCTCCTCACCGCGCGAGCGGTGGTAGCCGCGGATGGCCAGCAGCCCGGCGAACTCGCCCTGCGAGCCGGCGTTGGGCTGCACGCTCACGGCGGCGTAGCCGGTGATCTCGGCCAGCCAGGTGCACAGCTCGTCGATCAGCCGCCGGTAGCCGCGGGCCCGCCCGGCCGGCGCGAAGGGGTGCAGCCCGGCGAACTCCGGCCAGGTGATCGCGGCCATCTCGACGGCGGAGTTGAGCTTCATCGTGCACGAGCCCAGCGGGATCATCGTGCGGTCGAGCGCCAGGTCCTTGTCCGACAGCGCGCGCAGGTAGCGCATCAGCGCCGTCTCCGAGCGGTGCGCGGAGAAGACCGGGTGGGTGAGGAACGGGGTGCGCCGGCGCAGCGCGTCGGGCAGGGCGTCGGGGCCGTCGTCGTCCAGCGCCGCGTCGTCCGCGGCCACGCCGAACGCCGCGGCCACCTCGCGCAGCACCGCCGGCGTCGTCGTCTCGTCGCAGGCCACCGCCACGGTGTCGGCGTCCACCCGGCGCAGGTCGATGCGGCGCGCCGCGGCGGCGACGACCACCTCGTCGGCCCGGCCGGGCACGCGCGCCTGCACCGTGTCGAAGAAGGCGTCGTGCACGACCTCCACGCCGCCGGCGCGCAGCCAGCCGGCCAGCGCCAGCGCGCTGCGGTGCACGCGGGCGGCGATCGCGGTCAGGCCCTCGGGCCCGTGGTAGACGGCGTAGGTGCCGGCCATGACGGCGAGCAGCACCTGGGCGGTGCAGATGTTGCTCGTCGCCTTCTCGCGGCGGATGTGCTGCTCGCGGGTCTGCAGCGCCAGCCGGTAGGCGACGTCGCCGTCGGCGTCCACCGACACCCCGACCAGCCGGCCGGGCAGCTGGCGGGCCAGGCCCTCGCGCACCGACAGGTAGCCGGCGTGCGGCCCGCCGTAGCCCAGCGGGACGCCGAAGCGCTGGGTGCTGCCGCAGGCGACGTCGGCACCCCACTCCCCGGGCGCCTCGAGCAGGGTCAGCGCCAGCACGTCGGCGGCCACCACGACCGCCGCGCCCGCGGCGTGCGCGGCCTGCGCCAGCGCCCGGTGGTCGCGGACCGCGCCGCTGGCGCCGGGGTAGGACACCAGGACGCCGAACGCGCCGGCCTCGGGCAGGTCGTTGGGCCAGCCCTGCGACAGGTCGGCGACGTGCAGGCCGATGCCCAGCGGCTCGGCGCGGGTCTCGAGCACCGCGAGGGTCTGCGGCAGCGTGTCGGCGTCGACGACGAAGACGGCGCCGGCCCGGGCGCGCCCGGCGCGGCGGACCAGGGTCATCGCCTCGGCCGCGGCGGTGGCCTCGTCGAGCATCGAGGCGCCGGCGACGGGCAGGCCGGTGAGGTCGGCGACCATCGTCTGGAAGTTGAGCAGCGCCTCGAGCCGGCCCTGGCTGATCTCGGGCTGGTAGGGCGTGTAGGCGGTGTACCAGGCGGGGTTCTCCAGGATGCTGCGCTGGATCACCGCCGGGGTGACCGTGCCGGAGTAGCCCAGGCCGATCATCGGGACGCTGACCTCGTTGGCCGCGGCCCGCTCGCGCAGCTCGGCGAGCACGGCGGCCTCGTCGGCGGCCGGGGGCAGGGTCAGGTCGTCGCGGTCGCGCACCACCTCGGGGACGGTCGCGTCGACCAGCGACCGCAGCGAGTCGAAGCCGACCGTCTCGAGCATCGCGGCGGTCTCGTCGGCGCGGGGGCCGATGTGCCGGGCCGCGAACGAGCCCGCCGGGCTCAGCGCGGACAGTGACGGGAGGGGGCCAGCAGCAGCGTCCGCCATTGTCCCGACGCTACCAGCGGGATCCGCACCGCCGTCCCGGCCGGATCGCCGGTCGTCCCCGCGCAGCGGGGGTGCTGCCGCACGGGCACGGCGCGAGCAACGCCGGCAGTGGGGCGCGGCGCGGCGCCGGGCCGCGGTGCGGTCCGGGCGGCCCGCGGTGGGTCAGGCGGTCTGCGCGCGGCGCTGACGACGCTGCGCCAGCTCGTCCTCGGCCGCGTGCAGCGGGGCGCCGTCGAGCCGCTCGGCGGGCAGCTCGGCCAGCTCCCCGGACAGCTCGCGCAGCGCGCCGGACACGGCGATGCCGAACACGCCCTGGCCGCCGGCGAGCAGGTCGACGACCTCCTCGGCCGAGGTGCACTCGTAGACCGTCGCGCCGTCGGAGAACAGCGTGACGTTGGCGAGGTCCTTGGTGCCGCGGTTGCGCAGGTGGTCGACGGCCCTGCGGATGTTCTGCAGCGACACCCCGGTGTCGAGCAGCCGCTTGACCACCTTGAGCACCAGGATGTCGCGGAACGAGTACAGCCGCTGAGTCCCCGAGCCGGTGGCGCTGCGCACCGAGGGTGCGACCAGTCCGGTACGGGCCCAGTAGTCGAGCTGGCGGTAGGTGATCCCGGCCGCGGCACACGCCGTCGGGCCGCGGTACCCGACCAGGTCGTTGTCGACCTGGTCGTAGTCCGGTGCCCCGACGGCGGCGTCGCTGAAGAGCTGACCCTGGGAGCCCTCGCTCTGGTCGCTCACGTCAGCGGTCCTCCTTCGCGTGCCGCCACGGTCGCGGCGGGCGTCCCGGTCAGATCCGCTTCCCCACGGATCACACCGGTGTTGTCCGCGACCGTAAGCCGGGCCCCCAGGGCGGTCAACTGACGCGGGCGGCGTGTCGCCGCAAGCACCCCAGAGGGGTGGTATCGGCAGGTGCGTCGCGCTGCTGTAGCCCGTCCGCGCCGGTCGGGACGCGTGTGACGGACGGGACGGGCGGGGTCCCACCCGCCCCGCCCGGTCAGGAGCCGCCGGAACCGGACCCGGCGCCGAAGTCCTCGGGCGAGATCTGGTCGAGGAACTCGCGGAACTTCTCGACCTCGTCCTCCTGCTCGTCGGGGATCTCGATCCCCACCTCGTCGAGCAGCTCCTCGGCGCCGTAGATGGGCGCCCCCGTGCGCACGGCGAGGGCGACGGCGTCCGAGGGCCGGGCGCTGACCACCCGGTCGTCGCCGAAGACCAGCTCGGCGATGTAGATGCCGTCGCGCATCTCGGTGATGTTGACCGCCTCGAGCTCGGCCCCGAGGGTGCGCACGACCTCGCGCAGCAGGTCGTGGGTCATCGGCCGCGCGGGCCGCACCCCCTGCTGCTCGAACGCGATCGCCGCGGCCTCCACCGCCCCGATCCAGATCGGCAGGTAGCGCTCCCCCTGCGTCTCCTTGAGCAGCAGGATGGGCTGGTTGCCGGGCAGCTCGACCCGGACCCCGACGACTCTGAGTTCCTGCACGGTCTTGCTCCCTCAGCTGCGGCGTACGGGTGGACGCCGGGTCGGCGCGGACGGGCGGCCTCCGGCGGCAGGTCCACCGTACGCCGCACTCAGGGGCGCAGGAGGTCCCGGAGGCGTGCCTCGAGCAAGGCCCGGTGCAGCTGCGCGGACAGGCCGGCGAGCTGCGCCAGGTCCTCGGCGGCGCGGGCCCGAGCGTCCTCCGAGCGCGACCGCAGCACCGGCGCGAGCAGCTGCTCGACCAGCACCGCCTCACGCTCCGCGCCGGTCCGGAACACCCGCAGGTGGCGCGGCTCGATGCCGTGCCGGGCCAGGCCGGCGGCGGCCTGCGCGATGGGCAGGTCGCCGGCCGGGTGGCGGCCGTCGGCGTCGGGGGCCAGCAGGCCGTACTGCACGCAGTCGGCCAGCTGCCCGGGCTCCAGGCCCGCCGCCCGGGCGAACTCGTCGGCGGGCATCGGCGGGCGCTCGGCGGGCGGCCCGGCGGGGGCCGACGCGGCCGGGCGGTCGGCCGGCCGCCCGGCCGGCCGCTCGTCGGCGGCCGGGCCCGGCGCGGTGCTGCCGGACGCGGTGGTGCCGGGCGCCGCGGGGCCGGTGCCGGGCACCGGCAGCCCGCGGTCGAGCGCGTCGAGGTGCTCCTTGATCACCCGCAGCGGCAGGTAGTGGTCGCGCTGCGCGGTGAGCACGTAGCGCAGCCGGTCGACGTCGGCCCGGGAGAACTTCCGGTACCCCGACGGCGTCCGCTGCGGGGAGACCAGGCCCTCGCTCTCGAGGAACCGGATCTTGCTGATCGTGACGTCGGGGAAGTCGTCGCGCAGGGCGGTCAGCACCGCGCCGATGGTCAGGCGCGGGGCACGCGCGTCGGCGGCGCCGTCCCCGGACGCGCTGGCGGGCGCTCCGGGCACCGGCTCAGCGGGCGGCGGGCTCGCCGGTGCGGGGGCCGGTCAGGTAGACGAGGCGGAACTTGCCGATCTGCACCTCGTCGCCACCGGCCAGCGTCGCGACGTCGACCGGCTCGCGGTTGACGTACGTGCCGTTGAGGCTGCCGACGTCGTGGACGGAGAAGCCGCTGCCCTCGCGGTGGAACTCCACGTGGCGGCGGCTGACGGTCACGTCGTCGAGGAAGATGTCGCTGTCCGGGTGGCGGCCGGCCGTGGTCACGTCCTGGTCGAGCAGGAAGCGGCTGCCGGCGTTGGGGCCGCGCTTGACCACCAGCAGGGCCGACCCGGCCGGCAGCGACTCCACGGCGCCGGCGTGCGCGTCGGGAGCGGGCTCGGAGACCTCGGGGACCTCACCGGAGTCCTCGCCGCCGACCTTGGGGATCACGCTGGTCGACTCGCCCACGCGCTCCTGGGAGAGGGCGGCGCCGCACTGCGCGCAGAAGCGACTGCCCTCGGGGTTGTCGTGGCCACAGCGAGTGCAGTGCACGTCTGTCTCCTCCGGTGCAGGGGGCACCGCCGCGGGCGAGGGGGTTGCCGCGGGCGGCCGGCGGACGACGGACCGGACGGTCCGTTCGTGGGTCGGCCGCCGCACGGGGCACGGCGGGCCGTTGGTCATGGAACCAGCGGTCGACCCGAGGGTCAACCGGTCGTCGGGGCGACGTCACAGCAGTCCCAGCGGGTCGGGGCGGGGCCCGTTCCCGAGGGCAGCATAGTGATCGCGGGGGGTCCCTCCGGGGACCCGGGGGTGGTCAGGAGGCGTCGACCAGCGCCTGGTAGGCGGCCGCGTCGAGCAGGTCGGCGGTGGGGTCGGCGCCGTTCCCGGACACGGTGATCTCGACCAGCCAGCCCTGCCCGTAGGGGTCGGCGTTGACCGTCTCGGGCGTGTCGGTGAGGGTCTCGTTGACCGCCGAGACGACGCCGGCCACCGGCGAGTAGACGTCGGAGACCGACTTGGTCGACTCCACCTCGCCGATCGGGTTGCCGGGGGTCACCTCGGCGCCGACCTCGGGCAGCTGCACGAAGACGATGTCGCCCAGGGCGTCCTGCGCGTGGTCGGTGATGCCGACGCGGACCACGGTGCCGCTGTCCCCGCCCCCCTGCACGAGCGCCCACTCGTGCTGGTCGGTGTAGCGGCGGTCGTCGGGCGTGGTCATGCGGCGTCGTCTCCGGGAGGTCGTGGTGGTGTGGGTGCGGGTCAGTCGCCCGGCTGCGGTTGAGCGTATTGAGGCTCGTCGAGCGGCCGCAACGCGTCGACCAGGACGCGGTCGCGCTGCTCGACGTCGACGCTGCCGCCCTGCCGGCCGACCCGGTCGACGACGCCGCCGGGGATGCTCATCGCCGTCTGCAGGTCCTGGGGCGAGCCGATGACGACGACCTCGTAGGGTGCGGTCACCGGCCGGCCGTCGACCCGCAGGGCGCCCGGCTCCCCGGTGACGGCGGTCGACACGCCGACCCGGACGCCGTCGATCTGCATCGTCTCCGCGCCCGCGCCGCGCAGCTCCTGGACGGCGTCGAGCAGGTCGGCGACGCGCACCCGGCCCTGCGGGTCGCGGATGGTCATCACCAGCCCCGGGCCCTCGGCGGCGACGGTCCCGTTCAGGACGGCCAGCGCGTCGGCGCGCTCAGCGGCGTTCTCCAGGGCGGCGGCCGTGCGGCTGTCGGTGTCGGACAGCTCGCGCAGCGCGGCGCGCTGGTCGGCGATCTGCTCGCGCAGCTGCGCCTCGCGGGCGTCGAGGGAGTCGAGGATGCCGACGAGGTCCTCCTCGCGGGCGGCGGCCAGCGCCTCCCCGGTGTCGGTGTTGCGCACCTGCACGGCGATGGCGAAGCCCAGCAGCAGGGTGAGCACGGCGATCAGCGCGGCGGCGACCCGCCGCTGCCGGCGCCGGGCCGGGCCGGGCACCGGCGGGGCGGCCGGCTCCTCGGTCGCCGGCTCCTCGGCGGCCGGCTCCACGGTGGCCGGCTCCTCGGTGGCCGGCTCCTCGGCGGCCGGCTCCACGATGGCCGGCTCCTCGGCGGCCGGCTCCACGATGGCCGGCTCCCCGGGGGGTGCCTCCACCGGCGGAGCGGACTCCTGGACCGGAGGTGCGGGCCGGTCGGCGTCGTCGGGACGCGGGGTGTCGCTCATGCCCGGAACACGTGCCGGCGGATGGCCGCGGCGTTGCCGAAGATGCGGATGCCCAGCACGACGACGACCGCCGTCGACAGCTGGGCGCCGACCCCCAGCTGGTCGCCCAGGAAGACGATCAGCCCGGCGACGACGACGTTGGACACGAAGGACACGACGAACACCTTCGCGTCGAAGATGCCGTCCAGCCGCGCCCGGACCCCGCCGAAGACCGCGTCGAGCGCGGCCACCACCGCGATGGGCAGGTAGGGCTGCAGCCCCACCGGCACGGTCGGGTCGAACACCAGGCCCAGGACGATGCCGACGGCCAGGCCGATCACGGGCAGCACGCCTCAGCCCCCCGTTCCGGCCGGGGCGGCGGATCGCAGCTCGGGGACTCCCCCGGCGGGCACGGACAGCTCGTCCTCCTCGGCGAACTCGAAGCGCAGGCCGTACAGGTCCGAGACGACGGCGAGCGCGCCGACCTCGGGGCTGGCCAGGAACCGCGACCGGAGCTCGTCCGGGTCGCCGATGGCACTGACCTCGTAGGGGTTGGTGACCGGGCGGAAGTCCACGAGGACCGCCTCCCCGGCGAAGCGGATGGCCGTCGTCGGGCCCAGCCGCTGGCCGTTGATCGACACCGCCTCGGCGCCGGAGGCCCACAGCGCGTTGACCACCAGCTGCAGGTCACCGTCCTGGACCCGGCCGCGGCTGTCCTCGCTGCCCGCGCCGCCGACCGGGTCGGAGTCGGCGTCGGGCTCCGCATTGGCCAGGGTGACCAGCAGCCCCGGCCCGGTCGCCGGCACCAGGCCGGCGGCCCGCTCGGCGGCGTCGAGGTCGTCGATGGCGCGCTGGCCCTGGGCGGTGGCGGCCAGCGCGTCCTCGCGCGCGCCGGTGGCCCGCCGGCGCAGCGCCTCGAGCTCGGCCGCGAGGCCGTCGGTGGTCGCCGACTGGGCCTCGATCTCGGTGACCAGCGCGGCGCGCACCTCCTGGCGGCCCTCGGCGCCCGAGGCGGCCTGGTGCCAGGTCACCGCGGCCAGCACGCCGGCGGCGACCATGGTGAGCGCGACCGCCGCGGGGCCCAGCCGGCGCCGCCAGGGGGGTCCGACGTCGTCCCCGCGGGCGGCGCGGACCCGGGCGGCCCGGGCGTAGGCCGGGTCGAGGGTCTCGGCGAGCACCTGGTCGAGCAGCGAGGCGCCCATCGACCGCACGCCCCCGCCGCCGCGGGGGGCGGTCACGGCGCGGGACGGGGCGCGGTGCCCGCCCGGACCGGGACGGCCCGCTCGGCGCGCACCAGGGCGAGCACCTGGACGACGTAGAGCACGCCGGCGAGCAGGTAGAGCGCGCCACCCCAGATGGTCAGCGCCCAGGCCACCGGGGTGACGACGGCGACCAGCGCCCCGTCCCCGTCGGCGAGCAGCAGCAGCGGGAAGGCGTAGAGCAGGATGAAGGTGGCCGCCTTGCCCAGGTAGTGGACCTGCAGCGGCGGGTAGCCGTGGCGGCGCAGCACCAGCAGCATGACGCCGAGCACGAGCTCGCGGCCCACCAGCAGCGCCACGAACCACAGCGGCACGACGTCGCGGAGCACGAAGGCGATCAGGGTCGAGACGATGTAGAGGCGGTCGGCGGCGGGGTCGAGCAGCGCGCCCAGCCGGCTGGACTGCCCCAGCACCCGGGCGAGCTTGCCGTCGGCGTAGTCGGTGACGCCGGCGACCATGAGGACGACGACCGCCCACCCGTCGGCCTCCGGGCCCAGCAGCAGCCAGAGGAACAGCGGGACGCCGAGCAGCCGCAGCACCGACAGGGCGTTGGGCACCGTCCAGACGCGGCGGGGCAGCGTGTTGCGGTCGACGCCGGACACCGGCACGGCGGCCGACGGCCCCTGCGACGACGTCACTGCTCCTCCACCCCGCTGCACACCGTGCCCGAGGCTAGTAGAAGGACCCCGTCCCCCTCACCACTCGCGAGCTCGCGGCGAGCCTCCGGACGGGGCCCCTCCGGGGCTCCGCAGCGGGGCCGACGCTAGACGGGCACCGCGACGAGCGACGCCGGCGCGGGCTCGTGACCCAGCGGGCGGCGGGTGAACGACCCGGTGCCGTGGCTGACCGAGCGCAGCGCCCCGGCGTAGCCGAGCAGCTCCAGCTCGGGCACCTCGGCGCGCACGGTGGTGCGGTCCCGGTCGGGGTCGGCGTCGCTGCCGGTCACCCGCGCGCGGCGGGCGGACAGGTCGCTCATCACCGCGCCGACGTGCTCGGCGGGCACCGTCACCGCCACCTCGCACCACGGCTCGAGGACCTGCGTGCCGGCGGCGGCGGCCAGCTCCCGCACGGCCAGCGCCCCGGCCGACTGGAAGGCCGCGTCGGAGGAGTCCACCGAGTGGGCCTTGCCGTCGACGAGGACGAACCGGACGTCGACCAGCGGCCGGTCGTCGTGGACGCCCTTGGCCGCCTGCGCGCGGATCCCCTTCTCCACGCTGCCGTGGTACTGCGACGGGACCGCGCCGCCGATGACGCGCTGCTCGAAGGTGATGCCCGACCCCGGCTCCCCGGGCTCGGCCTCCACCACGACGACGGCGTACTGCCCGTGCCCGCCGGACTGCTTGACCAGCCGGCCGGTGGCCCGCGCGGGGCCGGCGAGGGTCTCCACCATGGGCACCCGCACCGGCACGGTGGTCACCGCGACGCCGTGCCGGGTGCGCAGCCGCTCGAGCAGCACCTCACCGTGGGCCTCCCCCACGCACCACAGCAGCAGCTGGCCGGTGTCGCGGGAGCGCTCCACGCGCAGGGTCGGGTCCTCGGCGGCGAGCCGGGTCAGCGCGGGGCCGAGCCGGTCCTCGTCACCGCGCGAGGCGGCCTCGACGGCGACCGGGTGCTGGGGCACCGGCAGCTCCCACGGCGGGACCAGCCGCGGGTCGCCCGGGGAGGACAGCGTGTCGCCGGTCTCCGCCGAGGTCAGCCGGGCCACCGCGCACACGTCGCCGGCCGGGCAGGCCGCCACCGGCCGCAGCGCCGCGCCCAGCGGGGAGGAGATGGCGCCGACCCGCTCGTCGGCGTCGTGGTCGGGGTGGCCGCGGTCGGCGCCGCCGTGCCCGGAGACGTGCACCGGGGTGTCGGGGCTCAGCGTCCCGGAGAACACCCGCAGCAGGGACACCCGGCCCAGGTAGGGGTCGGTCGTCGTCTTGACCACCTCGGCCACCAGCGGGCCGTCGGGGTCGCACGACAGCGCCGGCGCCGGCGCCCCGTTCGGGCGGGTGACCGGCGGGCAGCCGTGCTCCACCGGGCACGGGAACCCGTTGACGACCAGGTACAGCAGCGCGTCGAGGCCGATGCCCAGCAGCGGCGCCGCGCAGAGCACGGGGTGGAAGTGGCCGCGCGCGACCGCGGTCTCCAGGTCGCTCATCAGGTCGCCTTGGACCAGCTCGTCGCCGGCCAGGTAGCGCTCCATGAGCGCCTCGTCCTCGCTCTCGCCGATGATCCCCTCGATCAGCTCGCTGCGGAGCCGGTCGGCGTCGGGGGCCTGCGCGCCGGGCTGCAGCAGGTTCACCACGCCCTGCACGGCGCCGTCGGGCCCGCGGTCGACCAGGTGCACCGGGTAGACGCCGGCCCCGAGCGCCGTCTGGCACAGCCGGACGGTCTCCTCGGCGTCGGCGCGGGCCCGGTCGAGCTGGGTGACGACGACGGCCCGGGGCATGCCGACGGCCGCGCACTCCTCCCACAGCGCCACGGTGGAGGCGTCCACCCCGCCGACGGCCGAGACGACGAACAGGGCGGCGTCGGCGGCCCGCAGCCCCGCCCGCAGCTCCCCGACGAAGTCCGGGCTGCCCGGGGTGTCGAGCAGGGTGATGCGGGTGCCGTCGTGCTCCACGGTGGCCACGCCCAGGGTGACCGAGCGCTGCTGGCGGACCTCGACGTCGTCGCTGTCCAGGCAGGTGGTGCCGTCCTCGACCCGCCCGGCGCGCGGCAGCGCCCCGGTGGCCACGAGCAGCGCCTCGGCGAGGGTGGTCTTGCCGGCGGCGGCGTGCCCGACCAGCGCCACGTTGCGGACCCGCGCGGGCTCCCGGGGAGCCGGCGCCGGGACGACGTCCCTACCCACGGCGGCCGCCCGGCCGGTCGTCCCCGGCCGGGCGGCCGGGTCCCTCGCTGTCGGGATCGGTCCTGTCGACTGCTGGGTCGCCCACCGCGGCCTCCCGGGTCGTCACGGGATGTGTCTCGCGTCACACCCTGCCCCCGTGGAGACGCGCCGGGCAAGACCCCCGCTCGTGCCGTCTCAGCCGCCGGCGGCGCCCACGGCGACCGCCGCGGTGCCGCCCGCCCAGCCGGCCGGGGCGACGTCGCCGACGACGACGGTGACGTCGTCGCGGGTGCCGGCCGCCAGCGCGGCCAGGACCAGCCGGGAGGCGGCGGCCGCGGGGCGCCGCTCGGCGGTGAGCACCCGCTGCAGGGTCGCGGCCGGGACGACGCCGGAGAGCCCGTCGGAGCAGAGGAGCAGCCGGTCGCCCGGCTCGGCCCGGACGGCGAGGAGGTCGGCCGGTCCGGGGTCGGCCGAGCCGCCCAGCGCGCGCAGCAGCACCGAGCGCATCGGGGAGGCCGCGGCCTGCTCGGGGGTGAGCTCCCCGGAGGCGACCAGCGTCTGCACCAGCGTGTGGTCGGTGGTCAGCCGGGTGAGCACGCCGCCGCGCAGCAGGTGGGCGCGGCTGTCGCCGACGTGGGCGACGACGACGCGCCCGTCGCGGGTGAGGACGGCGGCGGTGCAGGTGGTCGCCATGCCCGCCAGCGCGGGATCGGCCGAGGCGGCCGAGCGGATGGCGGCGTCGGCGGCCGCGACCGCGGCGGCCAGGCCGGCGTCGGGGGCGCCGTCCTCGCCCGTCTCCCGCGCGGCGGCGGCCCGGCGGGCCACCTCGGTGACGGCCAGCCGCGCGGCCTGCGCGCCGCCGTTGCCGCCGCCCACGCCGTCGGCGACGACGAGCAGCGTGGGCGCGGCGAGGCCGGCGTCCTGGACCTGCCCGCGCGGGCCGGCCAGCGCGACCGCGGCGGGGTCGAGGACCAGCCGGTCGACGGCGCCGCCGGGGGCCGGGGACCGCGTCCCGCCGGGCGCCTCGGCCGCCGGGAACCACGGCAGCGGCGTCACGGGCGCGGTCACGGCGACAGCATGGCCTCGGCGGGCCGGTTCCGGAGCGGGACGGCGCACGCCGCCCACGGGGAGCCCGCCCGCGCCCACCCCGGGTGGCCGGCGGTCAGACTGGGGCGGTGACGAGCGCGGAGGCGGCCGCCGGGTACGCGGCGGGGCGGGACCAGGAGAGCGACCGGGCGCACGCGGTGCCCCGCCCGGCCGCCGATGGGCCGCCGCCGTGGGTGGCCGCCTGCGGGACGCCGGTCGCCGTCGTCCAGGGGTCGTGGTCGGGGCGGCGCGGGCTGGGCTCGGCCGACCCCTGTCCCGACTGCCGCCGCATCGCCCCCGCCTGAGGCCCCCGCCTGAGGCGCCTTATGTGGGTTGATCTATCCGGCTTCGAGCTCGGTCTGGCATGTCCGCAGCAGGGTATGTGCTGCGATGACGGCGGCGGTGCGGGTGAGTAGTCCCCAGAAGGTGTGTGCGCCGTGGCGGGCCAGCTCCATGCGGTCGGTGAGCTCGCCGAAGGTGATCTCCACGCGGTTG
>NZ_PVTG01000012.1 GCF_003002915.1 Geodermatophilus tzadiensis | reverse complement strand
CATCCCCCCGCAAGCGGGGTTCAGCGTTCGACTTGCATGTGTTAAGCACGCCGCCAGCGTTCGTCCTGAGCCAGGATCAAACTCTCCGTAGATGCATTCGATCCCTGGCGAGAACCCCGAGCTGACACTCGGGTCCATCAACCAAAGGAATCCCACCCAGACCACTCAAGGCCCGGGACGGGGTTACTACTTGGCACTGACTTTCGGCACGCTGTTGAGTTCTCAAGGAGCGGACGCGCTCGTACTCCGGCCTTTTCGGCCTTCGTTCGAGGCGGTGTCTCCACTGTACACCGGGCTCCGCAACCCCCGACCGCGGGGGTCTGAGAGGCGGTTGACCAGGCTGGCGGCCCGGTCCGTTCTCGCTCGGTGCAGAGAGGACCATACACGCCTCCGGAGGGGTCGTGCACGGGGGTCGGAGGTGCCGCCGGACACACCTCGGGACGAGGCGGCCGGTGGCCGCTCAGGCCACGCCGGCCGGGCGGAACTGCACGCTCACCCGGGGGCCCACCGGCCTGGTCGTCTTGGGGATGCAGTGCTCCCAGGTGCGCTGACAGGAGCCACCCATCACGACGAGGTCGCCGTGGCCCAGCGGGAAGCGGAGCGCCTCGCCGGCCCCGACCGGCCGCAGCAGCAGCGGTCGCGGCGAGCCGAAGGACACGATCGCCACCATCGTGTCGTGCGTGCGGCTGCGGCCCAGGCGGTCGCCGTGCCAGGCGACGCTGTCCCGTCCGTCCCGGTACAGGCACATGCCGGCGGAGACGAACGGCTCGCCGAGCTCGAGCGCGTAGTGCGCGTCGAGCGCCGTGCGGGCCTCCGTGAGCAGGGGGTGCGGCAGCTCCTCGCCCCGGCCGTACCAGCGCAGCAGGCGGGGGACGGCGACCTCGCGGTCGTACATCTGCCGCCGGTCGGCCCGCCAGCCGATGTCACCGAGCAGCACGTCGAGGACCGCGTCGGAGCCGGTCACCCAGCCCGGCAGGTGGTCGACCCACGCGCCGCGGCTGAGCCGGTGCCGCACGACCCGGCCGGCCAGGGGCGTGAGCGCGGCCTCCTCGGCGACGTCGAAGATCGACGGCTGGTGCACGAGCGACATGGCCGGAGGCTAGCGCCGATCGAACGCGTGTACGAGTCCTACGCGCTCAGCGCGAGCGCGAAGGGCAGCACCCGGGAGGCGCCGGCCAGCCGCAGCTCCCGGCCGGCGACCGTCATCGTCCAACGCGAGTCGGCGAGGTCGTCGACCAGCAGGACCGGTACCGGACCGAGCTCGTCGAGGCGGGCACGCAGCTCCGGGCCGACGACGAGCCGCTGCCACACCCCGGCCAGCCGGAAGGCGCTGTTGCCGCCCGGGCCGCCGGTCGGTCCCCCCTGTGCGAGCGACAGCTCTCCGAGGTAGGGCAGCCGGCCGAGCCGGGCCAGCCCCTGCGCCACCCCGGCCACCAGGCGGGGCCGGCGCCGCGAGGGCACCGCCACCACCGCTGCGGGCCGCTCGGCCCAGTCCCAGGCGCCCAGCACCCGGCCGCAGGCCCGCAGCAGCTCGTCGTCCGGGGGGACGTCGGAGGGCGCCCGCCGCACCGGCACGTCGAAGGCGGCGTCCGGGTCCTCCTCCAGGCCGGGGGCCTCGAGGTCCACCGTGCCGCCGACGCCGTCGTCGCCGAGCAGGGTGCGCAGCCGCTGACCCCAGCCCAGGTCGGTGAGCCGGGCGACGGCGCGGCCGGGGTCCACCTGCTCGGCGGGCGCGATCCTGCCCTTGACCGAGACGCCGAGCCGGTCGGCGCCGGTGGGCCACTGCGCGCGGGGCGCCAGCTCCACTCCGGGGCGGTCGAGCGCCGCGGAGGCGGCCTCGGCGGCCCCCGCGGGGACCTCGGTCGGGTACCAGGGGCCGGCGCAGACGTCGCAGCGGCCGCAGGGGGCGGCGGTCGGGTCGTCGAGCGCCTCCTGGAGGAAGGCCATCCGGCAGCGGGCCTCCTCGACCGGCCTCGCGTAGGCGATCATCGCCCGCTGCTCGGCCTCCCGGGTGCGGGCGACGCGGGCGTAGCGGTCGGCGTCGTAGACCCACGGCCGGCCGGTGGACCGCCAGCCGCCCTGCACCCGCTCCACCGCGCCGTCGACGGCGAGCACCTTGAGCAGCAGCTCGAGGCGGGACCGGCGGACGTCGGCCACCGTCTCCAGCCGCGCCACCGACCACGCCTTCCCGTCGGCCATCGCCGACAGGACGGCGGCGGCGTGGTCCTCCCGCGGCATGGAGGAGGTGGCGAACCACTGCCAGATGGCGAGGTCCTCGGGGCCGGGCAGGAGCAGCACGTCGGCGTGCTCGACGGCGCGGCCGGCACGGCCCACCTGCTGGTAGTAGCTGACCGGCGAGGACGGCGCCCCCAGGTGCACGACGAAGCCCAGGTCGGGCTTGTCGAAGCCCATGCCCAGCGCCGACGTGGCGACCAGCGCCTTGACCCGGTTCTCCCGCAGCGCCTCCTCGGCGTCCTTGCGGTCGGCGTCGTCGAGGCGGCCGGTGTAGGCGCGCACGTCGTGCCCGGCGTCGCGCAGCAGCGACGCCGTCTCCTCGGCCGCCGACACGGTGAGCGTGTAGACGATGCCGCTGCCCGGCAGGTCGCCGAGGTGGGCGGCCAGCCAGGCCAGCCGGGCGCGGTCGGTGGGCAGCCGCAGGACGCCCAGGCGCAGCGAGTCGCGGGCGAGCGGGCCGCGGACGGTGGTCACCCCGACCCCGCCGGCGCCGAGCTGCTCGGCGACGTCGGCGACGACGCGCTCGTTCGCGGTGGCCGTCGTCGCCAGGACCGGGGTGCCGGTCGGCAAGGTGCCCAGCAGGTCGCGGATGCGGCGGTAGTCGGGCCGGAAGTCGTGCCCCCAGTCGGAGACACAGTGCGCCTCGTCGACGACGAGCAGGCCGCAGCGGGCGACCAGGCCGGGCAGCTGCTCCTCCCGGAAGCGCGGGTTGGTCAGCCGCTCCGGGGAGACCAGCAGCACGTCGACGTCGTCGGCGGCCAGCGCCTGTGCGACGTCGTCCCACTCGGTGGCGTTGGCGCTGGAGATCTCCACGGCGCGGATGCCGGCCCGCGCGGCGGCGGCGACCTGGTCGCGCATCAGCGCCAGCAGCGGGCTGACCAGCAGCGTCGGGCCGGCGCCGCGGCGGCGCAGCAGCGCGGTGGAGACGAAGTACACCGCCGACTTGCCCCACCCGGTGCGCTGCACGACCAGCGCCCGCTCGGAGCGCTCGACCAGCGCGGCGACGGCGGCGTCCTGACCCTCGCGGAACGCCGCGTCGGGGCGGCCGGTCAGCTCCCGCAGGACCTCGAGGGCCTCGGTGGCGAGGTCGGACGTCGGCGCGGCGGTGCTCATGCCCCCGACACTAGGTGTGGACCCCGACGGACCGACCCCTGCGCGCGGGACCTGGGGACGACGGGCAGGATGGGGACGATGCGGCCACCGGACAACCACGTGCACACCGGGTGGTCCTGGGACACGCCCAGCTCCGTCACGATGGCACGGGCCTGCGAGAAGGCGGTGGCGCTGGGTCTCCCGGCGATCGCCTTCACCGAGCACCTCGACTTCACGGTGTGGGGTCCCGACGACCGGGCCACCACGCTCGGGCTGGTCGACCGGCACGCCTCGCGCCACCAGCCCATCGACACCGAGGGCTACTGGGCCGAGCTCGCCGAGGTGCGCGACCGCTACCCGGAGCTGCGCATCTGGTCCGGCGTCGAGGCCGGCGAGCCGCACCTGTTCTCCGCCAGCGTCGCCGCGCACCTGCGCGACGCGCCGGTCGACCGGGTGCTCGGCTCGCTGCACTCCCTGCATGACGGCGACCGCCTCTACGGGGTCGGGCAGCTGCTGTACCAGGACGCCGACGCCACGATGCGCCGCTACCTCGGCGAGGTCGTGGAGATGGTCGAGAGCAGCGACGTCTTCCAGGTGTTGGCGCACGTCGACTTCCCCCGGCGGTACTGGCCCGGCGGCCAGCACCGCTACGTGGAGAAGGACTACGAGGAGGAGTACCGGGCGGTGTTCCGCGCGCTCGCCGGCACCGGCCGGGCCCTGGAGGTCAACACCAGCAGCCCGCTCGCGTCGGCCGACCAGGTGCGCTGGTTCCGCGAGGAGGGCGGCGAGGCGGTGAGCTTCGGCAGCGACGCCCACCAGTCGGCCGCCGTGGGGCAGCGCTTCGACCTCGCCGTCGACGTCGTCGAGGCCGCCGGCTTCCGTCCCGGCCGGGACCGGTTCGACTTCTGGCGCCGCTGACGTGGCGGTCGTCGTCCGCGACGCCACGGACGGCGACGCCGCGGCCTGCGCGGCCGTCTACGCGCCCTACGTGACCGGCACCGCCGTCAGCTTCGAGGCCGAGCCGCCGTCGCCCGCCGAGATGGGCCGCCGGATCACCGCCGCGCAGGGGTCGCACGCCTGGCTGGTGCTGGAGGAGGACGGCCGCGTCGTCGGCTACGCCTACGGCGGCCCGTTCCGGACGCGGACGGCGTGGCAGTGGTCGTGCGAGGTGAGCGTCTACCTCGAGCCCGGACGGCGGCGCGGCGGCGGCGGGCGCGCGCTCTACGAGGCGCTGCTGCAGCGGCTGGCCGACCGCGGGTACCGCACGGCGGTCGCCGGGATGACGCTGCCCAACGAGGCCAGCGAGGCGTTCCACCGCGCCCTGGGGTTCCGGCCGGTGGGCACCTTCCCCCGGATCGGCTGGAAGGACGGCCGCTGGCACGACGTCGCCTTCGCCCAGCGACCGCTCGGCGACGGGGACGCGCCGCCTGCTCCGCTGCGCTGACTCAGGCGGCCAGGCGGTCCAGTGCGGCGCGCCACACCCGGGGCAGCGCGCGCGGGGCGACCAGACCCTGGACCAGCAGCACGGCCCGGCCCCGCAGTCCCCGGCCCCGGGAGTGGTGCATGGTGACGTCGACGTGGCTGCCGCCGTCGTCCCGCGGGCTGATCCGGATGTCCCCCGTCCCGCGGTCGCAGTGGTCGCTGTCGAGGAGCGTCCAGGTCACCCGGTCCGGCGTCGGCCACTCGTAGCGCAGCAGCACCCAGAACGGGACGCCGGCGCTGCCCTCGCGGACGACGGCCCACCCCTCGCCCGCGTCACGGACCTCGTACCTCGCCGGGTCCAGGCTCTTCGACCACACCTCGAGCCGCCGCTCGCCCACGTCGGTGAACGCCTCGCGGACCTGCGCCGGGGTGGCGCGGGTGTCGAAGTCGAAGTGGACGCGCACCGTCGTCTCCCTCCTGACGACCCCCGCTGTCCCGATCGTCCCGCAGCGGTGGGCCCGGTGGGGAGCGCCCCGTCCTGCCGGGTACTTCAGCGCTGAGAGATCTCCGGCTACGGTGCGCGGGGTGACCTCCCGCCGCGCCGTGATCGCCCTGGGCGGCAACGCGATGACCGGTCCCGACGGCTCGGCGACGCCGGCCGCGCAGCGGGCGGCGCTCGCGGTGGCGGCTGAGGCGGTGGCCGCGGTCGTGGCCGCGGGCGTCGAGGTGGTGCTCACCCACGGCAACGGTCCCCAGGTGGGGAACCTGCTGGTCAAGAACGAGATGGCCGCCGCGGTGGTGCCGCCCGTGCCGCTGGACTGGTGCGTGGCGCAGACCCAGGCCACGGTCGGCTTCACCCTCGCCGACGAGCTCGACGCCGCCCTGGCCGCGCGCGGGCTGGACCGGCGGACGGCGGCCCTGGTCACCCGCACCCTCGTCGACGCCGACGACCCGCACTTCGCCGCGCCGTCCAAGCCGGTGGGCCGCTACCTGCCCGCGGCCGAGGCCGCCCGCTTCACCGCGCTCGGCCAGCACTGGCAGGACCGCGGCCCGCGCGGCTGGCGGCGCGTGGTGGCCTCGCCCGAGCCGCGGTCGGTGGTCGACGCGCCCGCGATCGCGGCCCTCGTCGCCGCCGGGTTCGTCGTCGTGTGCGCCGGCGGCGGCGGGGTGCCGGTGGTCGAGGGCGCGCCGCTGCACGGGGTCGAGACCGTCGTCGACAAGGACCTCACCGCCGCGCTGCTGGCCCGCGAGCTCGGCGCGGACACCCTCGTCGTCGCCACCGACGTCCCGCACGTCGTCGTCGGCTGGGGCACCGACGCGGCCCGGCCGCTGGGCCGGGTCACCCCCGCCGAGCTGCGGGCGCACGCCGCCGCCGGCGAGTTCGACGGCGGCTCCATGGGCCCGAAGGTCGAGGCCGCCCTGCGCTTCGTGGAGGGTCCGGTCGACGGCCTCGCCCCGCCCCGACGCGCCGTCGTCACCTCGCTCGACACCATCGCCGACGCCGTCACCGGCGACGCCGTCGGCACCGTGCTCACCGCATAGGAATGAGGAACAGGTGCCCGCACCGATCGAGGTCCGCAAGGTCCCTCTGCACAACGTCAGCGACGCCTCCGAGCTGGCGAAGCTCATCGACGAGGGCGTCATGGAAGCCGACCGGGTCGTCGCCGTCATCGGCAAGACGGAGGGCAACGGCGGCGTCAACGACTACACCCGCATCATCGCCGACCGCGCCTTCCGCGAGGTGCTGCTCGAGAAGGGCAGCCGGTCGAAGGAGGAGGTCGGTGAGATCCCGATCGTGTGGTCCGGCGGCACCGACGGCGTCATCAGCCCGCACGCGACGGTCTTCGCCACGCTGCCCGAGGACGCCGTGGAGAAGACCGACGAGCCGCGGCTGACCGTGGGCTACGCGATGAGCGACGTGCTGCTGCCGGAGGACATCGGCCGCATCGCGATGGTGGAGAAGGTCGCCGAGGGCGTGCGCCGGGCGATGGCGGCCGCCGGGATCACCGACCCCGCCGACGTCCACTACGTGCAGACCAAGACCCCGCTGCTGACCATCGAGACCATCCGCGACGCCAAGGCCCGCGGCAAGGACACCTACTACGACGAGCCGCACGGCTCGATGGACCTGTCCAACGGGACGACGGCGCTGGGCATCGCGGTGGCGCTCGGCGAGATCGAGATGCCGACGCAGGAGCAGGTCATGCGCGACCTGTCGCTGTTCAGCGCGGTCGCGTCGTGCTCCTCGGGCGTGGAGCTCGACCGGGCGCAGATCGTCGTCGTCGGCAACGCCCGCGGGCACGGCGGGGACTACCGGATCGGCCACTCGGTGATGAGGGACGCCCTCGACCAGGACGGCATCTGGAACGCCATCCGCGACGCCGGCCTGGAGCTGCCCGAGCGGCCGCACCCCTCGGACCTCGGCGACCGGCTGGTCAACGTCTTCCTCAAGTGCGAGGCCGACCCGACCGGCTACGTCCGCGGCCGCCGCAACGCGATGCTCGACGACTCCGACGTCTTCTGGCACCGGCAGATCAAGGCGACCGTGGGCGGCGTGGCGGCGTCGGTGACCGGCGACCCGGCGGTGTTCGTCTCGGTGGCCGCGGTGCACCAGGGCCCCTCGGGCGGCGGCCCCGTCGCCGCGATCGTGAAGGCCTGACGCAGGCTCAGAGCACGAACTGCACGCGGGCGATCTGCTCGCAGAAGGGATCGAACAGCTCGCGGCGGACGCGGTCGTGCCGCTCGTCGAGGTCGTAGCCGCGGTAGGCCTCGGCGTCGGTCCAGTCGCTGGTGATGGCGAAGTCCCACCCACCGGCGCGCAGGCCGGCGTCGAGGCCGACGCGCACGCCGGCGCAGCCGGTCACCGGCAGGGCGACGACGGCGTCCAGGCCCGGGGGCACGCCGTGCGCCGGTGCGGGTGCGCCGACCGGCCCGGCCTACGCTCGGCACCGCCGCGCGCAGGGGACCACACGGAGGCCGTCGCAGTGGACAGGGCGATCCGGTCGAACGCGCTCCCCGCGGGGCTCCTCGTCGCCGTTCTGGTCCTCGACCTGGTCATCGGGCGCGAGGGTGTGCTGATCGGCCTGCTGGCGGCCCCGCCGCTGGTGGCCGCCACGGTCACCGGGCGGCGGGCGACCGCCGTCCACGGCGTGCTGGCCGTGCTGACCGCCGCGCTGCTGGGCGTCCACGACGAGCAGTACACCGGCGCCGCCGCGGCGGCCCAGGCGGTCCGGCTGCTCGCGGTGACCGGCACCGCCGCCCTCGCCGTGGCCGCGTGTGGGCTGCGGCTGCGGCGCGAGGCCGACCTCGCCCGGGTGACCGCCGAGGCGGCGACCGCGCAGGCGGAGCTGGACGCCGCGGCCGTCCTGCAACAGCACCTGCTCGGCCTCCCGCCCGCGGTGCCGGGCCTGCAGACCGCGGCCCGCTACCTGCCGGCCGTCCGCAGCGCCCGCATCGGCGGCGACTGGTACGACGCCTTCCCCGCAGGCGGCGGTGCCACCGTGCTGGTCGTCGGCGACGTCGCCGGCCACGACGCGCGGGCCGCGGCCGCCATGGCCGAGGTGCGGGGCATGCTGCGCGCGGTCGCCGCCACCGCGGGCCCGGCTCCCTCGCCCGCACGGGTGCTGGACACCCTGGACGACGTCCTGGCGCGGCTGGGGGCGCCCGCGCTGGTGACCGCCGTCGTCGCCGTGCTCACCCCCACCGCGGACGGCGTGGCGCTGTGCTGGTCCAACGCCGGGCACCCGCCCCCGGTGCTGGCCGGCGCGGACGGCACGGTGCGCCTCCTCGAGCGCCGGCCGGAGCGGCTGCTGGGCGTCGAGCCGGGCAGCCGCCGCAGCGACGACGACCTGCTGCTCCTGCCCGGCGACACCCTGCTGCTCTACACCGACGGCCTCGTCGAGCGGCGCGACCGGGACCTCGACGAGGGCACCGACTGGCTGCTGACCGGGCTGCGGCGCCGGGCGGCCGAGCCCCTCGACGCCGTCGTCGACGGCCTGCTCGCCGGGCTGGTCGGCACCCTGCACGACGACGTCGCGGTGCTCGCCGTCCGCCTGCCCGGCTGATCAGCCGTCGAGGACGGCGAGGAAGGCCGGGGGCACCGCGTCGACCAGCCACACCCCGTTGGCCGAGCGGGTGAACACCGCCCCGGTGGCGGCCAGCCCGGCGGCGTCGACGCGCAGGACGGCGGCGGGACCGCGGCGCGCCCCCACCGCCCGGGCGGTCGGTTCGTCGGCGCTCAGGTGCACCGCGTGCCGCCGGCCCGGCCGCAGCCCCTCGGCGAGCACCGCCGGCAGGGCGCGCCGGGGCGTGCCGTGGAAGAGCACGTCGGGCGGCTGCTCGGCGGCGTAGCCGAGCGCGACCGGGACACTGTGGCCCTGGCTGGCCCGGATCCGGCGGCCGCTGCCGTCGTAGGCGAACCGCCGCTTGTCGTTGCCCGCCACGACGCGGTCCAGCTCCGCCCGGGTGAGCGGCAGGCCGTGCGCGGCGAGGGCGGCCAGCAACGCGTCGACGTCGACCCAGCCGGCGTCGTCGAGGACCAGTCCCACGCTGTCGGGCCGGTGCCGGAGCACGGAGGACAGCCGCTTGCTGACGCGGACGACGTCGTCGCCCCCGCCCCGGCCCACCCCGGGAGCCTGCGGGTCGCACCGGCGGGACGCCACCCGGTTAGCGTGCGGGGACCAACCACGGGCGAGCGGGGTGCGGATGATCGACAAGCGGGTCGCGTCGCTGGCCGACGCCGTCGCGGGCATCGAGGACGGCGCGACCGTGCTGGTCGGCGGCTTCGGCGCGTCCGGCGTCCCGGTGGAGCTGGTGCACGCGCTGCTCGACCAGGGCACCACCGACCTCACCGTGGTGACCAACAACGCCGGCTCCGGCGAGACCGACGTCGCCGCGCTGCTGCGTGAGCGGCGGGTGCGCCGGATCGTCTGCTCGTACCCGAGGTCGACCGGGTCGGTCTGGTTCGAGGAGCGCTGGCGGGCCGGCGAGGTGGAGCTCGAGCTGGTGCCGCAGGGCACGCTCAGCGAGCGGATGCGGGCCGCCGCGGCCGGTCTGGGCGGGTTCTTCACCCCGACCGGCGCCGACTCCCGGCTCGCCGAGGGCAAGGAGGTGCGCGTGATCGGCGGACGTCGGCACGTGTTCGAGGAGCCCCTGCCCGGCGACGTCGCCCTGGTCAAGGCCGCGCGCGCCGACCGCTGGGGCAACCTGGTGTACCGGACGGCGGCCCGCAACTTCGGCCCGACGATGGCCGCGGCCGCGACGCTGACCGTCGTCCAGGTGGACGAGTTCGTCGAGCTCGGCGAGCTGGACCCCGAGGTGATCGTGACGCCGGGGATCTTCGTCGACCGCGTCGTGCGGGTGGGTGCGGCGTGAGGGGCCGGGAGCTGTGCCTCGACGTGCGGGCGGTCGCCCGGCGGATCGCCCGCGACATCCCCGACGGCGCCTACGTCAACCTCGGCATCGGCCTGCCCACGCTGGTGGCCGACTGCGTCGGGGACGACAAGGAGGTCGTCTACCACTCGGAGAACGGCATCCTCGGCATGGGCCCGGCGCCGGCGCCCGGCGAGGAGGACCCCGAGCTGATCAACGCCGGCAAGCAGCCGGTGACCCTGCTGCCCGGCGGGGCGTTCTTCCACCACACCGACGCCTTCCTGATGATGCGCGGCGGGCACGTGGACGTGACCGTGCTGGGCGCCTTCCAGGTGTCCGAGACCGGCGACCTGGCCAACTGGGCCACCGACGACGCCACGCACCCGCCGGCCGTGGGCGGGGCGATGGACCTCGCCGTCGGCGCGAAGCGGGTGCTGGTGATGACGACGCACACGACGAGGGCCGGGGAGCCCAAGCTGCTGCCGCGGTGCGGGTACCCGCTGACGGCGGCCGCCGTGGTCGACCGCGTCTACACCGACCTCGCCGTCCTCGACGTCACCGCCGAGGGGTTCCTGGTGCGGGAGATGGTGGCCGGGCTGACGCGGGAGGACCTGCAGGGCGCCACCGCGGCGCGGCTGTCCTTCGCCGACGACGTCGCCGTCCTCGAGCCCTGAGCCGCCCTGAGCGCGCGAGATCGGCGCTCTCGTGGCCATCAGCCGCCGATGACCACGAGACCGCCGATCTCGCGGGGTCTCAGGCCGCCGTGGCGGCGCGGGCCTCCTGCGCCAGCGCGGCCAGCGCCTGCTCGAAGCACTCCCGCGGCGGCTGCACCAGCCCGGCGCCGACCTGCCCGGTGCCGGCCACCCGCCCGGCCATGCCGGTGTTGATCTGCGGCAGCCACCCGGTGCGGGCCACGGCGAGGACGTCGATGCCGGTCGGGGCGCCGCGGAAGCCGAGCACCGGGATCGCCATCGCCGGGTTCTCCGCGAGGGTGAGCTGGTACATCCGCTCGGTGGTGGCCAGCGCGTCGGGCACGGTGCCGCCGACGAACCGCACGATCGCCGGCGCGGCCGCCATCGCGAACCCGCCCACGCCGTAGGTCTCCATGATCGCGGAGTCGCCGATGTCGGGGTTGGCGTCCTCCGGGCCGTAGTCGCCGAGGAACAGGCCCACCGGGGTCTGCGCGGGGCCGGTGAACCAGCGGTCGCCGGTGCCCGCCGTCTGCACGCCGAACTCGGTGCCGTTGCGACTCAGCACCGTGACCAGCGTGGAGCCGGGGACGTCGCGGGCGGCGTCCATCGCGAGCTTGGCCGTGGGCATGCCGAGGTTGAGGAAGAAGTGCTCGTTGCCGCCGATGAAGCGCAGCGCCGCGGCGACGTCGGCCGAGGGCGCGTCGAGGGCCACCAGCGCCGGTGCCAGCTCGCGCAGCGCCATGAGGGAGCCCGCGCGGTTGCGGTTGTGCCCCTCGTCGCCCATCTGCAGCATCTGCGCGAGCACGGCCTTGACGTCGAGCGGCTCGGCCATCGACCGCACCGCGCGCGCCAGCAGCGGGCCGAGGACGTCGCGCATCCAGGCCAGCCGGGTGAGCACCTCCTCGCCGAAGGCGCCCATCCGCAGCACCTTGCCGAGGCCCTCGTTGAGGTTGCAGTAGGCCCGGCCGCCGTTCACCGGGTCCTCCAGGCACCAGGTCCACATGGACGGGCTGGTCACCCCCGCCATCGGGCCGACGGCGGAGTGGTGGTGGCAGGGGTCGAGCGCGACGCCGCCCGACGCCAGCAGCGCCTCGGCGTCCTCGACCGTCGACGCCCAGCCCTCGAACAGGCAGGCTCCGATCAGCGCGCCCCGCATGGGTCCCGACGCCGCCTCCCAGGTCAGCGGCGGGCCGGAGTGCAGCAGCGTGCGGTCGGGGAGGCCCAGCGTCTCCCGCGCCGGCCGGACGTCGACCAGCCGCGACCCGGCGGCCAGCACCCGCTCGACCGCCGTCCGGTTGGCCGCGGCGCGGCGCGGGTCCAGGGCGAGCGCGGCGAGGTCGCCCGGGTCGCCGAAGGCGGGCGGCCGCCAGTCGACGTCGGTGACCTCGGCGCCCTGGGCGCGCAGGGCGGCGGAGAACACGTCCACCCCCGCGGCGACGACGGCCGGCGGGCCCTCGAGCAGGTTCACCGGGCGGCTCCCAGCAGGTCGAGCGCGTGCCGGGTGGCCTGCGCGTTGGAGGCGTACACGGCCGCGCCGGCCGCGGCGAGGGCGTCGGCCTGGCGGCTCCAGCGCTGGGGGTCGGCCTCGGTGCCGACGAGCGCGACGACCGCCGGCAGGCCGGCCGCCGTCAGCGCCGGGGCCAGCGCCGCGGCCGGGTCGGGGTCGGCGCCGTGGCCGAGGACGACGTCGAGCAGCAGCACCGCCGGCTCGCCGGACGCGGCCAGCCGCTCGATCGCCTCCAGCCGCAGCGTCGGGTCGATCATCGGGTGCGCGCGGCCCACGGTGAGCGCGTCGTCGCCGAAGTCGACGACCACGTGCCCGCGGGCGGACAGGTCTGGGGCGGATGGGTCGATGACGCAGTCGAGCTCCGGCCGCAGCGGGGTGTTGGACCGGACGTCGCCGAGCACCGGCGCGGCCAGCAGCATCGCCTCGTCGGCCAGCGTGCCGCCGGAGTAGAGGCCCTTGAGCACGGCGCCGGGCGGCGCGCTCCGGCTGCCCGGCCGGGACGGCCAGTCGGGGACGGCGACGCCGAGGTCGGCCAGCAGCGCCTCGACGACGGCGGTGAGGTCGGGCGTCCCGGACCCGAGCACCGCCGAGCGCACCGGCGTGGCCAGCGACGCCGCCGTCCGCGCCACCGCCTCGGCCACCGGCGGCGCCGGCGGCTTCGAGACGACGAGCACCCGCTCGGTGGCCGGGTCGGCGTCCAGGGCCGCCAACGCGTCGAGGGTGGCCAGCCCGCCGACGGCCGCGGACAGGTCGCGCCCGCCCACGCCGAGCACGTGGCTGACGCCGACGCCGGCCGCGTCGAGCAGGCAGGACACCTGCTGGGCGCCGGTGCCCGAGGCCGCCACCACCCCGACCGCGCCGCGGCGGACCACGTTGGCGAAGCCGAGCGCCACCCCGGAGACGATCGCCGTCCCGCAGTCGGGGCCCATGACGAGCACCCCGGCCTGCCGGGCGGCCCGCTTGAGCGCGACCTCCTGCTCGACCGGGACGCCGTCGGAGAACACCAGCACGCTGCGGCGCGCGGCGACGGCGTCGGCGGCCTCCAGCGCGGCGTAGGGACCGGGCACGCTCACGACGGCCAGCGCGGAGGGGCCGTCGAGGTCGTGCAGGGCGGCGCCGACGGTGCGGGCCGGCTGGGCGTCGGCGGCCGCCCGGGAGCGCTCGCGCTCGGCGAGGGCGGTGTCGACGGCGGCCACGGCGGCGGCCAGCGCGTCGTCGTCGGTGGCGGCGATGCCGACGAGCAGCTGCTCGGGCGAGGCCGGCTCTCCGGGCGCGAGCCCCATCCCCGCGGCGAGCTCCACGTTGAGCGGGGTGGCCATGGCCACGAGGACGGCGGTCACCCCGTCACGCGCCCCGACGTCCCGGCTGACCTGCATGAGCCGCACGGAGTCGGCGTAGACGCCGCCGCGCAGGGAGACGTGCCGGACGCCCGGTCCGGGTGCGGGTGCACTCACCCCGCCGACCGTAGCGGGCGGTTCCTCAGCGGTGAGAGACCCGGTACGGCAACGACACGACCATTTAGCGCTGAGGCACTTCCACCCGTCGGTACCCCGTGACAGATTGACGGCCTCCCGGGGGCGTCCGCACCTCCCGGGCCGCTGGTCAGCCCCTCGAGGAGGTCCCGATGGCGTTCGGGTGGAAGCTCTACGCGGGCGGCAAGACGCCGCCGCTCGGCGAGGCCGTCGCCCCCGACGAGCGCCTGTCGTGGCCGCGGACGATCGGGATCGGCGCCCAGCACGTCGTCGCGATGTTCGGGGCGACCTTCGTCTTCCCGCTGATCATGGGGCTCGACGCGAACCTCGCGATCATGATGAGCGGCGTCGCGACCATCATCTTCCTGCTCATCGTGCAGGGGCGGGTGCCGAGCTACCTGGGCACCAGCGCCGCCTTCGTCGGTGGCGTCGTGGCCATCCGTGCCAACGGCGGGGACTCCGGCGACGTCGTCGGCTCGATCCTCGTCGCCGGCGTCGTCCTCGCGCTGGTCGGTGTGGCCATCCACGTCGTCGGGGCCCGGGCCATCAACGCCGCGCTGCCGCCGGCCGTGACCGGCGCGGTCGTCATGCTCATCGGCTTCAACCTCGCCCCGGTCGTGGCCGGGGTCTACTGGCCGCAGGACCAGTGGGTCGCGCTGGCGACCATGGTCTTCGTCATCGTCGCCTCGCTGCTGCTGCGCGGGTTCTGGGCCCGCATCTCCATCCTGCTGGGCCTGGTGTTCGGCTACCTGCTGTCGATCCTGCTCGACGTCACCGTCGGCCAGATCACCTCGCCCGACGGCACCGGGGAGATCGTCACCCGCGACCGGATCAACTTCGACGCCGTCGGCCAGGCCGACTGGATCGGCTTCCCCCAGCTCACCACGCCGAGCTTCTCGGTGAACTTCAGCCTGCTCGTGCTGCCGGCGGTCATCGCGCTCGTCGCCGAGAACGCCGGTCACGTCAAGGCCGTGGCCGCGATGACCAAGCGCGACCTCGACCCGGTGATGGGGCGGGCGATCTTCGCCGACGGCGTCGGCACCGTCGTCGCGACCTCGGTCGGCGGGTCCCCGACCACCACCTACGCCGAGAACATCGGCGTCATGGCCGCCACCCGGGTCTACTCGACCGCGGCCTACTACGTCGCGGCGGTCGTGGCGATCCTGCTCGGCCTGTGCCCGAAGTTCGGCGCGTTGATCAACATCATCCCGGGTGGGGTGCTCGGCGGGATCACCGTCGTGCTCTACGGGATGATCGGCCTGCTCGGCGCCAAGATCTGGAAGGAGAACCGGGTCGACTTCGCCAACCCGATCAACCTGGTGCCGCTCGCCGCCGGGATCATCATCGCGATCGGCAACGTGACCCTCCAGATCACCGACACCTTCCCGCTCAGCGGCATCGCGTTCGGCACCATCGTCGTCGTGGTCGGCTGGCACGTCGCCCGGGCGGTCGCCCCCGCGGAGATGAAGGCCGCCCTGGTGGAGGAGCGCGGGTTCGCCGAGGGCACCGGACCGGCACTGGGGTCCACCGGGCGGCACGCCGTCACCGCCGACCCGTCGTCGGTCGACCAGGTGGGCCGGCCCGGCGTCGAGACCCGTCCCGGCGTGGACACCCGGCCCGGGGTCGACACCACCAAGGGGACGCGCGAGCGGTGAAGCCCCCGCCCTTCCGGTACGCGGACCCCGGGTCGGTCGACGAGGCGCTCGACGTCCTCGCCGCGGAGGGCGACGGCGCCAAGGTGCTCGCCGGCGGGCAGTCGCTGCTGCCGCTGCTGGCGATGCGGCTGGCCGCACCCGCCACGCTGGTCGACGTCAACCGGGTGCCCGGGCTCGACCGGGTGGAGGCGAGCGCCGGCGGCGTCCGCGTGGGTGCCCTGGTGCGGCACGCCGGGCTGCTGCGCGACACCGCCGCGGCCGAGGTCCAGCCGCTGCTGGCGCGGGCGACGGCGGACGTGGCGCACCCGGCCATCCGCAACCGGGGGACGACGGTCGGCTCCATCGCGCACGCCGACCCCTCGGGCGAGCTCACCGCGGTGCTGGCGCTGACCGGCGGGTCGGTGACCGTGGCCCGGCCATCGGGGCGTGCGGAGGTCGGCTGGCGGGACCTGTTCGTCGGGCCGCTGGAGACCTCGCTGAGCGGCCCGGCGGTCGTCGTCGACGCCTTCTTCCCCGCGCTGGCGGAGCGGTCGGGGACGGCGTTCGCCGAGATCGCCCGGCGCAAGGGCGACTACGCCGTCTGCGGGGCCGCGGTCGTCGTCACGCTCGACGAGGACCGCCGGGTCGCCGCCGTCCGCGCCGCCTACCTGTCGGTCGGGCCGGTGCCCGAGGTGCACGACCTCACCGAGGCGGTGGCCGGCAAGCCGGTCGACAGCGCCGACTGGGCCGCCGCCGGCGCGCTGGCCCGCACCCTCGTCGACCCCGACACCGACCTGCACGCCACCGCCGACTACCGGCGGCTGCTGGTCGGGGTCCTGACCGAACGCACGCTCGCCGAGGCCGCCGCGGAGGCGGCCGGGAGGACCGCCGCATGACCTCGATCGACACCGAGCGGACCGTATCGCTGACGGTCAACGGTGTGCCCCGGGAGGCGCGGGTCCCGGTGCGCCGGGTGCTCGCCGACGCGCTGCGCGACGACCTGGGGCTGACCGGCACGCACGTCGGCTGCGCGCACGGCGTCTGCGGCTCGTGCACGGTACTGGTGGACGGCGAGCCGGTGCGCTCCTGCCTGGTGCTCGCCGTGCAGGTGCAGGGCGCGGCGGTGACCACCGTGGAGGGGCTGGCCCGCGACGACCACCGGGGCGGCCAGGTGCTGCACCCGGTGCAGGAGGCCTTCCGCGAGTGCCACGCACTGCAGTGCGGCTTCTGCACCCCGGGGTTCCTGGTGACCATCGCCGCGGGGCTCGAGGCCCGGGACGCGGCGGAGGAGATCACCGAGGAGGAGGTCGACGAGCTCGTCGGCGGCAACCTCTGCCGGTGCACCGGCTACACGAACATCAAGAAGGCCGTCCGGCACGCCGCCGCGACGATGCGGGAGGACGCCCGGTGACGACGAAGCTGTTCGGGGAGCCGGTCCGCCGGCGCGAGGACGCCCGGCTGATCACCGGGCGGGGCCGCTACCTCGACGACATCGGCGCCGGCGCGCTGGCCGCGGCCTTCGTGCGCAGCCCGCACGCGCACGCGCGCATCACCGACATCGACGTCGAGGCCGCCCTCGACGTCGAGGGCCTGGTCGCGATCTACACCTACGAGGACCTCACCGGCCCGATGGCCGAGCCGCTGCCGGTGCTCATCCCGCACCCGCAGCTGCACGCGCCGCGCACCGGGTACCCGCTGGCCGACGGCGTGGTGCACCACGTCGGCGAGCCGGTGGTGATGGTCGTGGCCACCGACCGGTACGTGGCCGAGGACGCCGCCGAGCGGATCGTCGTGGGCTACGAGGAGCTGCCGGTCGTCGTCGGCATCGACACCGCCCGCGCCGCCGAGCACGCCGTGCACCCCGACGTCCCGGACAACGTCGCCGCCCGGCACCACCAAGAGACCGGCGACGTCGAGCCCGCGCTGGCCGCCTCGCCGCACACGCTGACCTTCACCCAGACCATCGAGCGCAGCGCGTGCACGCCGCTGGAGGGCAAGGGCGTGCACGCGCGCTGGGACCCCGACGACGGCAGCCTGCGCGTCTACTCCAGCACCCAGGCCTCGACGTCGGTGCGCGCGGCGATCGCGGCGAAGCTGGAGCTGTCGCTGGACCGGGTCGAGGTCATCGCGCCCGACGTCGGCGGCGGCTTCGGCGTCAAGATCGTGCACCCGTGGCCCGAGGAGCTGCTGGTGCCGATGGCGGCCATGCGGCTGGGCCGCGAGGTGAAGTGGGCCGAGGACCGCCGCGAGCACTTCGTCTCCAGCGCGCACGAGCGCGGGCAGCGGCAGGAGGTCACCGTCGGGTTCGACGACGACGGCCGGCTCACCGCGCTCGACGTGCACGTCTGGCACGACAACGGCGCCTACACGCCCTACGGGATCATCGTGCCGATCATCACGGCCACCCAGCTGGTCGGCCCGTACGTGGTCCCGGTGTACCGGGTGGTGGTCGAGAGCCTCTACACCAACACCGTCATCGTCACGCCCTACCGCGGCGCCGGGCGGCCGCAGGCCTGCTTCGCGATGGAGCGGACGATGGACCGCATCGCCGACGCGCTCGGCCTCGACCGCGCCGAGGTCCGCCGGCGGAACCTGATCACGCCCGACCAGTTCCCCTACGACCACCACCTGACGTTCCAGGACGGCCGGCCGGTGGTCTACGACTCCGGCGACTACCCGGGGCTGCTGGAGAAGCTGACCGCGCTGGTGGGCTGGGAGTCGGTGGAGGAGCGCCGGGCGGAGGCGGCCGGCCGCGGGAAGCTGCTCGGCGCCGGGATGGCGCTGTACGTGGAGGGCACCGGGCCCGGCCCCTACGAGGGCGGGCACGTGCAGGTGCTCGGCAGCGGCAAGGTGCTGGTCTCCACCGGGCTGACCTCGCAGGGCCAGGGACACGAGACGGTGTTCGCGCAGATCGTCGCCTCCGAGCTCGGCGTGCCGATGGAGGACGTCGAGGTGCACACCGGCGACACCCGCCGCTTCGGCTACGCCGTGGGCACCTTCGCCTCCCGGGCCGCGGTGATGAGCGGCAACGCGGTGGCCCTGGCCGCGCGCGGCGTGCGGGAGAAGGCGCTGCGGATCGCCGCCGACGTCCTCGAGGCCGACCCGTCGGACCTGGAGATCGACGAGGGCCTGGTGCAGGTCAGGGGGACGCCGGGGGCGTCGATCCCGCTGCGGACGGTCGCCGTCCTGTCCAACCCGCTGCGCTACGCCTTCGACGAGGCGGCCAAGCAGGCGACGCAGTTCGCCACCCACGACGACACCAAGCCCCCGGTGGCCCCGGGTGACGCGCCGGGCCTGGAGCACCGCGACTACTACTCACCGCTGCGCTCGACGTTCGCCTCCGGCGCCCACGCCGCGGTGGTCGAGATCGACCCGCAGACGTGGGAGATCGACGTCGTCCAGTACGCCGTGGTGCACGACTGCGGCAACGTGGTGAACCCGATGATCGTCGAGGGGCAGGTGCACGGCGGCGTCGCGCAGGGCGTGGGCGGGGCACTGTACGAGCGGATGGCCTACGACGCCGACGGGCAGCTGCAGAACGCCTCCTTCATGGACTTCCTCGTGCCCTACGCCTCCGAGGTGCCCGACGTGGTCATCGACCACCAGCAGACGCCCTCGCCGCTCAACCCGCTGGGCATCAAGGGCGCCGGCGAGGCCGGGGTGATCCCGGGGTCGGCGGCGCTGGCGTCGGCGATCGAGGACGCGGTGGGACGGCGGGTCGCGGCGATGCCGATCTCGCCGTCGGAGCTCTACGACCTGGTGCGGGACGACACGGCGGAGCGGACGGCGGCGTCCACCCGCAGGACGGGAGCGACGGCGTGAACCTCGACGGCTCGGCGGTGCTGCACGGGAGCCAGGAGGACGTCTGGCGGGTGCTCACCGACCCGGAGGTGCTCGCCCGGACGATCCCGGGGTGTCTGTCCCTGTCGCGGGTCGGCGAGGACTCCTACCGCATGGACGTCGCGGTGGGCGTCGGGGCGGTCAAGGGCACCTACGCCGGCGAGGTGCGGCTGTCCGACCAGCAGCCGCCCCGGTCCTACGTCATGCACGCGTCCGGGGCCGGGGCGCCGGGCAACGTGCGGGCGACCGTGACGATCGAGCTGGCGCCGTCCGACGAGGGCACCACGCTCACCTGGTCCGCCGACGCGGTGGTCGGCGGGCCGGTCGCCGGGGTGGGCCAGCGGATGATCACCGGCGTCGCCAAGCGGATGGCCGGTCAGTTCTTCACCGCCGTCGACGCCGAGCTGACCGGTGCGGCCGCGCCGCGCCCCTCGGCCGCCGCGGTGAGCTCGACGGGCGCCGCGGCACCGGCTCCGGCCGCCGCTCCGGTGCCGACGCCGCAGGTGGCCGGCGGCACCGCGGCCGCCGCGCCGTCCGCCGACCTGCAGACCCTGGCCGTCGGCGCGCTCGGCGGGGCCGGCCTCACCCTGCTCGGCGTCCTCGTCGGCTGGCTCCTCGGCCGCCGCCGGGACTGACGAGGACGCGCCGAGGGGCCCCTCGACCCAGTCGAGGGGCCCCTCAGCGTGGAGTGGTCGTGCGGGTCAGGCGACCGAGCGGCGGCGGGTGACCAGCACCCCGGCGACCGTGGCGGCGACCACCCAGCCGGCGATCACCGCGATCGGCGTGGTCGCCGCCCCGTGCTGCGCGAGCGTCACGACCGCGCCGGCCGGGTCGAGCTTGGCGGCGATCTCCGGCTCCACCGAGTTCAGCACCGGCAGGATGCCGAGCACGGTCAGGTAGGTCCCGGTCATCGCGGCGGCCGAGTTGCCCACCGCCGCACCGATCCCGGCGCCGATGACCGCGAACGCCGCCCCGGAGGCGATCACCGCGACCACGGCCTGGCCGGCCGCGAACCACGTCACGCCGGTCGTGAAGGCGGCGAGCGTCCCCACGGCCAACCCGACGCCCACCGAGGAGAGCACCAGGCCGAGCAGCGCCATGGCGGCGGCCTTGGCGGCCAGCACCCGTCCCCGCTGGGGGACGAGCAGGTAGGTCGTCTGGACGCTGCGGTGCGTCCACTCCCCCGCGGTCGAGAGCACCCCGAGGGCGAGCAGGACCAGGGCGATGAGCATGCCCATGATCCCGAGGGCCATCGCGGCGGCGACCCCGCCGCCGCTGGTCATGGTGGCCAGCAGGACGCCGAGCGGGCCGACCAGCACGGCCAGCGCGGCCACCGACCGGCCGGAGCGGGTGGACAGGGACTTGCGGATCTCCAGGCCGGTCAACGCCGGGAAGGAGGGGCCGGTCCGCCGGGCGGTCGGCCCGGGGGTCGGCACGACGGCGGTGGCGGTGGCCGGGGCGGTGGTGGTGCTCATGTCAGGTGCCTCTCGTGGCGGGGTGGTCGGGTGCGGGGTGGTCGGGGGCGCGGTGGTCGTGGTGGCGGTCATGACGCGTCGGTGAGCTGGAAGAACAGCTCCTCCAGGCCCTGCTCGGAGGGCCGCAGGTCGATCAGGGCGTGGCCGCCGGCCGCCGCCAGCACGCCGATCCGGTCGGGGCTCGCGCCCGGGACGACGAGGACGCCGCCGTCGCGGTGCTGGACCTCGAACCCGGCGGCCGCGAGCGCCGTCCCGAAGGACGCGGGGTCGGCCGCCCGCACCGCGGTCCCGTCCCGGCCGAGCAGCGTGCCGATGGGGTCGTCGGCGACGATCCGGCCGGAGCCGATGACCAGCAGTCGGTCGACGGTGTGCTCGACCTCGCCGAGCAGGTGGCTCGACAGCAGCACGGTCCCGCCGCGGGCCGCGTGGCCGCGCAGGAGGTCGCGCATCCAGCGGATGCCCTCCGGGTCCAGGCCGTTGGCCGGCTCGTCGAACATGAGCACCGGCGGGTCGGCCAGCAGCGCCGCCGCGATCCCGAGCCGCTGCCGCATGCCCAGCGAGTAGCCGCCGATCCGGCGTCCGCCCGCGGCGGTGAGGTCGACCATCTCCAGCACCTCGTCGACCCGCGTGGCCGGGACGCCGATGGTCGAGGCCAGCAGCCGCAGGTGCGTCCGCCCGGTGCGTCCGGGGTGCACCGCGGCGGCGTCGAGCAGGGTGCCCATCACCGCGCCCGGGTTGGGCAGCGCCGGGTAGGGGCGGCCGGCGACCGTCGCGGTGCCGGATGACGCGGGCACCAGCCCGGTGATCATCCGCATCGTGGTGCTCTTGCCGGCGCCGTTGGGACCGAGGAACCCGGTCACCGTGCCGGGCTCCAGCTCGAACGACACCTCGTCGACGACCCTCCGGCCGCCGTAGTCCTTGGTCAGTCCGCTGACCGTGATCATCGGGAGCTCCTCGCCTCGTCCTGCTGTGGTGGTGACGCACAGAGAACCGCCGCGGGCCCGTCGTCCGCGTCAGCCGGGAGCCTCGAACGTGCTGGTCGGAGGTCTCGTCCCGGTCATCCGAAAGGTGACGTCGGCGGTCACCTCGCGGGCGACCCGGGCGGGCGGACCGCCGTCCTACGCTGCTGCCCCATGGGGCTCCGCGCGCGTCTGTGGCCGGGCCTGTCCGCGCGCGGCGTCTGGTTCGAGGTGCTCCTCGCCGTCCTCGGCGCGTTCAGCGTCGGCGCGGTCCAGTGGACGTCCGGCCCCGCCCCCGTGCCCCTCTCCGTCACGGCCACGACGTCGGCCGCTGTGGGCCTGCTGCTGCTCCTCCTGCGCCGGCGGGCACCGCTGGTCCCCTTCCTCGCGGCCGCCGCGGTGGGCGCCGTCGCCCCCGCCATCGGCGGCGCGATCCCGCTCGGTGCCTACGCGGTGGGCCGCTACACCGGCGGGTGGCCCGCCCGGGCCGTCGCCGGGGTCGCCGGGTCGGTCGCGGTCAGCCAGCTGTGGACCGGCGGCTCGCTCGGCGACGTCGTCAGCGGGCTGGCGGCGGCGGCGTTCGTCGTCCTGCTGCCCGGCACGATCGGCGCCTGGGTGCGCGCCCGCGCCGACCTGATGACGGCACTCACCGAGCGCGCCGAGCGGGCCGAGGCCGAGCGGGAGCTGCTCGCGCGCGAGGCCATCGCCACCGAGCGCGCGCGCATCGCCCGGGAGATGCACGACGCGGTGGGGCACCGGGTGAGCCTCATGGTGCTGCAGGCGGGAGCGATCGAGATGGCCGCCGCCGACCGCGAGCGGGTCGAGCAGCTCGCCTGCCACGTGCAGCTGGCCGGCCGGCAGGCGCTCGACGAGCTGCGGCAGGCGGTCGGCGTCCTGCGCGACGGGGAGGACGACGGCGCGCCGCTCACCCCGCAGCCCGGCCTCGACGACCTCGAGCGGCTGGTGCAGGAGTGCCGCGCCGCCGGGATGGTGGTCGAGCTGACCGGTCCCCCGCCCGACGCCGCCCCGGTCGAACCCGCCGTCTCCCGGGCCGCCTACCGCATCGTGCAGGAGGCGCTGACCAACGCGGGCAAGCACGCGCCCGGCGCCCCGGTGCACGTCGACGTCTCCCGGGAGCCCGGCCGGCTCGTCGTCCGGGTGGTCAACGGGACACCGACCGAGCCCGCCGGCCCCGGCTCCGGCGGGGGCTTCGGCCTCGTCGGGCTCAGCGAGCGGGTGCGCACGCTGGACGGCCGGCTGCGCGCCGAGCGCCGCCTGGACGGCGGCTTCGGGGTGGAGGCGGTGATCCCGGCGTGACGATCGCCGTCCTGCTCGTCGACGACGAGGAGCTGGTGCGGTTCGGGTTGCGGACCGTGCTCGAGGCGGCCGGCGACTTCACCGTGGTCGGGGAGGCCGGCGACGGGCTCGCCGCGGTGCGCGCCGTGCAGGAGCTGCGGCCCGACGTCGTCCTCATGGACATCCGGATGCCGCGCAAGGACGGGCTGGCGGCCACGCGCGAGATCCTCGCGCTGCCCCACCCGCCGCAGGTCGCCGTCCTCACCACCTTCCACGCCGACGAGTACGTGTACGCGGCGCTGGCCGCCGGCGCCGCCGGCTTCCTGCTCAAGGACACCCCGCCGCGGGAGATCGCCGCCGCCGTCCGCGCGGTGGCCGACGGCACCGCGACGCTGTCGCCGAAGGTCACCGCCACCCTCATCGAGTCCTACGTCGACCGGCGGGCCGCGCCGCGCAGGGCGCAGGCGCTGCGGCGGATCCAGGGCCTGTCCGACCGCGAGCGGGAGGTGCTGCAGCTGCTGGGCAGCGGGGAGTCCAACGCCGAGCTGGCCCGGCGGCTGTTCGTCAGCGAGGCGACGGTGAAGACCTACGTCTCGCGGCTGCTGGCCAAGCTCGACCTGGCCAACCGGACGCAGGCCGCCATCCTCGCCCACGAGGCGGGCCTGCTGGAGGAGTGAGCCGCCGGGTCACCGGGCCGGCCCGACCTCGAGGGGGATGCCGGTCTCGCGCTCGGACACCCGCCACAGGACGTCGATCTGCTCCTGCAGCCCCCGGCGCCGCAGCACCGGCCGCCGGACGGCGGGGCCGCGCGAGCCGTACCGCGGCGCGTAGAGCTCCCCGCCCCGGGCCCGCGGGTCGGTCGCCGCCCGCAGCTGCGGCCGCACGCCCTCGAACGGCGACATCCCCGATCGCGCGGTCAGCAGCTCGAACACCGGCCCGAGCCGGCCGGCGCCGCCCTCGCGCACGGCGCGCGCCTGCAGGTCGGTGTCCGTCAGACCCGGGTGGGCGAGCAGGCTGGCCGCCGCCACGCCGGCCGCGGCGAACCGCTGCTGCAGGCCCAGGCCGAAGTGCAGGTTGGCCATCTTCGACCGCGCGTAGGCGCTCCACGCCCCGTAGCCGCGCTCGAGGTGGACGTCGGCCGGGTCCAGCCGCCGGGCCCGGTGCCGCGCCGTGCTGGTCACCGTCACCACCCGCGCGGCGGGACTGCGCAGCAGCGCCGGCAGCAGGTGCGCGGTGAGCGCCCAGTGCCCGAGGTGGTTGACGCCGAACTGCTCCTCGAACCCGTCGGCCGTCGTCCGCCGCGGCACCGCCATCACCCCGGCGTTGGCCACCAGCAGGTCCACCCGCTCGTGCCGGTCCAGCACCGAGCGCCCGGCGGCCGCCACAGAGGAGAGGTCGCCGAGGTCCAGCGGGACGACCTCCAGCGACGCCGACGGCGCGCTGAGCCGGATCCGCGCCTCCGCGGCCGCCGTCTTCCCCGGGTCCCGCGCGGCCAGCACCACGTGCGCGCCGGCACCGGCCAGCGCCAGCGCCGTCTGCAGGCCCAGCCCGCCGTTCGCGCCGGTCACCACCGCCGTCCGGCCGGTGAGGTCGGGGACGTCGCGCTCGGTCCAGGGCACGCGGGGTCCCTACCCGGCGCGCGCCTCCGCCCGCGTGGCGACGGCGGTGAGCAGCTCCCACCGGATCGCCGAGCTGCCCGGCCGGACGGCGAGCCAGTAGAGGCCGAAGCGCCGCCGCGTCCCCGCGTCGGTGGCGACCACCCGCGTCTCGCAGCTCAGCCGGGTCCCCCCGAGCGCCGGCGTCAGCCGGAACTCCATGCCGACCTTCACCCAGCCCGGTTCCGACCACTCCCGGACGCCGTCCGCGTCGAGCACCGGCGGGCGCCGGCCGCCGGTCAGCCGCCAGGCCTGCAGCACGCCCCCGAAGACGACGTGCGACGGCGGGTCGGACATCAGCTCGGGGATGGGCACCACGTCGAGGAGCGTCCGGTCGAGACCGCCCCGCCGGCGTCCCCTGCCCGTCAGGAGCACCGGCAGGGCCCGCGCGGCGCTGAGCAGGAGCGTCACCGGCAGCGAGGAGAGCCGCAGCCGGTGCAGCTCCTCCCACACCACGGACGGCGGCGCGTCGATCACCCGCGACTGCCGGGTGACGTGGTCGGGCACCGGCACGACGTCGTCGAGGTCCATGCCACACCTCCCCCGCGCCCAGGATGCCCGCCGCCGCGCGTCTCCGGCGGACGCGGGCACGCCCCCCTCGAGGGCACGAGGGGGCGCTGCGCGGGTGTCCGGTCCCGCGGGTCGCGGGGGTGGCCCCGGCGTGGCGCGGCCGCGGCGCGCCGGGCGGACGAGACAGGACGCCGCCAATACCGCAGAGTGAGTTCCGCATCACCCCTCGTGGATGTCGGGCGGAATGAGTCCGCCCGCAGGGGTGGCCCCGGCGGCTCGCGGTGCCGGTCGGGGGACGGGGACGTCCACGGGGGAGGACGCGCGTGCAGCTGGAGTGCTCGGAGGCCGGGCGGCAGGTGGAACGGCTGCTGCGGACGGCGCGCAGCAAGCTCGACCTCAGCGTCGCGTTCCTCAGCCGGATCGACGACACCGCGCGGACCGTGCAGGTCGCCGACTCGGCGGTGCCGGAGTTCCGCGCCGGCTACTCGGGCCCCCGCGACAGCGGCTTCTGCCTGGCCGTGGTCGAGGGGCGCCTGCCGCGCGTCATCCCCGACGTCCGCAGCGTCCCGGAGGCGGTGCGCCTGCACCCGGCCGACCTGCCGCAGATCCGCGCGCACGTCAGCGCGCCGGTCGTGCTCAGCGACGGCGCGGTCTACGGCACCTTCTGCGCCTTCGGCCTGGCCACCGACCCGGAGGTCTCCCCGCGCGACCAGGCCCTGGTCGAGGTGCTCGCCGACGCCGCGGCGCTGGTCATCGAGCCGGAGGTCCGCCGGGCCGAGCGGCAGTCCGAGATCAGCGACCGGCTCGCCGCGGTCGTGGCCGACGGCGGCCCCCGGGTGCTGCTGCAGCCGATCGTCGACCTGCGCACCGGTGCCCGCGTGGGCGCCGAGGCCCTCAGCCGGTTCCCCGCCGAGTGGGGCCGCGGACCCGACGTCGTCTTCGAGGAGGCGCACAGCGTCGGCGAGGGCGACCGCCTCGAGCTGCTCGCCCTGACCCGCGCCGCCGCGCTGCTCGACCGGGTGTCGGGGTACGTGTCGGTGAACGTCTCGCCGCAGACCCTGCTGACGCCGGCCTGCGGCGACCTGCTCGCCCGGCTGCCGCTGGACCGCGTCGTCCTGGAGCTCTCCGAGCACGACCCGGTCGAGGACTACGCCGCCCTCGAGGCCGCCCTGGCCCCGCTGCGCGCGGCCGGCATGCGGCTGGCCGTCGACGACGTCGGCGCCGGCTTCGCCAGCCTGCGGCACATCGTGGTGACCGCCCCCGACGTGCTGAAGATGGACCGCAGCATCGTCAGCGGCGTCGACACCGACCCGGTGCTGGCCCGGCTCGCCCGCTCGCTGGTCGACTTCGCCCACGGCGTCGGCGTGGTCGTCGTCGCGGAGGGGGTGGAGACGCCGGCCGAGCGCGCCGTCCTGCAGTCGCTCGGGGTGGACGACGGCCAGGGCTGGCTGTTCGGCCGCCCGGTGCCCGCGGACGCCCTCGCCGACGCCGGCACGGTGCTCACCGCGGCGTCCCTCGCCTCCTGACGGGGCGAGGGACGCCGTCCGCGATCGGGCGGCGGGTCAGCCGGCGCGCAGCGTCGGGTAGTCGGTGTAGCCCTCGGCGCCCGGCGCGTAGAACAGGTGCGCCTTCGGCTCGTTCTCCGGGTGCTGTCCGGCCCAGCGCTCCACCAGGTCGGGGTTGGCGATGACCGCCCGGCCGACGGCGACGACGTCGGCGTGCGCGGAGTCGATGAGCGCCACGGCCTCGTCGCGGGTGGTCACCGAGCCGAAGCCGCTGTTGACCATCAGCGGCCCGTCGAAGCGCCGCCGCAGCTCCTGCACCAGGTCGCCGGCCGGCTCGCGGTGCAGCACCGAGAGGTAGGCCAGCCCCAGCGGGCGCAGCTGGTCGAGGAGGGCGCCGTAGGTGGCGAGGACGTCGTCGCGGTCGGTCTCCAGGACGTCCTGGATGTCGTGCTCGGGCGAGATCCGCAGGCCGACGCGGCCGGCGCCGATCGCCTCGGCCACCGCGGTGACGACCTCGACGACGGCCCGGGCGCGGTTCTCCGGGGAGCCGCCGTACTCGTCGTCGCGCACGTTGGACGTCGGCGACAGGAACTCGTGCAGCAGGTAGCCGTTGGCGCCGTGGATCTCCACGCCGTCCAGGCCGGCCTCGACGGCGCGCTGCGAGGCGCGCACGAAGTCCTGCACGGTCGCGCGCACCTCGTCGGCGGTCAGCGCGTGGGGCACCGGGTAGGGCTGCTTGCCCTTCTCCGTGTGGCCGGCGCCGTCGATCGCGAGGGCGCTCGGCGCGACGACGCGGTGGCCGCCGTTGACGTCGGGGTGGGTGACCCGGCCGCCGTGCATGACCTGCGCGAACAGCCTGCCACCGCGGGCGTGGACGGCGTCGGCGACCCGGCGCCAGCCCTCGACCTGCTCGTCGGTGACGAGGCCGGGCTGCCCGACGAACGCCTGGCCCTCGATGTGCGGGTAGGTGCCCTCGGTGACGATCAGGCCGAGCGAGGCGCGCTGCGCGTAGTAGTCGACGACGAGGTCGCCGGGGACGCCGGACCGGCCCGAACGCATGCGGGTCAGCGGCGCCATCGCGACGCGGTTGGCGAGCTCGACGTCGCCGAGGGTCACGGGGGAGAAGAGGTCCACGGGGGTTGCGACACCGGCCGGGCTCGCCCCATTCCCCGGTGCGGCCCGGCTCACAGGCGGCAGGATGGCCCGGTGACGCTGCTCGCCTCCGCCGTCGAGGGCTGGTCGCCCGGGCCGGTGACCGCCACCGCCCGCATCGGGGCCGGCCCGGCCGCCGCGTTCGCCGCGCTGCTCGACCAGCCCGCCCCGCCGCTGGCCGACGGGGACCCGCTGCCCCCGGGCTGGCACTGGTTCGCCTTCCTCGACCACCCGGCCACCGCCGACCTCGGCGAGGACGGCCACCCCCGCGCCGGCGCCTTCCTGCCGCCGGTCCCGCAGCGGCGCCGGATGATCGCCGGCGGGCGGCTGGAGGTCACCGCGCCGCTGCGGGTCGGCAGCACCGTCACCCGCACCTCCGCGCTGGCCCGGTGCGAGCCCCGCAGCGGGCGCAGCGGCCCGATGCTGCTGGTCACCGTGCGCAGCGAGTACCGGGAGGACGGCCGGTTGCTGCTCAGCGAGGAGCAGGACGTCGTCTACCGGTCCCAGGAGGCCGGCTCCTCCCCCGCACCGGCCGGGACGGGGACGCCCGCGCCCGCCGGCGACGGCCCGGCGGTGGAGCTGCGGCCCGACGAGACGGTGCTCTTCCGCTTCAGCGCGCTGACCTACAACGCGCACCGCATCCACTACGACCACCCCTACGCGACGCAGGTCGAGGGGCACCCCGGGCTCGTGGTGCACGGCCCGCTGCTCGCGCTGCTGCTGCTCGAGGTCCCGCGGCGGCACTCCCCCGACCGCGCCGTCGTCTCCTTCGCCCACCGGCTGACCCGGCCGGCGTACGCGGGGACGCCGGTGCGCGCCGTGGGCCGGGCCGACGGCGACCGGCTCGAGCTGTCCGCCGCCGCCGCGGGGGCGCCGTCCTCGGTCACCGGCACCGCACTGCTCACGGGAGGAGCCCGATGACCGCGCTGAGCACCGAGGAGCAGGCCGTCGTCGACACGGTGCGCACCTTCGTCGACCGCGAGGTCCGGCCGGTGGTCCGCGAGCTCGAGCACTCCGACACCTACCCGGAGGCGCTGGTCGAGCGGATGAAGGAGCTCGGCGTCTTCGGCCTGGCGGTCCCCGAGCCGTGGGGGGAGGCGCCGGTGTCCATGCCCTGCTACGCGCAGGTCACCGCCGAGCTGGCCCGCGGGTGGATGTCGCTGGCCGGCGCCATGGGCGGGCACACCGTCGTCGCCAAGCTGCTGGTCGCCTTCGGCACCCGCGCGCAGCAGGACCGCTGGCTGCCCGCGATGGCCACCGGCGAGGTGCGGGCCACGATGGCGCTCACCGAGCCCGGCGGCGGGTCGGACCTGCAGGCGATGCGGACCGTCGCGCGGCGGGACGGCGGGCAGTGGGTGGTCGACGGCGCGAAGACCTGGATCACCAACTCGCGCCGGTCGCAGCTGATCGCGCTGCTGTGCAGGACCGACCCGGACGCGCAGCCCCGGCACCGCGGTGTCTCGGTGCTGCTGGTCGAGCACGGCCCGGGGCTGACCGTGTCGAAGGACCTGCCCAAGCTCGGCTACAAGGGCGTGGAGAGCTGCGAGCTCGTCTTCGACGGGTTCCGCGCACCGGCCGACGCCGTCCTCGGGGGCGAGGAGGGCCGCGGCTTCGCGCAGATGATGACCGGCCTGGAGACCGGCCGGATCCAGGTGGCCGCCCGCGCGGTCGGCGTCGCGCAGGCCGCCTTCGACGATGCGCTGCGCTACGCCCAGGAGCGGGAGAGCTTCGGCCGGCCCATCTGGCAGCACCAGTCGGTGGGCAACCTGCTCGCCGACATGGCCACCTCGCTCACCGCCGCCCGCCAGCTGGTGCTGTACGCCGCCGAGCGGTACGAGACCGGCCGGCGGTGCGACCTGGAGGCCGGCATGGCCAAGCTGTTCGCCTCCGAGACGGCGATGAGGGTCGCGCTCGACGCCATCCGCGTGCACGGCGGCCACGGCTACTCCACCGAGTTCGACGTCGAGCGCTACTTCCGCGACGCGCCGCTGATGATCGTCGGTGAGGGCACCAACGAGATCCAGCGCGACGTCATCGCCCGCCAGCTCGTCGCGCGGGGCGGCCTCGGCTGAGCAGCCCGCGGGGCCGCGTCAGCGGGCGGGCAGGCGGCGGGTCTGGCGCACCCGGGCCACCAGGGCGCCGTCCACGTCGCGCAGCTCGGTGTCGTCCACCGCGACGTCGGCGTCGGCCCAGGCCAGGCGTTGGTCGACGCGCACCCACGCGCCGGTCGCCGGTGGCGGGCCGGCGAGGTGCGCGGTCAGCTCGACGGTCGGCATCACCGCCGGGGTGGTGCGGACGGCGAACAGCGCCGGCGGCAGCGCGTCGGCGAGCACGCCGAGCTGCACCAGCGGCTCGAGGTCGCCGTCGACCCGGACCCACGCGTGCAGCCGCGGCTCGGGACCCCCGGCCAGCGGGCGGGAGGCGCCCAGCGCCCGGATCTCGGTGTGGTCGGCGATCGGCACGAACTCACGCGGCAGCGCGAACGGCACGCCCTCCCGGACGGTCGGTCCCGCGACCGGCAGCACCGCCTCGCTGACCGCGGAGGCCGGGCGCGCGAGCGTGAGCACCTGGGCGACCGCGCGCACCCGGCCCTCCTGGCTCACCGTGGCCCGCACGCTGCCGGTGGTGCCGGCCCGGTCGGGGGCCACCTCGACGGCGGCCTCGGTGTCGGCCGCCACCCCGGCGAGCAGGTGCGCCGTCACCGCCCGGGGCGCCGACCCGGTCGCCGCCGCGGCGGCGGCCAGCAGGTGTCCCACCACGAGCCCGCCCTGGGTGTCGGTGAACGACCGCCAGGTCGGGTCGAACGAGAGCAGTCGGGCGGGCGGGTCGAGCACGGTACCGGCGGCGTCCACGGGTCCTCCCCAGATCCTCGGTTGGGATGTCCAACCGACGATCCAGGACGGTAGCGCAGTCGGTACGAGAACCCAACCGAAAACGGCCGGCCACGACCTCCGGAGGAAGCGGGTGCGACCTCCGGAGGAACCGTCCGAGGTCCGGTGGAGCCCGTCCTCAGGCGGCGGGCGAGGAGTCGCGGTTGACCAGGATGGCCAGCTGCGTGCGGGTGCGGACGTCCAGGCGCCGCATCGAGGCGGTCAGGTGGCTCTTGACCGTCGCCAGGCTGAGGAACAGCCGGGAGGCGATCTCCTCGTTGCTCAGCCCCTGCGCGACCAGCTCGGCGACCTCGCGCTGGCGCTCCGTGAGCCGGTCCAGCGGGCGCACCGCCGGTGCCGGGCGGGCCTGCGGGTCGGTCAGGTACTGCACCAGCTGGTCGGTGGCCGCCGGGTCCAGCGCGGCCTCGTGCCGGGCCAGCGCCCGCACCCCGTCGACCAGCCGCTGGGCGTCCGACCGGCGGGGCAGGTAGCCGCGGACACCGGCCTGCAGGATCTCCACGACCTCGGGCTCGGACTCCGTCCCCGGCTCGGCGAGCACGAGCACCGCGGTGTCCCGCCGGCACAGCGTGCGCAGCAGCGGCAGCGCCGCGCCGGCCACCAGCCCCTGCCGGACGACGACCACCTGCGTGCGGCACCCGTCGGCCGCCTCGAGCGCCTCGGGCAGGTGGGTGGTCTCGGCGACCACCGCCATGTCCGGCTGCGCCTCCAGCACCTCGCGCATGCCGATCCGGAAGACCTCCTGGTCCTCGCAGAGCAGCACGCACACCAGGCTCGTCGGCGGCCGGCCCGCATGGGGCCGGATCGGCGCGGGCCGCACCGACCCCCTCGGTGCCGGCGGCCGGGCCACCTCGTTGGGTGTGGAGCGCCCACCCGTCTGGCCGGGGCCGCGCTGGCGCAGTCCAGCGATCGTCGCGTCCGGTGCGAGTCCTTCGTGGTCCATGTCGTCCCCCCGACGGCTCGACGCTCCCCCGCGCCCCGAGGCCGACCCCTCCGACTCCCGTCCGTCTTCTCCGGACTCCACCGAGGGTAACGGTGCACGACCATGTCGTGCGCAGTTTTCTCCCAGCATTCATCCAGGATCCGCCAAGGAAGCCCTTCACCACCAGGGATGTCGGCGCGCGAGCTGCTCAGCCCTCCGCGGGGAGGAAGCTCCCGCCACCACCGCGTCGTGACGCTCTGTGCACGTGGATGGCGAGTTGCGTACGGTCGCGCAGGGCGAGTCGGCGCAGCGCCACGGTGATGTGACCCTTCACCGTCGCCCTGCTCACCCGCAGCCGGTCGGCGATCTCGGCGTTGGTCAGCCCCTCGGCGACCAGTTCGGCGACCGCCTGCTGCCGCGCGGTGAGCGGGTTGTGGGCCGGACCGTCCTCCGGCCGCTGGTCGCCGTCGAGCCGGTGCAGCAGCTCGCCGGCGACGCACGCGTCGAGCACGGTCTCCCCGCGGGCCACCGCCCGCACGGCCTCGACCAGGCGCAGGGAGCTCACCGCCGCGTGCACGTAGCCCCGCGCGCCGGCCCTGAGCACCTCGACCACGTCGCTGCCGGCGGCGGCCTCACCCATCAACACGACCCGGTTGCCCGTGCGGCTCAGCGTCCGCACCAGCTCCTGCACCGCGGTCCGCCGGGTGTCCAGGCCCAGCAGGGTGACGTCCGGCGCGACGCCGGCGGCCAGGGTGAGCGCCTCGTCGACGTCGGCCGCCTCACCCACCACCACGAGGTCGGGCGCCCGCCGCAGCACGGTGCGCAGCCCCCGCCGCAGGACGTCGTGGCCGTCGCAGACCAGCACCCGGACGGGCGAGCCGTCCGCGGGCGCGCCGGAGCCGGTCACGACGGCACCGGGGACGTCGCGCTCCGGTCCACCCATCCGCTCCGCTCCCCTCCGGCGCCCGAGGCGCGAGCTTGCAGGTCAGGAGGCGAAAGCTAGGCGGTTCCCGGAGCGCTGACCACCCGAACGGCGCTGAGCGGTCCGCTCACCGGCGAGTTCATACCCGGGTCGTGCCTGCGACCCCTCCCCGGAGCGGGACCCGTCGCCCTGCAGGTCGGGGTTGCCCCTCCCCGGAGGGGATCCGACCAGGCCGTCCGGACGGTGCCGGCGCCCTCCCGCCGTCCGGGGTCGTGGTGCCCTCCCCCGCCGGGTGGGCGCCGGATCCCGACGCCTGGCCGATGTGGCGAGCCTCACGTCGTTCCTAGCGTCGGTGCCATCCCGCCCGGGCTCCCCGGGAGGTGGACGACGGAGGAGGTCCCGTGGACCAGACGATGATCATCGCGCGGATGGCGCCGGAGCACGCCGAGGACGTGGCCGCCGCCTTCGGCCGCCACGACGCGACGTCGGCACCGCACGAGATCGGGGTGCTCCGCCGCTCGCTCTACCAGTTCCACGGCATCTACGTGCACCTGGTCGACTTCGACCGGCCCGCCGCCGAGGCGATGCGCATCGCCCAGTCGCTGCCGGCCTTCCGCGCCGTCAGCGAGGACCTCAAGCCCTACATCGAGGCCTACGACCCCGGCTGGCGGTCGCCGCAGGACGCGATGGCCCGCCGCTTCTACCACTGGACGTCGTCCCCCGAGTGATCGCGCGGGTGGCGAGGAGGCAACTGATGACACGTTCGGCGACCCCGGTCCCACCGGTCCCCGCGCCGCAGCCCGCGGGCGGGTGGGTCTCCTGTCCCGCCTGCGGCTGGCTGCTCTACCGCAAGCGACTCGACCGGGACCTGCACGTCTGCCCCGAGTGCGACCACCACCTGCGGCTGAGCGCCCGCGCCCGCATCGACCTGCTCGCCGACGCCGGCAGCTGGACCGAGGCGCACTTCGCCCCGAGCACCCCCGACCCGCTGGCCTTCACCGACCTGCGCGACTACCCCGACCGGCTGGCCGAGGCCGAGCGCCGCTCCGGCGAGTCCGAGGCCGTCGTCGTCGGCACCGCCCGCATCGGCGGCGCCGAGGTGGTCCTCGCCGTCATGGACTTCGGCTTCCTCGGCGGCTCGATGGGCGTCGAGGTCGGCCGCCGAGTCAGCGGCGCCGCCGAGCTGGCCCTCGAGCGCAGCCTGCCGCTGGTCACCGTGTGCGCCAGCGGCGGCGCGCGGATGCAGGAGGGCGTGTTCTCGCTGCTGCAGATGGCACGGGTCAGCTGCGCCTTCGGCCGGCTGCGCGAGGCCGGCCTGCTGTCGGTGTGCGTGCTCACCGACCCCACCTACGGCGGCGTCTCGGCCTCCTTCGCCACCCTCGCCTCGGTCCTGGTCGGCGAGCGCGGCGCGCACGTCGGCTTCGCCGGGCCGCGGGTGGTGCAGGAGACGATCCGCGCCGAGCTCCCCCGCGACTTCCAGACCGCCGAGTTCCTCATGAGCCACGGCCTGGTCGACCGCGTCGAGAGCCGCGCGGAGCTCCGGCCGCTGCTGGTCCGGCTGCTCGCCCTGCACGGCGCCGGTCCCGTGCCCGGCGCCCCGGCCGGTGACGGGTCGGCCGACGAGGGCCCCTCGGCCGACCGCGCGGAGGACGCCGACGAGGACGCCGAGGCCGACGACACCGACGCCGACCCGTGGGACGTCGTCCAGCGGGCGCGGGTGACCGAGCGGCCCACGACGCTGGACTACCTGCACACCGCCTTCGACGACTTCGTCGAGCTGCACGGGGACCGGGTCTTCGCCGACGACCCCGCCGTCGTGGGCGGGGTGGCCGCCATCGGCGGGCGCCGCGTCGTCGTCCTGGGCCACGAGAAGGGGCACACCGTCCGCGAGCGGGTGGCCCGGAACTTCGGGATGCCGCACCCGGAGGGCTACCGCAAGGCGCTGCGGCTGCTCGACCACGCCGAGTCCTTCGGCCTGCCGGTGGTCACGCTGGTCGACACCCCCGGCGCGCACCCGGGACCCGAGGCCGAGGAGCGCGGGCAGTCGCACGCGATCGCCGAGGCGATCCTGCGCAGCAGCCGGCTGCGGGTGCCGGTGGTCTCGGTGGTCACCGGCGAGGGCGGCAGCGGCGGCGCGCTGGCGCTGTGCACCTCCGACCGGCTGCTGGTCATGGAGAACGCCTTCCTCTCGGTGATCAGCCCGGAGGGGTGCGCGGCGATCCTGTGGCGGACGGCGGTGGCCGCCCCGACCGCGGCCCGCGCGATGCGGCTCGGCGCGGCCCACCTGCGCTCGGCCGGGATCGCCACCGCCGTCGTCCCCGAACCACCGGGCGGGGCGCACACCGACCCGCTGGCCGCGGCCGGCCTGCTGCGCCGGGCCCTGGTGCGCGAGCTCGACGACGTCTGCCGGCTCGACCCGGCCACCCTGCTCGACACCCGCGCCCGTCGGCTGGCCCGCATCAGCGGCGACGACGGCCGCCCGCTGCAGACCGTGGGGAGCTGACCGATGACCGCCAGCGAGCTCTCGGCCCGGAGTGCGGGGCCCGACCCCGACGACACGGTGCGCGACCTGCACGACGAGGTCGTCGCCCTGGCCCGCGACCTGCCCGCGGGGCTGCGGAGGCTGACCGTCCGCGACGGCGACCGCGCCGTCGAGGTCGAGTGGGCCACCGGTCCCGCGGAGACGGCGACCGTGGCGGTCGCACCGGTCGCCGCGGTGGTGGCGGCGCCCGCCGCCGCGGTCGCCCCGGCCGAGCCGGAGGGCACCCCGGTCCGGTCCCCCCTGGTTGGCACGTTCTACTCGGCGCCCTCGCCCGGCGCGGACCCCTTCGTGCGGGTCGGCGACGAGGTCGAGCCCGGGCAGACCGTCGGCATCGTCGAGGCGATGAAGCTGATGAACCCGATCGTCGTCGACGAGGCGGGCGTGGTGGCCGACGTCCTGGTCGGCGACGCCGAGTCCGTCGAGTACGACCAGGTGCTCATGCTCCTGCGGCCGGCCGGCGGTGCGCGGTGATCGACCGGCTGCTCATCGCCAACCGCGGTGAGATCGCCGTCCGGATCGCCCGGGCCTGCCGGGAGCTGGGCATCGAGGTGGTCGCCGTCCACTCGACCTCCGACCGCCACTCGGCCGTGGTGGCCATGGCCGACGAGGCCGTGCACATCGGCCCGCCGGCGCCCCGGCGCAGCTACCTGCACGTGCCCAACATCGTCGAGGCGGCGCTGCGCGCCGGCGCCGACGCCGTCCACCCCGGCTACGGCTTCCTCTCCGAGGACCCGGACTTCGCCGAGATCTGCGCCGCCGAGGGGCTGACCTTCGTCGGCCCGCCCCCGGCGGTCATGCAGCAGATGGGCAACAAGGCGACGGCGCGGCGGCTGATGGCCGAGGCCGGCCTGCCGCTGCTGCCCGGCGTGGTCGAGCCGGTGCGCACCGCCGAGGAGGGCCGGGCGATCGCCGACGAGATCGGTTACCCGGTCATCGTCAAGGCCGCCGCCGGCGGTGGCGGCCGCGGGATGACCGTCGTCCGGGCGCCGGAGGACTTCGACGAGGCGTTCGCCACGACCCGGGCGGTGGCCCGCGCGGTCTTCCGCGACCCCACCGTCTACGTCGAGCGCTTCCTGTCCGGCGCGCGGCACGTCGAGGTGCAGGTCCTGTGCGACGCCCACGGCAACGGCGTCTCCCTCGGCGAGCGCGACTGCTCCCTGCAGCGGCGGCACCAGAAGCTGCTCGAGGAGGGCCCGGCCGGCCACCTCACGCCCGAGCAGCGCACCGAGCTCGGCCGCCTCGCGGTGCACGGCGCGCTCTCGGTCGGCTACACCGGCGCGGGCACGATGGAGTTCCTCGTCGACGGCTCGGGCGCGGCGTACTTCATGGAGATGAACGCCCGGATCCAGGTCGAGCACCCGGTCACCGAGCTGCTCACCGGCGTCGACCTGGTGCGCGAGCAGATCCTCGTCGCCGCCGGCCGGCGGCTGGCCTTCCGGCAGGAGGACGTCGTCCCGCGCGGCGCGGCGATCGAGTGCCGGATCAACGCCGAGGACCCCACCCGGGGCTTCGCGCCGGCACCCGGTCGGCTCGAGGTGCTGCAGGTGCCCGACGGCCCGTGGACCCGCTTCGACACCGGCTACCGCCAGGGCGACACCGTCAGCCCCGACTACGACTCGCTGCTGGGCAAGCTCGTCGTGTGGGCGCCCGACCGCGACCAGGCCATCCGCCGGATGGACCGGGCGCTGGCCGAGATGCGGGTCGAGGGTCCCGGCGTGCACACCACGATCGCGCTGCACCGCGCGCTGCTGCGCGACCCCGACGTCGTCGCCGACCGCCACGACGTGCAGTTCCTCGACCGGTGCCTGCCCGCGGTGCTCGCCCGCGCCGCCTCCCTCGACGACGCCGCCCCCGGCCTCCCCGCCGCCCGCGGCGGACTCCAGCTCGTCCCGACCCCGACCGCGGACCCGCGGCCGGACCGCTCCACCGAAGGAGAGATCCCGTGTCCGCCACGACCTTCACTCTCGACGACCTGATGGCGCTGCTGTCCGAGAAGGCCGGCCTGCCCGCCAGCGCGCACACCACCGACCGCGACGCGCACTTCGCCGACATCGGCCTGGACTCGCTGGCCTTCCTGTCGATGCAGACCGCGCTGCAGGACCGCTACGGCACCGAGATGCCCGAGGAGAACCCGGAGCTCTACACGCTCGGCGAGATCGTCGACACGGTGAACGCGACCGCGTCGAACTCGGCCGGCATGGCCTGAGCCGACCCGACCCCCAGGAGGAACCGCTCATGAGCAGCACCGTGGAGCCGGGCACCGAGACCGCCGGCCACACCGACAACTCGATCGTCATCGACGCCGACCTCGAGCACGTGTGGCGGATGACCAACGACCTCGCCTCGTGGCCGGACCTGTTCACCGAGTACGCCTCGATCGAGATCCTCGAGCAGACCGAGACCTACTTCCGGTTCCGGCTCTCCATGCACCCCGACGAGAACGGCACGGTGTGGAGCTGGGTGTCCGAGCGGACCCTCGACCCGGCCACCCACACGGTCCGCGCCCGCCGCGTGGAGCCCGGGCCCTTCGAGTTCATGGACATCTTCTGGAGCTACGAACGGGAGGGGACCGGCACCCGCATGCGGTGGGTGCAGGACTTCCGGATGCGGCCCCAGGCCCCGATCGACACCGAGGGGATGACCCGCCGGATCGACGGCAACTCCAAGATCCAGATGGGGATCATCAAGGAGAAGGTCGAAGCGGCCGCCGGACGGGCCCCGGAGGCGGCGACGTGACCCGGGCCGCGGTCGTCCTCGCCGGGGAGGGCGGCGCGCGCGCCGGCACGCTCGACGCCTGGCTCGGCGAGGAGCCCGCACGACAGGTGGCCGAGGAGGCCTCCGCGCTGGTCGGGCGGGACGTCGCCGAGTGGTGGCGCGACCCGCTCAACCTGAGCGACCCCGTGGCCGCGCACGTCGAGGTCGTGGTCACCGGCGTCGCCGGCTACCGCAGCCTGGTCGCCCGCGGCCTGCAGCCGGTCGCCGTCGCCGGGCACGGCATCGGCGAGTACGCCGCGCTGGTGGCCTCCGGGGCGCTGCCGCTCGACCAGGTGGTCGAGCTGGTGCACTGGCGGGCCGAGCTGCTGTCCCTCTCGCCGCGCCCGTCCTGCGCCGGCATGGCCGCGGTCGTCGGCCCGGGCGCCGGCGAGGTGGCCCGCGCGGCGGTCGCCGAGGTCGGCGGCTGGGGCACGCTGACGATCGCCGAGTTCGACGGGCCGGCCCAGGTGGTCCTCGCGGGCACCTGCGAGGAGCTGGCCCGGGCGCGGCAGACCGTGCTCGCCGCCGGCCTGGACCTGGTCCGCCTCCCCGGGCGGGCCGCCTGCCACGGGCCGCTCATGGAACCCGTCGCGCGGCACCTGGGTCCGGCACTGGCCGACCTCGACTGGTCGGCGCCCGAGGTGCCCGTGGTGCCCAACGCCGACGGCCGCCCCACCCAGGACCCCCACCAGCTGGCCCGGTGCCTGCGTGCCCACCTCACCTCGCCGGTGCAGTGGGAGGCCACCTGCCGGGCGCTGGCCACCAGCGGCGCCACGGCGGTGGTCGAGGTGGCCGCCGTCCCGCTGCTCGGCCCGCTCGTCCGCCAGGTCGCCCCCGACGTCCCGGTGCAGCACGCCGCCGGGCCCGAGCTCCCGATCCCGACCGCCCGGCCGGAACCCGCCATCGCGGGCCCGACCCCCACCGGAGGACAGTCATGACCACCATCCAGCACGCCAAGAGCGTCGTGCGCTGCGGGCCCACCGTGTCCCGCGCCGACACCCCGCCCAACCGACGCCGCGGCGGCGACATCCGCGTCCTGCTCTCGCCGGCCAGCGTCGGCTCCACCGCCGGCTTCATGGGCACGCTCACCCTCGAGCCGGGGGAGGTCGTCACCGAGCACTGGCACCCGTACTCCGAGGAGTTCCTCTACTGCCAGACCGGTGACGTCTCGGTCACCCTCGACGGCGAGGAGCGGCGGCTGACCGCGGAGACGGCGGTGCACATCCCGATCGGGGTGAAGCACCGGATCGTCAACGACACCTCGACCACGGCGTTCTTCGTCTTCCTCTGCGGGCCCCTGGCGCCGCGGCCCGAGCTGGGCCACGTCGACACCGAGCTCCCCCCGGGCGTGCGGTGAGCACCGAGCGCCGGCGGGTCGTCGTCACGGGGATCGGGGTGGTCGCCCCCGGGTCGATGGGCCGTGAGGGCTTCTGGGACATGATCACCGCGGGCCGGACGGCGACCCGCCGGATCACCTTCTTCGACCCGGCGCGGTTCCGCTCGCAGGTGGCCGCGGAGGTCGACTTCGACGGGCGGGCCCTCGGCCTGTCCGCGCAGGAGATCCACCGCAACGACCGGTTCGTGCAGATGGCGATGGTCGCCGCCGACGAGGCGGTGGCCGACAGCGGCCTGCGCTTCGGCGCGGGCGGCGCCGACGACGCGCCCGACCCCGACCGGGTCGGCGTCACCCTCGGCACCGCCGTCGGCGCGACCATGCGGCTGGAGCAGGAGTACGTGTCGGTGAGCGACGCCGGCGCGCACTGGCTGGTCGACCCCCGCTACGCCTCCCGCTTCCTCGCCCACGCGCTGGTGCCCAGCTGCGGCGCGACCGAGCTCGCGGTGCGCTTCGGCGCCCACGGCCCGGCCACCGTGGTCTCCACCGGCTGCACCTCGGGCATCGACGCGGTGGGCTACGGCAGCCAGCTGGTGGAGGACGGCGACGCCGACGTCGTGATCGCCGGCGCCAGCGACGCGCCGATCTCGCCGATCTCGATGGCCTGCTTCGACACCATCCGGGCGACCACCGACAGCAACGACGACCCCGAGCACGCCTCCAAGCCGTTCGACGCGCGGCGCAACGGGTTCGTCATGGGCGAGGGCTCGGCGGTGCTGGTGCTCGAGGAGCTCGAGCACGCGCGCCGGCGCGGGGCGGAGGTGTACTGCGAGGTCACCGGCTACGCCAGCCGGTGCAACGCCTTCCACATGACCGGGCTCAAGCCCGACGGCACCGAGATGGCCGAGGCGATCCGCGAGGCGCTCGGCCAGGGCCGCATCGACCCCGCCGAGGTCGGCTACGTCAACGCGCACGGCTCGGGCACCAAGCAGAACGACCGGCACGAGACCGCGGCGGTGCACAAGAGCCTCGGCCCGGCGGCCGAGCGGGTGGCGATGAGCTCGATCAAGTCGATGGTCGGCCACTCGCTGGGCGCCATCGGTTCCATCGAGATCGCCGCCACGGCGCTGGCCGTGCAGCGCGGGGTGCTGCCGCCCACGGCGAACTACGAGGTGCCCGACCCCGAGTGCGACCTCGACTACGTGCCCAAGGTCGCCCGCGAGCAGAAGGTCGACGTCGCCCTCTCCGTCGGCAGCGGCTTCGGCGGATTCCAGTCGGCCATCGTGCTGGCCAGCCCCTCCCGGAGGACCGAATGAGCCTGCTCGTGACCGGCCTCGGCGTCGTCGCCCCCACGGGGGTCGGCGTCGAGGCCCACTGGGAGTCGCTGCTGCGGGGGGAGCACGCGATCGGCCCGATCGAGGGCTTCGACCCCACGCAGTACGGCATCTCGCTGGCCGGGCAGGTGCGCGGCTTCGACCCCGACGAGCACGTGGCGCCCCAGCTGAAGGTGCAGACCGACCGCTGGACCTGGATGTCGCTGGCCGCGGCCACCCTCGCGGCGGAGGACGCCGGCTACACCGCGCCGGAGGACGTCTACGCCACCTCGGTGTTCCTCGCCTCCGGCTCCGGCGGCAACGAGTTCAGCCAGCACGAGATCCAGGGGCTGTGGGCACGCGGGCCCAAGGCGGTGGGCGCCTACCAGTCGATCGCCTGGTTCTACGCCGCCAGCACCGGCCAGGTGTCGATCCGCGACGGCTACAAGGGGCCCTCCGGCGTGGTGGTCAGCGAGGGCGCCGGCGGGCTGGACAGCATCGGCTGGGCCCGGCGCGTGGCGCGCCGCGGGACGCCGGCGGTGCTGGTGGGCGGCACGGAGGCGGGCATGTGCCCGTACGCGCTGCTGTGCCAGGCCACCAGCGGCCGGCTGTCGACGGCGACCCGGCCCGAGGAGGCCTACCTGCCCTTCGACCGGCGGGCCAACGGGCACGTCGTGGGCGAGGGCGGCGCCATCCTGCTGGTCGAGGAGCCCGGCGCGGCGCGGGCCCGCGGCGCACAGCGGGTGTGGGGCGAGGTGGCCGGCTACGGCGCCACGCACGACGCGCACCACCACGAGGACCCCGCACCCGACGCGACGCAGTACGCCCGGGCCATCCGGCTCGCGCTCGCCGACGCCGGCGTCTCGCCGGACGAGGTGGACCTCGTGGTCGCCGACGGCGCCGGCACGCCGGAGCTCGACGCGCTGGAGCTGGCGGCGATCGGGGCGGTGTTCGGCAGCCGCAGCACCCCGGTGCCGGTGACCGCGCCGTCGTCGTGGACCGGGCGGCTGATGGCCGGCGGGTCGGCGCTCAACGTGGCCACCGCGCTGCTGGCGATGCGCGACGGCATCGTGCCCGGCACCGCCCACCTGCAGCAGCCGGTCGAGGCACCCGGCGTCGACCTCGTGCAGGCCACCCGCGTGCAGGAGCTGCGGACCGTCGTCGTCCTGGCCCGGGGCGCCGGCGGGTTCAACAGCAGCCTGGTGCTGCGCCGCGACCCGGTCGGGGCGGCGGCGTGAGCGCGCCGGAGGAGCGGGCCGCGATCCGGACGATGCTCCGGATGCGGACGCGGGAGGGGTGCGAGGCCGCCTTCGAGGCGGCCTGGCACCGGGCCGCGGCCGAGATCGCCCGGGTGCCGGGCAACCTCCGCCAGGAGCTGGTGCGCGACGCCGACGACCCGCGCACGTTCGTCATCACCAGCGACTGGACCGACCGCGCCGCCGTCGACGCGTTCGGCCGCAGCGCCGCCCGGGAGACGCTCACCGAGGCGCTGCGCGACCTGCGCGAGGACGCCGCCCGCAACACCTACGAGGTGCTGGCCGTCGTCCCCGGCGCGGGGCGGCCGGTGGAGACCCCGGCATGACGGCACCGGGCACCGGGAGGGACGCCGCCGCCGCCGGGGTGCGGACGGTGCTGCGGGTGCGCGCGCGGGAGGGCTGCGAGGACGCGTTCGCGGCGGCCTGGCAGCAGGCCGCCGCGGAGGTCGCCCGGGTGCCGGGCAACCTGCGCCAGGAGCTGGTGCGCGACGCCGACGACCCGCGCTGGTTCGGCTTCGTCAGCGACTGGACCGACCGGGCGGCGGTGGACGCCTTCGGGCGCAGCGCCGCGGGCGAGCGGCTCACCGCGGCGCTGCGCGACCTGCGCGAGGACACCGCCCGCGAGACGTTCACCGTGCTGGCCACGCGGGAGGCCGAGCCGCGGCGGCCGGTGCGCATCGACTTCTCCACCAGCGTCGCGCCCGGCGAGCGGGTGGCCTTCGAGCGCGCGTACACCACGGTCACCCAGCGGATCGGCGACTCCCGCGGCTACGTGCGGGAGGAGCTGCTGCGCGACGCGAGCGGCCTGCGGTACCACATCTTCGCCGAGTGGCGGTCCGAGCAGGACTTCGTGGACTGGGTCGAGGACCCCTCGCACATGGCGGCCGGCGCCCCGCTGGCCCGCTGGCACTCGGTGGAGTTCCGGCGCGAGGTGCTCGAGATCCGGCAGCGGCCCGACGCGGACGCGGACTTCCCGCCGCTGCTCCCGCCCGGCGGGGACGTCGAGGTGGCGCGGGTGCGCGTCGACTCCGCCGTCGCCGTCGAGCCCTGGGAGCAGGAGGCCTTCGAGCTGGCCTACCTCGCCGCCGCGCAGCTCGCGCGCAGCGCCCCGGGCCACGCCCGCGAGGAGCTGCTGCGCGAGACCGACGGCGGGCGCTACCACGTCGTCGCGGAGTGGGAGTCCGAGCAGCACTTCACCGACTGGACGGCCGAGCCGGCCAACTGGACCGCCGGGCCGCTGGGCCGCTGGCTGGCCCGCGGCGAGGACCGCCGGGTGTTCGCGCTGCGGGTCCGCCCCGAGCCGCCCTCGGCCACCGCTGTCCCCGAGACCGTCCCCGCCGCGGTGCCGGTGACCCCGGAGCCGGACCTGGAGGTGGTCGCCGGGACGCCGGTCAGCACGGTGCCCAGCGCCAGCGTGCAGGAGTTCGTGGAGAAGCCCGACGACGAGCACGCGGCCGCCGCGGCGGCGCTGCCCGTCCCGGCCGGCCTCGAGGGCACCTCCCGCACCACCGGACGCGCGGTCGAGGTGCTGGTCGTCGGCGCCGGCCCGGCCGGCCTGACCCACGCCATCGAGCTGGCCCGCCGCGGCGTCGCCGTCCGCGTCGTGGACAAGCGCCCCGAGGCCTCCACCCAGGCCGACAAGGCCATCGGCATCCACTGCCGGACGATGGAGATCTGGGAGGACCAGGGCATCGTCACCGAGGCGATGGACGCCGGGATCTGGCTGCACGGCCAGACGGTGTTCGTCAACGGCGAGCAGACCCACCAGGTCGACTGGTCCGGCCTCGACGAGCTGCCCTACGCCCACCTCGGCCTGCCGCAGTACGAGACCGAGCGCCTGCTCGGCGCCCGGCTGACCTCCCTCGGGGTGGTCGTCGAGCGCGGCGTCGAGCTGGCCGGCTTCACCCAGGACGACGAGGGCGTCACCGCGCAGCTGCGGCACGCCTCCGGCGAGGTGGAGACCGCCCGGGCGCAGTACCTGGTCGGCTGCGACGGGGCGCACAGCGCCGTCCGCTCCGGGCTGGGGCTCCGCTTCGAGGGCGGGCTGTCGATGTTCCCGCAGCTGTTCATGCTCGGGGACGTCGACGTCGACTGGGACCTGCCCGCCGGGCACCTGGTGCGCTTCGTCCGCATCGAGAACGAGGACGACTTCACCGGCATGCTCGTCTGCGTCCCGCTCAAGGGCCGCAACCGCTACCGGATCGCCACCCTGGCCCCGCAGCGGTGGCAGGACGCGGTCGGCTCCGGCGTCGTCCCGCCCGGGTTCTGGCAGGAGTACGAGCCGCCGACGCTGGCCGACATGCAGGCCGCCATCGACGACCTGGGCCCGCCCGGGACGACGGCGAGCAACCTGCGCTGGTCGTCGATCTTCCGGATCAAGCACGGCATCGTCGACCGCTACCGCGAGGGGCGGGTCTTCGTCGCCGGCGACGCCGCGCACCTGCACCCGCCGGCCGGCGGGCAGGGCATGAACACCGGCATCCAGGACGCCTGGAACCTCGGCTGGAAGCTCGCCCTCGCCGTCCGCGGGCTGGCCGCCCCCGGGCTGCTCGACAGCTACGAGGCCGAGCGCCGTCCCGCCGGGAAGATGATCGTCGACCGGGCCGTGGCCATCGCGTTCACCGACGAGATGGACATGGAGGACGAGAAGGCGCAGTTCCTGCTCGAGATGCAGATGACCATGAACTACGCCGGCAGCCCGCTGGTCGGCGAGGCGGCCCCCGACGGCTTCCCCGCCGGGCCCGAGCCCGGGCACCGCGCGCCGGACGTGCACGGGCTGCGGCGCTTCGGCGTCGCGCACCCGCTGCGGCTGTTCGACCTCACCCGCGGCACCCGCTCCACGCTGCTGCTGTCGGCCGACGCCGGCGCGTCGGAGGAGCAGGTGTCGGGCCTGGAGAAGCTGGCCGTCGCGGTACGGCAGCAGACCCGCGGCGAGGTGGCGGCCTACCTGGTCGCCGCCCCCGACGCCCGGGTGCCGTTCCTCGTCGACCTGCCCGTCGTCCGCGACGCCGAGGGGACCTTCGCGGCCGCCTACGGCACCGCGGGCGCGGGGACGGCGGCCCACCTGGTCCGGCCCGACGGCCACGTCGGCTTCCGCAGCCGCCCGCTGGACGAGGACGCCCTGCTCGACCACCTCGCCGGCGTCTTCGCCCCCTGACCCCCACCCCCTCAGGAGCCGACATGACCCAGACCGCCCCAGCGACCCCCGCGGCGCCCCCGGACGACGTCGTCCCCGGCCAGGAGATCTACACGCCGGAGTTCCGCGCCGACCCCTATCCCGTCTACGCCCGGCTGCGCGCCGAGCGCCCGGTGGTCAAGGTGCGCACGCCGCGCTTCGACTCCTTCCTGGTCACCCGCTACGCCGACGCCCGCCAGGCGCTGTCGGACCCGCGGCTGTCCAAGGACCTGTACCGGGCCGGCGACACCTACCTCGCGGTCTTCGGCGAGAAGGCCCGGCAGATCAACACCAACATGCTCAACTCCGACCCGCCGGAGCACACCCGGCTGCGCCGGCTGGTGACGCAGGCGTTCACCCCCAAGCGGATCGAGGCGATGCGCCCCCGGGTGGAGGAGATCGTCGCCGGCCTGCTCGACCGGATGGCGCCGCGCGGGGGATGCGAGTTCGTCGACGACTTCGCGCTGCGGCTGCCGCTCGCGGTGATCGGCGACCTGCTCGGCATCCCGGAGGCCGACCACGAGGAGATCCTCGCCGGCACCCAGGTGATCCGGACCGTGGGCACCGGCGGGCGCAGTCCCCAGGAGGACCGGGCGGCCATCGGGCAGGCCCAGGAGCGGCTGCACGCCTACTTCACCGGCCTGGTCGCGGCCAAGCGCGCCCACCCCGGCGAGGACCTGGTCAGCGCGCTGATCACCGCCCGCGACGGCGACGGCCGGCTGTCGGAGGCCGAGCTGGTCTCCACCTGCTTCCTGCTGCTGTTCGCCGGCTACCAGACGACGTCGGACTTCCTCGGCAACGCCGTCGTCGCGCTGCTGACCCACCCCGAGGAGATGGCCCACCTCCTCGCCGACCTCGACCGGGTGCCCGAGGCCGTCGAGGAGCTGCTGCGCTTCGACGGGTCGGTGCCGGTGTCGAGCTTCCGGTTCGCCACCGAGGACCTCGAGATCGGCGGCGTGGCCATCCCGGCGGGGTCGATCGTCACCGTCGTGCTCAGCGCGGCCGACCACGACCCCGAGCTCACCGCCGAGCCCGACCGGCTGGACCTCGACCGCGGTCCGACGCAGCACCTCGCCTTCGGGCACGGCGTCCACTACTGCCTGGGCACCGCACTGGCCCGGCTGGAGGCGACGACGGCGCTGCGGCAGGTGCTGCTGCGGTTGCCCGACCTGCGCCTCGACGTCCCCGTGGAGGAGCTGCAGTGGCTGCCCGCCGCCTCGGCCTTCCGCGGTCTGCTCGCCCTACCCCTCCGTTTCACCCCCACCCCTGTCCCCGGAGGAACCCCGTGACCCAGACCGAGTCCCAGACGACGCCCCCGACCCCACGATCCGCCGACCCCGCGGCCGACGCCTCGACCACCCCGACCGAGCAGCCGTGGGCGAACGACACCGTCGAGTTCGCGAACACCGCCTCGGCACCGGCGAGCTGGTACTCCAGCGACTGGCGCCCCTTCCGCAACGTCATCGTCTGCCGGATGGTCCCCGGCAGCGAGGACAAGGTCGGGCCGGTGTTCGCGTACTACGACCGGACCACCCGGCCGCAGGACCTCGGCGTCGTCGGCCGGATCCTGCTCTCCTACGAGGGCCTGTACCTGCACGTCATCGAGCGCAAGCAGGACCCGGAGATCTCCGGTCAGCGCCGCGGCCTGCCGGCGTTCCAGATCATCTCCGAGGTGATCGCCCCGTACGTCACCCCGTACGCGAGCTACTGGCAGAACCCGTCGCACTCCGTGGCGAAGCACTTCTACTCCTGGGTGCCCGAGGGCCCGGTGTCCCCGGACCGGGAGATGACCGTGATCGTCCAGCGGATGGTCCCGGGCAGCGAGGAGGACATCGCCCGCGTGTTCGCCGAGTCCGACGCCGGGGGGCTGCCGACGGAGACCGGCGTGACCGGCCGCTGGCTGTACTCGATGGAGGACGTCTTCGTGCACATCCTCGAGCAGGACCGGGTCAAGGCCGCGGCCGTGCGGGAGAACCACGAGTCCATGCGGCCGGCCTTCGCCAAGGTCATGGCGGACCTCGCCCCGTACGTGAGCCCGTACAACCCGGAGACGTGGCAGAGCCCGCGCGACTCGGTGGCCCGGGTGTTCCACCGCTGGACGGCGCCGGACTGGCAGCCCGGGGACCCCGAGCCGGTGCTGGCGGAGGAGGAGGCCCCCTCGTCATGGACGTGACCCTGCGCGGGATCGCATCGCTCACCTACTGGGCCGACGACGTGGCCGCGGCCGCGGCCTGGTACACGGAGCTCCTGGGGTCGGGCCCCGTCTTCACCCGGCCCGGCCCCGGCGGGCAGCTGGGCTATGCCGCGTTCGCCGTCGGCGAGTCGACCCGGCTGGCGATCGCCGGCCGCACCACCGCTCCCGCCGGGGCGGCACTGGAGCCCGGCGGGGCGGTCGGGGCCTGGCGGGTCGATGACCTCGACGCCGTGCTCGAGCGGATGACGTCGATGGGTGCCAAGGAGTGGATCCCGCTCACGCCGCACGGGCCGGTGGTCAGCGTCGCCGTCCTCGACCCGTTCGGCAACGTCGTCGGCCTCATCTCCGACAACCACCCGGCGGCCGACTTCCGCCCGGGCGGCGGGCAGCGGCCCAGCTGACACCGGGCGCCGGACACCGGGCGCCCTCCGACGCGGCCGCCGGGACCCCACGGGGACCCGGCGGCCGCGTCGCGTCCGGCCCTCACCGTCGCGGGGGGTGACCGGTCCAGCGCGGTCCGGTTGGCGACGTCGGCCTGTCGCGTGCCTCGGCCGCCGGTTCAGGTCACGGGATTGTCACGGACCGGTCCCGTCCCTAGCGTTTCGGCGTCCGGTCGGACGTCTCGCTCCCTCCCGGGGGCCCCGCACCGGATGCCGCCGAGTCGCGCTCCCCCGAGTGCGAGCCGGGGACCCACCAGCACCACCGGGGTGAGTCCCGCTGTCGGCGATCCCGGCAGCGGGTAGGGCACTCCCAGCCCGAACCCGTCAGCTCACCCGGTAGGCGGCCAGGGGAGAAACGGAGAACAACCGCGCCCGGGGCCTCCCGCCCCCGCGCCCGCAGGCCTGGGACCGTCGCGCTCCCGCCTGTCCACCCAGCACGCACAGCCGTCGCACGGCGCCCTCAGCCGGACCCCCGTGTCCGGCCGGTGCCGCACGCCCGGCTGACGACCCCTGCCCCGCCCGACCGCTGCAGCGCCGTCCGACGACGGTGCCGCACGTCCGCGCCTCCAGGAGGACGACTCCATGCACGCACGCACCGCGATCCAGCACGCCCACACCCGCCCGCGCCGCCGGGCCCTGCACCTGCTCACCGCCACCGGGGCCATGGCCCTGGCGCTCACCTTCGCCGGGCAGTCGACCGCCCAGGCCGACGAGTGGGGCCGCGGCGGCTCCGGCCCGTCCGGCGGGTGGAGCGACGGCGGCGGGCGCGACGGCGCTGCCGCACCCGAGGCAGCGCCGGCCCCCGCGCCGGCTCCCGCTCCCGCGCCGGCCCCGGCGCCCGCCCCGGCTCCGGCGCCCGCCCCGGCCGCCACCGGCGAGCAGGCCTACAAGGACTACGCGGCCGGCAAGCTCGGCGACGCCACCCAGTTCGGCTGCCTCGAGCAGCTCTGGGAGGCCGAGAGCGGGTGGAACCCGAACGCGCAGAACCCGACGAGCACCGCGTACGGCATCGCGCAGTTCCTCGACTCGACGTGGGCGAGCACCGGCATCGCGAAGACGTCGGACCCCTACCGGCAGATCGACGCCGGGCTGATCTACGTCGAGAACCGGTACGGCAGCGCCTGTGCGGCCTGGGCCCACTTCCAGGCCAACAACTGGTACTGAGCCCGACGCGTACCGGACCACCCGCCCGCCGGGTCCCCACCCCTCGGGGTGAGGCCCGGCGGGCGCCGGTCCAGCGGCGCACCGCCGGTGTCGAAGGGAGGGGGACAGCCACCGGACGGGAGCACACCATGGGCAAGACGCGCACCGACGCCGAGCAGCAGGTGGCCGAGCTGCTGCACACGGCGAGGAAGTCGCTGCACATGCCGGTGGCGTTCCTGACCCGGATGGACGGCACCACCCAGCACCTCGAGGTGGTCGACACCCGGGTGCCGGTGCTGGTCCAGGAGGGCGCGAAGGTCGTCCAGGAGACGTCGTTCTGCCAGGCGATCCTCGACGGCAGGCTGCCGCCGGTCATCGACGACGTGAAGAAGTACCCGCTGGCGATGTCGCTGCCCTCGGCGCGCATCCCGCGCATCCGCAGCTACGTGTCGACGCCGGTCACGCTGTCCGACGGCAGCCTCTACGGCACCTTCTGCGCGTTCGGCTTCACCTCCGACAAGGAGCTGACCACCCGCGACGAGGCCCTGATGAAGGTCCTCGCGTCGGCCGCCGCGGTGGTCATCGAGCCGGAGCTGCGCGAGCAGCAGCGGCGCGACGACATCGACGGCCGGCTCGGGCCCCTGGTCGCCGCCGGCGGGCCGAGCGTCGTCCTGCAGCCGATCGTCTCCCTGGACACCGGCGCCCGCGTCGGCGCCGAGGCGCTCAGCCGCTTCCCCGCCGACTGGGGCAAGGCCCCCGACGTCGTCTTCGAGGAGGCGCACAGCATCGGCCGCGGGCACGAGGTGGAGCTGCTCGCGCTGCGGCGGGCCGCCGAGCACCTGTCCCGTGTGGACGGCTACGTGGCCATGAACGTCTCGCCGGAGACACTGCTCACGCCGGAGTTCTCCGCGCTGATGCACACCCTGCCGCTGCCCCGCATCCTCCTCGAGCTCTCCGAGCACGACCCCGTCGAGGACTACGACGCCCTCACCACCGCCCTGGTCCCGTTCCGCGCCGCCGGGATGCGGCTGGCCATCGACGACGTCGGCGCCGGCTTCTCCAGCCTGCGGCACATCGTGGTGACCTCGCCCGACGTCATCAAGATGGACCGCAGCATCGTCAGCGGCCTGCACACCGACCCGGTACTGGCCAAGCTGGTCGAGTCGCTGGTCACCTTCGGCCACGGCTGCGGGGTCACCGTGGTCGCCGAGGGCATCGAGACCGGCGAGGAGGCCGCTGCGCTGCACGAGCTGGGCGTCGACCTGGGGCAGGGCTGGTACTTCGGCCGTCCCGGCCCGCCGGAGGCGCTGGTCCCCGCCGCGCTGCCGCGGCCCCGGCTGGAGCAGCCGGCCTGACCCTCACGCGCCGGGCGGCCGGCGCAGCAGGGAGACGACGTGGTCGGGCGGGTCGACCGGGTTGTCCGGCGTGAGCGGTCCCTCCGCGACCCGGGTGAAGCCGGCCTTCTCCAGCGCCTTCCACGACGCGACGTTGCCCGCGGCCACCGGCACCAGGACGGCGTCGGCATCCGGGTACGCCGTCCAGCAGTCGGCGACGAGGGCCCGCAGCATCGCCGTCCCCGCTCCCCCGCCGCGCACGTCGGGCTCGCCGATCAGGTAGTCGATCGACAGCGCCCGCGGAGGCACGTCGACCACCGCCGACAGCTCGGCGACGTACTCCGGGAAGTCGGCGATGCGGTAGCGCTGCACCAGCCCGAACGGGCGGCCGCCGGCGAGCGCGAGCAGCACCTCGGCCGGGTCCGTGCCGTCGATGCACGGGCCGAAGTCGGCCTCGACCGCCTCGGGCGTCGTCCGGTGCGCCCACCAGCGGGCGACCAGCGGCTCCGCCAGCCACCGCGCCAGCAGGCCGAGGTCGGCGCGCGTCAGCGGTCGGAAGGTCACCGCCCCGTCGAGCACCGCGCCAGGCTAGGCGCCCCGGACCCCGGACGGCCCACCCCTGCACGACCCGGAACCGGGCGACTGTGCCCCTGCCGGGCCCACCGCGGTCCCCGAGGGCCCGGCAGGGGCACACTCGTCGGCCGCTCCCCCTACCGTGCCCGCGTGCCCTCCTCCGCGACCGCCCGGGACGTGCTGGCCCTCCGCGTCGCCACGCAGCAGCTGGACCGCGACACCGGCACGGTCGCCGACACCGCCGTCCTCGACCTCGGGGTGCAGGACACCGGGCCCGACGGTGGGCTGTGGGCGTTGGCCAACCGCGGCGCCGTCCCGGGACCCGGGGAGCTGGCGACCGTCTGGACCCTGCGCGGCGCCCCGCACCTGTACCGCCGCGCCGACCTGCCCGCCGTGGCCACCGCGACCGCGCCGTTCTCCGAGGCCGACGCGGCCAAGCGGGTGTTCGACGCGGCCCGGCCGCTGAAGGCCGCGGGCATCCCGGTGCTGACCGCGCTGGACCGGATCGCCGGGCAGATGCGGGAGATCGTGACCGCGCCGACGGTCAAGGGCGAGATGTCGCGGCGGCTGTCCGACGCGATGGAGGCTCCCTACAACCGGTACTGCCGCCCCTGTGACGCGGTGCACCTGTACGAGCAGCCGTTCCGGCTGGCGGCGCTGCGCGCGGGGCTGGAGCTGCAGCCGGGCACCTCGCCGCCGGTGCTCCAGCCGATCCTGGGGTTCGCACCGGCGGACACCGTGCCGGAGCGGCTCGACGTCGTCCGCGCGTACCTGCACCTGCTCGGCCCGGCCACCCCGCAGCACGTGGCCGGCTACCTCGACGCGCCGGTGAGCGAGGTCCGGGCCCACTGGCCCCAGGACGTCGTCGAGGTCGACGTGGACGGCGAGCGGCGCTGGCTGCTCGCCGCGGACGCCGAGCGGCCGGGCGCGCCCGCGCCGGCGGTCACCCGGCTGCTCGGCCCGTTCGACCTCCTCCTGCAGGCCCGCGACCGCGAGACGCTGGTCGCCGACCCCGCGCGGCGGAAGGCCACCTGGCCCACGCTCGGCCGGCCCGGCGCGGTGCTGCACGACGGCGAGCTGGCCGGGCTGTGGCGGCCGCGGAAGTCCGGGGCGTCGCTGACCGTGGCCGTCGACCCCTGGGTGCCGGTGTCCTCCGCGCTCCGGGCGGCGGTCGGCGAGCAGGCCGAGCGGCTGGCCGCCGCCCGCGGCGCCCGGCTGAAGGCCGTCGAGCTCAGCTGACCGCTACCCCGCCGTCCACCGGACGACGGACCCCGGGAGGCGGCCGCCGGTGCCACGATGCCGGGCATGGGTGAACCGGTCCGTGCCGAGGAACTGCGGGTCTCCGACGTCGAGCGCAGCGCCGTGCAGGAGCGGCTGCGCCGGGCGGTGGGGCACGGCCAGCTCGACCTGGCCGAGTTCGACGAGCGGGCGCGCGCGGTCTGGGCGGCCCGCACCCGCGGCGAGCTCGACCGCATCACCCGGGACCTGCCCGAGCCGCCGCCCCCGCCGCCGCCGGCCCCGCGGCACCGGGTGTTCTCCGACACCGCCGGCGGCACCGCCATGCGGGTGCTCAGCACGATCTGGCTCAGCCTCGTCGCGGTGAACGTGGTGGCCTGGACGCTCGTCTCGTTCCTCGCCGACGGCGCCGTCCACCCGTGGTTCGTCTGGTTCGCGCCCTCCGGGGCGGTCCTCGCCGTCCTCTACGCCACCGGCATCGGCCGGCCCCGCCGCCCAGCGCCGTGACCGGCCCTGCAGATCAGCGCCGTGACCGGCGGCGCTGCCGCGTCTTGGCCCCGTACATCGACCGGTCCGCGCGGGCGATGACCTCGTCGGGCGTCTCCCCGGGACGTCCGACGGCGCTGCCGACGCTCATGCCGACCACCAGCGGGCCCGCGGCCGTGGGCAGGGGGACGTCGGCCTGCGCCCCGACGCGCTCGGCGATCCGGGCCAGTTCCTCGTCCTCGCAGCCGGGACAGAGCACCACGAACTCGTCACCGCCGAACCGCGCGACGACGTCCCCGGACCCGCCCAGGCCGCGCAGCCGCGCCGCGACCTCGACCAGGACGGCGTCGCCCACCGCGTGACCGTGGTCGTCGTTGACCTTCTTGAACCCGTCGAGGTCGCAGAACAGCACGCCGCAGACCTCGTGCCGGTCGGGTGCGAGGTGGCGCTGGAGCTCCTCGAAGAACGTGCCGCGGTTCGGGATGCCGGTGAGCCGGTCGGTGCGGGCGCGCTCGCTGAGCAGCTCCTCGCGGCGCTGCCGGTCGGTGACGTCGATGCCGACGCAGGCCACCGCGTAGGGCCGGCCGGCGTCGTCGACGAGGACGTTGTTCTGCATGGAGACCAGCCGCCGGCCGCCGTCGGCGGTCAGCCAGTCGCCCTCCTGCGGAAAGGCGCGGCCGGTGAGGATGGCGCGCTCCACGGCGTCGAGGGCCAGCTCGCGGTGCTCGGGGACGACGAAGACGTCGACGAACAGCCGACCGAGGAGCTCCGCGGGCGCCCGCCCCGTGAACCGCTGCAGCGCGGGGTTGGCCAGCAGGAGCCGCCCCTCGGCGTCGACGACGCAGACGAGGGCGTCGGTGCCCTCGACGAACTCGCGGGCGAGTCGGCCGTCCACTCAGCCCGGGGCGCCGGGGTGGCCGCCCCCCGCGGGACGGGGCGCCGCCCGGCCGGCCGTGCACCTGTTCGCCATGTCGCCTCCTCGCGAGCTCGCGCCCCGGGAGGCACGCTGCTGGGCATGACACCACGGGAGACCCGCCCCGTCGATCCCGCACGGGGTGCGTGTCGTGAGGTCACGCGCGTGTGCCGTGCCCGCGGGGTACGCACCGGGGACGCCCGCCCGACCGAGGGAGAGACCATGACCGGCCCCGACGACGCCTTCCTGGCGCCCGACGACGCGCTGCGCGACTTCGACGAGGTCACCGACCTCGGCCCCGGCACGGACGGCGCCGGGCGTCCCGGCGCGGACGACGCGGCGCGCCCGAACCCGGCCGGGGGCGCGGTCGAGGACGCCGGCCGCTCGACCGCCTCCCCGGAGGACGCGCCCGCGGAGCGCTGACGTCCGGCGCTTCCCCGGCGAGGTGTCTCAGCCCTAAGGTAACCAGCCATGGCAGGGGGTCGCCGGGTCCGGATCGGCATCGACACCGGCGGCACCTTCACCGACGTGGTCGCCGTCGACGAGGACACCGGGGCGACGACCACCACCAAGACGCCCTCCACCCCGGCCGACCCCGCCGAGGGCTTCCTCGCCGGCGTGCGCAAGGTGCTCGACCTCATGGGCCTCGACGGCGGCGCGGTGACCGCGGTCAGCCACGGGACGACGGTGGCCACCAACCAGCTGCTCGAGGGCAGGCTGGACCGCATCGGGTTCATCACCACCGAGGGCTACGAGTCGGTGCTCGAGATCGCCCGCCAGTCGGTGCCCGACGGCTACGGCAACAGCTACTTCTGGGTCAAGCCGCCGCGGATCGTCCCCGCCGACCTGGTGCGCACCGTCGGGGGCCGGCTCGACCCCACGGGCGCCGAGGTCCGCCCGTTCCGCCGCGAGGACGCCGTCGCGGCGGCGCGGTTCTTCCGGGACGCCGGGGTGACCACGATCGGCGTCTGCCTGCTGCACTCCTACGCCGACGACGCCCACGAGCGGGCCGTGCTCGACGTGCTCCACGGGGAACACCCCGACGCCGTCGTCAGCATCTCCAGCCAGGTGCTGCGCGAGTACCGCGAGTACGAGCGGTCGGTGACCACCCTGGTCGACGCCGCGGTCAAGCCCCGGGTGGCCGCCTACGTGCGCGGCATCCGCGAGCGGCTCGACGCGCTGGCGCCCGGCGTGCCGTTCCACGTGATGAAGAGCAACGGCGGGGTGCTCTCGGCCGAGGAGGTGGTGCACCAGCCGATCACCACGATGCTGTCCGGCCCGGCCGCCGGGGCGCTGGGCGCGGCGCTGGTCGCGGGCCACGCCGGCTTCGACCGGGTGCTCACCTGCGACGGCGGCGGCACCTCCACCGACGTCACGGTGGTCGTCGACGGTGAGCCGGCGCTGACCACCGAGGGCTCGGTGGGCGCCTATCCGTCGAAGGTCCCGATGGTCGACGTCGTCACCGTCGGCGCCGGGGGCGGCTCGATCGCCTGGCTCTCGCCCGAGGGCACGCTCAAGGTCGGCCCGCGCTCGGCCGGCGCCGACCCCGGGCCCCTGTGCTACGCGTCGGGCGGCACCGAGCCCACGGTCACCGACGCGCACGTCGTCCTCGGCCGGATCCCGCCGCACCTGCTCGGCGGGGAGATCCCGCTGTCGGCCGACGCCGCCCGCGCCGGGCTGACCTCGCTCGGCGAGCGGCTCGGGCTGTCGCTGGAGCGCACGGCGCTGGGCATCCTGGAGATCTCGGCGTGGAACCAGGCCAACGCGCTGCGCCAGGTGACCGTCGCCCGCGGCCTCGACGTCCGCGACTTCACGCTCACCACCTTCGGCGGGTCCGGCTCGCTGCTGGCCTGCCGGCTGATGGACGTCCTGGGCCTGCCCCGCACGCTCGTGCCGCCCGACCCGGGCAACCTCAGCGCGTTCGGGCTGCTGACCGTCGACGTCCGCAACGACCACGTGCAGACGGCGATCAGCCGGCACGCCGACCTCGACCTCGACCGGGTCCGCGCGGCGTTCGCCGCCCTGGAGGACCGCGCGCGGGCCTCGCTGGACGGCGAGGGCTTCGCGCGCGACGTGCAGGTGGTGCAGCGGACGGCGGACCTGCGCTACGTGGGGCAGGCCTTCGAGGTGCGGGTGCCGGTGGCCGACGGCGAGCTCGACGCCGCGGCCGCCGACGACGTGGCCGCCGCCTTCCACGCCGCGCACCGGCAGCTCTACGGCTACGACCTCCGCGACGACCCGCGGCAGGCCGTGGAGTGGGTGAACCTGCGGGTCACCGGGATCGGGCCGATCCGCCGTCCCGACCTCGTGACGCTGCCCGCCCGCAGCGGGGGACCCGAGCGCGCCGTCACCGGCACCCGGCCGGTGCTCTTCGACGAGGACTGGGCGCCCACACCCACCTACGACCGCACGCTGCTGGCCCCCGGCGACGTCGTCCGCGGCCCGGCGGTCGTGGAGGAGTTCGGCTCGACCGTGCCGCTGCACCCCGGCTTCGCCGCGACCGTGGACGCGTCCGGGAACCTGCTGATCGAGAGGGCCGCCCGATGAGCCTCACCGACGGGGCACCCGCCGACCCGGTGCTCGTGGAGATCGTCGCCGGCACGCTGGCCGCGATCGAGAAGGAGGTCGAGACCTCCATCGGGCGGACGTCGCGGTCGCCGATGATCCGCGACGCGCACGACTTCCGCGCCGGCATCCACGACCGGCAGCTGCGCAAGCTCACCGGCCGCTCGTACTCCGCGCTGGTGCACCCCGTGGTCCGCGACCACCCGGTGGCGACCATGCACCCCGGCGACGTCTTCTTCCACAACGACGTCTACCTCTCCGAGGGCGGGATCGGGCACCTGCCCGACCTGTGCGTGACCGTGCCGGTCTTCGCCGACGTCGACGGCGTGCCGACCGTGGTCGCGTTCGTGCAGGCGTTCGGCCACCACGACGACATCGGCGGGGCCGTCCCCGGGTCGATGCCGAGCGCGGCGACCAGCGTGTTCGAGGAGGGGCTGATGGTCCCGCCGATCAAGCTGTGGGACCGCGGCGTCCGCAACGAGGCGGCGCTGGCGATCATGACCCGCAACTCGCGGATGCCCGACTCGCTGGCCGCCGACCTCGACGCCGAGTGCTCCGCCTGCCTGGCCGGCGCGCGCCGCCTGGGCGAGCTGTTCGACCGCTACGGCGTGGCCGCCGTCGAGGCCTGCTTCGACGCAGTCCTGGCCAACTCCACCGAGGTCTACCGGCGGGAGATCCTGTCGCAGATCCCCGACGGCACCTACGTCTGGGAGGACTACGCCGAGCACGACGGCGTCGACCCGCCGATGCTGCACCGCCAGCGGATCACGCTGACCATGGACTCCAGCCGCGAGACCCCGTTGGTCATCGACTTCACCGGCACCGGCCCGCAGGCCAAGGGGCCGATCAACCACTGCGGCGACTACGCCGACGGCAACTTCCTCAAGAAGTGGCTGGCGCCGATCCTGCGCAACCTCGCCGCGACGCCGGAGCGGATGGCCGAGCTCGACGTCAACGAGGGCGTCGTCCCGCTCATCGAGATGCGCTTCCCGGAGAAGGGCACGCTGCTCACACCGGTGTTCCCGGCGCCCACCAACGCGCGCACCTTCGTCATCCTCCGGCTGCTCGGCGTGCTGGCCGGCGTGCTGGCCAAGGCCACCGGCGGCCGCATGCCCGCCGACCAGGAGACGATCCGCTACACCGGCGTCTACGGAACCGACTCCGACGGCACCCCCTACCTCATGCGCGAGGTGCTCGGCGGCGGCTCGGGCGGGCGCTGGTACGCCGACGGCGAGGACACCATCCACGTCGTCCCCGACTCGCGGAACCTGCCCACCGAGTTCACCGAGAGCCGGTTCCCGCTGCGGGTGGAGCGCCTCGGCCTGGCGCTGGACTCCGGCGGCCCCGGCCGCTACCGCGGCGGCTGCGGCTACGAGAAGCACGTCCGGGTGCTGCGCGACGCGCACTTCATGTCGATCGCCGACCGCTCGATCCTGTCCTGCTGGGGCGTCAACGGCGGGCGGGCGGGACGGCCGTTCCAGGTCACCGTCGACCCCGGCGGCCCGGACGAGCACGACGTCGACGCGCTCGCCGACGCCGAGCCGCTGCCGGCCGGCACCGTCGTCCGCATCCGGACGACGGGCGGCGGCGGGTGGGGCGACCCGCTCGAGCGCCCGGTGGAGGAGGTGCTGCGCGACGTCGCGTGGCGCAAGGTCTCCGTGACCGGCGCCCGCGAGGACTACGGCATGGTGCTCCGCAGCGACGGCACGTGCGACGAGGCGGCCACCGACGCGCTGCGGGCGGAGCGGCGGTCGGCCCGCAGCGGCGACGAGCCGTTCTTCGACCGCGGCCCCGGGTACGCGCTGCTCTCCGGCGGCGCGACCAGCAACGAGTTCGACGTCCTCTGAGCGCTCAGCGGCCCAGCCCGGCGTCGTAGGCCGCCACGATCGCCGCGGCGCGGTCGCGGACGCCGAGCTTGGCGAGGATCGCCGAGACGTGCGACTTCACCGTCCGCTCCCCCATCCGCAGCGCGCCGGCGATCTCGGCGTTGCTCGCCCCCCGGCAGACCAGGCGCAGCACGTCGGCCTCGCGGGGCGTGAGCCGGTCGAGCACCGCCGTCCCCGCACCCGGTGCCGGGCGGCGGCGGGCCCGGTCGAGCACCCGGGGCAGCACCCGCGGGTCGAGCCAGGCGCCGCCGGCGGCGACCGCGCGGACGGCCTCGACGAGCACCTCGGCCGGGCTGTCCTTGAGCACGAAGCCCGCGGCCCCGGCGTCGAGCGCGGCCCAGAGGACCTCGTCGTCGTCGAACGTCGTCAGCGTCAGGACCGGGGGCGCGCCCGGCTCGGCCCGCAGCCGGCGGGTGGCCTCGGGGCCGTCCACGCGGGGCATGCGCACGTCCACCAGCACCAGGTCGGGCCGGTGCGCCCGGACGGCGGGCAGCACCCCGGCGCCGTCCTCGCACTGCGCGACCACGGTGAAGCCGTCCTCGGAGCCCAGCACCATCGCCAGCCCGGCGCGGACCAGCGCCTGGTCGTCGGCCAGCACGATCCGGACCGCGGCGCTCACGCCTGCCCTCCCGCCGCCGCGGCGGGCACGGCCCGGTCCCCGGCGTGCCGCGGCAGGACGCACCGGACCCCCCAGGCGCCGTCCTCCGGGCCCCAGGTCAGCTCGCCGCCCAGCGAGGCCACCCGCTCGCGCAACCCCACCAGCCCGAAGCCGCCGTGCCCGCCGCCGGCGGGGCCCGTCCCGGGCGGGTCCGTGTCGGGCAGGTCGTTGCGCACCCGGGCCTCCACCCCGCCGTCGTCGACCGCGACGCGGACCTGCACCGGGGCGCCGTCCGCGTGCCGCGCCGCGTTGGCCAGCGCCTCCTGCACCACCCGGTGCAGGGTCACCCGCACCACCAGCGGCAGCGCCTCCGTCGACCCGGTGGTGTGCAGGCCGACCGGCAGGCCGGCCGCCCGGTAGCCGTCCACCAGCTCGGCGAGGTCCAGGGATACCACCGGGCGCTCGTCCTGCCCCGACCGCAGCAGGCCCACCACGCCGCGGATGCCGTCCAGGCTCTCCCGGCACACCCGCTCGGCCTCCTCCAGCGCCCCCTCCGCCGCCCCCGGGTCGCGGCGCAGCACCCGGCGCGCGCCGCCCACGTGCAGGACGACGACGGTCAGCGAGTGCGCGACGAGGTCGTGCACGTCGCGGGCGATCCGCTGCCGCTCCTGCCGCGCGGCCGCCTCGGCCAGGCGCTCCTGGGCGACCCGCAGGTCGTCGGTGAGCACGGCGGCGCGGTGCAGCAGCACGCCGACCAGCACGCCCAGGACGGTGCCGAACGCGAAGTACAGCGACCCCGCGCCGCGCTCGGCCTCGCCCGTCCCGGGCGGCAGCAGGCCGGCGAACGGGGTGAACGGCACCGCGACGGCCGCGGCGGTGGTCGCCGCCAGCAGCCCGCGCCGGTCGGTGCGGGTGGCCACCCGCGCGGCGGCGGCGACGGTGAGGAACAGCGCGCTGCCGACCCCCGACCAGGCCACCACGGGCACGACCGGGGCCACGGCCAGGACGGCGAACAGGGCGAGCGGCAGGTCGGCGCCAGCGGCCACGAGCAGCCAGGGGACCAGCGCGAGGACGAGACAGACCAGCACCGGCAGGACGGGCGGCCCCTCGAGCGCGGCCGCGCCGGTCGACACCACGGCGATCAGCGCGTACACCGGGTCCGACGGTGCGCGGACCCCCGTGGACCCCTCCATCGCGATCGCTCCTCGCCCGGGCGCACCCCGCGGAGGAGCCCGCGACCGTGGGTGCCCGGCCCTGCGGAGACTAGTGACCGCGCCGCCCCGGCCGGATCGTCCCGCAGGCCGGTGCGGTCTCGTCCCCGGGGACGAGGCGGGACCGGGCCGCGGGACCGGTGACAGCCGGCCCGCGGCTCGCCACCATGGCGGCACCCGGCACCCGCGACGGAAGGACGGTCCCGTGACGACCGCGACGACCCCCCGCCCCCTCGCCGCCCTCCCCTGGGCCTGGCTGGCCTCGGCGGGGCTGGTGGGGGCGCTCGGCTACCTGCTGTTCGCGATCTCCGACCACGGGCACGAGCGCACCGCCGGGGGGCTGCTCCTCGGCGTCGCCGTCCTCGCCCTGGTCGCCGGGGCGCTGACCCGGCGGGACGCCCCGGACCCCCGCCGGTCCTCGCTGACGGCGAGCGCCGCGGCGGCCGTGGGCGGCCTGGCCGCCGGGCTGGTGGCGGCCGGCGGGCCCGCGGGCGCCGGCGACCTGTGGCTGGTCGCCGGGGTGCCGCTGGCCTGCGCGGCCGGGACGGCGCTGCTCGCCCTCCTCGCGGGCGGGCGGGGGCGTCGCCGGGTCAGGTGACGGGGTCGGTGCTCCCGGCGCCCGGCTTGGCCGAGTCGCCGGTCTGGCCCTCGTCGCCGCTGGTGGAGGTGTCCTCCTCGATGCCCTCCGGGCGGATCGGCGTCTCCGCCAGCACGTTCTCCTCCGCCTGCTCGCGGTCGGTGCCCGGCACCTCGGTCATGGTGGCCTCCTCTGCCTCGGGGGACGCCTACCCGGCGACCTCGCCGCCGCAACCCGGTTGTGCTGACGGCGGGCCGCGGGCCGCTCAGGCCCCGGGGGTCCGGGCCGCCTCCTCGGCGCCGCCCTCCTCGTTGTCCCGGTGGACCTCGCGGGCGGTGCCGTGCAGGTCCTCGCCCTCGCTGCCGGCGGTGCCGCTCGGCGTCGACCGGACGCCCTGGGCGTCGCTCCCGCCGGGCCCGGTGCTCTCGGTCATGGCCGTCCTCCTCCGTCGACGGGACGCATGCTTCCACTGTGCTCGCCGGAGGCCCCGGCCGCGACGTGGCGGACGGCCTCGGCGGTGGCGGCGTCGGCGGGGAGGAACGCCTCCACCGACAGCTCCGCGGCGGTGAGGTCGACGGCGGTGCCGAAGGTGGTCACCGTGCTGAGGAAGGACAGCACCCCGGCGCCGGTGCGCACCCGCAGCGGCACCGCGATGCCGTCGGGCGTGGAGCGGTCTGTGCCGCCGGGCAGCGCGGTCAGCTCCCGGTGCAGCGCGGCCAGTCCCGGGTCGCCGGTGAGGTGCGCCTCCCGGCCGAGGCGGTGCAGCACGTGCGCCCGCCACTGCGGCAGGTTGGCGATCCGCGGCGCCAGGCCCTCGGGGTGCAGGCTCACCCGCAGCACGTTGGCCGGCGGCTCCAGCAGGTGCGGCGCGACGCCGTCGGTGAGCAGCGCCAGGCCGGCGTTGGCCGTCACCAGCTCCCAGGAGCGGTCGACCACCAGCGCCGGGAACGGCTCGTACGCGGCGAGCACCAGGTGCAGCGCCCGGGTGACGGCGGCCATGTCCGGCGCGTCGAGGCCGCGGCGGCCGTAGGCGGGTGCGAAGCCGGCGGCCAGCAGCAGGTCGTTGCGCTCGCGCAGCGGGACGTCGAGCTGCTCGGCCAGGCGGAGCACCATCTCCCGGCTCGGGCGGGCCCGGCCGGTCTCCAGGAAGCTCAGGTGCCGCGCGGAGACCCCGGCGTCGGTGGCCAGGTCGAGCTGGGAGAGCCGGCGGCGCTGCCGCCAGCCGCGCAGCAGCGCGCCCACCGGCGGCCGCAGGGTGGTGGTCACCGGGCGGACGCTAGCGACGGCGAGAGCCGCCGTCGCCTACCTGCGAGGTAGTCGACGCCCTTCCCGGCCGGGGCCACGGTTCCCGGCATGACGCACACCACCGCCCCCACCCGGCCCCTCGACCTCCTCCGCCTGGCGCTGCGGCTCGACGCCGCCGTCACCGGCGTCAACGGCCTGGCCTACCTCGCCGCCGCCCCGCTGCTGACCGGCCCGCTCGGCGTCCCCGCGGGCGCCCTGCGCGGGATCGGCGCCTTCCTCGTCGTCTTCGCCGCCGCGGTCGCCGTGGTCGCCGCCCGGCGCCCGGTGTCGGCGGTCGCCACCGAGGCCGTCGTCGTCGCGAACCTGCTGTGGACGGCGGCCAGCGTCGCCGCCGTCCTCACCGGGCGCTTCGACCTCACCGCCGTCGGCACCGCCTGGGCCCTGCTCCAGGCCGCCGTCGTCGCGGGGTTCGCCGCCCTGCAGCTCACCGCCCTGCGCACCCGCTGACGGCCCCGTTGCAGGGCCCGCCGCGAGCTCGCGAGCGGTGGGGGGCAGCGGGGTCCCGAGACCGACCCCGCCGCCCGCCGGGCACTGGTGGACGAGCTGTTCACTGCAGGAACAGTTCCCCGGGTTCGTCCACCGGCCCGCCGGGCCGGTGGACGCCCACCACGACCAGGTGCGCTTCACGTGGCACCTCGGCCCCGAGGGCGCCGAGCCCCCGGTGACCGGCTTCGACGTCGCCGTCACCGACGGGGACGGCCGCATCCGCACCGTGCTCGGCTTTCTCGACCGCGTGCCCGGGTGACCGCCGGAGGGAAGCCCTCACCCGCGCCGCCGCTGCCACCAGCGGCGGCGCGGTGGCGCGTCCGGCACCCGGGCGGCCGGCGGCTCGGGCGGCGGGGGCGGCCGGTCCGCGCGCCAGCCCTCGACCAGCGCCTCGACGTCGGCCAGGCCGGGCACCGGCGACCAGCGGCTCTCCTGCGGGCGGCGCCAGAACGCCTCGACGCGGGCGTTGTAGTCCTCGGCGACGGCGCGGACCGCGCCCTCCGAGGGCAGGCCGGCCACCCGCTCGGGCAGCTCGTCGCGCTCCCGGCGCAGCCGCAGGCCCGGCGGCAGCATCTCGGCGGGCCGGATGCCCTCGCGGCGGGCCTTGGCGATCGCCCAGTCGTACACGGTCTCGTCGGGGTCCCACGCCGGCAGCGGCTCGCCGGCACCGCGCAGGCCGGTGAAGTCGCCGCGCTGCTGCGCCTGGCCGATCTGCCGCTCGACCCAGGTCTCGAAGGACACCCCGGGCGGCTTGCGGTCGGTCACGCCCCCATGCTCCGCCTCTGCCAGGCTCACGTGCATGCGGACGACGGGCAGCCGGGAGGTCTACCGCAACCCCTGGATCCGGTTGCGCGAGGACACCGTCGAGCGGGCCGACGGCTCCACCGGCGTCTACTCGGTCGTGGAGAAGCCGGACTTCGCCCTCGTGGTCGCCGCCGAGCGGGACGGGTTCTGGCTGGTCGAGCAGTTCCGCCACCCGGTCGGCCGCCGGGCGCACGAGTTCCCGCAGGGCACCTGGACGGCGGGCAGCAGCGGGACGCCGGAGGAGCTGGCCCGCGCCGAGCTCGCCGAGGAGACCGGGCTGCGGGCCGGCCGGCTGGAGCACCTGGGCCACCTCGACCTGGCGCCGGGGCTGTCGACGCAGGAGTTCGACGTCTGGCTGGCCACCGACCTGACGCCCGGCCCGACCGCCCGCGAGGTGACCGAGGCCGACATGGTCGCGGTCTTCGTCCCCGAGGCGGAACTGCGGGCGATGGTCCGCGACGGCCGGTTCACCGACGGCCCGTCACTCGCCGCCTACGCCCTCCTGCTCCTGCACGGCCTCTGACGAGCCCCGGGCCGGGTCACGCAGCGGCGCGGAGGGCGCGCAGGGCCGGGGTCAGCCGGGCCAGCTCGTCGAGCATCGCCTTGCCGCCGGCCTCCAGCTCGGGGTTCGGGACGAAGCGGTCGTCCTCGCCGATGAACCGGGTGAAGAAGGGCACCGACACCGCCTCGACCACGGGCAGCACGCGCAGCGCGCCGAGCACCGGCTTGAGCGCCGACGACGCCCGCAGGCCCGCCGAGACGCCGCCGTAGGTCACCAGCCCGGCCGCCTTGTCGGCCCACTCGGCCGACAGGTAGTCCAGGGCGTTCTTCAGCGAGGCCGGGAACGAGTGGTTGTACTCGGGGGTGACGAAGACGAACGCGTCGGCGCGGGACACCGTCGCGCTCCAGTCCCTCGTGTGCTGGTGGGTGTAGCGCTGCAGCCGCGGGTGGTCGGGCTCGTCGAACACCGGCAGCCCGACGGCGGCGAGGTCGACCAGCTCGACGTCGAACCCCCCGTGCTCCCGGGCCAGCTGCGCCACCCACTCGGCGACGGCGAGGCCACGGCGGCCGGGGCGGGTGCTGGCGGCGACCACCTGCAGGACGGGACGGGACACCGGGACCTCCGGGGACGGCGGGACGACTCGTCGACCCCAACCGCCGACGGGGCGCGGTGCGTCCCGCACGCCGCGTGACGTCGGCCGCAGCCCGGAACCCGATCGTGCCTGGACACCGGCACCCCGGCCGCGCCGCCCGCCGGATCCGTCGCGCTGGGTGGCGACGTGCCCTGAAGGGGTGATCCGGCAGCTCAGGGGCCTGCGCAGCCGCCGGGGAGCCCCGAGGCTGTCCCGGTGCCGCTCTCCGTCCCCGGGTTGCCGGGCCTGCCGCCGGACCTCGCCGGGCCGGTCGCGGTGCAGCTGGCCAAGCCGGTGCGGGACCTGCCCCGGGCCGACGCGCTCCCCGGCGGCTGCCGGTACGAGCCCAAGTGGGACGGCTACCGCCTCGTCGTGGTCCGCGACGGCGGCGGCACCCGGCTGTGGTCCAAGCAGGGCCGCGACCTCACCGACCGCTTCCCCGACGTCGCCGCGGCCGCCCGCGCGCAGCTGCCGGCCGGCACCGTCCTCGACGGCGAGGTGGTCGTCTGGAACGGCGAGCGCCTCGACTTCGGCCTGCTGCAGCGCCGCATGGTCACCCCCGTGTCGCGCATGGCCGCCCAGGCCGCCGCGCACCCCGCCTCCTACGTCGCCTTCGACCTGCTGGCCGCCGGCGGGGAGGACACCCGCACCCGGCCGCTGCGCACCCGCCGGGCCCGGCTGGAGGAGCTGGCCTCCCGCTGGGTGCCGCCGCTGCAGCTCTCGCCGGTCACCGCCGACCCGGAGGAGGCCCGCGGCTGGGCCGCCGACCTGCGCCCGCTCGGCGTCGAGGGCCTGGTCGCCAAGGGCGCGGCCACCCGGTACGCCGGCGGGCGGCGGGAGTGGCTCAAGGTCAAGTCCTGGGAGACGACGGAGGTGCTCGCCGGCGGGGTGATCGGCACGCTCGAGCGGCCCGGCCAGCTGGTGGCCGGGCGCTACCGGGACGGCGAGCTGGTGGTCGTGGGCCGCACCAGCCCGCTCTCCCCCGCCGCCGCGGCCGAGCTGGCCGCCGTCCTCGCCCCCGCCGGGCCGGACCACCCGTGGCCCGACCGGATCGGCACCGGCCGCTTCGGCGGCGGGCGGCTCTCGGTGCCGCTGACCCGGGTCGCGCCCGGCGTCGTCGTCGAGGTGAGCGCCGACGCCGCGCTGCAGGCCGGCGTCTTCCGCCACCCCCTGCGCTTCGTCCGCGTGCGCCCGGACCTGCGCCCCGAGGACGTGCCGCCCGCGGACTAGGGACGCTGGGGCAGCCGTCCCAGGGTCACCAGGAACCGGCGCAGCAGCCCGGCCAGCTGGTCGAGCTCGGCCGGGGAGAGCCCGGCCAGCAGGCCGCGCTCGGTCTCCAGGTGGTCGGGCAGCGCCGCGTCGAGCGCGGCCCGGCCGGCCGCGGTGAGCGTGACCACGACGGCCCGCCCGTCGGCCTCGCTGCGCGTGCGGGTGATCAGCCCCTTGTCCTCCAGCCGGTCCAGCCGCTGGGTGATCGCCCCGGAGGTCACCAGCGCCGTGCGCATGAGCGCGGTGGGGGTCAGCTGGTAGGGCGCGCCCGCCCGGCGCAGCGCGGCCAGCACGTCGAAGGCCGGGGCGTCGAGGCCGTGCCGGGCGAAGGTCGCGCGCTGGGCGAGGTGGACCTCCCGCTGCAGCTGGGTGATCCGGCCGATGACCCCCATCGGGGAGCAGTCCAGGTCGGGACGCTCCCGCGCCCACTGCTCGAGGATGAGGTCGACGGCATCCTCCACCCGGATACCTCAGCAGTGAGCGATCGGCAGCGTCAAGCCGCCGCGGGCCGGACCAGCGCGGTGCCGAGCCGCACCGTCAGGCCGGCCGGGCCGGGCACCAGGTCGACGGAGTCCCAGAGCTTGCGGGCCAGCCACAGGCCCATCCCGCCGGCGGCCAGGTCGTCGCCGTGGGCGGGGAGGAACCCCGCGAGCGGGTCGTCGAAGGAGCGGCCGGAGTCGGTGACGGTGCACACGACCCGGGTGTCGTCGGCCCACACCCGCGCCGACACCGGCCGCCGCCCGTGCCGGAAGGCGTTCGCCGCCACCTCGCTCACCGCCAGGTGCAGGTCGGCGCGCTGGTCCTCGTCGGGCACCCGCTCGGCCAGGACGCGCCGGAGGGCGCCGCGCAGGGCCGGCAGGGTGGGCACGCCGTCGACGGCGAACACCGGCCGGCCCTCCTCGACCGGCTCCCGGACCCGGGCGAGCTCGCGCAGGTAGAGCTCGGGCCGGTGGTAGTCGCTGCTGGCGACGCGGATGCCGCCCATGAGCAGCTCGGGGTGGGTGTGCCGCGCCGCGGTGACGACCGCGGCGGGCAACCGCTCGCGGTCGTAGAGGCACAGCGCCGTCACCGGCGCCCGGGCCATCAGCGCGTTGGACACCGACTCGTAGCGCCGCACCTCGCGCCAGCGCAGCGGGTCGGTCCCCCACTGCGGCTCGGCGACGACGCGCAACCGGCCCGAGCCGCTGGTGCGGGCCCGCTCGAGCAGCCGCCGGAGGACGACCAGGGCGTCGGGTGCCCGGACCCCCCGCAGGCAGATGCGCTCGTCGTCCGCCACCTGCCCGGCGCGCGCGCCGATCGTGCGGCGCACCGCCTCGGCGACCTCCGGGGGGAGGGCGAGGACCGGCAGGTCGCCCTGGCGCAACCCCTCCTCGACGGCGGCGGCGGCCACCGCGACCAGCTCGTCGGGGGAGTGGACCGCCGCCGCGGTGTGCGAGAAGGACGCGTGCGCGCGCACGGGACGTCCCGGCTCCGCCTGCGTGGCGGAGCCCCCAGCGAGTGGATCCACTGGCCCCTCGACCGTTCCGGGCCGGTGGGTCCCAGCCGTCCACACACCATTGTGGAACACCGGCGGGGACGATTCCTGTCGGGGTGCCACCGGCACCCCACCGGGCTACCGGCGCCCCAGCTGCCCGCCGAGCACCAGCACCCGCTCGGCCGCCGAGCCCGGCTCGGTCCGCACGTCCAGGACGGCCCTCCGGGCGGCCGCCGCCGAGCGCAGCTCGAGGACCAGGTGCACGCCGGCGCTGGCCAGGTAGGTGACCGGCCGCAGGTCGAGCACCGCCCGCGCGCCCGGCGTCAGGTCCCCGAGGGCCCGCAGCGCCTCCGCCCGCATCGCGGGGGTCACCGCGAGGTCGACCTCGCCGGTGACCTCGAGGCGCAGCCCGTCGCCGTCCCGGTGCACCGACAGCCGCGCCGGCTCGACCGCCGACGGCGCGACGGCGCGGCGCACCGGCGGGTCGGCGGGTCCCGGCCCGGCCGGGACGAACCGGAACCGCACCGTCGTCCCGGCGCCGTCGGCGCCGGAGCCGTCGGGCGTGCGGGCCACCTCGACGTCGCGGGCGAGAGCGGAGATCAGCTCGAGCCCGCGGCCACGGTGGCCGGGGTCGGCCGGCACCGGCCGCCAGATCCCCTCGTCGCGGACGCAGACGTCGACGCAGCCGTCCGCGGTCCGCTCCAGGCGGTACTCGCACCGGCCCTCGCCGCCCGTGGCGGCGTAGGCGTGCTCGACGGCGTTGGCCAGGGCCTCCCCCAGGGCCAGCTGCAGGTCGTCGAGGCTGTCCTCGGGAAGCCCGGCGGCCAGCGCCCAGGAGGTCACCGTGCGGCGGACGCGGCTGAGCCGGGCGGGGTCGGCCGGCAGCGTCTCGTGCACCGGCGGGGGCGTGAGCCGGGCGGCGATGACGGCGACGTCGTCGGGCGGGGTGGAGTCGTCGAGCACCTCGGCGAGCAGCGCGCGGGTCAGCCGGGCCGGGTCCGCGGCGGCCAGTCCGGCCGCAGTCGTGGTGAGCCGCTCCAGGCCGGCGTCGAGGGACTCGCCGCGCCGCTCGACCAGACCGTCGGTGTAGAGCAGCAGCGTCGCCCCGGGCGCGACGGTGGCGCTGCCCTCGGTGTAGGGCCGCCGCCCGGGGGCGCCGAGCACCGCGCCCGCGCCGTCCTCGAGCAGCGTGGCCGTCCCGCCGGCGAGCAGCAGCGGCGGCAGGTGGCCGGCGCGGGCCCACCGCACCTCGCCGGTCTCGCAGTCGAGGACGAGGCAGGCCGCCGTGGAGGCCCGGGCGCCGGGCAGCCGCGCGGCGAACCGGTCGAGCAGCTCCAGCGCCGCGGCCGGCGGGGTGCCCTGCAGCAGCGCCGTGGACAGCGCGCTGCGCAGCTGCCCCATGACGGCGGCCGCCGCGGGTCCCTGGCCGACGACGTCGCCGACGGCGACGGCGACCCGCCCGCGGTCGAGCTCGACGACGTCGTACCAGTCGCCGCCGGCGGAGCTGCCGGCGGCGCCGGGCAGGTACTCGGCGGCCAGGGCCAGGCGGTCGAGCCGCGGCAGCTGCTGCGGGAGCAGGTCGCGCTGCAGCGTGGAGGCGATGTCCTGCTGGGCGCGGTAGAGGCGGGCGCGGTCGAGCGCCTGCGCGCACTGCTCGGCGACGGCCAGCAGCATGCCGCGCTCGGGCGCGGCGAGGCGGCGGACCTCGGGGAAGCCGATGCCCACCACGCCGACCGCCCGGCCGGCCACCACCAGTGGCAGCGCGACGACCGAGGCCAGGCCGAACGCGGCCAGCGCCGCCGCCTGCCCGTCAGCGAGCCCGCCGCGGGCACCGGGCCAGTCCGCCGGGTCCTCGATCCACACCGGCCGCCGCTCGCTGACCGCGGTGGTGACCGCCAGCGGCGCCGACAGCGGGATGCGCGCCCACTCCTGCTCGGCCTCGGGGGCCGAGCCGGTCAGTGCGAGGAGGCGCAGGTCGCGGCCGGAGTCGTCGAGCTCGAACAGGCCGACCCGGCTGCCGTGGCCGGTCAGCGTCCCCACCTGGCCGACCGTGGCCCGGGCGACGTCGACCGGCGCGGTGGCCGCCGACAGCTCCGCGGTGACCCGCTGCAGCAGGCCCAGCCGGCGGGCGGCGGCCCGCTCCTCGGCGAGCAGCAGCGCGTTGTCCAGGGCGAGCGCGGCGCGGGCGGCGATCTCCTCGGCGAGCGCCCGGTCGTCCTCGTGGAAGGCGGGGGCGTCGTCGTGGCGGCCCAGCGCCAGCACCGCGCGGACCTCCCCGCGCACCGTCAGCGGCACCACCAGCGCCGAGCTGAGGTCCAGCCGGACGCCGGAGTCGCCGGGCCCCGCCAGCCGCGGCCGCAGCTGCGACTCGCCGGTGTCGAGGACGGTCCGGCCCAGCCCGGCGTGCGGGTCGAGGCCGGCCAGCAGCTCCGCGGTGTCGTCGTGGACGCTGGCCCGGCCCACGTAGCGCAGCCGGCCGTCGTCGCCCACCACGCGGACGGTGCAGACGTCGGCCAGCCGGCGCTCGACCACCAGCCGGGCGAGCCCGGCGAGCTGGCCCTCCACCTCGGTCTCCCGGTCGAGCGCGGTGCCGACCTCGGCGAGCAGCGTCTGCCGCTCGGTCTCCCGGTAGCGGGCGTTGATGTCGGTGCAGCTGCCCACCGCACCCTGCCGGGGGTCCCCGCCGATCGGCACGCCGCGCTCGAGCAGCCAGTGGTGGGCGCCGTCGGCGCGGCGCAGCCGGAACTCGACCTCCCAGCCCTCGCCGCGCTCCAGCGCCGCGGCCACCGTCCGCGCGTAGCGGTCGCGGTCCTGGGGGTGCAGGCCCTCGCGCCAGCCCGCGTCGAGCTCGTCCTCGGCGGGACGGCCGGTGTAGGCGCTCCAGCCCGCGTTGAGGAACACCCGGCGGCCGTCGCCGTCGGCCACCCAGATGAGCGCCGGCGCGAGGTCGGCCATGGCGGTGAACCGCTCCTCGGCCGCGCGGCGCGCCCGGCCCAGCTGCAGGTGGGCGTCGACGCGGGCCAGCAGCTCCTGCGCGGAGAACGGCTTGACCAGGTAGTCGTCGGCGCCGGCGGCCAGGCCCTCGACCGCCGCCTCCTGCCCGGCGCGGGCCGACAGCAGGAGGACGGGCACGCGGGCGGTGCGCGGGTCGGCGCGCAGCGCGGCCAGCAGCGCGACGCCGTCCAGGCGCGGCATCATCACGTCGCTGACGACGAGGTCCGGCGGGTCGGCCTGCGCCGCCTCCAGGGCGGCCTGCCCGTCGCCGACGGCCTGCACCCGGTGCACGGGGGCCAGCAGCCGGACGACGTAGTCGCGCATGTCGGCGTTGTCGTCGGCCACCAGCACCCGGCCGGCGCGGGCCGGGACGGTCTCCGGCGCGCCCGCCCGGACGGACTCGCCGCCGGGCAGCCAGCGCAGTGCCTCGGTGACGTAGGAGCCGGCCGCCGCGGAGACGGCCGGGACCTCCGGGACGGCCGGGGCGATCCGCTCGGCGGGCAGGTGGCCGGTGCCCGTGGGCAGCGCGACGGTGAAGGTGGTGCCGACGTCGGGCGTGCTGTCGACGTCGATCGTGCCGCCGTGCAGGCCGACCAGCTCGCGGACCATCGCCAGGCCGATGCCGCTGCCCTCGCCCGACCGCGCGCGGGCGCCGGTCACCCGGGTGAACCGCTCGAACAGCCGGGGCAGCTCCGCGGCCGGGATGCCGGTGCCGGTGTCGGCCACGGTGAGCACGGCGGCGCCGCCGTCCTCGGCGTCGTCCCCGCCCTCCTGCCGCAGCCGCACGGTGACCCCGCCGGTGAAGGTGTACTTCAGCGCGTTGGAGAGCAGGTTGAGGACGACCTTCTCCCACATGTCCCGGTCGACGTGCACCGGCTGCGCCAGCGGCGGGCAGTCGACGGTGAGGGTGAGGCCGGCCCGGTCGAAGGCCGAGCGGAAGACGCTGGCCAGCTCGGCGGTGACCGCGGCGAGGTCGACCGGCTCGAAGCGCGCCTCGATCCGGCCGGCCTGCAGCCGGGAGAAGTCGAGCAGGGTGTTGACCAGCTTCTGCAGCCGCAGGGCGTTGCGCTCGACGACCTCGAGCTCCTCGGCCACCCGGGCGTCGGCGGCGGCCACCGGGGAGGACCGCAGCTCGGCGACCGGACCCATGATCAGCGTCAGTGGGGTGCGGAACTCGTGGCTGACGTTGCTGAAGAAGTCGGTCTTGGCCCGGTCGAGCTCGGCCAGCGCCTCCGCGCGGCGCCGCTCGGCCTCGTGGCTCCCGGCGTTGAGCAGCCCGGAGGCGATCTGGCCGGCGACCAGCTCGAGGAAGCCGCGGTAGGTGTCGTCGAGCCGCCGGTGCGGGTTCAGGCCGACGACGAGGAAGCCGGCCACCGCGGCGGTGCCCGGGGCGGAGGAGGCCACCGGCACCACGAGGGCCTGCTCGGGCGGGCGCTGCCAGGCGCCGGTGGGCAGGCCCGGGAGCCGGCGACCGACGTCCTCGACCAGGACCTGCTCACCGGCGCGCAGCCGCCCGACCGGCCAGACGGGGTCGGCGTTCCCGGCGGCGATGCGCTCCGGGGCGGCCGGCGAGCCAGGCGCGAGGCCGGTCGTGGCGCCCAGCCGGGCGGTGCCGTCGTCGTCGAGCAGGTAGGTGGCGCTGAAGGGCAGGTCGGCGCCGTTGCGGCCGAGCTGCGCGCTGACGGCGGCCAGCACGTCGGCCTCGGTCCGGGTGGCGGCGACCGCCGTCGCCAGGTCGCGCAGGCAGGCCATCCGGCGCTCGGAGAGGACCCGCTCGGTGTTCTCCGTGACGACGCAGAGCATCCCGGCGGTGCGGCTCGCGTCGTCGTGGACCGGGCTGTAGGAGAAGGTGTGGTAGGTCTCCTCCGGGTAGCCGCTGCGCCGCAGGAACAGCAGCAGGTCCTCGTCCCAGGTGGCGATCCCGGTCTCGAGGACCGACTCGACGCGCGGGCCCACCTCGTCCCAGATCTCCGACCACACCTCGGCGGCCGGACGGCCCAGCGCCCACGGGTGCTTGCCCTGCAGCGTGTCGTGCCGGTAGGCGTCGTTGTAGAAGAACGACAGCTCGGGACCCCACGCGGCCCACATCGAGAAGCGCGAGGTCAGAACGATCCGCACGAGGTTGCGCAGCGCGGAGGGCCACTGCCCGGGCGGGCCGACCGGGGTGGCGGCCCAGTCGCGGGCGGCCATCTCCCGGCCCACCTCGCCGCCGTCGGCGAACAGCGCGGCGGACGCGTCCTGACTCACCGCGCCACCACGCCCAGCAGACTAGGCGCTGCCCCCGGCCCCCCGCCGGGGCGGGCGTCAGCGCCGCCCGGCGAGCGACTCCAGCGTCGCCCGACCGGGTGCACCGGCCGCCGTCACCTCGGCGTCGTCGAACGCGCCGCAGTCCAGGCCGCGCAGGACCACCCCGGCCAGGGCGCGGGCGGTGGCCGGCTCGTCGAGGACGCCGCCGTCGACCCGCTCGACGTAGGCGGCCAGCCGGGCGGCCGCGGCCGGCAGCGCCCCGCGGAAGAACGCGTAGGTGGCGACGTACCGGGTGACCAGCTGCGCCGGGTGCAGGTCCCAGCCCTGGTGGAGGCCGCGCTCCAGCGCCCGGCGGACCAGGCCGGCGTGCACCCGCCACCCGGCGTGCACCTGCTCCCGCGACCCGACGGGCAGCACGTTGGTGGACCCGTCGACGGCGTGCGCCCCGGTGCCCGCCACCGCGACCTGCATCAGCTGCTTGGCCAGGTCGGCGGCGGGGTGGTCGGAGGCCTGGTGCGCCGCGGCGATGCCCAGGGAGGCGCTGTAGTCGTAGGTGCCGAAGTGCAGGCCGGTCAGCCGCGGGCCGGCGGCGTGCACCATCCGCGCCAGCGTCACCGCGCCGTCGGCGCCGAGCACCGCCTGCGGCGTCTCCACCTGCAGCTCCAGGTCGAGCGCGACGCCGTGGGCGGCCTCCAGCGCGTCGAGCACCGGCAGGAAGGCGCGCACCTGCTCGACGTCGGTGACCTTGGGCAGGGTGACGGTCGGCCGCGGAGCGCCGGCGGCGGCGAGGAACAGGTCCAGGGAGCGGACGCCGCGGCGGCGGGTCGGGCCCTCCAGCGACCTGGCGCGGATGCCCACCGACGGCGGCGCGGTGCCGGCGGCGAGGTCCGCGGCGACGGCGGCCGCGGCGCGCCGCACGTCGTCGTCCTCGTCCTCCGGCCGGCCGCGGTAGCCGTCCTCGGCGTCGACCCGGAGGTCCTCGACCGGCTCGGCGGCGAGCTTGGCCCGCACCCGCGGCAGCACCTCGTCCAGCAGCGCGGCCGGGTAGCCGAGGTCGGGCAGGCCGTGCTCGTCGAGGGCGGCCAGGGCGGCGGCGCCCCACGCGGCGGCCACGCCGGGGACGACGGCGTCGGCCGGCACGTAGCAGGTGTGCACCGGCTGGCGGCGGGGCCGCTCCCCCGGCCAGGCGGCCCGGCGCGCGGCGTCGACCGGGGCCAGCCGACGGTCGAGCTCCGCGTAGACGGCGTCGTCCAGCAACGCACCCTCCCTCGGCCGGCCGGGCTGCCATCCTGTCACCGTGTCCCGCCTCGACGAGTTCAACAGCCGGCCCGCCGACGCCGCCGTCGAGGCCCTGCGCGCCTGCAACGCCGCGCCGCGGTTCGCCGCCGGGCTGGTCGCCGGCCGGCCCTTCCCCGACGTCGACACCCTCGTCCGCCGCGCCGGCGAGGTCGCCCGCGCGCTGCCGTGGGACGAGGTGGAGCTCGCGCTGGCCACGCACCCGCGGATCGGCGACCGGGTCGAGGGCGGCTCGGCCGAGGCGGCGGCCTCCCGCCGCGAGCAGGCGTCGATGGGCGGGGCCGACGACGACACCCGCGCCGCGCTGGTCGAGGGCAACCGGGCCTACGAGGAGCGCTTCGGCCACGTCTACCTGATCCGCGCGGCCGGCCGGTCGCCCGAGGAGGTGCTCGCCGAGCTGCGCCGCCGGCTGGACAACGACGCCGAGGCCGAGCGGGCCGAGGTGGTCGAGCAGCTGGCCCAAATCTCCGAGGCACGGGTGCGGGAGCTGGTCTCGTGAGCGTCTCCACGCACGTGCTCGACGCGGTCGCGGGGCGGCCGGCCACGGGGATCGCCGTCCGGCTGTACGCGGGTGAGCAGCTGCTCGCCCAGGGGGTGACCGACGCCGACGGCCGCTGCCGGCTCACCGAGGAGGCCACCGTCGCCGGCCCGCACCGGCTGGTCCTCGCCACCGGGCCGTGGTTCGACGGACACGGGGTGGCCGCGTTCTGGCCGGAGGTGACGCTGACGTTCACCGTCACCGCGCCGGCCGAGCACCACCACGTGCCGCTGCTGCTCTCGCCGTTCGCGTACTCGACGTACCGCGGGAGCTGACGGCGCGCGTTCCACGTGCAACACCGGCGTCGGGCAGGCTGCGCGGCATGGCGATCGTGCTCGGACCCAACCAGTACGGGAAGGCGGAGGTCCGCGTGGTCGCGGTCGACCGCAGCTCCCCCCGCCACGAGCTGGTCGACCTGGACGTGAGCACCAGCCTGCGGGGTGACTTCGCGGCCGCGCACACCCGGGGCGACAACGCGCACGTGCTGACCACCGACGCGCAGAAGAACACCGTCTTCGCCTTCGCCCGCGACGGCGTCGGCTCCCCCGAGGCGTTCGGCCTGCGGCTGGCCCGCCACCTCGCCGGCTCCTACGACTGGATCACCGGCGCCCGCGTGGCGGTGGAGTCCTACGGCTGGGAGCGGATCCCCGTCGGCGGGCGGCCGCACGACCACGCCTTCCGGCGGCCCGGCGGGGAGGTGCGGACCGCGGTGGTCACCGTGGACGGTGGCGAGGCGCACGTGCTGGCCGGCCTGGCCGACCTCGTCGTCCTCAAGACCACCGGCTCGGAGTTCTGGGGCTTCCCGCGCGACCGCTACACCACCCTGGCCGAGACCCGGGACCGCGTCCTGGCCACCGCGGTCACCGCCCGCTGGCGCTACACGTCGGCGGACCAGGACTGGGACCCCGTCTTCCACACGGTCCGGACGACGCTGCTCGAGACCTTCGCCGCCACCCACTCCCTCGCGCTGCAGCAGACGCTGTACGCGATGGGCGAGGCGGTGCTCGAGGCGGTGCCGGAGGTCGCCGAGGTGCGGATGTCGATGCCCAACCGGCACCACTTCCTGCAGGACCTGTCGGCGTACGGCCTGTCCAACACCCCCGGCGAGGACGACGTGCTCGTCTACCACGCCGACGACCGGCCCTACGGCCTCATCGAGGGGACCGTGCTGCGCGACGACGTCCCGCCGGCCGAGGTCGCCTGGCTGGGCACCCCCGGCTTCTGCTGAGGACGGCGGCGGTCAGGGCGGGGTCTCGACCCCGATGCCGCCCATCACGGCCCACCCGTGCAGCCGCAGGTCGGCGCCGCGCGGGTCGTCGGTGCGCTGCACCCCCGGCACGAGCCCGACCCCGCCGGCGAGGGCGCGCGCCCCGGACCACACCCGCCACCCCGGCGGCACCCGCACCGCCGCGCCGCCCATCACCGCGCGGACGGTGACGTCGACGCCCCCGGGCACCGGCGCCAGCCCGGTCAGGTCGACGTCGCCGCCGGCCATGACCACGTCCAGCCCGACCCGGGAGAGCGCCGGGTTGCGCGGCCGCAGCTGGGCGCCGCCCATCACCCGCACCCGCCGGACCACGGTGCTGCCGTCGTCCCCCTCGTCCGCGAGCAGGGACCACACCAGGCCCGCCACGGCGACGGCGCCCTGCACCACGAACGCCAGGCCGATCCACGGCCGGGCACGGCGCAGGCGGGACGGGGTCCGGGACGTCGTCGGCACGGGCCCAGGGTGCCCGCACGGGGCACTCCGGGGCCAGCCCTCCCGGCGCCCGCTCAGTAGCGGAAGTGGGCCACCGAGGACTGCAGGCCGGAGGCCAGCCGGGCCACCTCGTCGATCGCCGCCCGGGCGTCCTCCATGGCCCGCGTGGTCGAGGTGCTCGCCCCCGCCACCGCCTGGATGTTCTCGGCGATCTGACCGGCCGAGAGCGCGGCCTCGGCGACGTTGCGGTTCATCTCCGTCGTCGTGGCCGTCTGCTCCTCCACCGCCGCGGCGATGGTGCCCTGGGAGTCGTTGATCAGGCCGATGATCGAGGAGATCTCGCCGATCGCGGTGACCGCGCCCTCGGTGTCGGCCTGGATGGCCTGCACCCGGGCGGTGATGTCCTGGGTGGCCTTGGCCGTCTCCTGGGCCAGCTCCTTGACCTCGTTGGCGACGACGGCGAAGCCCTTGCCGGCCTCACCGGCGCGGGCGGCCTCGATGGTGGCGTTGAGCGCGAGCAGGTTCGTCTGCTCGGCGATGTTGGTGATCACCTTGACGACGCTGGCGATCTCCAGCGACGACTCGCCCAGCTTGGCGACGGTGGAGGTGGTCGAGTCGGCGACGGCGACGGCGTGCGAGGCGACTCGGGCGACCTCGCTGGCGTTCTGGGCGATCTCGCGGATGGAGACCCCCATCTCCTCCGAGCCGGCGGACACGGTCTGCACGTTCTGCGACACCTGCTCGGCCGCGCCGGCGACGACGCCCGACTGGTCGGCGGACTCCACGGCCAGCCGGGCCAGGTCCTGCGCCGAGGCCGACAGCTCCTCGGTGGCCGAGGCCAGCGTGGTGGAGCTGTCGCCGATCGTGGCCAGCACGGTCCGCATGGTCCCCATCGAGGCCTCGAGCGCGACGGCCATCCGGCCCACCTCGTCGCGGCTGTCGATCCCGGTGGAGCCGCGCAGGTCGCCCTCGGCCATCGCGGCGACGACCGCCCCGACCCGGCGCAGCGGGCCGACGACCGAGCGGGTCACGGCCCAGCCGAGCAGGCCGAGCACGAGGACGGCGGCCGCGGCGACGGCGAGCACCAGCGGTCCCGCCGAGCCGAGCTGGCCGGTGGTCTCCTCCGCGGCCGCCTCGGCCTGCCGGCCGACCGCGTCGCCGACCGTGGGCAGCTCCTCCTCGAGCCGGGTGAAGGCCGCGAGGAACTGCGGGTAGCCGTTCTGCGCCAGCCGGACGTCCTGCGCCGCCGTCGTGACGACCTGGGCGGCCGCGGCGAGGTACCCGTCCACCGCCGGTGTCACGGCGGCGACGGCCGCGTCGACGTCGTCCCCCACGCCCACGGCGACGACCGCGTCGAGGTGCTCCCGCAGGGCGGTCGAGTGCTCCTCGAGGTCGGCCTGCGCGGCCCGGTGGTCCTCGACACGGCCGGCCTGGGCGGCCTGCAGCGCCTGGAGCACGTCGGCGCGGATGGCGTCGTGCATCATGTCCGCCTCGAGCCCCTCCGCGGTGGCGCGGGTGGTGTCGAGCAGGACCGCGGTGCGGTCGCTCGCCCCGGCGAACTCCTGCACGGCGATGAGCGTCACGGCACCGAGGGCGAGCGCCCCGGCACCGACCAGCGCGGACAGCTTGACGCCCAGCGGGCGGTCGGACCAGGTGTTGCGCGACATGGGGCTCTCCCGGAGCGCGGTGGACGGCGCAGCGGTGCGCCGGTGCCCTGTCCATCGGCGGCGACCCGGGGAAGTCCAACCGAATCGCGCACACCCGGGGTCCTTCGCGGTTCCGGTACGCGCGGGGGCGCCACTGCGGGCGTTCCCCGTGCGGTGCCGGCGCCGCAGGACCGGCACCGCGCCAGGAACACCCGCGATGCGGTGGGCCGGCTCAGCCGGTGCGCAGCCGGTAGAAGCGGAAGAGGTCGTGCGCGACGGAGAGCACGTCGACGCCGGTGAACCCGGCGGCGCGGGCGTAGCCGGCCAGCGTCTCGGGCCGCATCACCGTCCCGGTCCCGGCCGACGGCCGGGTGGAGAGCCCGTCGGGCAGGCAGCAGGTGAGGCTGTAGCCGTACATCAGCCGCTCGACGCCGTCGCCGGGCGCGGTGAACCGCTCGGCCACCGGCTCGTCGACGACGAGCACGGTGCCGTCCGGGCGCACCATCCGGCGCATCGCGGCGAGCACCGCGACGGGGTCGGCGAGGTCGTGCACGCACTCGAAGGCGGTGACCAGGTCGTAGCCGCCCGGCTCGCCGGCCTGCGCGGCGTCCGCCGTGGTGAACCGCACCCGGTCGGCGACGCCGTGCTCCTCGGCGTTGCGCCGGGCCTGCTCCACCGAGGGCTCGTCGACGTCGAACCCGTCGACCCGGGCCGCCGGGTACGCGCGGGCGATGCCGATGGCCGACCAGCCCATGCCGCAGCCGACGTCGGCCACCCGCCCGCCGGCCCGCAGCGCCTCGTCCACGCCCGGGACGGCCGGGAGGTCCTGCGCGGCCATCGGGCCGAGGAAGTAGGCGCGGTTGGCGGCGGCCTGGGCGTCGCGGGCGTCGCCCATCTCGGCCCAGGAGAGCCCGCCGCCGCTGCGGTAGACCTCCAGCAGCCGGGGCACCTGGCGGGTGAAGACCAGCGCGGCGTGCACGAACGGCGGTGTGTAGGCGAGGTCGTCGCGGTCGACGAGCACGGGCCGGTGCGCCTCGGGCAGCGCGTACCGCCGCTCGTCCGGCGCGGCGGCGACGTCGTCGACCGTGAGGATCCCGGTCACCGCCTGCTGCTCGAGCCACTCGCGGGCGTAGCGGGCGTCGGTGCCGGTGCGGGCGGCCAGCTCCGGGGCGGTCGCCGGGGCGTCGGCCAGCGCGCGGTACCAGCCGAGCTCGCTGCCGAGGTGGACGGCGGCCAGCTCGAGGCCGGCGGTGACGGCCTCGAGGAGGCGGTCGGCCAGGGCGGTGGTGGCGTCGGCGGTCGGGGTCTCGGTCGGGGTCTCGGTCGTCGTCGTCATGCCCCCCGACCGTGGCCCCCCGCTCGGAGCACGACCAGGGACCTCGGTCCTCGTCCCGTGGCCCCTGCAGGGACCCGCCCCGAGCGTGCGAGGGATGAGGGGCAGGGGGTCCTTCACCACCGCCGGGTGGAGACGCTGACGGTGTAGCGCCGGTCGTGCGCTGCGGCCCGGGTCGGCCCGACCAGCCGGCGCAGCGCCGCCCGGTGCGGCAGCCGGTTGTTCCAGACCGCCCACAGCTCGCCGCCGGGCCGCAGCAGCCGCGCGGCGGCGGCGAAGAGCCGGTCGGCCGCGGCGGTGACCAGGGCCGCGCCGACGTGGAAGGGCGGGTTGCAGACGACGAGGTCCACGCTGCCGTCGGGGAGGGACCCCGCGGCGTCGTCCCGGAGGACCGCCACCCGGTCGAGCCCGGCGCGGGCGAGGGTGGCCCGCGCGGAGGCGACGGCGGCGGCGGACTGGTCGGTGGCGGTGACGGCGAGGTCCGACCGCGCGCGGGCGAGGGCGGCGGCCAGCACGCCGGTGCCGCAGCCGAGGTCCAGCGCCGTCCGGGCGCCCGGTGCCGCGCCGGGCAGGGCGGCCAGCAGCAGCCGGGTGCCCTCGTCGACCCGCGTGCCGGCGAAGGCGGCGCCGTGCGCGCAGACGTCGAGGTCCAGGGCGGCGTCGTGCCGGCAGCGGGGGAAGGTCGAACGCACCCCCGGACGCGGCCCGCGGGCGACCAGCACCCGCGACTTCTGCCGGGCCAGCGTCGCCGACACCTCGGTGAAGCCGGCGCGCAGGACGTCGTTCATGCCGAGCGTCATGTGCTTGACCCGCCCGCCCACGAGCAGGACGACGTCCGGGCCGGCCGCCGCGGCGGTGAGCTCGGTGAGCTCGCGCAGTGCGTCGAGGCCCTTGGGCGCCCGGGCCAGCACCAGCGTGGCGCCGTCGAGCAGTCCGGCGTCCAGGCCCCCTGGCCGGTAGCTGCCGGCGAGGCCGGTGCGCCCGGCGTTGAGCGCCAGCGCCCGCTCGCCGACCAGCAGGTCCTGGTGCACCCGGACGTCGGTGGCGCCGGCCGCGACCGCCCCGAGCGTGAGCGCGCCGTAGGCGTCGTCGACGACGACCACCCGCTGCCCGGCCAGGTCCGGCACGGTGTCGAGCAGCAGCCGGTCGGTGGCGTCGACGGCGACCAGGTCGGGCGCGTCGACGTCGGGCTCGCGGCGCAGCCGGTCGAGGACCTCCGCGGGGGTCACCGCGGCGTCGCGGCGACGAACCCGGCGACCACCCGGCCGAGCTCGGCGCCGACGTCCTCCTGCAGGAAGTGCCCGCCGCCGCGCAGCGTCGTGTGCGGCAGGCCCCGAGCGCCGGGGACCAACCGCTGGAAGACCCGGTCGCCGCCGCCGGTGATGGGGTCGGCGTCGGAGAACGCGGTGAGGAACGGCTTCTCCCAGCGGGTGAGCACCTCCCACGCCGCCCGGTTGGCCGCCGACGCCGGGTCGTCGGGCGCCGTGGGGACCAGCGCCGGGAAGACGCGGGCGCCGGCCTTGGACGCCTCGTCGGGAAAGGGCGCGTCGTAGGCGGCGACCACCTCCGGCGGCAGCGGCGTCACCGTGCCGTTGGCCACCACCCGGCCGACGTCGAACCGCCGGGCCGTGGTGGCGAAGCGCTGCCAGGCGAGGAACGCCTCGCTCATCGGGGTGTCGCCGGTGGGCAGCCCGGTGTTGCTGACGACGACCCGCGCGAACCGGTCGGGGTGCTCGGCCACCAGGCGCAGGCCGACCAGCCCGCCCCAGTCCTGGCCGACCAGCGTGACGTCGACCAGCGCCAGCCCCTCGAACAGCGTCTGGCGCATCCACTCCACGTGCGCGGCGTAGCTGTAGGCGGCGGGGTCGGTGGGCTTGTCGGAGCGGCCGAAGCCGACCAGGTCGGGCGCGACGACGCGCAGCCCGGCGGCGGTGAGCTCCGGGATCACGGAGCGCCAGAGGAAGGACCAGGACGGCTCGCCGTGCAGCAGGACGACGACCTCGCCGCCGGCCGGGCCGACGTCGACCACCGCGACGCGCAGCGGTGTGCCGTCGCCGGCGTCGAAGGTGACGTAGGTGGGCGGGTACGGGAAGTCCGGCAGCGCGGTGAACCGCTCCTCCGGCGTGCGGACGACGTCCATCCCGGCCCTCCCGAGGCTTAGGAAGCGATCCCCACGTCCGGCGGCCCGCGGACGTGCGTAGAGCTTCCTATGCCGCGTCCCCGGCGGCTGCGTCTGCCCCGGAGGGATGAGGGCCGGCGCGCTCGCCGTACTCCCCGACCCCCGGGTGCCGATCACATCCCGTGCACCACCAGGCACAGGGATGTGCACCGACACCAGGAGGTATCGCGGAGTGAGCACGAGAGCAGGGGTCCGGCCCGACGGGGTCCGGGCCGCACGAGGCGTGTCGTGGGGTGATCCCGCATGAACGCGCGCCGGTGGGCGACGCTCACGGTCGTCGCCGCACTGGGCGGCGGACTGGCCGGCCCCGCCACCGCGGCGGCGGCCACGGCGGGTTCCGCCGCGCCCGTCGACGTCATCGTCCGGGAGCTGCCGGGCACCGGGGACGGTCCGGAACGGGCCGTCGAGTCCTTCGGCGGCACGGTCGGGCGCGGGCTGGGCATCATCGACGCCTTCAGCGCCCGCGTCCCGGCCGACCGGCTGGGCGCGCTGCGCGGCGTGCCCGGCGTCGACTCGGTCACCGAGAACGCGCCGGTGCACCTGACCAGCACCGAGGTCGAGGCGGCCAACGCGCTGCCGGGGTCGCTGGACGTCATCACCCGCGACGTCATCGGTGCGGCCGGCATGTGGGACCGCGGCTTCACCGGCCGGGGCGTCGACGTCGCCGTCATCGACTCCGGCGTCGTGCCGGTCGACGGGCTGTCGGCACCGGGCAAGGTCGTGCACGGACCGGACCTCTCCTTCGAGGCCTCGTCCTGCTCGGGCAACCGGTGCTCCGCCAGCCCGGCGCGGTACCTGGACACCTACGGGCACGGCACGCACATGGCCGGCATCATCGCCGGCCGGGACGCCGCCACGCCCAGCCCGGTGACCGGCGCCGAGAACTCGACCTTCACCGGGGTCGCCCCCGACGCCCGCATCGTGAGCGTCAAGGTGGCCGACTCCCGGGGCGCGACGGACGTCTCGCAGGTCATCGCGGCGATCGACTGGGTCGTGCAGAACAAGAACCGCAACGGGCTGAACATCCGCGTGCTGAACCTGTCCTTCGGGACCGACGGCGTGCAGGACTACCGGCTCGACCCGCTCGCCTACGCCGCCGAGGTGGCCTGGCACAGCGGGATCGCGGTCGTCGTCGCGGCCGGCAACGGCGGCTACGGCAGCGAGAAGCTCAACGACCCGGCCTACGACCCGTTCGTCATCGCCGTCGGCGGTGTCGACGGCCGGGGCACCCACGGCACCGGGGACGACGTCGTCCCGTCGTGGTCGAGCACCGGGGACGGCACCCGCAACCCCGACCTCGTCGCGCCCGGCGCGTCGGTGGTCGGCCTGCGGGCGCCCGGCTCCTTCCTCGACGCCCAGTTCCCGACGGCGCGCACCGGTGAGCGGTTCTTCCGCGGCAGCGGCACCTCGCAGGCCGCCGCGGTGGTCTCCGGGGCGGCGGCGCTGCTGGTGCAGCAGCGGCCGGACATCACCCCCGACCAGCTCAAGGCGCTGCTGCGCGGCACGGCCAAGGCCCTCCCGGCCGCGGACCCGGTCGCGCAGGGCCGCGGGATGGTGGACCTGAAGACGGCCTGGACGGCGGCGACCCCGTCGGCGTCCTCGGCGGCCCAGACCTGGCCGCGGTCCACGGGCCGGGGCAGCCTCGAGGCGGCCCGCGGGTCGGTGAACCTCGTCCGCGACGGGGGGACCCTGGAGGGCGAGGTCGACGTCACCGGGCGGGCCTGGGACCCCGCGCTGGTGACCGCGGCGTCGGCGTCGCGCACCGCGTGGAGCGGCGGCTCGGCGACCGCCTCCGGCTGGACCGGCGGTGCCTGGAACGGCCGCGAGTGGTACCCCAGCGGAACCGCCGGGCAGCCGCTCGGCATGTCCTGGTCGGGCATGAGCTGGTCCGGCATGTCGTGGTCCGGCATGAGCTGGTCCGGCATGTCGTGGTCCGGCATGTCGTGGTCGGGCATGTCGTGGTCGGGGATGTCCTGGTCCGGGATGAGCTGGTCCGGCATGAGCTGGTCCGGGATGTCCTGGTCGGGCATGTCCTGGTCCGGCGCCGGCTGGGGCGGGTAGCACCGTGACGACGACGGCGAACGGCGCTCCCGCCGCGGGCAGCCGCAGGCTCCGGCTGGGTCCCGCCCAGCGGATCCTGCTGCTCACGGCGGCGCTGACCGTGGTCGCGACGGTGCTGTTCGCCGTCGTCGTCCGCTCGCTGCCCACCCCCGCCGCGGCGCTGCCGCTGCCGTGGGTGGCGTGGGCGCTGGCCTTCGCGCTGACCGAGACCCTCGTGGTGCACGTGAAGTGGCAGCGCGAGGCGCACACCTTCTCGATGGGCGACCTCGTGCTGGCCGCCGGTCTCTTCCTCGCCCCGCCGGGCGACCTGGTCCTGGCGCAGCTCGCCGGCGCGACGGCCGCGTTCGTCCTGCACCGGCGCCAGCGCGGCGTGAAGCTGGCGTTCAACGTCGCGCTCTACGCCCTGGGCGGCGCCCTGGGCACCGCGGTGTTCGCCGCGCTCGGCGGCCCGGCGAACGGGCCGTGGGCGTGGGCGGCGGCGCTGGGCGCCGTCCTGGTCACCACGGTGCACGCCGACCTGGCCATCTTCGCCGCGATCAGCCTGTCCGAGGGCCGGGTCGACCCGCGCCCGCTGCTCGGCATGCTCGGCCTGTCGCTGCCCTTCACCGTCGGGTCGGCCGCGCTCGGGGTGATCGTCGCCCGCACCGGGGTCCAGGACCCCGCGTCCCTGGCCCTGTTCGCCCTGCCCACCGTGCTGATCCTCGCCGCCTACCGGGCCTACACCGGCGCCCGCCAGCAGCAGGACCAGCTGCGCCTCCTGCACGAGGTCACCTCGCTGCTGCACCAGAGCTCCGACCTCGACTCCGCGCTGACCGACTTCCTCGACTCCGTCCGCGGCGCCTTCCGCGCCGGGTCGGCCGAGCTGGTGCTGCTCGGGCACGGCGAGGACGACGAGGTCACCGTCACCCGCACCGCGCACGACGCCGACCCGCTGGTCATGGCACCGCTGGAGGACGTCGGTCCGGTGCGCGAGCTGCTGGCGGCCGGCCTGGCCTCCGGCGTCACCCCCGCCCGCGGCGGCCGGCCCGGCGGCACGGCGCTGGACGCCTACGCCCGCGGCCGCGGCATCGGCGAGGCGATGGTCTCGGTGCTGCGCACCGAGGACCGGGTGCACGGGCTGCTGCTGGTCGCCGAGCACGTCGGCGACGTCGGCACCTTCGGCCGCCAGGACCTCGCGGTGCTGGAGACCTTCGCCCGGCACGTGGCCACCTCGCTGGAGCGCGGCCGCCTCGAGCAGAGCCTGCACCACGTGACCGAGCTCAAGGAGCGGCTGCGCCGGCAGGCGCTGCACGACGGCCTGACCGGGCTGCCCAACCGCACGCTGTTCCTCGACCGGGCCCGGCACGCGGTGGCCGTGGCCGCCCGCACCGGCACCTGGCCGGCGGTGCTCTACCTCGACCTCGACGGCTTCAAGCCGGTGAACGACACCCACGGGCACGAGGCCGGCGACCAGCTGCTGCGCATCGTCGCCGCCCGGCTCACCCGGTGCCTGCGGGCCGACGACACCGTCGCGCGCCTGGGCGGCGACGAGTTCGCCGTCCTGGTCGAGGGCCCCGTCGCCGAGGACTACCTCCGCGAGGTGGTCGACCGGATCGAGGCCGCCGTGGGCGAGCCGGTGGACCTCGGGAACGGCCGCCTGGTCTCGATCGGCGTCAGCGTCGGCGTGGCGCTCGGCGACGGCGGGACCGCGGACGCCGACGCCCTCGTCCGCTCCGCCGACGACGCGATGTACCGGGTCAAGCGCAGCCAGGAGCCCCGCGGGGCCCGCGTGCCGGTGCCCGCGGAGGCCGACCCGACCGCCGAGCTGGCCCGCGCGATCCGCGACGGCGAGATGCGGGTGGTCTACCAGCCGCTGGTCGACCTGCGCACCGGCCGCCCCACCGGCGCCGAGGCGCTGGTCCGCTGGGAGCACCCCGTCGACGGCCTGCGCACGCCCGACCGGTTCATCGGGCTGGCCGAGCGGACCGGCCTGGTCGTCGAGATCGGCGCGCTGGTGCTGCGGGAGGCCTGCGGCCAGGCCGCCCGCTGGACCGCGGCCCGTCCCGACGCGGCCGGCCTGACGGTGACGGTCAACGTGTCCGCCCGGCAGCTGTCCGCACCGGGGTTCACCGACGACGTCGCCGCCGTGCTGGCCGACACCGGCCTGGCCGCCCGGCACCTGGTGCTCGAGGTCACCGAGACCGCGCTCATGGAGGACCAGGAGACCGCCGCGGCCACGCTGCGGCGGCTGCGGTCCCTCGGCGTGCGCATCGCCGTCGACGACTTCGGCACCGGCTACTCGTCGCTGGCCTACCTCAGCCGCTTCCCCGTGGACCTGCTCAAGGTGGCCCGCGAGTTCGTCAGCCGGGCCGGCGAGGACGGCGACGCCGACGCGATCACCCGGGCGATCGTCGACCTCGCCGGCACGCTGGGGCTGCTCACCGTCGCCGAGGGCGTGGAGACCGGCCGGCAGTACGAGTTCGTGACCGCGCTGGGCTGCGACCTGGCGCAGGGCTTCCTGTTCGCCCGGCCGGTGCCCGCCGAGGTGGTGCACGCGATCCTCGCCGGGGTCGAGAGCACGCAGCCGGCCGCGCCGGCGCCGTCCCCCGCCCTCACCGGGACGCTGCTGGCCGCCTCGCTCTGAGCGACCGCCCTCCCCCTCGCCGTGCCCGCGAGGGGGAGGGGTGGTCCTTCCTCAGACGCCGGGCAGGCCGACCGGGCAGGAGACGCCGGTCGAGTGCACCGGGCAGTAGCCGTTCGGCACCTTGTACAGGTACTGCTGGTGGTAGTCCTCGGCGTAGAAGAAGTCGCCGAGCGGGGCGATCTCGGTGGTGATCTCGCCGTAGCCGGCCGCCGTCAGCCGCTCCTGGTACTGGTCGCGGCTGGCGCGGGCGGCGGCCTCCTGCTCCGGCGTGGCGTAGTAGACCGCCGAGCGGTACTGCGTGCCGACGTCGTTGCCCTGGCGCATGCCCTGGGTGGGGTCGTGGTCCTCCCAGAACACCTTGAGCAGCTCGCCGTAGCTGACGACGGCGGGGTCGAAGACGACGAGGACGACCTCGGTGTGCCCGGTGCGCGCCGAGCAGACCTCCTCGTAGGTCGGGTTGGGCGTGTAGCCGCCCGCGTAGCCGGCGGCGGTGGAGTAGACGCCCGGCACCTGCCAGAACACCTTCTCCACGCCCCAGAAGCAGCCCGCGCCGAAGACGGCGGTCTGCATGCCCTCGGGGAACGGCGGCTGGATGCGGTTGCCGTTCACCGCGTGGGTCTCCGGGACGTGCGGCAGGGGCTCGGGGCGACCCGGCAGCGCGTCGTCCTGCGTCACCGGCTGGGTCTTGTACCGGGAGAACAACATGATCCGAGCGTAGGACGGCCGCGCCACCCGGTGGCGCGCGATCGACCCGGCGGCGGCAGGATCGGCCGCGGACCCCGACCCGAGCCCCCAGGAGGCGTCCCGTGCCGATCCCCGCCCGCGAGTGGCACCTCGCCGCCCGGCCCCACGGCGAGCCGACCCCCGACGACTTCGCGCTGGTCGAGGTCGAGCACCCCGACCCGGCCGAGGGCCAGGTGGTGGTGCGCATGGTGGCCATGTCGGTGGACCCCTACATGCGCGGGCGGATGCGGCTCGGGCCCTCCTACGCCGCGCCGTGGGAGGTCGGCGAGGTGATGAAGGGCGGTGCCGTCGGTCGGGTGGTCGAGTCCCGCTCTCCCGACGTCCCCGAGGGCGCGCTGGTGCTCACCGACGCCGCCTGGCGCGACGTCGCCGTCCTCGACGCCCGGCACGTCCGGCAGCTGCCGGCCACCGAGGACCTGCCGCTCACCTACTCCCTCGGCGTCCTCGGCATGCCGGGCCTGACCGCGTACGCCGGGCTGTTCCGGGTGGCCGCCTTCCGCGCGGGCGACGCCGTCTTCGTGTCGGGAGCGGCCGGGGCGGTGGGCAGCGCGGTGGGCCAGTTCGCGAAGCTGCGCGGCGCCTCCGCCGTGATCGGCAGTGCCGGCACCCCGGAGAAGGTGGCCTGGCTGCGCGACATCGGCTTCACCGCGGCGTTCGACTACCACGACGGGCCGGTGCGCGACCTGCTCGCGCAGGCCGCACCCGACGGCATCGACGTGTTCTTCGACAACGTCGGCGGCGAGCACCTCGACGCCGCCCTCGGGGCGATGCACCTGCACGGCCGGACGACCATCTGCGGCGCCATCTCGTCCTACAACGCGACCGAGACGGTGCCCGGGCCGCGGAACTTCAGCTCGCTGCTGATAGCGAAGCGGCTGGCCGTCACCGGGCTGCTCGTCAGCGACCACACCGACCTGCAGGGGGAGTTCACCGAGGCGGTGTCGGGGTGGGTCCGGTCCGGGGAGCTCGTCGTCCGGGAGACCGTCTACGAGGGGCTGGAGAACGCCGTCCCCGCCTTCCTCGACCTCCTGAAGGGGGCCAACACCGGGAAGATGGTCGTCCGGCTGGCGCCCGACCCCGACTGACCCGGCGGTTGCACCGGCCCGGCCCCGGGCACACGCCCCGACCATGTGGCTCTTCCTCACCCGCCGGCTGCGGGTCTGGCTGATCGTGACCGTGCTGGTGCCGCTGGCCACCGGGGTGCTGCGCCGCGCCGGGCTGGCGCTGGAGCGGCGCCGCGGGCCGAACCCGGTGAGCCGGGCCCTGCTGCAGGCCGGTGACCTGGGCGACCGGGCGCGTGCCCGGCTGCGCGGCCGCCGTTGACGACCGCCGCCCGGGTCCCGGCCCTCGACCACACCGCGGCCACCGTCCCCACCCGCGCGGTGGCCGTCTTCGCCCACGGCGGCACCGTCGCCAGCGTGGAGCCGCCGCGGGAGCGGGCGCTGTCGCTGATCCGGATGCGCGCCATCCAGGAGGCGGTGTCGCGGGCCGGGGCCGGGCGCGGGGTGGACACCTACCTGGTGCGCTACCGGGTGGCGGGCTGGAACGGCGCGGCCGCCGACGCGCACGCCGACGTCCGCTGGGCGCTCGACCGGGTCCGCGAGCGGCACGGCGACGTCCCGGTCGTGCTGGTCGGGCACTCGATGGGCGGGCGTGCGGTGCTGCGCGCCGGCGACGACCCCTCGGTCGCGGCGGTGTGCGGGCTGGCCCCGTGGACGCCCCCCGGTGAGCCGGTCGACCACCTGCGCGGGCGCACCGTCGTGCTCGCCCACGGCCGCGGCGACCGGTGGGTGCCGGCCCGGCTGTCGGCCGACTTCGCCGTCCGGGCGCACCGGGCCGGGGTGCGGGTCGCCCGGTTCACCCTGCCCGGCGGGCACGGGATGGTGCGCGCGGTCGGCCGGTGGCACGCGCTGGTGCGCGACGTCGTCCTCGCGGGGGCCGGGCTGGCACCCGGGCGCCCCGACGTCCGGGCCGCCCTGGACGCGCCGCCGCCGGAGGGCCTCGCCGTCCCGCTGTGACCGCGCCCCGGCCCGGGTAGGGGGGCGGTGTGGAGGAGCTGCTCGCCGAGGTCGTCGGCGTCCTGGTCACCGTCGTCGAGGCCTGCGGGGCCGTCGTCATCCTGGTCGGGGCGGTGTGGGCGTTCGCCCGCTTCGTCTGGGTCGGCGTGCGCGGCCACGGGTCGCGGGCGTTCGTCCCGGTGCGGCTGACCCTCGGCCGGTTCCTCGCGCTCGGCCTGGAGTTCCAGCTGGCCGGCGACGTGCTCCGGACGGCGGTGGCGCCCAGCTTCCGCGAGCTCGGCCAGCTGGCCGCGGTGGCGGCGATCCGGACGGCGCTGAACTACTTCCTGTCCAAGGAGATCGCCGAGGAGCGGCGGCAGGTGGCCGAGGAGGCCCGGGAGGCGACCCCCGACCCCGCCGCGCCGGAGTCCCCCGGACGGACCGTGTGACCGGCCTGGGCGCGCTGCCCGGCGTCCTCGCCCTCGGCGTGAGCGGCCTGGCACTGGTGGCCGGCGCCCTGGCCCTGGTGGCCACCCGGCGGCCGGCCCTGGCGCTGGGCGTGCTGCTCGACCTGCTCCTGGCCGCCGGGCTGCTGCGCCTGGCCACCGAGCCGACCTGGACCTCGATCGCCACCGCGGCCGCCGTCGTCGCACTGCGCCGGCTGATCGGCGCCGGGCTGCGCGCGGGCGGCCGGGTGCTGGCCGATCCCTCTCCCCCGGCCCGCCGGTGACCGCGGCCGTCCCCGCGACCGCGCCTCAGCCGTCCGCGGAGCCCGGCTCGGTCATCACCCGGTTGAGCTTGGCGGCCACGTTGCCCGGGGTCACCGCCGACAGCCGGCCCATCGCCTTGCTGGCCAGCGACCCGGCGAACACCGACGCCTCGCCCTTCATCAGGCCCTCGTAGCCCTGGCGCGCGACCTGCGCCGGGTCGTCCTTGGCGTCGGTCGCCCCCATCCGGGTGTCGGTGAGGTCGCCGCGGTCGAAGAACTCGGTGTCGGTGGGCCCCGGCAGCAGCGCGGTGACGCTGACTCCCGTGTCGGAGAGCTCCTCGCGCAGCGCCAGTGCCAGGTGCTGCACGAACGCCTTGCTCGCGCCGTAGACGGCCTGGAACGGCTGCGGCGCCTGCGAGGCCACCGACGAGGTGAACAGGATCCGGCCCTCGCCCCGGGCGGCCATGTCCTGGGCCACCCGCTTGGCGACGTGCACGGTCGACCCGCAGTTGAGCGCCACGATGCCCAGCTCGGCGTCGAGGTCGGTGTCGACGAAGGCCCCGCCCACGCCCACGCCGGCGTTGATCGCCGCGGCGGCCAGCGGGCGGCCCGACCCGCGGACGGCGGTCACCAGCAGCTCCCGGTCCTCGTAGCGGGTGAGGTCGCCGCGCACCGGGGAGACGTGCGCGCCCATCGCGCGCAGCGTCTCGGCGGCGGCGTCGAGCTCGTCGTCCTCGGCGGCGACGACGAGGTCGAAGCCGTGCTCGGCGAACTGCTTGGCCAGCTCCAGGCCGATGCCGCTGGAGGCGCCGGTGACGAGGGCGAGGGGGCGGTCGGTGGGCAGGGTCACGGGGACTCCCTGGGGTCGCGGGTGCGGTCCGGTCCCCGACCCATGCCCGCTGCGGCGGGGTCCGACCCATCCGCGTCCGGGTAGGGGTCGGCCGTGGCCCGCACACCCGGCGCCGCCGCCGTCACGGTCGCGGTCGACGACGCGCTGCGGCCGCTGCTGCCCGCCCGCGACCGCGCGGCCGGCCGGCGGCTGCTCGCGGCCGATCCCGACGCGACCGTCGGCCACCTCGTGCAGGCCGCTGGGGTGCCGCTCACCGAGGTGGGCGCGCTGCTCGTCGACGGCGTCCCCGTCCCCCGGGACGCGCGGCCGCCGGCCGGCGCGACGGTCGCCGTCCGTCCCGTCCCCCGGCCGCAGCCGGTGCCACCCGGCGGCTTCCTGCTCGACGTCGGGCTCGGTGCGCTGGCCCGGCGGATGCGGCTGCTCGGCCTGGACACCGCCTGGTCGCCGGAGGCCCGCGCCCCGGACGCCGACGACGCCGAGCTGGTCGCGGCCGCCGTCGCCGGGGACCGGGTGCTGCTCACCCAGGACCGCGGGCTGCTGATGCGCCGCGCGCTGCCGGCCGGGGCGTGGGTGCGCGGCGCGACGCCGGACGAGCAGCTCGCCGACGTCCTCGACCGCTTCCGCCCGCCCCTGGCGCCGCTCACCCGCTGTTCCACGTGCAACGGGCTGCTGGCCGCTGTCGACCGGGCCGCGGTCGAGGCCGCCCTCGAGCCGGGCACCCGGCGCACCGCGACGGACTTCTCCCGCTGCGCGGACTGCGGGCGGGTCTACTGGCGCGGCGCGCACGCCCGCCGCATCGACGCCCTGGTCGACCGGGCGCGCGCCCTTCCCGGCGGCTGACGGGCTGGCCCACGGGGGCCACCGGTCGGCCCCGCCGTGTCACCCCGGGCGGGCAGGACGACGGGCGTCCAGCCGGCCCGACGGAGGGAACCCCGTGCCCGAGTACGTGCTCCCCGACCTGCCCTGCGACTACGGGGCCCTGGAGCCGCACATCTCCGGCGAGATCATGCAGCTGCACCACGACAAGCACCACCAGACCTACGTCACCGGGGCGAACACCGCGCTGGAGAAGCTCGCGGAGGCGCGGGAGAACGACGCGCTGGGCACGGCGAACCTGCACGAGAAGAACCTGGCGTTCAACCTGGGCGGGCACGTCAACCACTCGGTGTTCTGGCCGAACACGAGCCCCGACGGCGGCGAGCGCCCCGACGGCGAGCTGGCCGCGGCCATCGACGACCAGTTCGGCTCCTTCGAGGCCTTCCAGGCCCACTTCACCGCCGTCGCCGGCGGCGTGCAGGGCTCGGGCTGGTCGATCCTGGCCTGGGACTCGGTGGGCCAGAAGCTGCTCATCTGCCAGCTCTACGACCACCAGGGCAACCTCGCCGTCGGCCTGGTGCCGCTGCTGGTGCTCGACATGTGGAAGCACGCGTTCTACCTGCAGTACCGCAACGTGAAGAACGACTACATCGCCGCGTGGTGGAACGTCGTCAACTGGGCCGACGTCACCACCCGCTTCACGACGGCGCGCACGGCCACGGCCGGGCTGATCGTCCCGGCGGCCTGAGCGGGTCCCGGGGCCGCCGGCGTGCGCGGCCCCGGGCCCGCTGAGGCCAGGCTCACCTCGGCCCGCGCGGGCCACGGCCTGGCCCGACCGTGACACCCCCGGCGGGCAGACCAGGAGCGGAACCCCTCCCCCGTCCCCCGCCGCGTCGCCCTGTGAGGCCCCCGTGTACCTGTCGAAGACCGAGGCCGCCGTCCTGCCGACGACGCTCGTCGGCACCCCCCGCCCGTCGCCCGCCCCGACCGGACGGCGGCGGATCTGGCCGCTGCTGGGCCCGGCGTTCGTCGCCGCGGTCGCCTACGTCGACCCCGGCAACTTCGCCACCAACTTCTCCGGCGGCGCCTCCTTCGGCTACACGCTGCTGTGGGTGATCGTCGCGGCCAACCTCATGGCGATGCTCATCCAGAGCCTGACCGCCAAGCTCGGCCTGGCCACCGGCCGCGACCTGGCCACGCTGTGCCGCGAGAAGCTGCCCCGCCCGGTGACGTGGGGCCTGTGGGTGCAGGCCGAGGCGGTCGCCATCGCCACCGACCTCGCCGAGATCGTCGGCGGCGCGGTGGCGCTCCACCTGCTGTTCGGGGTGCCGCTGCCGATCGGCGGGCTGATCACCGCCGTCGTCGCGTTCGTGCTGCTGGGGGCGCAGTCGCGCGGGCACCGGCCCTTCGAGCGGGTCATCACCGGGCTGCTGCTGGTCATCGGCGCCGGGTTCGCCTACACGCTGCTCGGCGCCGGGGTCGACGTCGGCGGGCTGGCCGGCGGCATGGTGCCCTCCTTTGAGGGCCCGGAGAGCCTGGTGCTGGCCACCGGCATCCTCGGCGCCACGGTCATGCCGCACGTCATCTACGTGCACTCCGCGCTCACCCCGGGCCGCTACGGCGACGTCGTCACCGCCGGCCGCACGCACGCCGGACGGCGCCGGCTGCTGCGGGCCCAGCGCCTCGACGTGCTGCTGGCGATGGGCGTGGCCGGGCTGGTCAACGCCGCGATGCTGGTCATCGCCGCGCAGCTGTTCACCGGCAGCGCCGAGGAGGTGACCTCGCTGGAGGGCGTGCACGCGGGCCTCGGCCAGCAGCTGGGCACCGGTGCCGCGCTGGCCTTCGCCGTCGCGCTGCTGGCCTCCGGGTTCGCCTCGTCGTCGGTGGGCACGCACGCCGGCCAGGTGGTGATGGCCGGGTTCCTCAAGCGGCACATCCCGGTGCTCACCCGGCGGCTGATCACCCTCGCCCCGGCGCTGGCGGTGCTGGTCCTCGGCGGCGACCCGACCACCGCGCTGGTGTGGTCGCAGGTGGTGCTCAGCTTCGGCATCCCGTTCGCGCTGGTGCCGCTGCTGTGGCTGACCAGCCGCCGCGACCTGATGGGCGGATGGGTCAACCGGCGGGTGACCACGCTGGTCGGCGCGGTGGTGGCCGCGCTGATCATCGGCCTGAACGCCCACCTGCTGCTCGGCTTCGTGCTCTGAGGGCCGCGCCCGCCCGACGGTGTGCGCCGGTGTGCAGTCCTGGCGGCAAGACCTGCACGTCCGCGCACACCGTCCCCCGTCGAGCCGCCGTCAGGCGGGTTCCGGGACGCCGCCCGGGTCCCCGCCGGGGTCGTCGGGCGTCGGCTCGATCGGCGGGGGCGGCAGGGGCTCCGGGGCGTCCGGCAGCAGCTCGCCCGGGTCGTCGGGCACCGGCTCGGTCGGGTCGATGACGGGTTCCGGCTCCGGGATCGGCGAGACCATCCGCCGAGTCAACCAGCGCGTCCCGTCAGGCGCGACGGGCGGCGGCGAGGTCGGCGGTGGCGCGGACGTCGTCGGCGATCACCGGCCACAGCGCGCGGGGCAGCTCGTGGCCCATGCCCGGGTGGACGACGAGCCGCGCGCCGGGCACCGCGGCCGCCGTGGCCTCGCCGCCCTCCGGCCGGATCACCACGTCACCGTCTCCGTGGACCACCAGGGTCGGCACCCGGACGGCGGCCAGCTCGGCGCGCAGGTCGCGGGCGACCCGCTCCGCCGCCTGCTGCCGCTTGGCCCCCGGCCCGCTCAGTCCCTGGTCGTCGCGGGCCATGGCCACCCGCAGCACCTCGAGGTGGTCCTCGCGGGAGGCGGGGTGACCGGGAGAGCCGGTGACCTCCTGCATGGCCAGCAGGAAGTCGGCCATCGCCTCGGGCGTCGTCGGCCGGCCCCGCTCCTTCGCGAGTCGCCGCGCCCTGCGGACCAGCGCCAGCGTCGTCCGGGCCCGCATCCGTCCGATCCGCGGCGCGGGCCTCGACATGATCGAGGTCAGCGACCGCACCCGGCCCGGGTGCTCGACGGCGAGCAGCTGGGCGATCATCCCGCCCAGCGAGGCGCCGACGACGTGCGCGGACGGCCAGCCGACGGCGTCCAGCACGGCGACGGCGTCGGCGGCCATGTCCGACAGCGTGTAGGCGACCGGCACCCGCGACCACGCCCGCGCCGGCACCGGGCCGTCGAGGTGGGTGGACAGGCCGACGTCGCGGTTGTCGAACCGGACCACCCGGAAGCCGCGGGCGACCAGCTCGGCACAGAAGCCGTCGGGCCAGCCGACCATCTGCGCACCCAGGCCCATGACGAGCAGCAGCGGCTCGCCATCGGGCTCCCCGAGCACCTCGTAGGCGATCTCCAGGTCTCCGGAACGGGCGGTCAGGACGGCCACGGCTGCCTCCTCGGTCGACGTTAGGATACAGTCGTACCACAGGATCGGGTACAGGTGTATCCCCGAGGAGGAGCGGTGCCCCGGCGGGTCGACCACGACGAGCGGCGGCGGGAGCTGACCGCCGCCCTGCTGCGCATCGCGAGCACCCGCGGGCTGCAGGCGGTGTCCATGCGCGAGGTGGCCGCGGAGGCCGGGGTGTCGCTGCGGGTGGTGCAGTACTACTTCACCGACAAGCGCACGCTCATGGCCTCGGGGATCGCCGAGCTGGCCGGGCGCCTCGACCGGCGGGTGCGGGAGCGCGCCGCGGCCCTCGGGACGGAGCTCGAGCCGCGGGCGGTCCTCGAGGTGGTCCTCGGCGCGATCCTGCCCACGGACGACGACAGCCGCGCCGACCAGCTCGCCTGGACGGCGTACTACGCCGCCGGACTGACCACCCCCGCGGACGCCGTCGACGGCCGGTACGCCCCCGACGCGCTGGAGCGGTGGCTGACCGGGGTCGTCGCCCGCGCCGTCGAGGAGGGACGGGTGGTCGCCGACGCGGACCCGCGGATCGAGGTGGTCAGCCTGCTCGCGCTCACGAACGGTCTGGTGAGCAGCGTGCTGGGGCAGCAGCGCACCGTCGACGACGCCCAGGCCGTCGTCCGCTACCGGCTCGACCGGCTCTTCCGCCCGGCAGCCGGCTGACGTCCCCACGCGGCCGCCTGGTCGTGCACCGGCGCACACCCTCGCCGGGCCGGGTCAGGTCGCCGCGACGCCGAGCACGTGCGGGCTGGCCGGCACGCGGACGCGCGCCGGCTGGAAGTCGAAGCGCCGGACCCGCCGCACGGTGAAGCCCGCGGCCTCGATGGCGCCGACCTGGTCGGTGGCGGTGTGGCAGCCGCCCGCCAGCAGCGGCCAGACGGTGGCGTCCACGAGGTGCTGCACCCGTCGCAGCCGCCGGTCCTCGGCCACGGTGTGCTCGAGGAAGCGCAGCTCACCGCCGGGACGCAGCACCCGCCGCAGCTCGGCCAGCGCCGCCGGCTGGTCCGGGATGCTGCACAGCACCAGGCAGAGGACGGCGACGTCGGCCGACGCGTCCGGCAGCGGCAGCTCCTCGGCGACACCCGCCACCACCTCGACGTCGACGCCGGCCGCCCGCGCGGCCCGCTGCGCCGCGGCGCGCAACCGCGGCTCGGGCTCGACCGCCACCACGCGGCTGACCGTGTCCGGGTAGTGGGCGAAGGTCAGCCCGTTGCCGCAGCCGACCTCGACCACCACGCCGGCCGCCCCGTCGACGAGCTCGCGGCGCAGCTCCGCCATCCCGGCGTCCTCGAGGCGCCTGCTCACCCGCTCGTAGACGCGGCTGAACACCGGGCGGGAGGTCGCCATGCGGCACGGTCGCGGTGCCGCGGCGGTGGCGTCAAGGAGGCGGGTGACGACGACCTCCGGTGCTGCGCTGTCGCACATGGACGTCGGGGTCCGCGACCTCCGCAACCACACCGCACGCATCATCGATGCCGTGCGAGCCGGGGAACGCGTCACCCTGACCGTGCGGGGGGAGCCGATCGCGGACATCGTCCCCCACGGGGCACGCACCCGGTGGCTGTCCGGGGCGGCCCTGCAGGAACAGCTCGAGCACCGCTCGGCCGACCCCACGCTGCGCGACGACCTCGACGAGCTCGCCGGCCAGACCCTGGCCGACCTGTGACGTCGGGACTCCTCGACACCTCGGTGTTCATCGCCCGGGAGACGGCGCGGCCGCTGGGGCGCCTGCCCGAGCGGGTGGCGGTGTCCGTCGTGACGATCGGCGAGCTGGAGCTGGGTGTCCTCGCTGCCGCCGACGAGACGGCCCGGGCCCGCAGGGGCGACACGCTCGCGCTGGCGCGCGAGGCCGATCCGGTCCCTGTGAGCGAGGCCGTGATGAGCGGATGGGCGCGGCTGGTCGCCGACTGCCGGCGGGCAGGCGTGCACCGCACGGTCAAGCTCACCGATGCACTGATAGCGGCCACCGCGGTCGTGCACGGGCTGCCGGTCGTGACGCAGGACGGGCACTTCGACCGGATCGCGGCCGCGCACTCCCCGCTCCGCGTCCTCAGGGTCTGACGGGCCGCCGGACGACGAGGGTCAGGCGGGCCAGACGCCGGCGAAGTGGTGCACCGGCCCGTGGCCCGAGCCGATGCCCAGCGACTCCCCGGCCTGCAGGGCCCGGTGCAGGTAGTCGCGGGCCTGCTCGACCACCGGCTCCCACCGGCCCGGCCCGCCGACGCCGCGGGCGGTCAGCGCGGCGATGGCCGAGGACAGCGTGCAGCCGGTGCCGTGCGTCGCGGTGGTGTCCACCCGCGGACGCCGGGTGACGACGACGCCGTCGGCGGTGGCCAGCACGTCGACGCTCTCGGCCCCGCCCAGGTGACCGCCCTTGAGCAGCACCGCCCCGGGCCCGAGCTCCAGCAGCGCCTCGGCCTGCGCGGGCAGCTCGTCGACCGTGGTCGCGGCCGGCACCCCGAGCAGCGCGGCCGCCTCGGGCACGTTCGGCGTCACCAGCTCCACCACCGGCAGCAGCTCGGACCGGACGGCGGCGATCGCGTCGTCGTCGACCAGCCGGTCGCCGCTGGTGGCCACCATGACCGGGTCGCACACCACCGGCCCGGCGACCCGGTCGGCCAGCACGGCGGCGACCTCCCGGACGACGTCGGCGGTGCCGAGCATCCCGGTCTTGGTGGCGTGCACCGTGACGTCGGCGAGCAGCGTGGCCACCTGCTCGCCCACGAACGCCGCCGGCACCGGGTGCACGCCGGTCACGCCGCGGGTGTTCTGCGCGGTCAGCGCGGTGAGCACGGCGGTGCCGTAGACGCCGAGCGCGCTGAAGGTCTTGAGGTCGGCCTGGACGCCCGCCCCGCCGCTGGGGTCGCTCCCGGCGACGGTGAGCGCGACCGGCACCCCCGCCCGCCCGGTCACCGGGTCGTCACCTCCCGCAGCGCCCGGGCCGCGGCGGCGGGGTCGTCGGCCGCGCAGATCGCCGACACCACGCAGATGCCGTCCACGCCGGTGACCAGCGCCGCCCGCTCGGGAGAGATCCCGCCGATCGCCACCGACCGCAGCCCGCCGGCCGCCGCCCGCGCGGCCAGCGCGGCGACGCCCTCCGGGCCGAGCCCGGCACCGGCGTCGGGCTTCGTCGGCGTGGTCCACACCGGCCCGATGCCGACGACGTCGACCGTGCCGGAGGGGAGCGCCAGCGCGACGTCGAGCTCGTCGTCGGACCCGGTGGACAGCCCGAGCAGCCGGTCGGGACCGATCCGCTCCCGGACCTCGGCCGCGGGCAGGTCGTCCTGGCCCACGTGCACGCCGTCGGCGCCGGCCATCAGCGCGACCTCGACGTCGTCGTTGACGAACAGCGCCACGCCCGTGCCGGCCAGCACCTCCTTCACCGAGAGCGTCAGCGCGTACAGCTGCCGGCACGACGCGTCCTTGTCGCGCACCTGCACCGCCGTGACCCCGCCGGCCACCGCGGCGCGGACGACGTCGGGCACGCCGCGCGGGCCGGCCAGCGCGGTGTCGGTGACCAGGTAGAGCGTCGGGTCGAACGGCGGCCTCACGCGGTCACCCGCGCGGCGGAGAGGTCGGTCACCGCGTCGAGCGCGTCGAGCCAGAGCGGGGCGAAGGTGCCCGGCCCGGCGGCGACGGCGGCCGCGGCCTCGGCGGCCAGCGCCACGTGCGCGTGGGCGGCGACCGCGCCGGTGAGCGGGTCGCCGGTGGCGGCGACGTAGGCGGCGACCAGCGCGCCGAGCGCGCAGCCGGCACCGGTGGTGCGGGTGAGCAGCGGCGAGCCGCCGCCCACGCGGACGGTGCGGGTCCCGTCGGTCACGACGTCGACCGCGCCGCTGACGGCCACCACGCCCCCGGTCCGCCCGGCCAGCGCGACCGCGGCCTCCCGGGCGTCGTCGGCGGCCGCGGTCGAGTCCACCCCGCGCCCGCCGGCGCCGGCGCCGGCCAGCGCCATCACCTCGCTCGCGTTGCCGCGCACCACCGCGGGCCGCGACCCGAGCAGCTCGCCGGCCAGCTCCGTGCGGAAGGCCAGCCCGCCGACGGCGACCGGGTCGAGCACCCACGGCGTCCCCGCCGCCGCGGCCGACCGGGCGGCCAGCCGCATCGCCTCGGCCGTGCGCCGGCTGACCGTGCCGACGTTGACCAGCACCGCGGAGGCCACGGCGGCGAAACCCTCGGCCTCGGCCGGCTCGTCGACCATCGCCGGCGCCGCGCCGACGGCGAGCAGCGCGTTGGCGGTGAGCGTCTGCACGACGGTGTTGGTCAGGCAGTGCACGAGCGGCGCGCTCCTCGTGAGCGCGGATCGGGCACCGGTCAACGCAGCGGCGTCCATCGCCGTGACATCCCTTCGCCAGCATGACCTGGACAGGTTCGGCGGGTGTGTTCTCAGCCCGCCGGACGGCGGACACCCCGAGTCACTGCCCGCCGACGCTACCCCCGCCGCGCCAGGCCGCGTCGAAGAAGCCCAGCTCGAGCTCCATCGCCCGCCGGTGGGCCCGGCGGACGGCGGGGGTGCCGGCGGCCAGCCGGTCGAGCAGCGCCTCCAGCGTGGCGGCCAGCTCCTCGAAGGCCGGGTCGGCGTAGGTGTCCACCCACTCGCGGTAGGGCCCGGTCGCACGCGGGACGAGGGCCTGGCCGAGGTGGGCGTAGAGCCGCATGCACGGAGTCATCGCCGCGCACGTCTCGCCGACGTCACCCAGCGCCGCGGTGGCCAGCAGGAACTCGGTGTACGCGGACGTCGCGGGCACGGGCGCGACACCGGCCAGGTCGATGCCCCAGCGCGCGGCGTAGCCGTCGTGCAGCCGCAGCTCCTCGCGGACGCCGGCCAGCAGGTCGGCGAAGATCTCCAGCGTGGCCCGGTCGCGGCTGTGCGCGACCCCGAGCGCGTACGCGCGGGCGAAGGCCTCGAGGAAGAACGCGTCCTGGGCGACGTACCCGGCGAACCGCTCCCGCGGCAGCGTGCCGTCGGCGATCCCGGTGACGAACGGGTGCGCCAGCGCGGCGGCGGCCAGGTCGGCGCTGTCCGCCCAGAGCTCCGCGGACAGGCTCACCGCGCCATCCTCCAGAACTCCGCCTCCGCGGCGGCCACCTCCAGGAACACCGCCTCGTCGGGCGGGCCGGCGTCGTCGGCCGCCGCCGCCAGCCCGGCCACGTAGGACGCGAACCCGGGCACCGTCCAGTGCTCGACGAACTCCCGGTACTCCGGCGCACCCGGCAGTGCCCCCGACCAGGCGTCGAGGTAGGCCCGCTCGACCGCCCACAGCGCGGTCAGCGCGGTCGCGACGTCGGCCGCGTCGAGCCGGTACAGCAGGTCGCCGTAGGCGATGGTGGCCGGCAGCCGCGGCGCCGCGAGGTCCAGGCCGCGTCCCTCGGCGACCCGGCCGAACCAGTCCAGCTCCGCCACCAGCGCGACGCACCCCCCGGCCAGCACGGCCTGCGCCGGCCGCGGCGCCCGGGCCAGCAGGCGGGCCTGGAAGCGCAGCAGGTCGGCGAGGAAGTGCGCGTCCTGCACCAGCCAGGTGTCGAAGGCCCCGGCGGGCAGGGTGCCGTCGCGGACGGCCTCGAGGAAGGGGGCACGGGTGGCCCGCCGCCACGCGTCGGGGTGGCGGGAGAGCAGCTCGGCGACCGGCACGGCGGAGCACCCTACGGCGTGCGTATGGTGGCCTGCGCCATGTGCGGGAGCTCGGGGCGACCGGGCTGAGAGGGCGGCTGCAGGCGCCGCCGACCGCTGGAACCTGACCGGGTAATGCCGGCGTAGGGAGCAGCCATGAGCACCGACGTCCAGCGCACCTCCGACGCGCCGCTCACCCTCGACCAGGCGCCGCCGCGCACCCTCGGCCTCGGCGCCAACCTGGGCCTCTGGGCCAACCTCGGCGTCAGCGTGCTGCTGCCGGTGGCCGCCGTCTTCGTCGTGCTGCCCGGCCGTCCCCTCGCCGTCACGGTCGCGGCGATCGTCGTCGGCGCGGTGGTCGGCGCGACGCTGCTCGGCCTGGTCGCCGCGGCGGGCGCGCGGGAGGGCGTCCCCGGGATGGTGCTGCTGCGGGGGCTGCTCGGCCGGCGCACCTCGTGGCTGCCGACGGCGTTCAACCTCGTGCAGTGCGTCGGCTGGGCGACCTTCGAGATCGTGGTCATCGCCGAGGCCGCCTCCCGGGTGCTCGACGCGCCGCGCTGGCCGTTCGTCGTCGCCGCCGGGGTGCTGGCGACGGCGATGGCGCTGCGGCCCCTCGGCGTCGTCCGGGTGCTGGCCCGGTACGCGGTGTGGGCGGCACTGGCCGCCGTCGTCTACCTGTTCGTCGGGGTGCTGCGCGAGCCGCTGCCACCGATCCAGGGCGGCGGGGCGACGTCGTTCTGGACCGCGGCCGACATCGTCATCGCGCTGCCGGTGTCCTGGCTGCCGCTGGCCGCCGACTACACCCGCCACGCGCGCAGCGCGCGGGCCGCCGGCGTCGGCTCGGCGGTCGGCTACGGCCTGGCCACCGTGGGGATGTTCGTGCTCGGCGTGCTGGCGCTGGCCGCCTACGGCAGCGCCGGGTTCGACGTCATCGACGCGCTGCTGGCCGTCCCGCTGGGCGCGGTCGCGGTGCTCGTGCTGGTGACGGTGGAACTCGACGAGGCCTTCGCCAACCTCTACTCCACGGCGGTGTCGGCGCAGAACGTCGTCGCCCGGCTCGACCGGCGGGTGCTCGTGCTCGGGGTCGGCGCGGTGGCCACGCTGCTGGCGCTGAGCGTCGACGTCGCCGCCTACGAGCCGTTCCTCTTCCTCATCGGCGCGGTGTTCGTGCCGCTGGCCGGCGTGCTGATCGCGGCCTACTGGACCAGCCCGCGCGGACGCTGGGACACCTCCGGCACCGCCCCGGCCCGCCCGCTGCTGCTCCTGCCGTGGGCCGCCGGGTTCGTCGCCTACCAGCTGACCCTGCCCACGTTGTTCCCCGGCCCGGGCGCCGGCTGGACGGCGTGGTGGACGGCGCGGCAGGCCGACCTCGGCATCGACCCGGCCAACGGCTGGTCGGCCTCGCTCGTCGGGCTCGGCGTCGCGGTCGCGCTCACCCTGCCGGTCGTGCTGCGGGGCCGTCGGCGGTGACCGACGTCGCCGTGGCCGGGGGCGGGCTGGTCGGGCTGGCGGTCGCCTGGCGGGCCGCCCGCCGCGGGCTGTCGGTGACCGTGGTCGACGACGCCCCGGGCGCCGGCGCCTCGGCCGCCGCCGCCGGGATGCTCGCCCCGGTCACCGAGGCCGGCTACGGCGAGCAGCCGCTGCTGCGCCTGGGCCTGGCCTCGCTGGAGCGCTGGCCGTCCTTCGCCGCCGAGCTGGAGGCGGCCTCCGGCCGGCCGGTGGGGCTGCGCACGGTGGGCACGCTGGTGGTCGGCTTCGATGACGACGACGTCCGCGAGCTCGACGCGCTGCACGCCTTCCAGCTCGAGCTCGGCCTGGCCGCCGAGCGGCTCACCCCGCGGGCCGCCCGGCGCCGGGAGCCCTCGCTCACCCCGCGGGTGCGCGGCGGGCTGCTCGTCTCCGGTGACCACTCCGTCGACGGCCGGGCCGTGCACGCCGCGCTGCTCGCCGCCGCCGCGGCCGAGGGCGTGGAGCTGGTGCGCGACCGGGTGGCGGAGGTCGTCGTCGACGGCGGGCGCGCGGCCGGGCTGCGGCTGGCCGGCGGGACGGCGGTGCCGGCCGGGCAGGTGGTGCTCGCGCTGGGCGCCCGCAGCGGGCAGCTGCCCGGCGTCCCACCGCTGCCCGTGCGGCCGGTCAAGGGGCAGGTCCTGCGGCTGGGCGGCGCCGACGGGCTGCTCGAGGGCACCGTGCGCGCGCTGGTGCGCGGCCGGCCCGTCTACCTGGTGCCCCACGGCCACGACGGGCTGGTCGTCGGTGCCACCGTCGAGGACCGCGGCTTCGACCCCACCGTCACCGCCGGCGGCGTGCACGACCTGCTGCACGACGCCATCGACGTCGTCCCCGGGATCACCGAGCTGGAGCTGGTGGAGACGCTGGCCCGCTGGCGCCCGGGGACGCCGGACAACGCCCCGCTGCTGGGACCGGCGTCCCTGCCCGGGCTGGTGCTGGCCACCGGCCACCACCGCAACGGCGTGCTGCTCACCCCCGTCACCGCCGACGCCGTCGCCGACCTGCTGGCCGGCGGCGCGCTGCCCCCGGTGGCCGCCCCGTTCACCGCCGACCGGTTCCGGAGGGACTGACCGATGCAGCTGACCGTCAACGGCGACGCGGCCGAGCTGGCCGACGACGCCACCGTGGCCGACCTGGTGGCCCAGCGCGCGCCCGGCCACGACCGGGTGGCCGTCGCGCGCAACGGCGACGTCGTCCCGCGCAGCAGCTGGGCGCGGACCCCGCTGGCCCCCGGCGACGCCGTCGAGGTGCTCGCCCCGACCGCAGGAGGATGACCGTGTCGACCCAGGACCTGGCACCGGCGCTGGCGCGGGAGGAGGCCGGCGACCCGTTCGTGCTCGGCGGGGAGACGTTCCGCTCGCGGCTGCTGCTGGGCACCGGCGGGGTGCCCAGCCTGGAGGCGCTGGAGGCCGCCGTCCGCGCCTCGGGCACCCAGCTGGTCACCGTCGCGCTGCGCCGCGTCGAGGCCTCCGCGACCGGCTCGATGATGACGGTCCTCGACCGCGCCGGCGTCCGGCTGCTGCCCAACACCGCCGGCTGCCGGACCGCCCGCGAGGCGGTGCGCACTGCCCGGCTGGCCCGCGAGGCGTTCGGCACCGACTGGGTCAAGCTCGAGGTGATCGGCGACGAGCGCACGCTGCTGCCCGACGCGGTGGAGCTGCTCGACGCCGCGGAGCAGTTGGTGGCCGAGGGCTTCACCGTGCTCGCCTACACCACCGATGACCCGGTGCTCGGCCGCCGGCTGGCCGACGCCGGCTGCGCGGCGGTGATGCCGCTGGGCTCCCCGATCGGCAGCGGGCTGGGCATCCGCAACCCGCACAACGTGGCGCTGCTGCGGGAGGCCGTCGACGTGCCGGTGGTGCTCGACGCCGGCATCGGCACCGCCTCGGACGCGGCGCTGGCCATGGAGCTCGGCTGCGACGCCGTCCTGCTGGCCTCGGCGGTGACCCGCGCCCGCGACCCCGAGAGGATGGCGCTGGCCATGCGGCAGGCGGTGGAGGGCGGCCGTCTGGCGCGGCTGGCCGGCCGCATCCCGCGGCGCTGGCACGCCGAGGCCTCGACGTCCTCCGAGGGCCTGCCGGCGCTGTGACCGTCCCGCGCCTGCTCGTCGTCACCGACCGGACGCAGGCGGCCGGCCCGCTCCCGGGGGTGGTCGCCGCGGCGGTGGCCGCCGGCGCCCGGGCGGTCTGGTTGCGCGACCGCGACCTGCCCCTCGCCCAGCGCAGGGCGCTGGCCGCCGAGCTGCGCGCGGTGCTCGAGCCGGTGGGCGGGCTGCTGGTGTGGGGCGGCGCCGCCGGGGCGCCGGAGGGCACCGCGGTGCACCTGACGGCCGCCGACCCGTTCCCGGCCGTCCGCCCGCCGCTGGTGGGCCGGTCCTGCCACTCGGCCGCCGAGCTGGCACGGGCGGACGCCGAGGGCTGCGACTGGGTCACGCTGTCGCCGTACGCGCCGACCGCGTCCAAGCCCGGGTACGGCCCGGCGCTGGGCACCGCGGGGCTGGCCGCGCTCACACCGGACGCGCCGCCGGTGCTGGCGCTGGGCGGCGTGCGCCCCGGCGACGTGGCGGGCTGCCTCGCCGCCGGGGCGTCCGGCGTGGCGGTGATGGGGACGGCGATGCGCAACCCCGCCGTCGTCGCCGACTACTGCGCCGCGCTGGCCGCCGCCTGACGCGCCCTCGGCCGCCCGGGGAGCACCAGGTCGAACACCACCGCGACGACGGCCGCCACCACGATGCCGGAGTCGAACAGCGCGCCCGGTGTTCCCGGGGCCGTGTCGGCGCGGTGACGACGTCGTCGCGCCCCGTCCCGCGGCTCCCGCACCTGTGACACCGGTCCCATCCGGGTTTGAGGCGGGTCCCGCTGAGCCATACGCAGGTGTTCGACATCCAGCCCGGGACGGGGGCTCGACGCGCGAGGAGACACCGGGTGGGACGCGGATCGGCCGGCGCCGGCTGGCCGGCGGCGTCCCCTCCACCGGCGTGCGACGGGCTGCAGTGGCGGCTGTCCGACGTCGCCGAGCTCCCCCTGGTGCGCGAGGAGCTGCGGCGGCGCATCGACGCCCAGGAGCCGGCCGACCTGCGCGACCGGCTGCTGCTGGTCCTCGACGAGATGGCCTCCAACGCCCTGCGCCACGGCGGCGGCCGCGTGGAGGCCTCCGTCCGCCGCACCGGGAACGCGTTCCTCGTCGCGGTCTCCGACGGCGACGCCCGCACCCCGCCGACGCCCGCCGTCGATCGCGACCCCAGCGAGGGCGGCCTGGGCCTGCACCTGATCGCCGAGCTGTCGACCGCGCACGGCTGGTACGTCGAGGGCGACGCCAAGACCGTCTGGGCGGTCCTCCCCCGCACGTGAGGTGCCGGGACGGCCTCCCTCAGGGGCCCGCGCCGAGCGGAGCGAGGCGTGGGGAGGAGGGAGGTCCTCCTCCTACTGGGGGTGCAGGCGGATGGCGACCAGCGCGACGTCGTCCTGGAGGCCCTCGGGGCGCAGCCGGGTGACCAGCGCGTCGCACAGCCGCTCCAGCGGCAGGTCGGCGAGCTGGACCAGCGCCGTCCGCAGCAGCTCGATGCCGTCGTCGAGCAGCAGGTCGCGGCCCTCGACCAGCCCGTCGGTGTAGAGCAGCAGCGTGGAGCCGCGGGAGACCTCCACCGCCGAGGACGACCGCCGTGCCCCCGGGTCGACGCCGAGCATCAGCTCCCCGCGCTCGGTGCCCAGCGTCCGCACCTCCCCCGACGGCGTGAGCAGCAGCGGCGGCGGGTGGCCGGCGTTCGACCAGCGCAGCGTGGTGCGGCCGGCGGCGCGCTGCTCCGGCGTCTGCTCCACCCGGGCGACCACCGCGGTGGCCATCGTGTGCAGGCCGAGCCCCTCGACGGCGGCGTCGAGCTCACAGAGCACCGCGTCGGGCGGGTGGTCGCCGCGGTGGGCGATCCCGCGCAGCATCCCGCGCAGCTGGCCCATCGTGGCGGCGGCCTCGGTGTCGTGGCCGACGACGTCGCCGATCACCAGCACGGTCGCGCCGTCGGGCTGGAGGAACGCGTCGTACCAGTCACCGCCGACCTGGGCCGCCTGCACGGCCGGCTGGTAGCGGACGACGATCTCGGCATGGTCGGGCTGCGGCGGCGCGGTGAGCATGCTGCGCTGCAGCGCCTCGGCCAGCCGGCGCTGCTGGTCGAACAGCCGCGCGTTGTCCAGCGCGAGCGCGACGCGGTCGGCGACCTCGCGGGCGGCGCGGACGTCCTCGGCGCCGGCGGCCGGGCGGTCCGGGCCGCGGTAGAGGCTCAGCGCGCCCAGCGTCCGCCCGCGGGCCAGCAGCGGCAGCGTCACGGCCGAGCGGGGCGCCAGCACGTCGAAGACCTCGCGCACCTCGCCCTCGGGCAGCGTCGGGCGGATGACCGCCTGCACGTCGGGCACGGTGAGCAGCCGGCCGGACCCCAGGGCCTCCAGCACCGGCGCGTCGGGAGCGATCGAGGCCAGCCGCAGGCCGGCATAGGTGGCGGTGGCCCCCCGCAGCGCCGGGTCCCGGTGCCAGGAGGCGACGTCGCGCATCCGGCCGCCGCCGGCGTCGGCGAGGGTGAGGACCACCCAGTCGCCGAGCACCGGGACCACCGCCGCGGCGACCCGCTGCAGGGCCCGCTCCTCGGCGACGGCCGAGCCGAGGGCGGTCGACATGAGCGCGCTGACCTCGGCCAGCAGCGCCAGGCGCGCGGCGCCGTCCCGGGCCTGCTGCTCGGCGGCCCGCCGCTCGGTGACGTCGAGGAAGTACACCGACAGCCCGTCGGGGCCCGGCCACGCGCGCACCTCGTACCAGGCGTCCAGCGGCGGCGGGTAGTAGGCCTCGAAGACCCGCTCCTCGCCGGTCTCGACCGCGCCGCGGTAGTGGGTCTCGAAGTCGCTGCCGACGGCGGCCGGGAACAGCTCCCACACGACGCCGCCGAGCAGCTCCTCGCGCGAGCGGTGCAGCACCCGCTCGGCCTCGGCGTTGACGTAGGTGAACCGCCACTCGCGGTCGAGGGCGAAGAACGCCGACCGCATGGTCTCCAGCACCCGGGAGACCCGCGCCTCGCCCTCGCGGACCTGCGTGGTGTCGATGCCGGCGCCCAGGAGCCGCACGGCGACGCCGGAGGCGTCGGCCAGCGCTCGCCCGCGGCCCTCGACCCACCGGATCTCGCCCGAGGGCAGCACCGCGCGGAACTCCGCGACGTAGTCGCCGCAGGTGTCGATGGCGCCCTGCAGCGCCTGGAGGGTGCGCTCGCGGTCGTCGGGGTGCAGCCGGGCGGCGAAGGTGTCGATCGTCTCGTCGAACTCGCCCTCGGCGAAGCCGAACAGGGCCTGCAGCTGCTCGTCCCAGGTCAGCCGACCGCTGAGCAGGTCCCAGTCGAAGCTGCCGATGCCCGCCGCGTCGATCGCCAGCTCGAAGCGCAGCCGGCTGACCTCGGGGTCGTCGGGCAGCGGGGACAGCGGCCGGGGCGGCGCCTCGCCCGGGGACCCCGGACGCTGCTCGGGCAGGGTCACAGGGGCGGTTCCATTCGGTGCGGTTCGGCGGGCGGTCCGCCGTCCTTTCTCTCACGTCCGGGGGCGCCCCTCCAACCGGTGTGGGCGGAACGACACCCGCCCGGAGGCGCGCGAGCCCCGGTCCGGGGTAGGGACCGGAGCCCTCCGCGCCGGGGCCGGGACGCCGGACGGGCGCCCTCCCCCTGGTCCGGCGGCGGTGCCGGAGCAGGTGGGGAGGGCGCCCGCCGGGGGTCGTGACGCGCGGCGCCCGCGGGGCGGGAGCACCGTCCTGGCCGCTGGTCGACGGCGCCGGGCCTGGCGGACCGCGGCCGGTCGGCTGCACGTCTCCTCCGGCCCGGCCCGCGAGAGGGGCCGGTGCCGGCCGTCGGGCGCCCGTCCCGGCCAGGACCGGCCGGTCAGAGACCCGGGGGACGGGGGGACGTCCGCCCGGGCACCGGCGGGTGCCTGGGGATCGCCTCCTGCGCGGTGTCGCGCCGGCGGGCCGCGGTGCCGGTCGTCTGCGCCTCCCGGGAGGGTCCGCGCGCTGTCCTCGGAGGGAGCAGTCGGCGGGGGGTCGAGGCGAGAGCGGTCGTGCGGTGCGGTCTGTCGGCGGCCAGTGCCGCGGAGGAGGGCCGAGGGGCGGCCACGGGGGCCGGGGGGGAGTCGTGCGCGACCGGGCCGGCGGTCCCGGCCACCCAGGGGGGAAGTGGTGGCCGGGCCCGTCGTCCTCGTCGGGCGAGGGCTTCGGACGGCGTCCCCGGGAGGGGGCGCGCTGCGGGTCAGTCGGGAGCGGGAGGCGGCGGCCGGGGCGAGCCCCGGGCCTGGACGGGCACCGGGTCGCCCCGGGCCCGCGCCGAGCCGGACCTGCCGGGAGGGCCGGTCGCGCCCCGCGGGACCGCCGGGCGGGCGGGCCAGCCGGCCGGGGCGAGCCGGGGGCCGGACCCGCCGGGGCGGGGCGGGGGGACCGGCCGGGCTGCCCCGGCCGGAGGGAGCGCCGCGGCGGGGGAAGACGCCGCGGGCTGGACCGTGGGGGTGCTGGGCAGCTCGGTGAGCACCACCGGGCCGGAGGCGGCCGGGCGGGCCGGGGCGGGCCGGCCCCAGGCCAGGTGCGCGCCGCCGGGGCCGGCGCCCCACAGCGACAGGCGGCGCAGCGGGTTCGGCCGCGGCGGGGGCAGCACGACCGGCGCGGTCGGCCACGCCGCGTGCGCCGCACCGGGGCCGGCGCCCCACAGCGCCAGGCGCCGGATCGCCGCCCGCAGCCGGGCGCGCAGCCGCGAGCCGGCCGGCACCGGCGCCGGCGCCGGGGTGGGCACGGCGGGTGCGGTCGGCACGGCGGCCGCCGCGGGGCGCGGCCGCGGCACCGGCACCGGGCGGGCCGACGGCAGCGGCCGCAGCGCGCGCGGAGCGCCGGGCGAGCGGGTGGCCACGGCCCGGCGCGGGCGCGGCCGGCGAGGCAGCGCGTCGGCCCGCTCGAGCAGGTCGAGCAGGCCGGCCAGGCCGGTCGCCGTCAGGTCGTCCGGCAGGGTCGCCGACGACGGAGCAACTGCCCTGTCGATCGCCATGCCGTCCTCCTGGGGGTCTGTGTCCGCGGCCGGGGAAGGTGCCGCGGACGAGGAGAACGGTAGGGACGACGGCGTCCCGGCACGGCCCTTCGCGACACCTCCCGCCGGCCCCGTGACGCAACCGTTGTGCGCCTCTGACCTGCGGTTCGGCGACCCGGCGCTGCCGCCGAGCACTTGTCGACAAGCTGGTGGCCCGCACGCTCGCGAGCCGCCGGGAGGGGGTGCGGTCACCTCGGGACACGGCCCGGCGCGCCCGCGTGTCGCACGTCCGGGGTCCCGGTTGGCGGGGCGTTCCGGGCCCGCCGAGACTCGATGGGTGACCACCCCGCCCGCGGACACCGCCCCGGCCGAGTCCGACACCAAGCTGCGCCGCGCCGTCACCGGCCCGCTGCTCTACCTGTTCATCCTCGGCGACGTCCTGGGCGCGGGGGTCTACGCGCTCGTCGGCGCGGTGGCCGGGGAGGTCGGCGGCGCCATCTGGGTGCCGCTGCTGGGGGCGCTGGTGCTGGCCCTGCTGACGGCGGGCAGCTACGCGGAGCTGGTCACCAAGTACCCGCGGGCGGGCGGCTCGGCGGTGTTCGCCGAGCGGGCCTTCGGCTCCCCGGTGGTCGCCTTCCTGGTGGGTTTCTGCATGCTCGCCGCGGGGGTGACCAGCGCCGCGGGCCTCGCGCTGGCCTTCGCCGGCGACTACCTCGGCGTGTTCCTCGACGTGCCCGCCGCCCCGGCCGCGCTGGTCTTCCTGCTGGCCGTGGCGCTGCTCAACGCCCGCGGCATCCAGGAGTCGCTGCGCGCCAACCTGGTCATGACGGTGGTGGAGACCTCGGGGCTGGTGCTCGTCGTCGTCCTCGGGGCCGTGGTGCTGGGCCGCGGCGACGGGGACGCGGGCCGGGCGCTGGAGTTCCCGCCCGGGGTGTCGGCGGCGACGGCGGTGCTCTCGGCGGCGCTGCTGGCCTACTACTCCTTCGTCGGGTTCGAGACCTCGGCCAACGTCGCCGAGGAGGTCCGCGACGTGCGGCGGGTCTACCCGCGGGCGCTGTTCGGCGCGCTGCTCACCGCGGGCGCGGTGTACGTGCTGGTGGGGCTGGCCGCGGCCGTCGTCCTGCCGCCCGAGGAGCTGGCCGGGTCCACCGGCCCGCTGCTGGAGGTGGTGCGGGCGGCCGACGCCGGCATCCCCGACGGGCTGTTCAGCCTGGTGGCGCTGATCGCCGTCGCCAACGGCGCGCTGCTCACCATGATCATGGCCAGCCGGATGGCGTACGGGCTGGCCGAGCAGCACCTGCTGCCCGCCGTCCTCGGCCGGGTGCTGCCGCGGCGGCGCACGCCGTGGGTGGCCATCGCGGTGACCACGCTGGTGGCGATGGCGCTCACCCTGGTCGGCGACCTGGCCACGCTGGCCAGCACGGTGGTGCTCCTGCTGCTGTTCGTCTTCCTCAGCACCAACACCGCGGTCCTGGTGCTGCGCCGCGACCGGGTCGAGGCCGACCACTTCCGCGTGCCGGCCGTGGTGCCGGTGCTCGGCACCGCCTCGTGCCTGCTGCTGCTGTGGCAGCAGGAGGCCCGCACCTGGGCCCTCGCCGGGGTGCTGCTCGCCGCCGGCGTGCTGCTCTACCTGGTCACCGCGCTCCCCCGGCGGCGGGCCGAGGCGCGCGCGGAGCACGGAGCCGGGCGCTGACCGCGGCGGCCAGCCGCGCGGCCGCGCCGTCGTCGGTGGTGAGGAAGAGGCTGGGCTCGGTGAGCTCCACCTCGATGACCTGCGGGGCGCCGTCGGCCCCGGGCACGAGGTCCACCCGGGCGTAGAGCGGGGCCGCGCCGGTGCGCGCGGCCACCCAGCCGAGCACCCGGTCGCCGAGCGCCCGCTGCCCGGGCGTCGCGGTGCGGCGGGTGATCTCCTCCTCCGCGTAGAGCCCCGGGCCCAGCGCTCCCCCGGCCAGCAGCGCGCCCTTGCCGAAGGCGTGGCCGAACTCCCCGTCGACGTACACCAGGCCGGTCTCGCCCTCGGCGTCGAGCCGGTCGAGGTAGGGCTGCACCATCACCGCCCGCCCGCCGGCCAGCACCCGTTCCGCCAGCGCGGTGGCCTCCGCCCGCTCGGCCGGCCCGAAGCGGGCGGTGTCCCGGGCGCCGGCCGAGACCACCGGCTTGACCACCACGTCGCGGGGCCAGGGCTCCAGCGCGGCGGCCACCTCCCCGGGGTGCTCCGCCCACGCCGTGGGGACGACGGGCACCCCGTCGGCGGCCAGCTCCCGGAGGTAGCGCTTGTCGGTGTTCCAGGCCAGCACGGCGGCGGGGTTGTGCAGCGCGGTGACCGCCTCCACGCGGCGCGCCCAGGTCAGGAACTCTCCCCGGCGCGGCGCGTAGTCCCAGGTCGAGCGGACGACGACCAGCCGCGCGGCGCCCCAGTCGACGCCGTCGTCGGCCCAGTCGGCGGCCTCGGCGGTGAGACCCTCGGCGGCGAGCGCGGCCACCAGCAGCGGCTCGTCCTCGTCCGCCCCGGCGGCGGGGGCACAGCTGGCGAGGAGCACGTCGGGCACGCGCCGATCCTGCCCGACGGCGTCTGCTGGGATGACGCGGTGCCCCGACCCCTGGTGATCGACACCGACCCCGGCATCGACGACGCGCTGGCGATCCTGCTGGCGCTGGCCAGCCCGGAGGTGGACCTGCAGCTGGTCACCACCGTGCACGGCAACGTGGAGCTGCCGCAGACGACGGACAACGCGCTGCGGGTGCTGCACCTCGCCGGCCGCTCCGACGTCCCGGTGGCCGCCGGCGCCGCCGAGTCGCTGGTGTACCCGCAGCCCGAGCGCGCCGGGCACGTGCACGGGTCGGCGGGCCTGGGCGGGGTGGTGCTGCCGCCGTCGCCCGCCGTCGTCGACCCGCGCCCGGCGGTCGTGGCGCTGGCCGAGCTGCTCGTGGCCGCCGAGCAACCGGTGACGGTGGCCGCGATCGGGCCGTGGACCAACGTCGCGCTGCTGCTGGCCACCTACCCGCAGGCGGCCGAGCGGATCGGCCGGCTGGTCCTCATGGGCGGCTCGGCCTCCCGCGGCGGCAACGTGACGGCGGCCGCGGAGTTCAACGTGTGGGCCGACCCGGAGGCCGCCGCGCGGGTGCTGGGCTCGACGGTGCCCACGGTGCTCGTCGGCCTCGACGTCACCGTGCCGACGGTGCTCGGCGAGGAGGGCATCGCCCGCTTCGCCGCGGCCGGTCCGGTGGGTGCGGCCGCGGCGGCGATCCTGCAGCAGTACGTCGACCACGCGCGCTCCTCGTACGGCGCCACCGGCGTCGTGCTGCACGACGCGCTGGCGCTGACCGAGGCGATCGTCCCCGGGACGCTGGGCACGGTGCGCCGCGACGTCGTCGTCGACACCACCCGCGGCGCGGGGCGCGGGCAGACGCTGGTGGACCGCCGCTCGGTGTCGGACTCCCCCACCGCGGTCGACGTCGCCGAGACCGTCGACAGCCCGGCCGCCGTCGAGTTCCTGGTCAGCCGGCTAGCCGGCCTGGCCGCGCGGGTGGGCTGAGCCGGCTCAGCGCGGCTGCTCGTGGGTGGAGGCGACGACGCCGGCGGCGATGTCGCGCAGCTTGCGGTTGTAGCGCTGGGAGGCGTCGCGCAGCAGGTCGAAGGCGGCCTCGGCGTCGACCCGGCGCTGCGCCATGAGCACCCCCTTGGCCTGCTCGATCACCGCCCGCGACTCCATCGCCCGCTGCATGTTGCGGGCGTGCTCAGTCAGCTGGGCGTGCGCGTCGGCGTTGGCCACCGCGATGGCCACGGCCTCGGCCACCTCGTGGGCCGCCTCGGCCGAGGCGTCGGAGGCGAAGGCCGCCGGCCGGGTCGAGTACATGTTGAGGGCGCCGATCGAGGTGCCCTGGTAGGGCAGCGGCGTGGACAGCGAGCTGCGGACGCCGACCCCGACCACCCGCGCCGTGTAGTCGGGCCACCGCTGCTCGGTGGTCATGTCGTCGACCCGCAGGACGACCCCGGCGCGGCCGGCGTCCAGGCAGGGACCGTAGCCGCGGTCGTACTGCATCTCGTCGGCGGCCAGCGACATGTCGCCGTGGTACGCCGCGGTGACCGCCGTGTCGCCGCGGACGAGGGTGATCGACGTCGACTCCGCGCCGGGGACGTGCTCGTCGGCCAGCCGGGTGATCTCACCGAGGACGTCCTCGAGCTCGCGGTCGGCGAGCCGCAGCCGGCTCAGTGCTCGCCACAGGGCCTCCACGGCTCCAGTCTGCCCAACGGAGCACGCGACGGGGGGGGGGGGCGCCGCCCGCCCCCGAGGGGGCTGCCGCTGCAGCGCCGACGGGCTTCGGTCAGGATGGGTGCGGTCGGCGTGGGTGTCGCGGAGCAGACGCGAGGGGTGGCGATGGGCCAGGAGGCGTGGCCGAGCGTGCCCGTGCCGTCGGTGGCCGGCGACGTCTGGCACTGGCAGCTGGAGGCCATGCACGTCGTGTCCCGGGTCCGGGCCGACCTGCGCGCCCGGATCGCGCACCCCTCGGTGAGCTCGTCGTCCACCGACGACGCCCGCGACGGGTTGCTGCTGGTGTTCGAGGAGCTCGCCTCCAACGCCCTGCGACACGGCGGCGGCGACGTCCGGGCCCTCGTGGTGGCCAGCCCCGCCGGGTGGCTGCTCGACCTCAGCGACGAGGCGCCCGAGAAGCCGCCGGTGCCCGCCGTCGACCGCGACCCCTCCCTGGGCGGGATGGGCCTGCACCTGGTGGCGCAGCTGTCGGTGGACTACGGCTGGGAGCGGCGTCCGGGCCGCAAGCACGTGTGGGCGCAGCTGCCCTCGGGGCTGCAGCCGATCGAGGGCTTCTCCACGCAGGTGCCCGAGCCGCGGGCGCCGGAGCTGCCGGCGGACTGACCGCCCTCAGGCGGAGTCGGCCACCGCCGCGCCGTCGTGCTCGGCGCGGGCGCAGTGCGCGCAGCAGTAGAACTGCCCCTCGACGGTCATCCCGTGGCCGACCACCTTCACGCCGCAGTGCTCGCAGATCGGCGCCATCCGGTGGATCGCGCACTCGAAGCTGTCGAAGGTGTGCGTGGCGCCCTGGGCCACCACCTCGAAGCTCATCGCATAGTCGTTGCCGCAGACCTCGCAGACCGCCATGGCCCCTCCCTTCCCCGGGGAGGGCCGGCGGACACGGGGCGGGGCCCGCGGACACCGCCGCGGGCGGGTCAGCCGTTGCGGCGGGCGCTCCAGGTGGAGACGAAGTCGCGCAGGCTGCGGGTGGGCCGCAGCCACGCGCCGTCGGGCGGCAGCGCGTCGAGCCGGACCCGGTCCAGCGGCGCGGCGAAGGCGCCGGGCACGTCCTCGATGTCGATGAACTCGATGAGCTCCGAGCCGATCGCGTAGCCGGCGACCTCGCTGAACGCGACCACGACGACCTGCGTGCCGGCGCGGGCGAGCTCCTCCAGCGGCTCGGCGAAGTTGCGCCCGTCGCCGGAGAACACGACCAGCCGCCGCAGCCGGTGGCTGTGCGTCCGGACGTCGATGTGGTCGAGCATGGACTGGTCGATGTCGTCGTCGGGCTGCTGCTTGGGCCGGGCGAAGACGGCGTAGCCGAAGCCGCGCAGCGCCTCGACCCAGCCGCGCATGCTGCCCACCACCGGCGGGATGTTGGCGAAGACGCAGGCCTCGACCTCGGGTGCGTCCGGGGCGCCCGGGTCGCCGGCGCCGTCGACGAACCACGCGGCGATCGCGTCGAAGCGCGGCCGGGAGGCGGCGGTGGGCCGCGCGCCGATGACCGTCGACAGGGTCATGTCGATGTTGGGCGCGTCCCAGATGAGCAGGTCCAGCGCCGGCCGGCCGCGGCCGCGGTCGGGGTCGGGGCCGGTGAGGACGGCCGTACCGGTGGTCTCGGTCACGGGGGCAGTCTGCCCGGTCGGCTCCCCGTCCGTGACCGGGGCGGGAACGGTGTCGGGGACGGCCACCGGGAGGTCGGCGGGCGGGTCGGGGGGCGGCCCGCCCGGGGACGACGCCCGGCGGACGGCGCGCCGGCGGACCCGCCCGACCACCTCAGCGCAGCTGCCCGGACAGGGCGAGCGCGCAGGAGTCACCGCCGCCGGCCCGCACCCGGTCGGTCCAGCGGGGGACCTCGCCCGAGGCCATCGGGCGGGCGAGCAGGTAGCCCTGGGCGAGGTCGCAGCCGGCCTCGCGGACCATCCGCAGGTGCTCGGCGGTCTCCACGCCCTCGGCGACCGACCGGATGCCCAGGCTGTGCGCCAGTCCGACGATCGCGCCGAGCACCGCACCGGTGCCCCCCGCGGCCAGCCGCTCGGCCGCGCTGATCAGCGACCGGTCGATCTTCAGGGTGCCGATCGGCAGCGCCATGAGCTGGGCCAGCGACGACCAGCCGGTGCCGAAGTCGTCGATCGCCACCCGGACGCCGAAGCCGCGCAGGATGGCCAGCTGGTCCTCGGCGCGGGTCGGGTCCTCGGCCACCGTCGTCTCGGTCAGCTCGAGCATCAGCTGCTCGGGGGCCAGCCCCGACTCGCGCAGCGCCGTCCGGACGTCGCGGACCAGCGTCTCGGCGGAGAAGTGGCGGGCGCTGATGTTGACCGCCATCCGCAGCGACAGGCCCTCCTGCGCCCACTCCGCGGCCTGCCGGGTGGTCTCGTGCAGCAGCCAGCGGGTGATCGGGATGAGGTGGCCGGTCTCCTCGGCCACGGAGAGGAAGGCGTCGGGGGCGAGCAGCCCGCGCTCGGGGTGCTGCCAGCGCAGCAGCGCCTCCACGCCCTCGACCGCGCCGGTGTCCAGGCGCACCACCGGCTGGTAGTGGACGACGAACTGGTCCAGCGCCCCGTCGCGCAGCCGGGTGGCGACGTCCATCCGCCAGCGGGCGGCGTCGCGCAGGCCGGGGGAGAACAGGTGCACGCGGTCGCGGCCGGCCGCCTTGGCCTCGTACCCGGCGGCGTCGGCGTCGCTGAGCAGCTGGTGGGCGTGCCGCAGGCCGGGCTGGGCGACGGCGACGCCGATGCTCGCCGACACCGGCACCGACAGGCCGCCGGCGACGAACGGGCGGCCGAAGGAGCGCTGCAGCCGGAAGGCCAGCGAGGCGGCCTCGGGGGTGTCGCAGGACCGGGCCAGGACGACGAACTGGTCGCTGCCGAGCCGGCCGACCGCGTCCCCGGGGCGGACCTGCGTGGCGAGCCGGGTGCCGACCTGCCGCAGCAGCTCGTCGCCGACGGCGTGGCCCAGGGAGTCGTTGACGGTCTTGAAGCCGTCGAGGTCGAGGAACAGCAGCGCCGTCCGGCTGCTCTGGTCCTCCAGCGCCTCGCCGATCAGCTGCAGCAGCCGGGCGCGGTTGGGCAGGCCGGTGAGGTCGTCGTGGTTGGCCTGCCAGGCCAGCAGCTCCTCGCCGCGGGCCCGCTCGGTGAGGTCGGTGTGGGTGATGACGACGTGGCCGGTGTCGTCCACGCGGGCCGCCTGCAGCCGCCACCAGGTCGCCTCGTCGCCGAGGCGGTGGGAGTAGTCGTGGGCGAAGGTGCGGGGGAGGCCGTCGTCGGGCTGGGCGCGCAGCTGCCGCAGCCCCGCGGCGATCCGGTCGACGTCCTCCGGCCGCAGGCCCTGGGCGATGCGGGCCAGGTAGTCGTCGCCGACCTCGGCCGGCTCCCAGCCGCTGGCCCGCACCCGGTCGGCGTTGCCCGCCCACACGCGGTTGGCGGTGCGGATCCGGCCGGCCTCGTCGAGCAGCACCGTCGGGGAGGGCAGGGCGTCGAGGACCGCCGCGGTCCGCTGCAGCGCGCGGGCCTGCGCGGCCTGGGCGCGGTGCCGGGAGTCGACGTCGCGCAGGAAGACGACCACGCCGCCCAGCGCGTCGGCCGTCGCCCGCACCTCGAACCAGCGGTCGGCCGGTCCGTAGAGGTACTCGAACACGCGCGGCTCGCCGTCGGCGAGGACGGCGTGCACATGCCGCTGCAGCTCGGAGCCGAGGACGTCGGGGAAGCACTCGCGCACCGGACGGCCGACCAGCCGTTCGGGCGGGCGCCGCAGGAGCCGGGCGAGGGCGGCGTTGACCCACGTGAAGCGCCAGTCGGAGTCCAGACGGCAGACGGCGTCCGGGACGCCGGACAGCAGGTCCGGCGGCGCCGGCAGACCGGCGTGGTGGGTCTGGTGCACGCGTTATCTCTCCCCCTGGCGCCGCACGTCGGGTCCCGTCGGGCAGTCCACCGGCGAACGGACCGGGGCGAGTGGGAAGTCGGTCCGTGCGCGACGCCTACCCGAGGGTAGTGGAGCGCCGGAGGATCAGACAGCCGTGACCGTGGACCGCGCGACGAGACGGGCGGCGGGGACCCCGGCCGGCAGCGTGCCGAGGACGGTGCCCCAGTCCCCGCCCAGGCGGGAGGCGCAGAAGGCGTCGGCGACCTCCGCCGGGGCGTGCCGCAGCAGCAGCGAGCCCTGGAGGCAGAGCGCGAGCCGGCCGGCGACCCGGCGGGCCCGCACCGGCAGGTCGGCGGGGTCGCCGAGCTCGGCGGCGAGGCGCTCCACGGCGTCGTCGAACCGCCGGTCGGCGCCGCGGGCGAGCTCGATCTCGGCGGTGACCGCGGCCAGCGACTCGCTGCTGCGGTGCAGCGCGCGCAGCACGTCGAGGGCGATGACGTTGCCCGAGCCCTCCCAGATGCTGTTGAGCGGCGCCTGGCGGTAGAGACGCGGCAGGCCGGACTCCTCGACGTAGCCGTTGCCGCCGAGGACCTCCACGGCCTCGGCGACGGCGGTCGGCGTGCGCTTGCAGACGAGGAACTTGGCCGCGGCACCGGCCAGCCGGAGGAAGGCGGTCTCGCCGGCGTCGACGGCGGCCGCCAGCCGGACGGCGAGCGCGGTGGCGGCCTCGCTCTCGACGGCGAGGTCGGCGAGGACGTTCTGCATCAGCGGCTGCTCGGCGAGCGGGGCGCCGAAGGCCCGGCGGTGGCGGGCGTGGTGCAGGGCCTGGGTGAGCGCGGCGCGGACGGTGGCCGCCGAGCCGACGACGCAGTCCAGGCGGGTGGCGTTGACCATCTCGAGGATGGCCGGGACGCCGCGGCCGGGTTCCCCGACCAGCCAGCCGGTGGTGCCGTCGAACTCGACCTCGGCAGAGGCGTTGGCGCGGTCGCCGAGCTTGTCCTTGAGGCGCTGGAGGCGGAAGACGTTGCGGCTGCCGTCGGGGAGCACCCGGGGCACGAGGAAGCAGGACACGCCCTCGTCGAGCCGGGCGAGGACGAGGAACAGGTCGCTCATCGGGGCGCTGGTGAACCACTTGTGCCCGGTGAGCGCGTACGTGCCGTCGGCGTCCGCGACCGCGCGGGTGGTGTTGCTGCGGACGTCGGAGCCGCCCTGCTTCTCGGTCATGCCCATGCCGGCGACGAGTCCGGGCTTGGCCGCGGGGTCGGTGAGGCCGAACGCGTAGCCGGTGCCGGTGAGGCCGGGCTCGTAGCGGGCGGCGAGCTCCGGGGCGGCGCGCAGGGCGGGGACGGCGGCGTAGGTCATGGTGACCGGGCAGCCGTGGCCGGCCTCCACCTGCGTCCAGCCGAGGTAGCCGACGGCGCGCCGGACGTGGGCGTGCCGGTCGCCCGCGTCGGCCGCGGCCCAGGGGGCGCCCGCGAGGCCGTGCGCGAACGCCGTCCGCACGAGCTCGTGCCAGGCCGGGTGGAACTCGACCTCGTCGATCCGGTGCCCGTAGCGGTCGTGGGTGCGCAGGACCGGGCGGTGCTCGTCGGCCAGGCGGCCCCACTCGCGGGCCTGCTCGCTGCCGGCGAGGGCGCCGAGTTCGGTCAGTGACGCGAGCGCGGCCTCGTCCGCGTGCCGCAGACACGCCTCGCGCAGTGCGGCGTCGCCGGCGATCGGGTCGTGACCGGCCAGCGGCGGGACCTGGTTGGTGACCTCGTGCGTCGCGCTCACGGCGGGCACCGTACGACCTGGGGCCCGACGGGCAGCCGTGACGCAGCGGTGACGGGGACCCGCTGTACTGGGCTCGCGCACTCCGACCCAGGACCCGGCGGAGCGGCCGCCCGCCGTCCCGCGTCCCGACCCGCTGCGCGGAGGTCCCGATGCCCGTCTTCCACATCACCGCCCACGGGGTCGGCCGCGAGGCGATGGCCGACCTGGTGCGGGTCCACGGCGTGCGGGTCCTCCCGCAGACCCTCCACGAGGACGGCGACAGAGCCCGGGTCGACGCCCTGGCCGACGAGGCCGCCATCGAGCGCCTGGTCGGCGCGGGCTACCAGGTGGACCGGCACGAGGACGTCGACGAGGCCGCCCGGGAGGACGTCTCGCAGGTGGGGCAGGGCAACCGGTTCGCCGCCGAGCTGGCCGCGGCGGTGCAGGCAGGGGCCGGGCAGACGGGCAGCACGCAGGCGGAGGAGGACCGGTCGTGAGCTACCTCAACGTCGCGGAGGTCGAGACCGCCCTCGCGCTGGCCGCGCGGCCGGAGAACGCCGCGTTCACCGAGCTGACCACGCTGCCCCACCGGACGTGGGAGGGGCGGACCTCCTCGGCCCTGCGGATCGGGACGCGCCGGGCCGCGCGCGCCGGGGTTTACCTGCTCGGCGGGGTGCACGCCCGCGAGTGGGGCAGTCCCGACATCCTGGTCAACCTCGCGCGCCTGCTGACCGACGCCTACCGCACCGGCACCGGCATCACCCAGGGCGGGGCGAGCACCACCGCCGCGGAGGTCCGGCGGATCGTGACCACCCTGGACGTGGTCGTCCTCCCCCAGGCCAACCCGGACGGCCGGCACCACTCCATGACCCGCGACCCGATGTGGCGCAAGAACCGCCGCCCGGCCGGTCCCGGGCACCCGCGCTGCCCCGGCGGCGGCGGGCGGGGGCCGGGGGTCGACCTCAACCGCAACCACGACTTCCTCTGGGACCACACCACCGCGTTCAGCCCGCAGGCGCCCGTGGCGACCTCCGCCGACCCCTGCGACGAGGTCTACCGCGGACCCGCGGCCGCCTCCGAGCCGGAGACCGCCAACGTCACCTGGCTGCTCGACCGGTACCCGTCGGTGACCCACTTCGTCGACGTGCACTCCTTCGGCGAGTTGATCCTCTACAACTGGGGCGACGACGACGACCAGACGACCGACCCGTCGATGAACTTCGCCAACCCGGCGTGGAACGGCAAGCGCGGCATCCCGGACGCCACCCCCGGCGGCGACCCGCACCAGTACCGGGAGTACCTGCCGGCTGCCGACCTGGACGAGGCCGTCGCGCTGTCCGGCGTCATGCGCGACGCCATCCGGGCCGCGCACGGCCGGCAGTACTCGGTGAGCAGCGCCGTCGGGCTCTACCCCACCTCGGGCACCTCCGACGACTGGGCCTTCTCCCGCCACTTCACCGACTCGACCGACCGCAGGGTGCTGGGCTTCACGATCGAGTGGGGGCGGCAGCGCTCGTCGATCCCGAAGAGCTTCCACCCCGACTACCCGGACATGGTGCCCGTCATCGAGGAGGTCACCGCCGCGCTGCTGGCCCTGTGCTCCACCGTCGCCGGCCGCGCCGCCGACTCCACGCCGGGCGACAGCGCCCCGGCCGTGCCCGGACAGCGGTCACACGCCGGCACGACAGCGGACACCTCCCTGACGGACACCACCGGTCAGCGCGGGTAGCAGCAGTCCCGAACACCGGAGGCCACCCGCCTGCCCTCCTCTCGTTCCACGTGGAACGGGAGGAGGGACGCGACTCCGGGCCGGGCTCGGTCGGTGGGATCACAGGCGGCGGGTTGCCGCAGCGGTGGTCCGGTGCGGATCTCGGTGCCGTCGGGTCGCCAGGTGCACCAGGTGCCGTCGGGTTGGCGCTCGACCCGGAAGCCGTGGTGCACCTGGGTGTGGTGCCGCTCGCACAGCAGGGCGGAGTTGCTAACGCATCCCTAACGCCCCCTGACCCCCACCGCCAAGCGGTCGGAGCGGCAGTTACGTGGCGTATTCCTGCCGCAGCCCCGCCCCACCATTGCGCGCGCGAGTCGCGATCACGAGCTCCAATTCATCGAACCCCGACGGGTCAAATTCCGCCTCTAGTCGCTCAACGATGGCGGGACGCCCATCGGGAAACAGTGCTCCTGCTCGACGAACGCGCCCTACGGCCGAAAGCACGACATTCGTATCGATGGTCCCACTCACCGTGGCCAAATACGGCCTATCCATATGCATCACCTGAGTCGCCGGGACCTCAACGACCGGCCGCCCGTTGGGCGAAAAGTCGGTGTCACTGCCGACGACTGGCGCCGCGTCATCCGTCAGGGCCAAGGACAGGCCGCTCGTCACTTCGTTGATCATTAGCTTGAAAGCCTCCGGCGTGAGTCCGCCCCTATGGGAGAAATGTGAGCCGAAGACTGCCTTTGCGATGTCGAGGTACATGCGCGCATATCGCAGTTTGGCCTCCGCGACAGCGGACCGAGCGCTCTGGTCCTGTGGGAGGAGAACCCGGCGGCCTGCCTTCCCGTGGAAGGTGGCCGTTCGGATGTTCCGATATAACTCCTGAAAGACGGCGTCGATTGGGTCCGAAGCTGGCGTGGAGAGGTAGTCCGGGAGGTTCACCATCTTCGATGCCCCGGTAAGGGCTCGCCTGAGCCAAACGCCTTCGCCCTCACCTTTTCGCCAGGGCGCTACAGAGTCAAGAATTGACTCAAGCGCCAAGTAAACGTTCCGAAATGCATCGAATAAGTCATCAGTGACCTGTGACATTCGGAAGTAGCGCATGCTCTCTTGCCACGCAGGGGGCGGAGGGGGAGTCGCTTTTCCGCCGCCAAGCCCAACGGTCGTTCCTGTCATCGTTAGGGTCGCCAGGGACCACACGCGAGCCACGCGCGACAGGGCACCCTGCCACCAGGCGATATGGAAGCCGAGGGGATCGTCGATGGCTCCACTCACAAAGCCGCGCATAGCGATGAGGTCCAAGGCTCTATTCGCCATCTCCGGCGCTTCGTCCATGACCGCGTCGGGTCCGGCGCCCGTCAGGCCGCGGACCACGATGAGGCGCTCTCCGGCGAGCACCTCAACTTCTACACCGGGTGCGACAAGCTCCGTCGCGCCTACTTCGGAGCCGTGCCTAAGCAGCATGACAGCTCCCGCCGGACCCCCACCCCCGGCCATGGACACACTGCCGAAGCTAGGCATGCACGGAACCTAGGGGATGGCTCAAAGACTGGCCGCTTTCCTCGGGCAAGTGCGCCGGGCGGCTCGTCAGGCCCTGCTACCGGCCGGGAAGCCAGGTAGACGGCGCTGGCGACTTGTCCGTGAACATGGACAAGCACTGATCGCAGCGGAACACGTCGTCGCGGCGTTGGTCCCGGAGGAAGTGCGGCCCCGGCTTGTCGCAGCGAAGGCAGTCCTCCATCGAGTAGAGGTGGCCGTCCGCTGTCATCCCCCTGGTCACCCTGCCGACCGTAGGGCAGCGGGCTCAGGACTCATGGGGCGTTCACCCGTTGGCATGGGGAGTGACTGACAAAGTGCCAGGTTGGCCAGGTCGGTCTCGCCGCCGTCCAGCCAGTGCACCAGGTGGTGCACCTCCGCCCACCACGACTTCAGTCCGTCGTCCTCGGCGGCCTGCCGGTGCTCCGCGGCCCGCACCCGGCGGGCCAGTGCGGCGTCGATCCGGTTGCGCCCGGCGACCAGCGCGGCGACGTCCCCCAACAGGTCACCGGTCGACCAGCCACCCGGACACGTGTACGAAGTCCGGCCGAGCGGACGGGTCCCGGCACCGTGGATCCGCAGCTCAGCAGCTCGTCCACAGGTGCCGGGAGTGTCGTGACACGGCCGCCACGGCGCTCAGTCGAGCGGGCGGACCAGGCGGCTGATCGCCAGCTGCGCCAGCGGGGCGTAGGCCACCACGACCGGCAGCGGGCCGGTGATCCGCAGCCCGGTGGTGCTGCCGCCGTCCGGACCGTCGGACACCCAGTGCACCAGGTGCAGCCGCACCGGACCGGCCCACACCGTCCACGCCCACCGCCGTGCCGCCTCGTCCACCGACTCGACGACGAAGGGCACCCGCACGCCCAGCGGCCCGCGCACGCGTCCCTCGACGCCGGCGGCCAGTCGCGGCACCGGCACCTGCACGCCGGCGATCTGCGGCGCCCACGTCGGCCACCGTGCGGGCTCGGCGTAGCGCTCCCACGCCTCGGCCGGCGCCAGCGGCCCGCTGGCGTGCAGGGTGACGACGCTCACGCCGGGGACCCGCCGAGCAGCAGCTGGCGCAGCAGGTGCAGCGCCAGGACGACGGAGCGCTCGCGCACCGCCGTCCGCGAGCCGGGGAAGCGCACGGACCTCGCCTGCGTGCCCTCGGGCCCGACGACGCACAGGTGCACGGTGCCCACCGGCTTGTCCGGCGTCCCGCCGCCCGGCCCGGCGATGCCGGTGATGCCGACGCCGACGTCGGCCCCGAACCGCGCCCGCGCCCCCTCGGCCAGCGCCAGCGCCACCTGTGGGCTCACCGCGCCGAACTCGGCGAGCATCTCCCCCGGCACGCCGACGAGCTGCTCCTTGGCCGAGTCGGCGTACGAGGTGATCCCGCCGAGCACCCATGCCGAGGACCCGGCGCGCGCGATGAGCCGGGCCACGAGCAGCCCACCGGTGCACGACTCCGCCGTGGCGATGGTCAGCCCCTGGTCGGACAGCGCGCCGGCCACCAGCTCGTCGAGCGTCGGCCCGGTGGAGAACAGCGTCGCGGCGTACTCCTCGGCGAGCGCCGCGGCCAGCCGGTCGTAGGCGGCCTGGGCGTCGGGTTCGAAGCGGGTGACGATCTCCAGCTCGCCCTCGCGGAGGCAGGTGGTGATCTCCAACCCGCCCAGCCCGGGCTCGAGGTCGCGCAGCGTGGCCGCCAGCTGGGCCTCGAGGGTGCCCCACAGCCGGATCGTCTCCTGCCGGAGCTCGGTGGCTCCGGCGAGCACCTCGCGCACCGGTCCGGCCGCCAGCGCCGCCGGCCACATGCCCTGCAGCTCCGACGGCGGCCCGGGCAGGACGACGACGACCGGCCCGCCGCGCCCGTCGCCCGGCGGGACCACCAGGCCCGGCGCCGTCCCCACCGGCTCGAGCACGGTGGCCCCCGCCGGGACCATCGCCTGCTTGCGGACGCCCGCCGCCGTGGCCTCGGGGTCGGCGCGCCAGCCGCGGCGGGCCATGAGCCGCTCGACGACGGCGGCCACGCGCTGCTCCAGCTCCGGGTCGACGTCGAGCGGCCGGCCCTGCACGTCGCCCACGACGGCCGCGGTGAGGTCGTCGGCGGTGGGCCCGAGCCCGCCGGTGGTGACCACCAGGTCGACGCCGGAGGAGGCGAACCAGCCCAGTGCCCCCCGCACGTCGTCGGGGCGGTCACCCACCACCAGGACCGAGCCGACGTCGACGCCGGCCTGCCGCAGCTGTTCGGCCAGCCAGGGGCCGTTGCGGTCGGCGACCCGGCCGGTCAGCACCTCGGTGCCGGTGACGACGATGCCCGCGCGCGTGCCCACCCGCCCGACACTAGAAGGACCCCGTCCTCCTCACCCCTCGCAGGCTCGGGGCGAGCCTCGGGACGGGGCCGCCCGGCCCGCGCGACGGCAGGACGGACCAATCCGTCTCCGGACCCGCCGCGCACCTCCGGGGTCCCGGCGCGGTCCGCCGCTAGCGTGGCGGGCAGTGACCGGCTCCCCGAGGGCCCACCCCTCCGACGGAGAGGAACGACCGTGACCACCACGCCCCCGGCCGGCCCGCGCACCCAGGAGATCGCCGTCGTCCCGACCGGGTCGACGGCGGCCGGCGCGGCCGAGCAGCACCGGGCCCACCCGGCCGCCCTGCACGACCCGGGGTACGCCGCGCCCCAGCCGCCCGGTGCCGGCAGCACCGCCGTGCAGCCCCGCGTCGAGGACCCGTCCCCCCACGGCACGCCTCTGCAGCCCACCGGCCCGCTGGACTCCTTCTTCGGCCCCCCGCCGACGCCGCACGGCGCGCCCGAGGCCGGGCACGCGGTCGCGCACGGAGCCCCCGCCCCGCACGGGACCCCCGCCCCGCACGGCACGGCCGCGACCAGGCGGGCCCGGGCCCCCCGCAGCCGGACCCCCCGGACCGCCCGCACCCCCCGGGACCGCGCGCTGCTCGTCGGCGCCGGCCTGGTCGCCCTCGCCCTGGTGCTGCTCCAGCTGGGCCTGGCGGTGGCCTGGGGCGGCGACCGGCTGTGGTCGGAGACCCCGCTGTGGTCGGCGTTCGCCACGCTCGCCGTGCTCGCCGGCGCGCTGCCGTTCGTGTCCCGCCTGCGGCTGCCCGGCGGCGCCGCGACGGCGGAGAAGGCGGCGCTGGGCGGGCTGGCCGGCCTGGGCGCGTTCTGGCTGCTGGTCGCGCTGCCCGACGCCGACACCGACCGGGGCTTCCTGCTCACCGCCGCGCTCGCGGCGCTGGGCCTGGCCCAGTGGCTGGTGCCCGGCCGCCGTCGCTGATCGCGGGCGGGACCGCGGGCGCCGGTCAGCCGTCGCGGCCCCGCCCGTTGCCGTTGCCGCCGGCGTTGCCGCTGCCGTTCCCCTGACCGTTGCCGTTGCCGTTCCCGTTGCCCGGGCCGGTCGGTCCCCAGGTCGTGCCGGGCGCCGGGGCGGAGGAGGCGGGCACCTCCGGTGGCCCCCACGAGGTCGCCGGCGCGGGCTCCGACGCCTGGGGCACCACGGTCGGCTGGGCCGGCTCCGTGGTTGTGGCCGGTGCCGCGGGCGCCACGGCGACGGTCAGCGTGACCACCTCCGCCGGAGACAGCCGCCCGACCGGGCCGACCGCCGTCACCGTGCCCGGGACGACGGCCGCCGTCTCCTCGGGAGTCCGCTGCACCCGCAGCCCGGCCGCGACCAGGTCGGCCTCGACGTCGTCGGCCGGGCGGCCCACCAGGGCGGCCCAGCGCACCTCGACCGCGGTCGGCCCGGCGTCGGTGACGGTCGCCGGCGCGTCGACACCCGGCCCGGCGACCTGCAGCACGCCCACGCCGATCGCGGCGCCGGCCACCAGCGTCGCCAGGCCGGCCAGCAGCCGCCCACCCCGGCGCGGGCGCGGGCGCGGTGCGGCGGTGGCGCCGGCCAGCGGCCGGGTGCCCGCCTCGGCGGGCGAGGCCGCGCCCGCGGGCACCGGTGCGGGGATCGTCAGCGGCGCGGTGGCGGGGGCCGGGGCGGGCGGCAGCTCGCGGCCCGCCCGCACGGCCTCCACCGCGTCGCGGAAGGCGGCGCCGTCGGGGAAGCGGGCCGCGGGGTCCTTCACCAGGGCCCGCTCGACCAGCGTGCGCACCGGCGCGGGGACGTCGGCGGGCAGGGGGTCGGGGTCGTCGCGGAGTTGGCGCAGCGCCACCTGCACCGGGTGCTCGCCGTCGAAGGCGCGCCGGCCGGCCAGGCACTCCCACGCCACCATGCCGAGCGCGTACACGTCGCTGGCCGGGCCGGCCTTGCCGCCGCCGGCCTGCTCCGGCGACAGGTAGCTGGCGGTGCCGACCACCTGACCGGTGCGGGTCAGCGGCGCGCTGGCGGCCGACCACGCGATGCCGAAGTCGGTGATCTTCACACTGCCGTCGCGGCCGAGCAGCACGTTGCCGGGCTTGACGTCACGGTGCACCACCCCGGCGGCGTGCGCGGCGGCCAGCGCGGCGGCGGTCTGCCCCACGACGTCGAGCACCCGCTCCGGCGCCAGCCTCGACTCCCGCGCCAGCAGCGCCGACAGCGGCTCGCCGTCCACCAGCTCCATGACCAGGTAGGCGCACAGCTCGCCGTCGTCACTGAGCAGCTCGCCGTAGTCGTGCAGGGCGGCGATGTTGCGGTGCTGCAGCCGGCCGGTGAGCTGGGCCTCGGTGCGGAAGCGGGTGCGGAAGGTCTCGTCGCCGGTGTACTCGCTGCGCAGCACCTTCACGGCGACCTCGCGGCCCAGCCGGGTATCCCACGCCCGCCAGACCTGACCCATGCCACCGGTCGCGATCAGGTCGGTCAGCTCGTAGCGGTCGGCCAGGACACGGCGCACCGGACGCACGGGCTCCCCCTCCCCCCTCGGCGGCGGTGCCCCACGATCCCCCACCGCGGCGCGCAGCGCACCGGGTGGCCCCGCGGACGGGTCAGGGAGCCGTGGGCCCCGCGGCCGACGTCGGGCTCGGGGACGCCGGCCGCGTCCAGCTCGCCGACGGCGTGGTCGGTGACGGGCCGGCCGGCGTCGTCGGCACGTCGGAGGTGGCCGTCTCGCTCGGCGTCCCGGTGGGATCCGGGTCCGGCTCCGTGTCCGGGGACGGAGTCGGGGACGGCGACGGGGTCGGGGTGGTGGTCGGCACCGGCGACGACGTCACCGGGGACGCCGGCGCGGTGGTGCCGGCCGCGGTGTCGGGCGCGGCGGGCAGCGGCTCGGGGTCGGGCAGGGGTGCCCCGCCGCCGGTCACCGAGGAGACCTCACCCCGGTCGTCGTCGCGGTCCCGGGTGCCCGTGTCGCGGCTCGCCGGCGCGACCGCGTAGGTGACGACGACGTCGTCGCCGGGCTCGAGCGACACGCCGGCGGGCGAGATGCCGACCACCAGGCCGGGGACGGCGGAGTCGGTCACCTGCTGGTGGCGCTCCACGCCCAGGCCCAACGCGGACAGCTGGGTGGCGACGTCGTCGACCGGACGGCCGACGTAGTCGCCGGCCTCCAGGACCACGCCCTCCTCCTCGTCGCGGGTCTGCGCGGCGACGACCGGCGGCGGCACGGTGCCGTCGTCGAGGGCGGTGAACACGACGGCGGCGAGGCCCGCGCCGAGCAGCAGCGCGATCAGCGGCACCAGCACGGCGGCGGCCCGGTGGCGTGACGGCGGCGGGCCGCCGCGCCGCGGCGCCCCGGCGGGGGCGGGCGTGGCCTGGGTCGGCGGTCCGGGGTCGACGGCGGACGCCGGGGAGGGCACGGCGACGCCCGCCGGGACCGCGGCGGCCGCCGGCGCGGCGAAGTCGGCGGGCAGCCGGCCGGCACGGGCGTCCTCGACCGCGGCCACGAAGGCGGCACCGTCGGCCATCCGGGCGGCCGGGTCCTTGGCCAGCGCGCGCCGGATGAGCGTGCGGACGTCGCCGGGCAGCGTGTCGGGCAGCGGCTCGGGGTCGGAGCGCAGCTGCTTGAGCGCGATGGTGATCGCGTTGTCGCCGTCGAAGGCCGGGTGGCCGGTCAGGCACTCGTAGCCGACCAGGCCGAGGGCGTAGACGTCGCTGGCCGGGGTGGCCAGGTGGCCCTCGGCCTGCTCCGGCGAGAGGTACTGCGGCGTGCCGATGACCTGCCCGGTCTGGGTGAGCGGCACGCTGCCGGCCGACCAGGCGATGCCGAAGTCGGTGATCTTCACGCTGCCGTCGGGCCGGACGAGGATGTTGCCGGGCTTGACGTCGCGGTGCACCAGGCCGGCGCGGTGGGCCTCGGCGAGCGCGGCGGCGGTCTGCCCGAGCACCGACAGGGTGGTGGCGGTGTCCAGCGACCCCTCCTGCCGCAGCAGCGTCGACAGCGGCTGGCCCTCGACCAGCTCCATCACCAGGTAGGCCAGCTGCTCGCCGGTGTCGGCGGCCTCGGTCTCGCCGTAGTCGTAGACGGCGGCGATGTTCGGGTGGCTGAGCGCGGCGGCGTGCTGGGCCTCGGCGCGGAAGCGGGCGAGGAAGGTGGGGTCGCCGGTGTACTCGCTGCGCAGCACCTTGACCGCGACGGGACGGTGCAGCAACAGGTCGGTGGCCCGCCAGACCTGGCCCATGCCACCGGAGGCGATGAGACCGGAGAGCTCGTAGCGGTCACCGACCATGCGGCGACCCGGTTCCACCACGGGAGCTCTCCGTTTCCTGCCGGCCCTCGGCTCGGCGCCGTTCCACCTGGTCCGGCGCCGCTCCCCTGGCCAGGAGATGCCCGCGCCGTCCCAGGACACACATCATCCCAGGTGTCCCACCCGTTCCGGTACGTCTCACGCGTCACGGCTCGGCATCGACCGGGTGAACGGCGGGTTCGGCAGCCGTGGGACGCGGGGGTGGCGATGATCAGGTGACCTGATCCCGGCGCGTCCCACCCGACGTCCCACCGTCCGGTAGGACGCGCTGCGGTGCGGTAGGACGGCAGCGGACGACGGACGACGGACGACGGACGACGACGAGGGACCAGGAGGGGCGACGATGCCCGAATCGGTGACGCGCGAGGACGCCGACGGCGTCGCGACCATCACGCTGCTGCAGGCGGGACTGACCAGCGCGATGCGGCGCGAGCTGCTCGAGGTGGTGCGCGGGGTGGCCGACGACGGGTCGGTGCGCGCCCTGCTGCTCACCGGCACCGGCCGCGCGTTCTGCGTCGGCCAGGACCTCGCCGAGCACGTCGAGTCGCTGCGCGGGGACGCCGAGCACTCCCTGTCGGTGGTGGAGGGCGAGTACAACCCGCTGGTCCTGGCGCTGTCGGCCCTGCGGGTGCCGGTGGTCGTCGGCATCAACGGCGCGTGCGCCGGCGCCGGCCTCGGGCTGGCCCTGGCCGGCGACCTGCGGGTGGCCGCCGCAGGCGCGAAGTTCACCACGGCGTTCACCGGCATCGGCCTGTCCAGCGACTCGGCGCTGGCCGCCCGCCTGGTGCACAGCGTCGGCGTCGCCCGGGCCACCGAGCTGCTCCTGCTGCCCGACCCGTTCCCGGCCGAGACCGCGCTGCAGTGGGGCCTGGTGCACCGGGTGGTGGACGCCGCGGAGGTGGCGGCCGAGGCCCGCGCCCTGGCCGAGCGGCTGGCCTCGGGCCCGACCGCGGCCTACCGCGCGGTGAAGACGGTGCTGGCCACGGCGGCCACCGACGGCCTCGAGGACACCCTCGCCCTGGAGGCGCGGCTGCAGAACGAGCTGGGCCGGACCGCCGACCACGCCGAGGCGGTCGAGGCGTTCCTCGCCAAGCGCGCTGCGCGGTTCACCGGTCACTGAGCGCGAGCCCCGGGCTGCCGGCCGTGCCGACACGAGCGGTCCCCCGTGACGGCGCCGGGCCCACCGGGCGGGGCGCGCCGGGGCCGGGCGACCCGCGGTGGCAGCCTCCGCTGACCGGCGAGGAGGGGGACACCGTGGACGGAGCACGCAGCGGCGGGACGGCGGAGGCGACGCCGGCCCCGCACCGGCCGGCCGCGGAGCAGCCGCTGCCCCGCCGGCCGGTCACGGACCCGCGGCAGCGCGCCGTCCCGCCGCGGCCACCGGTCACCAGCGACGTCGCGCCGCCCGGCCCGCCGCCGGTGCCCTGCCGGCCGCGCGCCGTCCGCGTCGCGGCCCTGCTCTGCTGGGCGGGCGCGCTGGCGGCCGTGCTCGGGCTGCTGGCCGCGCTGCTCGACCGGGAGGCCCTCGACGCGCGGCTGACCGCGACCGCCTCCTCGGGCGACCCGGCAGCGACGGCCGCGGAGGTCGCCGACGCCGTCGCCGTCACCGTCGCGCTCGTGGTCGGCGCCGTCGGGCTCGGGGTCGCCCTGACCGCGGGCGCGGCGGCGCTCGCGGTGCGCCGCCGGTCCTGGGCGCGGTGGCTGCTGCTGGTGGTCCTGCTACCGACCCTGCTGGCCCTCGACGTCGCGCAGAGCACCGTCGCGGGGGACGCCGACCTCGACCGCGTGGCGCTCGTGGTGGCGGCCGGTTGCCTGCTCCTGGTGCCCGTCCCGCTGTTCCTCCGCTCCGCCCGGGCCTGGTACCGCGCCCGCTGAGTCCCCGTCGAGGGCGGCCAGCACCCCCTCGCAGGACCGGACGACGATCTCGGCGGCGTCCGCGGTCGCGCGGTCGGCGAGCGGGTCGGCGGCCACCTCGCGCCAGCGCCGCAGCGCCAGCCCGGCCGCGCCGCGCAGCGAGGCCACCGGGGTGTCCGCGGGCAGCCCCAGCCGCGCCGCGGGACCGGTGCCGGAGGCTCCGAGCAGCCGCTCCCCCTCGGCCCGCAGCGCCGGCGGCAGCGGCCCGGACGGCGACCGGGTGCGGGCCAGCAGCGCGAGCTCGGCGAGGTCGTCGGACGCCAGCCGGATGCGCTCGACCTCGGCCCGGACGGCGTCCGCGCCGGACACCGGGTGCTCGGCCAGCACGCTCTCCAGCAGCCGCAGCGCCGCCGCCGTGCGCACCGGCCCACCGCGGGCGGTGAACTGCACGGCGAGCAGCCGCTGCAGCTCGGCCAGGCCGCTGAGGCGCAGCAGCTCGTCGGCCAGCGCGACCGCGTCCCCCACGCCGGCCCGCACCAGCGCCACCGACAGCCGCACGCCGAACAGACCCAGCCGGTCCAGCAGCGCCGCCCGGACGTCGGGTGCGAGCGCCACCGGGGTGTCGGGCCGGCAGAACCGGTCGGCGGTGAGCAGCATGCCGGTCACCGTGGCCGGGTCGGCGGTGGCCAGGGTGCGCAGCGCGAGGTGGTCCCCCTGCCGCAGGGTGCGGCCGGCCAGCGCCACCTTCCCGGCCACCGGCACCACCGCCGAGCTCACCGCCCGCAGCTGCGGGTCGGCCGACATCCGGCGGGCCACCTCCTCGGCCGCGTGCATCGCGTCGGGCCGCCCGGCGCCCACCTCGTCGGCCCGCGAGAGCACGGTGATCGTCGAGGTCAGCGTGCCGGCGGCGCCGGTGGCCGCCTGGAAGGTGCGCAGCACCGCCAGGTCGTCGGGCTGCGGCTGGCGGGTCAGGTGGACGACCGCGTCGGCGCCGGCCAGGCCCGCGTCGTCGCCCAGGAAGGCGTGCGTGCGGTCGCTGGTGCCGGCCGACAGCGACCCGGTGCCGGGGGTGTCGACCAGCGTGGCGGCCAGCAGGTCGGCCGACGGCCAGTCGACCACCAGCCGCGCCACCTCCTCCGGCGGGGTGCCGGCCAGCTCCAGCCGCAGCCCGCCGCCGGCCCGGCGCACCGGCAGGTCCCGGACCGCCCCGTCGGTGCCGGTGAGGACGACGCGCGGCGTGTCGCCGTGCCGGTACTCGGTCACCACCCGCGTGCACTCCCCGGCGTCGGTGGGTGCGACCCGGGCGCCGACGAGGGCGTTGAGCAGCGTGGACTTGCCCGCCTTGACCCGCCCGACGATCGCCACGCGCAGCGGCTCGTCGAGCCGGCGCCGGGCGGCGGCCAGCCGCTGCGCCGCGGGCGGCACGTCCGCCCAGCGGGCCAGCGCGTCGTCGAGCAGCCCTCGGACGTCGTCGGCGGCCGGACCCCCCGGAGCCGTCACCGGGCAGGCACCGGGCCGGGCACGGCGGCGGGGGCGGCGGCCGGGGCGCGGTCGAGCCGGCGCACGTCGGCGGCCAGCCGGTCGATCCGGTCGAGGCGGGCCCGCAGGACCCGCACGCGGGCGTCCTGCCCGGCGGTGGCCTCCTTGGTCGAGCGCTGCGCCGCCCGCACGGCGTCGGCGAGGGAGCGGGCCGTCTCGTCGGTGGTGTCGGTGATCAGGTCGCGCAGCGTGCGCTGCACCGTGCGCAGCCGGTCCTTGAGGTGCTTGCCCACCTGGAAGACCACCTCGTCGAGGTGCCGGCGGACCACGGTGCGCGCCTCGGACTCCCGCCGCTGGCGGCGCTGCCGGGCGTCGTCGTTGTACGCCTTGCGGCCGAGCAGGACGCCGGCGGCCAGGGAGAAGGGGTTGATGATCGCCAGCCCGGCCAGGCTGGTGACCAGGCCGGTCATCAGCACGCCGGTGTAGGAGCCGCGCAGTCCGATGAGCACGCGCTCGCGCAGGGTGGTGTCCCCCGGGTCGATGTCGGGCACCTCGACGAGGGCGTCGAGGGCCTCCGCCGCGGCGCCCACCCGCAGCGCCGGGGTGGCGACCCCGCCGTCCCGGGCGAACTGCTCCACGACCCGCTCGGCCAGCCACTGCGAGCGCTGCTCGGCCCACACGTAGCTGTCGGCCACCGCGGCGGCCACCCGCCGGTCGAGCCACTCGGTGATCTCCGGCCAGGCCGGCCCGGGGTCGCGGGCGGTGATGACCTCCTCGGCCTCGCGCACCACCACCCGCGAGCGGTCGCGCAGGTCGTGGTCGATGTCGGCCACCAGGTCGGTGACGCCGTCGGCGAGCACCTGCTGCCACCGCGAGGAGCGGCGGCGCTGCTCGTCGACGGCGGCCCGGGCCTCCTCCAGCTGCTCGAGCAGCGCCTCCCGGGACGAGGGGTCCTCCAGGGTCTGCAGCTCGCTCCGGGTGGCCAGGGCCAGGTGCCCGGTGACGGCGGTGAGGTCGTGCACCAGTGAGCGGCGGGCCAGCGTCGCGGCCCGGCCGGCCACCTGCTCGCGCAGGTGGGTGACGAGGGCGCCGATGCCCGACTCCTCGTGCAGCTCGCGGTCGCGGTGCTGCAGGGCGAGCAGGGCCAGGGTCGAGGAGACGGCGAACAGCGGCACGTCGTGGCCGCGCCGCTGGAGGTGGGCGCGGTCGAGGTCGGCGACCTGCCGCCAGTCGGGGCAGGCGTCGGTCTTGGTCAGGACGCAGACGACGGTCGGGCACAGCGCCGCGGCGTGCTCGAGGACGGCCATCTCCGGCACGGTGAACTCCTGGCTGGCGTCGGAGACCAGCAGCACGGCGTCGGCGGTGGGCAGCAGGTCCACGGTGGTCAGCGAGTGCGCCACGCCGAGCCCGCCGACCCCGGCGGTGTCGACCAGCTCCAGCCCGCCCTCGAGGAGCTTGCGCGGCAGCTCGACCTCGGCCCGCACGAGCCGCTCGGCCCCGGGACCGGAGGTGCGGGCGGCGACGGTCTCGACCGGCACCGGCACCCGCTCGACGGCCTCGTCGTCCCCGCTGCCCGTCGGGCCGGGGCCGACCGGCCGCACCAGCGCGGCCCGGGGGGCGTCACCGGCCCGCACGACGGTCGGGACGACGGTCGCGACGTCGTCGGCCACCGGGCAGACCGGGGCGCCGGCCAGGGCGTTGACCAGCGAGCTCTTGCCCTGCTTGGGCTCGCCGACCACCAGGACCCGCACGCTGGGGGCCGCGTGGCGGCGGCGCACCAGGGTGAGCCGGCGGTGCAGGTCGGGTCGCTCGCACTCCTCGGCGAGCGCGAGTGCCCGGTCCACGAGCTGCTCCGGTGTGAGCACCGCCACCTCCTCGGTCCGGTCGTGCCTACCACTGCCCGGTCCCGGCGTCCGCGGGGGACGCCGGGACCGGACCCGGGTGGGCGGATCAGTGCGGCGCCTCGCCCCAGCCGCCGCCCACCGTGACGGTCTCGTCGACGTCGACCCCGTCGTCGTCGGACAGGTCGTTGGCGTTGAGCGAGTCGTCGATCCCGTCGTCGTCGGAGAGGTCGTTGCCGTTGAGCGACCCGTTGCCCGAGTCGTCGACGCCGTCGTCGTCGGACAGGTCGTTGTCGTCGAAGGAGTCGGTGATCGTGGTGTCCACGGAGTCGTCCGTGGAGTTGTCCACGGAGTTGTCCTGGCCGGAGTTGTCCGACAGGTCGTTGCCGTTGAACGACCCGTTGCCCGAGTCGTCGATCCCGTCGTCGTCGGACAGGTCGTTGCCGTTGAACGAGCCGTTGCCGGAGTCGTCGATGCCGTCGTTGTCCTGGGAGAGGTCGTTGCCGTTGAACGAGCCGTTCACGGAGTTGTCGACGGAGTGGTCGGAGGCGTCGGTGGTGGTGTCGCCCACCTGGCCGCCGCGGTCGGCGACGGTGGTGTCGCCCTCGTTCTCGCTGCCGACCTGGTCGCCGCCGACGACGCTGCCGTCGCCGGTCTCGACGCCCACGGAGTCCTGGACGACCGGGCTGTCGTCGCCGGAGGTGACGACGTTGTCCCGGACGACGGGGTTGAACGAGTCGTTGACCGAGTGGTCGGAGGAGTCGTTGCCCACGTCGTCGAGCTCGACGTCCACGGAGTTGTCGGTGCTCGCGTCGACGGTGACGTCCTCGACGTCGTCGCCGGCGATCACGCCGGTGCCGTCGAGGACGACGTTGTCGTCGCCCCAGATCGCGGTCGCGTCGCCGCTGACCCAGATGCTGTGCGAGGCGTCTATCTGCACGTCCACGTCGGTGTGGCTGTAGGAGACGTTGTGCAGGTGGGTGATCACCACCGTCTCGCCGCCGGCCGCGACGGGTGCGGGGGCGCCGCCGCCGTGGCCGCCGCCGTGGTGGTCGGAGTCGTGACGGGTCGGCCAGTCGTGGTCGTGGTCGTCGTGGTGGTGGGGCGTCTGGGCGACGGGCTGGGTGGTCCCGCCGCCGGGCTCGTCGTCGTCGCAGCGGCCGGCGCCGTGGTGCACCGCGTGCGGGTGGCCGTAGCCGCCGTCGCCGGAGCCGTGCCCGCCCCCGTCGTGCCCACCCCCGCCGCTGCCCGAGCCGCCCCAGCTCACCGGCGCGTACCCGGCGACCATCGGCATCAGGTCGTCGACCTCGGCCGGCTCGGCGTCGACTCCCGCGGCGGCGAGCGCACCGACCGGGTCGGCCGCGTACGCCTCGGCCGCCTCGGGGTCGCGGAGCAGGCCGAGGATGTACTGGATCACCGTGGTGGCCACGTTCGTCATGGCAGGTCCTCCGTGTTTCCGGGCCGTCCGTCGTCGGCCGGCTGGCCCCGGCAGTCCAGCCCGCCACACCCGCCCCGGTCATCGGGACCCGCTCCCCTCGTCCCGTGGCGCGATGGGGGGTGCGCGCTGACTGCGCGTTAGGGGGACCGGGGTGTCGCCCCCCATTCACCGACCGATGTGCCCGGGACACGCGGTGTGACCGAGACAGGTGTGACCCGCGGGACTTACGGTCCGCCGACGCCTCGGTCCAGCACACGGGCCGGCGGCCGGGCACGACTGGGGGAGCCTGTGCGCAACGGCGAGTACGGGTTGGGCATCGACGTCGGCGACCGCACGGTCGCCGCGGCGGTCTGCCGCGAGGAGTCCGCGGAGGCCGAGCCGCTGCCCCTCGGCGGCGCGGGCACCGCCCCCGCCGCGCTGGCGGTCGACGACGACGGCGGCATCCGCCTCGGTGACGACGTCCCCGGCGGGCCGCTGCACCTCCTGGCTCGCGTCGGCGCGGCGACGCCGGTGTGGCTCGGGTCCCGCGCGGTCCCGGCCGCCGCGGTGGTCGCCGCGGTGGTGCAGCGGGTGCGCGCCGCCGCCGCGCGGCGGGAGGGCCGGCCGGACGCGTGGACGGTCGTCACGGTCCCGCCGTCCTGGGGCGGTCACCGCCGGGGCGCGCTGGCCCGCGCGCTGCAGGAGTCCGGCGTGCCGCGCTTCACGCTGGTCTCCACCGCGGTCGCCGCCGCCGCCCGGCTCGTGGCCACCGGCGCGCTGCCCGCCTCGCCGACCGTGGCCGTCTACGACCTCGGGGCCTGCACCCTCGACCTCGCCGTCGTCGGTCCCGACCCCGACGACGCCGCCTCGCCGGTGCTGCGGCACCTGGCCGAGCCCCCGGCCCCGACGCCGTGGGGCGGCCGCGACGTCGACGACGCGCTCCTGGGCCTCGTCCGCCGCTGCGTGGAGACGCCGCTCGACGGGCGGACGGCAGCAGCGCTGCGCGGCGCCTGCGCGGCGGCCAAGGAGGAGCTCTCCGAGCGGACCGCCGTCGGGGTCCGGATCGACCCGCCGGCCGACGGCGCACCCGAGACGGTGCGGGTCACCCGGGAGGAGCTCGACGAACTCGTCACCGCCGCCGTCGAGGACTCGGCCGGCCGGCTGTCGGCCGCGCTCGGGGCGGCCGGCCGCACCGCCGGCGACCTGGACGCGGTCGTGCTCGCTGGGGGCGCGTCGCGGATGCCCGTCGTCGCCGAGGTGCTCTCCGGTGAGCTGGGCCGGCCCCTGGCGCGCGAGCCCGAGCCCGGGCTCACCGCGGCGCTGGGCGCGGCCGGCCTGGCCGCGGCCGCCGTCGCGGACGCCGGCGAGCCCGCCACCGCCCCGGCCACCACCGCGCCGCCGACCGTCGCCGCGGACGCCGGCCGGCGCGCGCCCTCCGCGCGGGCGCGCCGGGCGGCCGGGACGCACCGGCCCGGGCGGCCCGCCTCCCCCGGCGGCACCCCGCGCCGCCGCGCCGGGCGCTCCCTGGTGGTGGCCGGCCTGCTGCTCGCCCTGCTGGTGCTGCCCCCGGTGGTCCTCGGCCTGCTCGACTCGGCGGGCACCTCGACGCCGGCCGGCGAGGGCGTGCCCGTGGCCCGGGGCCAGCAGGTGGAGCCCACGACGGAGGGAGCCGCGCCCCCGGTGGCCGGCAGCCCGCCCCCGGCCACCGGGGGGAGCGGGGACCCCGCCGGGAACCCCTCCCCCGCAGGGGACGGCGCGGTCGCGGCCGCCCGGCCGGGGAGCGCGGACGGGACGGGCACCGCCCCCACCACGACCGGCGGTCCCGCGACCGCCCCGGCGGCCGGGGCCCCCACCGGCACGGGCGCGGCGGGCCGGACCCCCGGGACGGCCGGGGCCCCCTCAGGCACGTCGTCGACGACGGCCGGGGCACCGCCGGCCCGTGGGACGGCCACCACCGGCGCCCCGGGCACGACGCAGCCCGCCGAGGACACCGCGCAGGCCGTCACGCCCACGGCGCCGAGCCCCGTCCGGACGGAGCCGCCGGGGACCCCGGCCCCTCCCACGGAGACGACCACCCCGCCCGCCCCGACCACCGACCCCGAGCCCGACGCGACGACCGGCGACCCGGGGACGGGAACCGGCGACCCGGGCACGGGGACGGCGACGGGGACGGGCACGGCGACGGGGACGGGAGCGGCGACGGACGAGTCGGCCGCCGACGGCACGGACACCGCCCCCGGCACGTCCACCCCGGTGGCCCCGTGACCACGGTCGGCGCGCTCGACGGCGCCCTCCTGCACGGGGCGGTCTACGGGACCGCCCTGGCCGCCGTCGCCGGCCTGCCCGCACCCCGCCCGTCCGGGACGCGGGGCGGCGCCCTGGCCCAGCAAGGTGCACGGGCCCTGGTCGTGCAGGGGCCCGGAGGCACGGGCAAGACCCACCTGCTCGAGGAGGTGGCCGCCGCCCACCGGCGGGCCGGGCTGCCGGTCCTCGACGGCCGCACCGCCGACCCGGCCCGGGTCCCCGACGGGTGCGTCCTCGTCGTGGACGACGGCCACCGGATGACCGCGGAGGTCGCCGAGCGGGTGCGCCGGGCGCTGCTGGGGCCCGCCGGCCGGGTCGTGCTCGCGGCCCGCCCCTGGCCGCGGCCGCCCGCGCTCACCGGGCTGCTCGGCGAGCTCGCCGTCGACCGGCACTCCGTGGTGCTCGGCCACGCCGACCGCGCCGCGGTGGCCGGCTGGACGCGGGAGTACCTGGGGTCGGCCGCGACGCCGGCGCTGGCCGAGGCCGTCCTGGCCGGCACCGGCGGTCTGCCGGCGCTGGTCCACGGCCTGCTGGGCGCGCTCGCCCCCCGCGACGGCCGGGCCGGCCGGACTCCCGGGCGGGCGGTGCTGCCGGGGCTGCCGCCGGTCCCCGAGGAGGTGCTGGCCCGGCTGCACGCCGACCTCGACGCCCTGGACGAGCGGACCCGCCCCCTGCTGCACGCCGTCGCGGCCGGCGCCCCCCTGGACGACGAGGTCCTCGCTGAGCTGCTCGACGTCCCCGAGGCGCAGGTCGCCGAGCTGATCGCCGCGAGCCGGGCCACCGGCTACCTGCTGGCCGGCGGCGAGGTGGTGCCGCTGGTCCGCCAGGTGCTGCTGGCCACGACGCCCGCCGACGTCACCCGGCGCACCCGCCGGCTGCTGCTCGGCGTGCTGGTCGGGCGGGGCGAGGAGCCGGTGGACCTGGCGCGGGGGCTGGCCGCCGAGCGGGTGCGCGACCGCACGGCGGCGGCGCTGCTGGAGCGGCAGGCCGACGTGGCGCTCACCGTGGACCCGGCGCTGGCCGGCGAGCTGCTCGGCGCGGCGGCCGACAGCGGTTCCCCGGTGTCCTGCCTGGCCGCCCGCCGGGCGCACGCCGCGGCCCTGACCGGCGACCTGGACGGGGCGCTGCGCTGGGCCGACGCCGCCCTCGCCGACCCCGGGGCCGACGACCGCCCGCGCGCGGCCGGGGTGGTCGCGGCGGTGCTGGCCCAGCGCGGCCTGCTGGGCCGGGCCGCCGAGGTGTACCGGCTGGCCGGCCGGGACCGCGCCGGGTCGGCGGCGCTGGCGCTGCTGGCCACCGGGGCGCGGGAGGAGGCCGCCGCCGTCCTGGCGGAGGGCCGTCCGTGCGGGACGTCGGTGCTGTCGGTGAGCGAGGAGCTCGCCGCCGAGGGGGTGACCTGCTCGCTGCGCTCGGGGACCGAGGCCGCCGACGGGATCTCCGCCGCGCTGTCCACGCTCACCCGTGCCGCGGCGCTGCTGGAGCCGGTGGGCCGCACCGCGCTGCTGCCCGACACGCCCTCCGCGCTGGCCGCGCTGGTCGCGCTGCACTGCGGCGAGCTGGCGGTGGCCGAGTCGGTCCTGCAGCGGGCGGTCGCCACCGACCTGGGCGGAGTCCCGGCCCGGCCCCGGCACCTGCTGCTGCTGGCCTGGATCGCCATGCTGGCCGGCCGGACCGGCCGCGCCCGGGAGCTGGCGGGCGAGGCGCAGGACGCCGCCCGGGGATCCCTCGAGCCGCGCGACGAGGTGTACCTGCAGGCGCTGGAGGTGGGGCTGGCCCGCCGCAGCAGCGACGTCCCGGGGCTGGTGCGGGCGTGGGTGCGGGCGCGCGAGGCCGTCGTCCGGCACCCGGTGGACCTGTTCACGCTGCTGCCGCTGGGGGAGCTGGTCGTGGCCGCGGCCCGGCTGCGCGACGGCGACCGGCTGCGGTCGCACCTGGCCGAGGCACAGGCCCTGCTGCGCCGGCTGGGCGATCCGCAGCTGTGGGCGGCGCCGCTGCACTGGAGCGGCGCGCAGGCGGCGATCATCACCGACGACCCGGCGGCCCTGCGGCCGCACGCGGCCGCGCTGGTGGCGGCCGCGCGCACCAGCCCCTACGCGGCCACGCTGGCCGAGGCCGGGCGGACCTGGCTGCGGGTGCTCACCGACGAGGTCGACCCGCCGGCCGTGCTGGCCGTCGCCGAGGCGCTGGCCGAGGTCGGGCTGGGCTGGGACGGCTCGCTGCTGGCCGGGCAGGCCGCGGCCCGGGCCGGGGACCCGCGGTCGCGCGCGGCGCTGCTGGCCTGCGCGCGGACGCTGGTCGGCGGCGGGGCACCCGATCCCGTGGCCGAGCCGGGGGACGACGCCGGCCCGGCGACCGTCCCCGGGGCGCTCAGCGACCGGGAGCGGGAGGTGGCCCGGCTGGTGGTGGAGGGGCGGACCTACCGGGAGATCGGGCTGACGCTGTTCATCTCGGCGAAGACCGTGGAGCACCACGTCTCGCGGATGCGCCAGCGGCTGGGTGCCGGGACCCGGTCGGACCTGCTGGCCCGCCTGCGGGCGGAGCTGGCCCAGGACGCCTGAGCGCGTCCCGCCGTCAGCGCGCGGAGGGGCGGCTGAGCACCACGCAGGGGACGCAGACGTCGCGCGCCTCCGTGGGCCAGGGCTCGTCGACGCTGACCCGGGCCAGCGTGCCGCAGAGGGTGAGCTCGCAGGCGCCGTCGACCTCGCCGGCCGGGCGGTGCACCTCGACGGCGTGCCAGAGGGCGGCGGTGGGCCCGTGCGCCCGGCTGCGGGCGGCGGCGAAGGAGGTGGCGGCGAACGGCGTCGGGACGGTGGAGGCGGGAGCGGACGGAGCGGCCATGCAGGGAGGGTCGGCAGCGGCCGACCGGCCCGGGAGGCCCCGCACCGCCCGCTCACCCAAACGGGTGAGGGGGCGCTCCCCCGGACCGGGCGGCAGGATGCGCCCATGGAGCTGACGAAGCACGGGCACGCCTGCGTCGTGATCAGCGACGGCGACCGGCGGCTGGTCGTCGACCCGGGCGGCTACACCGACCCCGCGGTGCTCGACGGCGCCACGGCGGTGCTGGTCACCCACGAGCACGCCGACCACGTGGTGCCCGACCGGCTGCGGGCGGCGCTGGAGGCCGACCCGGCGCTGGAGGTGTGGACGAACCCGTCCGTCGCGCAGCTCTTCGAGGGGCTCGGCTCCCGCGTGCACGCCGTCGGCGACGGCGACACGCTGACCGCGGCCGGCTTCGAGGTGCAGGTGCACGGCGAGTGGCACGCGGTCATCCACCCGGAGCTCCCCCGTGTGCGCAACGTCGGCTTCCTCGTCGAGGGCCTGGTGTTCCACCCCGGCGACGCGCTCACCGTCCCGGGGACACCGGTGCCCACGCTGCTGCTGCCGGTGCACGCGCCCTGGTCGAAGGTGGCCGAGGTGATCGACTACGTGCGGGCGGTCGACGCCGACCAGGCCTTCGCCGTGCACGACGGCCTGCTCAACGACACCGGGCTGGGCCTGGTGGGCGGGCTGCTCGGCGAGCGCGGACCGGGCACGACCACCCCGTACGGCCGGCTGGCCCCCGGGGAGTCGGTCGAGCTCTGACGCCGACCGGCTCCCCGTGGGGGGTCAGCGCCGGACGGAGCGGTTCGAGCGACCCGCGACGCTCTCGGCGACGCCGATGAGCAGCACGGCGGCGACCACGGCGAGGACGAAGCCCAGGACGTTGAGCTCCCAGATGCTGCCGGTGCCGAAGAACTGGGCGATCAGCCCGCCGATGAGGGAGCCGACCACGCCCAGGGCGAGGGTGGCGAGGATGCCCAGGCGCTGCCGGCCCGGGACGATGAGGCGGGCCAGGGCCCCGATGACCAGGCCGGCGACGAGGAATCCGATCACGACTGTCCTCCAGAGGATGCGGCACCGGGCGGGTCGCCGGGTGCTCCGGCCCCTGCTCTACCCGTGCCGGTGGCCCCGACGCGTGTCCCGCGCCACGGTCAGTCGGCGGCGACCTGCTCGACGTGCGCCGGGAGCTTGTCCAGCTCGCCGTCGACGGTGCGCTGCACCACCCGCTGCATCGACGTGCGGGAGAGCCGGTCGGCCAGCCGCACCCGGCGCGGCTCGTGGGTGAGCGTGACGGTGACCAGCGTGCCGCCCGCGGCGCCGTCGGCGAGCTCGATGCGCGTCGTCCAGGTCTCGGGCGTGAGCTGCAGCCGGGTGGCCACGACCCGCTCGGGCTCCCACTCGACGATCTCCCCGCGGGGGGCGCCGGCGCGGGGCTCCTCGTCCTCGCCGAGCCGGCCAGGCACGCAGACGAACCGGGTGCCCGGGCCCGCCGCCGCGCCGTCGACGACGTAGGAGACGTCGCAGACCGCGCAGTAGGGCTCGAGCACGGCCAGCGCCCGCCACACCCGGCCGCGCGGGGCGGCCACCTCCCGACTGCCGCTGGCCGTGGTCACTCCCCGACCGTAACCGGCCCCGGCGCGAGGTCGGTGAGCACCGCCCGGGCCACGGCGTAGCGCTCCTCCCCCACCCGGGCGGCCCACTCCCGCTCGACGGCGGCCAGCCGGTGGCGGACCGCGGCGGTGGCCTCCCGGCCGCGGTCGGTGAGCCGGACCAGCCGGGCGCGCCGGTCGGAGGGGTCGGGCACCACCTCGACGTAGCCGCCGGCCTGCAGCGGGGCCAGCGCCTGGGCCAGCGCCTGCTTGGTCAGCCCGCTGGCCGCGGTCAGCCGGGTCAGCCGCTCGCCCCCCGGCGGGAGGAAGGACAGCAGCCGGTAGTGCCGCGTCCGCAGGCCGGGGAAGGACTCGTCGCTCAGCGCGTAGAGCTCGGCGCGGACCCGGTGCATCGCGTGCTCGAGCAGCACGACGACGAGCGGTTCCCCGTTGACGGGATCGGACACGGTGCCCCACCATCTCCCCGAGTAGACAAGCGGCTTGACCATCCTCCCACGGAGCCCGCGATGACGACCTCCCCTCGTCCGGCGCCCTCCCCGGTGCCCGGCCTCCCCGGCGGCACGGCGGTGGCCGACCTGCTGGCTGGCCTGCGCCGCTGGACCGGCCGGCCCGGCCTCCGCGTGGAGGACGTCGCGTGCACGCCGGTCCGGCACCGCATCTCCGCCCCGACCACCCGCGCGCTCACCCGGGTGGCGGTCACCGCCCGCGACGCGGACGGGCCGGTGACGCTGCGGCTGGTGACCAAGGAGCTGCAGCGCGCCCGGGAGGGCCTGCCGCCGGAGGTGCCGCCGCCGGCGCGGGAGCTCATCGACTCGCTGGTCCCGTGGCGGATCGAGGCCGACGTCTACGCCTCCGCGACGGCGGGCCACCTGCCGCCGGGCCTGCGGATGCCGGACCTCGTGCACGTCGCCGAGGGCCCCGGCGACCGGGTCACCCTGTGGCTGGAGGACGTCGCGGTGACCGCGGAGCCCTGGACGGCCGACGACGTGCGGCGCGCGGCGACGCTGCTGGGCCGGGCCGCGGTGCGCCGCCGGTGCGAGCCGCGGCTGGTGGTGCCCGCCGACTCGTTCCTCGGCAACTACGTCGCCCACCGGCTGGGCGGCCACGCGCTGCCGCTGCTGGCCGCGGACGACACCTGGTCCCACCCGGCGATGCGGCTGGCCGAGGTGGCCGCGCTGCGGACCGACCTGGCCGACCTGGCCGGCCGCGTCCCCGCCCTGGTCACGGAGCTCGGGAGCGTCCCGGAGCTGCCCGCGCACGGGGACGCCACCCCGATGAACCTGCTGCGCCCGGCGGCCGCGCCGGGGACGTTCGTCCTGGTCGACTGGGGCACGTCCACCCCGGCGCCCGCGGGCTTCGACGTCGTCCCGCTGGTCTTCGGCCGCGCCGAGGAGGGCACCGCCCCGCCCGGTGAGGTGCCCGGGCTGCTCGACGTGGCCGTCCGCGCCTACGCGGAGGGGCTGGCCGCCGAGGGACTCGAGGTGCCGGTCGACCGGCTGCTCCGCGCCGTGGTGGCCGCCGCGCTGATCCGGTACCCCTGCACCAGCCTGCCGCTGGACCACCTCGGCGGACCGGTCACCGACGAGCTGCTGGCCCACGCCGTGGAGCGGGCCGCCTTCGTGCGGATGGTGCTCGACCTGCAGCCGGCACTCAGCGGCCGGTGACGGAGACCTCGAACTCGACCTGGCTCACGTCGGGGCGCAGGCGGGAGAAGCTGTGCACCAGCGGGTGCCCGGCGTCGTCGCGGACGGTGGTGCGCACGACCAGCAGCGGCGAGCCCGCGGCGACGCGCAGCAGGTCGGCCTCGTCCGGGGCGGCGGTGCCGACGTCGACGACGATCCGCGCGTGGGCGAGGTCGGCGCCGTACTCGCGGCGCAGGAAGTCGTAGAGGGAGCCCTCGGTGAAGTCCTCCTCGGCGGCGCGCGGGTAGCGCGCGGCGGGCAGGAAGCTGTGCGCGACGTGGTTGGGGGCGCCGTCGACGCTGCGCAGGCGCTCGAGCTCCACGACGTCGGTGGCCACCTCGACGGCGAGCTCGGCGGCCACGGACGGCGACGCCGGGACGACGCGCTGCTGCAGCACCGTCGTGCCGACCTGGGCGCCCTGCTCGGCCATCACCGAGCTCCACCCGGCGATGCGGTGCACGAAGCTCTCGCGGTACTCGTGCCGGATCGCCGGGCGGGTGACGTAGGTGCCGCGGCCCTGCTCGCGCACGAGGTGGCCGTCGGCGACCAGGCCGTCGACGGCGCGGCGCAGGGTGATCCGGCTGACGCCGTACTCGGCGCACAGCGTGGGCTCCGGCGGCAGCAGCGCGCCCTCCGGCATCGCCGCGACCCGGCGCCGGAGGTGCTCCCGGACCGAGAGGTACTTCGGTCCCGCCGTCGCCGCCGTCACGCGCCCCACCCTAGGCGCAGGTAGACGTCTGCGGACGTCATGTCGTATGAGACGTCTGTCGCGGTCACCCGGTCGGTGCGCGCAGCTCGACCACGGTGACCTCCGGGCGGGCCCCGACGCGCATCGGTGGTCCCCAGTAGCCGGCGCCGGCGGTGACGTAGAGCTGGGTGTCGCCGTGCCGGGACAGGCCCTCGACGGCGGGCTGGTCCAGCCGGATCGCGTAGTCGAAGGGCCACAGCTGCCCGCCGTGCGTGTGCCCGGACAGCTGCAGGTCCACGCCGGCGGCCGCGGCCTGCTCCACCATGAACGGCTGGTGGGCCAGCAGCACCACCGGGGTGGCGTCGTCGCGGCCGTCGAGCGCCGCGTCGAGGTCGGCGCCGTGCCCGGGGACGCCGGAGCGCGCGGCCGTCCGGTCGTCGATGCCGGCGAGGTCGAACGACGCCCCGCCGCGGGTGATCGGCACCCGCTCGTTGCGCAGCACCTCCACACCCAGGGTGGGCAGGTGGCGCAACCACGCGCGGGTGTCGACGAAGTACTCGTGGTTGCCGGTGACGAAGTAGACGCCCTGCTCGCTGACCAGGTCGGCCAGCGGGGCGGCCTCCTCGCGCAGCTCGTCGACCTCGCCGTCGACCAGGTCGCCCACGATCGCCACGACGTCGGGGCGCTGGGCGTTGACGATCTCCACCAGCCGCTCGAAGCGCCGTCCGCCGTAGGTGGCCGACAGGTGGCCGTCGGAGAAGGTGACGACCCGCAGCCCGTCGAGGGCCGGGTCCAGCCGCGGCAGGGTGACCGGCACCCGGCGGACGACGGGCGCGGAGTTGGCCAGGTACACGCCGGTGCCGGCGGTGCCCAGCGCCGCCACCCCGGCCGTGACCGCGAGGGAGCGGGCGATGAACAGCCGCCGGGACGGGTCCACCGGCGCGTCGGGCGCCGGCTCGGCGGGCGACTCGGTGGACGGCTCGGTGGACGGCACCGGGGCGGGGCCGCCGACGGGCACGGGCTCGCGGGCGGGCGCCCGACGGCGGTCGAGCAGGCGCAGCGCCGACCGCACCGGTTCCAGGGCCAGCAGGGCCAGGAAGGCGTAGAAGGCGATGCCGAGCCAGGTGAACCCCAACCAGGCCAGCGGGGCCTGTGCCGAGAGCGAGAGGTCCCGCCGCGTCAGCACGGCGACGGCGGGCAGCAGCGCCAGGAGGACGGTGAGCCACGTGAGCCGGCGGCGCAGCCGTCCCGGGCGGGTGGTGCTGCGGACCAGCCGCCACCACAGGTAGCCGTGCAGCAGGGCCACCGCCACCAGGACGACCGTCGCGAACCCCAGCAGACCGATCAGGGACAGCGGAAGGACCTCCTCGCCCCCCACCACTCGCAAGCTCGCGGCGGGGCCCTGCGAGCAGGCCGCCCCCGGGGAGCGGTCGGACCACGGACAGGTTACGCCCGGGCGGCCGCCTTGACCGCGGCGCGCAGGCCCGGCTCGAGGACCCAGAAGGCCTGGTCGGCGTGCTCGGCGCGGGCCTCCTCCAGACTGTGCAGCCGGCCGTAGGTGAAGGTGTCCTCCCCGGCGCCGACGGCAGCGGTGGCCAGGCGCAGGCACCAGGCGCGGGTGACCACGGTGTCCTGGGCCTCGCCGAGCACGTCCTGCACCTGCTTCGTGCAGGTGACCAGCGCCTCGGCGGGCGCACCGAGGACCGGTGCGGCGACCTCCGCGGTGTAGCGGACCCGCTTGGCGGCCTTGCGGGCCTCGTGCAGCGCGTGCTCGGTGTCCTCCTGGTGGGCGCCGGGGTCCACCGCCTCGCGCTCGCGGGCCTCGTCGATGCGCGCGGTCAGCCGCTTGCCGGCGCGCTTGACCGCGTCGGCGAGGACGGCGTGCGCCGGCTCGCCGGCGGCCGCGGCGAGCGGCGGGTCGGCCAGCAGCGCGTCGAGGGAGTCGAGCAGCGCCAGGTGGCGGCGGTCCGACAGCGCCCGGACGGCGGCCTTGCGGCCGCGCTCGACGTCGGCCACCTCGGTGGAGCGCAGCCGGGCGGCCACCGGGCCCCGGACCAGCTCGACCGGCTGCTCGGCGACGACGGCCCGGAGGTGCTCGAGCGCCACCTCGCCGTCCCGGGCGCCGGAGAGCTCCGCGCCGATCCACCGCAGCTCGTCGCGGACCGGGTCGGTGGCGGTGCGGTCGAGGACCGGCCGGAAGGCGGCCAGGATGCTGCGCAGCCGCCGGCAGGCCACGCGCAGGTCGTGCACGCCTTCGGGGTCGCCGGTGCGCACGGCGATGTCAGCGGTCTGCAGGGCGCGGGCCTGGGTCCGCAGCGCGGCGAGGACGACGTCGGCCGCCGTCGGCCCGCCCCGGTCGCGCTTCCTCCCCTTCCCGCCCTTCTTCGCCCTCCTCCCGCCGTCCTCCGCGTCGGGGGCGGGCGGCCGCAGCGGGGCGGGCGCGAGGGCGGCGAGCCGGTCGGCCAGGACGCGGGAGAGCTTCGAGGGGACGTCGGAGGGCCGGATGCCCGCGTCGGCCAGCGCGGCGGTGACCGCGTCGAGCAGCGCCTCGTCGCCCTCGACGAGCTCCACCTCCACCTCCCGCCAGGTGGTGGTCGTCGCGGCCCCGCCGTCCTCGGCGGCCAGGGCGGTGCCGGTGACGGTGTCGGCGGCGACCTCGGCCAGCACCCGGCCGCCGTCGTCGAGCAGCGGTGTCACCTGCCGGGTGGTCCGCAGGGTGGCGACCGGTCCCGGCCGCACGCCGCGCAGGACGGCGGTGACCGGCTCGGTCACCGCGCGCGGCACCTGGGTGCGCCGGACGCCCAGCGGGGCGTGGATCTCCCGGCGCGAACCCGCGGCGGCGGTGGGCAGCTTGAGGTGCCAGCCGGCGTCGGTGCCGCCGGTGCGGCGGCGCAGCGTCACCCGTGCGCGGGCCAGCCGGAGGTCGGGGGTGTCCCAGTAGGTGGCGTCGAGGTCGTGGGTGACGACGTCGCCCACCGCGGCGACCCCGCCGACGCCGGTGAGGTCGGGCAGGACCACGTCCGGCCCCGCCTCGAACTTGCGTTCCACCTCGAGCTGTCCGCTGGTCACGACGTCCTCCTCCGACCTGGGCTGCCGTTCCCGACGGTAGGTGCCGGACGGGTGTCGGGGCACGTCAGAGCGGGCACTGTCCCGCCCGAGCGACGCCAGAGCGGGCGTTCCGAGGAGGCGAGCAGCGTGTTGAGCGAGCGAGACCTGTCGGCGGCCATCGGCAGCACCGCGCAGGGTCCGGACGGCGAGAAGATCGGCACCGTCGAGAGCTTCTTCGTCGACGACCGCACCGGCGCACCCACCTGGGTGGCCGTCGCCACCGGCCTGTTCGGCACCCGCCACTCGATCGTGCCCGCGACGCAGGCCTCCTTCACCGACGGCGTGCTGCGCGTGCCGGTGGGCAAGGAGGCGGTCCGCTCCGCGCCCCACCTGCGCGGGGACCACCTGGGCCCCGACGAGGAGGACCAGCTGCGCCGGCACTACGGCCTCACCACACCGGGGCCGGACGCCGCCGCGCCGGCCGCCGCGGCCGCCCCGGGCACCGGCACGTGGTCGCACAGCGACACGGGCCTGTCCCCCGCGGGTGCCGGGCCGGCCGACGACCCGTCCGCCGTGCGGGACGCGGGGGCGACAGCACCCACGACGGCACCTGGGGCGGCGGCCGCGGCGGCACCCGCGGCCGCGACGCAGCGCGTGGCCCCCGTGGGCGCGGCCGGCGGCGTACCGGCCGCCGTCCCGCCGCAGACCGCACCGCAGGCCGCGGTGCCGGCCGAGGTGCCGGCCGCGGCCCAGGACGCGCCGCCCCGGCAGGCGTCCGACGGGTCGATGGTGCGCAGCGAGGAGCAGCTGCGGGTGGGCACCGAGCAGGTGGCGGCCACCCGCGTCCGGCTGGTCAAGTACGTCGTCACCGAGGAGGTGCAGGTGACCGTGCCGATCCGCCGCGAGGAGATCCGGGTCGAGCACGTGCCCCTCGACGCCCCCGACGTGCCCGGCGAGTCGCTGGCGCCCGCGGGCACCGGCGCGCCCGCCCCGGCCGGCGGTCCCGTCGGGCTCGGCGCCGGCCTGCCCGAGGAGATCGTGCTGCACGCCGAGCGCCCGGTGGTGGGCGTCGAGGTGGTGCCGGTCGAGCGGGTGCGGCTGCGCACCGAGCTGGTCGAGGGCCAGGAGCGCGTCACCGAGCAGGTGCAGCGCGAGCAGATCGCCGTCGACCAGACGCCGGCGCCGCCGCGCTGAGCCCCTAGCTGCGGCGGTCGGCGAGGAAGGCGAAGCGCTCGCGGGTGGCGGCGACCTCGGCGGCGTCGACGTCGGCGAGCACCAGGGTCTCGCCGCCCGCGGCGCTGGCCAGCACCTCGCCCATCGGGCTGATCACCTGGCTGTCGCCGGCGTGCTCGATGCCGTCGCCGCCGGTGCCGACGCGGTTGCAGGCGACCACGTAGGCCTGGTTCTCGATGGCGCGCGCCCGCAGCAGCGTCGTCCAGTGGTGCCGGCGGGAGGCCGGCCAGTTCGCCGTCACGAGGTAGACGTCGGTGGTCGGGCCCGCCGTCCAGAACACGTCGCCGAAGCGCAGGTCGTAGCAGACGAACGGGGTGACCCGCAGGCCGCCGACGGTCAGGCTCACCGGCGCGTCGCCGGCCAGGTAGCGCTCGGCCTCGCCGCCGTGGGTGAACGGGTGCAGCTTGCGGTAGCGGTGCACCGCGCCGTCGGGGGCGGCGAGCACCAGCGAGTTGTACGGCAGCCGCTCGCCCGGGGCGACCTCCGGGCAGCTGCCGGCCACCCACACGCCGTGCTCGGCGGCCTGCTCGCACAGGAACTGCGCCGACGGCCCGTCCTGGGGCTCGCCGATGCCCGGCGTCATGGAGAAGCCGGTGGAGAACGTCTCGCTGAGCAGCACGAACTCCGCCCCGGCCGCGGCCGCCCGGGCCACCTGCGGCGCCAGCCGGGCGTAGTTGGCCTCGCGGTCCTCCCAGACGATGTCGTGCTGGACCACGGCGAACCTCACAGCTGACCTCCCGGTCCGGACCTCATGCCGCCATCCTCCCCAGCCGGGCAACCGCCTCGGTCAGCACCTCGTCGCGCTTGCAGAAGGCGAAGCGCACCAGCGAGCGGCCCAGGTCGGCGTGCTCGCGGGTGTAGAAGACCCCCGAGGGGACGGCGACCACCCCGGCCCGGGTGGGCAGCTCGCGGCAGAACGCCAGACCGTCGCCGTCGGGCCGCACGTCGCGGACGTCGACGGTGGCGAAGTAGGTCGCCTGCGGACTGATGGTCGGCAGTCCCGCCTCCCGCAGTCCCGCGACCAGCACGTCCCGCCGCCGCTCGAGGTCGGCGGCGATGCCGGTGAAGAAGGCGTCGGGCAGCGCGAGCCCCGCCGCGATCGCCGGCTGGAACGGCCCGCCGTTGACGTAGGTGAGGAACTGCTTGGCGGTGCGGACGGCGGCCACCAGCGGTGCCGGGCCGCAGATCCAGCCGATCTTCCAGCCGGTCGTGTTGAACGTCTTGCCGCCGCTGCCGACCACCAGCGTGCGCTCGCGCATGCCCGGCAGGGTGGCCGCCGAGACGTGCTCGGCGCCGCCGAAGACCAGGTGCTCGTAGACCTCGTCGGTGAGCACCAGCAGCCCGGCCCCGAGCGCCACCTCGGCCACCTCGGCGAGCTCGGCGCGGTCGAGCACGGTGCCGGTGGGGTTGTGCGGGGAGTTCAGCAGCAGCAGCCGGGCGCGCGGGGTGATCGCGGCACGGAGGTCGGCGGGGTCGAACGTCCAGTGGCCACCGTCGGTGCCGGGCGGCGGCGGGGTGAGCGGCACCGGGCGGACGACGCCGCCGGCCATGGCGATCGCCGCCGCGTAGCTGTCGTACATCGGCTCGAGCAGCACCACCTCGTCGCCGGGCTCGACGAGCGCCAGCAGCGCGGCGGTGAGCGCCTCGGTGGCGCCGGCGGTGACGAGCACCTCGGTGTCGGGGTCGTAGGTCAGGCCGCGGAAGCGCTCGAGGTGCGCGGCGACGGCGGCCCGCAGCTCCGGCGTCCCGGGGCCGGGCGGGTACTGGTCGGCGGGCGTGCCGATGGCGGCCCGGGCGACGTCGAGCACCTCGGCGGGACCGGGGGTGTCGGGGAAGCCCTGACCCAGGTTGATCGACCCGGTGGCCACCGCGAGCGCGCTCATCTCGGCGAACACCGTCGTCCCGAAGCCCTGCAGCCTCCCGGCCAGGTACGGCTCGCGCATCAGTCCTCCACCACCGTGAACCGCACCGACCGCCGGGCGACGTCGGCCTCGACCAGCCGCACCCGCACCCGGGAGCCGGGCTCCAGGCCGGTCCCGCCGCAGCGGGCGCGGATGGCCGGCTCGGCGATCACGACGGTGCCCCGATCGTCGTCCACGTCCACCACCACCGCGTCGAACTCCTCTCCCGTGCGGCCGGCCAGCAACCAGGCCTCCGTGGCGTCGACGGCGGCCCGCTCCACCGCGCGGGTGCGCCGGTCGGAGGCGGCCATGGCCGCCGGCAGCTCCGGCAGCGCGGCGCGGACGGCGGGGTCGGGCTCGCGGCCGGCCGCCAGCGCCAGGCACACCTCGGTGGCGAACCGGTCGACCAGCCGGCGCAGCGGCGCGGTGACGTGCGCGTACGGCGCGCCCACCCCGGCGTGCCCGGTCTGCTCGGGCGCGGCGCCGTCGAAGGCGGTGTAGGCCGCGCCGCGCAGCAGGGTGGCCGCCTCCTCCCGGAAGGCCGCGTGCCGCGGGTCGCCGCCGTCGAGACCGGCGAGCACCTCCCCGGCGCCGGCGCCGGCGGGCCACTCGACACCCAGCGCGGGCGCCAGCCGGCGCAGCCGGGCGACGTCCTCCGCCCGGGCGGGCGGCAGCGTGCGCAGCAGGCCCACGCCGGCGTCGAGCATCAGCGCCGCGGCGACCCGGCCGGTGAGCAGCGAGACCTGCGCGTTCCACCGCTCGACGGGCAGGTCGCTGCGGGCGACCAGCGTCCAGCCGCCCGCCTCGGTGCGCACCACCTGCTGCTCGGGGGTGCCCAGCTCGATGGCGCCGCGGGCGGCAGCGGCCTGCTCGAGCAGCCGCCCCAGCTCGGGCAGCAGCGCGATCGGCTCCGGGAGGGTGCCGGCGTCGGCGCGCGCCTGGACGTCGGGGTAGGCCAGCTGTGCGCGGCTGCGGACGCGGGCGCGGCGCACGTCGACCGCGCGCACCGCGGCGTCGGCGTCGAGCCGGACGGTCCACAGCGCCGCGGCCCGCTCCTGGCCGGCGAGCAGGCTGGCGGCGCCCTCGCTGAGCTCCGGCGGGTACAGCGGCGTGCGCCGGTCGGGGCTGTAGAGCGTCTGGCCGCGGCGGCGGGCCTCGACGTCGAGCGCGCCGCCCGGCCGGACCACCGCGCCGACGTCGGCGATCGCGTAGCGGACCAGCCAGCCGTCGCCGTCCCGCTGCAGGTGCACGGCCTGGTCGAGGTCCCGGCTGCCCGGCGGGTCCACGGTCACCAGCTCGACGTCGGTGGCGTCCTCGTCGGGGAGCACCGGCGGGCGCGCGGCCTCCGCGAGCGCCTCGGGCGGGAAGTCCTCGGGGACGTCGAACTCGGCCCGGATGCCGGCGAAGTCGGGTCCCGGCGGGGCGTCGTCCGGCCACCGGGGCACGACCGGGTCCCAGACGCCGGCCCGCCGCCCGATCCACGGCGCCGCCTCGTTCCACGTGGAACTCACGTGACGCGCACGTCCTCGGCGCCCTCGACGGAGACGACGTCGCCACGGCGGACCTGCCGGCCGCGACGGTCCTCGGGCTCGCCGTTGACCCGCACCGCGCCGGTGACCAGCACGTCCTTCACCTGCGCGCCGGTGGGGACGGCGTCGACCAGCTTGAGCAGCTGGCCGAGACGGATGGTGTCCTCACCGGGACGGAGCTCGACGGTGCGCACGCCCGCATCCTCACGCGGGGACGAGCTCGTCGCCGACCGCCACCCGGCCGGGCACCGGCACCAGGGCACCGACCGCCAGCGTGCTGGCCCGCTCGCGGTGGATGGTCTTGAGGATCCCGTTGTCGCGGGCGATGCCGCCGGGCTGGGGCCGGGTGACCATGACGCAGCGGCTGACCGGCTTGAGCACGTCGAGCACGGCGGTGCCCAGCCGGACGGTGCTGCCCACCAGGGCGTCCTCGCCGGCGCCGTCGAGCAGCACGTTGGCGCGGAACCGCCGCCGGTCCCAGGTGCCGAGCGTGCCGGTGGAGACCAGCGAGACCCGGATGCGCGAGCTGTCGTGGAAGGCGCCCGAGGCTCCCTCGAAGGCGTCCCAGACGTCCTCGTCGTCGTCGGGGGCCTCGTAGTGCCGCGGCCCGCGGTCGGTCTCCGCGGCACGCAGCGTCACCGCGCGGCCCAGCCAGTCGGAGAGGACGCCGTCGTCGGTGGTCACCGTGCCGTCGGGCAGCACCACCTCCACGCCGCCGTCGGCGCGCAGCCGGGCGGCGGCGAAGAGCAGGTCGGGGACCCGGCGCGCGGTCAGCCCGTAGCCGGTCGAGCGGTCGAACAGCGCCCACTGCCGGTCGCCGGTGACCCCCTCCGGGCCGACGTCGACGGCGTCGAGGCGTTCGCCCTGCAGCGACTTGACGGGGTAGCGCCACAGCTCCTGCACGCGCACGTCAGGCTCCCGTCCAGGTGAGGGTCCACGTGCCCGACCAGGTCTCCCCCGGGTCGAGGACGACGAGGTCGACGCCGTCGGCGAGCGCGTTGGGCGGGCAGGTCATGGGCTCGACGGCGAGGCTGCGGCGGCGCTGGCCCTCCGGGAGCGTCTCGCCGCTGTAGACCTGCAGCCACGGCCACGCGCCGTCGACGGCGAGCTCGAGGGTCCCCGCGCTGCCGCGGAGGAGGACGCGGGCCCAGCCGTCGCCGTCGCGGTCGAGGTCGGTGACGGCGTCGTCCAGGGCCCGGTCGCCGATCCGGCCGACCGCCCCGTCGAAGGGCCGGCGGCTGCCGGTGGGCAGGCCGCCGTCGAGGTCGAGCGCGGTCCGGGCGGGGACGGTCAGCTCGGCGTCGCCGATGCCGCCGTCGGCCGTGGCGCCCACCGACAGGTAGGGGTGCATGCCGGCGCCGAAGGGCGCCGGGCGGTCGCCGGCGTTGCGGACCCGGACGGTGACCGTGAGCCCCGTCCCGGTCAGGTGCGTGTCGACGGCGGCGGCGAGGCGGAACGGGTAGCCCGGCCGCGCCTCGACGACGGTGCCCACGGTGAGCGCGTCGGAGTGGCGGGCCAGCACCGACCACTGCTGCCAGGTGACCAGCCCGTGTGCGGCGGGCTTGCCGGGGCCGGCGGTGTCGAGCTGGAGCTGCTGCCCCTCCCAGGTCCACCGCCCGTCGCGCAGCCGGTTGGGCCAGGGCAGCAGCACGCCGCCGCGGCGCCCCACGGGCACCGTGCCGGCCGGGTAGCCGTCGAGGACGGCCCAGTCGCCCACCGTGAGCGCGCGCAGCCCGCCGCCGCGCAGGTCGACGGCGAGCCGCGCGTCCCCGCTGACCAGCTCGACCTCGGTCGGCTCGGTGGGCGGCCAGGCGGTCATCGGCGGGGCGCTCATGCCCGGGAGCCCACCACACCGTGTGCTCCTCGGCCCAGCGGGTCCTGGCCGTCGCGGAGCAGCGCGACCCGCGGCGGCGAGGCGGGCGGGTCGTCGTCGCCCATGAGGCCGACCAGATCGTGCCGGTCGTTCGGCAGGCCGACGCAGCGCCCGCTGTCGAGGACCCGCTCGTAGACGTACCGCCGCACCCACGGCCGCACCGCCTGGGGCCTCGCGGTGGCGGGCCGCCGCGCCGGTGGCCGGATGTCCAGGAGTCCTGCCGCAGGCGCGGCGTTCGGCCGGCGTCGCCGTCGTTCTCCCGGGCTGACCGATGTTGGTGACGCGGCCCCCGGTCTGGGTGTCGACACCTCCCCTGCATCTGTGGACAGGCCGCTGAGCTGGGGATTCGTCCTGCGATGAGCGCGCCGAGGCGATAGACTTCGCACGTGTGTTCGGGTCGGTGGGAGGCGTCGTGGCCGAGGTGCTGGCGGCGGTCGACGCCCTCGCCGAGGACGACCTGACCGCGATGTCCGGGCCGCAGCTCAACGAGCGGGTGCGGCTGCTGCTGGTCGCCACCAACAAGCTGGCCGCGCACCTGGCCCGTGCGGTGCAGCAGGGGGAGCTGGCGCAGGCCGCCGAGCACGACGGCGCCAAGACGATGGGGTCGTGGCTGCGCGGGCACGGGCACCTCTCGCCTGCGGCGGCCGCGCGGCTGGTCGCGACGGGGCGGGCGTGTGAGCAGTTGCCCGCGGTGCAGGCCGCGTTCCTCGCCGGGGCGGTCACCGGTGAACAGGTCGCGGCGATCGCACCCATCGTCTCGGCCGAGAACATCGCCCGCGCCGCCGCGCAGGGCGTCGACCTGGGCGAGGTCGACGCCGCGATGGCGGTCCTCGCGGCGGGAAAGCCGCACCGGGAGCTGACCGACGTGGTCGCGGGCTATCTGGCGCGGCTGGATCCCGACGGGAGCGAGCCCGATCCGACCGAGGGACGGCGGCTGCACCTATCGCGGCATGCCGACGGGTCGCTGTCCTTCCGCGGGGAGCTCGACGCCGTGGGCGGGGAGAAGCTGCAGGCCGCCCTGGAATCCCTGGTGCAGGCCGGGCGGTGCGCCGGCGACGAGCGCACCTGCGGCCAGCGACAGGCCGACGCCCTCGTGCAGCTGTGCGACACCGCCCTGGCCGCCGGCTCGCTGCCGGTCCTGCGCACCGTCAAGCCGCACGTCGCCGTGGTCATCGACCTCGAGGACCTCGCCGACCCCGCGACCGGCCCGGCCACCGCGACCATGGGCTTCGGTGCGGTCATCTCCGCCGCGCGGGCCCGCTGGATCGCCTGCGACAGCACCGTCTCCCGCGTCGTGTTCGGCCCCGACGGCGCACCCATCGACCTGGGCCGCGAACAGCGCGTCGCCGACCGTTACCTGCGCCGCGCGGTCGAGCTGCGCGACGGCGGCTGCGTGTTCACCGGCTGCGGAGCCCCCACTCACTGGTGCGACGTCCACCATCTCGTGCACTGGCTCGACGGCGGCGAGACCGACCTCACCAACTCCGCGCTGCTGTGCGAGCGGCACCACACGAAGGTCCACCACGGGTTCCGGGTGGAACCTCACCAGGATGGCCGATGGCGCACCTGGCGCCCCGACGGCTCCGAGATCCGCACCGGACCACCCCTGCTGCAACCCGCCGCCTGACTTACCCCGCGACCGGGCACGGCCGCCGCTGACCCAGCGGACGGCCGTGCCCGTCGTGCGCGCGGTCCGCGCCTCGCAGTCAGGAGCGGCCTCGGGCGCCCCGGCCGCGGCCTCAGCGGCTGATGCCGTGCAGCAGCAGGGCGGCCAGCTCCCGGTAGGCGGCGGCGTCGTCGAGGCCGGTGGCCCGCGCGGTGTCCCCGCGGCCGATCCGCAGCATCAGCGTGGTCACCGTGTCGGCCACCAGCGCGGGGTGGACCTCGCGGAACCGGCCCGCGGCGACCCCGTCGGCGATCAGCGCGGTCACCCGCTCCGCGGCCACGGCGGTGTTGTGCTCGTAGACCGCCCGAGCCGGCGGGAAGGCCTCCAGGTCGCGGTGGAAGGCCCGCGACGCGGGGGTCAGCGCCCGCGCCACCGCCTCGAGGTAGGCGGTCACCCGCCGCGCCGGGTCGCCCTCCCCCGCCGTCCGCGCCTCCACCTCCGCGGTGGCCCGCCGGAAGAAGTGCCGCACCACCCGGACGGCGAGCTGCTCCTTGCTGTCGGCCAGCGCGTACAGCGTCGTCTTCGAGCAGCGCAGCCGGACGGCGAGGTCCTCGAGGGTGAACCCCGCGAAGCCCTCCGCGAGGAACAGCTCCTCGAGCTGGTCGAGCAGCTGGGCCTGCCGGGCGGTCAACCGCCGCTCCCCGGTGTCCGTCGTCGTCACCGCACCTCCCGGCCGACCAGTACACGCCTGGACCGGTGACAGTACTGCGGTACCGTTCGCAGTACTGCCGACCCGTCCGACGAGGGGGACCTTCGTGGCCGTCGATCGAGAGCTGCCCACCCAGGAGGCCCACGACCTGATCGCGCTCACCCGCGACCTGGCCGACGCCGAGCTGGCGCCGCGGGCGGCGGAGTACGAGCGGGAGGAGCGCTTCCCGCGGGAGGTGTTCGCCGAGCTGGGCGAGGTCGGCCTGCTCGGGCTGCCCTTCGGCGAGGACGTCGGCGGTGGCGGCCAGCCCTACGCCGTCTACCTGCAGGTGGTCGAGGAGCTGGCGATGCGCTGGGCCAGCGTGGCCCTGGGCGTCAGCGTGCACACCCTGGCCTGCGGGCCGGTCGACCGCTTCGGCACTCCCGAGCAGCGCGAGCAGTGGCTGCCCGAGATGGTCGGCGGCCGGTTGCTGGGCGCCTACTGCCTGTCGGAGGCGCACGCCGGCTCCGACCCCGCCGCGATGCGCGCCCGCGCCGTCCGCGACGGCGAGGGCTGGGTGGCCTCCGGCGAGAAGGCGTGGGTCACCCACGGCGGGCACGCCGACTTCTACTCGACCTTCCTGCGCACCCCCGACGACGGCGACCGCGCGATCTCCTGCTTCCACCTCACGCCCGACCTCCCCGGGTTCGCCGCCGCCCCGCCCGAGCAGAAGATGGGCCTCACCGGCTCCACCACCGCCGCCATGCGCCTCGACGACGTCGCCGTCCCGGCCGGGCGGATGGTCGGCGAGCCCGGCCGCGGTCTGGCCATCGCGCTGTCCGCGCTGGACTCCGGGCGCCTGGGCGTCAGCGCCGTCGCCGTCGGCCTGGCGCAGTCCGCGCTCGACGTCGCCGTCGCCTACGCGCTCAAGCGGGAGGCCTTCGGACGGCGGATCGTCGACCACCAGGGCGTGGCCTTCCTGCTCGCCGACATGGCCGCCGCCGTGGAGTCCGCCCGTGCCACCTACCTGGTCGCGGCCCGCCGCAAGGACGCCGGGCTGCCCTACTCGCGGCAGGCCAGCATCGCCAAGCTCGTGTCCACCGACGCGGCGATGAAGGTGACCACCGACGCCGTCCAGGTGCTCGGCGGCGCCGGCTACACCCGCGACCACCCCGCCGAGCGCTACATGCGCGAGGCGAAGGTCATGCAGATCTTCGAGGGCACCAACCAGATCCAGCGCATGGTCATCGGCAAGCACCTGGCCAGGGAGGCCACCCCGGCCAACGGCTGAGGGTGCAGGACGCACGGCGGATCCGTGACGTCTGTCAATGGTGGCCGGCAGGACCGCGGGAAAGACTCGGAGCACACCGCCTGACGAGGAGCCCGAGATGCCCGAGCCGCACCTGCTCGCCGCCGACGCCGACCGCGCCGCCGTCGTCACCCGCCTGGACGCCTCGCTCGCCGACGGCCGGCTGACCCTTCCCGAGTACGAGGACCGCGCCGCCCGGGCGCACGGAGCGCGCACCTACGGCGAGCTGGCCGAGCTGACCACCGACCTGCCGGACCCGGTCCCGACCCCGGCCCGCACCCGGCCGCAGCGCTCCGCCGTCCACCAGGCCGTCCACCAGGCCGTCCACGGCGGCGCCTGGCACGGCGCCTGGGACCGCGACCTGCGGACCGCGTGGACGGGGTGGGCGGCCACCGCGGTGCTCGTCGTCGGGATCTGGCTGGTGTCGGTGCTGGCCACCGGCGACCTGCAGTACCCCTGGCCGGTCTGGGTCGTCGGACCGTGGGGCGCGGTCCTGCTCGCCCGCACCGTCGGCGAGCACCGCCGGCGGGAGCTGAGCACCTGAGATCCGGTGCGGGTGCGTCCGCACCGGCCCGGGTAGCCCTGCGGGGACCGCAGACGACATCCCGGGAGGACCCCGTGCACTCGCTCACCGAGCGCTTCACCGACGCCCTGCACCACCTCGACGCCACCGGCGACGCGCAGCCGATGGTCGACCTGACGGGCGAGGACGCCCAGCTGATGAAGCTCAACCAGGACCACGAGACCCGCGGGCCCGAGGGCGCGCGGCGGTTCTGGGAGGACTACCGCAACGTCTTCGGCGAGCTGGAGACGACGTTCACGAACAGCGCCGTCGGCGAGCGGACGGCCGCGCTGGAGTGGGAGTCGACCGGCACGCTGCGCAGCGGGAAGCCGTTCAGCTACCGCGGCGTGACCGTCATCGAGAGCGACGGCTCCGACGACGGCCCGCTCACCGGCGTCCGCACCTACTACGACTCGGCCGCCTTCATCCAGGAGACGGCCGGCACGGCCTGACGGCCTCCCGACACGAACGGCCCCCGGGCATCCCCGGGGGCCGTGTCGTCGGTGTGGGTGGGCAAGGGGGGAGTTGAACCCCCACGTCCTCTCGGACACACGGACCTGAACCGTGCGCGTCTGCCATTCCGCCACTTGCCCTGGCGAGGACCGACAGTAGCAGCCCGCCGCCGCGGCCCCGCGGAGGGGTGGACGGGTGCCGACGGGGGTCACCCGGCCGGGTGTGCCGGACGGGCCCGCCGCGGCTCGCGACGTCGGGCGTCGCTGCCCGGACGGGCACCCCTCGCCCGGCTACGATCACCCGGAGGACATCCGACCGGGCGAGCGTGGAGGAGCGACTGTGGGCGTGCTGCAGCGCTTCGAGCGACGACTCGAGGGCATGGTCGGCTTCGCCTTCGCGCGCATCTTCAAGGGCAAGGTCCACCCGGCCGAGATCGCCAAGGCGCTGCAGCGGGAGGCCGACGAGCAGCGCTCGGTGCTGGGCGAGGGCCGGGTGCTGGCGCCCAACGTCTACGACGTCCGCCTCGGCCGCACCGACTACGACAACCTCGCCGAGTGGTCCGACCAGCTGGCCGCCCAGCTCGCCGACATGGTCTCCGAGCACATCGACGACGAGGGCTGGCAGGTCTTCGGCGAGGTGCAGGTCCGCCTCGAGCGCGACGACGAGCTGCCCACCGGCGTGTTCGAGGTCAGCTCGCACGTGGCCGACCCCGCGCGGCCGGGCACCCGGGGCGACGCCCCGTCGGCCAAGCCGTCCCCGCCACCCCCGCCGCTCCCCACGCCGATGACCGGCTCCGGCGCGGTCCCCCCGCTGCCGCCGCTGCGCGGGCGGATCCCCACCGACACCGGCAAGCAGCACCCGTCGGTCGTCGGGCGGGCGGGCAGCAGGCCCGGGGTCACGCACGTGCTCGTCGTCGACGGGCCGGGCACCCGCCACGAGCTGACCACCGGCCGCAACGTCATCGGCCGCGGCACCGAGGCCGACATCCGGCTGCCCGACACCGGCGTCAGCCGCAAGCACGTCGACGTCGTCCTCGACAACGGCACCGCCTTCGCCGAGGACCTCGGCTCCACCAACGGCACGCTGGTCAACGGCCGCAAGATCACCCGCCAGGCGCTCGCCGACGGCGACGTGATCCGCATCGGCCACTCGGTGCTGGTCTACCGGCAGGACGGCACGTGAGCGCGCTCCCGCACGCACGGACGGGCACCGGCAGGGGGCGCCGGCCGTGACCGCCGAGATCGTCCTGCAGGTCTTCCGCTTCGGGTTCCTGCTGCTGCTCTGGCTGTTCATCTTCGCCGCGTTCCGCGTGGTCCGCGCCGACCTCTTCGGCGGGCGCGCCGGGCGGGTGGCCTCGGTGCCGCCCCGCGCGGCCGCCCCGGGGAGGAAGCGCGGGCGCGGGCCGCGCACCCTGGTGGTCACCGCCGGTCCGCTGTCCGGGACCAAGATCACCCTCGGCGAGCAGCCGATCCTCATCGGCCGCGCCGACGACTCCACGCTCGTCCTCACCGACGACTTCGCCAGCTCCCGGCACGCGCGGCTGACCAACCGTGGGGGACAGTGGTACGTCGAGGACCTCGGTTCCACCAACGGGACCTACCTCGACCAGCAGCGGGTGCAGGGCCCGCTGCTCGTGGCCCCGGGCCAGCCGATCCGCATCGGCCAGACCGCCCTGGAGCTGCGTTGACGACGACCAGGGGGAGCGGCAGGGCAGACGTGAGCAGGGTCCGATGAGTCTCGCGCTGCGCTACGCCGCCCGCTCCGACCGCGGCCTGGTCCGCGGCAACAACCAGGACTCGGTCTACGCCGGGCCCCGGCTGCTGGCCGTGGCCGACGGCATGGGCGGGCACGCCGCCGGTGACGTCGCCAGCAAGGTCGTCATCGCCGCACTCGAGCACCTCGACGAGGACGCCCCCAGCGGCGACATGCTGCAGGCGCTGCGCGAGGCGGTCTTCGACGGCAGCGAGCACCTGCGCGAGGTGATCCGCGAGTCACCGCAGCTGGAGGGCATGGGCACCACGCTCACCGCCGTCCTGTTCGCCGGCGGCCGGCTGGCGCTGTGCCACGTCGGCGACTCGCGCGCCTACCTGCTGCGCGACGGCGTCTTCACCCAGATCACCCACGACGACACGTTCGTGCAGACGCTCATCGACGACGGCCGGATCACGCCCGAAGAGGCCAACCACCACCCGCAGCGCTCCCTGCTGCTGCGGGCGCTCAACGGCCAGGACGTCGACCCCGACCTGTCCATGCGCGAGGCCCGCGCGGGCGACCGCTACCTGCTGTGCTCCGACGGGCTGTCCGGGGTGGTCAGCGAGGAGACCCTCGCCGAGGCGCTCAAGGACCCCGACCCGCAGTCGACCGCCGACCGGCTCGTCGAGCTCGCGCTGCGCAGCGGCGGCCCGGACAACATCACCGTGATCGTCGCCGACGTCGTCGAGGACACCGGCACGGGCACGTCCATGGAGCCGGTGGTCGACGGGGCGGCCGGCGACAACCGCGGGCAGCGCGAGGTGGACCCCCGGTCGGCCGCCGGGAGGGCCGCGCTGGCCGACCCGCCGCCCGCTCCCCCACCACCGCCGACAGCACCCACGGCCGCCGCACCCCCCGACCGCCGCCGCCCTCGGCGGCGGCTGTTCCTCGTCGTGGGGACGGTGCTGGTCCTGGTGGTCGGCGCGATCGCCACCTGGCTGTGGGTGCTCACCCACTGGTTCGTCGGCGTCGAGGCCGCCGACGGCGAGCGCGTGGCCGTCTTCCGCGGGTTCAACACCGACCTGCTCGGACTCGACCTCTACCGGGTCGACGACGTCACCGACATCACCCTCGACGACCTGAGCTCCTACGACCAGAACAGCGTGCGCCGGGGCATCGAGGCCGGTGACGCCGCCGACGCCCAGCGGATCGTCGACGAGCTGCGGACGATGGCGCTGCCCGCCTGCCCCTCCTCGCCGGCCGCCGGCAGCTCGGCCTCGGCCGCCCCCACCTCCGAGCCCCTGCCGCTGCCGGAGGCCGCGCCCGGGACCGGCGCCGCGCCGAGCACCCCGGCGACGCCGACGACCACCTCCCCCACGACGACCTCGTCCGCCCCGACGTCGACGCCCGAGCCGGGAGTGGACTGCCGGGAGGCCGAGTGACCGCCGGCCCCTCCACCGACCCGCGCGCGGCCGCGCCCAGCACGCCCACCCCCACCCGGCGCAACACCGAGCTGGCGCTGCTGGGCTTCGCCGTCCTCATCACGCTCGCCGCCCAGAGCATCGTCGACCTCACCGTCACCGGGTCGCTGCGCGCGGAGCTGGCCGGCTTCGGCGCCTGGTTCGCCGGCATCTGGGCGGTGCTGCACCTCGTGGTCCGCACGCTCGCGCCCTACGCCGACCCGCTGCTGCTGCCCGCGGTGGCGCTGCTGTCCGGCCTCGGGCTGACCATGATCCACCGGCTCGACCTGGCCGACGAGCAGGTCGACGGCGCCTCCGGCGGGGACGCCCCGGTGCAGCTGCTGTGGGCGACCGTGGGCGCGGGCCTGTTCATCGCCGTCCTGGTGATCCTGCGCGACCACCGGCTGCTGGCCCGCTTCGCCTACACCCTCGCCCTGGTCGGGCTGGTGCTGCTGGCCCTGCCGGCCGTGCTGCCCGCCTCGGTCTCCGAGGTCTACGGCGCCAAGATCTGGATCCGCGTCGCCGGCTTCAGCATCCAGCCCGGCGAGTTCGCCAAGATCTGCCTGATCGTCTTCTTCGCGTCCTACCTGGTCGACAAGCGCGACGTGCTGGCGCTGGCCAGCCGCCGGGTGATGGGCCTGGAGATCCCGCGGGCCCGCGACCTCGGTCCGGTGCTCGTGGCCTGGGCGCTGTCGATCCTGGTGCTCGTCTTCGAGCGCGACCTGGGCAGCTCGCTGCTGCTGTTCGGCATCTTCGTGGTGATGCTCTACGTCGCCACCGAGCGCTCGAGCTGGCTGCTCATCGGCCTGGGCCTCTTCGCCGCCGGCGCGTTCATCGCCTACCAGCTGTTCGGGCACGTGCGGGTGCGCGTGGACACCTGGCTGGACCCCTTCGCCTACCGCGACGAGGGCGGCTACCAGCTGGTCCAGTCGCTGTTCGGCCTGGGCACCGGCGGGCTGTTCGGCGCCGGGCTGGGCGGCGGGCGCCCCGACCAGGTGCCGGTGGCCAAGAGCGACTTCATCGCCGCCGCGCTGGGCGAGGAGCTGGGCCTGTTCGGCCTGGTCGCGCTCATCGTGGTCTACCTGATCCTGGTCGAGCGCGGCCTGCGCACCTCGCTGGTCGTGCGCGACGCGTTCGGCAAGCTGCTGGCCGGGGGGCTGGCGTTCGCCGTCGCCTGGCAGCTGTTCGTCGTCCTCGGCGGGGTCACCGGCCTGCTGCCGCTGACCGGGCTGACGACGCCGTTCGTCGCCTACGGCGGCTCCTCGCTGGTGGCCAACTTCGGACTGGTCGCCATCCTGGTGCGGATCAGCGACGCCGCGCGCCGCCCGGCCGCCCCGCCGGCGCCGCCCAAGCCGGCCATCGGCGAGGCGCCCACCGAGGTCGTGACGCCGTGAACGCACCCCTGCGCCGGGTGGCGATCAGCGTGCTCGTGCTGTTCACGCTGCTCATCGTCAACGTCAACTACATCCAGGTCGTGCGCTCCGACGAGCTGCGCGAGGACTCGGGCAACACCCGCGTGCTCACCGAGGAGTACTCCCGCGAGCGCGGCTCGATCGTCGTCGACGGGACCGAGGTGGCGCTGTCGACGCCCACCGACGACACGCTGGAGTACCTGCGCGAGTACCCGCAGGGCCCGGTCTACGCCCCGGTCACCGGCTACTACTCGCTGCTCTACGGCGGCTGGCAGGTGGAGCGCGCGGAGAACGACGTGCTCGCCGGCTCCGACGACCGGCTGGCGCTGCGCCGGCTGGCCGACCTGTTCACCGGCCGCGACCCGGCCGGCGGCGACGTCGTCCTCACCCTGGACGCCGCCGTCCAGGAGACCGCGATGGCGCAGCTCGACGGCGTCACCGGCGCGGTCGTGGCGCTCGACCCGGCCACCGGCGCGGTGCTCGGCATGGCCAGCACGCCCACCTACGACCCGGCGCAGCTGTCCAGCCACGACCCCGCCGCGATCCGCGCCTACGCCGCCGAGCTCGACGCGATGGACACCGACCCGCGGCTGAACCGGGCGGTCCAGGACAACTACCCCCCGGGCTCGGTCTTCAAGGTCATCGTCTCCGCGGCGGCCCTCGCGAGCGGCGGGTACACGCCGGACACCGTCATCCCCGCGCCGGACACCCTCACCCTGCCGGGCACCTCGACGCAGCTGCGCAACTTCGGCAACTCCTCGTGCAGCAGCAGCCAGGAGCAGTCGCTCATCGACGCGCTGACCATCTCCTGCAACACCGCCTTCGCCCAGCTGGGCATCGACCTCGGCGAGGACGCGGTGCGCGAGATGGCCGAGGGCTTCGGGATGACCGGCGAGCCCCTGGAGATCCCGATCGAGACCGCCGGGAGCAGCGTCGGCGACATCGAGAGCGAGGCCGCCCTGGGCCAGAGCTCGATCGGCCAGCGCGACGTCCGGATGACCCCGCTGCAGGCGGCGATGGTCGCCGCCGCCGTGGGCAACGACGGGACCCTCATGACGCCCTACCTGGTCGACCAGGTGCGCGCCCCCGACCTGACGGTCATCGACCGGGCCGACCCGGAGGAGCTCTCCGAGCCGGTCACCCCCGAGGTCGCCGACCAGCTGCAGGAGATGATGGAGAGCGTCGTGGCCAACGGCAGCGGCCGCGCCGCCCGGGTCCCCGGCGTGACGGTCGCCGGCAAGACGGGCACCGCGCAGGTCGCCGAGGACGTGCCCGACCACAACTGGTTCATCGGTTTCGCCCCGGCCGACGACCCCCAGATCGCCGTCGCGGTGTTCGTCGCGAACGGCGGGGGTACCGGCGGCGACACCTCCGCCCCGATCGCCCGACAGGTGATCGAGGCCTACCTCGAAGGGCAGGGGGGCTGATGGCCCTGTCCACCGGCACGGTGCTGGCGGGCCGCTACGAGATCACCGAGCCGATCGCCACCGGCGGCATGGGTGAGGTCTGGCGCGCCCGCGACCGGGTCCTCGACCGCGTGGTGGCCGCGAAGGTGCTGCGCAGCGAGTTCACCGGCGACCCGAGCTTCGTGGCGCGCTTCCGCAACGAGGCCCGGCACACCGCGGCCCTGTCGCACCCGAACATCGCCTCGGTCTACGACTACGGCGAGACCGACGACGAGCGCGGCCACCAGCTGGCGTTCCTCGTCATGGAGCTGGTCGAGGGCAAGCCGCTGGTCACGATCCTGCACGAGGAGGGGCGGCTGCCGGTCGACTGGACGCTGCACGTCCTCGGCCAGGCCGCCGACGGGCTCTCGGCCGCCCACGCCGCCGGCGTCGTGCACCGCGACATCAAGCCCGGCAACCTCATCGTGCGGCCCGACGGCGTGGTCAAGCTGACCGACTTCGGCATCGCCCGCACCCGGGACGCCACGCCGCTCACCCGCACCGGCATGGTCGTGGGCACCGCGCAGTACCTCTCCCCCGAGCAGGCGCAGGGGATGGAGGTCACCGCGGCCTCCGACGTCTACTCCCTCGGCGTCGTCGGCTACGAGTGCCTCACCGGCGGGCGGCCCTTCGACGGCACCTCGCAGGTCGCCATCGCCCTGGCGCACATCAACCGGCCCCCGCCGCCGCTGCCCGCCGACGTCCCGGTGGGCGTGCGGCGGCTCATCGAGCGCGCGCTGGCCAAGGACCCCGCCGACCGGTTCACCGACGGCGCCGACTTCGCCGCCGCCGTCCGCACGGTGGCCGCCGGCGGCACGCCGGTCTCCCCCGCCACCGGGCTGGCCGCGGCCGCCGCCACCGAGGTGATCCCCGAGGTCGCCGACGACGGCACCCGCGTCCTCGGCGCGGCCGCCGGCGGAGCCGCCGCGGGTGCCGCGGCCGGTGCGGCCGCCGCGGCGGCCGGGCCGCGCACCGGCGGGCGGCACGCGGCCGACGCGCGCACCATGCCGCCGCTGCAGGGCCCGCCGGTCGGCGACGAGGACGACCGGCGCTGGGACGACGAGCCCGCCGCCCGTCGCTCCGGCAACCGCCGGGGGGTGTGGATCGCGGTCGGGCTGGTGCTCCTCGCCGGCCTGCTCACCGGCGCCTTCCTGCTCCTGGGCGGGGACGGGGACGACGGCGCCACCGCCGACCCGACCCGCACCAGCGCGCCGACGTCCGCGGCGACCACCTCGGCGGCCGCCGCGCAGGTGGCGGTGCCGGCCGCCGCCGACCTCATCGGCGAGGACGCCGACGACGTCGAGGCCGACCTGGTCGAGGCGGGCCTGCAGGTGTCCCGGGTCGAGGCCACCGGCGCGCAGCTGGCCGCCCTCGGCCGCGACCTGGCCCCGAACGACGTCGCCGGCGTCGACCCGGCGGGCACCACCGTGGACGCGGGCACCGTCATCACCCTCACCGTCGCCTCCGAGGGCTACACGGTCGAGGAGGAGGACACCGGCGACGACGGCGGGGGCGCCGAGCCGACCGAGGACGGCGACCAGGGCGAGGGCGACGGCGGCAACGGCGGGGGTGGCACCACGCCGGCGCCGGCGCCGACCACCACCGCCCCGGCCCCCGCGCCGACCACCACCGCCCCGGCCCCCGCACCGTCCAGCACCGCCCCGGCGCCTGGTCCGTCGTCCAGCCCCGCGGCCGGCAGCTCGGCGCCGCCCGCGGTGACCACCACCTCGCCGTCCGCGGGGGGCAACGGGAGCGTCAACCAGGCGCCCGTCGGGCAGCAGGGCCCGGGTGCCGTCGGCGCGGACGAGGACCGGCCCGAGTGACACGGCTCCCCCGCGGTGCCCGGGAACCGGGCGTCCCGGCGGTTACGCTGCCCGCCGGGACGGGGCCCGTCCCCGGCGCTCCCCTGCGCCCGCGCCCGCCCGCGCGCTCCCGCACCGCCCGAGAGGATCCCCGATGACCACCCCCCAGGTGCTGGGCGAGCGGTACGAGATCGGCGGGGTGCTCGGCCGCGGCGGCATGGCGGAGGTGCACCTGGGCCGCGACCTCCGGCTGGGCCGCGAGGTCGCCGTGAAGGTGCTGCGCAGCGACCTCGCCCGCGACCCGTCCTTCCAGGTGCGGTTCCGCCGCGAGGCGCAGGCCGCGGCCTCGCTCAACCACCCGGCCATCGTCGCCGTCTACGACACCGGCGAGGACCGGACGACGAGCGGCGCGACGCCCTACATCGTCATGGAGTACGTCGAGGGCGAGACGCTGCGCGACGTGCTGCGCCGCGACGGCGTGCTGCAGCCGGAGCGGGCGATGAGCCTGACCGCCGACATCTGCGCCGCGCTGGACTTCAGCCACCGCAACGGCATCGTGCACCGCGACGTGAAGCCCGGGAACGTGATGATCACGCCCGAGGGCACCGTCAAGGTGATGGACTTCGGCATCGCCCGCGCGGTCTCGGACTCCGCCGCGACGATGACCTCCACCGCCGCGGTCATCGGCACCGCCCAGTACCTCTCCCCCGAGCAGGCCCGCGGCGAGGCCGTGGACGCCCGCTCCGACGTCTACTCGGTCGGCTGCCTGCTCTTCGAGCTGGTCACCGGTGCACCGCCGTTCACCGGCGACTCGCCCGTGTCGGTGGCCTACCAGCACGTGCGCGAGGACCCGAGGCTGCCGTCGTCGGTGAACCCGGCCGTGCCGCCGGAGCTCGACGCGATCGTGCTCAAGTCGCTGAGCAAGAACCCGGCCAACCGCTACCAGTCGGCCGCGGAGATGCGCAACGACCTGCTCCGGGCGCTGGCCGGTCAGCGGGTCGAGGCGACGCCGGTCATGGGGGACGCGGAGAAGACCACCATCCTCGGGGCGACCCCCGGCTTCCCCGGCGGCGGGGACGACTGGGACGACGACGAGGCGGCCCGCCGGCGCCGGCGCAACCGCGTGGTCGCGCTGGTCGTCGGGGCGCTCGTGCTCGTCGGCGCCGTCGTCGGCATCGCGCTGCTCGTGAACTCCGGCGACGACCCGCAGCAGCCGCAGGCCGCCGCGCGGGTGGCCGTGCCGGCGGACCTGGTCGGGCAGCCCGAGGCGCAGGCCCGGGCCGCCATCGAGGGTGCCGGGCTGACCGTCGCCGACGAGGTGACCCAGCAGCAGGTCCAGGACGAGGCGCAGGTGGGCACGGTGCTCGCCACCGACCCGGCCAGCGGCGCGCAGGTCGAGGAGGGGACCGAGGTCGCGCTGACCGTCGGCGTGGCCCCCGACACGGTCCGGGTCCCCCAGGTCGTCGACCTCGACGAGGACCGGGCGCGGACGGCGCTGGAGGACGCCGGGTTCACCGGCAACGTCAACTCCGACCAGACCGACTCCCTGGCGGAGGAGGGCACCGTCGTCGCGGTCGACCCCGAGGAAGGCGCCGCGGTCGCCCCCGACACCACCGTGACGCTGTCGGTGTCCGACGGCACGGCCGAAATCCCGGACGTCGCCGCCCAGGACGAGGCCACCGCCCGCGATACGCTCAACACGGCCGGCTTCACCCGGGTGAGCACCGAGGACGTGGACTCCGACCAACCGGCCGGCACCGTCGTCGTCACCAGCCCGGCCGCCGGCACGCAGGCCGCCGCGGACGAGCAGATCACCCTGCAGGTGTCCAGCGGGCCGGCGCCCATCGAGGTCCCCGACGTGGTCGGCGAGACGCAGGCCGCCGCTCAGCAGCAGCTGCAGGCCGCCGGCCTCACCAACATCACGGTGACGACGTCTCCCGCCAGTGACCCCGGCGATGTCGGGGTCGTCCTCGTCGTCTCGCCCGAGCCGGGCACCGAGGTGCCGGCCGGCCAGGCCATCACGATCACCGTCGGGCAGGCTCCGGCCGACACTGGAAACGGCGGGGCCGACAACGACCCGAACACACCGCAGTAGCCCGTCGGACGCGAGAAGGGCCCCTCCCGAGCCGGGAAGGGCCCTTCTCGCGTCCGGGCGACCTAGACGAGTAAGTCCGAAGTCCGGTCAATGGTCGTAGGCGATCAGGGATCGGGTGATCGGCTGGCCGGTGGCCCGGTTGTGCCAGATCGCGGCG
>NZ_PVTG01000011.1 GCF_003002915.1 Geodermatophilus tzadiensis | reverse complement strand
ATCTGCGTCACCAGGCGCTGGGTGAACGCCCGCCCGAACAGCGAGAAGTGGATGTGCGCCGGCCGCCACGCGTTGTGGTGGTTGCCCCACGGATAGGCCCCCGGCTTGATCGTCAGGAACTCGTAGCGGCCCAGGCTGTCGGTGACCACCCGGCCCAGCCCGTCGAAGTGCGCATCCAGCGGCGCCGGCCAGTTGTCCACCACGTGCCGGTACCGCCCCGCCGCGTTGGCCTGCCACACCTCCACCAGCGCGCCGGGCACCGGGCGGCCGTCGCTGTCGAGCACCCGCCCGTGCACCAGGATCCGCTGGCCGACCGCCTCGCCGCCGTTGCGCCACGTGAGGTCGGCGTCGGTGGGCAGCACCCGGTCCTCCCCCAGCACCGGACCGGTCACCTCGGTCAGCCGGTGCGGCAGGTCCACCGGCGTGCGCAGAGGCGCCCGCAACCCCGTGCTGCGGTACTCGGGGAACCCCACCGGCGTCCGCAACGCCTCGGGCTCACGCACGTAGCGCGGGAGCAGGAGTTCCTGCCGGACGGTGGTCGCGCCGGCGGTCGGATCGGGCACTGCGTCTCCTCGGGTGCGCTCCCTCGACCGGTCCGGCAGGAGCGCGCTGGTGCGGTGCGGTTCGGGCCCGGACGGCCCGGGGGTCCCCGATCCTGACGAGCCGGCGGCGACGGCCACAGGCCCGGTCGTCGCGGGCTGGAGGGGACATTTGTCTCGACCCCCTGGTCGGGGTCCCGGACGGCTTGCTGCCCCCGCGCGGCGGTTGGCACCCTGTGCGCTGCGGTGCCGCCCCGCGTGCGGCGCCGCCCCGCGGAGCAGGAGGACGAGTGACGAGCATGCACGCCCGGTCGACGGTGATCGACGGCGACCCGCGGTCGGTGGAGCCGGCCACGGCCCACGTCCGCGACGAGGTCATGCCGGCGGTCCGGCGGATGGACGGCTGCGCCGGCCTGTCGATGCTGGCCGACGCGGGCACGGGCCGCTGCATCGTCACCACGTCCTGGCGCGACGAGGACGTTCTGCGGTCCAGCCGGGAGGACGTCCGCCCGTACGCGCAGCGCACCGCCGAGATCCTCGGCGGCACCCCCCAGGTGCAGGAGTGGGAGATCGCCGCCATGCACCGGGTGCACGAGGCCCACTCGGGGTCGGTGTCCCGCGTGACGTGGCTGCGCACCGAGCCGGACGACGTCCACCGGGCCGTGGACGCCGTCCGCCTGTCGCTGATGCCCAAGCTCGACGACCTGCCCGGGTTCTGCAGCGTCAGCGTCATGGTGCGCCGCGACGAGGGACTCGCCGTGGCGGCCGTGTCCTACGACAGCCGGGCCGAGCTCGAGCAGGCGAGCGAGGGTGCGCGCGAGTTCCGGGACGAGTTCGCCCCCGCCCTGGGCATCGAGGTCGTCGACACCGGTGAGTTCGACGTCGCGATCGCGCACCTGCGGGTCCCCGAGACTCCCTGACCCGCCCCGCCGGCCCGCCCCGGTCAGCGTCCGGTGTCCCCCAGCGCCGCGGCGAGACGGGGGTACACGCGCCGGACGTTGCCCTCGAACACCGCCGTGCGCGCCTGCTCGTCGATGAGCCCGTTCGCGAACGCGGTGTCGACGTAGCGGCGGGTGTCGTCGTAGTGGTGACCGGTCCGCGGGTCGATGCCGCGCACGGCCCCCACCATCTCCGAGCCGAACAGGACGTTCGGGGTGTCCACCACGCCGAGCAGCAGGTCGATGCCCGGCTGGTGGTAGACGCAGGTGTCGAAGAAGACGTTGCCCATGACGGCGGACTCCACCGGCGGCCGGTCCAGCATGTCGGCCAGTCCCCGGTACCGGCCCCAGTGGTAGGGCACCGCTCCCCCGCCGTGCGGGATCACCAGCCGCAGCCCCGGCAGGTCGGTGAACAGGTCGGCCTGGACCAGCTGCATGAACGCGGTCGTGTCGGCGCTGATGTAGTAGGCGCCGGTGGCGTGGAAGTAGGGCGTCGCCGAGCCGGAGACGTGCACCATCGCCGGGACGTCGAGCTCGACCATGGCCTCGTAGAACGGGTACCAGGTGCGGTCGGTCAGGGGCGGTGAGGTCCAGAACCCGCCGCTGGGGTCGGGGTTGAGGTTGCAGCCGACGAAGCCGAGCTCCTCCACGCACCGGCGCAGCTCCCCGATCGACTCCTCGATCGGCGTACCGGGCGACTGCGGCAGCTGGCAGACGCCGACGAAGCGGTCCGGGTAGAGGGTGGTCACCCGGTGGACGAGGTCGTTGCTCCGGCGGGCCCACTCCAGGCTCACCGCGGCGTCGCCCACGTGGTGGGCCATCGCCGAGGCCCGCGGGGAGAACAGCGTGACGTCGATGCCCCGCTCGTCCATCAGCCGCAGCTGGCTGCCCTCGATGGTCTCGCGGATCTCGTCGTCGCTGATGGTCGGGTAGGCAGGCGGTGTCGTCCCGGCCCGCCAGGCGGCCACCTGCTCCTCGCGCCACGCGGTGTGCGCGGCCGGGGCGGTGGTGTAGTGGCCGTGACAGTCGATGATCACGCCGCTCCCTCCTGGGCGTCGCGCAGCTCGGCCAGCAGGTCGCGGGCGGCGGCCGCCACCCGTGGGGCCACCCCCAGCTCCGCCAGCTGCTCGGTGGCCGCGGCCATCTCGTCGGCCCGCCGGCGGGCGTGCCGGTGGGTGCCGTCGACCAGCCGGTCGATGGTGCGGTCGTCGAAGCCGGCCAGCTCGGCGCTGATGTTGCCGCGCAGCCAGTCGGCGCAGCCGGCGGCCTCAGCGGCCGCGAGCGCCTCCACGACGGCGGCCGCCAGCCCCTTGTAGAAGACGCTGCGCAGCAGCTTGCGGGCGATGGCCTCCCCCACCGGGCCGGGCTGCACGGTGACCTCGGCCCCGAGGGCCGCGACGACCTCGGCGAACCGCTGCGCGGCCGGGCCCGAGACCAGCATCGGGGTCCGCAGTCCCCTGCCGGGGACCGGCGCCATCAGGGCGACGTCGGCGACGGGGACCTCCTCCCCGACGGCGTCCGCCACGGCGACCTTCACCCCGGGCGAGGCGGTGTTCAGGTCGGCCCAGACGGTCCCCGGGCGCAGCCCGGGCAGCGCGTTGCTGACCGCGGTCAGGGCGTCGTGCGAGCTGTTGACGCTGAGCACCAGGTCGGCGTCGGCGACCGCCGCCGCCTCGCTGTCACGCGGGTCGACGCCGTCGACGGTGATCCCCTTCGGGTCGTAGCCGCGGACGTCGGCACCGGCGGCGACCAGGTCGCCGGCGATCTCCGACCCGGCCTCGCCCAGTCCGAGGACGGCGATGCGCACGGTCACCGGGCGGCTCCCCAGGCGTCGCCCTCGAGGTCGCTGTCCCGGGTCTCCTCCTGCTCCGGCTCGACCGGCGGCGTGCCGTGGGTGTGGAAGGTGGAGATGGTCTGCAGGCCCCAGGCCTGGCCCTTGGCCCGCTCCTCGGCCGACCAGTCGATCGGCTGCCAGTCGGGGGCGAACACCAGCCGGGCGGCCGGGTTGTCCAGCTCGATCCGGTTGCCGGCCGGCTCCCAGACGTAGAGGAAGAAGCTCTGCTGGATGGTGTGCTTGTGCGGCCCCGTCTCGATGTGGACGCCGTGCTCCAGCGCCAGGTCGGCGGCCCGGATGATGTCGTCCCGGCTGTCGACGGCGAAGGACAGGTGGTGCAGGCGCCCGGAGGTGCCGGTGGCGTCCCGGGTCCACACCGCGTCGTAGCCCTTGTTCGTGAACGTCGTCCAGCTGCCGGCGACCCCGTCGTCGAGCACGATCTGCTCGGTGACCATCCCGCCGAGGGTGTCGCGCGCGAAGTCGCGGTTGGCCACGACGTCGACGCCCAGGAAGTTGATGTGGTCGATCCGCCGGACGCTCACCCCGCGCCCCGGGTACGCCTGCGCCTGGTTCTTCAGCGCGGGCACCAGGTCGCCCGTCGGCCGGTACCACTCCGTCTCGTAGTAGACGCCCATCTCGTGGCCGTCGGGGTCGGTGAAGACGTAGACCGGGCCGTAGCCGGGGTCGCCGTCCTCCCACCCCCGGCCCAGCCCGGTCGCCTCGATCGCGGCCACCCGCCGCTGCAGCGCCTCCGGCGTGCTCGCGCGGAAGTTGGTCCGGCCGACGCCGGGCCGCGCCGCGGCGGTGAGCTTGATGGTGGTGTTCTCGTAGTCGTCCCACGCACGCAGCGACACCGAGTCGCCCGAGGTCCCGTTCTCGGTCATGCCGAGGTACCGGACGAAGAAGTCGAGGCTCTCCTCCGGCTTGTGGGTGAACAGCTCGACGTGCGCGAGGTGCGCGATGTCGTGGAGCGGCGGCACGGGGATCTCCTCTGGTCGGGGCGACGGGTCAGCGGGGGAAGGCGGTGCCGTCGAAGAGCTTGCGGGCGGTGCGGACGACGCCCGAGCGGACGACGCGCGGCGGGGTGACCGAGCCGTCGACGACGACGTCGACCACCAGGTGACCGGTCGGGTGCTCGACGTCCACCCGGGACGTGCCGGCCGGCCAGCCGGCGGTGAGCTCGTGGCCGACGGCGCCGGGCAGCAGCATCCCGGTGACCACGCTGACCGCCCCGAGGACGCCGATCGAGCTGTGCGGCTGCACCGGGATGAACGAGCGGGTGCAGACCTGGCCGCCGTCGCGCGGCTCGGACAGGAGCACCGTCTTGGGCACCGACGCGGTGGCGACGTCGCCCATGCCCATGAGCTCGGCCGCCTTCCGGCGGAACGCGTCGACCCGCTCCAGCAGCGCGGCGTCGGCGGCGAGCTCCTCGTGCGACTCGTGCCCGGTGAGCCCGAAGGACCCCGCGAGCACCAGGACGACGGGCATGCCGTTGTCGACGCAGGTCACCTCGATGCCCTCGACGGTGTCCCGCACGTGCCCGGTGGGCAGCAGCGCGCCGGTCGTCGACCCCTCGGTGTCGGTGAACCCGAGCACGACCGGCGCCGCCGTCCCGGGGACGCCGGCGATCGCCACGTCGCCGCGGTACTCCACCCGGCCGCCGGGCGTCGGGAAGGTGGCGACGGCGACGCTGTCGGAGTTGACCATGCGGATCCGCACGCTGGTCTCGCCGTCGCCGGCCGGGACCAGCCCGCGCTCGACCGCGAACGGCCCGACGCCGGCCAGCACGTTCCCGCAGTTCTGCTTGTCGCTCACGGTCGGCTGGTCGACGCCGAGCTGCAGGAAGAGGTAGTCGACGTCGACCTCGGGGTCGTCGGACGGCGAGACGACCGCCACCTTGCTCGTCAGCGGGGTGGAGCCGCCCAGGCCGTCGATCTGCCGCGGGTCGGGCGTGCCCATGAGCCGCAGCAGCAGGTCGTCGCGGGCGGCCGGGTCGGCGGGCAGGTCACACGCCTCGAAGAACAGCCCCCGCGAGGTGCCGCCGCGCAGCATGGTGCAGCGGACGCCGGTGTCGTCGTAGTGCATCACCGCTCCCTGACGTGCTCCTCGTAGGACACGTACTCGATGCCGAAGCCGGCCAGCCGCTCGCGCAGGCCGTACCGGTCCAGGCCGAGCTCGCCCTGCTCGAACGCCGCGCGGCTGGCGGCCTCCTTGTCGACCCGCGCCTGCGACGCGGTCAGCGCCCGCGGCACGTCGGCGCGCGGCACGACCAGGACGCCGTCGTCGTCGGCGACCACGACGTCCCCGGGGTGGACGGTCTGGCCGCCCAGCGCGATCGGCACGTTCACCGCGCCCGCCGTCGCCTTGACCGAGCCCTGGGCGCTCACCGCCCGCGACCAGGCCGGGAAGCCCATCTCCGTCAGCTCGGCCACGTCGCGCACGCCGCACCCGAGCACGACCCCGCGCACGCCGCGGTGGGCCAGCGCGGTCGCGAACAGCTCACCGAACAGCCCGTCGGTGGACGGCGAGTTGGTGGCCACCACCAGCACGTCCCCGGGCCGGCACTGCTCCACGGCCACGTGGATCATCAGGTTGTCGCCCGGCCAGCACAGCACGGTCACCGCCGTGCCGCCGATCCGCGCCCCCGGCCAGGCCGGCCGCAGCTCCGGACCCAGGTAGCCGACCCGGCCCAGGGCCTCGTGCACGGTGGCCACGCCGAACTCGCCGAGCCGGGCGGCGTCGGCCGCGTCGGCACGCGGTGGGTCGGTGACGACGACGGTCCTCATGCGGGTCCTCCGGAGGGGCTGGGCTCGGACAGGGCGGCGATGACGCTGCGGAAGTGGGCGGTCGCGGCGGCCTCGGCCCGGCCGGGGTCCCGGCCGGTGATCGCGTCCACCAGCTCGGTCAGCTCGGCCAGGCTCACACGGGGACGGCCGGGCCGCAGCGAGAGCCGGAACTGGTGGCGGACGAGCTGCGCCTGCAGCCGGCCGACCAGGTCCGCCGCGATGGGGTGCCGCGCGGCCTCGCCGACCAGGGCGTGCAGCTGCTGGATGAGCTCGGAGTACTCCTGGACGTCGCCGGACCCGACGGCCGCGGTCATGGTCTCCAGGTGCGCGCGCAACCGGTGGGCCTCCGCGTCGGTGATCCGCTCGGCCGCCTTGCGGGCGAGCAGGCCCTCCAGCGGCATCCGGCACTCGGTGATGGCGACGGCCTCCTCGGTGGAGACGACGCGCACCCGGGCTCCCCTGTTCGGGATCCGCTCGACGAGGCCCTCCGCGGCCAGCGCGTCGATCGCCAGCCGCACGGCGCTGCGGCTCACCCCGGTCCGGGTGACCAGCTCGGCCTCGACCAGCCGGTACCCCGGCGGCATGTCACCGCGGGAGATCGCGACACGGAGGGCGTGTTCTGCCGTCTCCTGGGCCGCGGACGCCATGGCCGCACCGTAACCCCAGCGGACCGGATTGCCAACAATCTTGTGAGCAATCGTCGTCCCCCCGGACCGCCGCCCGCCGGCTACCTCTCCGTCGACTCCTGCAGCACCGCGTCGATGACCGCCTGCAGGTGTGCCCGGGCGGCCGACTCGGCGGCGTCGGCCCGGCGCTCCGCGACGGCGTCGACGACCCGCGCCAGCCCGTCGAGCGACTGCCGGGCCCGCCCCGGGCGCAGCAGGAACCGGAACTGGTGGCGCGCGATCCGGCTCTGCAGGCCCTCGACCAGCGACGACGCCATGGGCTGGCGCGCGGACTCCCGCAGCAGCCGGTGGTGCTCCTGGACCAGCGCCGAGTACACGAGCACCTCCTGGTCCGCCACGGCCCGCCGCATCCGCTCCAGGGTGGCCCGCAGGCGGTCGACCTCCCCGACCGTCGCGTTCTGCGCCGCCTTGCGCGCCAGCAGTCCGTCGAGGACCTGGCGGCACTCCAGGATGGCCACCGCCTCGGACGGGGACACGACGCGCACCCGGGCCCCGCGGTGGGGGATCCGCTCGACCAGGCCCTCGGCGATCAGCACGTCCAGGGCCAGCCGGGCGCTGTTGCGGGTCACGCCGTACCGCTCGCCCAGCTCGGGCTCGACCAGCCGCTGCCCCGGCACGACGGCGCCGCGCGTGATGTCCTCGCGCAGCCGCTGCTCGACGACGCGCCGGGCCTGCACGCCGCGGAGCAGGTGCGCCCCCGTGCCGGTCACCCGGACCCCCCGCTCACCGTAGGGACCTCCGACGCGGTGTCTCGAGGAGACCGGTCCGCCCGGCACCGCGGCGCCCGCCGTACGCGGGGGCGGCTCGTCCGCGGACGAGCCGCCCCCGCGCGTCACGCCGGTGTCACTCGAAGGACTCGACCGTGTCGTAGCCGCGGCCGTTGTACTTCTGCACGACCACCGTCGACACCGCGGGCTGACCGTCCTCGGTGGTGTTCACCGTCGTGTCCGGCAGCATGAGCGGCGCCTGGAAGTCCTCGATGGAGCGCAGCGCCTCCATGAAGTTCTCCCGGGTCGGCTCGGTCATCTCCGAGAAGGCCTGCTCGAGCGTCGCGCCGACCATCCAGCTCCACTGGCAGTGCGGGAACGCCGGCGGGTCCGGGTAGTTGCCGTACTGCGGGAGGGCGGCCAGGTAGGCCTTCACGTCCTCGTCCTCGGCGAACGCGGGGCTCGCCGGCGCCTTGGCGAACGACACGGAGTAGATGCCGGGGAACGCCGCGCCGCCGCCGGGCTCGAGGACCGCCCCCGGGCTCGACGTGTTCGAGGGCAGGAACCAGCTCGGCTTCCAGTTCAGCTGCTGCGCCTTCTGCAGCGCCGAGACCACGAGCGGGACCTGGGACATCGCGTTGAAGACGACGTCGGCCCCGCTGGCGGCGAGCTGGGTGATCTGCGCGTCGACGGACGTGTCGGTCGCCTCGTAGGTGAGCTGCTCGACGACCTCGATGTTGTCCGCGCCCTCGATGGCCGACGTGAAGCCCTCGACGTAGCCCTCGCCGTAGTCGTCGTTCTGCGACAGGATCGCGACCTTGTGGTCCTGGCCCGACGACGCCAGCAGCTCCCCGAAGGCCTCGCCCTCGTTCTGGTAGATCGGCACGAAGCCGAGCTGCCAGGGGCTCTCCTCGGCGTCGCTGAACAGCGGGTCGCCGGTCATGATCAGCACCTGCGGCACCTCGTCGGCGATCGCCGCGTCGCGCCAGGCGCGGTTCGTCGGCGTGCCCAGCCCCGCGGTCATCGCGAAGACCTCGTCCTTGAGCTGGTCGTAGTTCGCCGCCGCCTGCTGCGGGTCGTAGGCGTCGTCCAGCGCCTCGATCTCGACCGTGCGGGTCTTCCCGTCGCCGAACTCGACGCCGCCCTCCGCGTTCTTCGCGCCGAAGTACGCGGTGATGCCGGCGACCGTGCAGGTGCCCGGCCCCGCGGTGGCACCGCTCAGCGGGGTGGTGATGCCGAGCGTGATCGAGTCGTCGGTGATGCCGGGGCTGGCCTCACCGCCGGAACCACCGTCGCCCCCACCACCCACCTCGCGGGCGCAGCCCGGGAGCGTGATCGCGACCGCCGACGCGACGGCGATGCCGAGCGCCCTCCGCGATCGAAGGTGCTTCCTCATGCGTGACCTTGCCTCTCTGTCTCGGGTTCCTCCGCCGCGGTGCCCGACCCGGTGGTCGATGACGGAGTGGTCGGGGGTGCGGCGGGGCCGCGACCGGCGCGCGAGCGCCGCCGTCCGCGGGTCAGCGCACGGGGGAGCGACGCGAGGCCGCCGGGGAGGAGGAAGAGCACCACCAGCAGGAGCGCCCCCTGCAGCAGCGCCGTGAGGCTGGGGTCGATGGCGTTCGTCAGGTCCGGGACGACCACGTAGAACGCACCGCCGAGGATCGAGCCCACGATGCTCGCCGCGCCGCCGATCACCATCGCGACGAGCAGCTCGATCGAGTGCCCGAAGCTCATGGTCTCGGGGGAGGTGTACTGGACGACGACCATGTACAGGAACCCGCTCACGCCGCCGATCAGCGACGCGATCGTGAACGCCAGCACCTTGTACCGGTACGGCGAGATGCCCATGGACGACGCCACGTTCTCGTTGCCCTTGACGATCGCGAAGGCCCGGCCGTACCGGCCGCGGACGAGGTTGCGCGTCAGCAGGAACACCGTGCCGCCGATGAGGAACACCAGGTACAGCTGCCACTGGTCGTCGTAGAGCCCGGTCCCCTCCGGCGCGTCGGTGAAGCGCGCGGACAGGCCCTGCGAGCCGCCGGTGTAGTCGCTCAGCCGCTTGGCCAGCGGGACACCGACGATGGGCAGGGCGATCGTGACCATCGCGATGGCGAGTCCGCCGAGACGCGCCGCGGCGAGTGCCACCACCAGCCCCACGACGGCGGGGACCAGGCAGGCGAGCACGAAGACCAGGACGATGTTCCAGTCGTTCGTGACGCCGTACGCGGTGACGTAGGCGCCGAGGCCGAGGAAGAAGATCTGGCCGAGCGAGACCTGCCCCGTGTACCCCATCACGACGTTGAGCCCCAGCACGGCGACGGCGAAGACGCCGATGCGGGCGAGCGTGTCGTTGGCACCCTCCGGCAGCATGAGGGGCAGCGCGACGAGCACGACGAGGAGCACCAGCGGTCCGGCCCTGCGCACCCACGGGCGCCGGCGGAAGGACGAGGCCGCCGACGACGCCGGGGCTTCCACGACACGGGCCATCACACGCGCACCACGACTTTCCGGCCGAAGAGGCCCTGGGGTCGGACGATGAGCACGACGAAGATCAGGATGAACGGCACGGCGACCTTCAGGTCGAAACCGATGAAGCCGACGTACACCGCCGCCAGGTTCTCCAGCACGCCGATGATCCACGCCGCGACGACGACGCCGACCGGGCTGGTGAGGCCGCCGAGGATGACGGCGGCCAGTGCGTACACGAGGGCGTTGTCGAGCATCCCCGGCGTCAGCGTGAGCTGCGGCGCGACGAGCGCGCCGGCCACGGCGCCGAGCGCCGCCGCGAGGCCCCAGCCGACCATGAGGAGGCGGCCGACGGGGAGTCCGGAGAACGCCGCGGACTGCGGGTTGACCGCGACGGCCCGTAGCGCCAGGCCGAGCTTCGTGCCGGCGAACAGGGCCTGCAGCAGGACCATGACCACGACGATCGCGAGCGTGGTGCCGATCGAGCGGATGCTGACCGAGACGCCGAGCAGCGACACCGTCTCGAGGGAGAACAGCGACGGGAACTGCTGGTTGTTGTACGTCCAGAGCCACCCGGCGACGCCGGTGATCAGGGTCAGCAGGCCGATCGTGACGACGACGGCGGTGTCGGGGTCGCCGCGCTCGAACCGCCGCATCAGGTACCGCTCGACCAGGGCGCCGAGCGCGAAGGAGAAGACGATCGACAGCAGGATCGCCAGGACCAGCGGCACGCCCTGGTTGGTCAGCCACCACGCGACGTACGCGGCGAGCACGGCCAGCCCGCCCTGCGCGAAGTTGATCAGGCCGGTCGCCTGGTGGACGAGCACGATCGCGAGGGCGAGCGCGGCGTAGACCGAGCCGGTGGACAGGCCGTCGACGACGAGCTGGATGAACTTGTCCACATCAACCTCCCAGGTATGCGCGACGGATCTCGTCCATGCCCCTGAGCTCGGCGGACGTGCCGGTGAGCACGTTCCGTCCGGTCTCCAGGACCGTGGCGCTGTCGACGAGGGTGAAGGCGAGGTTGGCGTTCTGCTCGACCACGACCATGGCGATGCCGGACTCGATGCGCAGCCGCCGGATCGCGTCGTAGACGTTCTTCGCGGTGCTCGGCGCGAGGCCGAGCGAGGCCTCGTCGAGGAGCAGCAGCCGCGGCTTGGACATGATCGCCCGTGCCACCGCGAGCATCTGCTGCTCGCCGCCCGACAGGGCCGACGCGTTGGACCGGATGCGGTTCTGCAGGTTGGGGAACAGGTCGAGGCAGTAGTCGATGTCCTGCGCGACGCCCTTGGCGTCCTTGCGCAGGTAGGCACCGACCCGCAGGTTCTCGCGGACGGTGAGGTCGCCGAGCGTGCCGCGGCCCTCCGGCACGTGCGCGATGCCGAGGGCGGCGACCCGGTCGGGCCGCAGGCCGCGGATGTCCTTGCCGTCGAAGACGATGCGGCCACCGGCGCGGACGGTGCCGCTGATCGCGCGGAGGGTGGTGGTCTTGCCGGCACCGTTGGCGCCGAGGATGCCGACCGCCCCGTTGTCCGGGACGCGGAGCGACACGCCGTCCAGCACCTGCACGGGGCCGTAGGACGCGGTGACGCCCTCGAGCTCAAGCAGCGTCATCCGCGGCGTCCTTCCCGATGTAGGCCTCGATGACCCGGGGGTCGGACTGCGCCTGGGCGGCCGTCCCCTCCATGAGCTTCGCCCCGTGGTCGAGCACCACGACGCGGTCGGTGAGGGCGGCGATGAGGCCCATGTGGTGCTCGACGATGACGACGGTGATGTCGTCCTCCTCCCGCAGGCGCCGGACCGTCGCGATCAACGTCTCCACCTCGGCGTGCGGGAGACCGGCGGCGGGCTCGTCGAGCAGCAGCAGCTTCGGCTTCATGAGCAGCGCGCGGCAGAGCTCGACGCCCTTGTGGAGGCCGTGCGACAGCTCGTCGGCCGGCAGGTGGGCGGCCCACCCCAGGCCGTTGCGCTCCAGCAGCTCGAGCGCCTCGGCGCGCAGCTCCCGCTCCGCGCGCCGCGCGCGCGGCAGCCGCAGCGCCCACTCCAGCGGTCCGCCGGGGAGCCGGGAGTGGGCACCGAGCAGCACGTTCTCCAGCACCGTCGCGTGCAGCTGCAGCGCGGGGTGCTGGAAGGTCCGGGCCAGGCCGTGACCGGCGAGCGTCGCCGGACGCGCGCCCTGCACCTCGGCGCCGTCGATCCGCACGGTGCCCGAGGTCGGCCGGTAGTGCCCGCTGATGCAGTTGAACAGCGAGGTCTTGCCCGCGCCGTTGGGTCCGACCAGGCCGAAGATCTGGCCCGGCTCGACGACGAAGCCCACCTCCTGCAGCACCTTGATGCCGCCGAACTGCAGACTCACGTCCTGCAGCGTCAGCTCAGCTGCCATCGAGCGTCTCCCGCCGTTGCCACGTCGCTGCGGTCTGCGGACCGCAGCTCGCCGACGGAACCTACGGACCCGGCGTGAGATTGACAACGATTTTGGCGCGGAAGTTGCGCGAGCGTTCCGAACGCCGGCCCGGGGCCGCCCCCCGCGGCCGCCGTCCGCCGGTCCGGTGGCGTCGCGCCAGGGTCCACCGGCGGACCCTCAGCGGATCCGCTCGCCCCGGGGCAGCAGCACGGCGCCGAGCGCGACGAGGCCGGCGAAGCAGCAGACCAGGGCCGACTGGGCCGCCCCGACGGCGACGGCCGTCCCCACGGCGACCACCAGCGGCGGGCCGAGCAGCTGCCCGATGCCCGATCCCTGGGTGACCAGGCCGATGGCGGCGCCGGCCGACCGGGTGCCCCCCGACACCGCGGCCAGGCCGGCGAACAGGGCGGACGGCACCAGTCCGGCGACGAACGAGAAGCCGATCGCCGACGCGACCCGGGGCACCAGCGGGAACGCCGGGTCGAGCACCCCCCACACGGTCACCGCCATGCCGGCACACCCGGCGGGGATCACCCACCGCAGACGCGCTCCCCGGTGCAGCAGGTAGGCCCCGAGGAGGTTGCCCGGCGCGTTCGCCAGGAAGACGACGGCACCCACCAGGCCCGCGGTGGTGACCGGCAGCCCCTCGCCGGTGACCAGCGCGGCCGGCAGCAGGCCGACCACGGCCAGGTACTGCGAGGAGTAGAGACCGAAGACGACGCTGATGAGCAGGACGGACGGCGAGCGGACCGCGCCCAGCAGCCCTGCGACCGACGCCCGCCCGCGCCCCGCGACGGACGGCACCCACCGCAGGACCACCAGGAGGACGGCTGCCGCCAGGCAGGCGTCGGCGACCGACGCCCCCCGCCAGCCCACCAGCGCGATCGCGGGCGGCACGAGCAGCGCCGCCAGACCGGACCCCACCGGCATGTAGGCCCCCCAGGTGCCGGCCACGAGCCGCCGGTGCGCCGGGGCGGACACCTCCGAGAGCAGGGGCGGCGCCGCGAGGATCACCATCACGAGCCCGAGCCCCTCCGCCACCCGCGCGACCAGCAGTCCCGCCAGGGAGTCGACCACCGCGCCACCGAGGTCGGCCACGACAATCGCGAGCAGGCCGAGCCGGACCTGGCGGCCGAACCCCCACGTCTGGCCCAGCCACCCGAGCAGGATCCCGCCGGCCGCGCCCAGGGCGCTCACCGTCGAGAGGTACCAGGCGGCGGTGGTCGAGCCGAGCCCGAACTCGTCGTCGAGGACCGGCAGGGCGGCCGCGGCGCCGCCGATCTGCGCGGCGGCGACCACCCCGGCGCCCATGAGGCCCGCGACGGCACCCCAGGAGGTCCGGCCCCGGCCGGCAGGGCCGGGAGCCGGGTCTGCGGGCGGGCCGGGCACCTGGTCGTGGCCGGCGCCGCCGCCCGCGCCCTCCGTGGTCCGCACCACGCCACTCTCACCGATGCGGCCGGCGGCGTCGCTCCCGGGAGCCCGTCCGGCCCGACGAATACGTCAAATGACCCGGACACCTCGTCATCCGACGCACGCCGAGCGGCCGCAACGGCCGGGGCGGGGTGACGGATGGCTGTGTGCCGGAGCACAGCCGCGGCTCTACGCTGCAGGCGACCCGGCGATCCCCCATCCGTCCGCCGGCGACGTGGCGGACGACATCCCGGACGACGGGAGCCCCGACCGACCCAGGAGCCCGACCTCCCCGGCCGGATCGCCCCCGGGAGCCGACCCGCGGCCACCAGGTGACGGGCCGACCCGCAGAAGTGACCCCCGACGAGAACGGACGGACATGACCGCGAAGAACCTCCAGGAACTCCTCGACCAGACCGGTGACACGGTCGGCCTGCTGCGGAACTCCCAGCTGGGCGCCTACATCTACCCGGTCGTCCCCTCCGAGTTCACCAACTGGCGTCGGGAGCAGAAGGCGTGGCAGGAGACCGCCGTGCTCTTCGACCAGAGCCACCACATGTTCAACCTGTTCATGCGCGGCCCGGGTGCGATCCAGCTGATCTCGGACACCGGGATCAACAGCGTGGCCAACTTCCCGGTCAACATGGCCAAGCAGTTCGTCCCCGTCACCCCCGCCGGGAACGTGATCGGTGACGGCATCCTCTTCCGCCTCGACGAGGAGGAGTACGTCTACGTCGGCCGGGCCCCGGGCGCGAACTGGCTGCAGTTCAAGGGCGAGACCGGCGGCTACGACGTCGAGATCCGCAACGACCCCCGGTCCCCCTCGCGGCCGTACGGCAAGGCCGTCACCCGCGACCTGTGGCGCTTCCAGATCCAGGGCCCCAACGCCTGGCCGATCATCGAGAAGCTCCACGGCGGCGAGCTCGAGCAGCTGAAGTTCTTCCGGATGAGCACCATGAACATCGCCGGGGAGACCGTGCGCACGCTGCGGCACGGCATGGCCGGCGCGCCCGGCCTGGAGATCTGGGGCCCCTACGAGAGCTACGACCGGATCCGCGAGGCCATCCTCGAGGCCGGCCGGGAGTTCGGCCTGGAGCCCGTCGGCTCGCGCGCCTACTCGACCAACACCCTGGAGTCGGGCTGGATCCCCTCGCCGCTGCCGGCCGTCTACACCGGCGAGGAGCTGCGCCCCTACCGGGAGTGGCTCGGCGCCGACAGCTACGAGGCGACCAACGCGATCGCCGGCAGCTTCGTGTCCGACGACATCGAGGACTACTACACCAACCCGTGGGACCTCGGTTACGGGCCCTTCGTCAAGTTCGACCACGACTTCGTCGGCCGGGACGCCCTCGAGGCCCTGGACAAGGACGCGCAGCGCCGCAAGGTCACCCTGGAGTGGAACTCCGACGACCTCGCCAAGCTGCTGTCCTCCCCGGTCGAGGGCGCGAGGTACCAGTACTTCGACCTGCCGAACGCCAACTACGGGTCGTCGAACTTCGACTCGGTCGTCGACGCCGACGGCACGGTGCTGGGCCTGTCGATGTTCACCGGCATCTCCGCCAACGAGAAGAAGGGCCTGTCCCTGGCCACCATCAGCCCCGAGGTGCCGCACGGCGCCGAGGTCCGCGTGATCTGGGGCGAGCCCGACGGGGGCAGCAAGAAGACCACCGTCGAGCCGCACGAGCAGTTCGAGGTCCGGGCCATCGTCAGCCCGGTCCCCTACGCCAAGATGGCGCGGGAGACCTACCAGGGCGGCTGGCGCACCGCCGCCACCCAGTAGCACCGGACGTCGCACCGGCCCGGGCCGCCCACGCGGCCCGGGCCGGTGCCGTTCCCGGCGTACGTCGGATGTCGCAGGGGCGGCACACCACCCCGGCACGGCGGAGGCGTCATCCGCGGCATCCCCCGCAACGGCCCGGTGCCTAGCGTCGGGGGCGACGCGCACGGGGCACCCGCCCCGGTCACCGGCGACGGCGCCGGCGTCGACCTCCTGACGAAAGGCCTCCCGTCATGGCATCCGAGAGCCTCGCCGACGCGCTCGCCCGGGCCGGGAGCCCCGTCCGGCTGATGCGGGACCTCGCCTCCCCGCCCAGCACGTTCCCGGTCCGGCCGGAGTTCACCAACTGGCGGACCGAGCAGCGGGCGTGGGTGCAGACCTGTGCCCTGCTCGACCAGTCGCACCACATGACCGACCTGTTCATCGAGGGGCCGGACGCCCTGCGGCTGCTCAGCGGCCTCGCCGTCAACACCTTCGCGGGCTTCGGGGTGGGCAGGGCCAAGCAGTTCGTCGCCGTCGACCCCGAGGGCCACCTCATCGGCGACGCCATCCTCTTCCACCTCGAGGAGGAGCTGTTCGACCTCGTCGGGCACCCGATGGTCCTCGACTGGGTCACGTTCCACGTCGAGCGGGGCGATCACGAGGTCACCGTCGAGCGCGACGACAACTCCGCCGTGCGCGCCTCCGGTCCGCCGCGGCTCTACCGCTACGAGCTGCAGGGGCCGACCGCCGCCGCGCTGATCGAGCAGGTGACCGGCGCTCCGCTGCCCGAGGTCAGGTTCTTCCACATGACCGAGTTCCCGATCGCCGGGCGGCGCGTCCGCGGCCTGCGGCACGGCATGGCGGGCCAGCCCGGCTTCGAGCTGTTCGGCCCGTGGGAGGACGGCGAGGCGGTCCTCGAGGCCCTGCTCACGGCAGGAGCGGACCACGGGCTGGTGCGGGTGGGTGCCAAGGCGTACTCGACCGCCAACCTCGAGTCCGGGTGGGTGCCGGCACCGATGACGGCCCTGTTCTCCGACCACCCGCTCATGCAGGAGTACCGGGCGTGGCTCCCCGTCTCGAAGGTGGGCTCCATCGGCGGCAGCCACCACTCCGCCGACATCCGCGACCACTACCTCACGCCCTTCGACGTCGGGTACGGCAAGAACGTCCGGTTCGACCACGAGTTCATCGGCCGCGAGGCGCTCGAGCGGCTGGCCGAGGCGCCGCCGCGGACCAAGGTGACCCTCGTCTGGAACGCCGACGACGTCGCCGCGGCCATCGGCTCCCTGTTCCGGCCCGGCCCGGGTGCGAAGTACATCGAGATGCCGAAGGCCCGCTACGCCACCCACCACGAGGACCAGGTGCTCGTGGACGGCCGACAGGTCGGCATCTCGCTGGACTGCGGCTACCTGGCCAACGAGCGGGCGATGGTCTCGCTGGCCACGCTGGAGAACGAGTTCGCCGCGCCCGGCACCGAGGTGACCGTCGTGTGGGGCGAGGACCCGGTCTCGGCCAAGCCGGCGGTGGAGCAGCACGTGCAGGTCCGGATCCGGGCCACCGTGGCCCCCGTCCCGTTCGTCGACTTCGCCCGCGAGGGCTACCGCGCCCGCTGAACGAGGCGGGTCCCCGGGACGGGGTCGTCCCGGGGGCCCGGCAGCGGTGGCGCGGGTCGTCAGGCGGACGGCGGCCGGTTGTCGAACAGCGCGATGCCGGCCGCGGTGTTGGACGCCGGTACGAAGTAGTCCGAGTGCACCTCGGTCACCTGCTCGTCCATCGCGCCCCGCATCACCAGCCACATGATCAGCTCGATGCCCTCGGAGCCGGCCTGGGTGATGAGCTCCTCGCGGGTCAGCCTGGCCAGCCTCGCCGGGTCGGTGCGGATGGTCTCCATCCACATGTGGTCGAAGTCGGGGTTGATGAACCCCGCCCGGGCGCCGGCGAGCTGGTGGGACATCCCCCCGGTGCCCAGGACGCCGACGGTGATGTCCTCCGGGTAGCTCCGGATGGCCCGGCCGAGGGCTCGGCCGAGCGCGTAGCACCGCGCCGCCGTCGGCTGCGGGTACTGGATCACGTTGACCAGCAGCGGGATCACCGGGCAGGGCCACTGGTCCCCCGGGTCCGGCGTCCAGACCGACAGCGGCACGGTGAAGCCGTGGTCGACCTGGAGCTCCTGGAAGACGGTGAGGTCGAACTCCTCGTCGACCAGGCTCTCGACCAGGTGCAGGGACAGCTCGGGGTGCCCGACGACGTCGGGGACCGGGCGGCGGCCGAAGCCCTCGTCGGCGACCTCGTACCGCTCGGCGGTGCCCAGCCCGAACGTCGGCACGAAGTCGAGGTCGATGCCGTTGGCGTGGTCGTTGTAGACGACGATCGCGACGTCCGGCCGGTGCTCGGCCAGCCAGGCGCGGGCCGGGGCGTACCCGTCGAAGAGCGCCTTCCAGTTCGGGTCGTCGGTCTTGCCGCGGTCCATCGCCGCCCCGATCGAGGGCACGTGCGAGGTCGCCAGACCCCAGATCACCTCAGCCATCGCGGCGGCCTCCCGCACGCATCGCGGCGAGGAAGTCCTCCTCGCCCATGCCGGTGAACACGCCGCCGAGGTACTGCATCGACCGGCCGTCGATCATCGCCAGCTTGTAGACGTAGAAGATGCTGCCGCCGAGGTCGATCATCGCCTGCCAGTCGCGCCCGAGCACGGCCCGCTCCTGCTCCGCGGTCAGGCCGAACTCCCGGCAGTAGGCGGCCTCGTCGGCGAGGAAGCGCTGCCGGGCGTCGGCGTGGCGCAGGCTCATGAACAGCTTGTTCATGCGCAGCCCCCGCCGGCTGCTGTCGCCGTCGAAGACGGGGGTCCCCGGCAGGTCCCGGCGTCCGGGGCCGGCGTCGGTGCTCATGGCCGTCGTTCCTCTCTCCCGTACCGGTGCCCGCGTCACGCCCGCTCCTGCGGGTGGGTGGCCAGTGGCTCGACGTGGACGTCGAGCCACGGCGCCATCGGCAGCGACATGAGCGCGTCGTGCAGGGCAGCCGGGTCCTCGGCCTCGTAGAGCCCGATGGTGGCGTTGCGGCCCGGTACCCGCCAGAGCCGCTTGAGCACCCCGGCGGCGCGCAGCTCCATCGCCCGCGCGCGCTCGCCCGCCCGCAGCTCCTCGCGGCGCTCGGCCGGCGTGTCGGCGGGCAGTCGGTTCTCGGACCGGACGAGGAACTCCACCTCAGGTCCCCTCTCCCTCGGTCGGGGCCGGCCGGTCGCCGGCGACGTCGGCCAGCACTCCGGCCAGCTCCTCCGGCGCGGTGACCATCGCCTCGTGGCCGGTCGCGAGCTCGTGCACCGGCCAGCCCCGCTCCCGGGCCCGGTCGGCCTGCCCGGCGAAGACGCGCATCCAGCTGGTGCACTCCACGAAGGCCGCGGGCACGTCGTCGACCGCCCCGGTCAGCCGCAGCGGGTCGGTGTAGGTCTTCCACGGGTGCGGGGTGAGCTTCGGGGTGAGCCAGTCGACGTCGGCCTGCTCGGTCACCCCGAGCACGGACAGCTTGCGCACCGGCACCAGCCAGCCGAATCCCTGCTCGGCGGCCGACTCCGCCCAGTGGTGCTCCACCGTCTCCGGCAGGAGGTCCCGGGCCGCCTCGCCGTCCGAGCCCACGAACGCGTCCAGGTAGACCCGTCGCGCGACCTGCCCGGGGCGGCGGTCGGCGACCGCGGTCACGACCTGCCCCGCGTAGCTGTGCCCGACGAGCACGACGTCGGTGAGGCCGAGCACGTCGACGAGCCGGACGACGTCCTCGACGTGCGTCTCCAGCCCGACGAGCGGGGTGAGCAGGTGGGCCCGCTCCGAGAGCCCGGTGAGCGTCGGGGTGTGCACGTCGTGCCCCGCCCGGCGCAGCCGCGGGGCCACCCGGTCCCAGCACCAGCCGCCGTGCCAGGCCCCGTGCACGAGGACGAACGTGCTCACGACCTCGCCTCCTCGGACGACTCGGGGACCGCGGGCGGCCTGCGCCCACCCGCCCACCGTAGGGGCGGGGACGACGGGCGGGATCGGCGCGATGTCACGCGGCGGCCACCGCTGCGGCCGGGGCGTCTACGTCATCCGTCGTGGGAGGCCCGTGCGGGCGGGCCCCTCAGAGGTCGAGGACCAGCCGCGGCGTCGCCGACCGGGAGACGCAGATCATCATCGTCTCCCCCACCGCGCGCTCCTCGGCCGTGAGCAGGCCGTCGCGGTGGTCGGGGGTGCCCTCGAGGACCCTCGTCTCGCAGGCCCCGCAGCCGCCGTCGCCGCAGGCGACCGGCACGTCCAGGCCCGCCCGGCGCACCGCCTCGAGGATGGCCGTGTCCGCGGGGACGTCGAGCAGCAGGCCGGCGGTGGCGCACACGACCTGGACCGGTGCGGCGTCCTCGGCGGGTCCGGGAGCGGTGCCCACGTCGTCCTCCCTCCGTCGTGCGGCCGGGTGCGGCGCGACGGCGCCGGTCCCGCCCGTGGCGACGCTAGGGCGGCCGGCCGGCGGACGGATCGCGCGGTTGACCCGACCCCGGAGGGGGCTCCCGTCTCGCCGCGGGTGCGACAGATGACGGCGGCGGTTCCTCAGCGCGGCTGGACGAGGCCCTCCTTGACCGCCAGCAGGGCCGCCTGCGTCCGCGAGGTGAGGCCCATCTTGGTGAGCAGGTGGCTGACGTGCGTGCGGGCCGTCCGCTCGCTGATGACCAGGTGCCGGGCGATGTCCTTGTTGGACCGGCCCTCCGCGATGAGCACGAGCACCTCCTTCTCGCGTGCGGTCAGCACGCCCAGCCCGGTGCGCGGCGCCCGCATCTCCTGGGTCAGCCGGCGGGTCACCGCCGCGTCCAGGAAGACCTCGTCGCGGACCGCCGCGCGGAGGGCGGCGTCGACCTCGGCCGGCCCGGCGTCCTTGAGCAGGTACCCGGAGGCCCCGTTCTCCAGCGCGGCGTGCACGCGCTCGGTCTCGCCGAAGCTGGTCAGGATCACCACCTTCAGCTGCGGGAAGCGGCGCAGCACCTCGCCGGTCGCGGTCACGCCGTCCATCCCGGGCATCTGCAGGTCCATGAGCACGACGTCGGGCAGCTCGTCGTGCGCGGCCGCCCGGGCGAGCCGGTCGAGGGCCTCCTGCCCGTCACCGGCCTCGTCGGCCACCTCGACGTCCTCGAGGGCCTCGAGGTAGGCGACCACCCCGCGGCGCACGACCGCGTGGTCGTCGACCACCAGGACGCGGATCGGGTCCGGCACGGTCACCGTGCGGCCTCCCCGTCGGGAGCCACCGTCGCCGGGACGGAGGCCGGCAGCGGCAGGGTCAGCCGCACGCACGTGCCACCGGAGGCCGGCTGCAGCACCCGGACGGTCCCGCCCCACCGGGACGCCCGCTCCCGCATGACCGTCATCCCGAAGCCGCTGGACGCGGCGCTCCCGGTGTCCGTCGCGCCGGGCCCGGCGACCAGCCCCCGGCCGTCGTCGGCGACCTCGGCGACCAGGCGCCGCCGGCGGCCGTGGGCGGTCACGGCGAGCCGGACGTCGACCCTCGTCGCGGCGGCGTGCTTGACGCTGTTGTGCAACGCCTCCGCGACGACGCGGTACACGTCCTCGAGCAGGTCGGCGTCGAACGCCGCGAACCGCTCGGGGTCGCCCAGGTCCAGCGACACCTCCAGGCCGGTGCGGGCGGCCGTCGTGTCGACCAGCGACCGCACCGCGGAGGCGAGCCCGCCGGCCGTGGTCGCCGCCGGCCGCAGCTCCACCACCATCCCGCGGAGGTCGGCCAGGACCGCCTCCGCGCTGCCGCTCAGGTCGTCGGCCACCTGGGCGACCCGGTCCGGGGTGGGCGGCATCCCCCGCGCGACGAGCACCCCCAGGGACCGGGCCTGCATCATCATCGAGAAGACCTGCTGGACCACCGAGTCGTGCAGGTCGCGGGCCAGCTTCTGCCGCTCCTCGCGGCGGGCCACGTCGCGCTCCCGCTCGAGCAGCGCCGCGTGGTCGACGGCCATCGCGGCCTGCTCGGCCATCGCCAGCAGGAACTCCAGCTCGGTGTCGCCGACGACCTGGCCGGGTGCGTAGAAGGCGTTGAGGATGCCGACCGGCTCCCCCCGGACCAGCAGGGGCACGCTGACGAACCAGTCCCACCGGGGGCTGCCCATCATCTCGTGCAGCGGCGCCCACGCGGGGTCGCCCATGACCGCCTCGTACCGGTTCGGCACGACGAGGGGCTGCCGGGTCTCGAGCGCCTCCAGCATCATCAGCCGGGCACCGAGGGCGCGGCACTCCAGCAGCTTGTCGAAGAAGTTCGCGGTGCGCCCGAACCCGGCGGCGCCCATGACGTGGAGGCGGTCGCCCGACGAGTTCACCGTGAGGACCTGGACGCCGGCGAGGGCGTCCGTGCGCGCCACCTCCCGCGCCAGCGCCTCGAGGGTCCCCACCAGCGAACGCTTGGACGCGACGCTGCTGGCGGCCGTGGCGATGGCGGCCAGTCGCCGCTCGCGCAGCCGGCTCAGCGTCACGTCGCGGAAGGACACGACCCACCGTCGCCGGCCGGGGACCGGGGCGAGCACGTAGGCGAACTCGCGCCGCTGGCCGGGCACCGGCTCCCAGGTGACGGTCGGCTCGCCCGAGCGGGTCGCGGCCGGCTCGTCGTCCGGCGCGGGGAACGGGGACGGCGTCCCCGCGACGGCGTCCGGGTCCAGCCCGCACAGCCGCACGGCCGCGGGGTTCGCCTCGACGAAGCGCGCCTCGGCGTCGATGACCGCCAGGCCGTCCGGGGCGTACCGCACCACCTCGTCGCCGGGGGTGAGCGGGGTGGCCGGCGCGGCGAGGACCACCCGTCCTCCTGACCTCACCGGACCTCCTCGTGCGCGGTTGGCGTCGGGGCGGCGTGGCGCCGCTCACCCGGGGGAATGCTGGCACGCCGGGGGCCCGCCGTGTCCAGCGGACCGGCTCGGTGCACCCGGCCGGAGGGGACCGGCCGTCGCACCGCGACGTTTGACGTACGCCCGGCGACCGATCCGGTGGACCGGGTGCCGCCAAAGCTCCGTCCCGGCCGCGAGGTGGCCGAGGTCACGATGGTCGCAGCACGACGGTGGTCCGTCGCGGTCCCCGCGCGGCCTCCTGGGCACCGAAGAGCTCGCCCCGACCAGTGCAGAGGAGACACCACGTGAAGCGCGCGCTGAGCGTCCGGGACCGAGCCACACGGGAGACGCTGCGGCGCGCCTTCGGCGACCTCGGCTACGAGGTGATCCCGTTCAAGAAGACCGAGCAGGCGGTGCTCGAGCACGTGCCGAGGGACGTGCGCCTGACGGTGACCGCCTCGCCGGCCAAGGGCCAGGACGCCACCATCGACCTGGCCGTCGCCCTCGTCGGGCACGGCTACACCGTGGCTCCCCACCTCTCGGCCCAGCAGGTCCGCGACCGCGCGCACCTGGCCGACGTCGTGGCGCGCTGCCGCGAGGCCGGCATCACCGACGTCTTCGTCGTCGGCGGCGACCCCACCGACGACCCCACGGAGTTCGCCCACGCGCACGACCTGCTGGTCGCGCTGCACGAGCTCGACCACGGCTTCACCGACATCGGCATCGGCGGTCACCCGGAGGGCCACCCCACCGCGTCGACGGAGACCCTCTTCCAGGCGCTGAAGGACAAGGCGCCCCTGGCCACCCACATCACGACCCAGATCGTCTTCGACCCCGAGGTCATCCTCACCTGGGCCCGGGAGCTGCGGAACCGCGGCATCGACCTGCCGGTGCACGTCGGGGTGCCCGGGGCGGTCCACCGCCAGAAGCTGCTACGGGTCTCCGGCGGACTGGGCATCGGCGAGTCGGCGAAGTTCCTCAAGAAGCAGCAGAGCCTGTTCTGGCGGTTCTTCGTCCCCGGCGGCTACAGCCCCAACCGGATCATCCGGGAGCTGGCCCCGCACATCGGCAAGCCGGACAACGGCCTCGCGGGCTTCCACGTCTTCACCTTCAACGACCTCGGGCCCACCGAGACCTGGCGCCAGCAGATGCTGAGGGACGTTGCCTGACACTCCCCGCGCCGGCGCGCCCGCCCGGCCGAGCGTCTCGAGGAGGACCCGGTGACCGCACGGGTGATCGACGGCACGGCGGTGGCACGCCGGGTGCGCGAGGACGTCGGGCGCGGCGTCGCGCAGCTCGTCGCCGCGGGCGGGAGGGCTCCCGGCCTGGCGACGGTGCTCGTCGGCGACGACCCCGCGTCGGAGGTCTACGTCCGCAACAAGCGCCGCCTCTGCGTCGCGGCGGGCATGCAGGACCTGCACCGCCACCTCCCCGGGGACGTCGACCAGGCGTCCGCGGCCGCGCTGGTCGACGAGCTGGCCGCCGACCCGCAGGTGTCGGGCATCCTGCTGCAGCTGCCCACCCCCCGGCACCTGGACTCCGACGCGCTGATCGCCCGCATCCCGGCGGAGAAGGACGTCGACGGCCTGACCACCGCGAACGCCGGCCTCCTCGCGCAGGGCCGGCCGGGTCTGCGGCCCTGCACACCCGCCGGGGTCATGGCCCTGCTGGACGAGTACGACGTCCCCCTGGCGGGCGCGGAGGCGGTGGTGGTCGGCCGCTCCGTCCTCGTCGGCAAGCCGATGGCCCAGCTGCTGCTGGCCCGCCACGCGACGGTGACGGTCTGCCACTCCCGCACGCGCGACCTCCCCGAGGTCTGCCGGCGCGCCGACGTGCTGGTCGTCGCCGCGGGCATCCGCGGGCTGGTCGGCCGCGACGCGGTGAAGGCGGGCGCGACCGTCATCGACGTCGGGATCCACCGCGGGGACGACGGGCTGGTGGGCGACGTCGAGTCCGACGCCGTCGCCGAGGTGGCGGGCGCGCTCACCCCGGTGCCCGGCGGGGTCGGCCCGATGACGATCGCCATGCTGCTGGCCAACACCCTCACCGCGGCCCGGGTGCAGCAGGGCCTCGCGGACTGATGCCCCGGTCGGGGACTCCTCGCGGGAGGACCGGAGCCGGCGCGGGTGTCGTCGTGGGGGTCCTGGACGTGACGCCGGACCCCTCATCCGACGACGGCGGCCGCCACGCGACCGTCGGGCTGAGGGCAGGAGCTGCACAGGACCCCGGAGCCGGGACGACCCGGCTCCCGGCCGGCGTCGGGACCCCGGACCGGCAGCGAGACAGCGAGACCACAGAGAGGTGGCGATCCGCATGACAGGCACGGTGAGCACGACGGCCCCGGTGACCACGGGGCTCTACATCGGCGGGCAGGTGCGCTCGACCGAGGAGACGCTCGAGGTCGTCGACCCGGCCAAGCCGGGTGAGGTCGTCGGCCACGCGGCCGCGGCGACGGAGCAGGACGTGGCGGACGCCGTCGCGGCGGCGAAGGCGGCCTACCCGGCGTGGTCGGCCCTGTCCGCGCAGGAGCGGGCCGCGCAGATGGCCGCGGCGATCGAGGGGATCGCCGACGAGCGCGACGAGGACGCGCGGGTGCTGTCGCTGGAGAACGGCAAGATCCGCACGGAGTCGTGGGTCGACGCGCTGGTCTTCGAGATCCGGTGGCAGCTGGCCCTCTCGCTGGTGGACGAGGTGGAGCACAGCAAGGTGCTGCCCCCCGCACCGGGCATCCCGGTCGCGACCACCGTCCAGTACCAGCCGCTGGGCGTGGTGACCGTCATCGTGCCGTTCAACTGGCCGATGGCCATCCTCGCCGCGTCGCTGCCGCACGCGCTGCTGGCCGGGAACACCGCCATCGTCAAGCCACCGCCGTCGACGCCGCTGGCGACCACCCGCCTGGTGCAGCGGGTCGCCGAGAAGCTGCCGCCGGGCGTGCTCAACGTCGTCACCGGGCGGGACAGCGAGATGGCCGGCCTGATCGCCAACCCGGACGTCGCGAAGGTCTGCTTCACCGGCAGCGTCAACGGCGGCAAGAAGATCATGGAGATGGCCTCCCGCAGCCTGACCCGGGTGACCCTGGAGCTGGGGGGCAACGACGCCGCGATCTTCCGGGAGGACGCGGTCCTCGACGACGCCCACCTCGACCGGCTGTTCGCGGCGATCTACGACACCACGGGCCAGATCTGCATGAACGCCAAGCGCGTGTACGTGCACCGGTCCCGCATGGACGAGCTCGTGGCCGGGCTGTCGGCGCGGCTGGAGCAGGTCGTCCTCGGCCACGGCCTGGCCGAGGGCACCACCATGGGCCCGCTGCACCAGCCCGCCCAGAAGGCGTTCGTCACGGAGATCATCGAGGAGGCGAGGGACTCCGGGGCCACGGTCCTGGAGTTCGGCGAGCTGCCCGGCGGCGAGCTCGCCGAGGGGAACTTCCTCCGCCCGGCCGTCGTGGTGGACCCCGACCCCTCGCTCCGGGTCGTCGTCCAGGAGCAGTTCGGCCCGGTCATCCCGGTGATCCCCTTCGACGACGACGACGAGGCGGTGCGCCTGGCCAACGACTCGTGGGGCGGCCTGTGCGCCTCCGTCTGGACCGCGGACACCGAGACCGCCACCCGCCTCGGCGGGCGTCTGGAGTGCGGGTACGTCTGGGTCAACGACCACGGGGCCACGCGGCTGGACCTGCGCGCACCCTTCGGCGGCATGAAGCAGTCGGGCATGGGCCGCGAGCAGGGCATCGAGGGCGTCCGCGCCTTCCAGGACACCCGCTCGATCGCCCACCTGGCCGACGAGACCGAGCAGGCCGACGCCTCGGCCTGACCGTCCCCGGGCCCGGCGGGGTGCTCCCCCGCCGGGCCCGCCCGTCCCGATCGAGAGGCCCCGCGTGCCGCGCAGCTCTCCCGTCGACGCCTTCGCCCTGGCCTACGACCGCAGCGGCGAGGGACCTCCGGTGGTGCTGCTGCACGGCTGGCCCGGCGACCGCCGCGACCACCGCCTGGTCGCGGCGCTGCTCGCCGACACGGCCGACGTCGTGGTCCCGGACCTGCGGGGGTTCGGGGAGTCGGACGGGCACGACGTCCGGCCGGACGAGGGGTACTCCGCCGACGCGCAGGCACGCAGCGTCGCCGGGCTGCTCGAGGAGCTCGGGCTGGGGCCGGTCGTGCTCGCCGGCTACGACATCGGCAGTCGCATCGCCCAGACCGTCGCCTGGCAGCACCCGGAGCGCGTGCGGGCCCTGGTGGTCACCCCGCCGCTGCCCGGGGCCGGGCGGCGGCTGCTCGCGCCGGAGGTCGTGACGGAGTTCTGGTACCAGACCTTCCACCGGCTCGACCTGTCCGGACGGCTCCTCGACGGCGACCGCGACGCCGTCCGCACCTACCTGGAGCACTTCTGGACGCACTGGTCGGGTCCCGCTTTCTCCCCCGATCCGGCGGAGCTGGACCGGCTCGCCGACCGCTACGGGCGACCGGGTGCCTTCACGTCCTCGATCGGCTGGTACCGGGCGGGGTCGGGCACCCTGGCCCGCGGCCTCGCCGAGCAGGTGCCCGAACCCGCCGAGCGCCACCGGACGCCCACGCACGTCCTCTGGCCGTCGCACGACCCGCTGTTCCCCGCCGAGTGGGCCGACCGCCTCGGGGAGTTCTTCAGCGACGTCTCCGTGACGCCGCTGCCCGGCTGCGGGCACTTCGTGCCGGTCGAGGCGCCGGAGGCGTTCGCCGAGGCGATCCGCGCGGTCCTCGCCACGGGCTGACCGGCGGCCGATCAGGCCGGCAGCGATCCGGGGACGTGCCCGGGTGCACGGACCGGGCCAGCACCAGCGACACATGTCGCGCCCGCACGAAGACAGCTCCCCGCTGTGATCTCCCTCACCCCGGCCGGAGCATGGCCGGCGGATCGGCACCCGGCGGGGCGAGCGCCCGACGTCCGTCCCCCTGACCGGCAGATCTCTCCCGTCCGACTCCCGAGAGGCACCCACCCCATGCCACCACGTCGACGGTTCCGCCGTCTCCACCACGCCGCGCTCGCGGTCGCGGCCACCACGGCCAGCCTGGCCTTCGTCGTCGCCCCGGGGGCACAGGCCGCCCCACCCGCCACCTCACCGGCCACCACGGTCGACACCGTCGCACCGGTCCTGACCTGCGATGCCGACTCCTTCACCCGGCTCGGGATCACGAACACGACGGTCACCGAAGCCGTCCGGCACCCGGGTGACGCCACGACGCCCGCCTCCTGCCGCGTCGCCCTGACCGTCGACGACCCCGAGGACACCGGCGTCGTCACCGTGCACGTCTACCTGCCCGATACCACCTGGAACGGCCGGTTCCAGGGCGTCGGCGGCGGAGGCTTCACCGGCGGCAGCGAGGAGCGCACCCTTCCGGCACTGCGCGCCGGCTACGCCGCGGCCTGGACGGACGCCGGGAACCCGGCGGGCGGCAACGCCGACCCGGAGGACGACGCCGTGTTCGGGCTCAACCCCGACGGCAGCCTGAACTGGCCGGCGATCGAGGACTTCGGCCACGAGGGCGTCCATGACATGACGGTCACGGCCAAGGCGGTCACCGCCGGTTACTACGGGCAGGAGCCGGCGTACTCCTACTGGAACGGCTGCTCGACCGGCGGCCGGCAGGGGCTCGTCGAGGCGCAGAAGTACCCGGACGACTACGACGGGATCGTCGCCGGGGCCCCGGTCATCAACTACTCGGAGCTGCAGATCGCCCAGCTGTGGGGTCAGGTCGTGATGTTGCAGGAGGACAACCCGGTCCACCCGTGCAAGTTCGAGGCCGCGCTGGCGGCCACGGTCGCCGCCTGCGACACCGTCGGCGACGGCGTGGTCGACGGCGTCATCGGGGACCCGCTGGCCTGCCGCTTCGACCTGGGCACCCTCGAGGGCACGGTGACCCCCTGCGGCGTGATCACGGCCGAGGACGTCGAGGTCATGCGGCGGATCGCGGAGGGGGTGCGCGACGCGGACGGCGGGTTCCTGTGGTACGGCCTCGTGCCGGGCGCTCCGTACGCGGGGCTCCACGACGTCTCGCCGCAGGCCGACGGCAGCCTGGTCCAGCAGCCGTTCGCCTACGACATCTGGTGGTTGCGCTACTTCCTCACCCAGGACCCGGACTTCGACTGGCGGACGCTCACCTACGAGTCGTTCCGGCACTGGTTCGACGTGTCGGTGCAGCGGTACGACGAGGTGTTCGGCGGGACCGACGCGGACCTGTCGGCCTTCCGGGACTCCGGCGGCAAGCTCGTCATGTGGCACGGCGCGGCCGACTTCGGGGTCATGGTGCAGGGCACGATGGACTACTACGAGCGACTGCAGGACGAGCTCGGGCCCGGTCACACGCAGCAGTTCGCCCGGCTGTTCGTCGCCCCCGGTGTCGGGCACTGCCGCGGGGGCGCCGGCGCCCAGCCGGTCGACCCGCTGAGCGCGCTGGTCGAGTGGGTCGAGCAAGGCAGGGCGCCGCGGACGCTGGACGCGGCCACCGAAGCCGGCGCGACGCGGCCAATCTGCCTCTACCCGTTCGTCGCGCAGTGGACGGGCCGCGGCGACCCCGCCGACGGCAGCACGTACCGCTGCGTGCGGGCGACTCCGTTGGAGCCGCGTCGGGCCTGACGGCCGGCGGCCGAGGGCAGGGGCGGGGCCCCGGCGGACGCCCGTCCGCCGGGGCCCCGCCTCGTTCAGCCCAGTGACCGCCCGATCCCCCGGGCGCCGGCCAGCAGGGCCGGCACGGCGGACACGGCACGGGCGTCGTGGGGGACGATCACCGAGAGCGCCGCGACCACCTCGCCGAGCGCGTTCCTGACCGGGACGGCGATCCCCGCCGCGTCCGGGTGGACGTGTCCGGTCAACAGGGCGTAGCCCTGGCGGCGCACCTGCTCGAGGGCCGCCCGGAGCTGGTCGGGAGTGGTGATCGTCGCCGGTGTGCGGCTCTCGAGCGGCCGGGCCAGCACCCGGTCCACCAACTCGGGCGGACCGTAGGCCATCAGGACCATCCCGGACGACGAGATGTGCAGGGGCAGCCGGCCGGCGATGCGGGAGTAGTTGACGACGGCGTCCCGGGCCGACAGCCGCTCGAGGAAGATCACCTCGTCGCCGTCGAGGACGGCCAGCTGTGCGTGGTGACCGACCACGGCGTGCAGGTCCTCCAGGAAGGGCATGGCCGCGTCGCGCAGCGACCGGGTCGGCGCGGCGCGGGAGGCCAGCTCCCACATGCGCATGCCCACGTGCACGGTGCGGTCGGGAGCGCGGCCGAGCAACCCGTGCTCGACGAGCTGGCCGACGATCCGCGAGGCGGTGGCCACGTGCAGCCCCGAGCGGCGGGCCACCTCGGAGACGCTCAGCGCCGGCTCCTCGGCGGTGAAGGCCTCGAGGACGCGGACGGCGCGGCTCAGCGAGGACTCCCCCGTCGCGACGCGTGGCACGGTCCCAGTGTGCCCGACGGTCTCTCGTCCATTGAGAGGGTGTTGGCTGCGCCACACGTCCGTGCCCCACCCTCTCCCCCATGGTCGCCACCACGCCTCTCGTTCCCGCGGAGGCCACCGAGGCCGCGACGCTGCGGGTGACGGCGAAGCAGCGTCAGGCCGACGACGTGCTCACCCTGGAGCTGGCCTCCCCCTCCGGCGGCCGGCTGCGCGACTGGACCCCGGGCTCGCACGTCGACCTGGTGCTGCCCAACGGGCTGACCCGGCAGTACTCGCTGTGCGGCGACCGCTGGGACCCGCACACCTACCGGGTCGGCGTCCTGCTCGAGCCGGGCAGCCGGGGCGGTTCCCGCTACGTCCACGAGCACCTGCAGGTCGGTGACCTGGTCGGCGTCGGCGGGCCGCGCAACAACTTCCCGCTCGTCCCGTCGGAGGAGTACCTCTTCGTGGCCGGCGGCATCGGGATCACGCCGATCCTGCCGATGCTCCGGCAGGCCGAGCTGCTCGGCGCGGAGTGGCGGCTGCTCTACGGCGGACGCCGGCGCGGCTCCATGGCCTTCCTCGACGAGCTGGCGCCGTACGGCGAGCGCGTCGTCGTCCGGCCCGAGGACGAGTACGGGCTGCTCGACCTGGCCGGCTTCCTCGGCGCACCGCGGGAGGGCGCCCGCGTCTACGCCTGCGGGCCCTCGCCGCTGCTCGCCGCCCTGGAGCGGGCCTGCGCGGACTGGCCGCCGTACACGCTGCGCACGGAGCGGTTCGTCGCCGAGGAGGGCGGCACCCCGGTGCGCACCGCGCCGTTCGAGGTCGAGCTGGCCCGCACCGGGACGACGCTGACCGTGACCCCGGACGTCAGCGTGCTGGAGGCGCTCAACCGCATCGGCGTCGAGGTGCTGTCCTCCTGCCGCCGCGGCGTCTGCGGCACCTGCGAGACGACCGTGCTCGCCGGCCGCCCCGACCACCGCGACGCCCTGCTCGACGACGACGAGCGCGACGCGAACGACTGCATGTACGTCTGCGTCTCCCGCTCGCGCGACGAGCGCCTCGTCCTCGACCTCTGACCCGTCCAGGCCCTGCGGAGGACCCCGATGACCGCCACCGCCCCCACCGGCACCGCGCTGCCCACCAGCGACGTCGACCCGTTCAGCCACGAGGTGCTCGAGGACCCGCTCCCGATGCACGCGGAGCTGCGCGAGGCCGGACCGGTCGTCCACCTGGCCCGCTACGACGTGTACGCGCTCGCCCGGTACGCCGAGGTCCACGCCGCCCTGGTGGACTGGCAGCAGTTCCAGTCCGCCGCCGGGGTGGGCCTGTCCAACTTCCGCTACGAGGAGCCGTGGCGCCCGCCGAGCCTGCTGCTCGAGGCCGACCCGCCGCGGCACGACGCACCCCGGCGCGTGCTGCAGAAGGTCCTCGGCCCCCGCGCCCTCCGCAGGCTCCGCGAGGGCTGGGCGGCCGATGCGGAGGCCCTCGTCGAGGAGGTGCTCGCCCGCGGCCCGGCGTTCGACGCCGTCCACTCGCTGGCCGCGACGTTCCCGCTGCGCGTGTTCCCCGACGCGGTGGGCATCCCGCAGCCGGGCCGGGAGAACCTGCTGCCCTACGGCGACCACGCCTTCAACGCGTTCGGGCCGGACAACGACCTCGTCGCCAGGGGCGCGCCCCGCGTCGCCGAGCTCTCCGCGTGGGTGAACGCCCAGTGCCGGCGCGAGGTGCTCGCGCCGGTCGGGTTCGGTGCGGACATCTGGGCGGCGAGCGACCGCGGCGACATCACGCCCGAGCAGGCCCCGCTGGTCGTGCGGTCGCTGCTCACCGCCGGGGTGGACACGACGGTGCACGGCATCTCCGCCGTCCTGTACGCCTTCGCCACCAACCCCGACCAGTGGCAGCGGTTGCGCGAGGAGCCGGCGCTGGCCCGCGTCGCCTTCGACGAGGCGGTGCGCTGGGAGTCACCGGTGCAGACCTTCTTCCGGACGGCGACCACCGACGTCCGGGTCGGGGACGTCGTCATCCCCGAGGGCCGCAAGATCCTCATGTTCCTGGCCGCGGCGAACCGGGACCCGCGCCGGTGGAGCGATCCCGACCGCTTCGACCTGTCGCGCGACCCGTCGGGGCACGTCGGGTTCGGGATGGGCATCCACCAGTGCGCCGGCCAGCACGTCGCGCGGCTCGAGGCCGAGGCGATCCTGACGGCGCTGGCCCGCCGGGTCCGCACCATCGAGCTCGACGGGCCGACGGTCCGGCACCACAACAACACGCTGCGGGCGTGGGAGAGCATCCCCGTGCGCGTCCGGGTCGACTGAGCCGGTCCGCTCGCCGCCGACCCGTGTGCGGGGCCCGGGGTCAGCCGGGACGGCGCCACGGGTCGTCGAAGGACATCCACACGCGCCGGCGGTCGGCCCTGCTGGTCACCCGGGCCATCGCGGCCACCCGGCGGCGCTGGTCGAAGGTGGCCACGTGCTGGACGACGGCGACCTCGGCGTCGCGCATCGCCCGCTCGGCGGCGAACTCCGCCGGCGTCGACGGGTGCCCGTCGTCCTCGTCCGCCTCGAACGCGTGCGGGTGGGCGTAGGGGCTGTCCTCGGGCAGGTGCCCGCCGATCCGGCCGTAGGCGCCGAGCATGAGCAGCAGCAGGCCGACGGCGACGGAGAACGCCACGTTCCTGAACTCGAAGGCCAGGAGGTTGAGGCTGGTCCGCAGGACGGCCAGGTTGACCAACGCCGAGAGCAGGAACAGCGAGCCGACGACGATCATCACGGTGGAGGCGACCCGGGGACCGCGCGCGGCGGCCCCGAGGAGCACGAGCGCGACGACCACCGAGAGGAGGGACAGCAGGCCGTTGGAGGACAGGCCGAGGACGCGCCGGCCCTCGGTGGAGAAGAAGTCGAGGCCGCCGGCGAAGCCGAGCAGGCCGAAGACGAGCAGGAACAGGGCCACGAGGACGGCGCCGGTGCGCTGCACGGCGAACACGCGGGCGCCGAGGGTGCGCCGCTCCCGCGGAGGAGCGGAGCGCGCCGGGCGGTGGGGGAGGTGGACTCGCAGTGCCATGGTCGGCTCCCGGGGGAGGAGGTGACCCCATTCTGCGCGCCCGCCCGGCAGCCGGATGCGGTCCGTGCGGACCTTTCTGCGACCGCTCCCCCGCGCCCGGATCAGCGCGCGGGCGGACCGGGGGGATCCCCGGAGGCCGGGTCGACGAAGCCGGTGCGGTAGGCCCAGACGACCGCCTGCGTGCGGTCCCGGACCCCGAGCTTGCCCAGGATGCTCCTGACGTGGGTCTTGACGGTCTCCTGCGACAGCCAGACCCGGCCGGCGATCTCGGCGTTCGACAGGCCCTCGGCGAGGGCGCGCAGGATCTCGGCCTCCCGCGTGGAGAGGTGGGCGGAGGCCCGGAGCCGCTCCCGGTCGGGAGGTCGGCGGCCGGCGTGGGCGGCGAGCAGGCGGCGCGTGACCGCGGGGGCGACCAGCGCGTCGCCGGCGTGGACCGTCCGGATGCCGTCGACCAGCTGCTCGGGGGTGGCCCGCTTGAGCAGGAAGCCGTCCGCCCCGGCGTCCAGGGCGTCGTCGACCACCTCGTCCAGGTCGAAGGTGGTCAGCACGAGCACCCGGGGACGTCGCGGCCAGGACGTGATCTCGCGCGTGGCGCTCACCCCGTCCAGGCGGGGCATCCGCACGTCCATGAGGACGACGTCCGGCTGCAGCGTGCGCGCTCGGTCGACGGCCTCGCGCCCGTCGGCCGCCTCGCCCACGACGGTGACGTCCTCCTCGCCGTCGAGCAGGGCCCGCAGTCCGCTGCGGACCAGCCGGTCGTCGTCGGCCAGCAGCACCCGGATCACGACGGCACCCCCGCGGCCACGGGCAGCACCGCGTGCACCCGGAACCCGCCCTGGACCGGGCCGGCCTCCAGCTCGCCGCCCTCCAGCCGGGCCCGCTCCCGCATGTTGACCAGCCCGTGGCCGGACGACGGCTGCGCGACGGGGGCGCAGTCGTTGACCACCTCGAGCACGACCTCGGACCCGCGCCGGTCCACGGCGACGCGGATCCGCCCGGCCGGGGTGTGCTTGACGGCGTTGGTGAGCGCCTCCTGCGCGATCCGGTACACCGCCCGCGCCGTCGGGGCCGGCAGCTCGACGTCCGTCGTCCGCAGGTCCACCTGCCGGCCGGTCGACCGGATCCGGTCCACCAGCTGCCCGAGGTCGGCGACCGTCGGGGCGAACGGCTCCGCGGACCGCGGGTCGTCCGGCTGCAGCACCGCGAGCACCCGGTTGAGCTCCTCCAGCGCGGCGCGCCCGACGGTCTCGACGGAGCCCAGGGCCTCCTGCGCGAAGGCCGGGTTGTCGGCGAAGACCCGCCGTCCCACCCCCGCCTGCAGGACCATCACGTTCACCGTGTGCCCGAGCGAGTCGTGCAGCTCGCGGGCCAGCCGGTTGCGTTCCTGCAGCAGCAGCCGCTCGGCCGCCAGGGCCTGCTCGCGGCTCTCCGCGACCAGGCGGGCCTCGGCCACCACGGCCCGCGTCCTCCGGCTGCTCAGCTCGCCGACGACGACGGCGACGAGGAAGTGCAGGACGATGCCGGGCAGCTGGCCCGTCGGCGCGCCGCGGTCGAACACGACGTACCCGGCGATGCCCAGCGCCGCGACGACCGTGGCCGCCGCGCGCACCCGCCGTCCGCCGACGTCGAAGCAGCTGAACAGCGCGATCCACGCCGGCCAGTCGAGGAAGCCGATGGGGTAGCCGGCGGCCGCGTTGACCACCACCGTGGCGCTCGCCCCGGCCTGGGCGACCACCGGCGCGGTCTGCCGCCAGAGCAGGGCCAGCGGACCGAGCACCGCGAGGAGGAACCTGCCCTCGTCGACCGGTGCGTAGGCCGGCCCCGCCGGCAGCAGGAGGACGTGGAGGACGGCGAGCACCCCGAGGCCACCGGCCAGCCACGCGTCGATCCGGGTGCCGGCCCACCGTCCCGGCGGGTGCGGTCGGGCGGCGGTCGGCGTCGGGGCCATGGCGCATCGTCGCGCCCGGGGCACCGGGGACGACACCCCCGCCGGCGGCGTCCTGCTCCCTCGCGCGAGGGAGTGCGGCGGCCGGCCGGGTGAGCCGCCGCTCTCCCGGACCCCTCGTGCGGGGGCGGCGGTCGACCCGCGCGGGGCTCGTGGCCGGACGCCGCCCGGCGGAACGCTCGTGCCGCACGCTCCTCCCGGCCCCGGACCCGCTCCGGGGCTCCCCCCAGGAAGGGCCCGGCCATGACCGACACCCACACCACCACCACCGTTCCGCAGCCCCCGGCCGGCCGGCCGGACGGGCCCGTGCTCCCCCAGCTGGGCCTGCGCGGCGTCCTCGGCGTCTGGGCCGCCGCCGCGCTCCCGATGGGCCTGCTCGCCTGGGTCGTCGCACCGGCGGTCGCCGACCGCCTCGACGGGCCCGGCGCACTCGCCCGGGCGACGGTCCTCGCGCTGGTCGCCGGCCTCGCCTGGCAGTTCGTCCTCGTGGTGGTCCTGGTGCGCCGCGAGCAGGAGACGCTCCGCTGGGCGGTCGTCCGCGACGCGCTGTGGCTGCGCTCCCCGCGCAACCCGAGGACCGGCCGTCGCGGCGGGCGGATGTGGTGGGTCGTCGTGCCGTTGATCGCCCTCGCCGCCGCCAAGGACCTCGTGCCCAAGATCCCGCACGACGCGGGCCTCGACTTCTTCACCTTCCTGGGCACCGACGCCGGCCGCGACCTCCTGTCGGGCGCCTGGGGGTGGTTCGCCGTCCTCGTCGCGATGTGCGTCCTCAACACGGTCGTCGGCGAGGAGCTGCTCTTCCGCGGCTACCTGCTCCCCCGGATGGCCGGCGTCTTCGGCCGGTACGACTGGGTCGCCAACGGGGTGCTGTTCGGCCTGTACCACCTGCACCGGTGGTGGGCCGTCCCCGGCCTGCTGCTGGGCACCCTGACCTACGCCCTCCCCGCGCGGCGCTACCGCAGCGCGCTCGTCGGCATCGCCGTGCACAGCGCGCAGAGCGTCGTCCTCGTCGCGCTGGTCCTGCCCGCGGTCCTGCAGGGCTGAGGACCTCCGGCTGCGGACGCGTAACGACCCGTCGCCGTTCCTTGACGCCGCGTCGGGCCGGGACGGACGATGCGCCACCCGTGTGCCCTGCACCACGGACGACGACGTCGAAAGGGTCCACCCGTGCGCTCCTCCTCGAAGGTCCTGGCCACCTCGGCGGTCTGCCTGCTCGCCACGGCGTGCACGGGACAGACGGCGTCCTCCGGGGACGACGGCGGCGGGAGCGGGGGCGGGGACACGCTCGTGTACCTGGTCGAGCAGCTGGAGGACGCCGACTCGCTCAGCCGGCTCGAGGAGCACCTGGCCGACTTCACCGAGTCCTCGGGCATCGAGGTCGAGGTGCAGCAGCTCGACATCGACACCATGCGCACCGTGCTGCAGACCCGGCTGCGCGCCGAGGACGGCCCGGACGTCATCAGCTGGGGCTCGGGGCCCTCCTTCGCCGGGGCACTCGCCGAGGCCGGTCTGCTCTACGACCTCACCGACGCCTACGAGGAGAACGGCTGGGAGGTCTACGACTTCGCCAAGGAGCGGGTCACCTACGACGGCAAGGTCCACGGCATCCCCGGGGAGATGGAGACCGTCGGCCTCTTCTACAACACCCAGGTCCTGGAAGACCTCGGCGTCCAGCCGCCGCGGACGCTCGACGAGCTGCGCGCCGCGTGCGAGGCGATCAGCGCGGCCGGCGTGGTCCCGATGGCCTTCGGGGACCAGGACGCCTGGCCCGGCAGCCACCTGCTGAGCATGGCGCTGTCGAGCGCCGTGGGCGCCGACGGCATGGAGGCGCTGCTCTCCGGCGAGCGGTCCTGGGACTCCCCCGAGGTCGTCGACGCGTTGACCTTCTGGCAGGAGGCCAACCAGAACGGCTGGCTGGGCGAGTCCCCGGTGTCGATCGACTACGACACGATGACCGCGCAGTACCTCTCCGGCGAGGCGGCGATGATCCCCACCGGCAGCTGGTTCATCAACGACCTGGCCGTCGGTGCCGACTTCGAGTCCGGCTACGTGCCCTTCCCGGCACCGGACGGCGAGGGCGTCTTCGCCGCCGGCCTGGGCTCGGGGCCGATGATCAGCGCCAACACCGACAACCCCGAGGGCGCGGTCGAGCTGCTGGACTTCTTCGCCTCCGAGGAGCACGGCCAGTGGTCGGTGGAGAACCTGCAGACCATCCCGCCGCGGCCCATCGACACCGCGGGACTGGACGTCGAGCCGCTGCTCGCCCAGGTGCTCGAGGACGTCTCCACGCTCTCCGAGGGCGGCGGCCAGCTGGGCTACAACATCGACGTCCTCATGCCCGAGGCCTTCAACGAGGCGATGTTCGACGGCATCCAGGCGCTGCTCACCGGCCAGTCGACGCCGGCCGAGGTGGCGGCGGCGATGCAGGCCGCGTCGCAGCAGTGAACCGGGGCCCCTCCGGCGGCCGGGGGCCGGCGTGACCGCGGCGCCGGCTCCCGCCGCGGCACCGCCGCTGCCCGAGCCGAGGAGGTCGCGCCGGCGAGGACGCCGGGAGCGGTCCGGCGTCTCCGCGGCCACCCGCCGGCAGCAGGCGCGCCTGGGCGTGCTGCTCGTCGCGCCGGCGGTCGTGCTGATGGCGGTCTTCCTCGTCTTCCCGGTGCTCAACGCCGTCTACTACGTCTTCGTCGACTTCGACGGCCTGGACACGACCCCGCCCTGGGTGGGGCTGGCCAACTTCACCGAGCTGGCGCAGGACCGGCAGATGTGGGCAGCCGCCTGGAACAACGTCATCTGGATCGTGCTGGGCACCGCCGGGCCCCTCCTCCTGGGCACGGGGCTCGCCCTGCTGCTGTGGGGGGTGCGGCGCGGCTCGACCTTCTACCGCGTCGTCTTCTTCCTGCCCTACGTGCTGCCCCAGGTGGCCGTCGGGGTCGTGTGGGGCTGGATCTACGCGCCGACCCGCGGCTGGCTCAACCGCGGCCTCGAGGCGGTCGGGCTCGGCGGGGTGACCCGGGGCTGGCTGGGCGACCCGGACACCGCGCTGTTCGCCGTGCTCGGCACCGCGATCTGGACGGCCACCGGCTTCGTCTTCGTGATCGTCCTGTCGGCGCTGCGCAACGTCGCCACGGAGCTGGTCGACGCCGCCATGCTCGACGGCGCGAACTACCTGCAGCGGCTGCGGTACGTGGTGATGCCACAGATCATGCCCGTGTTCCTCATGGTCACCGCGCTCACGCTGATCGGCGGCTTCGCCGTCTTCGACATCGTCTTCGTGATGACCGGGGGCGGCCCCGCGAACGCCACGGAGGTGCTGGGGACCTACGCCTACAGCAACGCCTTCCAGCTCAGCCGGATCAGCTACGGCACCACCCTCGCCCTCGTGGTGACCGCGCTGGCCGTGCCGGTGGCGGTGTGGCTCAACCGGCTGCAGCGGCGGGCCTCCGGCGAGGGGCTGGGCGCGTGAGCCGGCGGGGACGGGCCTACGCGCCCGGCCGGCCGGGGATCGGCCGCCACCTGGCGCTCGCGCTGCTGGCCCTGGTCACCCTGTTCCCGGTGGTCCTGGTCGTCTCCACGACCCTCAAGAGCGCCCAGGACGTGCGGGCCAACCCGTTCGGCCTGTTCAGCTCCTTCTCGCTGGAGAACCTCGACACGGCCTGGACCGTCGGCGACTTCGACAGCTACCTGCTCAACAGCATCCTGCTCAGCGTCCCCAGCACGGTGATCGTCGTCGTCCTGTCGACGATGGCCGGCTACGCCTTCGCCCGCCTGCCGTTCCCCGGCCGCACCGTGGCGTTCTACCTGGTGGTCTTCGGGCTGCTGGTGCCGTTCTTCGCCTACATGGTCCCGCTGTACTTCCAGATGCGGTCGATGGGCCTGCTCGACAGCCTCATCGGGGTCAACCTGGTCCTGGCCTCGACGCAGCTGTCGTTCGGCACCTGGTTCATGCGGGCGTTCTTCTCCGACCTGCCCACCGAGCTGGAGCAGGCCGGCCGGATGGACGGCGCCAGCGAGTGGCAGCTGTTCCTGCGGGTCATGGTGCCGCTGGTGACCTCCGGCATGGGCGCGCTGGCGGTGTTCACCTTCCTGCAGCAGTGGAACAACTTCCTGGTGCCGCTGCTCTACATGCCCGGCGGGGGCTACCGGCCGCTGACGCTCGGCCTGTACCTGTTCATCGGCGGGCGGTCGGTCGACATCGGCCCCCTCGCCGCCGGCACGCTGATCACCATCCTCCCGGTGGTCGTGCTCTACGTCGTCCTGCAGCGCCAGGTCACCCAGGGCTTCCTGTCCGGGGCCGTCAAGGGCTGAGAGCGGCCCTGGCGACTCCCCCGCCCCACCCGTCCCTCCGCCCCCTGGTTGCTGTACGGCTGCGTTCCGCGTGGCGGACCATGGCGAGCCGGTGCACCACAGCCACGGGGAGCTCGCATGTCGTCGTTGTCCGACCCTGCCGTCCAGGCCGTCCTGCGCTACCACCGGGAGCGCTCCCCGGAGTCGCCGGTGCGCTCGGTGGTGGCCAAGGCCGTCGCCCTCGGCTTCGACGTCGTCCCGCCCGGCGCGGGCGGCCCGGCCACCGACCTCGGGCTGGTGACGCGCCGCCCGTCCGGCCCGCAGGTCACCCTCTCCGTCGACGGCGGGGCGCTGGTGTCGAACGGCACGGCCGAGCGCGCCTTCGCCGCCGGGCTGCCCGGGGCGGTGCAGACGCGCGTCGACGTGCGGTTCCCCTTCGCCGGCGCGGACCCGTTCGAGGTCCTCGTCGCGTTCTCCGAGCACGCCCGGCTCGCCGCGCCCGCGCCCGCGCCGGCGCCCTGGCGGCCCGTCCCGACCCCCGGTCCGGCACCGGCCGGACGGCGCGGCCGGCTCCTCCCCGGCGTGCTCGCCGCCGTCGTGCTGCTGCTGGTCGGAGTCGGGATCGCCATCGGAGGGGTCGGCGGCGGCCTCGTGACGGCCGGCCTCGCCGCGCTGCTGGTCGGCCTGTGCGCCGTCGTCCTCGGCCGGGCACGGTGGGCCTTCGTCGCCTCGCGCCGCATCGGCAGCGCCGTCCTCGGCGCGGGCCTGGTCGCCGTCCTCGCCGGTGGCGCGACCCTGCCGGAGACGGAGCCGGCCGCGGCCTCGGCGCAGGCCGCCGCACCTCCGTCGCACGCCGACCCGACGGGGGCGGCCACGTCCACCGCGGCGGCCGAGGTGGCGGCCGACGCCGCGGCCGCCGAGACGGAGACCGACGAGTCGGCGGTGCCGGCGGTCGAGGCGGCCACCGGCCTGCTGTCCGACGCCGCGACCACGGACGCCGTCGGATCCGCCGGGCCCACGACCGCCCTGGCGGCGCTGGCCGCCGTGCCGGTGCAGGGCCGCGCGCCGCGCACCGGCTACGACCGCGACCTGTTCGGCAACGGCTGGGTGGACACCGACCGCAACGGCTGCGACACCCGCAACGACGTCCTCGCCCGCGACCTCACCGGCGAGGCGTTCAAGCCCGGCACCCGCGACTGCGTCGTCCTCACCGGCACCCTCGACGACCCCTACTCCGGCCGGACCATCGCCTTCCAGCGCGGCCAGGGCACCAGCGAGGCGGTGCAGATCGACCACGTCGTGGCGCTGTCGGACGCCTGGCAGAAGGGCGCCCAGCAGTGGGACGCCGCCCGCCGCACCGCCTTCGCCAACGACCCGCTCAACCTGCTCGCCGTCGACGGCCCGCTCAACCAGCAGAAGGGGGACGGCGACGCGGCGACCTGGCTGCCGCCGGACCGCTCCTACCGCTGCGCCTACGTGGCGCGGCAGGTCGCGGTGAAGGTCACCTACGGGCTGTGGGCGACCGCGGCCGAGCGCACCGCGATCGCCACCGTGCTCAGCACCTGCCCCGACCAGCCGCTGCCCGACGGCGTGGTCGCCGTCCTGCCCGCACCGACGGCCGCCGCCACGACCACCGCGGCCCCCGCGACGCCGCGGGCCGCGCCGACGACGTCGCGGCCCGTCCCGGTCCCGGCTCCTGCACCCGCTCCCGCCCCGGCACCGGCGCCGGCGCCCGCCCCCGCACCGGCACCGGCACCCGCACCGGCACCGGCGCCCGCCCCCGCGCCCGCGGCCACCTACGCGAACTGCGACGCGGTCCGCGCTGCCGGCGCGGCGCCCATCCACGCCGGGGACCCCGGGTGGGACCCGAAGTTCGACCGTGACCACGACGGCGTCGGCTGCGAGTAGTCCTCAGCGGCCGGCGGTGTGGTGGTCGGCGACCTGCGCCGCCGTGAGCACGACGCCCGGGGAGAAGGTGGCACCGGCCAGTGAGCCGGCGAGAAGGTTGCTGGTCGGCCGCACCGGCCAGGGGTCCTTGCTCAGCTGGTCGTAACCGATCCGCGGGTAGCCACCGGTCGTGCGGGCGGTGGTCATCGAGGTGCTGGCGGCCACGAGCGCACCGTCGGCGTAGAGGCGGGACCCGGTGTTCACGGACCCGCTGGTCAGCGTGACGGCGACGTGGTGCCAGGCGCCGTCGTTGTAGGCGCCCGGGGAGCTGATCGTCTGGACGGTGTTGTTGGCCGGCTGCAGCCCGAACCAGAGGCGGCCGTCGTTGGCCAGGTAGAGCAACCGGTCGGTGCTGTTCGACGCGCCGGTGGGTGAACTAGCCAGCGTCAGCAGGACGCCGCCGCTGGTCGTGGTGGTGCGGAACCACACCTCCACGCTCAGCGACGTGGCCGCCGTGACGGTCGTCGCGGTGCTGACGTAGCCGGTGCTGCCGTTCAGCGTCACCGCCCGGCCGCCGTCGCGCGGGCACGGTCCGGGCGCGCCGAGCGTGTAGCCGCCCTGGTAGGTGCCGTTGGCCGCCGTCCCGACGGTGTCGGCGGCCGTGGCCCCGGTCGTCTCGGTCAGCGGGTAGAAGCGGTCGGCCACGGCGGCGCCGGTGATCCCGCCCGCCCCGACGTCGCCGGCCGCGTTGAGGCAGGAGTAGTGGGGGATCGAGTCCAGCTGCCCCGTGCTGCCGGCCGTGGTGGCCACGAACCCGGCCCAGCCGGGCGACACGACGGGGAGCGCCACGGCGGTCGCGGCGGCCAGGGCCACCACGAGGAACAGGCGTCCCGGCCGACGGCGCACGGGGGCCCGGTGCCGGCCGGGCGCCGGTCGCGCCGGGACGACGGGTACCGGCGGGCGGTACAGCAGGGCCACGGCGGCCAGGCCGACCAGGACCAGCGCGCCGGCGACCAGCGGTGCCGGCCGGTGCTCCCCGAGCCAGACCAGCGGGGAGCCGATGACCGGCACCTTCAGCGCGCCGACCCCGTGGACCGCGGACCGGTCGACCGGCGTGCTGTCCGCCCGGGCGTTGGCGTCGCCGCGCAGCACCAGGCCCGCGTCGGTCGCCTCGACCAGCCGGTGCAGCCTCAGCCGCCCGGCGTGGTCGGGGTCGTCGACGAGCAGGACCTGGCCGGGCGTCACGTCGCCGTCGGTCACGGGCCGGGCCAGGACGACGTCACCGACGTCGAGGGTCGGGGCCATCGACCCCGACACGACCACCGACGACTCCCAGCCCGCGGCCACCGGCACGACCGACCACAGCAGCAGCCCGGCGAGGGTACCGAGCAGCCCGCGGGCCAGCATCGAGACGGTCAGCACCGCCCAGGTGCAGCGCCAGGCGCCGCCGCTGCGTCGGCCCGCGGAGCGCCCGCGGACGGCCGGGGCGGGATCGGTGGTCATGGCGAGGCTCCGGGAGGACGTCAGAGGCTCTGCGTCTCCCAGGTGAAGCCGACCGAGGCCGTGCCGCCCTGGGTGGTGTTCGGTGCCGAGGTGCTGAAGGAGTAGGAGAACCGGAAGGCGCGGGTCTCCGCGGCCGAGCCGGTCGGCGTCCAGGCGCCGTAGCCGCCCGCGTAGGTGGTGGCGGTGAAGGCGGCGAGGGTGCCGCCGTAGACCGCCGAGCCCGACGCGAGGGCGGTGAAGTCGCTGCAGTCGGCGGCGGTGCCGGTGCCCTGCGTCACCGTGAGGGTCAGGTGGGTCGACAGCTGGTTGGTGGTCGCCAACCCGGTGCCGTAGAGCTTCACGCTCGAGGGCGCGGTGCCGGTCGAGGTCACCGCGATGCAGCGCGTCCCCGAGGCGCCCGGCGCGAGCCGGCTCGCGGTGAACAGCGCCGTGTTCGCGTCGTTGTCGCTGAGGGCCACCGTGCCGGCCGCCCAGTTGCTGGCCGGGGTGTCGGTCGCGGCCGAGAAGGCGGCGTACGACGAGGTCCAGACCGTGCCGACGGCTCCGGCCAGGCCGACGACCGGTGCGAGGAAGGCGCCCACGAGGGCGGCCCGGCGACCGGGCAGGCGGACGGTGCGGGTCATGTCATCTCCTGGTGACAGCGGCCACCTGGTGGACCGACTGACACCGATCTCGGACGATCCGGTGGCACACAACAGGTCTCCGCCGGTGCTCCTCACCCGGAGGGGTGGAGGACGTCGCGACGAGAACGATCAGCCCCGTCCCCCCACGGACCCGTCCCGGCAGGCTAGGGTCGTGCCGTCGGGAAGGCCCTGCGCACTGGCAGGACCCCGATGCACCATCGCAGCTAGGAGCGAGCGCAATGCCCGAAGGAACTGTCAAGTGGTTCAACGCGGAGAAGGGGTTCGGCTTCGCCACCCCTGACGGTGGCGGACCGGACGTCTTCGTCCACTACTCGGCCATCCAGACCAGCGGTTACCGCAGCCTCGACGAGGGGCAGCGCATCTCGTTCGACGTCGAGCAGGGTCAGAAGGGTCCGCAGGCGGCGAACGTCACCCCGCTCTGATCGCCTGAGCCACCGACAGCGCCCCCGTCCGGTCCGCCGGACGGGGGCGCTGCCGTGTCCGGGCCCGGTTCAGCGGGCGCGGGGCACGTACCCGCCGATGAGCGCGGACATCAGCAGCGCGCCGTCGTCCGGGCCGACGGCGGCCGCGGCGTCGGCGAGGGCCCGCCAGCGGGCGCGCTCGACGTCGGTCGGGGCGTGCTCGGCCCGGGCGGACAGCTGCTCGAGCAGCCGGTCCCACTCCCCCTGCGGCGTCGGCCACAACCCGGTCAGCCGGCGGGCCTCCGGCGAGACGCCGGTGAAGCGCACGATCTCGCCGGAGTAGGTGGTGAGCACCTCGACGTAGCCGGCGTCGGCCAGCGCCCGGGCCGCGGCCAGCACGTCGGGCTTAGCCAGACCGCTGGCCGGCACCACCTGGCCCAGGTAGGGGTTGCCGCCGTGCTCGGGCCCGTCGACCAGCCGGGCCACCGCGCGCAGTACGGGCAGGTCGCGGCGGAACCAGGTGTCGGGCAGGGGCCGGTCGGGCGGGGTCACCCCGGCAGTCTCCGCCGCACGCGACGGTGCCCCGCCACCCGGGGTCACGGGGTGGCGGGGCGCCGGGCAGGGGGCCGCCCTAGTCGCGCGCCCCGGTCAGCTCGGGACGCAGTGCCAGGACCACACCGAGGGCGACGTAGCCGACGAGCAGGTGACCGGCGGCGGTGTAGGCGACGAACTCCGGCGCGAGCTGCGCCACCGGGATGTTGACCGGCGCCCAGCTCTCCGCGCCCAGCGGCCACCACCGCGCCGCGCCGGTCCAGCGGCCGGCGATCGCGATGCGGATGCCGATGAGGAACATGCCGACCATCGACAGCGGCCAGAAGGCGTCCAGGGCCAGGTACCAGCCCTCCTCGGCGTACTGCGGCAGGAAGGCCGAGGTGGACGTGGAGGTGATCGCCAGGGCGAGCAGCACGTGCTCGAGGTGGAGGAAGAAGCGGGCGAGCCGGCCCGTGCCGATCGCCCCGGTGCGCAGCTGCACGGACACCAGGGCGACGAGGCCGAGCTGGAACAGCAGCGCGGTCACCTCGTAGGTCAGGTCCTGCCAGCGGCTCGCGGGGTCGATGCCGAACGCCAGGGTGGCGGCGGCCCAGGCCGCCGAGCCGGTGGCGACCGCGATCCCGGCGCGGCGGACGGACCGGAGCGGGACCGCCGGGCGGGCGGGCGCGGTGCCGAGCCCGGTCGAGGTGTCGGTGCGGGCCGGCGCGGGGGTGGTGCTGAGGGACATCTCGTCTCCCGGGTGGTGGTCGCGGTGCCCTGCGCACCGCCTGGGAGAACCGTCTCGGGGCGGCGTCCCGGGCGGCCAGGGCGCGCCGCCCTCGATCCGGTCCCGGTCGCCGTCCCGGGGGACACGGGACACCTGCCTCCTGACGGCCGGGACGCCCGTCGGCCAGGATCGCCCGCGTGCAGACCCAGGCCCCGGTGACCGGGCGCGCGACGACCCGACGCGCGGCGCCGGCCGAGGCAGCCTCCCCCGCACCCGGCGCCCCGGGCGCCGGATCCGGTCCGCGGGCGGCCGGGTGGCTGCTCGTGGCGGCCACCGTCGCGGCGGCGGCCGGCGCCGTGGTGCTCGACGTCCTCACCCCGGCCGCGGCTCGGGAGGCGGCGGGCGCCACACCCGGCTGGACCGTGGGGCTCCCCGGCGTCGGGCTGGCGGTCCCCACCGCGCTGCTGCTGCGCCGGGCGCCGCGCAACGCCGTCTCCTGGGTGCTGGGCGGGACGGGCCTGCTGTGGGCCCTCGACGGCCTGGCCCAGTCCTGGCTGACGTTCGCGGTCCAGGACGCCCCGCCGCTGGCCGGGGCGACGGCGTCCTTCTGGTTCGTGAACCGCTTCGGCGCCTGGCTGCTGCTGGGCCTGCCGCTGCTGCTCCTGCTCTACCCCGACGGCCGGCTGCCCGCGGGCCGCTGGCGACCGGTGGCGGTGGTGAGCCTGGCGTCGACGGCGCTGCTGCCGACGCTGCTCCTGGTCGTGCCGTCGGAGATCGCCGACGCCCGGACCGGCAGCCGGGTGCCGGAGGTCTACCGCTCGCTCGACCTCGACCCGACGAGCCTGCCACTGCCCGAGGCCGTCGCCCTCCCGCTGCTGCGGCTGGCGTTCCCCGTGGCGGTGCTGGGCGTCGTGGTCCCGGTCGCGGCCGTCGTCGCCCGGTACCGGCGGGCCGGTGGCGAGGACCGGCGGCGGATGCGCTGGCTGCTGTGGGCGGCGGTGGTCGACCTGCTGGTGATGGTGGGGACCCTGTTCGCGCCGGGCGACGGGGCGTCGTTCGCCCTCTCCCTCGCCGTCGCGCTCACCGGCGCGGCGGTGGCCGTCGGCATCCTGCGGCCGCGGGCGGTCGACGTCGACCGGCTCCTCGGCGGCACCCTCGTCCACGGCGGCCTCGCCGTCGGGGTGGTGCTGCTCGACCTCGCCGTCCTGGGCGCGGCCGGCGCGCTGCTCGGCGACGCGTTCGGCGAGCGCGACGCCACCCTGCTCACCCTGCTGCTGGTCGCGGTCGTCTACGTCCCGCTGCGCGACCCGCTGTGGCGGCTGGTGCGCCGCTGGGTGCTCGGCGAGCGCGAGGACCCCTACCGCGTCGTCTCGGACCTGGCCGAGCGGCTGGAGCGGTCCGACGGCGCGGAGGAGCAGCTGACGGCGGTCGCGGCCGGCATCGCCGAGGCGTTCCGGGTCCCCTACGTCGGCGTCGAGGTCGACTCCGCCGACGGCGGCCGGCTGGTCGCCGAGCACGGGGAGCGCCCGGGGGGCGTGCAGTCGCTGCCCATCGCCTACCGCGACGAGCAGGTCGGCCGCCTGCTGCTGCCCCGCGACGGCGTCCGCGCGCACCTGCTCACCCGCGACGAGCGGCTGCTGGCCGACGTCGTCCGGCAGGCCGCCGCCGCCGCCCGCGCGAGCTCGCTGGCCGCCCAGGTGCAGGCCAGCCGCGAGTCGCTGGTGACCGCCCGGGAGGAGGAGCGCCGCCGGCTCCGCCGCGACCTGCACGACGGCCTCGGCCCGTCGCTGGGTGCGGTGGTGCTGCGCATCGACACCGCCCGCAACCTGGCCGCCACCCGCCCCGACGACGCCGACCGGCTGCTGCGACAGGCCCGCGACGACGTCGCCGCCGCGCTGGCCGACGTCCGCCGGCTGGTGCACGACCTGCGGCCGCCGGCCCTGGACGACCTCGGCCTGGCCGGTGCCGTGCGCCAGCAGGCCGAGCGGCTGCTGCCCCCGCCGGTGACCGTGACCGTCGAGGCCGAGGGTGCGGCCGACCTGCCCGCGGCCGTGGAGGTGGCGGCCTACCGGATCGCGTCGGAGGCACTGGCCAACGTCGCCCGCCACGCCGCCGCCTCCCGGGTGCGGGTGGGCCTGACCCGCGCCGGCGGGGACCTGGTGGTGACCGTCGCCGACGACGGCGTCGGCATCCCGCCGGAGCGCGCGGCCGGCGTCGGGCTGGTGTCGCTGCGCGAGCGGGCGGCCGAGCTCGGCGGACACTGCACCGTCAGCTGCCCGCCCGACGGCGGGACGGAGGTGCGGGCGGTGCTGCCCGCGCGGGGAGGAGCGACCGGTGACCGAGCCTGACGAGCCGCTGCGCGTCGTCGTCGCCGACGACCACCCGGTCTACCGGGACGGGCTGGCGCTGCTGCTCGGCTCGGTGCCGGGCCTGGAGGTGGTCGGCACCGCGGCCGACGGCGCGGCGGCGGTCGAGGTCGTCCGCGAGCAGCTGCCCGACGTCGTCGTGATGGACGTGCAGATGCCGGTGCTCGACGGGATCGAGGCCACCCGCCGGATCGCCGCCGAGGCGCCGTCGGTGGGCGTGGTGGTGCTGACGATGAGCGAGGACGACGGCACGGTGTTCGCCGCCGTCCGGGCCGGGGCGCGCGGCTACCTGCTCAAGGGCGCCGACCAGGAGGAGGTGGTCCGCGCGATCACCACCGTCGCGTCCGGCGGGGCGGTGTTCGGCGCGGCGCTGGCCCGGCGGATCGCGGAGTTCTTCAGCGCCGGGCCGGCCGGCCCGGAGACGGCGTTCCCGCAGCTCACCGCCCGGGAGCGGGAGGTGCTGGAGCTGGTGGCCGCCGGGCGGTCCAACGCGCAGATCGCCGCGGCGCTGTTCCTGTCGCCGAAGACGGTGCGCAACGTCGTGTCCAACGTGCTGACCAAGCTGCAGGTCACCGACCGCGCCCAGGCGATCGTGCGGGCCCGGGAGGCGGGGCTGGGCCGGTGAGGCGGGGAATCCGCCCGCGGCCCGGGTCGTTCTCCCGGGCATGACGACGTCCGCGCAGCAGCCGAAGGTGACGAAGACCGACGAGCAGTGGCGGGCGGAGCTCTCGCCGCAGGAGTACGCCGTCCTCCGCCAGGCCGGCACCGAGCGCCCGTGGACCGGCGAGTACGTGGACACCGAGACCGTCGGTCTCTACACCTGCCGGGCCTGCGGCGCCGAGCTGTTCCGCTCGGAGACCAAGTTCGACTCGCACTGCGGCTGGCCGTCCTTCTACGAGCCGTCGGCCGCCGACGACGTGGTGCTCCGCGAGGACCGCACCCACGGGATGGTCCGCACCGAGGTCCTCTGCGGCACCTGCCACAGCCACCTCGGCCACGTCTTCGACGACGCCCCGCAGACGCCGACCGGCGACCGCTACTGCATCAACAGCGTCTCCATCCGGCTGGTGCCCGCGGAGTAGCCGCGGCGACCGGTCAGCCGCCGACGATCCTCGAGATCCGCGCCCCGCGGTCGTCCTCCTTCCCGCAGCGGGCGCACTCGAGGTGGCCCTGTCCCTGGTCGTTGCGCTGCGCGCGCCAGGCGTGCAGGCCCACGCGGCAGCGGAGAGTCCCCAGCACGGCCGCACGGTGGACCCGAGGCAGCGGGCCCGACAGGGCCGAACGCCCCGAGGGCGGTCACCCGGTGCCGGGTGGCCGCCCTCGCCGTACCGCGTCCTCCCTCACCGCAGCGCGTCCTACCGAACCGTGGGCGGTCGGGGAGGACGCGCGACGATCAGGTCACCTGATCCTCGCGCGACCGGGCGTCACGGCAGGTCGGCGACCAGCTCCGCGACCGGCTTTCGGGTGCCGGTGTAGAACGGCACCTCCTCGCGCACGTGCCGGCGGGCGCGGCTGGCCCGCAGGTCGCGCATGAGGTCGACGATGCGGTGCAGCTCGTCGGCCTCGAAGGCGAGCATCCACTCGTAGTCGCCCAGGCCGAAGGACGCGACGGTGTTCGCGCGCACGTCGGGGTAGGGCCGGGCCTGCATGCCGTGCTCCTTGAGCATGTCCCGCCGCTCCTCGTCGGGCAGCAGGTACCACTCGTAGGACCGCACGAACGGGTACACGCAGACGTAGCGGCGCGGCTCCTCCTCGGCCAGGAACGCCGGGATGTGGCTGCGGTTGAACTCCGCCGGCCGGTGCAGCGCCATCTGCGACCACACCGGCTCCAGGTGCCGGCCGAACGCCGTCCGGCGCAGCCGGGTGTAGGCCTCCTGCAGCGCCTCCGGCGTCTCCGCGTGCCACCAGACCATGAGGTCGGCGTCGGCGCGCAGGCCCGAGACGTCGTAGGTGCCGCGGACGACGACGCCCTTGCCGGCCAGCTCCTCGACCAGGCCGGTCACCTCGTCGGCCAGGGCGGTGCGCGGCTCGTCGCCCAGCGGCCGGGCCAGCCGGAACACCGACCACATCGTGTAGCGGATGAGGGCGTTGAGCTCGTTGGCCCGCTTGCCGACGCTGCGCTGCTCCTGGGGCGTCTCGGTCATGCCCCCATCATCGCGCGACCGGCGGGCGGCCTGCCGGGGCGCCGGGTGTGGCGCGGACCGCAGCGGCGGCCAGGGCCAGCACCAGCGCGTCCTCGGCCAGGGCCGCCGGCAGCGCCCCCAGTCTCGGTGCCGCCGCCCGCCGCCAGCGCGCCCCGCCCAGCGTCCCCGCCGCGGCGCCGGCCGCCCCGGCCAGCGCCGGCAGCACCCACCCGCTCCCGGCCCGGCGGGCCAGCAGCCACCCGCCCACCGCGCCCGAGGCCAGCCGGACGGCGGCGCTCGGCGGGATCGTGCGATCCGGCGTCCCGGGCAGCTTGTCGCCGACCAGCTCACCGGCGACGGCGGCGAGCGCGGCCGCCCTCAGCGGCCACCGCGGGGACGAGGTGAGCACGGGACCGGCCACACCGAGGGTGCTGCGGCCCCCGGCGGCGGTCCCCAGCAGGGCGGCGCGCAGGACGGCGGAGGAGGTCACGGGGGCGAGCCTGTCAGGCCGCGGTCAGGCCAGCGCGTCGACGGCGCGGCGGGCGCCGCGGATGCAGCCGGGCACCTGACGTCGCCGCAGGAGGCTCGCCGCACACCGTGATGTCGTTGATCAGTCGGCCACCGAGGGGCGCCGTCGCCCTCACTGCTTGACGAAGGTGCCGCAGCCGTTGTTCTCGAAGTCCTGCCCCTCGCGCAGGGTGACCGTCGGGAAGCCACCACTGACGATGTCGTTCTCGATGATGTCGTCGCCGTTCGAACCGGACCGGTAGATGCCCCAGTAGCAGTCGTCGCTGACGGCCGCCGCAGTCCGGTAGGTGCCTGGCTCGATGTCACGACCGACCGTCCACATGCCCTCGGTGATCGATGTCGCCACGATCTGCTGTTCGAGAGCCGTCACAGCCTGCTCTCGTGCCGCCACGGCCGCCTCCCGCTCGGCGACGTCTGCCACGTACTGGCTGGCCGATGCCGCCGCGCTGGACGCCGAGGCCTCAGCATCCTCGACCGCGGTCCGCGCCTCCTGTTGAGCAGCTGCCGCCGTCGACTGTTCGGCAGCGACCTCTCCCTCGAGAGCCCGGTACTCGTCCGAGCGGGTGGGATCCAGGGCTGCCACGGCGACCACGACTCCCACGAGGAGACCGAGCACCACTCCCCCGGCGCCGACGGCCCACGGGAGCCATCCGTGAGGAGGAGCGGCCAGCGGCGGCCGTGCAGTCGAGGCCCTCGGGGGCAGGTGTGGTCCACCAGGAGGCACGGCGTGCCCAGGGCGATCGTCTGTCATGTCCCCACCCGTGCGTCCTGCACCCGCGCCGCCACGTCCCCCGGACCACAGCCTCACAGCGTTCGCACCAGCGGTGCTGCGTCGGACGCGGGGTGCACGGAGCCAGGAGGGGTCGGCGCGTCCCCGGTCGAGCCGGGAACGCCAGCCGTCACCACGGCACCGCGAGGGGCGGTGGCGACCGCGAGCGCGAGCCCCAGGACGAGTAGCCCCACGAGCGCGGGGACCCTCTCGTCGTTCGGCACCACAGGTGCGACGGGCGCCGGCACCTCGGGACGGGTGAGCGCCTCGTTCTGCTGCTCCGCGATGATCGTCAGCAGGTCCTTGGCCGCCCAACCGTTGACCACGGCCTGCTGCGGCGCCCCCTGGGTGCGGGCCTCGTTCGCCTCGTAGTCCGCGAGCGCGTTGCGGATCTCCCAGCTCCGGTCGCTGACCTCCTCCTGGACCTGCGCCACCGGCCGCTGCGGTTCAACAGGCTCCATGAGGAACCACACCGCGACGGCTGCGACAGCCAGGATGGCTGCGCCGACTCGACGGACCACGATCACGGCTACTCCTTCGACGGGCGGCCGACCTGGGCGATTGCGGCACGCTGCTGTTCCGGTCATCGGCGGGACGGCACCGTCCGTGAAGTCGAGGAGGTGACTTTCCCCGGACGACGCGGCGTTCCGGTTCCCGCGGCTGCGCGGCCTGCCACCTGCTCGTGTCGTCGGACGCCGGACAAGGGCCGTCAGGAGCACACCAGCCGCTGGCAAGGGCAGTGACAGGTCCACTCGAGCTGCCGCGAGTGAGCGACCTTGTTGCTCTTGTGAGCGAGGGCTGACGGCGTGCCCGACCGGTCCGTGAGCCCTCCGGGTCCCCGAGGCCGGGGTCAGGCCAGCGCGTCGACGGCGCGGCGGGCGCTGCGGATGCAGGCGGGCACCCCGACGCCGTCGTAGGCGGCCCCGGCCACGGCCAGCCCCGGCACTGCGGCGACGGCGTCCCGGATCGCCACCACCCGCTGGGGATGGCCGACCAGGTACTGCGGCAGGCCCCCGCCCCAGCGCACCAGGTGGGCCTCCAGCGGTTCGGGGCGCTCGAGGGCGAGCAGGTCGGCGACGTCGGCCACCACCGCGGCGGTGAGGTCGTCGTCGTCGCGCTGCAGCTGCGCCTCGTCGCCGTAGCGGCCCACCGAGGCGCGCACCCGCAGCAGCCCGCCGTCGGACAGGTGGGGCCACTTCGACGAGGAGACGGTCACGCCCTTGACCAGCCGCCCGGTCACCGGCGGGACCAGCAGGCCCGATCCCGCGGTCACCGGCTGCGCCGGGAAGGCCATCGCCACCACGGCCATCGACGCGTACGGGATCCCGCGCAGCGGCTCGGCGGCGCCCGGCGCGACCCGGGACAGCAGCCGGGCCGCCTTCCCCGCGGGGGCGGCGACGACCACGGCGTCGGCCTCGAGCACCTCCGGGGCGGCCACCGGGCCGACGGCCACCTCGAGCCGCCCGCCGGCCCGGCGGACGGCGTGCGCCGGCGTCCGCAGCCGCACCCGCGCGCCGGAGGCCTCGACCAGCGCCTGCGGCAGCGAGCCGATCCCGTCGGCCACGGTGACGAACACCGGCCCGTCGGCGTCCCCGCGGCTGCGTGCCCCGGCGTCGCGTGCGGCGACGGCGGCGGCCAGCACCGAGTCGGCGCGCGCGAGCTGGGCGGCCAGCGCCGGCATGGTGGCGGCCAGCGAGAGGTCGTCGGGCCGGCCGGCGTAGACCCCGCCCAGCAGCGGCTCGACCAGCCGGTCGACCACCTCGTCGCCCAGCCGCTCGCGCAGCAGCGCCCCGACCGACACGTCGCCGTCCAGCCGCAGCGGCGGCAGGTCGGCCTCGGCACGCACCCGCGCGACGCCGTCCGTGGTCAGCACCCCGGCCAGCCCGTCGGCCGACGTCGGCACGCCCTGCACGGTGCCCGGCGGCAGCGGGTGCCGCCCGTCGGGCAGCACGATCGAGGCCTGCGTGGTCGCGGGGGCCACCAGCCGGTCGCCCAGCCCGAGCGCCCCGACCAGCTCGACGGCCTCGGGCACCCGCGCGAGGACCGCCTCGGGCCCGGTGTCGTACCACTGGCCGGCCAGCTCGAGCCGGTCGATCTTGCCGCCGATGCGGCCGCCGGCCTCCAGCACGACCACCTCGTCGCCGGGCCGGCGCCGCGACCACTCGAAGGCGGCGGTCAGCCCGGCGATGCCCGCGCCGACGACGACGAGCCGGCTCATCGCTGCGACAGCTCGTGCACCAGGTCGACGACGTGGGTGAGCGCGCCCGGGTCGGTCTCGGGCAGCACGCCGTGGCCGAGGTTGAACACGTGCCCGCGGGCGGCGCGGCCCTCCTCGACCACGCGGCGCACCTCGCGGTCGACCGTCGCCCGGTCGGCCAGCAGCACGGCGGGGTCGAGGTTGCCCTGCAGCGACCGGCCCGGGCCCACGCGGCGGGCGGCCTCGTCCAGCGGCACCCGCCAGTCGACGCCGACGACGTCGGCCCCGGCGTCGCCGATCAGCGCGAGCAGCTCGCCGGTGCCCACGCCGAAGTGGATGCGCGGCACGTCGCGGTCGCCGAGCCCGTCGAACACCGCGCGGGAGTGCGGCTGCACCCGGGTGCCGTAGTCGGCGGCGGAGAGGACGCCGGCCCAGGAGTCGAACAGCTGCACCGCCGAGGCCCCGTTGTCCACCTGCACCCGCAGGAAGGTCGCCGCCGAGACCGCCAGCCGGTCGAGCAGCCGGGCCCACGCCTCCGGCTCGGCGTACATGAACGCCTTGGTGCGGGCGTGCTCCTTCGACGGGCCGCCCTCGATCAGGTAGGTGGCCAGGGTGAACGGCGCCCCGGCGAAGCCGATGAGCGGGGTGGGGCCGAGCTCGCCGACCAGCCGGCGCACCGCCGTCGCCAGGAAGTCCAGCCGGTCGGGCTCGAGGTCGGGCAGCGCGTCGACGTCGGCGACCGTGCGCACGGGGCTGGCCACGACCGGGCCGACGCCGGGCTTGATCTCGATGTCGACGCCGGCCACCACGAGCGGCAGCACGATGTCGGAGAAGAGGATCGCGGCGTCGACGCCGTGCCGGCGCACCGGCTGCAGGGTGATCTCGGTGACCAGGTCCGGGTCCTGGCAGGCCTGCAGCATCGCCGTCCCGGCGCGCAGGGCCCGGTACTCCGGCAGCGAGCGGCCGGCCTGGCGCATGAACCACACCGGTGTGCGGTCGACCGGCAGGCCGCGCGCGGCCCGGACCAGGTCCGAGTCGGCGGGGGACGGGGCGGCGGCGGCAGCGGCGGTCACGACGGTCCATCCTCCCAGACCGGCGGGTGCTCCCCCACCGCGCGCGGGGTCCGACCTGGGGCGCGTCCGAGACAGACGCGCCGCGGGGCCCTACCCTGCGGTCGTGGAGCCACGCAGCCTGGCCGGTCCGAGGGACGGCGCCGGCGCACGCGCGGGCGCCGGGGACGTCCCGCCGCCCGCCGACTTCGTGGCCGCCCTGGAGTCGCTGGCCTCGCTGCGGGTGCGCCCGGAGATCGTGGTCGAGCGCATCCCCGCGCCCCAGCGGCTGGCGCCGTTCGCGCACGCCCTCGGCGCCCGGGTCACCGAGCTCGACGGCGACGAGGAGGTCGAGGTCGCCAGCGCCCGGTTCATCGTGCTGCACGACCCCGCCGGCCACGAGGCCTGGGACGGCACCACCCGCTGCGTCGGCTACGTCTCGGCCACCACCGACGAGCACATGGTCGACGACGCGATGTTCTCCGAGGTCGCCTGGAGCTGGCTGACCGAGGCGCTGGCCGGGTGCGGCGCCGCCTCGCACGCCCTCGGCGGCACCGTCACCCGCACCGCCTCCACCCGCTTCGGCGACCTCGCGGGCCCCGAGCACTCGGTCGACGTCGAGATCCGGGCCTCCTGGACGGCGGAGGACACCGCGCTCGACCGGCACCTCGACGCCTGGCTGGAGGTGCTGGCCAACGCCGCGGGCCTGCCCCCGCCGGGGGTGGCGATGCTGGGCCCCTCCGGCCCGGTGGCAGACGGCAACTAACATCGCGGGGGTGGGGGCACGCCCCCGGGTCCGCGCCGGCCGGCTCGATCCGCCCGGAGGCCGGAGGACCGGCCGCGGACGCACGGACGACACGGCCGAGAAGGTGGACGGCAACTGAGCACCGAGCCCCTGCCCGACGCTGCCGACGACGGCAGCGAGCACCCCGAAGCGACCCCCCTGCTCGCCCCGCGCGACGGTCTGCCCCCGGTGATCGACACCGCCGAGGCGCTGGCCGGGTACGCCGATGCCCTGCGCGCGGGCAGCGGGCCGGTCGCGGTCGACGCCGAGCGCGCCTCCGGCTACCGCTACGGGCAGCGCGCCTACCTCGTGCAGCTGCGCCGCGCCGGGGCCGGCACCGGGCTGGTCGACCCCGTCCCGCTCGGCGACCTGTCCGCGGTGCAGGACGCGATCGGCGGCGAGGAGTGGGTGCTGCACGCCGCCAGCCAGGACCTGCCCTGCCTGGCCGAGGTCGGCATGGTGCCCGCCCGCATCTTCGACACCGAGCTGGCCGCGCGGCTGGCCGGGCTGCCGCGCGTGGGGCTGGGCGCCGTCGTCGAGTCGCTGCTCGGGTACTCGCTGCAGAAGGGCCACTCGGCCGCCGACTGGAGCACCCGGCCGCTGCCCGAGGAGTGGCTGGTCTACGCCGCCCTCGACGTGGAGGTGCTCGTCGACCTGCGCGACGCGCTGGCCGCGATCCTCGAGGAGCAGGGCAAGACCGAGTGGGCGCGGCAGGAGTTCGCCGCCGTCCTGGCCGCCGGTCCCCCGCCGCCGCGGCAGGACCCGTGGCGGCGGACGTCCGGGGTGCACGGGCTGCGCAACCGCCGCCAGCTGGGCATGCTGCGCTCGCTGTGGCAGGCGCGCGACGACCTGGCCCGCCGGCGTGACGTCGCCCCGGGCCGGGTGCTGCCCGACTCCGCGATGGTCTCCGCCGTCCAGGCCGACCCGCAGACCGAGGCCGCGCTGCTGGAGCTGCCGGTGTTCCGCGGCCGGGCCAACCGCAAGCTGGTCGGCACCTGGTTCGGCGCGCTGACCCGCGGCCGGGGACTGCCCGAGGACGAGCTGCCGCCGCACAGCCGCCCGGGCGACGGGCCTCCCCCGGCCAACCGCTGGGCCGACCGCGACCCCGCCGCGGCCACCCGCCTGCAGGCGGCCCGCGCCGCGCTGGCCGAGCTGTCGCAGAAGCACGCGGTGCCGGTGGAGAACGTCCTGTCGCCCGACCTGGTCCGCCGGCTGATGTGGGCCCCGCCGGAGCCGCGGGACCCGGCGACGATCGCCGCGGCGCTGCGGGCCGGCGGTGCCCGCGAGTGGCAGGTCGAGCTCACCGGCGAGCTGCTGACCGACGCCGCCACCCGCGCCTGAACGCACGAGGGGCGGCCCCGGCGACTGCCGGGACCGCCCCCCTGGTGAGGTGCTGGAACGGCCTCCCTGCAGGGGCCCGCGCCGAGCGGAGCGAGGCGTGGGGGGCAGGGAGGTCCTTCTTCAGTGCCCGGTGGCAGCGGCCCGCCGTCGGGCCAGCGCGTCGACGCTGGCGGCCAGCAGCAGCACCCCACCGGTGATGATGAAGTTCAGGTACGCCTCGGTGCCCAGCAGGCCGAGCCCGTTGGCGATGATCGCCACCACCAGGCCGCCGAGGACGGCGTCGCGCACCCGTCCGCGGCCGCCGAAGAGGCTGGTGCCACCGATGACCGCGGCGCCCACGGCGTAGAGCAGCGTGTTGCCGCCGCCGGACCCCGGTGCCACCGAGCCGAGCCGGGCGGCCGCGACGATGCCGCTGATCGCCGCCAGGGTCGAGCCGATGACGAACACGGCCACCCGGATCCGGGTGACGTTGATGCCGGCGCGCCGGGCCGCCTCGGCGTTGCCGCCGACCGCGTACACGTGCCGCCCGAAGCTCGTGCGACCGAGCACGAAGGTCAGCAGCAGCAGCAGGAGCACGACGAGCGGGATCGCGTAGGGGACCCCGGCGAGGACCACGCCGACGGCCGGCGCCCGGTCGACGCTCAGCACCGCCGTCACCAGGACGACGACGGCCGCGATGACGCCGATGCGCACGAGCACCACGGCGAGCGGGGCGTGGGCGAGACCCCGCGCCTTCTGCACGCGGAACCGGTTGAGCTGCAGCGCGGCGTAGACGGCGATGGTGAGCAGGGCGAGCACCCAGCCGAGGGCGACCGGCACGTTCTTGTCGCTGATCGCCGAGATCACCGGGTCGCGCACCGGCACGGTGCCGCCCTCGCCGATGAGCCGCAGCGTGAAGCCCTGCCAGCCCAGGAACAGCGCGAGTGTGACGACGAACGACGGGATGCCGACCATCCCGACCAGGCTGCCGGTGAACAGCCCGATCACCACGCCGGTGACGATGGCCGCCAGCACCGAGACGTACCAGGGTGCGCCGGCGTCGGCGAGCAGCTTGGCCATGACGGCGGCGCAGACGCCGCTGACCACGCCGGCGGAGAGGTCGATCTCGCCCAGCAGCAGGATGAAGACCAGCCCCATCGCCAGGATGATGATCGGCGCCGCCTGGTCGGCCAGGTTGGCCATGTTGCGCGGGGTCAGGAACGTCTCGGGCCGCAGCACGAAGAACAGCAGGCCGAGGACGACGATGCCGAGGATGGCCGGCAGCGCGCCGAGGTCCCCGCCCCGGACCCGGTCGAGGTAGGCCCGGACGGTCCCGCCGAGGGAGTCCGTGCCGCGGTCGGCCTCGAAGCCGGACGGGGCGCCGCCGGGCTCCTGCGCGCTGGTGGGGGTGGACAGGGTGCTCGACATGCTCAGACCTCCACCGCTGCGGCTTCGGCGGGCGCGATGCCCAGGTCGCCCGAGCGGCCCGCCGTGATGAGCTCGATGACCTGCGGACGGTCGACCTGGGAGATGGGGACGTCGGCCGCCATCCGCCCCAGGTACAGGGCCGCGATCCGGTCGGAGACCTCGAAGACGTCGACCATGTTGTGGCTGATGAAGACCACCGCGTGGCCGGTGTCGGCCAGCCGCCGGACCAGGTCGAGGACCTGCCGGGTCTGCGCGACACCGAGGGCCGCGGTCGGCTCGTCGAGGACGACCAGCTTGGACTCCCAGAGCACGGCCTTGGCGATGGCGACCGTCTGCCGCTGACCACCGGAGAGGCTGGAGACCAGCTGGCGCACGGACTTCAGGGTCCGGACGGAGAGCTTGCTCAGCGTGTCCCGCGCCGCCTCCTCCATCGAGGTCTCGTCGAGGAGGATGCCGTTCTTGCGCTCGCGGCCGAGGAACATGTTCTGGACGACGTCGAGGTTGTCGGCCAGGGCGAGGTCCTGGTAGACGATCTCGATGCCGAGCGCGGCGGCCTCGCGCGGGCCGCTGACGGTGACCGGCTTGCCCTCGAAGAGGAACTCGCCGGAGTCGATCGCGTGGATGCCGGCGATGGACTTGATGAGCGTGGACTTGCCCGCCCCGTTGTCACCGACCAGCGCGGTGACCTGGCCGGGGTAGACCTTCATGTGCACGTCGTGCAGGACCTGGATGGCGCCGAAGCTCTTGTTGACGCCGCGGAGCTCCAGGGTGGGGGTGCCGTCCTCGGGACGGTCGATGGGTGCGGACACGCCGGGCCTCTCGGTCGAGCTGGGTGGGGCGGGGTGGTGCGGTGCGGCCGGGGCCGCAGCCGCCGGGGCGCCCATCATCGACGCCCCGGCGGCCGTTGACCACTACTCGATCCCGAGCTCCGAGCACGCGGCGGCGAACTCGCCGGCGCACAGCTCGTCGGCCGAGACGAACTCGTCGTCCACGACGTCCTTGACGTTGTCGCGGAAGATGGCCTGCGGCGTCAGCAGGACCGACGGGACGTCACGGCCGGCCTCGGTGTCCTCGACGGTGCCGGTGGTCTCACCCTCCTCGCCGTTGAGCAGCGCGACGGCCAGCTCGGCCAGCGCGTTGGCCTCCTCGCGGACCGACTTGTAGACCGTCATGCACTGGTCGTTGTTGAGGATGTTCTGCAGGCCCTCGACCGTGGCGTCCTGACCGGTGACGTTGGCCTGACCGGCGGCGTTGTTGCGCCCGAGGATCTGGATCACCGAGTTGGCCAGACCGTCGTTGGCCGCGAGCACACCCTGGATGTTGCCGTTCGCCTGGGTGTACATCTGCTCGAAGATCGTCGCGGCCTGCTGGTTGTCCCACTCGGGCACGGCCTGCTCGGCCACCTGGGTGTACTGGGTCAGCGGGTCGAGGATCTCGTGGGCGCCCGACGAGAACAGCGTCGCGTTGTTGTCGTCCGGCGAGCCGTTGAGGAAGGCGATGTTGCCCTGGGTGACGCCCTTGCTCTCCAGGCACTGCTGCAGGCCCTGGCCCTGCAGCCGGCCGACCTCGGTGTTGTCGAAGGAGACGTAGTACTCCGCGGAGCCGCCCAGCGTCAGCCGGTCGTAGTCGATCGTCTGGACGCCCTCGTTGGCCGCCTGCTCCTGGATCTGCGCACCCGAGGCCGAGTCGAGGTTGACGATGGCGAGGACGGTGGCGCCCTCGGTGATCATCTGCTCGGCGATGGTCGCCTGCCGCTGGGCGTCGCCCTCGGCGTTCTGGATGTCGAACTCGACACCGGCGTCCTCGAAGGCCGCCTCGAGGTAGGGGCGGTCGAAGTTCTCCCAGCGCACCGAGGACTCGGTGTCGGGGAGGATCACGCCGACCCGGCCGGCGGACTCGCCGCCGCCGCCACCGCCACCGCCGGAACCGCTGTCGCCGCCGCCGCTGTCGCCGCCACACGCGGCCAGGCTGAAGACGAGGGAGGCCGCGAGGGCCGTCATGAGGGTGCGCCGTCGCGCCATGGAGGGGTCCACCGTTCTGTCGGGAATGCGCAGAAGTGCGGCGGTCAGGATGCGCGCTGGCTCACAGTCCGTGCAAGGGGGGACGGACGGCGTTGTCGGACCGTGACCTCGACGGGCGGACCGGACGGGGCGCTCCCCATCGCGGGTGAGGCCGCCCCCGGGACCGGCCGAGGCGTGCTCGACCCCGCTGTCACCGACGGCGAACTCCGTCCGCGCCGAGCCGTACCGGCCGGTACCGATCCCCGCGGAGGTCCTGTGCCATCTCGAAAGCGGCGGCCCCGCCCGCTGCGTGAGGTCGTCGTCGTCGACGGTGTGCGCACCTCCTTCGGCAAGGCCGGCCCCCGGGCGTCCACGCCGGGACGCGTGCCGACGAGGTCGCCCTCGCCGCCACCACCCAGGTCGGCGACCAGGAGCTGACCATCGGGCGCACCGCCGCGCTGCTGGCCGGGCTGCCGAGGTCGGTGCCCGGCTACGCGATCGACCGCATGTGCGCCGGCGCGATGACCGCCGTCACCACCACCGCCAGCGGCACCCATGGCTCCACCGCGGAGAACCTGCACGACCGCTTCCCGCACCTGACCCGGGAGCGCGCCGACGCGTTCGCGCCGGCCAGCCAGCAGCGGTACGCCGAGGCCGTGGCCGACGGGCAGATCGGCCCGGAGCCGGTCACCGTGGCACCCGCTCGCAGGAGCACGGCTGGGGACTGGGGACGGGCGACGAGCCGCCGCGGCCGGGCACCACCCTCGAGGGCCTGGCCACGCTGCCGACGCCGTTCCGCCCGCACGGGCACACCGCGTGGGGGCCCTGGGCCGTCCGTCGTCCTCCCTCACCGCAGCGCGTCCCACCTGACGTCCCACCGTCAGGTCGGACACGCGACGATCAGGTCACCTGATCATCGCCCGGGACTCAGCGGAACTTGCGGGTGAGGCTGTCCATCGTCCGGGACACGGTGGCCACCTTGACGTGCGAGATGCCGCTGGTCGCGCCGGCGGCCAGCATCGCCTCGTGCGCGGCTCGCAGCGCGGCCCAGACCGCGTCGGCCTCGCCCTCGACCGTCGTCCCGAGCGCGCCGACCTCCGCGTGCAGACCCGAGTCCCGCAGGACCCGGACGGCGGCCTCGACGTGGGCGTGCGGGTCGTCGGGCGTCCCGGCCGGCGAGGGTGCCACCTGGATCTCGGCGATCACCCAGTCGCCGGCCGGCGCCGACGTCACCGCGGGGCGCCGTCGACGGGCAGCGCCTGCTCCTCGCGCTCGGTCAGCACCGCGGTCCACTCCGCGATCCGCCGGGCGACGTCCTGCTCCGTCAGCCCGGCGTCGGCCAGCACCTGACCGCGGCTGCCGTGCTCGAGGAACGCCTGCGGCAGGCCCATCGCGCGCACCGGGACGTCGCGGCCGGCGTCCTGCAGCGCCTGGGTCAGCGTCGTGCCCAGGCCGCCGGCCCGGCCGCCGTCCTCGACGGTGACCACCAGGCGGTGGTCCGCGGCGAGCTCGACGAGCTCCGCGGGGACCGGCACCACCCAGCGCGGGTCGACGACGGTGACCTCGATGCCGTGGTCGGCGGCCCGCTCCGCGGCGGCCAGGCACAGCGGCACCATCGAGCCGACGGCGACCAGCAGCACCTCGGCGCGCTCCCCGCGGCGCAGCACGTCGACCGGGCCGCGCCGCTCCAGCGCCGGGATGTCGACCGGCGGCGGCCCCTTGGGGAAGCGCACGACGGTGGGCCCGTCAGCGACCTCGACGGCCTCGCGCAGCGCCTCCCGCAGCGTCGGCTCGTCGCGCGGCGCGGCCAGGCGCAGCCCGGGCACCACCGGCAGGATCGACATGTCCCACATGCCGTTGTGCGAGGCGCCGTCGGTGCCGGTCACCCCGGCCCGGTCCAGGACGACGGTGACCGGCTGGCGGTGCAGCGCGACGTCCATGAGCAGCTGGTCGAAGGCGCGGTTGAGGAACGTCGAGTAGACCGCGACCACCGGGTGCAGCCCGCCCATCGCCATGCCCGCGGCGCTGGTCAGCGCGTGCTGCTCGGCGATGCCGACGTCGAAGGTGCGCTCGGGCCAGCGCTCGGCGAAGGCGGCCAGGCCGGTCGGGTGCAGCATCGCCGCGGTGACCGCCACGACGTCGGCCCGCTCGGCGCCGATGCGCACCAGCTCGTCGGAGAAGGCCGCCGTCCAGTCGCGGGCCGCGCTGGGGCTGGCCCCGCTGTCGGGGTCGAAGACGCCGGTGGCGTGCCAGGCGTCGATCTGGTCGGTCTCGGCCGGCGGGTAGCCGAAGCCCTTGGTGGTGACCGCGTGCACGATCACCGGGCCACCGAACGAGCGGGCGCGGCGCAGCGCCGACTCCATGGTCTCGACGTCGTGCCCGTCGACCGGGCCGATGTACTTCATGCCGAGGTCCTCGAACATGCCCTGCGGCGTCAGGACGTCCTTGAGGCCCTTCTTGATGGCGTGCAGCGCGTCGTAGAGCGCCGAGCCGACGACGGGCGCCCGGTGCAGCGCCTGGCGCACCTGCAGCAGCGCCTGCTCGTAGCCCGGCCGCAGCCGCAGCGTGCCCAGCGCGTCGGCGACACCGCCGATGGTCGGCGAGTAGGAGCGGCCGTTGTCGTTGACGACGATGACCACGGGCCGGTCCTGGGCGGCGGCGATGTTGTTCAGCGCCTCCCAGGCCATGCCGCCGGTGAGCGCGCCGTCGCCGACGACGGCGACGACCGGCCGCTGGTCGCCGCGGACGGCGAAGGCCCGGGCCAGCCCGTCGGCGTAGGACAGGGCCGTCGACGCGTGGCTGTTCTCCACCCAGTCGTGCTCGCTCTCGGCGCGGCTGGGGTAGCCCGACAGCCCGCCGCGCTGGCGCAGCCGGTCGAAGCCCCCCACCCGGCCGGTGAGCATCTTGTGCACATAGGCCTGGTGGCCGGTGTCGAAGACGATCGGCTCGCGCGGGGAGTCGAACACCCGGTGCAGCGCGATGGTCAGCTCGACGCAGCCCAGGTTGGGGCCGAGGTGGCCGCCGGTGCGCGCGACGCTGGTGACGAGCGCGTCGCGGATCTCGGCGGCCAGCGCGGGCAGCCGGTCGGCGGGCAGCGCCCTCAGGTCGGCGGGGTCTCGCAGGGAGCGCAGGAGCGACACGGCGGCGCGGTGTCCTCTCTGTCGGCGGCAGGGGCACGGCACGGGAGGGCCGCCGACCCACTGTAGTCGCGCTCGGGCGGGTGGCTCCGGGCGAGCGAGGAGCGGACGGCGCCGCACCGGGGTCACGCCTCGGCGTCGGACTTCCGTCGATCGTTGACAGAAGAAGGGGCCCGCCGGACCATCCCCGGCATGGACCCCCGGCCGTGGCTGCCCGACCTCACCGGGCCGCCGCGCCGCCTGGTGGAGGCGCTGCGGCTCGGCGGTCCGGCCACCCGCGCCCAGCTGGTGGAGCAGACCGGCCTGTCGCGGGCGACGGTGTCGGGGTACGTCAGCGACCTGGTGGGCCGCGGCCTGGTCAGCCCGGCCGACGCGGCCGACGCCCAGCCCACCGGCGGGCGCCCGGCCGGTCTGGTGCGGCTCACCCGCCGGGCCGGCGTGGTCGTCGGGGTGGACATCGGCCGCACGCACGTCCGCGTCGCCGTCGCCGACCTCTCCCACGAGGTGGTCGGCGAGCAGGTGGTGTCGCTGGCGGTCGCCGACCTCGCGGCCGACGCCGTCCTCGACGCCGTCGCGGCGCGGGTCTGCGCCGAGCTGGAGAGCGTGGGCGCGAGCACGGCCGACGTCGCCGGGATGGTGGTCGGGCTGCCCACGCCGCTGGTGAGCGGCGCGGCGACCGCCGAGGCCACGGTGGCGCAGTCGAACATCCTGCCGACCTGGTCGGGCAGCGCCCCGGCGCTGGAGCTGCGGCGGCGGCTGGCCGTCCCGGTGATCGCCGACAACGACGCCAACCTGGGCGCGCTGGCCGAGGTCCGGTGGGGCGCCGGCCGGGGCTCCCGCTTCACCGTCTACCTGAAGATGGCGACGGGGGTCGGCGGCGCGCTGGTCCTCGACGGCGGCCTGCTGCGCGGCGTCGGGGGCACCGCCGGGGAGGTCGGGCACGTCAGCCTGGACCCCGCGGGGGCACTGTGCCGCTGCGGCAACCGCGGCTGCCTGGAGCTCACCGCCGGCGGCAGTGCGCTGCTGGAGGCCATCCGCGCCGCCGCCCCGCAGTACGGCGACCTGCGGGCCCTGGTGGCCGGCGCCGTCGACGGGGACCAGGCCTGCCGGCGGCTGGTCGCCGACGCCGGCACCTCGGTCGGCCTCGTCCTCGGCGGCCTGGTCAACACCCTCAACCCCGACCGCGTCGTCGTCGGCGGCGAGCTGGGCGCCGCCGGCGACCTGCTCATCGAGCCGCTGCGGCGGGCGCTCGTGCAGTCCGCCATCCCCGCCGCCGCCGAGCGGCTCGCCGTGGTCCCGGGCTCGCTGGGGGGCCGCGCCGAGGTGCTCGGCGCGCTGGCGGTCGCGCTCAGGGAGGCCGACCGGCTCAGGTGACGAAGGCCCACGTCCTACAGCCGGGGCACCCACACCTCGCCGCGCAGCGCCCCGGCGACCACCTCGACGCCGCGCCGGGCCGCCACCAGACGCGCGCCCTCGCGCTCGTAGGCGGCGACGGCGGCCTCAATCGCGTCGGGCGGCAGGTGGTCGGCCAGCTCCACGCGGACGGTGCGCCAGCCCTCCCGCGCGGCCTCGAGCCCGGCGGACACGTGGTCGGCGGCGAACCGGGCGAGCAGCACCGGGTAGCGGCGCAGGACGGCGTGGGCGCGGTAGTCCGGCGGGACCAGGTCGAACAGCCACGCCACCGCCGTCGCCTCCCAGTCGGGGGCACCCGGCGGCCGCACCTGCTCCGGCCAGCCCGGAGGGACGGGAGCTCCCACGGCGGGGAGTGTGCCGCACGTCGAACGCTCGTTCGACCCGACGGGCCGGATGGCCGCCCCCCAGGGTCCCGCGCCGAGCCTGCGAGGTGTGGGGGGAGGGGTGGTCCTTCGACCGGACGTGACCTAGGCCGAGGGGCGCTTGAGCCAGAACTGCTCGAACCCCCAGGTGCCTGCGCCGCTGGAGTGGTAGCTGACCAGCTCCCACCCCTCGCCACCGAGCCGGTTGAGCACCGAGCTGGTGTCTCCCTGCTGCCGCTCGAGCGAGCCGTTGGGGAGCTTGACGCTCACCCCCGCGCGCTGCGACTCCGCGTCGTTGGCCGTGATGACCGAGGCGTACTCCCAGGTGGTCACGCCACCCACCGTAGCCGGGGCGGGTGCGCCGCCCGCTCGGACCGGGTCGTGGGCGGACACGCCGCCCTGCCCCGGCTGGTCCCGCCGACGGTCGACCGGCACCCCGAGCAGCGCGCACCCCGCGGGCGGCAGTGACCCGGAGGCCGCCCGCGGGAGGACGTCAGCGGGAAGGGGTGAACAGGGCGACGCACTCGACGTGGGCGGTCATCGGGAAGGCGTCGAACCCGCGCAGCTCCGCGAGGCGGTACCCGGCGGCGGCGAACACGGCGGTGTCGCGGCCGAGCGAGGCCGGGTCGCAGGCCACGTAGACCACCGCACGCGCCCCGGTGCCGGCCAGCACGCGGCTCACCGCCGGCCCGGCGCCGGCCCGCGGCGGGTCCAGGACGACGACGTCCGGGGTGCCGCCGAGCTCCTCGAGCAGCCCGGTGAGGCCCTCGGCGTCCACCTCGCCCTGCCACACCTCGGCCTGTGGCAGGCCGGCCAGGTTCGCCTCGGCCGCCGCGCACGCCTCGGCGTCGGACTCCACGCAGACCACCCGGCCGGTGTCCCCCGCCGCGGGCGCCAGGGCCCCGCCGAACAGGCCGGCGCCGGCGTACAGGTCGAGCACGGTGTCCCCGGCGCGGACGCCGGCGTACGCGGCGACGGCGCCCACCAGCGCGTCGGCCGCCGCCCCGTGCACCTGCCAGAAGCCGGTGCCCTCGACCTCCCAGTCCCGCCCACCGGCCCGTCGCGCGGCCCGCCCGGCGGGCTCGGCCGGCACGTCCGCCCCCGGCCGCAGCACGCGGGTCGACGTCGGGACGCCGCGGCGGTCCAGGCGCGTGGTGGTCACCGCCCCGGCCGAGTCGACGGCGACGTCGACCGCCCCGGCGCCCGGCCAGCGCCGGTCGAGCACCGCGCGCGCGGCGGACTCGACGGTGATCGGGCAGTCCCCGAGCGGGACGACGTCGTGCGAGCGGTGCCGCCGCAGCCCCGGCACGCCGTCGCGGCCGACGGCGAAGCGCGCCCGCGACCGCCAGCGCAGCGGTCCGCCGGGCAGCGCCTCGACGGCGAGGTCGCGCAGCACCGGGTCGGCGGCGTCGAGCCCGCCCAGGCGGGTCAGTTGCTCGCGGACGACGTCGGCCTTGAGCCGCAGCTGCCCCTCGTGCGCGACGTGCTGCCAGTCGCAGCCGCCGCAGCGCCCGGGCCCGCTGTACGGGCAGGGCCGCTCGACGCGGTCGGGCGCGGCCTCGAGCACCTCGACGGCGTCGGCGCGGCAGTAACCGGGCTGGCGGTCCTCGGTGACCCGGGCGACGACCCGCTCGCCCGGCAGCGCGTGCCGGACGAACACCACCCGGCCCTCGGCGCGGGCGACGCAGTGCCCGCCGTGCGCGACCGGGCCGACGGTCACCTCCAGCTCCCGGCCCACCCACCCCAGGCCCTTGGCCCCCTGCAGGGGCCTGCCGCGAGCCTGCGAGCGGTGGGGGGCAGGGGGTCCTTCATCCATAGGGGGTCGCGTCCACCTGGTCGTCGGTCAGGCCGCGGCGCAGGTCGCCGGGCATGGGGCCCGGCCGCCGGTCGTCGTCGCCCCGGCCGATCGAGCTCTCCAGCTGCCACGGCACCGTGGTGATCATGACGCCGGGCTGGAACTGCAGCCGGGCGCGCAGCCGCAGCGCGCTCTGGTTGTGCAGCACGTTCTCCCACCAGTGGCCCACCACGTACTGCGGCACGAAGACGATGACCAGCTCCCGCGGGCTCTGCCGGCGGATCCCCTTGACGTAGTCGACCACCGGCCGGGTGATCTCCCGGTAGGGCGACTCGAGCACCGTCAGCGGCACCGGGATGTCGTAGCGCTCCCAGTCGGCCTGCAGGCCGCGGGTCTCGGCGTCGTCGACGTTGACCGTCACCGCGGTGAGCACGTCCGGCCGGGTCGCCCGGGCGAAGGCCAGCGCGCGCAGCGTCGGCTTGTGCACCTTGGACACCAGCACGATGGCGTGCACCTTGCTGGGCAGCAGCCGGGCGCTGCTGTCGGGGGTGAGCTGTGCGGCGACGTGCGAGTAGTGCCGGTTGATGGCCTGCATGAGCAGGAAGAGCACCGGCATCACGAGGATCACCAGGTAGGCGCCGCGGGTGAACTTCGTGACGACGATGATCAGCAGCACGATCGTCGTCAGGCTGCCGCCGACGGCGTTGATCAGCTGCGACCGGCGGATCCGCGCGCGGGCCCGCGCGTCGGTCTCGGTGGCCAGCTCGCGCCGCCAGTGCCGGACCATCCCCCACTGGCCGATCGAGAAGCTGGTGAACACCCCGACGATGTACATCTGGATCAGCCGGTTGACGTCGGCCTGGAAGGCGGTGATCAGCAGCGCGGCGAACCCGGCGAGCAGCAGGATGCCGTTGCTGTAGACCAGCTTGTCGCCGCGGGTGTGCAGCTGGCGGGGCAGGAAGCTGTCCTGGGCCAGCACGTTGCCCAGCAGCGGGAAGCCGTTGAACGCGGTGTTCGCGGCGAGGACGAGGACCAGCGCCGTGGCCGCCTGGATGTAGAAGAAGCCGACCGAGGTGTCCCCGCCGAAGGTCGCCGCGGCGACCTGGGCGATGACCGTGCGCTGCGGCTCGGTCTCGCAGCCGGTGAAGCCGACGAGGTCGCAGGGGTGCTCGGCGTACTTGACGTCGGCGAAGAGGGCCAGCGCGGTGACGCCGGAGAACATCGTCGCGGCGATGCCGCCCATGAGCGCCAGCGTCGTCGCCGCGTTGCGGCTCTTCGGCGGCTTGAAGGCCGGGACGCCGTTCGCGATCGCCTCGACGCCGGTGAGCGCGGTGCACCCGGAGGCGAAGGCGCGCAGCACGAAGAACAGCAGCGCCAGGCCGGTCAGCTGCTCGAACCCGGGCTCGGGGCTGATCGAGTAGCCGGCGCTCTCGGCGGTGATGTCCGTGCCGAAGAAGTGCCGCACCAGCCCGGTCACGACCATGACCAGGATCCCGGAGATGAACAGGTAGGTCGGCACGGCGAACGTGCGGCCGGACTCCCGCAGCCCGCGCAGGTTGGCCGCGGCCAGCAGCGCCACCAGCCCCACGGCGATGGCCACGCGGTGCTGGTTGAGGGCCGGGAAGGCCGAGATGACGTTGTCGGTGCCGGCCGCCACCGACACGGCCACGGTGAGCACGTAGTCGACCAGCAGCGCGCTGGCCACGACCAGCCCGGCGAACTGCCCGTGGTTCTTGATCGCCACCTCGTAGTCCCCACCGCCGGAGGGGTAGGCCCGCACCACCTGGCGGTAGGAGAGGACGACGGTCCCCAGCAGCAGCACGACGGCGATCGCCAGCCAGGGCGCCAGGAACAGGAACGCCGTGCCGGCGAGCGTCAGCACGATGAGGATCTCCTGGGTGGCGTAGGCCACCGAGGAGAGCGGGTCGCTGGCGAAGATCGGCAGCGCCAGGCGCTTGGGCAGCAGCGACTCGCCGACCCGGTCGCTGCGGACCGGTCGGCCCAGGACGAGCCGCTTGGGGAGTTGTCCGAGGTCGGACAGGCTGGGCACGGCGGCGATGGTACGGACGCCGGGCACCGGTCGCCGCCACCCAGGAGCGGGTCCTCCCCGCGGGTGTGTGGCGTCCGGCACGGTCCCCGGACCGCGGCCGTGCGGGTGTAGCTTCGCGCCCGGTACGCGGGCCGCAGGCGCCCGCGACGACGACTCGGGGAGCACACGTGCACGTGGTCGTCATGGGCTGCGGCCGTGTCGGCTCGGCCATCGCGCGGCGGCTGGAGCAGATCGGCCACAGCGTCGCGGTGATCGACCAGGACCCCGAGGCCTTCCGCCGGCTGGGGCCGGAGTTCACCGGCCGCCAGGTCACCGGCCTGGGCTTCGACCGGCAGACCCTCCTCGACGCGGGCATCGACTCCGCCGGCGCATTCGCCGCGGTCAGCAGTGGCGACAACTCCAACATCATCAGCGCCCGGGTGGCGCGGGAGACGTTCGGCGTCCAGCACGTCGTGGCGCGGATCTACGACTCCAAGCGCGCCGAGGTGTTCGAGCGGATGGGCATCCCGAGCGTGGCCACGGTGCCGTGGACGGTGAACCGGCTGCTGCGCGAGCTGCTCTCGGTCAAGGTCAGCGAGATCTGGCGCGAGCCCACCGGCCGGGTGCTGCTGATGCGGGTGACCGTCACCGACGGCTGGGTGGGCCGCAAGCTCGCCGAGCTCGAGGCCGCCTCCGGCGCCCGGGCGGCCTGGCTGGTCCGCTTCGGCGAGGCCCAGCTGCCCTCGGCCGCCACCGTGCTGCAGGACGGCGACCAGCTCGTCGTCGCGGCCACCGACGAGATCTCCGACCGGGTGCACGCCACGGTCGAGCACCCCGAGGGAGGGCGGGCCTGATGCGCGTGGCCATCGTCGGCGCCGGCGCGGTCGGCCGCTCGATCGCCGGAGAGCTGCTCAGCAACGGGCACACCGTGATGCTCATCGAGAAGGACGGCCGCAAGGTGCGCACCCGGGCGGTGCCCGGGGCCGAGTGGGTGCAGGCCGACGCCTGCGAGGTGTCCTCCCTCGAGGAGGCGCAGCTGGCCACCTGCGACGTCGTGGTGGCCGCCACCGGCGACGACAAGGCCAACCTGGTCGTGTCCCTGCTGGCCAAGACCGAGTTCGCGGTCAACCGCGTCGTCGCCCGGGTCAAGGACCCGCGCAACGAGTGGCTCTACACCGAGGCCTGGGGCGTCGACGTCGCCGTCTCCACCCCGCGGGTGCTCGCCGCGCTGGTCGAGGAGGCGGTGACCGTCGGCGACGTCGTCCGGCTGATGAGCTTCCGCAAGGGCGCCGCCAACCTGGTGGAGATCACCCTGGCCGAGGACACCCCGTGGGCCGGCCGGCCGCTGGGCGAGGTGCCGCTGCCGCGGGAGACCGTGCTGACGGCGCTGCTGCGCGGCGACCGGGTGATCACGCCCTCGCCCGACGAGCCGCTCGAGGTCGGCGACGAGCTGCTGTTCGTCACCCACGCCGACGTCGAGGAGCAGCTGCAGCAGGTGCTCTCCGCCAGCGTCGTCTGACGCCGGTCAGTCCGGCGGCGGGGCGGCGCCGGCGTCCGTGGCCACGCGGTGGCGGTGCAGCCGGGCGACCACCCACAGGGTGACCGCCAGCGCGGCCGCGGTCACCGGCAGGCCGAGCACCAGCGAGGCGACACCGAGCAGGTCCTCCTCGTTCGCCAGGTACAGCGGCGTCTGCACCGCCACCCGCAGCAGGAACGTCAGCGCCCACAGGACCGTGAGCCACCCGTAGGCCCGCACCACCCGGGGGTCGTCGCGCCAGTGCCGCTCGGGCTCCGGGTCGACCCGGCGGCCGTCGGGTGCCTGCTCGGGCGGCGGCCGGTGGTGCAGCCGCGCCCGCGCGCTGTCCACCCGCCGCCGCAGCCCCGGCAGCGAGTGCGCGGCCATCGAGCCCAGGTGGCTGGGGGCCAGGAACTCGGCGAGGACGCCGACCAGCGGCCAGCGCAGCGGCACCGACCCCAGCAGCACCACGCCGATGACCGCGTTGCGGATGATCCCGGGCACGAAGTAGTTGCGCGCCTGCCCGGACGCCGCGGCGATGGCCACCGCGACGGCGACGCCGAACAGGCCGCTGAACGCCTGCTGCAGGCTCTCGCGCCGGACCAGCCGGAACAGCACGACGAGGACGGCGGCGCCCAGCGCGCTCCAGATGCCGGTGCGCAGGTCGCCGATGGCGTTGGCGACGATGAAGGCGATCGTCGGCAGCGAGGCGTCGACCATGCCGCGCCAGCCGCCGAGCTGGTCGAGGACCAGGTGCCGGTCGAAGGTGAGCGGCCGGTCGTCCTCGGGCTCGTCGTGCGGTGCTGCTCCCCCCGGATCGCGCCGGCCGTCGTCGTCGGCCGCCGGGGTCACCCCGCGCTCAGCTCGTACCAGGGGTTGTAGATGACCTTGCGGCCCTCGAAGCTGCCGAACCGGCCGCGGGCGGTGAGCGTGCGCCCCGGCTCGATGCCGGGGATGCGCCGCCGGCCCAGCCAGACCAGGGTGACCGAGCCGGAGCCGTCGAACAGCTCGGCCTCCAGGGTCGGCACCGTCTCGCGAGGGGTGTAGACCACCGACTTCAGCCGCCCGGTGACGGTGACCACCTCGCCCTTGCGGCAGGCGCTCACCGGCTCGCAGCCGGCGCGGTCGGCCTCGGCGCGCAGCTCCTCGGCGTCGATGGTGGAGTCGTCGGCGGTCAGCCGCTGCAGCGTGCGCGAGAGCCAGCCGCCGGGACGCGTCTGTGTCACGGCTCCAGGGTAGTGCTGCCGCCACGGCCGGCGCGGCGCCGCCCGAGCCACTCCCTCGCCCGTGCCCACTGCTCACCCGAGGGGTCGATCAGCTCCATGTGGCCGCCCGGTACGGGCTGCACCGCCACCCGGTCACCGAGCGCGCCGGCGGCCGCGGCGTACCGCTCGGACTGCTCGAGGGGGACGACGTCGTCCCCGGTGCCGTGCACGCACAGCACGTCGGCGCCGGTGGGCAGCAGCCGTACCGGGTCGGCGACGGCGTAGCGGTCGGGCACCTCGCCGGGCTCGCCGCCGAGGAGCTCCTGGGTCGCCCCGTTCCCGAGCCGCTGGTCGGCGGCGCGGACGAGGTCGAGGACGCCGGCCTGCAGCACCGCCGCGGTGACCCGCACCCGCGGGCCGGCGCCGGGCGCGCCCTCGGGCAACCGGCCGCGCCCGGCGGCCCACGCGGCGAGGTGGCCGCCCGCGGAGTGCCCGACGACGGCGACCTCGGTCAGGTCGAGGCGGGCCGCCTCCGGCAGGCCGGGCAGCGCGTCGAGCGCCGCGGCGACGTCCTCCAGGGTGGCCGGCCACCCGCCGCCGGTGCCGACCCGGCGGTACTCCACCGCCACGGCCGCCCAGCCGGCGCCGGCGAGGTCGGCCGCCAGCGGGCGGGCCAGCTCGACCCCGCGCGCGGCGCGCCAGAAGCCGCCGTGCAGCACCACGGCCACGGGCGCGGGGCCGCCGCCGGCGGGCAGGGTCAGCTCGAGGAACTGGTCGGGGTGCCCGCCGTAGGCGACGGGGACGGGGGCGCTCACCCGGCGGGGTCGGGCGGTGCGGCGTGCCGGCCGGTGCGCGGCGGGGCGGTGGCCGGCGGCGGGGCGGTGGCCGGCGGCGGGGCCGTGGCCGGCGGCGGGGCCGTGGCCGGCCGGCCGGCCTGCTGCTGGCGGGCGAGCTGCGCGGCGGCCTGCGGCGGCAGGGACAGTGGCAGCTGCTCACGCACGGGCATGGGCTCGGTGCCCCGGACGACGACGACCTTGCGGAACACGTCCTCGAGCACCGCCGCGGCCTCGGGGGTCTCGGCGGCCGGGCCGCTGATCATCCCGCGGAGGAACCAGCGCGGGCCGTCGACGCCCACGAAGCGGGCAGGGCGGCGGACCGGCTTGGGCGGCGGGCCCCCGGGCTGGGCCGGCGGGGTCACCACGATGCTGCCGGCGAGCTCGGTGCCGAACGGGCCCTCGACCTCCTGCAGGCGGGCGCCCTGGCCCGAGGCGCCGCGGGCGAGGTCGGCGCGGACGTCGTCCCAGATCCCGGCGGCGCGCGGCGCGGCGAAGGCGGAGACCTGCAGCAGCGAGTCGCCGTAGCGCAGCGTCGCGCCGATGACCTTCTGCTGCTGGTTGACGTCGACCCGGAGCTCCGTGCCCGGGACGGCGGGCAGCCGCAGCGAGCCCAGGTCGACGCGCACGGTGCCGTCGTCGGGGACGTCGGCGGCGTCGTAGGGGCCGGTGGTCTCGTCGACCTCGCGCTCCCGGTGCTGCGGCTCCGGCGGGACGCCGCGCTCGCGCAGGCTGCGGTCGATCCGGTTGCGCCGTCGTCCGAAGGGCATCTCAGGCCTCCTGTCCCGCGCCGGTGGACCCGTGCCCGGCCTCGCCGCGGACGCTCTCCGGCAGCACCTCGACGGTCACGAAGCGGGCGCGCACCACCGGCTGCACCACCAGCTGGGCGACCCGGTCGCCGCGGCGCAGCGTGACCGGGGTGGTCGGGTCGAGGTTCACCAGGTTGACCTTGATCTCCCCGCGGTAGCCGGCGTCGATGGTGCCGGGGGCGTTGACCACGCTGACCCCGTGCCGGACGGCCAGGCCCGAGCGCGGGTGCACGAACCCGGCGTAGCCCTCCGGGATCGCCACCGCCACGCCGGTGCCCACCAGCGCCCGCCCGAGCGGGGCGAGCTCGACGTCCTCGGTGACGGTCAGGTCGGCGCCGGCGTCGCCCGGCAGCGCGTACCGCGGGGGCTCGGCCCCCGCCGCGGTGAGCCGGACGGGGACCTCGAGGGGGTCGACCACGACGGCGACCCTAACGGCGCCGCGGGCGGTCCGGCCGACCGGCCGCGGGGTCAGGAGCCGGCGCGGCGGAGGTCGGTGCGGACCCTGCGGGCGAGGGTCTCGGTGGACTTGAGGTTGCCCCGCCCGCCGAGCGCGGCGCCGAGCAGCAGCGGTGCCGCCGAGCCGACGTTGCCCACCAGCCGGCGGGACAGCCGGCGCCGCAGCGCCCGGAAGCCCGCCGTCCCCAGGACCGCGCCGACGCCCTGCTCCGTGGTGCCCTGGACGGAGCGCTGCTGGGTCCAGCTGGAGAGGTAGGCCAGCGCCCGCTCACGGGCGTCGCCCGGCGCCGGGCGGCCGGCCAGCTCGTGCAGCTCGCCGAGCAGCACCACCTCGACGGCGGCCACGAGCACCGTCTCGGCGCCGAGCTCCAGCGGCAGGGCCACCAGCGACGGCGGGGCGAACCAGTGGGCGGCCGACAGGCCGCCGGTGGCCGCGCCCACGGCGGCGGTGAGCCGGGACGCCCGGGTGACGAGGGCGTCGGCGATCTCCTCGTCGGTCCGCCCGGGGTGGGCGGCCCGCAAGCGAGCGGCGTCGCGGATGGGCAGCCGGGGTGCCGCCGCGGCCAGCAGGTCGCCGAGCACGGCGCCCGGCGACCGGCCGCCCTCGCCGTCGGCGGCCGCCGGTGCGTCGCCCCGGCGGCCGGCCGCGGAGGCCACCGCGCCGAGGACGTCGCGCAGGGTGCCGGCCGCGGAGCGCCGCTCGCGGTCGGGCGCCCCGTCGTCCGGCGTGCTGCCCAGCAGCCCGGCCACCGCGTCGGCGACGGCGCGCGCCGCCCGCCCCAGGCCGGAGTCCTCCGCCAGCCAGGCCGGCCCGCCCGCCGGGGTCTCCCCCGGGCCGGCGGCCGGCCGCACCGGCCGCGGCGGCGGGACGTCCCGCGGTGCGACCCTGCGGTCCCCGTGCTCGCTCATCGCCTGCCCTCCCGGTGACGTGCCGCAGCGGCCCCTCCACGGGGCCCGCCGCGCGTGGTGACGTGCTGGAACGGCCCCCTCGCAGGGCCCGCCGCACCTGGTGACGTGCTGGAACGGCCCTTCTACAGGGCCCCGCACGCGGTGACGTGCTGGAACGGCCCCGCTGCAGGGCCCCGCGCCGAGCGTCAGCGAGGCGTGGGGGGCAGCGGGGCCCTTCTTCAGGCCGCGCAGTCGCGGCAGTACAGCTGGTCGCCCTTGGTGGCCGCCAGCCGGCTGCGGTGCTGCACCAGGAAGCAGCGCGAGCAGGTGAACTCGTCCTCCTGCTTGGGCAGCACGCGGACGGTCAGCTCCTCGTTGGACAGGTCCGCGCCGGGCAGCTCGAGGCTCTCGTTGAAGTCGGTCTCGTCGACGTCGACCGAGGCGGACTGCGCCTCGGCGCGCCGCGCCTTGAGCTCCTCGAGGGAGTCCTCGCCGAGCTCGTCGGCCTCGTTGCGGCGCGGGGCGTCGTAGTCGGTGGCCATGGGGTGTGCCCCTCCTCCGGGGTTCTCGCGGGCGGAACGCGCCCGCATCGTGCGACGGCGGCGGGGAGAGCCACCGTCCGGTCCGGCCGCCGGGGCGGCCGTGGGTTCCGGGACCGGCGCCCGCTCCCGCCGACTCCCGGGAGTCGGCCCGGTGCGGGACCGGCAGCCCCCCAACGCCGTGCGGCCCTGGTTTGTGCCCACCCGCGCGCGGGAGACACGAGGAGTCGCGACGGGCTCCGCGACGGGGTCCGGACGGGCAGGTGGGGAGGCGGAGTGCCGGAGGTTACCCTGCGGCCCGTGTCGAGTCCCGTGGGTGCCGATCCCGCCGTCGTCGGCCCGTACCTCGCCTCCGTCCTGGGCGACGACCGCTGGCGCGAGGTGAGCGTCGAGCTCATCGCGGCGGGCATGTCCAACCTCACCTACGTGGTGACGCCGTCGGGCGGGGCGCCGGAGGAGTCGGTGATCCTGCGCCGCCCGCCGACGGGCGCGGTGCTGGCCACGGCGCACGACATGGCCCGGGAGCACCGGGTGATCAGCGCGCTGGGCCCGACCGCCGTCCCGGTGCCGCGGACGCTGCACCTGTGCACCGACACCGACGTCCTCGGGGCGCCGTTCTACGTGATGGAGCGGGTGTTCGGGCTGCACGTCGTCGACCGCATCCCGGCCGGGTACGCCGACGAGCCGGCCCAGCGCAGGGCGGTGGGCGAGGGGCTGGTCGACGTCCTGGCCGACCTGCACGCCGTCGACCCCGAGGCCGTGGGGCTGGGCGACTTCGGCCGGCCGGAGGGCTTCATGGCCCGCCAGGTGCGCCGGTGGACCCAGCAGTGGGAGGCCACCCGGGACCGCGACCGCCCCGGCCTCGACGCCCTCGCCGCCCGCCTGGCCGAGACCGTGCCGGCCGGCCAGCGGACCGGGATCGTGCACGGCGACTTCCGGCTCGACAACTGCCTGCTCGACCCGGACCGGCCCGGCGGCGTCCGCGCGGTCCTGGACTGGGAGATGTCGACGCTGGGCGACCCGCTGGCCGACCTCGGGATGCTGCACGTCTACTGGCCGGAGGCCGGTGAGGCCAGCGTCGCCGGGCAGAGCACGGTGACGGCGCTCGAGGGCTTCCCCACCCGCGCCGAGGTCGCGGCGCGCTACGCCGAGCGCAGCGGCCTGGACCTGGCCGACCTGCACTGGTACGTCGGGTTCGCCTACTTCAAGTTCGCCGCGATCGTGGCCGGCATCGTCGCCCGCTCGGCCGCCGGGGCGATGGCCGGCAAGGACACCTCGGGGTACGCCGACCGGATCGACCCGTGCGTCGAGCGGGGACGCGCCGCACTCGACGACGGTGTCCTCTGAGCCCCGCGGCCGACCGTAGGATCCGCGCGACCCGGCGAGAGCTGCCGGGCCGCCGGCGAGGAGGACGACCGTGAGCGTGGCAACCGAGACGCCCCCGGTGCGCCCCCGCAAGGACCGCCGGCTGATCCCGCCGCTGGTCTTCCTGCTCGTGCTGGCCCTCGCCGCGCTCGGCGTGTGGTGGAAGGTGCTCTCCGACGCCAGCGCGCGGGAGGAGGCCGCCGACGCCGCCTGCGCCACCGCCGAGGCCGCCCCGCCGTCCCTGGACCCCTCGACGCTGGCGGTGCGCGTCTTCAACGCCACCGACACCGCGGGCCTGGCCCAGACGGTGGCCGCCGAGCTGCAGCAGCGCGGGTTCGTGGTCGAGGAGATCGCCAACGACTCCAGCGACCGGGAGGTCACCGGCCCGGGCGAGGTGCGCTACGGCCCGGCCGGCAGCGAGGCGGCCGCCTACCTGGCGCTGTTCCTGCCCGGCGCCGGCAGCTACCAGGACACCCGGGCCGACGCGCGCGTCGACCTGGTGATCGGCCCGGAGTTCGACCGGCTGGCCTCGCCCGAGGAGGTCGCGGCGACCCTCACCCCCATCGCCAGCGCCGAGGCCGCCTGCTAGCGGCCCCCGTGGAGCCGGTCGAGGAGCGCGAGGAAGGGCTCGGCGACCGTCTCGGGGACGGCGACGGCCATCGGCGCGGCGAACGGCCGGCCGGGCAGGCCGGTGACGACCAGCCCCGCCTCGGCGGCCACCAGGGCGCCGGCCGCGTGGTCCCACGGCTTGAGGTCGAGCTCGTAGTAGGCGTCCACCCGCCCGGCGGCCACCGAGCACAGGTCGAGGGACGCGCAGCCCTGGCGGCGGATGTCGCGCACCTCGGTGAGCAGCTCGGCCACGACGGCGCCCTGCGCGCGGCGCTGCTCCACCCGGTAGCCGAAGCCGGTGGCCACCAGCGTCTGCCCGAGGGACCCCGGCCGGTTCCCGGCCAGGCGCACCGGCTCCGGCTCGGCCGGCGTCGACAGGTAGGCCCCACCGCCGACGGTCGCGGTGAACAGCTCCCCGGTGGGCACGTCGAGGACCGCGCCGGCGACGGTCGACCCGTCGACCTGGGCGGCGATGGAGACGGCGTAGCCGCGCAGCCCGTAGAGGAAGTTGACCGTCCCGTCGATCGGGTCGACCACCCACCGCACGCCGCTGGTGCCCTGGCGGTCGGCGCCCTCCTCGCCGAGCAACCCGTCGTCGGGCCGCGCCTCGAGCAGCCGGCCGGTGATCAGCCGCTCGGCGGCGGTGTCGACGGCGGTGACGACGTCGGTCGGGCTGGACTTGACGTCGACGGCGGCCGCGGCCGACCCGCGCTCGCGGGCGATCAGCGCGGCCGCCTCCCGGGCGGTGGCGACCGCGAGGTCGAGCAGGACGGCGGGCGGGGGCGCGGCACTCACCCGGGCGATCCTGCCCCAGTGACCGCGCCACCGTGCGGCGCCGGTCACTAGGGTGACCGCCGTGCAGCAGGGCTTCGGGGTGGACATCGGTGGCAGCGGGATCAAGGGCGGCCTGGTCGACCTCGCGCTGGGCGCCCTCGTCGGCGAGCGCGTGCGGGTGGAGACACCGCGGCCCTCGACGCCGGAGGCGGTCTACCGGGAGGTCGCCGGGATCGTGGCGTCCTTCGGCTGGACCGGCCGGATCGGCGTCACCTACCCCGGCGTGATGAAGCGCGGCGTCGCCTACACCGCCGCCAACATGGACCCGGGCTGGATCGGCACCGACGTCGACGCCGGGATGACCGTGCTGGTCCCCGGCACCGTCGAGACGCTCAACGACGCCGACGCCGCCGGGCTGGCCGAGATGCGCTACGGCGCCGGCCGCGACCGCCGCGGCGTGGTGCTCATGCTCACCTTCGGCACCGGCATCGGCAGCGCCCTGTTCGTCGACGGCCACCTGGTGCCCAACACCGAGTTCGGCCACATCCAGGTCGACGGCCATGACGGCGAGAAGCGGGCGTCGGCAGCGGCCAAGGACCGGGAGGACCTCAGCTACCCGCAGTGGGCCAAGCGGGTCGACCGCTACCTCGACGTCCTCGAGAACGGGTTGTGGCCCGACCTGATCATCGTCGGCGGCGGGGTGAGCAAGAAGGCGCACAAGTGGGTGCCGCTGCTCACCACCCGCACGGAGGTCGTGCCGGCGCAGCTGCTCAACGACGCGGGCATCGTCGGGGCGGCGCTCACCGCCGCCGAGCGCATCGACCACTGAGGACCCGTCCTCCCCGGGGAGGACCTCCCTGCCCCCCACCAGTCGCAGGCCCGCGGCGGGCCCCACGGGGCGGCCGGCAGAGGCGCGCGGCGGGACCCGGGACGGGGCCGCGGTCCGGGTCGGTCGGACGCCCCGGTGCGTCGGTCACCCCCCGGAGGGAGCGGCTGACCTGGGGTGGTGTGTCGACCCCTCCGGGCGAGCACCGCCTCGATGACGGTGGTCACACTCCGCTCCGTCGCTACAATGGAGGAGCCCCAGCCCGTCGCCACCCAGCCGGGAGTCATCCCCCGCCCGCGCCGCGGTCAAACACCGCGCCGGACCGGCGGCACTCCTCGCTCCGTGGTCACTGACCGGGGCCGCTGCCCGGAGCTCCACCCGCTCCCGGGGACGCACCCAGCACGGGAAGGAACCTGAGTGCCCGCCGACAAGCCAGCACCGGACGCCGCCGGGAGCACGACCCGCTCCAGGACGGTCGCCGCCGGTCCCCGGGCATCCCGGACCAGCGCACCCGTTGGAGTGGCCGGGAGCACGCCGGCCAAGCCCGCGCCGCGCAAGAAGGCCGCCCCGGCGAAGACCGCCGCCAAGGGCAAGCCCAGCATCAGCCCGTCCCCGGGCGCCGGCGAGGGCACCGTGCTGACCGCCGTCGCCACCGAGGACTCCGCCGTGGCGGTGGTCGACGCCGGTGCCGAGGGCCTCACCCTCGATGAGACCGTCGTCGCCGGCCCCGACGGCGCCGAGCCCGCCGACGCGCCCGCGGAGGAGGCCACCGCCGAGGGCGGCGACTTCGAGTGGGACGACGAGGAGGAGTCCGAGGCGCTGCGGCAGGCCCGCAAGGACGCCGAGCTCACCGCCTCGGCCGACTCCGTCCGCGCCTACCTCAAGCAGATCGGCAAGGTCGCGCTGCTCAACGCCGAGGAGGAGGTCGACCTCGCCAAGCGCATCGAGGCCGGCCTCTACGGCGCCGAGCGGCTGCGCCAGGCCGAGGAGGAGGGCCAGAAGCTCTCCCCGCAGATGCGCCGCGACCTCAACTGGATCGTCCGCGACGGCGAGCGCGCCAAGAACCACCTGCTGGAGGCCAACCTCCGCCTGGTGGTCTCCCTCGCCAAGCGCTACACCGGCCGCGGCATGGCGTTCCTGGACCTCATCCAGGAGGGCAACCTCGGTCTGATCCGCGCGGTGGAGAAGTTCGACTACACCAAGGGCTACAAGTTCTCCACGTACGCCACCTGGTGGATCCGGCAGGCGATCACCCGCGCCATGGCCGACCAGGCCCGCACCATCCGCATCCCGGTGCACATGGTCGAGGTCATCAACAAGCTCGGCCGCATCCAGCGCGAGCTGCTCCAGGACCTCGGGCGCGAGCCCACCCCGGAGGAGCTGGCCAAGGAGATGGACATCACCCCGGACAAGGTGCTGGAGATCCAGCAGTACGCCCGGGAGCCCATCAGCCTCGACCAGACCATCGGCGACGAGGGCGACAGCCAGCTCGGTGACTTCATCGAGGACTCCGAGGCGGTCGTCGCCGTCGACGCGGTCAGCTTCACCCTCATGCAGGACCAGCTGACCAGCGTCCTGCAGACGCTGTCGGAGCGCGAGGCCGGCGTCGTCCGGCTGCGGTTCGGCCTCACCGACGGCCAGCCGCGCACGCTCGACGAGATCGGTCAGGTCTACGGGGTCACCCGGGAGCGGATCCGGCAGATCGAGTCCAAGACGATGTCGAAGCTGCGCCACCCGAGCCGCTCGCAGGTCCTGCGCGACTACCTCGACTGAGGCCACGCTCGGGCCGGGCTCCTGCGAGGAGGCCGTTCCAGGAGGTCACCAGGCCCCCGACCCGGACGCCGGGTCGGGGGCCTGCTCGTCGTCCGGGTGGCCGTCGTGTCGCGGGCAGGTGTCGTCCCGGTCGCGCTGAGGTCACGATCTCACCCGCCCGGGCGGGCGGGGCGGTGTACGACGGCAGCGGCCGGGTAGACGGCGTAGCGTGGAGGACGTCGAGACAGCAGCGGACCCACGAGCCGGAGACATGCCGGCGCACGGAACGACCAGCACCACCGAGACAGACCGGCACGACCCAGTGACGTCCCTGCTGACCCCCACCCACCCGTCCCACCGGCCACCCGCTCCCCATCCCGGGCGAGTCGGCCGACGGATCGGGAGGACCGGGAACACAGGGGCTCATCCTGGCGCTGTGCAGGAGGCCGATCCGCAGCCGCGGGTCCGTGCGGTAGAGAGCGAGTGATGACCCAGATGACCCAGACGCTGACGACGACCCCCGCCGCCGACGACCTGGTCGTGCCCTTTCACTGCGACCGGTGCGGCGCACTGGCCAAGGTGCGTGTCGTGCTCGCCAGCGGTAGCGACCTCGTCTTCTGCGGGCACCACGCTCGCGAGTACGAGTCCAAGCTCCGCGACATCGCCGTCGACATCATCGAGACGGACGGCGAGCAGCACATCGCACGCTGAGAGAGGCGCTATCGTCGCTCCCTGCGATGAAGCCCTCACCCGACGACGCCGCCGGCGTCCCCGTTCCGCCTGACGCGGACGGGGAGCCGGCGGCTCCGTCGTTGTCGGGGACCCCCGGTCGACACGAGGACCCCGAGATGCCGCAGCACCCCGCCCCCCACGCGCCCGCTCCGGACGCCGCCGTGCTCGGCGAGCTGTCCGACGACACCCGCCCGGTCCCCCGCGACCGGGGTCCCGTCGGGCCCGACGCGCCGCCCCCGCCCACGGCGCCCCCCGCGACGCCCGAGCCCACGGCACCCGAGCGCACGGCACCCGAGGTGACCGCACCCGAGGCCGGGTCACCGGCCGAGGCCCCCGCCGACGGGATCCCGGCCACCGAGGCCCCTCGGACCGCTCCCGCGGCCGGCGACACGCCCGGGGCGGACAGCTCTCCCGCGCCGGCGCCCGACCCGGTGCACGACACCGTGGCGCTCCCCGACGGACCGGTGGACGCGCACCCGACCGCACCGGTCGCCACGGACGCGACCGCGCGCCTCGACCCGGTCGCCGCGCCGCCGGTGGCGCCCGTCACGCCCCCCGCACCCCCGGCCACGCCCCCCGCCGTCGCGCCCTCCCCCGACGTCCCCGCTGCGCCCGCGCCTGCCGCTGCCGGGCCCCGGCGGCGCGGCTGGCGGCGACCGGCCGTCCTGGCGCCCGTGGCGGTCCTGGCCGCGCTCGGCGTGGCCTACGGCGTCGACCTGCTCGTCGCCGGGGACGACGTGCCGCGCAACACCGTGGTGGCCGGGATCGACATCGGCGGCCTCTCGCCCGCCGCGGCCGCCGACCGGCTCGAGGAGGACCTCGCGCCGCGGGTGGCCGCCGACCACGTCGTCGTGGCCGACGACGTGGAGACCACCCTCTCCCCCGCCACCGCCGGCATCACCCTCGACGTCGAGGGCACCGTCGACGCCGCCGACGACCAGCCGCTCGCCCCCTGGACGCGCCTGGCCTCCCTGTTCACCGAGCGCCAGGTCACCCCGGTCATCACCGGCGAGGAGACCTCGCTGACCGCGCAGGTGGACACCATCGCGACCCAGGTCGACCGCGTGCCGGTGGACGCCTCCATCGCCATCGAGGACACCACCGCGACGCTGGTGGAGCCGGCCGACGGCCGCACCCTCGACCGGGAGGGCGCCGCCGAGGCGATCACCGCCGCCCTGGCCTCCGGCGGGGACCCCGCCACCCCGATCGAGCTGCCGGTCGACGTCGTCCCGGTGCGGGTCGACGCCGAGGAGGCGCAGCGCGTCCTCGACGAGACGGTCACCCCGGCCCTGGCCGCACCGGTGACGGTCACCAGCCAGGACGGCGCGACCTCCGTCGACGTCCCGGTCGAGGCGATCGCCGCCTCGCTGACGTTCACCCCCGAGGACGGCGGCGAGCTCACCGTCGGCGTCGACCCCGCCGCGCTGCAGACGGCGATGGGCGAGGACTTCACCGCGTTCGGCACCCCGGCCGAGGACGCCCGCTTCGAGGTCACCGGCGACACCGTGCGCGTCGTCCCGTCGGTGGACGGGACCGGCGTGGACCCGGCCTGGCTCTCCACCGAGCTGCTGGCGGTGCTGCCCGACCCCGCGCCGCGCACGATCACCGCCGAGCTGGGACCGGTGCCCGCCGAACTGACCACCGAGGAGGCCGAGGCCCTCGGCATCACGGAGGAGGTCAGCTCGTTCACCACCACCACGGGCAACAACTCCAGCGGCACCAACATCCGCGTCGTCTCCGAGGAGGTCGACGGCGCGCTGGTGCTGCCCGGCGAGACGTTCAGCCTGAACACCCACACCGGCCCGCGGGGGACGGCGCAGGGCTACGTGCCCGCCAACGTCATCAGCGGCGGGGAGCTGTCCACCGCGGTCGGCGGTGGCATCAGCCAGTTCGCCACCACGATGTTCAACGCCGTCTTCTTCGCCGGGCTCGAGGACGTCTACCACAAGCCGCACAGCTTCTACATCAGCCGCTACCCGGCAGGGCGCGAGGCCACGGTGTACGAGGGCCAGATCGACCTGCAGTGGCGCAACGACACCGAGACCGGGATCTACGTCGACACCCAGTGGACGCCGGGCGCCTCGGGCGGGTCGATCACCGTCACCTTCTACGGCACCCGCTACTACGAGGTCGAGGCCATCGAGGGGCCGCGGCGCAACATCCGCCAGCCCGCCGTCCAGGAGAAGGTCGACGACGGCAGCTGCATCGCCCAGGGCGGCGCCCAGGGCTTCGACGTCACGGTGACCCGGGTCTTCCGCGACCTGCAGAGCGGCGCGGAGGTGCGGCGGGAGTCCTTCGACACCAGCTACGCCGCCGAGGCGGTCATCCGCTGCGTGCCGGCGCCGCCGGACCCGGCCGCGCCGGCACCCGCCCCGGAAGGCGCCCCGCCGCCCGCCGCGCCGTCGGCCCCCGGCCGCCGGCCCGGGCACCGCAGGACCCGCTGAGGTCCTCGCCCGACCGGCCGGCCGCCGGCACCGCCGGTCCCGTGGCCCGGCGGGCGCCCGCGACCGGCGTGCACACTGGGCCGGTGAGCACCGTGCGGGCCGGCGGGCCGCCCCGCGCGGACGGGGCGGCCGGGAAGCGCACCGACGGCTCAGCAGCCCCCGCCGCCGGCACCACCTCGGGGGCGCGGCGCGCCGACGTCCCGCCGCCCGGCCGGCTCGACCACTGGCCGGCCGTCGTCCGCGTGCCGCTGCAGGTGCTCGGCCGCACGGTGGCCAAGGCGTGGCAGGACCGCATCCTCGGGCTGTCCGGTGAGGCGGCGTTCTGGCAGATCCTCTCGGTGCCACCGCTGCTGATCGCCCTGCTCGGCTCACTGGGCTTCCTCGGCGACTGGATCGGCGCGCGGTCGGTGCAAACGATCGAGGACACGCTGGTGGACGCCTCGAGCCAGGTGCTCACCGCCGACGTCGTCGACTCGCTGGTGCGGCCCACGCTCAGCGACATCCTGACCTCGGGCCGGCTCGACATCGTCAGCCTCGGCTTCCTGCTCACCCTGTGGGCCGGGTCGTCGGCGACCGCGACGTTCATGAACACGATCGTCATCGCCTACGACCAGCGCGACGTCCGCGGCCCGATCCGCACCCGGCTGATGGCGCTGGGGCTGTTCGTCGTGGGCCTGGTGCTCGCGGTGCTCATGCTGCCGCTGCTGGTGCTCGGGCCCGGCCTGCTCGTCGCGGTGCTGCCGCAGGACTGGCAGGACACCGCCACGGTGCTGATCAACGCGGTGTACGTGCCGCTGGTCGTCGTGGGCCTGGTGCTGGCGCTCACGAGCTTCTACCACGTGATCCTGCCCCGGCGGCTGCCGTGGCACCGGCACCTGCCCGGAACGCTGCTCGCGGTGGTGTTCTTCGTGGTGGCGGCGACGGTGCTGCGGCTCTACGTCTCCGACATCCTGGTCGCCGCCCTGCCCTACGGGGCGCTGGCCACCCCGATCGCGGCGCTGCTGTTCCTGTTCTTCTTCGGGATGGCCGTGCTGCTGGGCGCCGAGCTCAACGCGACCGTCCAGGACCGCTGGCCGGCCCCCATGCGCCGGCACACCCGGCGGGCCCAGCGCCGTCGGGCCGCCGAGCTGCAGGCCGAGGCCAAGCGCCTCGGCCTGCAGTGAGGAGCTGGAACGGCCCCCTTGCAGGGCCCCGCCCTGAGCCTGCGAAGGGCGGGGGCAAGGGGGTCCTTCTACTTGCTGAGCTGGTCGTAGACCTCCTTGCAGGCCGGGCAGATCGGGCTCCCGGGCTTGGGGCTCTTGGTCACCGGGAACACCTCGCCGCACAGCGCCTCGACCAGCGTGCCCATGACCGCGCTCTCGGCGATCTTGTTCTTGCGCACGTAGTGGAAGACCTCGTTGGCGTTGCCGGTGTCGCTGTCGCGGACGTCGGGCTTCTCGAGGAGGTCGGAGTCGCTCACGGGTTCTCCCAGGGTCGGGTCCAGGTCGCGGCGGGGACCCGGCGCCGAGGGAGGAGCCGGGCGTCACCCGCCCACCGACCATGATGGCAGGGTGTCCGTCGAACCCCCCTCCACCGGCCGCCACGCCACCGACTCCCCGCTGCGCCTCTCCCCCGAGGTCGCCGACGCGCTGGCCACCGGCGCCCCCGTCGTCGCGCTGGAGAGCACGCTGCTCGCCCACGGCCTCCCCCGGCCGGACAACCGGGCCGCCGCGGACGACGTCGAGGCCGCGGTGCGGGCCGGTGGCGCCGTGCCGGCCACCGTCGCGGTGCTCGACGGCGTCCCGCACGTGGGCCTGACCGCCGAGCAGGTCGACCGGGTGTGCCACGACCCCGACCTGGCCAAGCTCGGCGTCCGCGACCTGCCGGTGGCCGCCGCGCTGGGCCTGTCGGGCGCCACCACCGTCTCCAGCACCGCGCTGCTGGCCGCCGCCGCGGGGATCGGCGTGTTCGCCACCGGCGGGCTGGGCGGGGTGCACCGCCAGTCGGCCGAGACCTTCGACGAGTCCGCCGACCTCACCGCGCTGTCGCGGACCTCGCTGGCCGTCGTCTGCGCCGGCGTGAAGTCCATCCTCGACGTCCCGGCGACGCTGGAGCGGATGGAGAGCCTGTCGGTGACCGTGATCGGGTACCGCACGCGCACCTTCCCCGGCTTCTACGTGGCCGACTCCGGGTCGCCGGTCGAGTGGTCGGTCGACTCCCCCGAGCAGGCCGCCGCGGTGGTCGCCGCCCGCCGGGAGCTGGCACCGGGCGCGGTCGTCGTCGCCAACCCGCTGCCGGCCGACGAGCAGCTCGACGCGGCCCTGCACGACCGGGTCATCGCCGACGCGCTGGCCGCCGCCGAGGCCGCCGGCGTGCGCGGCAAGGCGGTGACGCCGTTCGTGCTCGACCACCTGCACCGGGCCAGCGGCGGTGCCACGCTGGCGGTCAACGTGCGGCTGGTGCTGCGCAACGCCGAGCTCGCGGGGCGGATCGCCGCCGCGCTCGCCGGGCAGGCGCGCTGAGCACCGCGCGGCCGGTGGTCGTCGTCGGCGACGTGGCCACCGACGTCGTCGCCGTCCTCGCCGGCGAGCCGGCGCCGGGCTCGGACCGGCCGGCCACCATCCGCACCCGGGGTGGCGGCGCCGGCGCGAACGTGGCCGTCCACCTGGCCGCGCTCGGCGTGCCGGTGCTGCTGGCCGGCTGCGTGGGCGACGACGCCGCCGGGACGGCGCTGGCCGGCGAGCTCGCCGCGGCCGGCGTCCGGACGGCGCTGCGCAGCGTGGCCGGGGCCGCCACCGGCACGGTCGTGAGCCTGGTCGAGCCCGGCGGGCAGCGGAGCATGCTGGCCGACCGAGGCGCCAACCTGGCGCTGCGTGCCGGCGACGTCCCGGCACCGCCGCCCGGCGGGCACCTGCACCTGTCGGGCTACACGCTGCTCGACGAGCGGCCCCGGGCCGCCGGGCTCGCCGCGCTGGCGGCGGCCCGCGCCGCCGGGTGCACCGTCTCGGTGGACCCCGCCTCGACCGGCCCGCTGGCCGCCTCCGGGGTGGACAGGTGGCTGGCCGACACCGCCGGCGCCGACCTGCTGCTGCCCAACGCCGACGAGGCGCGGCTGCTCACCGGCTGCGCGGACGCGGCCGCCGCCGCGCGGGCGCTGGCCGGCCGGCACGCCGCGGTGGCGGTGACCCTCGGGGCCGACGGCGCGCTCTGGGCCTCCGGCGGCACGCTGGTGCACCGCCCCGCGCACCCGGCCGAGGTGGTCGACACCACCGGCGCGGGCGACGCGTTCACGGCCGGGCTGCTGGCGGCGTGGCTGACCGGAGCGGACCCGGTCGCCGCCCTGGACGCCGGGCTGGCCCGGGCCGCCGCGGTGGTCGGGCGGCCCGGGGCGCGTTGAGGCTCAGCCGTCGATGACCCTGCCGCCCTCGATCACCCGGCGCTCCCGTCCGGGAGCCTCCAGGATCCGGTCGGGCCGCGGGGCGACGTAGCGGTGCGCGTCGAGCTTCTTCTTCGGCGGCCGGTCGTTGGCCATGACGACGGCGATCCAGGGCAGCACCGTGCCGAGCACGGCGAAGATGATCATCAGCCACACGGTCTGGTAGAACACCGCGGCCAGCACGAGGCTGACGCCGCGGACGGCCATGGTGAGGACGTAGCGCCTCTTCCGGGCGGCGTGCTGCTCCACCAGGCTGGGTTCGGCCTGGGTGATCAGCACCGGCTCGGCCTTGCGGGGTCGCGCGGACTGCTGGCTCGAGGCCACGAGCACCCTTCCCTCCGCGGGCCGGGGCAGAGACGGCACGGTGTCGCCTGCGCGGGACCGGTTGCTCGCCATCCGGTGGCGGGCAATCCGGCGTCTCCCGGTCCGCCCTCCATCGTGCCACTCGCAGCAGGTCCGTGCAGGGGCCTTCGCGCCCGATCCGGTACTGGTGGAGGGCGTGGTCAGCGGGCCGCCGAGGCGGCCCTCGCCGCCTTCTTCGCCTCCTGCTTGGCGGCCCGCACCTCGGCCAGGGACTCGGGCCCGGTGATGTCGGCGACCGACCGCCGTGAGCCCTCCTCGCCGTAGGAGCCGGCCGCCTCGCGCCACCCGGGCGGGGTGACGCCGTACTGCTTGCCGAGCAGCGCGACGAGGATCTTGGCCTTCTGCGCGCCGAAGCCGGGCAGCTCGCCGATGCGGCGCAGCAGGGTCGCGCCGTCCGGGACCCCGCCCCACAGCTTCTCGGCGCGGCCGTCGTAGCGGTCGACCAGGAGCCGGCACAGCGCCCGCGTCCGGGCGGCCATCGACCCGGGGTAGCGGTGCACCGCGGGCGGCCCGGCGAACCAGGCGGCCAGCGCGTCGGGGTCGGCGTCGGCGAGGTCCGCGGCCGACAGGCCGTCCGACGCGGGGTCCAGGCCCATCCGCTCGGCGAGCAGACGCGGCCCGGCGAAGGCCCGCTCCATGGGGAACTGCTGGTCGAACAGCATCCCGAGCAGGAGGGCGAGCGGGTCGCGGCTCAGCAGGTCGTCGGCGGCGTCGTCCTGGGTGATGCGGATCGTCGGCACGCCGCAGATGGTGCCGCAGGGCGAACCGGGCGCACTCACCCCGTGTCCCCACCGTGTTCCTCGTCGACCGGCTCCGCAGCGCTCAGCCGGGCTCCGCGCTCCGCCGCGTCTCCGGCCAGCGAGCGGAGGAGCTGGTCGAGGTCGTCCATCCCGAGCGGCTTCGTCAGGTGGCGGTCGAACCCCGCCTCACGGGCCCGCACCCGGTCCTCCTCCCGGCCGAACCCGGAGACGGCGACCAGGCCGGTCGAGCGGTGGGCCGGCGAACCGCGGAGCCGCCGGGCCACCTCGTACCCGTCGATGCCCGCACCGAGCGCGATGTCGCAGAGCACGACGTCGAAGGGTTCCTGCGCGGCGGCCACTCCGCCCTCGCCGCTGGAGGCGAGCGTCACCTCGTGCCCGAGTTCCCGCAGGAGGGACGCGTAGAAGCGGGCCAGGTCCTCGTTGTCGTCGATGACCAGGACGCGCAGTGGTGCCATCGGCACGGCGGTCGTGGGGGCGGGGGCCTCGTCGGCGCCCGCGTCCGGTGCCGTGGGAGCGGGGAGCCGGACGGTGAACGTCGCCCCCCCGACGGCCGGGTCGCTGCGCGCGGTCACCGTGCCTCCGTGCGCCTCGACGATGCCGCGGACCACGGCCAGCCCCAGGCCGAGGCCCTCGGGGGCACCCCGGCCGGGATCGGCCGCCCGGGTGAACGGCTCGAAGAGCGAACCGGCCAGGTCGGGGGGCAGCCCCGGTCCGGTGTCGCGGACGCGCAGTTCGGCAACGTCTGCGTGGCGGGCGAGCTCCACGGTGAGCACCGCGTCGTCCGGGGTGTACTTGTAGGCGTTGTCGAGCAGGTTGGCGACGGCCTGGGCGAGGCGGACGGGATCCCCGCTGACGAGGACCGGCGTGCTCGCGAGGTGCAACCCGACCGGCCTGCCCGCGGTCCCTCGGGTGGACCCGGTGTCGTGGACGGCCTGCTCGACCACCGCGCGCAGGTCGATCTGCTGTCGCTGCACGGCCAGGCGTCCGGTGAGACCGCGGGCCGCGTCGAGCAGGTCGTCGCTCATCCGGGTCAGCGACGCGCTCTGGCGGTCGAGCACGTCCAGAGCCGGGTGCCCGGACAGGTCGAGCGCCAGCACGTCGAGGGCCGCCCGGACCGCTGCCAGAGGGTTGCGCAGCTCGTGCGACAGGGTGGCCAGGAACTGGTCCTTCGCGCGGGTCTGTGCCCGGAGGGCCGCCGTGGTCACCTCGAGCTGGTCGTTGAGCTCGCGCAGGCGCTGGTTGGCGTCCTGGACCTCTCGGGCCCGGGTGAACAGGTCGGCCTCCATCTGCTCGAGCCGGGTCCACAGCGCATCCTCCCGTCGCTGCCGCTCCTGTCCGGCCTCGGAGAGCCGCACCAGGTCGGTGACGTCCTGGACCCGGTGGATGACCACCGCCACCCGGCCGTCGTCGTCGAGCACCGGGGTGTTCACCGGACTCCAGTACCTCTTGACGAAGGTGCCGTCCGGCGCGCGGACGTCGTAGCGCTGCAGCGCGAGCGCGTCCGGGGAGCCGGTGCGCACGACCGTCTCCAGCGACCGGCGCAGGTTCACCACCCCGTCTGCCAGCGGGTCGTCGGGGTTGTCGGGGAACACGTCGAACATCGGCCGGCCGACCACGGCGTCGGGGTCGACGAACGTGGCCTCGGCGTAGGCCCGGTTGACCGCCACGATCGTGAAGTCCGCCGTCATGACCAGGTAGGGCGATGGCGACGCCTGGAACAGCGCCCGGAAGTCCAGCTCGTGCGCTGACGTCATCGCCGGCTCACGGGTCCAGCCGGTAGCCGACGCCGCGCACGGTCACGATCCGCGGCGTCGTCACCTCGGCACGCTGCAGCTTCTGCCGCAGCCGGTAGACGTGCTCGGCCACCGTGGACGCGCTCTGCCGGTCCGCGCCTCCACCCCACACCCGCTCCAGCAGCTGCTCCGGTGAGAACACCTGCCGCGGGGAGGCGGCCAGGAAGGCCAGCAGATCGTGTTCCAGGGGTCGCAACGGCAGGAGCTCGCCCTTGACGGTCGCCTCGTGGGCCGCGGTGTCGATCACCAGGTCCCCCACCTCCACCGACGCGGTGGGGCGGGCGTCCGACGACCGGCGCAGCACGGCGCGCAGGCGAGCCGCCAGCTCCGGGAGCGAGAAGGGCTTGACCACGTAGTCGTCGGCGCCCAGCTCCAACCCCAGGACCTGGTCGCTCTCCCGGCCGCGGCCGGTCAGCACCACCACGGGCACCGCCCGCCCGGACCGCCGCAAGCTGCGCAGCAGGTCCAGACCGTTGCCGTCGGGCAGCCCCAGATCGAGGACGACCGCGTCCACCGCACGGTCGTCGAGCCGCTGCATCCCGGTCCGGCCATCGCCGGCGAGCACGACGTCAAACCCCTCGCGGCGCAGGAACTCCTCCGCCATCACCGCGAGATCCCGCTCGTCCTCGACCAGGACGACCACCGGCCGGACGAGCGGCCCCACCGTGCTCCCCCCTCCGCCAGATCCGTTGATGCGACGTTGACCCGACGACCGGACTCAACCGATCCGGGGACCGTACAACCGCCCTGGTAGGCCGGATGCCGCTCCGCACCTGACGAGGCAGGTCCGGCACCGACCCGCCGGCCCGGATCCCCGGACCCGCCACCGCGGCGAGTACCCGCTCGCGCTTCGTCCACCCGAGTGAATCACGATGACCCATCCCGACCTTCCGAACGATGCCGCAGCTGCTCGTGCCCCAAGCCGTCTGCACGACGGCGGGGCGACCCAGCCTGCGGTCGAGCGCGCGCCCGGCGGGGCCGGCCAGCCGGTCGACGCGCACGTCGCTGAGGCGAGGGAGGCGCGCCGTCGCGCCGACGAGATGCTGCAGGCCGCTCAGGAGGCCGCGCGCAAGGCGCAGCTGGCACGGGAGAGGGCGGACGCGTTGGACGAGCGGGCCGCACTGCTCGAGGCCAGGTCCCTGGCCCGGTTGACGCAGAGGACGCGCGCCTCGGTGCCGATCAGACTCGGCCGTGCCGTGGCCCGTCATCCGGACCCGGCGCCTGCGAACCCCGCCGAGGCGCTGGAACGGCTGGGACGGCTGTCCCCGCGCGAGCTGTCGATGGACAGCTTGCTGCAGACGGTGGCCGAGCTCACCAAAGCCGTGATGCCCGGTGACCCCGAGGCCTCGGTGTCCTTCCTGGTCCGCGACCGCCCCACCACGCTGGTGAGCACCGGCCGGCTCGCCGACGACCTCGACGAGCGCCAGTACGAACGTGACCACGGACCCTGCCTGCACGCCGCCCGCACCGGTCACATGATCCTGATCACCGACACCCGCACCGACACCCGGTGGCGGGACTACCTGCCACGCGCGGTCGAGCGCGGCTGCCTCAGCTCCCTGTCGGTCCCGCTGCCCATCGACCAGGAGGACCGGGTCACCGCGACGCTGAACATCTACGCCCGCCAGGCCGACGCGTTCGATGAGGACAGCCGTGCCCTGGCCAGCCGCATCGCCCCCTACGCTGCCGTCGCCGTCGGCAACCTGCACCTCTACCAGCGCGCCCGGGACAAGGCCGACAACCTGCAGATGGCGCTCGACTCCCGCGCCGTCATCGAGCAGGGCAAGGGAGTGCTCATCGAGCGCTACAAGCTGACACCCGACCAGGCCTTCCAGCTGCTGGCCCGGGCGTCGATGAACGGCAACCGGAAGCTGCGCGACGTCGCCGACCACCTCATCCGCACCGGCGAGCTCCTCGGGACGGCGCCGCACGGCGACGACGGCCGCCTCGGCCCTCGCCGCGGGCACCGCGGCCGAGAAGCCCCGGAGCACTCCTGATCAGCCGCTGGTCGGGAGGAAGGCAGGCGATGACACAGGACCAGGTCGTCGCTGCCACACTCGCCGCCGGCCGACCATCCGGTGGCGCGGCACCCGCCGATCGCGGCGAGCGAAGATCGGGCGGAGCGGTGGCGTCACGCTCCACTGCTTCGTTGACGCCTGTGCTGGTCGAACAGCATCCCGAGCAGGAGGGCGAGCGGGTCGCGGCCGAAGATGTCTTCGGCGGCGGCGTCCTGGGTGATGCCGATCGTCGGCACACCGAGATGGTGCCGCAGGGTGGTCAGTGCAGGGCGGCGTCGGGCGGGCCGACGGCCCAGCGGCGGAAGCGGACGACCAGGCCGGCCCGCGTGGGGGCGCAGCAGTACGGGCCCGCCGAGGCCGGGACGCCCGCCGGGAAGGGCGCGACGCGGACCAGCCGGAACGGCTCGTCGTCGACCCGTGCCCGCACGGTCACCGCGTCCCCGGTCCGGCTCGCGCGGACGGTCACCCGGCGCCCGGCCCACCCCGGCACCGGCGCCACCGACCAGTCGGAGCGGCCCAGGGTGACGACGGCGCCGACCTGCAGGGCACCGTCGGAGACCTCGACGCCGGCCTTGAGCCACGTCTCCGCGTCGGCCCGCAGCACGAGCCCCGCCTGGTCGAACTGCTCGCCGAAGGCCGCGTCGAAGGAGACCTCCACCGCGCCCGGGTCGGTCAGCGGGGCGAGCAGCGCGTGCGCGTCGTCGTGCACGAAGCCGTAGGAGGTGTGCCGCCAGGCGTCGCTGCCCTCGGCCGCGGTGACGAGCAGGTCCGGCCCCTCCTCCGAGACCGCGACCGGCGGGGTGGTCCACGACCCGCCGGACCAGGGCAGGACGGCGAGCGGGTCCCGCCCCGAGGGGTCGTCGGCGGCGTCGTCCGGGGTGGCGCGCGGCGTCGGCACGGTCGGAGATCCTGCCGCACCGGCCCGGGACGGCGAGGTCCCGCCGCCCGGCGCACACCGTCGTCCGTGCGTCCGCGGGCGTGGGGCACCCTGCCCGCGCGCGACCCGGCAGCCGGGACCGACGAGGACCACCGCACCCCGGGGTGCAGCGCCGCTACGTGGCCGGGCCACCGCCTGCCGACCCCGCTGTCACGACGGAGCTGTAGACGAAGATGCGCTCGGGGCGTCCCTCACGGCACTCCCACACCGAGGCGCCCTCGACCCGGATCGGCTGCCCGGTCGGCGGCATCCCGAACAGGTCGCCGGAGTGGGTGCCCGTCAGGGTCCACCGGTGGGCGAGCCTGTCCTCGGTGGCGAAGCGGTCGTGGACCGTGGTGTGCAGGTCCGGTACGCCGGCCCGGTAGGCCCGCATGAAGTCGACCCACTCCTGCGGGCCACGGAGGACGCGCCCTCGGCTCACCAGGTGGATCTCCGTGTCCGGGTGCATCCACTCCCCGTGTCTGTTGAAGTCACCCGCGTCGTCGGCGGCGGTCCACTGCTCGGCGATTGCGACGAGATCGGCTGCTGACAACTCCGGCTCCTCTCGGTCCGCGCGGCGTCGGCACGCCGGCAGTGTGCCGCAGCGCGACGCCGGGACGGGCCCGTCGCGACCGGGCGCCGTCGACGCGCACCCCGGTGGCGCGTCGTGCGCGATCAGGTCAGGCTCGACCGGGTGAGGATCCTGGTGACGGGGGCGTCGGGCTTCGTCGGCAGCCGGCTGGCCACCGCGCTCGTCGAGGAGGGCCACGACGTCCGGGCGATGACCCGGCACCCGGAGAGCTACCGCGGCGCGGGCACCCCGGTCGCCGGCGACGTCGGCGACGAGGAGTCGCTGCGCACGGCCCTGGACGGCTGCGGGACGGCGTACTACCTGGTGCACTCGCTCGCCGACCCCGACTTCGAGCGCAAGGACGCCGCGGCGGCCCGGGCCTTCGCGCGGGCGGCGGCCGGGACGGGGGTCGGGCGCATCGTCTACCTGGGCGGGCTGGGCCGCGACGCCGACACCCTCTCCCCGCACCTGCGCAGCCGCCGCCAGGTGGAACGGCTGCTGGGCGAGACCGGCGTGCCGGTGACGGTGCTGCGCGCCGGCATCGTCGTCGGCCACGGCGGGGTCTCCTGGGAGCTGACCCGCCAGCTGGTGGCCCACCTGCCGGCGATGGTCACCCCGCGCTGGGTGCACACCCGCACCCAGCCGATCGCGGTCGCCGACGTGATCCGCTACCTCGTGGGCGTGCAGCGGGTGCCGGAGACCGCGGGCCGGGTGTTCGAGGTGGGGGGCCCCGAGGTGCTGTCCTACCTCGACATGCTCACCCGGGTCGCCCAGCTGCAGAACCGCCACCTCTTCGTCGTCCCGGTGCCCCTGCTCACCCCGCGGCTGTCCTCCCGCTGGCTGGCGCTGGTGACCGACGTCGACGTCGCGACCGGCCGCTCGCTCATCGACTCGATGAGCAACGAGGTGGTCGTCACCGACGACGCGATCCGCTCGGTGCTGCCCTTCGAGCCGATGGACTACGACCGGATGGTCCTCGAGGCGCTCGTCGAGCGGGCCCGCGAGCACCGGCGACGGGGCCGGAGGCAGCGGGCGGGGTGGCTGAGCCGCGGAGCCCGCCGGTGACCGTGGCGCGGCGCGGGCTGCGCGGCACCGTCGGCGGCTGGCTGCGGCGGACGCTGGTCGACCGGGTGCCCCGAGACCACCGCGAGTCCGACGCCGCCTTCCGCCGCCGGCGCCGGATCACCGCCGGCACCGCGGTGGCCGGCGCGACCCTGCTCGGCGTGTCGCTGTCCCAGCCGCCGGACTCGCCGCGGTTCTACGGCCTGACGCTCGCCGTCGCCGGCACCTGGGTGGCCGGCGGGCTGGCCTCCGGCCCGCTGCACCTGGGCTGGACCCTCGACTCGGGCAGCACGCTGCGCCGGCCGCTGAGCACGCCGCTGCTCACGGGCGTGGGGGCCTTCGGCGCGTTCTACGGCGCCGCGCTGGTCGCCCGGCGGATCCCGGTCCTCGACCGGGCCATCACGTCGGTGCTGCGCTACGCACACCAGGGGTCCTTCCCGCTGGTGCTGACGACGACGCTGGCCAACGGCGTGGCCGAGGAGGTCTTCTTCCGCGGCGCGCTGTACGCCGCGATCGGCGTCGACCGGCCGGTGCTGAAGTCGACGGCCGTCTACGGCCTGGCCACGACCGCCACGCGCAACCCGGCGCTGGTCCTGGCCAGCCTCGCGATGGGAGCGCTGTTCGGGCTGCAGCGGCAGGCCACCGGCGGCATCCAGGCACCGGTCCTGACCCACCTGGTCTGGTCGGTGCTCATGCTGCGCCACCTGCCGCCGCTGTTCGCCGACGAGCCCGGGATCACCGATCCCCGGGCCCCGCGGCGGGGCCCGGGTGCCGGAGGCGGGTTCACACGGGGCGCAGGGTCGCCCGCTTGAGCCGCACGATCAGCCGCATCGTCCCGGAGCGGTACAGCTGGCGCTGGCGCTCCTCCAGCTCACGGCCCAGCTCCTCGAGGCGGTCGGCACCGGGGGCGTGCGACTGGGGGGACATCCGCGCCTCCTCCTCGAACGTGTGGTGGCGCAGGGTCGACTGCAGCCACCGAGCCGAGGACTGTGCTCGCGAGCCGGTTGTGGCTGCGGCTGCCGACGACGGGAGCGCGGCACCGGCGGTCGGACGGGGCGCCTTCTCCGTTGACCTGGTCCTGACCTGCGGGAACTGTCGTACCCCGGTCGTAGGTTCGTCTCGTGCCCGAGATCGAGGACGACGCGCCGCCGGTGTTCGCCGGTGGTCTCCTCGACCTGCTCGTCGCCGGGCCGCCGGAGGTGCAGCGGTTGCCGGTGGCGCTGTTGTCGCGGGAGCAGAAGGCTGCCGAGCTGGCCCGGGTGCAGGCACGCAAGGCGATGGATGCCGCCTACGAGGCCGAGCTGGTCCTGGGCCTGGCCGACGACACCCCGGACGACCTCGATCCCGCGCCCGGGACACCCGGTGCGACGCGGGGGTCGTGGGCGCCGGATCCGGAGCTGCCCGGTGTCTCGGAGTTCTTTCCCGCCGAGCTGGCGGTGGTGCTCAACTGCGGCCGCCGGTCGGCGTCGCTGCTGGCGCACCGGGCGTGGGTGTACCGGGAGTCGCTGCCGGCGACGCGGGCGGCGCTGGCCGCCGGTGTGCTGGACGAGGCGCGGGCGAAGGTCTTGGTGGATGTGCTGCAGCACACCGACCCGGCGGTGGCGCGGCGGGTGGAGTCCCAGCTGATCGGCCAGGCCGCGAGCTGGACCACGCACATGCTGCGCAAGCGCGCGGTCGCCGCCCTCCTCGCTGTCGACGCCGACGCAGTCGATGCCCGGCGCAGGGAGGCCGAGCGGCAGGCCGACGTGCGCGTCTACCCCTCCCCGCGGGAAGGCATGTCGACGCTCGCCGCGGACCTGCCGGCGCCGGTGGCGGCGGCGTGCTTCGACCTGGTCGACCAACTGGCCGTCCTGCTCAAGCAGGACGGCGACGACCGACCCCTCGGGCAACTGCGCGCCGCGGTGCTCGCCGACCTCCTCCAGCGCCCCTGGGACGACACCCGCCCACCGGTGACGGCGCACCTGCAGCTGATCGCCACCCTGAGCGCGCTGGCCGGCCGCAGCAGCGAGGCTGGGGAGGTCAACGGGCTGCCCATCACGATCGGCCAGCTCCGCGACCTGCTCACCCAGATCGACGCCCTCGGCCTCCGTACGCCGGGAAGCGGATCAGTCGGCCTCGCCCTCACCGACGACAACGGGACCCTGCGGGCCACCACCACGCTCGAGCAGCTGCGCCGCCTCGCCAGGCGGGGCTGCACCGTCCACGGGCAGGACGAGTGCGGGTGCGCGCTGCTCGACCGGCCCGGGGGGACCGACGCCTACGCGCCGTCGGCGGCGCAGCAGACGTTCGTGCACACCCGCGACCGCACCTGCCGCTTTCCCGGCTGCGGCCAACGAGTGGGCTGGGCCGACGCCGACCACGTCATCCCGCACGCCCGCGGCGGCCCGACCGACTGCGCCAACCTGTGCTGCCTGTGCCGCAGCCACCACCGGCTGAAGACCTTCGCCCGCGGCTGGCGGTTCACCATGACCGCCGACGGCGTGCTCACCGTGACCACCCCGTCGGGCATCACGAGGACCACCTGGCCACCGGGCATGCGACCACCCCCACCGGCTGCGACCCCACCACCGGACGACACCGACGCCTCACCTACGGCGCCGCCGGCCGACCCCGGCGACGACCCGCCACCGTTCTGACCGAGAGCCCGGGACCGCGGTCACCCGCGTCGTCGCCGAGGACCCGGCGGGTGGTCAGGCGGAGGTGGGGACGTCGGCCACGGGTCGACGGTCGGTCGACGGGAGGAACGGTCCCCGCTCGGGTACCCGGCTGCAGCCTCGGCTGGTCACCGCTCGCAACTGCTGGTGTCCTCGTCCCGGTGCTCGTCGTCCGTCGAGGCGTGGTCGGGTGGCCGCCGGCTCCGGGGGATCTGCCGCAGGCACCGCGACAAGACGCCGACCGGACCGTCCCCAGCCGCCGAGGCGTTCCGTGCAGTGTCTGCCGGGAGCCGGGATCACCACAGGCGCCGCACGGCCGCCTGGACTCCGGCCCGCGCCGCACGGGTCCCCGGCGGGTCGCGGAGGATGAGCCGGTGCGCGCGGTGGTGAGCAGGGTGTCCTCGGCGTCGGTGACCGTCGACGGTGCCGTCGTCGGGGAGGTCGGCCGGGGACTGCTGGCGCTCGTCGGCGTCGGCCGGGACGACGACGGAGCCCGCGCGCGGACGCTGGCCCGCAAGGTCCACGAGCTGCGGGTCTTCCCCACCGACGACGGCGCCCGGTCCGCCGACGACCTCGGCCTGCCGGTGCTGGTCGTGAGCCAGTTCACCCTCTACGCCGACACGCGCAAGGGACGGCGCCCCTCCTGGGACGGCGCCGCGCCCGGCGAGGTCGCCGAACCGCTGGTGGAGGAGGTCGTCGCGGAGCTGCGGCGTCGCGGCGCCACGGTCGCGACCGGGGTGTTCGGGGCACGCATGGCAGTCGCCTCGGTCAACGACGGACCGATGACCTTGCTGCTGGAGGTCTGACCCGCGGTCGCGTGGGTACGGATGGTGACCGAACACACCACCTGTGGTTTCGCTGAGAACCCCGGCACCGTGGAACACGGTACCCGTCCCGACCGTTGGACGGGGCGTAACACATTGGACCACAACGGACCACACAGCGAGGCGCTCCGCCGGACACGGAGCCCCACCCGTGCGGGTGCGCGACCGGCCAGCAGACCGACCGGTGCATCCGAACCAGACGCAAGGACGAAGACAGACCGTGACGCTCCTCCAGTCTTCCCCCAGTGACGCCCTCGAGGTCCGCTCACCGCGACGCGAGCCGGACACCAGTGGCCTGGTGTCGACCGACCTGGTGCGCGTGTACCTCAACACCATCGGCAAGACCGCCCTGCTGACCGCCGAGCAGGAGGTCGAGCTCGCCAAGCGCATCGAGGCCGGCCTCTACGCCGAGCGGCTGCTCGGCGAGCGGCAGCTCACCCCCGCCGTCGAGCGCGACTACAAGGCCCTCGCGACCGACGGCAAGGCCGCCAAGCGCCACCTGCTGGAGGCCAACCTCCGGCTGGTCGTGTCGGTGGCCAAGCGCTACACCGGCCACGGCATGACGTTCCTGGACCTCATCCAGGAGGGCAACGTCGGCCTCATCCGCGCCGTCGAGAAGTTCGACTACACCAAGGGCTTCAAGTTCTCGACCTACGCGACGTGGTGGATCCGCCAGGCGATCACCCGCGCGATGGCCGACTCCGGCCGCACCATCCGGCTGCCCGTGCACCTGGCCGAGCAGGTCAACAAGGTCGTGCGGACCCGTCGACGGGTGCACCAGGAGCTCGAGCGCGAGCCCACCGCCGAGGAGCTCGGTCTCGAGCTGGACATGACGCCCGAGCGGATCACCGAGCTGCTCGAGTACAGCCGCGACCTGGTCTCCCTCGACCAGACCGTCGGTGCCGACGAGGAGTCCCGCCTGGGTGACTTCATCGAGGACGCCGACGCCGCGGTCGCCGAGGACGCGGTGGCCTTCCAGATGATGAAGGGCGACGTGCGCAACGTCCTCTCCACCCTGGAGGACCGCGAGCGCGACGTGGTCGTGCTGCGCTTCGGTCTCGACGGCGGCCAGCCCCGCACGCTCGAGCAGATCGGCAAGCAGTTCGGTCTCTCCCGCGAGCGGGTGCGCCAGATCGAGCGCGAGACGATGGCCAAGCTGCGCGACCCGCAGCGCGCCGACGCCCTGCGCGACTACCTGGCCTAGTCCAGCCCCCACCGAGAGCCGGTCATCCTGAGGGTGACCGGCTCTCGGCGTTCCCGGGCGTTGACAGCGCCGACGCGCGGGGCCAGGGTCTTCCTCAACCGATCGGTTGAGGAGGAGGCGGCGATGGCGATGGCGACGACGGCGGAGCGCTGGGCGCGACTGGCGGACGGCTTCGGCCGGCGGGTCGACGGCGTCCCGCCCGACCGCTGGGACGACCCGGCGCCCTGCGAGGGCTGGGTGGCCCGCGACGTCGTCCGGCACGTCGTGGACTGGATGCCGTCGCTCTACCTCGGCGCGGTGGGGCTCCCGCTGCCCGACGGCCCGTCGGTGGACGACGACCCACCCGGCGCCTGGCGGGCGGCCGACCGCGCCGTCCGCGCCCTGCTCGCCGACCCCGCCACGGCACGACAGCCGACGCGGACCCGCGCGGGTGAGATGCCGCTGGAGGACCTGGTCGCGATGACCGGCCTCATGGACCTGCTGGTGCACGCCTGGGACCTCGCCCGCGCCACCGGTCAGGACGAGGCGCTCGACCCGGCGGAGGTCTCGGGGTTCCTCGCCGGGATCGAGCCGTGGGACGCCGCGCTGCGCAGCAGCGGCTACTACGGCCCGCGCGTGCCGGTCCCCGACGACGCCGACGACCAGGTGAAGCTGCTCGCCTTCACCGGCCGGAGGCCCTGACCGCGCCGCAGGCCCGGACCCTGCCGGCACAGATGAGTTCCGGGGTCGACGACGGTCACCACGGCACCGACACCGAGGAGGGGACCGTGGGCCAGCTGCTGAGGGTGCAGAACTTCACCGTCTCGAGCGACGGGTACGGCGCGGGCGAGGGGCAGAGCCTGGAGCGGCCCTTCGGGCACGCCGACCCGCGGGAGCTGATGGCCTGGGCGCTCGCCACCGCGAGCTTCCCCGGCCGCACCGGGCCGGGCGGCGGCCGCGGTCTCGACGACCTCCTCGTCCGCGACTTCGCGCACGGCATCGGCGCCGAGATCATGGGCCGCAACAAGTTCTCGCCGCACCGCGGTCCCTGGCCGGACCACGAGTGGCAGGGCTGGTGGGGCGAGGAGCCGCCGTTCCACACACCGGTCTTCGTGATGACCCACCACGTGCGCCCGTCGTTCACGCTGTCGGACACGACGTTCCACTTCGTCGACGCCGACCCCGCCACGGTGCTGGAGAAGGCCCGCGCGGCGGCCGGCGGCGCCGACGTCCGGCTCGGGGGCGGCGCCACGGTGATCCGTCAGTTCCTCGAGGCCGACCTCGTCGACACCCTGCACGTCGCCGTCGCCCCGATCGAGCTGGGCGCCGGCACCCGGCTGTGGACGTCACCCGACGAGCTGCTCGACCGCTTCCACCGCGACGTCGTCCCCAGCCCGAGCGGCGTCACCCACCACCTCTTCTGGCGGCGGTGAGGTCCGGCCGCGGGGCTCAGTACAGGTCGCGCATCCGGCGGGCGCCGGGCTCGACGCGCGCGGTGGGCGGGCCGACGCGGGCGGTGCCCCCGGCCACGACCAGCGAGCGGCCGCCGTGCCAGGGGTTCGCCGGGCCCACGATGACCGGCGAGAGGTCCAGGGCCAGCACCTCGGGCAGGTCGTCGGCGAGGCGCGCCACCCGAAGCAGCAGGTCCTCGAGCGCGGCCACGTCGACCGGCTCGGCCCCCCGCCAGCCGTCGAGCAGCGGCCACGCGCGCGGGGCGCGCACCAGCTCGGCGGCGTCGAGGTCGGTCAGCGGCAGGGTGCGATAGGCGCGGTCGCCGAGCAGCTCGGTGGCCACCCCGCCGACGCCGAAGCTGACCAGCGCGCCGAACGACGGGTCGTCGACCACCGCCACCACGGTGGCCACCCCGGGAGCGGCCATCTCCTGCACGATCACCGGGTCACCGGCCGGGATGGCGGCGTACGCGGCCCGGACGGCGGCGGCGTCGGCCAGGTCCAGCCGCACCCCGCCGAGGTCGGTGCGGTGCCGCAGCCAGGGCGCCGTCGACTTGAGCACGACCGGGTACCCGACGGCGTCGGCGGCGGCGACCGCCTGCTCGGCGTCGGTGACCACCCGGGTGCCCAGCAGCGGGATGCCGTAGGCGCCCAGCAGGGCCAGCGCCTCGTCGTCGGTGAGCGGCCGGCCCGCGGGGCTGTCGGCGAGCGCGCCGTGGACGATCGCCCGGGCGCGCTCCTCGTCGACGTCGGGCAGCTCGGGCACGGTGCCCACCGGCCGCTGCCGCCAGCGCGCGTACTCGGTGACCCGGGCCAGCGCGATGACCGCCCGTTCCGGCGTCGCGTAGGAGGGCACCGAGCCGCGGGCGGGCATGCCGGCGGCGTCGGGCACGGTCAGCTCGGGCAGGAAGCCCTCGGCGGAGAGGAACGTCGCCACGACCGGCTTGGCCGAGCCGACCGAGACCTCGCACAGCGCCCGGCCGTACTCCTCGGGCGGCGTGCGCACCAGCGGCGGCAGGAAGACCGCCACCACGGTGTCGACCCCGTCGTCGTCCACGGCCGCCTGCAGCGCCGCGCGGAACTGCTCCGGGCTGCCGCCGGTGCCGATGTCGACCGGCGCCTCGTGCGCCAGGGTCAGCCCCTGGTCGAGGACGGCGTCGGCGACCAGCACGCCCAGCGCGGTCGAGTTGCCGACGACGGCCACCCGGTCGCCGGCCGGCAGCGGCTGGTGGGCCGCGAGCATGCCGACCTCGAACAGCTGCGCGACCGTGTCGACCCGGATGACGCCGGCCGAGGTGAACAGGGCGGCCACCGACTGCTCCGGCACGGCCACCGAGGTGCCGGCCAGGCCCGGCGCCAGGCCGCCGTGCCGGCCGCTCTTGACCGCCACCACCGGCTTGGTGCGCGCCACCGAGCGGGCCAGCCGGGCGAACTTGCGGGGGTTGCCGAAGCTCTCCAGGTGCAGCAGCACGACCTCGGTGCCGGGGTCGGTGGCCCAGTACTGCAGCAGGTCGTTGCCGCTGACGTCGGCGCGGTTGCCCGCCGAGACGAAGCTGGACAGGCCGATGTTGCGGCTGCGCGCCCGCTCCAGCAGCGCCACGCCCAGCGCCCCGGACTGCGCGAAGAAGCCCACCCGCCCCCGGCCCGGCACCTGCGGCGCGAGGCTGGCGTCCAGCCGCACCGCGGGGTCGGTGTTGACGATGCCCAGGCAGTTGGGCCCCACCACGCGCATGCCCGAGGCGCGGGCGGCGGCGACCAGCCGGCGCTCGGCGTCGCGGCCGGCCGGGCCGCTCTCGCCGAAGCCGCCCGAGATCACCACCAGGCCGCGCACCCGCTTGCGCCGGCAGCTCTCGACCACCCCGGCGACCTCGTCGGCCGGCACGGCGACGACGGCGAGGTCGACGTCGTCGCCGATGGCCTCGATCGAGTCGAAGGCCGGCACGCCGCGGACGTGCCGCACGTTCGGGTTGACCGGGTACACCGGCCCGTCGAAGCCGTACTCCAGCAGGTTGCGCAGGACGGCGTTGCCGACCTTGCCCTCGTCGTTGCTGGCGCCGACCACGGCCACCGACGACGGGGTGAGCAGCCGGGCGATGGAGCGGGACTCGCTGCGCTGCTCGCGCTCGTGGGTCACCGCCAGCGAGTCGTCGGTCAGCGCGATCGGGAAGGTCAGGTGGACCACGCCGTCCTCGTAGGAGCGGCTGGCCTGGTACCCGGCGTCGAGGAAGACCCGCACCATCCGCGCGTTCTGGGTCAGGACCTCGGCGACGAAGCGGGTGATGCCGCGCTCGCGGGCCGCGGCGGCGAGGTGCTCGAGCAGCACCGAGCCCAGCCCGCGGCCCTGGTGGGCGTCCTCGACGAGGAAGGCGATCTCGGCGTCGGCGGTCCCGGGCAGGCGGTCGTAGCGGCCGACGGCGATCAGCTGGTCGCCCAGCAGCACGACGAAGGCGACCCGGTCGGAGTGGTCGACGTGGGTGAACCGGTAGAGGTCGCGGTCCGACAGCCGCTTCATCGGCCCGAAGAACCGCAGGTAGCGGGTCTGGTCGGAGCTGCGCTCCATGAGCCCGGTCAGCCCGTCGGCGTCCTCGGGGCAGATCGGGCGCAGGTGCACGGTGCCGCCGTCGGCGGCGATGATGTCGGCCTCCCAGTGCGCCGGCGGCCGCGGCGCCTCCTGCTCTTCCGGCGGGGTGGCCAGGTCCGCCGACGGCCCCCCTGCAGGGTCCCGCCGCGAGCCTGCGAGTGGTGGGGGGCTGGGGGGTCCTTGTTCAGTCACGGGGGTCGTCCGGGTCGAGGCCGAAGTAGGGGAACGACGCCCGGCGGGTGCGGGCGATCGCGCGGTCGACCCGTGACTCGGTGAACGGGTCCCACGCCGCGAAGCCGGTGTAGCCGCCCTCGGTCATGTGCGTGGGCGGCCGCGCGCGCAGCCCCCGGGCGATGACGTCGTCGCGCCAGGACTGCGGGATCTCGGTCACCGGGTCCAGCCGCTCCCCCGACGCCTCGGCGATCAGGTGCGTCCAGGCCCGCGGCACGCAGCGCACCAGCCCGTACCCGCCGCCGCCCAGCGCGAGCCACCGGCCCTCGCACAGCTCGTGGGCGAGCTCGTGCACCGCCGAGTACCCGGCGCGCTGGCCGTCGATGGTGAGGGCGAGGTCGGCCAGCGGGTCCTCGTGGTGGGCGTCGCAGCCGCACTGGGTGACCAGGATCTGCGGGCGGAAGGCCCGCAGCACGCTGGGGACGACGGCGTGGAACGCGCGCAGCCAGCCCGAGTCGTCGGTGCCGTTGGGCAGCGCCAGGTTGACCGCGCTGCCCAGCGCCTTGTCCGGGTCACCGGTCTCCTCGGGGAAGCCGGTGCCCGGGAACAGCGTCAGCGGCGTCTGGTGGATGCTCACGGTGAGCACGCGCGGGTCGTCGTAGAAGGCGGTCTGCACGCCGTCGCCGTGGTGGACGTCGAGGTCGACGTAGGCGATCCGCTCCCAGCCCTGGCGCAGCAGCCAGGCGATGGCGATCGAGGCGTCGTTGAACACGCAGAACCCCGACGCCCGGTCCCTCATCGCGTGGTGCAGGCCGCCGGAGATGTTGACCGAGTGCTGCGCCCGGCCGTGGTGCAGCAGCTCGGCGGCCAGCACGCTGCCGCCGGTGATCAGCGCGGCGGCGTCGTACATGCCCTCGAAGACGGGGTTGTCCGCGGTGTGCAGCCCGTGGCCGACCCCGGGGTCGGTGGGCGCCCGCTTGACGGCCTCGAGGTACTCGGGGTCGTGGCAGAGGGTCAGCAGGTCCGGCCCGGCCGGGGTCGGTGCGACGACCTCCAGCCGGTCGCTCGCCAGCACGCCCAGGCCCTCGGCCAGCCGCATCGTCAGGTCCAGCCGCACGGGGTGCAGCGGGTGGTCGCCGCCCATGGTGTAGCCGAGCAGCGCGTCGTCCCACACGACGGCAACCGCGTCGCTCACGGGCTCCTCCTGTCGCCGCGCTCGCCGGCCCGGGCCACCTCGCCCGGCCGGCCGGGGACGCCGGTACGGCCACTCCCCTGCGGCGGGACGCTACCGCCGCGACCCTGGTGGTGCCCTGCGTCCGGCCCTCGGCGTGATCCGGACGGCACGGCGCCGGGCCGTAGGATCGGGCACGACACGGAGGAGTGCCAGTGAACGACCTCATCGACACCACCGAGATGTACCTCCGCACGATCTTCGAGCTGGAGGAAGAGGGCATCGTGCCGCTGCGGGCGCGCATCGCCGAGCGGCTGCACCAGAGCGGCCCGACGGTCAGCCAGACCGTCGCCCGGATGGAGCGCGACGGGCTGCTGACGGTGGAGGGCGACCGGCACCTGCAGCTGTCCGACCAGGGCCGCCACCTGGCCACCGCGGTCATGCGCAAGCACCGGCTCGCCGAGTGCCTGCTCGTCGACGTGATCGGCCTGGACTACGCCGACGTCCACGAGGAGGCCTGCCGCTGGGAGCACGTGATGAGCGAGGCGGTCGAGCGCAAGCTGCTGACCCTGCTCGGCAACCCGACGGTCTCGCCCTTCGGCAACCCGATCCCCGGGCTGGACGCGCTGGGCGGGGAGACCTCCGCGGTGCTCGACTCGCTCACCCTGCTGTCCACCTCGGCCACCGCCGAGGGCCGCCGGGTGGTGATCCGGCGGATCAGCGAGCAGCTGCAGGAGGACGCCGACCTGCTGCGCGCGCTCGCCGACCGCGGCCTGCGCCCGGGCGCCACGGTCGTGGCGACGTCGAGCAACGGGACGATCAGCCTCGACGGCCAGGCGCTGCCGCACGGCGTCGCCCAGCACGTCTTCGTCGCCGTCCTGGACGAGGAGCTCACCCCGGCCGAGGCCGCCGCACAGCTCTGAACGAGGGACCTCCTCGCCCCCCGCCACTCGCGGGCTCGTGGCGGGACCCCGCGAGGGGCCGCCTCCCGGCGCCCGGGATCCGCTCCGGCGGGTCCCGGGCGCCGCGGTGTCTACGGTGGGCGGCACCGACCGAGCGCCACCCGACCCGCGAGGAGACCCGGTGAGCCAGCCCGACGCCCCGACCGGCCCACCGACCACCGCCGCCGACGACCCGGGACACCCCTTCACCCGGCTGGCCGACTTCGTCGCCGTGCCGCGCGTCGCCGGGCTGGCGCTCTCCCCCGACGGCCGCCGGCTCGCCGTCGCGGTGCAGACCCTCGACGCCGAGCGGAAGAAGTGGCTGCCGGCGCTGTGGGAGGTCGACCCGGAGGGGCAGCGCCCGGCGCGGCGGCTGACCCGCAGCGCGCCCGGCGAGTCCGCCCCGGTGTTCGCCGCCGACGGCAGCCTGCTGTTCCTCTCCGCCCGGCCCGACCCGGCGGCCACCGGCGGCGCCGACCCCGAGTCGGCGCTGTGGGCGCTGCCGCCCGGCGGCGGGGAGGCCCGCCCGGTGGTCACCCGGCCCGGCGGCGTGGGCGGCTTCGCGGTGGCCGCCGACACCGGCGAGGTCGTCGTCGTGGCCTCGGCGATGCCGGGCGCCGCCGACGCCGCCGAGGACGAGCAGCGCCGCACCGCCCGCAAGGACGCCGGGGTGTCGGCGATCCTGCACGAGGCCTACCCGGTGCGGTACTGGGACAGCGACCTCGGCCCGGCCGTCCCGCACGTCCTCTGGGCCGGCGCGCTGCCCGCCGAGGGCCCCGCCGGGCAGCCGCCCGAGCCGGTGGAGCTGCGCGACCTCACGCCCGACGCCGGCCCGCCCACCGGCGCCGGGGAGTCGGTCACCCTCTCCCCCGACGGCCGGCTGGTGCTGCGGGTGGACTCCGTCCCAGACGGCCCGGCCGGGCGCCGCGACCGGCTGGTGCTCGTCGAGACCGGCTCCGGGGACGGCCGGGTGCTCGTCGACGACCCGCTGGCCGACGTCCACTCCGCCCGCTTTTCCCCCGACGGTGCCGCGGTGGTGTGCGTCCGGGAGTCGCTGACCACCTACGCCGAGCCGCCGGACTACACGCTGCTGGTGGTCGACGTCGCCACCGGAGAGGCCCGCGACCTCACGCCCGGCTTCGACCGCTGGCCGAGCGCGCCGCAGTTCAGCGCCGAGGGCGACGCCGTCTACTTCCTGGCCGACGACGACGGCCGGCACGCCCTCTTCCGGGTGGAGCTCGCCGGGGGCGAGCCCGTGCGGCTGACCACGGACGGCGCCCACAGCGACCTGCAGGTGGCCCGCGACGGCAGCGCGCTGTACGCGCTGCGCTCCGCGTACGACGAGCCGCCCGCCCCGGTGCGGCTGGACCCGCGGGCCACCGACCAGCACCCCGACCCACTGCCCAACCCCGGCACCCTTCCCCGCCTGCCGGGCACGCTGACCGAGGTGCAGGCCACCGCCGCCGACGGGACCCGCGTGCAGTCGTGGCTGGTGCTGCCCGAGGGCGCGAGCGCGGAGGCCCCCGCGCCGCTGGTGCTGTGGATCCACGGCGGCCCGCTGATGAGCTGGAACTCGTGGTCGTGGCGCTGGTGCCCGTGGGTGCTGGCCGCCCGCGGCTACGCCGTCCTGCTGCCCAACCCGGCCCTGTCGCAGGGCTTCGGGCAGGACTTCGTGCGCCGCGGCTGGGGCGAGTGGGGCGGCGCCCCGTACACCGACCTCATGGCCGCCGTCGACGCCGCGCTCGAGCGGCCCGACCTCGACGCAGAGCGGACCGCGGCGATGGGCGGCTCCTTCGGCGGGTACATGGCCAACTGGGTGGCCACCCAGACCGGCCGGTTCCGGGCGATCGTCACCCACGCCAGCCTCTGGGACCTCGACTCCTTCGTCGGCACCACCGACGCCGGCTACTACTGGGAGAAGGAGTGGGGCGACCCGCTCGTCGAGCCCAAGCGCTACGAGCAGAACTCCCCGCACCGGTTCGCCGACGCCATCCGGACGCCGGTGCTGGTCATCCACGGCGACAAGGACTACCGCGTGCCGATCGGCGAGGGGCTGCGGCTCTGGTACGACCTGCAGAAGCGCGGCGTCCCCTCGAGGTTCCTGTACTTCCCCGACGAGAACCACTGGGTGCTCACGCCGGGCAACGCGGCGGTCTGGTACGAGACGGTGCTCGCCTTCCTGGCCGAGCACGTCCTGGGGCAGGAGTGGCAGCGGCCCGACCTGGTGTAGCCGGCTCACCGGGCGTCCTGGCCGGAGGCCAGCGAGTCGCTGATCAGCGCACGCAGCTCGGCCGGGGGGAGGCAGGCGGCCAGCCCGTCGGCGAGCAGCCGTGGCAGCACGGCGCCGGGGTCGGCGGCCAGCGCGCGGTCGAGGGCGACGTTGGCCATGGCGCCGTCGCCGCGCAGCCACGCGCTGATCGCCAGCAGGGTGGCCGGGGCGCCGTCGAGCGGGACGGGCGCGCGGCGGGTGCACTCGGTCCACAGCACCTCGGCGGCCGCGGCGTCCTCGCCGAGCGCGGTGGCCAGCGCGCGGTCGCGCACCTCGGTCAGGGTGAGCGCCCACAGCACACGCGCCACCCGGGCGTCGGGCAGCCGCGTGCCGGCGGTGTCCGGTCCCGGGCGGCAGGCGGCCACGGCGTCGGCGACCTCGGTCTCGCACTCGCCGGCGAGGACGGACCGCCCGGCCGTGCGCAGCCGGGCGGCGTGCTCGCGCCCGGCCCGCAGGCACACGTCGGCCATCGCCGCGGCCCCGACGTCACCCGGAGGCGGGGCGATGCGGGCGGCCAGCGCGTCGCGGTCGGCGGCGAGCACCGCGCCGCCGGCCACCGCCGCGGCGGCCAGCGGGCTGGCGCCGCCGGGCAGCGGGGTGCCGGCCCCGGGCTCGCAGCACGGGTACGGGCAGTCGTAGTCCCACCAGCGGCCGCCGCGCACGAGCAGCGCCTCGCGGACGGGCACGTCGACCGCGTCGAGAGCGAGCACCAGCTCGTGCACGAGGTCGCGGTGCGGCAGGTCGGCGTCCGGGCCGGGGCCGGCCGGGCCGTGCAGCAGCGGGGTCGAGGGGCGGTCGGGCGCCTCGGACACGACCGCCAGCAGCACCGCGGCCGGGTCGTCGGTGGCGAGCTTGGCGGTGAGCGTGCGGGCCAGGACGGCGGCGTCGGCGGGCCGGGGCAGGTCGGCGCGCACGGTCAGGCCGACCCGGCTGCCGCCGGGGCTGCGCAGGCCGATGAGCACCACCGACTCGGTGGGCCGGAAGCCGAGCAGGTGGGGCAGGGCGGCGGCGACCTCGCCGGTGTCGCCGAGCCGGATGACGGGGATCGGGGGTTCGTCCACCCGGCCGACCCTGGGGCCGGCCGGGCGCCGCCGGGGCCGGTCGATCCGGGTCTGTGGACCCGCCGCCGGCTGTGGACGGCCGACCCGGGGGACGTCGGTGCAGCCCGCTAGTCGAGGACCGACGCCTGCGTCTCGTGGGCCCGCTGCAGCAGCGCGGTGAAGGCGGCGGGGTCGAGGGTGCCGCCCTGGGTGTCGGTGCTCACCAGGACGAGGGCGCGCTCGCCGTCCTGCACCACGCCGACCAGCGCCGGGACGACGAGCGGCTGCCCGCCGGGCCCCGGCGCGGTGGTGGTGAACGCGACGCCGCCGGAGCCGTCGCCCAGGTCGGGGACGTCGAGCGGGCCGTAGGCGATGTCCACGGTGCCGACCTCGGCCGAGGTGACCTGCACCGACTCGCACCCCGCCGGCGGTCGGCCCAGGCCCGCGAGCGCCTCCTCCGCCGGACCGCCGGAGACCAGCGCCTGCACGGTGGTCGTCGTCCCGAGCACGGCGACCTGCGCGGCGACGTCCTCGTACTCGTCGAAGGACGGCTGGCTCTGCTGCACCAGCGGAGCGCACTCCGGCGGGTCCACCTGCAGGTCGGCGGCCGATCCGCCGGCCAGCGCCGCGCCCTGGGCGAGCTGCTCCTCGGTCACCGGCACCACCTGGGCGTCCGGGCCGAACGCGTCGGCCGGCAGCAGCCCGGGGGCGAGCTCGGAGCCCCCGGCCACCGACGAGGACGAGGACGGAGAGGCGGACGACGGCTCCGCCGCCGCCTCCCCGTCGTCGTCGCCGCCACCGCAGCCGGTGACCAGCGCGGCGGCCAGCAGCGCCGGAGCCGCGAGCCGGGCCGTCCGGCGGGGGCTCACGGCTCGTACTGGACGGCGCTGCGGGCGGCCAGGATCGGGCGGACGTGCTCGGCGATGACGGCCTGGTGCGTCGGGTCGGTCGCGTAGGCGCGGAAGGTCTCCGCGTCGGGGAAGTCGGCGACCAGGATGGTGTGCGCGTTGCCCTCGACCAGCCCGGCGTCGGAGGCCACGGTGAAGGCCAGCGAGCCGGGCACCTGCTCGGGCAGGCGGCGCAGCGCGGCCACCGTCTCGGCCCGGCGGGCCTCGTCGGCGGTGTCGGACCAGGTGAAGTGGACGACGTGTCGGATCACGCCCCCCACCCTGGCAGGCGCCGCGGGACACGGGCGAGCGGGCGGACGGTCCGGGGTCGTTAGAGTCCGGCGCATGGGACGACGGCTGCGCATCGCCCTGCTGTCGTACCGGAGCAAGCCGCACAGCGGTGGCCAGGGCGTCTACGTCCGGGCGCTGTCGCGGGAGCTCGCGGCGCTCGGCCACGACGTCGAGGTGTTCAGCGGCCAGCCCTACCCCGAGCTCGACGACGGTGTCCCGCTGACCCGGCTGCCCAGCCTCGACCTCTACCGCGAGCCCGACCCGTTCCGCACGCCGCGGCCGTCGGAGTTCCGCGACGGGATCGACGTCCTGGAGTGGGCGGCGATGTGCACCGCCGGCTTCCCCGAGCCGCTGACCTTCAGCCTCCGCGCGGCCCGGGCCCTGCTCCCCCGCGCGCACGAGTTCGACGTCGTGCACGACAACCAGAGCCTCGGCTACGGGCTGCTGCGCCTGGTCCGCGCCGGCGTCCCGACGGTGGCCACCGTGCACCACCCGGTCGCCATCGACCGGCAGCTGGAGCTGGCCGCCGCGCCCACCCTGCGCCGCCGCCTCACGCTGACCCGCTGGTACGGGTTCACCGCGATGCAGGCCCGCGTCGCCCCCCGGCTCGACGCGGTGACCACCGTGTCGGAGAGCTCGCGGCGCGACATCGGGACACACCTGCGGGTGCCCGCCGCCGGCGTCGAGGTCGTCCCGGTCGGCATCGACCCGGAGGTCTTCACCCCGCCGGCCGGCCGGGCGCGCGAGAGCGACTCGGTCGTCGTCACCACCAGCGCGGACGTCGCACTCAAGGGGCTGGTGCACCTGCTCGAGGCGGTGGCCAAGCTGCGCACCGAGCGGCCGGTGCGGCTGACCGTCGTCGGCACCGCCCGCCCGGGCGGCCCGGCGGAGGCGGCGCTGGACCGCCTCGGCCTGCGCGACGCCGTCCGGTTCACCGGGCCGCTGCCCGAGGCCGACCTCGTGCGGCTGCTGCAGTCGGCGACCGTGGCCGCCATCCCGTCGCTGTACGAGGGGTTCTCGCTGCCCGCCGTCGAGGCCATGGCCTGCGGCACGCCGCTGGTCACCACCGACGCCGGGGCGCTGCCCGAGGTGGTGGGCACGCACGCGGGGCTGCGGGTGCGCGCCGGGGACGTCGACGAGCTGACCGCGGCGCTGCGGCTGGTGCTGGAGAACCCCTCGCTGCAGGAGCAGCTGGGCCGCGCGGGGCGCCGCCGCGTGCTGGCCTCCTACACCTGGCGCTCGACCGCCGAGCGCACCGCGGACTGGTACGGCCGCGTGCTCGAGGCGAAGGGACGCCCGTGCTGACCGTCGACTACGACCTGCTCGACCTGCGGCCCGGGATGACCGTCCTCGACCTGGGCTGCGGCGAGGGCCGGCACGCGTTCGAGGCCTACCGCCGCGGGGCGCACGTGGTCGCCGTCGACTGGGGCGAGTCCGAGGTGGCGACGACGAGGGCGTGGCTGGGCGCCATCGCGGCGGCCGGCGAGGCCCCGGCCGGCGCCCGCTACGAGGTGGTGCGCGGCGACCTGCGGCACCTGCCCGTCCCCGACGCCAGCGTCGACCGGGTGATCGCCTCCGAGGTGCTCGAGCACGTCCCGGACGACGCCCGCGCCATGGCCGAGATCGCCCGGGTCCTCAAGCCCGGCGGCACCGTCGCGGTGACCGTGCCGCGCTTCGGCCCCGAGCGGGTCTGCTGGGCGCTGTCGGACGCCTACCACGCCAACGAGGGCGGCCACGTGCGCATCTACCGGGGGGACGCGCTGCGCGCCCGGCTGTCGGTGGCCGGCCTGGTGCCCGGGAGGCAGCACCACGCGCACGCCCTGCACGCGCCCTACTGGTGGCTCAAGTGCGCCGTCGGCGTCGACCGCGACCCCGCCGTCGTCCGGGCCTACCACCGGCTGCTGGTCTGGGACCTGACCCGGCGGCCGTGGCTCACCCGCCTCGCCGAGCGGGTGCTCGACCCGCTCATCGGCAAGAGCCTCGTCGTCTACGCGACCAGGCCCGCCCTCCCGCCGGCCGAGGTCGCCCACCCGGAGCGGGAGCGGACCGCTGCCGCGCGCTGAGCTGCCCGAGCTCCCCGGGGTCCTCGACGGCGGGGCGGTCGGGCGCACCGTGGCCGCGATCGCCGCGGAGCAGCACCGTGACGGCGCCCTGCCCTGGTCCCGCGGCGCGCAGCTGGACCCGTGGGACTCGGTCGAGGCGGCCATGGCCCTCGACGTCGGCGGCGAGCACGAGCGGGCGGCGGCCGCCTACCGGTGGCTGGCCGCGCGGCAGCGGCCCGACGGCTCCTGGGCCGCCGAGTACCGCGACGGCGCCGAGACCTCGCCCGCCGTCGAGAGCAACCACGCCGGCTACCTCGCCGTCGGCGTCTGGCACTCCTGGCTGGCCGGCCGCGACGAGCGGCTGGTGCGCGAGCTGTGGCCGGCCGTGCGCCGCGGCCTGGACCTGGTGGTGCGCATGCAGCTGTCGTCGGGCGCGGTCAGCTGGGCGCTGCGCCCGGACGGCACCCCCGACGACACCGCGCTGCTGACCGGAAACGCCAGCCTCTTCCAGGCGCTGCGCTGCGGCGTCGCCCTGGCCGGGCTGGCCGGCGAGCCGCAGCCGGACTGGGAACTGGCCGTCACCGACCTCGGGACGACGCTGCGCACCGACCCCGGCGCCTTCGCCGACCGGTCGCGGTACTCGATGGACTGGTACTACCCGGTGCTGGCCGGCGCGGTCACCGGCGAGGCGGCCCGCGCCCGGCTGGCCGCCGACTGGGACCGCTTCGTCGTCCCCGGCCTGGGGGCGCGCTGCGTCGCCGACCGCCCGTGGGTGACCGGCGCGGAGACCTGCGAGCTGGCGCTGGCCCTCGTCGTCGCCGGGCAGCCCGACGCCGCCCGCGAGCAGGTGGCGGCGATGCAGCACCTGCGCCACGACGACGGCTCGTACTGGACCGGCCTGGTCTACGCCGACGACGCCCGGTGGCCGGTCGAGCGCCCCACCTGGACGGCGGCCGCGGTGGTGCTGGCCGTGGACGCCCTGGCGCGGGCCACCCCGGCGTCGGTGCTGTTCGCCGACCCCTCCGCCCTGCCGGCCCCCGGCACGGTCGACACCCCGGGTTCGGCCGCGCCGCTGCCGGGCAGGGGTCAGCCGTGACCCGCACGCCCGCACTCCCGACCACCGACGGCGTGACCGTCGTCGTGATGAGCCGCGACCGCCGGGAGGACCTGCTGGCCACCCTCCCCCGGCACGAGGCGCCGGTCGTCTTGGTCGACAACGGGTCGGCCGACGGCACGGTCGACGCCGTCCGCGCCGCGCTGCCCGAGGTGACCGTGGTGCCGCTGGCCGGCAACGCCGGCGCCCGCGCCCGCACGATCGGCGTCGGGGTCGCGGGGACCGAGTTCGTGGCCTTCGCCGACGACGACTCGTGGTGGGCACCGGGGAACCTGGCCCGCGCCGCGGCGGTCATGCGCGCCCACCCCCGGCTGGCGGTGCTCAACGCGCGCGTGCTGGTGGGCCCCGAGGAGCGGCTGGACCCGCTGTGCGCGGAGCTGGCGACCAGTCCACTGGGGACGCCGGCCCACCTGCCCGGACCGCGGCTGCTCGGCTTCATCGGCTGCGCGGCGATGGTGCGCACGGAGGCGTTCCTGGCCGTCGGCGGGTTCGACCCGGTGGTGCGCTTCCCCGGCGAGGAGGAGCGGCTCTCCCTCGACCTGGCCGCCGCCGGCTGGGACATCGCCTACGTCGACTCGGTGACCGTGCACCACCACCCCTCGACCCGCCGCCACGACCCCGCGGCCCGGCGGACGGCGGTGTGGCGGTCGAAGGTGCTCACCGCGGTGATGCGGCTGCCGCTGCGCGACCTCGCCGGCACCGTGGCGGCCGCCCTGCGCGCGGGTGCGCCCGAGCGGCGCGGGCTGTGGCGGGCGGTGCCGGACCTGCCGGCCGCGGTGCGCCGCCGCCGCCGACTGCCGGGCCTGGTGCTGGCCGACCGGCGCCTGCTGGCCGGATGACGCGCTCCTGCGCCGACCCGCGGGTCGCCGTCGTCGTCATCACCCACCAGCGCCGCGAGGAGGTGCTGCTGGCGCTGTCGCGGCTGGTGGCGCTGCCCGAGCGGCCGCACGTGGTGGCGGTCGACAACGGCTCCACCGACGGGACGGCGGCGGCCGTCCGCGAGCGGTTCCCCGAGGTCGAGCTGGTGGCCAGCCCGGAGAACCTGGGGGCGGTCGGCCGCAACGTCGGCGTCGCGCGGGTGTCCACGCCGTACGTGGCCTTCTGCGACGACGACACGTGGTGGGACCCCGGCTCGCTGCGGCACGCCGCCGACGTGCTCGACGCCCACCCGCGGCTGGCCGTGGTGACCGCCCGGATCGTCGTCGAGCCCGGGTCGCGGGAGGACCCGATCGTGCCGGAGCTGCGCGACTCCCCCGTCCGCGGCGCCTCGTGGCTGCCGGGACCGGCGCTGGGGTCGTTCCTCGCCGGCGCCTCGGTGCTGCGGCGGGAGGCGTTCACCGAGGTCGGCGGCTTCTCCGAGCGGCTGTGGCTGGGCGGCGAGGAGGAGCTCATGGCCGGCGACCTCGCCGCCGCGGGCTGGGAGCTGTGCTACCTGCCGTCGCTGACGGTGCACCACCAGGCGTCGAGGGTCCGCGACTCGCACCGCCGGCGCCGCGACGGCATCCGCAACACCCTCTGGACGACGTGGCTGCGCCGCCCGCTGCGCCCGGCCCTGCGCCGCACGCTGCACCTGCTGCAGACGCTGCCCCGCGACCGGGTCACGGCGCAGGGGCTCTGGGCGGCGGTGCGCGGGGCGCCGTGGGTGCTGCGCGAGCGGCGGGTGCTGCCCGCGCACGCCGAGGCCCGCTTCGCCGCGCTCGACGCCGTCCAGCGCCGCTCCACCGCCCGCAGGTACGTGAGCTGACGAAGGACCCCGCTGCCCCCCACGCCTCGCTGGCGCTCGGCGCGGGCCCCTGCAGCGGGCCGCTCGAGCAGTCGGGACGGCGGCTCAGGTCGCGCAGGTGATGCAGGTGCGGGCGGTGGGCCGGGCGGCGAGGCGCTCCGGGGCGATCGGGCCGCCGCAGGACTCGCAGCGGCCGTAGGTGCCGCCCTCGACGGCCCGGACCGCCGCCTCGGCGTCGGCCAGCCGGCGGCGCGCGGCGGCCAGCAGCGCGGCCACCTGCTGGCGCTCGAAGGCGATCGTCGCGCCCTCGGGGTCGTGCTCGTCGTCGGCGTTGGAGGCGCGGGAGGCCGCCACGATCTCGTCGAACTGGCGGGTCAGCGCGTCGATCTGGGCGAGGGCGGCGGCCCGCTCCTCCCCCAGCGGGTCGCTCACAGCAGGCGCCGCAGCAGCCGGAGCGAGCCGGTGCCGGGCAGCTCGCTGAAGTCGCCCGAGTCCAGCACCCGCCGGTAGACGCCGAAGGGTGCCTGGCCGCCGTCCGCGGGGTCGGGGAAGACGTCGTGGATGGCCAGCGTGCCGCCGACGGCGAGCTTGGCCACCCAGGCGTCCTGGTCGCGGCGGGCGGACTCCTCGGTGTGCGAGCCGTCGAGGAACAGCAGCGCCAGCGGCGTCGACCACAGCGGGGCGAGGGTCTCCGACCGGGTGACGACGGCGACGACGACGTCCTCGGCACCGGCGTCGGCGATCGTGCGGCGGAACCGCGGCAGGGTGTCCACCAGCCCCACCGCGGGGTCGACCAGGGACGGATCGTGGTACTCCCAGCCGGGCTGGTGCTCCTCGGAGCCGCGGTGGTGGTCGACGGTGACCACCTGGCGGCCGGTCTCCCGGGCCGCGGCGGCCAGGTAGAGCGCCGACTTGCCCATCCAGGAGCCGATCTCCAGCAGCGGTCCGGGCACCGCGACCGACCGGGCGGCCTCGTAGAGGGCGTGCCCCTCGTCGGGGGGCATGAAGCCGGGGGCCGCCTCGGCGGCGGCGAGGAGGTCGCTCATCGGGCGAACCTCGCACGCAGCGCCGAGATGCGCCGCTCGGGCGCCGCCCCGGCCGCGGTGGCGAAGAACGCGCCGGCCGCGGTCGTGACCGGGACGGCGAGGACCAGCGCGATCGCCCCGGCCAGCGTCCGTACGACCTCCTCGGCCACCACCGCGCTGGTCAGGGTGACCCCGGCCGGCCGCGAGTAGAGCTCGAAGATCAGCAGCAGCGGCAGCGCGGCCCCGGCGTAGGCGAACACGATCGTGTAGACGGTCGAGGCGATGTGGTCGCGGCCGACGGCCATGCCGCGGCGGTAGAGCTCCCGCCACCCCATCGCCGGGTCCACCTCGTGCAGTTGCCACATGGCCGAGGCCTGGGTGATCGTGACGTCGTTGAGCACGCCCAGCCCGGCGACCACGCACCCGGCGATCACCAGGCCGGAGAAGTCCAGGGTGGGGTCGTAGGTCGCCAGCGTGGTGGTCTCGTCGGTGGTCAGCCCGGTCAGCCGGGCCACCCCCACGGAGACCGACCCGAGCAGGGTCACCAGCGCCAGGCCGAACAGCGTGCCGATCAGCGCCGTCGTCGTCCGCGCGGACAGGCCGTGGGCCAGGTACAGGACGACGAACATGATCGCCGCCGAGCCCACCAGGCTGACCAGCGTCGGGGAGGCCCCGGTGAGCAGCGCGGGCATGACGAACTGCAGCAGCACGTAGAAGGCGAACGCGAGGCCGACCAGGGACGCGAGCCCGCGCAGCCGGGCGACCACCGCGACGACGACGGCGAAGGCGACGGTGAGCACCACCAGCGGCGTGGTCCGCTCGAAGTCGAAGAACTGGTAGCTCAGGCCGCCGTCGGCCCCGGCGTCGCGGGTGAGCACGATGGTGTCGCCCTCGGCCACGCCGTTGGCGACGACGTCGGCCTGCAGGTCGACCTGCTGGTAGTCGCCGGCGCCCTCGCCGTCGAGCACCTCGACGACCGCGGTGGCGCAGGTGGCCTGCCCGCCGCCGGTGTCGCCGCACGGGAACGTCTGCAGGGAGACGACCCGCGCGTCGGGGTAGGTCTGCCCCGGGGGCAGGTAGGTCTCGGCGACCTGCTGCGCCTGCGTCGGCTCGTCGCCGGGCCAGAGCACGACCAGCCCGATGACGGTGGCCAGCCCGGCCGGCACCAGCACCACGAGCATCAGCCACACCGCGCGGCGGCGGCGGGCGAGCACCTCCGGGCTCGGGGGCGGGGCGTCGGGGTCGGGCCCGTGGGCGTGCGAGTGACCGTGCGGGGTGGAGGCGGGCACCCGGCCAGGCTAGGAGCAGGCGACGCCGGGTCCCGCCCGACACCCTCAGGCGCTGCGGCCGCCCGGGCCGTCCGGCCGCGGCTGGGCACCCGACGGCGGGGAGCCGCCGGCGCCGGCGGGACCGTCGTCGTCGTCGACCACCTCGAAGCGCCGCCACAGGCCGGTCAGCTGCAGCGGGCGGGCGACGGTGGGCGGCGGCTCGACCAGCGCCACGGTGACCGCGCGCGGCTGGGTCATCCGCTGCAGCTGCACCAGCACGGCCATCCCGGCGGAGTTCATGAAGGTGACCCCGGACAGCTGCAGCTCCAGCCGGTGCAGCGTCGGCGTGGACAGCAGCTGGTCGGTGACCGCGCGGACCAGCGGCCGGCGGGCGGCCTCGGTGAGCTCGCCGACGACGGTGACGGACGAGACGTTCCCGTCGAGGGTGGCGGTCACCTGGGGCTCGGCGCCGTGCGAGGCGCCCGGAGAGGCGTCGGGGCCGGCGTCCTGACGGGCGGCCGGGTCCCCGGTGGAGGCGTGCTCGTCCATGCCGGGGGTCTGCCCCGCCCCCGCCGATCCCATGCGCGCCGCGGAACAAACTCGTGCGGTGGATGTTTACACGGGTGCACGCCTGAGGTAATCTCCAGTTGCCACTAGAGGTTCACCCTCGGGCAGCGAACACATATCCCGGATCTCCCAGGAGGTTCACGACATGGTGCTCACCGCCTACGACCCGTTCGCCACCACGTCCGCCGCCCTGCGCGCGCTGGACCAGCTCGCCGGCCGGACCGGCACCGCCCGCGCCCTGTCGGGCATGCCGATGGACGCCTACCGCGTCGGCGACAAGTTCGTCGCCCACTTCGACCTGCCGGGTGTCGACCCGGGCTCGATCGACCTGTCGGTCGAGGGCACGACCCTCACCGTCAGCGCCGAGCGCTCGGTACCCCAGCTGGAGAACGCGGAGTGGGCCGTCGCCGAGCGCCCCTACGGGGCCTACACCCGGCAGCTGGTCCTGGGCCGCAGCCTCGACACCGACCGGCTCGAGGCGAGCTACCACGACGGCGTGCTCACCGTGAGCATCCCGGTGGCGGAGAAGGCCCGTGCCCGCAAGATCACCGTCACCCGTGCCGACGTGCCGGCCCAGGTGGAGGGCCGGACCATCGAGCACGAGTCCGGCGACCAGGAGCAGCGGGCCGTCGAGCGGTGACCGGCGGGCCGACCCGCTGATCGGTCACCCGAACCGGGGGCCGGGCCAGTCGTGGCCCGGCCCCCGCGGCGTTCCCGGCACCTCACCCCGACCGAGGAGGACCCCCGTGGCCACGGACAGCGCCCGCCGGCCGGACGACGAGCCGGTCGAGCCGGCCGCCGACGCCGTCCGCCGGCTCGACGACCCCGACTTCCCCGCGCTCACCATGAGCCAGGCCGCGGCGCTGCTCGGCGTCCAGGCGGCCTTCCTCCGCAGCCTCGACGGCTCCGGCGTCCTCCAGCCGCACCGCTCCCCCGGCGGCCACCGCCGCTACTCCCGCCACCAGCTCGTGCTCGCCGCGCGGCTGCGCGGCCTGCTCGACGAGGGTCACACCCTGGCGTCGGCCGAGGTGATCCTCGGCCTGCAGGACGAGCTGGCCGAGTCGCGCGCCACCACCAAGCGGCTGCGCGCCACCGTGGACCGCCTGCGCGCTGACCAGGAGGACCCCGCCGTCGGATGAACCCCTGGGGGGTAGGGGTGTACAGTGGGTCCCGTGAGCGATGCGGAGACCCCCGGCCACGTCCACGGCTACATCCACCGCAAGGACGACCACCTCAAGCGGCTGCGCCGCATCGAGGGCCAGGCCCGCGGCCTGCAGCGCATGGTCGAGGACGAGAAGTACTGCATCGACGTCCTCACCCAGGTCTCGGCGATGACGTCGGCCCTGCAGTCCTTCGCGCTCGGCCTGCTCGAGGAGCACCTGTCGCACTGCGTCGCCGAGGCCGTCGCCAGCGGCGGCCCGGAGGCCGACGCCAAGGTGCGCGAGGCCTCGGCCGCCATCGCCCGGCTCGTCCGTTCCTGACCCCCCGAGAGGACTCCCCCGTGAGCACCACCAGCTACACCGTCGTCGGCATGACCTGCGGCCACTGCGTCACCGCGGTGACCGAGGAGGTCAGCGGCCTGCCCGGCGTCACCGACGTCGCGGTCGACCTCGACAGCGGCGGCCTGACCGTCACCAGCGACGCCCCGCTCGACGACGACGCCGTCCGCGCCGCCGTCGAGGAGGCCGGCTACGAGGTCGCCGGCCGCTAGGCCGGCCCGTGGCGAGGAGGACCCGATGCGCACCGCCGCCCGGCTGGGCGCCACCGTGCTGGGGCTGGCCGCCGTGCTCGGCGCCGGATGGGGCGTCGGCGCGCTGGTGGGTCCGGTCGGCGCGCCGGCGTCCGCCGCCGAGCACGCCGAGGACGAGGACCACGCCGCGGGCGGGCACGAGCCCGCCCCGGTGGACACCGGCCTGCCCGCGGGCCTCGCCGTCTCGGCCGAGGGGCACACCCTCGACCTGGCCGCCGACGCCCTGCCCGCCGGCGACGCCGTCCCGCTGTCGTTCCGGCTGCTCGGCCCCGACGGCACCCCGGTCACCGCCTACGAGACGGTGCACGAGCAGGACCTGCACCTCGTCGTCGTCCGCCGCGACCTCAGCGGCTACCAGCACCTGCACCCCGAGCTCGCCCCCGACGGCACCTGGACGACGGCGGTGGCGCTGCAGCCGGGCTCCTGGCGGGTGCTGGCCGACGCCACCCCCAGCGACCTCGGCTCCGGCCTGGTGCTCGGCGCCGACCTCGCCGTGGGCGGGACCGGCGAGCCGGTGCCGCTGCCCGCGCCGTCGTCCACCGCCGAGGTGGACGGCTACACCGTCACCGTCGAGGGCGACCTGGTCGCCGGTCAGGAGTCCGAGGTGGTGGTGCGCGTCGCGCGCGACGGCGTCCCGGTGACCGACCTGCAGCCGTACCTGGGTGCGCGCGGCCACTTGGTGGCCCTGCGCGCCGGCGACCTCGGCTACCTGCACGTGCACCCGACGACCGCCTCCGGCGCGGAGGTCCGGTTCGCCGTCGAGGTGCCCGCGGCCGGCGCGCACCGGCTGTTCTTCGACTTCCGGCACGGCGACGTCGTCCGGACCGCCGCGGTCACGGTGGACGCGCGATGAGCGGCCCCACGCAGATCGAGCTGTCGATCGGCGGGATGACCTGCGCGTCCTGCGCCGCCCGGGTGGAGAAGAAGCTCAACCGGATGGACGGTGTCACCGCCACCGTCAACTACGCCACCGAGAAGGCGCGCGTCTCCTACGGCGGGGAGGTCACGCCCGAGGACCTGATCGCCACCGTCGAGAAGACCGGCTACACCGCCGCGCTGCCCGCGCCGCCGGAGGAGGACGTCCCGCAGACCGACCCCGACGCCGGGCTGCGCACCCGGCTGGTGGTGTCCGCGGTGCTCACGCTGCCGGTCGTCGCGCTCGGCATGGTCCCGGCCTGGCAGTTCACCTCCTGGCAGTGGCTCTCGCTCACCCTGGCCGCGCCGGTGGTCGTCTGGGGCGGGCTGCCGTTCCACCGCGCCGCCTGGACCAACCTGCGGCACGGTGCGGCCACCATGGACACCCTCGTCTCGCTCGGGACGGGTGCGGCGTTCCTCTGGTCGCTGTACGCGCTGTTCCTCGGTACCGCCGGCGAGCCGGGCATGGTGCACGGCTTCTCCCTGACCGTCACCCGCACCGACGGGTCCGGCGACGTCTACCTCGAGGCCGCCGCCGGCGTCACCACCTTCCTGCTCGCCGGGCGGTACGCCGAGGCGCGCGCCAAGCGGCGGGCGGGCTCGGCGCTGCGGGCGCTGCTGGAGATGGGCGCCCGCGAGGTGTCCGTGCTGCGCGGCGGGGCCGAGACCCGGGTGCCGGTGGACGCCCTCGGCGTCGGCGAGCTGTTCGTCGTCCGGCCCGGGGAGCGGGTGGCCACCGACGGCGAGGTGGTCGAGGGCTCCTCGGCGGTCGACGCGTCGATGCTCACCGGCGAGTCGGTGCCGGTGGAGGTCGGCCCCGGGGACGCCGTCGTGGGCGCCACCGTGAACGCCGGCGGGCGGCTGGTGGTGCGCGCGACCCGCGTCGGCGCCGACACCCAGCTGGCCCAGATGGCGCGGCTGGTCGAGGAGGCGCAGAACGGCAAGGCCGCCGTCCAGCGGCTGGCCGACCGCGTCTCGGGCGTCTTCGTCCCCGTCGTCCTCGCGCTGGCCGCGGCCACGCTCGGCTTCTGGATCGGTACCGGCGCCGGCCTGGCCGGGGCGTTCCCCGCCGCGGTGGCCGTGCTGATCATCGCCTGCCCCTGCGCGCTCGGGCTGGCCACGCCGACCGCGCTCATGGTGGGCACCGGCCGGGGCGCGCAGCTGGGCATCCTGGTGCGCGGGCCCGAGGTGCTGGAGTCCACCCGGCTCGTCGACACCGTGGTGCTCGACAAGACCGGCACGGTCACCACCGGCCGGATGAGCCTGGTCGACCTCGCCGCCGCCGACGGCGAGGACGCCGGCGAGGTGCTGCGCCGGGCCGGTGCGCTCGAGGACGCCTCCGAGCACCCGATCGCCGCCGCGGTGGCCACGGCCGCCCGCGAGCGCGGCGGGGAGCTGCCCGCCGTCACCGGCTTCCGCGCCGAGGCGGGGCTCGGCGTGCGGGGCACCGTCGAGGGGGTGCCGGTGGTGGTCGGCCGGCCGTCGCTGGTGGGCGCGCTGCCGCCGGAGCTGGCCGCGGCCGTGGCCCGTGCCGACGCCGCCGGGCGGACCGCGGTCGCGGTCGGCTGGGACGGTGCCGCCCGCGGGGTGCTGGTCGTGGCCGACACCGTCAAGCCGACGTCGGCCGCCGCGGTGCGCCAGCTGCGCGACCTGGGGCTGCGGCCGGTGCTGCTCACCGGCGACTCCGCGGCCGCGGCCCGCGCGGTGGCCGCCGAGGTCGGGATCGACGAGGTGGTGGCCGAGGTGCTGCCGCGGGAGAAGGTCGACGTCGTCCGGCGGCTGCAGGCCGAGGGGCGGACGGTGGCGATGGTCGGCGACGGCGTCAACGACGCGGCCGCGCTCGCCCAGGCCGACCTCGGGCTGGCGATGGGCACCGGCACCGACGTCGCCATCCAGGCCAGCGACCTGACCCTCGTGCGCGGCGACCTGCGCGCCGCCGCCGACGCCGTCCGGCTGGCCCGCCGCACGCTGTCGACCATCAAGGGCAACCTGTTCTGGGCCTTCGCCTACAACGTGGCGGCGATCCCGCTGGCGATGGCCGGGCTGCTCAACCCGATGGTGGCCGGCGCGGCGATGGCGCTGAGCTCGGTGTTCGTGGTGACCAACAGCCTGCGGCTGCGGCGGTTCCGGCCGCTGCCGGGCAACACGGAGGCGACGTCGGCCCTGCCCGCGGGCCGCGTCCGGGAGCACGCCGGGCGCTGACGGCGCAGGAGCGCCGCCGGATGCCCCGCGCTGCGTACCGGTGGCCGTCGGCCTGAACTCCGGGGACCACCACTGCCCGCACAGGGAGACGTGGCAGTCCGCCCCTGTCAGCGGCGCCTCGGTGGACACTGTCCTCCCGTGCTGGCGTCTTGCCAGGAGAGCGTCATGACGAGCACGCGCAGCGGTCCGCGATGCACCGCTCCCCCCGGTCCGTCCCGATCCTCGTGGCGCACCGGTGGGCGGGCATGGGCCCCCCACGGACACCTCACGCTCCCAGGGTGGCTGCCGGCCACGGTGACCGACACGGCTCCGGTTTCGGCGTTCGTGGGCGCCAGCCTCCGGACGCGTCGCATGGCAGAGAGGAGAGGTGGAGTGCAATCAGTGGACGCGTCGGCGGTGTTCCCGCTGAGCCCTGAGGAGACCTGGGACCTGCTCTTCGGGGACCAGCTGCGCCACATCGTGCAGTTCTCCCCGACGGTCGCAGCAGTCGAGGACTACGAGATGCGGCCGGACGGGACGCCCCGCTACACGATGGTCAACAAGCTCGGACCGCTGCACAAGCGAAGCACGTCTGACTACGCCACGTTCGAACGCCCGACCCATTCCGCCAACCGCGTGCTCGGCCTCCCGGTGGGTGGCACCTTCCACGTGACGTTCCGGCCCGTGCCTGAGGGGACCCGGGTGAGCGGGCACTGGGAGATGGAGGCACGGAACTGGCTGGGTGGCGCGCTGCTGCGCGCGGTGCACCCGCTGTTGACCTGGTACCTGCAGCGCGAGGTGGACGCGTGGGCTCGGGGAGTCGCACTCCGGGACAGGAGTGCCTGACCCCGACCGCCGGCTCTGCACGACACCCCCGTCGCGACATCTCACACGTCGCTCACCGGATCACGAGGAGGTTCCAGTGCCGATCGACAACGACGTCTACAACAGGCACGCCGCCAGGTGGTGGGATGAGGACGAACCGCTCAACCTGCTGCACGGCAGCGTCACGCCGGCGCGCTTCGGCTACTTCGTCGCTGTCCTGCAGCGTCTCGGCCGGGACCCCTCCGGGCTCCGCGCGCTGGACATCGGCTGCGGAGGTGGGTTCCTCGCGGAGGAGTTCACCCGCGTGGGGTGTCGAGTCGTCGGCGTCGATCCGTCTGCGCCCTCGCTCGAGACCGCCCGCCGACACGCAGCCGAGGCCGGACTGGAGATCGACTACCGCGTCGGTTCCGGGGAGGCCCTGCCGGTGCAGGACGGTGAGTTCGACCTCGTCTACTGCTGCGACGTCCTCGAGCACGTCACCGACCTCGAAGCAGTGATCCGCGAGACCGCTCGTGCGCTGAGGCCTGGCGGGATCTACCTGTTCGACACGGTCAACCGCACCATCGCCAGCAAGCTCCTGGCCATCAAGGTCATGCAGGAGTGGCGCATGACCCGCGCGTTCGACACCCCGGTGCACGACTACGGCATGTTCATCAAGCCGGAGGACCTCGCCACCACGATGGCTCGCCACGGGCTGCGCCTGCACGAGACGGTGGGCTTGGGACCGCGAGCCAAGAACCCGGCGAGCGCTGTCCTCGGCTTCGTGCGAGCCCAGCGGGGACGGATGTCATACGGGGAACTGAGCCGCAGACTCGACTTCGGCCAGACGAGGAGCCGGGCAGTGTCGTACATGGGTTACGCGACACGGGACGTGCGGTGAAGCGGAACGGAGTCCGTCACCCACGGGTGCGACCCCGGGCCCGACCGAGTAGAGCTCGGGAGCGTCGCGCAGGAACGGGTGGACGTTGCGCCGCTACTTGCGCGACGCTCCCGCGGCCGCGAGAACTCTGGGGGCCGGATGACGCGCGTGGTGGTCACGGCGGGTTGTGTCGGACTGTTGTGGGTGAGCGGGGTCGGTACGGCTTCCGCTGCTCCCGCCGGGACCGGGCACAACTGCGCTGGAGTCGTGGTGAGCCAGGCGGCGGGGCCGGGCTTCGGCTCAACGGTCTCGGGCGCAGCGGATCAGCAACTCGTGGACAACCTCGGGCTCGCCAACTGTGGACAGGCCAACCGCAACAACCCCTAGGTACGATCACCGGCTGGATTCGGGGCCGGCCTCGATCGGTGGACCTCGTGAGGGGACGGCCGCCCGAATGCAGGGATCCGCTCGGCCGAGGCACGCAACTCCTCCGCGCCTGTCCGTCGACGGCCGAGACCCAGTCCGGCAGGCGTGCGGATCCGGCGTCGCACGTCCTGAGCCGGGCATCCACTGGTCCATCAGGGCGACGTCCGTCAGTCGCGGGGCATCTGCTGGGCCTGCTTCCGATCGCCCTCGACAGGGCCTGTCTGTGCGGGGATCGCTCGGGATTGCTGGGTTGTCAGCCGGCCGCTGCGAGGCTGGCGAACACGATGACGTTGTCCTGGTAGTCCCCCGTGTGCTCGTCGAAGGCCCCGCCGCAGGTGATCAGGCGCAGACCGGCGTGCTCGATGTCGCCGTAGACCTCCTCGGTCGGGAAGTCGTCCTTGGCGTGCTCCTCGACGCGGTCGACGCGGAAGGTCGCGGCGGTGCCGTCGGCGCGGTCGACGACGACGGTGTCCCCGGGACGCAGCTCCCGCAGCCCGTAGAAGGCACCGGGCTCGCCCTCCCAGTCGACGTGGCCGGCCAGCACCGCGGGCCCGAGCTGGCCGGGGGTGGGGCTCCCGTCGTACCAGCCCACGGGATGGGCGCCCGGCGGGACCTCCATGGACCCGTCCCGCTCGAGGCCGAGCTCCATGATCCGGGAGGTGACCCCCAGCGCCGGGATCTGGACCCGGGTCGGAGTGCTGGCCGGCAACTGCGGCGCGGCGGCCGCCGCGCTGGCCAGTTGAGCGGGAGGCGCGGAGGGGGTGGCGGTCGCAGCGACCGGCGGTGCGGCCACGGCGACCGGGACGTCGAGCCGGACGGGGTCGCTCGTGTCCTGGGGCAGGACGACGACCGCGGCGACCCCGGCGGCGGCGAGCACCACCGAGGTGCCCGCCCAGACGCGGGCGGCGGTGGGCCGGGAAGGGCGGCGACCGGTTCGTCCGTAGCGGGTGACCCGGGGCGGCCGGGCGAGGAGGGCCTCGAGCTCGGCGTCAGCGTCGGCGTCTGCCGCTCGTGCCGGAGGGAGCGGCGGGGGGTACGCCCCGACGATGCGCACCGCGCCACCCGCACCGGTTCCTGACGGGCCGGGGCGGGTGGCGCGTGCGCGGTGGTGCACGTCGGAACGGTCAGACGGTCGCGCGGGAGCTGCGCCGGGCGGCGAACGCGGCGCCACCGGCCGCGGTCAGGGCGACGCCGCCGAGGACGTAGGGCAGGGCGCTGGCCTCGTCGCCGGCCGAGCTGCCGTCACCGGCGGCCACGGCACCCGCGGGCCGGGTCGAGACCTGGCCGCCACCGCTCGTGGCCGCGACACCGGTGGACCCGGCCGTCGTCGCGCTGACCGCACCGCTCGTCCCTCTGCTCGGACGGTCCTCGCACGCCAGACCGGGGACTCCGGTCGAGGCGGTCCCGGGGGGACCGTCCAGGCCGTGCGGGTCGCTCGTGTCCTTGTCGTATTCGGCCTGGGCGTCCTCCTGGTACTGGAAGTCCTCGCACTTGTAGAGGTCGGCGGCCTGGGCCGTGCCGGAGAGGCCGAAGGACAGGGCTGCGGTGAAGAGGACACCAACAGCGGCGGTGGTACGACGACGCATGGTTCGGACTCCGAAGATCTGTGGGGCGAGACGGCTGTCACCCTCACACACCGGAGCCGTTCCGATACGGCTCGTACGGGAACCGCTTCTGCTGACCTTCGGCCCATCGACTGGCAACCCTCGCCACGCGTGCCCACACGCGTCTCACGCGTCACTCCGACCTCATCACCACCCTCGGGGCGACCTGGTGGCGGAGTCCCTGAGCACCTCGGCGGACGAGACGCAGGGGTTCTGGTGGCGACCTCCGCGGTTCCGTCCTATGCGGTTCCGTTGACGCACAGCGATGACGCGCCCAGGAGTGCTTGCCACCGGCCCCCAGGACCCCGTTGTCTGCTGGCACCGGCGCCGGGAGGCGGTGCCGCGGGAGGGGGAGCACGGGATGCCGATCTGGACGGTGCGCACCACGGGCGGCGAGGACGAGGAGATCGAGGCCGGGCTGCTGGCGACGGAGAGCGGTGCCCTGGTCGCCCTGTCGCAGGACGGCCTGCTCACCCGTGCCTGGGCGCCGGGCCAGTGGCGGACGGTCCGGCAGGTCGCCGACGCGGGGAACCACCCGGTGGACGCGGAGGACGCGCTGCTGATCGGGCTGCCTCGCGGCTGATGCGACCTGCGTGCGAGGACCGCGCGGCACCGGTACTCGCACGCAGGTCGACGCCCGGTCGCGGGGCGCGATGAGCCCCCGCGTCACGGGCCGAGGTGCTGCCGGGTAGGCACACGTCCGGTCCGTGGACGACCTCGAGTTGTTCGTCGCGCCGGTGCCGCTCGGCACGGGGACGCCGCCGCTCGACCCGGCCGGGCCTCCCGTGCGCCCGGTGCTGCGGGACAGTGAGGCCTGGCCCGGCGGCTCGCCCCGGACGCGCTATGCGGTCGCCGCCGTCGACCCGGCCCCGCGGCCGTCGAGCGGGGGCTGCGCGGACGACCCGACGGTCAGGCTGCGCAGCACCTGCTCGCAGACCGCCCGCATGCGCTCGAGCGTCATGCTGCGCGACCCGAGCAGCACCTGGAGGGCGAGGCCGTCGATCATGCCGATCAGCGCGTTGGCGACCACCACGGGGTCCTCGTCGCGGAACAGGCCGGCGTCCTGACCGTCGCGGACGATGCTCGCCACCAGCCGCCGCCACTCGCCGTAGACCTGCTCGTTGAGCTCCTGCAGATCGGGGTCGTGCAGCGCCTCCACCCAGAGCTCGGCCCACACGTGCCAGGCGCGCACGGTCTCCGGGTCGCCCGGCAGATAGGACTCGACGAAGGCCCGCAGCCGCTGCGGGGGGTCCTGGTGCTCCTCCAGCAGGTGGCGCCGGCGCTCCAGCGACCGGGTGAAGTTCCACTCGAAGGCCGCGCGCATGAGGGCGGTCTTGGTGTCGAAGTAGTAGTGGACCGTGCCGCTGCTCGTCCCCGCGCGGCCGGCGACGTCGGCGATGCGCAGCGACTTGAAGCCGATCTCGGACACCACCTCGCAGGCGGCCGAGAGGATCTGCTCCCGCCGCTCCGCCTCCACGCTGGGTCTGGGCACGCCCCCTCCTCCCCTGCGCCGATCCCCCGTTCTGGACTGACTGGCCAGTCAACTTAGAGCAGCGGCCGGTCGTGGCACAACGCCCTGACCAGGTGCGACGCGTCCCCTTGACAGCCTCTCGTGAGCCACGCCACGCTCTCCGCCGGATTGATAACTGACGGGTCCGTCAACCATCGGAGGGTAACGTGCCGACTGCCAAGAGAACGCTCCTGGCGTCCCTGACCACACTGACCGCCGTCCTCGTGGCCGGGTGCTCCGGCGGCTCCGGCGGCAGCGAGGCCAGTGCCGGCACCGACGGCGGCGGTGGTGGTGGCGGCTTCGGCGAGTGCGAGCTCTACGGCGAGGCCGGCTCCATCGAGCTGGAGCCGGTGACCGACGGCGTGTTCACCGTGCAGACCAACCTGCCCTCGCCCGGCTGGTGGAAGGGCGAGACCCCGGAGTCGATCAACGGCGGCTACGAGTACTGCCTGGCCGCGAACGTCGCCCACCGGGCCGGCCTGGACTCCCTCCGGGTCGACAACGTGTCCTTCGACGCGCTGGTCGCCGGGCAGACGCAGGACTTCGACATGGCGATGGCCCAGATCTCGGTGACCCCCGAGCGCGAGGAGGTCGTCACCTTCTCGGCGCCGTACTTCGACTCCAACATCGGGGTCCTGGCGCCGCCCGACGCCGGCATCGACGAGGGGAACCTGGCCAGCAAGAGGATCGGCGTCCAGCTCGGGACGACGGCCGTGGAGTTCGCCCAGGGCGAGCTGGCGCCGGAGCAGGAGGTCCAGGTCTTCCCGGACACCACGGCGCTCGTGACCGCGGTCAGCTCCGGCGTCGTCGACGCGGCCGTCATGGACACCGCGATCCTGCTCGCGTTCGCGAAGAACTCCGGCGGCACGCTCGAGGTCGTCGGCCAGTACGAGAGCGGCGAGTCCTACGCGGCGATCTACCCCAAGGACTCGCCGAACGGCGACGCCATCAGCGGGGCCATCGAGGCCATGCGCGAGGACGGCACGCTCGACGAGCTGTCGGCGACCTGGCTCGGCCCCGAGCTGGGCGGTGACCCGGCCGCCGTCCCGGTCTGGTCCGTGCAGTGAGCAGCAGCACCGTGACCAGCGGCGCGGAGACCGAGGCGGTCGCGGCGGAGCCGACGCCTCCCCAGCGGGTCCTGCCGACCGCGGTCGTGGCGCTGCTGGTCGCGGTGCTGTGCGCCCTGGCGGCCGCGCTCGCGCTGTGGTCGCTGCACCGCATGCTCGAGCCCCCGGCCGCGGTGGACGCGCTGCTCGTGGCGCTCGCCGTGGTCGCGCTCCTGCCGCTGGTGCCCGCCGTGCGCGCCTTCGGCGACGACCGCAGGCGCGCCCGGCACCTCGCCGCGGGCCGGCTCGCCCCGGCGCGGCACCAGGCGGCCTCCGGCCGGGAGCACGCGCACACCGCGATGGGCTACGCGCTCGCCGTCCTGATCTGCGCCGGCCTGGTGTGGTTCACCACCGCCAACGACGGCGCCATCACCACGACGTTCCTGCGGTGGGAGTTCCTCCGGTCCAGCTTCGCCAACGTCCTCGACGCCTTCTGGATCAACGTCGAGGTCGCCGTCGGCGCCCAGCTGCTGGTCCTCGTGGTCGGCCTGGTGGTCGCGGTGATGCGGCTGCTGCCCGGCCGCGCCGGCCGGCCGCTGCGGTGGCTGGCGATCGCCTACGTCGACACCTTCCGCGCCATCCCCAGCATCATCACGCTCTACCTGGTCGGCTTCGGCCTGAAGCTCGCGCAGGTGCCGGTCTTCAAGGACCTCTCGCCGGTGTGGCTGGCGATCATCGCCCTGACGCTGACCTACTCCAGCTACGTCGCCGAGGTCTACCGGGCCGGCATCGAGTCGATCCACCCCAGCCAGTGGGCGGCGGCCCGCTCGCTGGGCCTGTCCTACGGGATGACGCTGCGCACGGTGATCGTCCCGCAGGCGGTGCGGCGGATCGTCCCGCCGCTGCTCAACGACTTCATCGGCCTGCAGAAGGACACCGCGCTCATCGGCGTCATGGGGGTCACCGACGCCTTCGCGCAGTCCCGGCTGACGGCCTCCAACGTCTTCAACCTCACGCCGGTCATCGTGGTCGCCGTCCTGTTCGTGCTCATCACGATCCCGCAGGCGCGCTACGTCGACCGGCTCCTGGCCAAGGAGCAGACCCGGACGGGGCGGTCATGACGTTCCTCGAGATCCACGACGTGCACAAGAACTACGGCGAGCACGAGGTCCTGCGCGGAGTCAGCCTGGAGGTGGCCAAGCACGAGGTCGTCTGCCTCATCGGCGCCTCGGGCTCGGGCAAGTCCACCCTGCTGCGCTGCATCAACGCCCTCGAGCCGATCCGGTCCGGGGAGATCCGGGTGGCCGGCGACGTGGTCAGCGGCCTCGGGGTCGACGTCAACCGGCTGCGCCGCAACGTCGGCATGGTCTTCCAGTCCTACAACCTCTTCCCGCACATGAGCGTGCTGCGCAACGTCACCCTGGCCCCGGTCCGGGTCGGCGGGCGGTCGCGCGCCGAAGCCGAGGAGAAGGCGCTCGCGCTGCTCGACCGGGTGGGCATGAAGGACAAGGCCGGCGCCTACCCCGACGCGCTGTCCGGCGGCCAGCAGCAGCGGGTGGCGATCGTCCGCGCGCTGGCGTCCGACCCGCAGGTGCTGCTCCTCGACGAGATCACCGCGGCGCTGGACCCGGAGCTGGTGGGCGACGTGCTGGCCATCGTCCGCGAGCTGGCCCAGGACGGCCTGACCATGCTGCTGGCCACCCACGAGATGGGCTTCGCCCGGGAGGTCGCCTCGCAGGTGTGCTTCCTGCACGAGGGCCGCATCCTCGAGCGCGGCACCCCCGCGCAGATCTTCGAGGACCCGCAGGAGGACCGGACCCGCCAGTTCCTCGGCCGGGTCCTCGCCTCGGGGAGGCTGTGAGGTGACCTCCGCAGGCACGGCGCTGGTCCGCCGCCCCACCCCGGACCTCGCCGAGGGCATCGTCACCCACCTCGAGCGGGTGCCGGTCGACGCCGACCTCGCCGCCGCGCAGCACGCCGGTTACCGGGCGGCGCTGGCCGACGCCGGCTGGGACGTCCGCGAGGTCGAGCCCGCACCCGGCTGCCCGGACGCCACCTTCGTCGAGGACTCGGTCGTCGTGGTCGACCAGCTGGCGGTGCTCACCCGCAGCGGCGCCCCCGCGCGCCGGGCGGAGGTCGCCGGCACCGAGGCCGCGGTGCGCGAGCTCGGCCTCGACGTCGTCCGCATCGACGGCGAGGGCACCCTCGACGGCGGCGACGTCCTGCAGGTGGGCCGCACCGTGTACGTGGGCCGCGGCGGGCGCACCAACGCCGAGGGCATCCGGCAGCTGCGCGCGCACGTCGCGCCGCTGGGCCGCACCGTCGTCCCGATCGGGCTCAAGGCGGTGCTGCACCTGAAGTCGGCGGTGACCGCGCTGCCCGACGGCACCTTCCTGGCGCTGCCGGAGCTGCTCGAGCCCGGGGTCCTGCCCGCCGCCCGGCCGGTCGACGAGGAGCCCGGCTGCCACGTCGTCCCCCTCGGCGGGGACCGGGTCCTGATGAGCGCGGCGGCCCCGCGGACGGCCGACCGGCTCGCCGACCTGGGGTTCACACCCGTGGTCGTCGACATCGGCGAGTTCGAGAAGCTCGAGGGCTGCGTGACCTGCCTGAGCGTCCTCGTCCCGGCGTCGTCGCCCGGCGCCTGACCTCTCCTGCGTGCACCGGCCGGCGTCCGCGACGCCCGGCCATCCGACCGTGACCCGAGCCCACCGTGACCCGAGGAGACCGCATGACCCGCCCCATCCGTGACGGACTCGAGCTCACCGAGGAGCAGCGGGAGTTCGTCGCGCTGGCCCGTGACTTCGCCGCGCGGGAGATCCGTCCGCGGGCCCGTGCGGTGGACGAGGCCGACACCGAGTCGCCGCTGGACCTGTGGGAGAAGGCCGCGCAGGTGGGCCTGGCCTCCTACATGCTCCCCGCCGAGTACGGCGGCGGCGGGGTCACCGACCTGGTCACGCAGTGCCTCGTGCAGCAGGAGCTCTGCTACGGCGACATCGGCATCGGCAACTTCCTGACCTCGAGCGCCTTCTTCGCCGAGCCGGTCCTGGCGCTGGGCACCGAGGAGCAGAAGAAGCGCTGGATCACCCCCCTCACCGGCCCGCGGCCGCCGGTGACCGCGGTCGCGGTCACCGAGCCCGGGGTGGGCTCCGACGCGGCGAGCCTGCAGACGTCGGCGGTGCGCGACGGGGACTCCTACGTGCTCAACGGGCAGAAGACCTGGATCTCCAACGCGCCCTACGCCGCGTCGTTCGTCGTCTTCGCCACGGTGGACCCGGCGCTGCGCTCCCGCGGCGTCACCGCCTTCGTCGTCGACCGGTCCACGCCCGGCGTCACGGTGGGCCGACCGATGCGCAAGCTGGGCCAGCGCGGCATCGTCAACGCCGAGGTCTTCCTCAGCGACGTCCGCGTGCCGGTGGAGGACCGGCTCGGTGAGGAGGGGCAGGGCTTCTACGGCCTCATGCGCACCTTCGACGGGTCGCGCATCCTCATCGGCGCCGGCGCGACCGGGTTGTCACGGGCCGCGCTGGACGCCACGGTGGCCTACGCGCGGGAGCGGACCCAGTTCGGCCGGCCGATCATCGAGCACCAGGCCGTCGCCTTCCGGCTGGCCGACATGGCCGCCCGCACCGACGTGTCCCACCTGGTCACGATGCGCGCGGCGCGGCTGTACGACGCCGGGATCCCGTGCGCGGCCGAGTCGGCCATCGCCAAGGTGACCGCCAGCGAGAACACCACGTGGGTGGCCGACGCCGCGCTGCAGACGCACGGCGGCTGGGGCTACAGCCGCGAGTACCTGCCGGAGAAGTGGCTGCGCGACGCCAAGCTCGAGGAGCTCGAGGAGGGCACCTCCGACATCCAGCGGCTGATCATCTCCCGGTCGCTGACGGGCTCCCCGTGACCGGCGACCTCTCGGTCTTCCGCGACCCGCGGTCGGTCGCCGTCGTCGGGGCCTCCCCCGACCCGGCCAAGTGGGGGTACTGGCTGGCCCGCGGCGCGCTGCAGGGCGCCACCCGGCGGCCGGTGCACCTGGTCAACGCCCGCGGGGCGGTCATCGACGGCACGCCGTCCGCGCCCTCGCTGCGCGACCTGCCCGGGACACCCGACCTCGTCGTCCTCTGCACGCCCGCCGCCTCGGTGCCGGGCCTGGTCGACGAGGCGCTCGACCTCGGCGCCCGGGGCCTGCTGGCCATCACCGCCGGGATCGACCTCGCCCACGGCGAGCCCGGCCTGGAGCGGCGGCTCGCCGCCCGGGTGCGGGCCGCCGGCGCCCGCCTGGTCGGCCCCAACTGCCTGGGCGTGTACGACGCGGCCACCGACCTGGAGCTGGCCTGGGGCACCTTCACCCCCGGTCACCTGGCGATCGTGTCCCAGTCGGGGCAGCTCGGCCTCGAGCTCGCCGGGCTGGCCGCGCACGCCGGCCTGGGCGTCTCGCGGTTCGTCTCGATCGGCAACCAGGTCGACGTCACGGCGGTGGAGGTGCTCGACGACCTGGTCGCCCACGAGGCCACCCGGGCGGTGGTCCTCTACCTCGAGAGCTTCGCCGACGGCCGTGCGCTGCTCGGCGCGATGGCCCGGCTGCGCGCGGCGGGCAAGCCGGTCGTCGTGCTCACCGTGGGCGCCAGCGACGCCAGCCGGGCGGCCGCGCGGTCGCACACCGGGGCACTGACGGCGGCCACCGAGGTGGTGTCCGCGGCGTGCCGGACCGCCGGGTCGGTCCTGGTCGACACCCCCGCGCAGGCCGTCGAGCTGGCGCACCTGCTGCTGGGCAGCCCGCTGCCGCCCGGGCGGCGGGTGGCGGTCGTCAGCGACAGCGGCGGGCAGGGGGCGCTGGCCGCCGACACCCTGGCGCGCGAGGGACTCGTCGTCCCCCGGCTCGGCCCGGCGACGGCCGGGACCCTGGCGCGCGCGCTGCCACCGACGGCCGCCGTCGGCAACCCCGTCGACCTGGCCGGCGCCGGCGAGCAGGACCTCGACAGCTACGCCCGCGTGGTGGAGACGCTGCTCGACAGCGGCGAGGTCGACGCCGTCGTGCTCACCGGCTACTTCGGCTGCTACGGCGCCGACACCCCGCAGCTGGTGCACCGCGAGCTGGAGGTGGTGAAGACGCTCGCCGACGCCGTCCGCGTGCACCGCCGGCCGGTGGTGGTGCACTCCATGAGCCCGGACTCCGAGGCCGTGCGGACGCTGCGCGCCTCCGCCGTCCCGACCCTGCACACCGTCGACGCCGCGGCCCGGTCCCTGGCGCTGGCCACGCGTCTGGCCGCCGGCGGCGGCGACCCGGTGCCCGACGCGGCCCCCGGTGCGGCGACCGGCCGGGCGCTGCCCTACCTGGAGGCGCGCGCCCGGGTGGCGGCGTCCGGCGTGGCCTACCCGGGCGCCGAGCCGGTGCGGACGGCGGACGACGTCCGCGCCGCGGCCCGCCGGCTGAGCGCGCCCTACGTGCTCAAGGCCGGCTGGATCGAGCACCGCAGCGACGTCGGCGGCGTGGTCGCCGGGCTCACCGACGCCGAGGCCGCGGTCGGCGCGCTGCGGGACCTCACCGCCCGCCTCGGGGAGGGTGGGTACGTGCTGGAGGAGATGGACACCCGTCCCGACGTCGTCGAGCTCATCGTGGGCGCCCGCCGCGACCCGGCGTTCGGCCCGGTGCTGCTCGTCGGGCTCGGCGGCGTGCAGGCCGAGGTGTACCGCGACGTGCAGGTGGCCCTCGCCCCGGTCACCGCCGGGCAGGCCCGCGAGCTGCTCGGCCGGCTGCGCGGCGCGGCGCTGCTCACCGGCTGGCGCGGCGCCCCCGCTGTCGACCTCGACGCGGCGGCCGAGGTGGCCGCCGCGGTCTCCCGGCTGGTCGCCGAGCAGGGCGACGTGGCCGAGGCCGAGGTCAACCCGCTGCGCGTCGGGCCCACCGGGGCCGTCGCGGTCGACGCCCTGCTGGTCGCCGGCGAGGAGGGGCCGCGGTGACCGGCACCGAGGTGAGCGGCGGGCAGGCGCTGGTGGCGGCCCTGGTGGCGCACGGCGTCGACACCGTCTTCGGCATCCCGGGCACCCACAACCTGGAGATCTACCGGCACCTGGCGCTCGCCGGCGTCCGGCACGTCAGCCCCCGGCACGAGCAGGGCGCCGGCTACGCCGCCGACGGGTACGCCCGCACCAGCGGCCGGCCCGGCGTCGCCGTCGTCACCAGCGGGCCGGCGCTGCTCAACGCCGCCGCCGCGGTCGGCCAGGCGTGGTCGGACTCGGTGCCCGTGCTGGTCGTCTCCCCCGGGCTGCCGCTGCGCCACCCGGGCCTGGGCAACGGGCTGCTGCACGAGACGCGGGACCAGGGCGCGGCCATGGCTGCGGTCGCCGCAGCGAGCATCCGGGCCACCAGCGTCGCCGAGATCCCGGTGGCGGTCACCCAGGCGTTCGCGGTCATGACCGCCGGCCGGCCGCGCCCGGTGCACCTGGAGGTGCCCCTCGACGTGCTGCTCGAGACCGGCCCGGCGGTCGCCACCCGGCCGGCGGCCGCGGCGCCGGCCGTGCCCGCCGGCCCCGACCTCGCCGCGGCCGCCGCCCGCCTGGCCGGGGCCGCCCGGCCGGTGCTCGTCGTCGGCGGCGGGGCCCGCGGTGCCGCCGGGCAGGTGCGGCGGGTCGCCGAGCGGCTCGGCGCCCCAACCGTCACCACGACCAACGGCAAGGGCGTGCTGCCCGAGGACCACCCGCTGTCGCTGGGGGCGGGCCTGCAGCTGCCCGCCGTCCGCGACCTGGTCGCCGACGCCGACGCCGTCCTGGCCGTGGGCACCGAGCTGGCGCCCTCGGACCTCTGGTACGGCCCGCTGCCGCTGGAGGACCGGCTGGTCCGCGTCGACGTCGACCCCGTCGGCTGCGTCGTCAACGCCGTCCCGACCGTGGCCCTCGTCGGCGACGCCGCGGCCACGCTCGACGCCCTGCTCGCCGCGCTGCCGGAGGGCGGCTCGCCGGATCCCTCGGCCGCCGGGCGGGCGGCCGGGTGGCGCGCGCGCAAGGACGCCGACGCGCGGGCCGAGGGCGCCGAGTGGCTGCCGCTGCTCGCCCAGCTGGCCGACGCGCTGCCGCGCGACGCGGTCGTCGGCGCCGACAACGCGATGGTCTGCTACTACGGCGCCCTGGCCAACCTGGCCACCCACCGCCCGGGGTCGTTCCTCTTCCCCACCGGCTTCGGCACCCTCGGCTACGGCCTGCCCGCCGCCGTCGGCGCGAAGGTCGCCGACCCCGGCGCCCCGGTCGTCGCCCTGCTCGGCGACGGCGGGGTCATGTTCACCCTCCCCGAGCTCGCCATGGCCGCCGACCTGCGGCTGCCGCTGCCGGTCGTGGTGGTCGACAACGCCGGCTACGGCGAGATCCGCAACGAGATGCGCGATCGCGACGACCCGGTGCACGCCGTCGACCTGCCCTCCCCCGACCTCGCGGCGGTCGGCCGGGCGCTCGGCTGCCACGGCGTGACCCTCGACGGCCCCGACGGGCTGGCCGACGCCGTCCGCCGGGCGCTGGCCGCCAACCGGCCGACCGTCGTGCACGTCCGCCACTCCCCTCCGACCGGTGAAGGAGCCGCCCGATGAGCGCCCCCCTGCTCGAGACCACGTGGACCGACCCGGTCACCGGCGTGAGGGGGTACCTGGTCCTGGACACCCTGGTCCGCGGGCTGGCCAGCGGCGGCCTGCGGATCCGGGAGGGCTGCACGCTGGAGGAGGTGCGCGGCCTGGCCCGCGGGATGACCCGCAAGGAGGCCCTCGTCTACGACCCGGCCGACCGCTACCTGCCCCTCGGCGGCGGCAAGGGCGGCATCGACCTGGACCCGGCCGACCCCCGCGCGGTCGACGTGCTGCGGCGGTTCCTCGCCGCCGTGCTGCCGGTGGTGCGCAGCCAGTGGAACACCGGCGAGGACTTCGGGCTGCGCCAGGAGACGATCGACGAGGTCGCCGCCGGGCTCGGGCTGGCCAGCACGGTGGAGGCCGTCTTCGCCACGCTGGAGGACGCCCCGGCGGCGCGCAGCCGGCTGACGCGGGCCTTCGCCGTCGACGTCGACGGCGTCTCGCTCGGCGACCTGGTCGGCGGCTACGGGGTGGCCCGCACCGGCGTGGTGCACCTCGAGCGCACCGGCGTGCCCGCCGCCGGGGCGACGGCGGTCGTGCAGGGGTTCGGCTCCATCGGCGGGGCCGCGGCGCGCTACCTGGCCCGGGCCGGGGTGTCGGTGGTCGCCGTGGCCGACCGCGCGGGGCTGGTCCGCAACGACGACGGCCTCGACGTCGAGGCGCTGCTCGCCGCGCGCGACCCGCTCGGCGTCGTCGACCGCTCGGCGCTGCGCCCCTCGGACACCTCCGCCCCGAACGACGGGTGGCTCGACGTCAGCTGCGACCTGCTGGTGCCCGCGGCGATGTCCTACGTGATCAGCGCCGACGACGTGCCGCGCATCCGCGCCCGGGCCGTCGTCGAGGGGGCCAACATGCCCACGCTGCCCGACGCCGAGGCCCTGCTGCACGCCGCCGGGATCCCGGTGCTGCCCGACTTCCTGGCCAACGTCATGACCAACGCCTGGTGGTGGTGGACGGTCTTCGGCGACGTCGAGCCCACCGCGGAGTCGTCGTTCGCCAAGATCGACGCGGTGGTGCGGCGGCTGGTGACCACGGTGTCCGACGACGCGGCGGCCCGGGGGTGCACGCTGCGCGAGGCGGCGCTCGACCTGGCCCACCGCAACGCCGCGGCCGTGCAGGCGGCGGTCGGCGTCACCGGCGGCGGCACTCCGGCGGAGGAGGCGGCGTTGGTCCGGGCATGACCAACCGCTGGACTCCCGCCGACATCCCCGACCAGACCGGCCGCACCGTCGTCGTCACCGGCGCCACGAGCGGGCTGGGGCTGGCCACCGCGCGGGCGCTGGCCACGGCCGGCGCCCGCGTGGTGCTCGCCGTCCGCGACCCCGCCCGCGGCGAGGCGGCAGCCGCCGACCTGCCCGGCGAGGTCGAGGTGCGCCGCCTCGACCTGGCCGACCTCGCCTCGGTGCGCGCCTTCGCCGACGGCTGGCACGGCCCGCTCGACGTCCTGGTGAACAACGCCGGGATCATGATGGTGCCGCAGGGCCGCACCGCCGACGGGTTCGAGCTGCAGTTCGGCACCAACCACCTCGGGCACTTCGCGCTGACCAACCTGCTGCTGCCGCAGGTCACCGACCGGGTGGTCACCGTCTCCTCGACGGCGCACCGGACGGGCCGCATCGACCTCGCCGACCTCAACTGGGAGCGGCGGCGCTACTCGCCCGAGCGCGCCTACGGGCAGTCGAAGCTGGCCAACCTGCTGTTCACCCTGGAGCTGCAGCGCCGGCTCACCGCGGCCGGGTCGCCGGTGCGCGCGATGGCCGCCCACCCGGGCTGGTCGGCGACCAACCTGCAGGGCCGCACCGAGAACCGGGTGAAGGACGTCGCGATGGCGCTGGGCAACCGGGTGGTCGCCCAGTCGGCCGAGCAGGGGGCGCTGCCCACGCTGTTCGTGGCCACCGCCGACCTGCCCGGCGGCAGCTACGCCGGTCCCGACGGCCCGGTCGAGGTCCGCGGCTACCCGACGCTGGTCGGGCGCAGCGCCGCGGCCAGCGACCTGCGGACGGCGGCGGCGCTGTGGAGGGCCTCGGCCGAGCTCACCGGCGTCGACTTCCCGGCCGCCCTCACCACCCGCGCCTGAGCACTTCCGCGGACCTGCCCCGTGCACCTCCGCGGAGTTGCCCCGTCAGAAGGCGGGGAGCAGGAGCAGGACGGTCGGGACGAGCAGGAGCAGGCCGGCGGCGAGGAGCGCGGCGGCGCGGGCGGCGGGCGGCAGCGGCGGGGGCGGGCTGACGAGCCGGACGACGCGGGCGCCCACCGCGCTGCCGGCCACCGCCAGCGCGCCGTCGGGCACCCCGCCGCCCGCTCCCCCGGCGGCCACCACGATCGCCTGGGCCAGCGTGCGCCGCGGGGCGGGCCCGCCGAGCGTGGTCAGCGCCCGGTCGTCGGCGCGCATCTCCACCAGCTCCCGGACGGCGGCGTGCGCCCGGGCGGCCGCGGGCAGCACCGGCAGCGCCGCCTCCCACGCCACGAACGGCAGCAGGTAGAGGTGGTGGTGCTCGGCCAGGTGCGCCCGCTCGTGCGCGACGACGGCGGCCAGCTGGTCGTCGTCGAGCTCGGCGACCATCCCCGAGGAGAGCACCAGCAGCGGGCGGGCGCCGGGGATGCAGAACGCCACCGGCGCCGGGTGCTCGAGCAGCCGGGCGTCCGGCGCGGCCGGCGAGGGCTGCACGACCAGCTCGAGCAGCTCCCGGTGCCGGCGGCGGGTGCGGGCGGTGCGTGCCCACGACAGCGCCAGGACGCCGAGCAGCTCCGCGGTCAGGACGGCGGCCAGCGTGAGCGCGACCCAGTGGTCGCCCCGGACCGGATCGGCCGCCGACCGCCCGGTGAGCACCGCCCAGCCGGCCTCCGGGAGCGAGTGCCCCCAGGGTGCCAGGCCGTGCACCAGCAGCGCGCCGACGATCGACAGGCCGCCGGCCAGGCCGACCGCCTGCCAGCAGACCAGCGCCACGAGCGGGTCGCGGCGCGGCCAGCGCGCCCGGCCGAGCCCCGCGGGCACCGGCCAGGCCAGCAGCGCGGCGAGGACCGCCAGCGCCGCGGCGGTCGCGGGCAGCACGTCAGCGGGCGTCCGGCGCCGTCTCCTCGAGCAGCTGCCGCAGCAGCCGCGCCTCCTCGGGGTCCACGCCGCCGACGAAGCGCGCCAGCACCGCCTGCCGGTCCCCGGATCGGCCGAGCACCTCGTGCATGAGCTCGGCGGCGTGCTGCTCGCGGGTCGCCGTGGGCCGGAACCGGCGCGGCCGGGCGTCGTCGTGCTCGACGAAGCCCTTGGCCTCCAGCCGGGAGAGCACGGTGTGCACGGTGGTCAGCGCCAGCCCGCGGTCGGCCAGCGCGTCGCGCAGCCCGGCCGCCGCGACCGGCCCGTCGGCGGCCCACAGCCGGTCCATGACGGTGCGCTCCAGGTCGCCCAGCGAGGCCACGGTTCCTCCAGTCGGTCGGGTTCTACCCAGCGTAGAACGGGCGTGCCACCCGGCGCACGGACCGTGTCGCGCAGTTCACCCCGCCGCGTTCTACGAGACGTAGAGAAGTTGTTCTACGAGGCGTAGAAAGGAGTCGTCGGGAGTGGCTCCCGGCAGGTGAGGAGCAGGTGGCGTGGACGTCCTGGACATCGCCCGCTGGCAGTTCGGCATCACGACCGTCTACCACTTCCTGATGGTCCCGCTGACCATCGGCCTGGGGATCCTGGTCGCGGTCATGCACACCATGTGGGTGCGCACCGGCAAGCCCGAGTGGCTCCGGATGACCCGCTTCTGGGGCAAGGTCTACCTGGTCAACTTCGTGCTCGGCGTGGCCACCGGCCTCGTGCAGGAGTTCCAGTTCGGCCTGGCCTGGAGCGAGTACTCGCGCTTCGTCGGCGACGTCTTCGGCTCGCTGCTGGCGCTCGAGGCGCTGCTGGCCTTCTTCCTCGAGTCGACCTTCCTGGGCCTGTGGATCTTCGGCTGGGGCCGGATCCCGAAGAAGTTGCACCTCGCGGCGCTCTGGGCCGCCGTCGTCGGCTCCATCGTCAGCGCGTACTTCATCATCGCGGCCAACTCGTGGATGCAGCACCCGGTCGGCGTCGCCGTCGGCGAGGACGGCCGCCCCGTGCAGGTCGACTTCCTCGCGGTGCTGACGAACAACACGGCCCTGGCCGCCTTCAGCCACGCGATCGTGGCCGCGCTCATGGTCGCCGGCGCGCTGCTGGTGGGCATCGGCCTGTGGCACCTGCGCCGGCGGCAGCTGGCCGGCCGGCCCACCACCGACGTCGACCACGCGGTGTGGCGCCGCTCGGTGCGCGTCGGCGGGTTCGTCTCGCTGGCCGCCTTCGTCCTCGTCGCCGTCACCGGTGACTGGCAGGGCAAGCTCATGTACCACCAGCAGCCGCTGAAGATGAGCTCCGCCGAGGCGCTCTGCGAGACCGAGGCGCCGGCGCCGCTCTCCGTCTTCGCCTGGGCCAAGCTCGGCAGCAACGAGTGCGACGACGTGCACAGCTGGACCGTCCCGGGCCTGCTGTCCTTCCTCGCGCACTGGGACTTCTCCTCCCCCGTGCCGGGCGTCGAGGAGCTGCAGGAGGAGTACGCCGCCGTCTACGGCGCGACATACCCCGACGACCCGTCCTTCGGCGACCGGGCCGGCGAGCCGATCGACTACACCCCGGTGCTCGCGGCCACCTACTGGAGCTTCCGGCTCATGATCGGCATGGGCGGCGTCTCGGCCGGTGTGGCGGCCTACGCCCTGTGGGCCACCCGCCGCGGCCGGGTGCCGACGTCGCGGGTCGGCGTCTACGGCGCGCTGCTCGCCGTCGGCGCGCCGTTCGTGGCCAACGCGGCCGGGTGGGTGTTCACCGAGATGGGCCGCCAGCCCTTCGTCGTCTACCCGAACCCGGACGTGCCCGTGGGCGAGCAGGTGTGGTTCTTCACCGCCCAGGCCGTCTCCCCCGGCGTCACCGCCGCCGAGGTGTGGACCTCGCTGGTCAGCCTCGGCCTGCTCTACGGCGCGCTGGCGGTCGTCGAGCTGTTCCTGATCACCCGGCTGGTCCGCGGCGGCGTCACCACCGGCGACACCACCGCCACGCCGCCGGCCGTGGGCTCCTCGCGCCGGGACGACGACGAGCGTCCCGACGACGACCGCGCCGACGACGACGTCCTCTCCTTCGCCTACTAGGAGCCCCTGACCATGGACCTGCAGACCCTGTGGTTCGCCGCCGTCGCGGTGCTGTGGACCGGCTTCCTGCTGCTGGAGGGCTTCGACTTCGGCGTCGCGGCACTGCTGCCGGTGCTCGGCCGGCGTGGTCAGCAGGGCACGGCGGACCGCCACCTCATGCTGCGCACCATCGGCCCGGTCTGGGACGGCAACGAGGTCTGGCTGATCACCGCCACCGGCGCGGTGTTCGCCGCCTTCCCCGGCTGGTACGCCACGTGGCTGCCGGCGCTGTACCTGCCCTTCGTGGGAGTGCTGCTCGGCCTGATCGTGCGGGCGGTGGCCTTCGAGTGGCGGCACGCGTCGCACGACCCGCGCTGGGACGCCGCCTGGACCCGCGTCATCACCGGCGGCTCGCTGGTCGCGGCCCTCGGCATCGGCGCGGCGCTGGGCGCGACCACGCTGGGCCTGCCGGTCGACGGCGACGGCACCCGGGTGGGCGGGGCGTTCGTCGGGCTGGGCTGGTCGTCGCTGCTGGGCGCGGTCGCCGTCGTCGGCTTCTCGCTGGTGCACGGCGCGCTGTTCCTCGCACTGAAGACCGACGGGCCGGTGCGGTTGCGGGCGCGGGCGTTCGCGCTGCACTGGTCGCCGGTGGCCGCGCTGCCGCTGCTGGCGTGGGCCGGGCTGGTGCACCTGCGCTCGGGCACGGCGGTCACCGGCCTGCTGTGGCTGGTGGCGGCGCTGGCGGTCGTGCTCACCTGGACCCGCGTGCGGCTCGACCGCGAGGGGCAGGCCTTCGCCGGCTGGGCCGCGGTGCTTCTGGCCTCGGCGGCGACGCTGTTCGGCGCGGCCCACCCGGTGGTGGTCCCCTCGACCATCGACCCCGCCTTCGACGTCACGATCGCCGACGCCGCGGTCAGCGACTACACCCTCACCGTGATGACCTGGGTGGCCGCCGTCGGCCTGCCCGTGGTGCTGGCCTACCAGGCCTGGACCTACTGGGTGTTCCGCCGGCGGCTCACCGCCGAGCCGGAACACGCGACGGTGGCGGCATGACCTCCCGGGGTCCGCTGGCGCCGCTGGCCGGCGTCCCCGGCCTGCCCGGCGCGCTGGCCCGGGCCGCGCTGGCCGCGCTCGGCCAGACCGCCGGGCTGGTGCTGCTCGCCGCCGGGCTCGCGCACGCGGTCGCCCGGGCCGCCGGGACGGCGGACGGCGCGCTGCTGCCCCCGCTCGCCCTCGCCGCGGGCGGGGCGGCGCTGCGGGCGCTGGCCGGCACCCTCGGCGAGCTGGCGGCCACCCGCGACGCCCGCCGCGCCGAGGACGCGCTGCGCCGCGCGCTGCTGGGCCGGCTGGCCGCCTCGCCGGCCGCCGTCGCCGCCGCCGGCGGTCCCGCGCCCGCCGCGGTGCTGGCCACCACGCGGCTGGCCGACCTCGCGCCCGGCCTGGCCGGCTACCTGCCCGCCCTGGCGCAGACGCTCGTCGTCCCGCCGGTGCTGCTGGTGGTGCTGACCGCCACGGACCTGCTCTCGGCCGGGCTGGTCGCGGTCACCCTCCCGCTGGTGCCGCTGTTCCTGGCGCTGGTCGGCCTGGCCACCCGCGACGGCACCGCCGACGCCGCCCGCGCCCTGGACCGGCTCGCCGCGCACGTCGCCGAGCTGGTGCGGGGCCTGCCGGTGCTGGTGGGCCTGGGCCGCGCCGCCGACCAGGTGGCCGCGCTGGCCGAGCTCGGCGAGGTCTCCCGCCGGCGCACGCTGGCCGTGCTGCGGCTGGCGTTCGTCTCGGCGCTGGTGCTCGAGCTGGTGGCCACGCTGTCGGTGGCGCTGGTCGCGGTCACCGTGGGCCTGCGGCTGGTGCACGGTGACCTCGCGCTGGCCACCGGGCTGACCGCGCTGCTGCTCGCACCCGAGGCCTTCGCCCCGCTGCGCGCCCTGGGCGCGGCGCACCACGCGAGCGAGGCCGCCACCCTGGCCGCGGCCGAGGCGCGCGCCGTGCTCGCCGCCCCCGACGGCCGCTCCCCCGTGGCCGCCGGGGACGACGACGACCCGCGCGGCGCCGGCGTCGTCGTCACCGGGCTCACCGTGCGCCACCCCGGCCGGGCGCTGCCCGCGCTGCCACCGCTGGACCTGGCGCTGCGGCCCGGCGAGCTCGTCGTGCTGCGCGGGGCCAGCGGCTCGGGCAAGTCGACGCTGCTGGCCGCGCTCACCGGCGCGCTCGACCCGGCCGCCGACGTCGCCGGCACCGTCACCGGCGTCCCCGCGGGCGGGATCGCGCTGGTGCCGCAGCACCCCCGCACGACCGCCCCCACCGTCGGCGACGAGCTGCGCCGGCACGCGGGCGGCAGCGGGGTGGATCTCGCGGCCGCGGTGGCCGACGTCGGCGCCGCCGGCCTCGCGGACCGCACCTGCACGACGCTCTCGCCCGGCGAGCTGCAGCGGGTGGCCGTGGCCCGCGCGCTGCTGCGGGTCCGCCGCGGCGCCCGGCTGCTGCTGCTCGACGAGCCGACCGCCCACCTCGACGCGGCCTCGGCCGCCCGGGTCGCCGCCGTGCTGGCCGAGCTGCGGGGCACCGTCACCGTCCTGCTGGTCACCCACGACCCGGCCCTGGCCGCGCTCGCCGACCGCACCGTCGTCCTCCCCGGCACCGCCCCCGCCTCCCTCCCCGCGAGATCGCCGGTCTCGGGGCCATCAGCGCCCGATCGCCACGAGAGCGCCGATCTCGCGGCAGCGGGCGCGACAGCGGCCGCGGCCCCGGCTCCCGCGGCGACGGGCGGGCTGGGGTGGCCGCGGCGGGCGCTGGTCCGGACGGTCGCCGCGGGCACCGCCTCGGCGGGCGCCGGCGTCGCGCTCACCGCGGTGAGCGGCTGGCTCATCGTGCGGGCCGCGGAGATGCCGCCGGTGCTCACCCTGCTGGTCGCGATCGTCGGCGTCCGGGCCTTCGGGCTCGGCCGGGCCGGGCTGCGCTGGGGAGAGCGGCTGGCCGCGCACGACGCCGCCCTGCGCGCGGCCGCCGACCTGCGGGTGCGGGTGTGGCGCGCGCTGGCCGCCCAGGGCGTGGCCGCCGACCGGACGCCGGGCAGCGCGCTGGCCCGGGTGGTCGGCGACGTCGGCCTGGTGCAGGACCTGTCGGTGCGGGTGGTCCCGCCGGCGCTGGTGGCGGCCACCGTCCCGGCGCTCACCGTCGGCGCGCTCGCGCTGCTCTCCCCGGCCGCGGCGGGCGCCACGGCCCTCGTGCTGGTCGCGACGGCCCTCGGCGTGCTGCTCGTGCACCGGCGGGTCGACGCCGGCGCGGCCCGGGAGGAGGGCGCGCTGCGGGTGGGCGCCCTCCGCGACGTCACCACCGCGCTCGAGGGCGCGGCCGACCTGCGGGCGCACGGCCTGGCCGCCGCCACCGCCGCCGACCTCGCCGCGGTCGCCGGCCGGCGCGCCGGGGTGGCCGCGACCGGCGCCCGGGCCGGCGCGCTGGGCACCGGGCTGGTCGTGCTGGGCACCGGGCTGGCCGCGGTGCTGGCCACCGCGCTCGGCGCGGCCGGCGGGCTGGCCGGCCCGGAGGTCGCCGTGCTCGGCCTGGCCCCGCTGGCGCTGGCTGAGCCGTCCACCGGCCTGGTCGCCGCCCTGCAGCGGCGGGGCGCGCTGGCCGACGCCCGCGCCCGCCTCGACGCCGTCCTGACCGCACCGGTGCCGGCCGACCCCGCCGACCCGCTGCCCGCGCCCGCCCCCGTGCGCGAGGTCGCCGTCACCGACCTGGTCGCGGGCTGGCCGGGCGGCCCTGACGTGCTGCGCGGGCTGTCCGCTCAGGCGCGGGCGGACGGCGGCTGGCTGGTCGTCCGCGGGCCGTCGGGCGCCGGCAAGTCGACACTGCTGGCCGTGCTGCTGGCGGCGCTGCGGCCGCGCGCGGGCCGCTACGACCTCGCCCGTGTGGACACCGCCCGGCTGACCGGCGACGCCGTCCGGTCGCGGACGGCGTGGCTGCCGCAGGACGCCCACGTGTTCGCCTCGACCATCCGCGCCAACCTGGCCCTCGCCGCGCCGAGCGGTGCGCTGGCCGGCCCGGACGGCGAGGCGCGGATGACCGCGGCCCTGGTCGCCGCCGGGCTGGGCCCGCTGCTGGCCGGCCTGCCCGAGGGCCTGGACACCCCGGTCGGCGCCGGCGGCACCGCCCTGTCGGGCGGCGAGCGGCGGCGGCTGGCCGCGGCCCGGGCGCTGCTCGCCGACCGCGACGTCGTGCTGCTCGACGAGCCCACCGCGCACCTCGACCCGCCCACCGCCGCGGCGCTGGTGCGGGACCTGCGCCGCGCCCTGGCCGGCCGGGTGGTCGTCTGCGTGACCCACGACGACGCGCTCGAGCAGCCCGGCGACAGCGTCGTCCGGCTCGGCGCTCCCGAGCCCGCCCTGGTCGCCTGAGCTCAGGCGGCCGCCGCGAGGCGCGGGCGCACCGGGCCGCCGGGCGGGACGCGGCGGACCTCGAAGCCCGGGCTGCGGGGCAGCAGCGGGTCGACGACCAGCGGCACGCCGGCCGGGTCCCCGAGCAGGCCGGACACCTCGACCGCCGGGCCGAGCTGCGCGCGGAGCCGGTCGTGGAGCTCGGGCCGGACGCGGATCTCCCGGGGCGGCGCGGCGCCGGGCGCCCACGCGACGGCGAGGACGTCACGGGCGACGTCGGGCAGCGGCCGGAGCGCGGTCGGGGGACGGCGGTCGATCACCGGGGTGGCGGTGGTGATCGTGGCGGTGGTGACCATGGCGAGCCTCCTGGGAGGGGTCCCCTCGTGCAGTTCCGTCCTACTCCTGAGGTCTGACGGTTCTCTGCTGATACGGGGCAGACGGCACGTCGACCGGGATCTCATCGCCCAGGGTCGCGCCCTGCAGGAGGGGCAGGTCGTCGCCGGACCAGGAGCTGCCGGGGTCGTAGGAGTTGCGCGGCCGGTCGGGCGGGAGCAGCCCCATCTCGGCGTAGGTGGCGGCCACCAGCTCCGCGTAGAACACCGTCTCGGCCGCCGTCCCGCGGCGCAGCCGGCCTCCCAACCAGCCGCTCGGCCCCCTGCAGGGTCCCGCCGCGAGCCTGCGAGTGGCGGGGGGCAGGGGGTCCTTACACCAGGTCGCGGGTGACGCCGCCGTCGTCAGCCGGGCCCACCAGCTCCCGAAGAACGCGTGGCAGCTGCTCGGCTCGGCCGGGGTCGCCGGGGTCGCGGCCACCGGCGCGGTGCTGGTCCGCGGGGAGCGGCAGCGCCGCGCGTACACGCCCGACGACCTCCGCGCCCGGCTGCACGAGCGGCACGCCGCGGCGACGATGCCCGCCGGGGACCCCGGCGACGAGCCGCCCGGTCCGGTGCCGGTGCCCGCCCGCCGCCGGTGGCGCCCGTTCCGCCGCCGGGGCTGAGGCAAGCGGGTCCTAGCCGTCCGCCTCCGGCGCGGCCGGCAGCACGACGATCCCGTCCCGGTCGGCGCACAGCCACTCGCCCTCGCGGAACACCACGCCGGCGAACACGACCGGCAGCCCCGCCTGGCCCGAGTGCAGACCCTTGACGCTGCGCCGCGGGTGGGTGGCCAGCGCCCGGACGCCGATCGGCTGGGCGTCGATCTCGTCGGCGTCGCGCACCGCGCCGTTGACCACCACGCCGGCCCAGCCGTTCTCCGCGGCCGCGACGGCGAGGTTGCCGCCCAGCAGCGCGCAGCGCAGCGACCCGCCGCCGTCGACGACGAGCACCCGGCCCTCCCCCGGCTGCCCGACCGCGTCGCGGACCAGGGTGTTGTCCTCGAACACCTTGAGCGTGCTGATGGTCCCGCTGAACGCCGGGCGGCCGCCGAAGGCCGCGAAGCCCGCGTCGCACACCTGCGCCTCCGGGTGCTCGTCGCACAGGTCGGTCGTCGCCCGGCTCATCGCTCCTCCTCGTCCTGGTGCGCTCCCGGGAGCGCCTCCGCCCATCCCCCGACGCAGTGCCCGACCAGCACCCGGCCGGCCGTGCCGACCTCGGTGCCCGGCACCACGGTGCGCTCCGCCACCCGCTGCCACGCGGCGGCGTGCGGCGTCCGTCCGTGTGCGGCGAACGCCGCGTCGTCGGCGTAGAGCCCGGTGACGACGAAGGCGTCGGGCTCGCCGGCCACCTCGCACACCTCGACGCGCAGGCACCCCGGCTCGTCGCGCACCGTCGCCTCCGCGGTGGCCGTGACGACGGCGAGGAACTCCTCCCGGCACCCCGGCCGCACGCGGACCTGCACCACCTGACTGAACACGGCCTCCCCCTCCCGGTCGGGCCGAGGTTATAAGCTGGTGGCCGGTCCGCGCCAGTCCCATGCGAAGGCGCAGGTCACGAGTATGTCGTCGTTGCAAGGAGGCGCCGTGACAGCCGCCGAAGAGGGAGCAGCCACCAAGAGCCAGCGCACCCACGCCCGGGTGCGCGAGATGGTGCTGTCGGGGGAGCTGGCGCCCGGGTCGGTCATCAACCAGGCGGTCCTCGCCCGCGAGCTGGGCGTGAGCACCACGCCGCTGCGCGAGGCGCTGCGCCTGCTCAAGCAGGAGGGCCTGGTCGAGCTGGACGCGCACCGCGACGCGCGGGTCACCCCGCTCGACGCCGCGGAGGCGCGCGACCTGCTGGAGCTGCGCCAGAGCCTGGACCCCCTGGCCGCCGGCCTGGCCGCCCAGCGCCGGACGGCCGAGGACCTCGCGCGGATGCGGGCGGCACTGGGCTCGCTCACCTCGCTGCACGCCGGCGCCTCCCCCGCTCAGCTCGACGGGCACCGGGCGTTCCACGCGGCGGTCTACCGGGCCTCGCACAACGCGCTGCTGGTCGAGGCGCTCGACGGGCTGTGGGACAAGACCGACCGCTACCGGCGGCACGCGCTCGCGGCGGGGCGCAGCGAGGAGGAGGTCGAGCAGCGCGCCGCCGAGCACCGCGCGCTGCTCGACGCGGTCTCCGACCGGGACGCCGAGGCGGCCGCGGCGCTCATGCGCACCCACGTCGAGACCAGCCTCGGCGCCCGCTCGGCCGACCGGCTCGCCGCCGAGCAGCACGGGCGGGCCGTCCACGGCGGGGGACGTCGGTGACCGCCGGCGGCCGCCGCGCGCTGGCGCTGCTGCTGGCGCACTCGGCGCTCACGCAAGTGGTGACCTTCGTGCTCCGGCCCGCGTCGGCCTACCGCGCCCTCGAGCTCGACGTCCCCGCGGCCTGGCTGGGTGCGCTGACCGCCTCCTTCGCCGTGGTCCCGCTGCTGCTGGCCGTGCCCTCGGGGCAGGCCACCGACCGCTTCGGTGAGCGGCGGGTGCTGCTCGCCGGCGCGGTCCTCGTCCTGGCGTCCGCGGCGCTGTTCGCCACCGGGCGCGGCGGGGCCGCGGGTCTGGTCGCGGCCAGCGTGGTGCTCGGCACCGGCCACCTGCTGTCGGTGGTCGGCCAGCAGGCCGCGGTGGCCAACACCGCCGGGCCCGGCCGCTTCGACACCGCCTTCGGCCACTACACCTTCGCCGCGTCCCTCGGCCAGGCGCTGGGACCGGCGCTCATCACGGCCGTCGGCGGCTCGGGCACGCTGCCCGACACCCGGCCGGTCTTCCTCGTCGCGGCCGGGTTCGCCGTCGCGCTGCTGGCCTGCACCGCGGTCCTCCGTCTGCCGGCGCGCGCCGCCGCCGCGGGCGCCGCCGAGCGCGGCGGCATGGGCACCCTGCTGCGCCTGCCCGGCCTGCTGCGGGCCCTGACGGTGAGCTGCATCGTGCTGGCCGCCGTCGACATCACGCTGGTCTACCTGCCCGCGCTCGGCGCCGACCGCGGACTGGCCGCCGGCTTCGTCGGCCTGCTGCTCACCCTGCGCGCGGTCGCCTCGATGACGTCGCGGTTCTTCCTCGGCCGGCTCGTGGCGCTGCTGGGCCGCCGGCGGCTGATGCTGACCAGCGTGCTGCTGTCGGCCGCGTCGATGGCGGCCGTCGCGGCGCCGCTGCCCCCCGCGGCGCTGGTGGCGCTGGTCGTCCTGCTCGGCCTGGGCCTGGGCGTCGGCCAGCCGCTGACCATGTCGTGGCTGGCGGAGGTCGCGCCCGCCGGTCTGCGTGGCCGGGCGATGTCGCTGCGGCTCACCGGCAACCGGCTCGGCCAGGTCCTCCTGCCCAGCACGGTCGGGCTCCTGGCCGCCGGCGTCGGCTCGGCTGGGGTGCTGTGGGCGACCGCCGGGGCGCTGGCCCTGGCCGGTGCCGCCGCCCGCCGGCTGGCGGTGGACGGCGGCACCGGCGCCTAGCGTCCGGCGACCCGCTCGACCACGGCCGCGGTGAACTCGCCGGTCGAGGCGCTGCCGCCCAGGTCGCGGGTGCACACCCCGTCGCGGACGGCGGCGCGGACCCCCTCCTCCACGCGCGCCGCGGCGTCGAGGGCTCGCTGGTCGCCGTGCCGCCGACCCAGCCAGTCGAGCAGCATGCCCGCCGACAGGATCATCGCGACCGGGTTGGCCAGCCCCCGCCCGGCGATGTCGGGCGCCGACCCGTGCGCGGCCTGCGCCATGCAGCGGTCGTCGGAGGCGTTGACCGACGGGGCGGTGCCCAGCGAGCCGGCCAGCTCACCGGCCAGGTCGGACAGGATGTCGCCGAACATGTTCTCCGCGACGACGACGTCGAAGGCGGACGCCCGGCGCAGCAGGTGCACCGTCATCGCGTCGACGTGGACGTCGTCGACGGCGACGTCGGGGTAGCCCTCGGCCACCTCGAGGCACACCCGCTTGAACAGCCCGGAGCTCAGCTGCAGCACGTTGGCCTTGTGCACGATCGTCACCCTCCGGCGGCGGCGCCGGGCCAGCTCGAAGGCCGCCCGTGCGATCCGCTCGACCGCCCGCCGGGTGAACACGCCCATCGCGACGGCCACGTCGGGTGACGGCATGAACTCCCCCGTGCCGGCGTGGGTGTTGCGGTCGGCGTAGAAGCCCTCGGTGTTCTCCCGGACCACCACCAGGTCGGTGTCGGGCGCGATCGCCGTCCCGCCGCCGAGGCCGCGGGCCGGCCGGATGTTGGCGTACAGGTCGAAGTGCTTGCGGATCGCCCCGCTCGGGTTGAGCTGGCTCCGGAAGGGCTCCGGGTAGGCGGCACTGTCGTGCGGTCCGAGCAGCCAGCCGTCCAGCCCGGCCAGGGCCGCCAGCGTGGCGGGCGGGATGGCGCTGCCGTGCTCCTCGATGGCCGAGGCGCCCAGGGGCAGCTGCGACCAGTCGGCCGGCGCGGCGCCGGCGGCGGCCAGGGCGGCGTCGACCACGTGGACGGCGGCCGGGACGATCTCGGGGCCGATGCCGTCACCGAGCATGACGCCGAGGCGGTAGGAGCGCGGCGGTGCGGGCGTCGCGGGAGGGGTCACGGCCGGTCCTCTCAGGACGCCGGGGTGGCGCCGCGGTCGCTGTCGGAGAGGTGCTCGAACGTCTCCCCCGTCGCGGTGATGGTGCGGGTGACGTCGCGACCGCCGTAGACCCAGTAGATGGTCATCGAGCCCTCCCCGCGGTTGCGGAAGCAGTGCGGAACGCCGGCGGGCACCCAGGTGGCCTGGCCCGCGACGAGGTCGAACTCGTCGTCGCCGACGACCGCGGTGGCCTCGCCCGCGAAGACCAGGACGGTCTCCTCCACGTTGTGCGAGTGCAGCGGGATCCCGGTGCCCGGCGAGAAGACGGTCATCCCGGTGGTGACCCGGTTGCCCTCGCAGTTCCACCTCCCGACGAACGGGACGGTGACGACGCCGTTGCCGCGGTCGAAGCGCTCGATCTCCTCCGGGCGCAGGACCATCGACGGCGGCTGCGGCTGGGTGCTCACGCGGACTCCTCGGCGGTGTGGGTGACCAGCAGCGACCTGGGGGTGTTGACCTGGTGCGCGACGACCTGCTCGGCGACGGTGCGCCACCGCGCGAAGTGCGGCGACGCCTTGTGCGCGGCGAACGCCTCGGCGTCGGTGTAGAGCTCGTAGAGGAGGAAGCGGTCCTCGTCGCCGTCCACGGAGCAGACGTCGAACCGCAGGCAGCCCGGCTCGTCCCGCACCGAGGACTCGGCGTTGGCCGCCATGCCCGCGAGGAACTCCTCGCGCCGACCGGGCCGGACCTCCATCTGCACCAGCAGGCTGTACATCGCCCGTCCTCCCGTCGTCCGGATGTGTATGCAATCCTGTATACAGGCACCACCGGACGAGGGGAAGAGGACCACGATGACCGAGGAGCGGTACGCACCGGACGTGCTCCGGACCTTCGGCGGCCGGGTCCTCGAGAGCCTCGGCGTGCCGGCCGCGGACGCCGCGCTCGTGGCCGACAGCCTGGTCCAGGCCGACCTGTGGGGGCACGCGTCGCACGGCGTGCTGCGGCTGCCCTGGTACGCCGCCCGGCTGCGCAGCGGCGCGATGACGGCGGTCACCGCCCCCGTGGTGCTGGTCGACACCGGCCCGCTGGTGCTGCTCGACGGCCGCGACGGGATCGGCCAGGTCCTCACCGAGCGGGCCCGTGTGCTGGCCGTCGAGCGGGCCCGGACCCACGGCATCGGCGCGGTGGCCGTCCGGGACTCCAACCACTTCGGGACGGCGATGTGGTTCACCCGCCGCGCCGCGCACGACGGCGTCGTCGCCGTCCTCACCACCAACGCCAGTCCGGCCATGGCCCCCTGGGGTGGGCGGGAGAAGCGGCTGGGCACCAATCCCTGGTCGATCGCGGCACCGGCGCCGGACGGCCGGGTGGTCGCCGTCGACATCGCGAACACCGCGGTGGCCCGCGGCAAGATCCACCTGGCCCGGCAGCGCGGCGAGCCGATCCCGGACGGCTGGGCGCTCACCGCCGACGGCACCCCGACCACCGATCCCGCCGAGGGCCTGCTCGGCGTCGTCCTGCCCATGGCCGGGCACAAGGGCTACGCGATCACGTTCCTGATGGACGTCCTCTCCGGCGCGCTCACCGGCAGCGGCGTGGGCACCGAGGTGCACGGGCCGTACGAGCCGGAGGCGCGCAGCCGCGCCGGGCACCTGTTCCTGACGATCGACCCGTCGGCGCTCGGCGACCGGGCGGACTACGACGCCCGGGTCCGGCGACTGATCGACGAGGTGAAGGACGTGCCACTGGCGCAGGGGTTCGACGAGGTGTTCTCCCCCGGGGAGGTCGAGGACCGGGCCGAGGCGGCGAACCTGGCCGCCGGCGGGGTGCAGCTGGCGACCGGGTCACTGGCCGACCTGCGTCGGCTGGGCACCGAGACGGGCGTGTCCTTCGACGCCGAGGGTGCGCGGTGACCGACCTGGCCCCCAGCAAGGCCGACCAGGTCCACGCCCGGCTCAAGGAGGAGATCGAGCTGGGCGAGCTGGCACCGGGGGCGTCCCTGTCGGAGCTGTGGCTGGTCGAGCGCACCGGCGCCTCGCGGACCCCGGTCCGCGAGGCGCTGCGCCGGCTGGCCGCCGAGGGCCTCGTCGACCTGGTGCCACGCCAGGGCGCCCGCGTCTCGCGGGTCTCGGCCCGCAGCGTCCGCGACCTCTTCGAGTTCCGCACGCTGCTCGAACCGGCCGCCGTCCGGCAGGCCACCGAGGCGGCGGGCGCCGATCCCGGTCTGCACCGGGAGTTCGCCGCGATGCGCGACGCGTTCGCGGGCACGCTGGACCGGGCGCCGTCGACGGCGCGGTCCCGGTCGTTCTACGAGCTCGCCGACCGCTTCGACTGGGCGGTGGTCCGCGCGACCCGCAACGAGCACCTGCGGCGCACCATCGCCGAGCTGCGGCCGCACACCGCCCGGCTGCGCAACCTCTCGCACCTGGACCCGCAGCGGGTCGAGGTGTCCGTCGGCGAGCACCTGGCGGTCTGCGACGCGCTGCTCGCCGGGGACGCCGACGGCGCCGCCGCCGCCCTCACCGAGCACCTGCGGAGGAGCCTGGAGACGATCTTCCGCAACCTGGCCGGGAACCCCGGCGAGGACGTCGACCTGCTGGGCTGAGGAAGGACCCGCCTGGCCCCCCACCCCTCGCCGGCGCTCGGGGCGGGACCCTGCAGGCGGGCCGGGGGCGAGGGGGTCCTCCTAGTAGGCGGCCTTGACCGCCAGGACGGGGCACGGGGCGTCGAGCAGGATGCGCTGCGCGGAGCTGCCGGTGATCAGCTTCCCGGTGGGCGTGCGACGGCGCAGGCCGATGACCAGGAGGCTGGCCGACAGGCGCTCGGCGGCGTCGACCACCTCCTCGGCGGCCTCGCGGCCGCGCACCTGCTGCTCGAGCTCGTACCGCACGCCCGTCGCGTCGAGCCGCTCGCGGACGGCCCGCAGGTCCTCCTCGCCGGCGAAGCGTCGGTCGACCAGGCTGTCCCCGCGGGAGGTGTTGACCACGTGCAGCGGCTCCCCGCGGCGCTCGGCCTCGGCGACGGCCGCGGTGAGGGCGGCCTCACCCTCGGGGGTCGGGACGTAACCAACGACGACGGTCATGGGCGGCAGCCTGCGCCCACGCGTGGCCGGGGTCACGCTTGCGGCCCTAGTGGAGCTATCGGTCGTTGTGGTCGGAGCCGGTCAGCGGGGCACCGGCCGTCCCGACCGCACGCTGAAGCGCCGCTCGGGACGGCCCGCCGTGCCGTAGCGCTGCCGGACGTCGGCCTCCTGCTGGGCCACCAGCTGCTCGAGGTAGCGGCGCGCGCTGACCCGGGCCAGCCCCGTCCGCTCGCTCGCCTCGGTCGCCGACAGACCCTGCGGGCCGGCCTCGGCCAGCGCCTGCCGGACCAGCTCCAGGGTCTCCGGGCTGATGCCCTTGGGCGTGCTCACCGGCCGCGGGGCGGCCGTGCCGCCGGGCCGGCCGAACACCCGGTCGACGTCGTCCTGGGCCAGCTCGGTGCCGCGACGGAGCTCGGCGGACAGGGTCCGGTAGTCGGCCAGCCAGCGCTCCAGCGTGGACCGGTCGAAGGGCTTGACCAGGTAGTGCAGGACGCCGCCGTGCAGCGCGCTGCGGATGCTCTCGACGTCGCGCGCCGCGCTGATGACGACGACGTCGACCGCCGAGCCGGAGGCCCGCAGCCGCTGCAGCACCTCCAGCCCGGTCATGTCGGGCAGGTAGACGTCGAGCAGCACCAGGTCCGGCCGCAGCCGCTCGACCTCCGCGAGCGCCGCCGCGCCGGTCGCGGCGGTGCCGGCCACCTCGTAGCCGTCGGCCGCCGCCACGAAGCCGGCGTGCACGCGGGCGACCATGAAGTCGTCGTCGACGATGAGGACCCGGATCACGCGCCCACCAGCTCCGGGTCGGCCGGCAGGCGGGCGGTGAACACCGAACCGCCGTCGGAGGAGGCCACCACCTCGCCGCCGCGTCGGGTGCAGACCAGGTGCACCAGCGACAGCCCGATGCCGCGCTCCCCGCCGCCCGCCGGGTCCTTGGTGGTCACGCCCTTGCGGAACACCTCGCGCTCCAGGCCCGGTGGCACGCCGGCACCGGAGTCGCGGACGACGACGTCGACCTCGCCGTCGACCAGGCCGAGGGAGACCTCCACCCACCGCTCGGGGGCGGCGGCCGCGGCGTCGAGCGCGTTGTCGACCAGGTTGCCCACGACGGTGGCGACGTCGGTGGACAGCTCGTCCCCGAGCGGCGGGAGCGCGGAGTCCGGCGCGAAGCGCAGGTCCACCCCCAGCTCGGCGGCCTGGCTGGCCTTGGCGATGAGCAGCGCGGCGATGGCGGGGTCCTGCACCGCACCGGTCACCTCGGCACCCAGCCGCGATCGGCCGGCGCTGACCCGGTGCACGAAGCGCACGGCCTCCTCGGCCTGGCCCAGCTCGATCAGCCCGGCGATCGTGTGCAGCCGGTTGCTGAACTCGTGCGCCTGGGCGCGCAGCGTGTCGGTGACGTGCCGGGTCAGCTGCAGCTCCCGGCGCAGCTCCAGCAGCTCGGTGCGGTCGCGCAGCGTGGTCACCGAGCCGAGGGTGCGGCCGCGGCTGCTGATCGGCAGCCGGTTGACCACGACGACGCGGCCGGCGGTGGCCACCGCGCGGTCGCGCTCCTCCTCGCCGCACAGCAGCGCCTCGCGCAGCTCCTCCCCCACGCCCAGCTCGGCGAGGTCGCGGCCCACCGCGTCGCCGGGGATGCCGAGCAACCGGATCGCCTCGTCGTTGACCAGCGTGACCCGGCCGTGCAGGTCCAGCCCGACGACGCCCTCGCGGATGCCGTGCAGCATCGCCCGCTGGTGCTCGACCAGGCCGGTGATCTCGGCCGGCTCGAGGCCGAGGGTCTGGCGCTTGACCCGGCGGGCCACCAGCAGCGAGCCGCCGAGGCCCAGCACGCTGGCCACGCCGAGGTAGGTGAGCAGGTTCGGGGCGGCCTCGGCCAGGCCGTCGAGGACGCCGGGGTAGCGGCGCTCCACCGCAACGAAGCCGAGCTGGTCGCGGCCGGTGAGCACCGGCGCCATCGCGACGGCGTACCGCCCGCGCTCGTCGGACCGCTCCCCCACCCAGGCGCGGCCGGCGAGCACCGTGCTGTCGCCCAGCGGGAACGTCCTCCCGAGCTCGGCGGGGTCGGCGCTGGCGAGGACGGTGCCGCCGGCGTCGGCCACGACCACCGACGCGGAGTCCGAGACGGTGCGCGCGCTCTCCGCGGCGATCCGGACGTAGCGGACCAGGTCCTCGTCCATCGCGGAGCGCAACGAGACGGAGTTGGCCAGCGTCTCGGCCACCGACAGCGCCCGGCGGCCCTCCGAGTCCTCGGCCCGCTGGATGGTCTGGGCGACCGAGACGGCGGCCACGCCGACCAGCACCAGCAGGATGATCACCACCTGCAGCGCCAGCAGCTGGCCGGCCAGCGACAGTCGCCGGAGCACGCGCGCCTCCCGGGGCTAGGGGAACGCCTGACAGTGCACCACGCCACCGTCGTCCTGTGACCGTGAACACAAGGACCGCAAGGCGCAATGCGTCCGCAACGGTGACACCCCACCGGCCGGTTGCCAGCCTTCCTCCGACGCGGCACGGGAGCCGCCCCCACACCTGGAGGAACGCATGCGCAACGCCCACCTGCGGAGGATCGCCGTCGGCACCGTGGCCGCCGGCCTCGTGCTCACCGGCTGCGGCACGACGGCGGAGGGCGGCTCGGCCTCCGGCGGCGGCAGCGACGAGGCGCTCAGCGGCCTGCGGGTCCTGGTGCCGAACTCGCCCGGCAGCGGCTACGACACCACCGCCCGCGCCTGGGCGCAGGTCCTCGACGACGAGGGCCTCGCGTCGGGCACCGAGGTGTTCAACGTCGAGGGCGCCGGCGGCACGGTCGGCCTGCAGCGCCTCGTCAACGAGGAGGGCAACGCCGAGATGCTCATGCAGATGGGCCTCGGCGTCGTCGGCGCCCAGTTCAGCAACCAGTCCGAGGCCACCCTCGACGAGACCACGCCGATCGCCCGGCTGGTCGAGGAGGCCGAGGCGATCGTCGTCCCGGCCGACTCGCCCTACCAGGACCTCGACGCGCTGGTCGAGGCGTGGAAGGCCGACCCGGGCGGCACCCCGGTCGGCGGTGCGTCCAACCCCGGCGGCCCCGACCACCTGACGCCGATGCTGCTGGCGCAGGAGGTCGAGGTCGACCCGACCACGGTCAACTACGTGCCCTACGACGGCGGCGGCGAGCTGCTGGCCGGCATCCTCGGCGGCGACGTGGCCTTCGCCGCGACCGGTGTCGGCGAGGTGGCCGAGTCCGCGGCCGGCGGCGACGTCCGCATCCTCGCGGTCACCAGCGAGGAGCCGGTCGAGGGCGTCGACGCGCCGACCCTGACCGAGACCGGCGTCGACCTGACCTTCACCAACTGGCGGGGTGTCGTGGCCGCCCCCGGCATCTCCGAGGAGGACACGCAGCGCTTCGTCGACGCGATGACCGAGATGCACGGCAGCGAGGCCTGGCAGCAGGCCCTCGAGGACAACGGCTGGACCGACGCCTTCGCCACCGGCGACGAGTTCTCCTCCTTCCTCGACGAGGAGAGCCAGCGGGTCCAGTCCGTGCTGGGTCAGCTGGGGCTGGCGTGACCTCCGCCCAGGACGGCCCCGCCCAGGGACAGGAGCAGGGCCGCTCCGAGTACGGGGTGGCCCTGTTCCTGGGGGCGATCGGCGTCCTCGTGGTCGTCTCGGCGCTGCTGCTGCCGGAGAGCCGGATCAGCCGGGGGCCGGTCGGCCCGGCTGCCGTGCCCGTCGTCGTCGGCGGCCTGCTGGTCGTGGTCGCGGCCTTCCTCGCCGTCGACGTCGCCCGTGGCGGCCGCGGCGAGCCCGAGTCCGGCGAGGACGTCGAGCTCGGCGCGGGCAGCGACTGGCGGACCATCCTCCTGCTCGCGGCGTCGTTCGCCGCCAACGCCCTGCTCATCGAGTCGCTCGGCTGGGTGTTCTCCGGCGCGATCCTCTTCTGGGGATCGGCCTTCGCCCTCGGCAGCCGCCACTACGTGCGCGACGCGGTCATCGCCTTCGCGCTGTCGATCGGCTCCTTCTACCTGTTCGCCCTGGGGCTCGGCACCGTGCTGCCCCCGGGGATCCTGAGGGGGATCCTGTAGATGGACGCGTTCGGCTCCCTCGTCGAGGGCTTCGGCACCGCGCTGACCCCGACGAACCTGGCGTTCGCCCTGCTCGGGGTGCTGCTGGGCACCGCCATCGGCGTGCTGCCCGGCATCGGCCCGGCCATGGCGGTGGCCCTGCTCCTGCCGCTGACCCGCGGCCTCGACGTCACCACCGCGCTGATCATGTTCGCCGGCATCTACTACGGCGGCATGTACGGCGGGTCGACGACGTCGATCCTGCTCAACACCCCCGGGGAGAGCGCCTCGGTGGTCACCGCCGTCGAGGGCAACAAGATGGCCCGGGCCGGGCGGGCGGCGCAGGCACTGGCGACGGCGGCGATCGGCTCGTTCGTCGCCGGCACCATCGCCACGCTGCTGCTGGCCCTGCTGGCCCCGACCGTCGCCGACCTCGCGATCGAGGTCTCCCCCGCCGACATGTTCGCCGTCATGGCGCTGGCCTTCATCGCCGTCACCTCGGTGCTCGGCAGCTCGCGGATCCGCGGCCTGGCCTCGCTGGGGCTGGGCCTGACCATCGGGCTGATCGGCATCGACGCCACCTCCGGCCAGCAGCGGCTGACCTTCGGTGTCCCGGAGCTGGCCGACGGGATCGACGTCGTCGTCGTCGCGATCGGCCTGTTCGCCGTCGGCGAGGCGCTGTGGACCGCCGCGCACCTGCGGCGGCGGCCGGTCGACGTCATCCCCGTCGGCAGCCCCCGGATGAGCCGGTCGGACTGGAGCCGGTCGTGGAAGCCGTGGCTGCGGGGGACGGCGATCGGGTTCCCGTTCGGCGCGGTCCCGGCCGGTGGCGCGGAGATCCCGACGTTCCTCTCCTACGTCACCGAGAAGCGGCTGTCCAAGCACCCCGAGGAGTTCGGCAGGGGCGCGATCGAGGGCGTCGCCGGGCCGGAGGCGACGAACAACGCCTCGGCCGCCGGCGGCCTGGTCCCGCTGCTGACCCTGGGCATCCCGACGACGGCGACCGCCGCGGTCATGCTCGCGGCCATCCAGAGCTACGGCATCGAGCCCGGGCCGCAGCTGTTCGACAGCGAGCCCGAGCTCGTGTGGGGTCTGATCGCCAGCCTGTTCATCGGCAACGCGGCGCTGCTGGTGCTCAACCTGCCGCTGGCCCCGGTGTGGGCCCGGCTGCTGCGGATCCCGCGCAGCTACCTGTACGCGGGCATCCTCTTCTTCGCCAGCCTCGGTGCCTACGCGGCCAACGCCAACACCTTCGACCTGTTCCTGCTGCTGGTCATCGGGGCGCTGGGCATGATGATGCGGCGCTACGGCCTGCCGCTGCTGCCGGCGATCATCGGCGTGATCCTCGGCCCCTACGCCGAGGCGGAGCTGCGGCAGGCGCTGCAGATCAGCAACGGCGACCTCGGCGGGCTCATCGACCCGATGTCGGTCGTGGTCTACGTGATCATCGCGCTGGTCCTGCTGTTCCCGATCGTCCGGCGGGTGCTGCCGCGGAAGGCACACGTGCCGGTGCTCGACGAGGCGGTGCACGAGCTCGAGGAGGCGCACGCCCACCACGGGGCGACGACGGCGGTCGCCGTCGAGCGGCACGTCGGCGAGCGGCACGTGGACGGGGGCCGGGCCGGCGAGCGTCCCGCCGGCGAGCGCCGCGACCGGGCACCGGGGGACCCGCCGCCCGGGTCCTGACACCACGGACCCACGGAGGGGAGGGACGCCGCGCGCTCCCTCCCCTCCGTGCTGTCGTAGGGACGCGTGGCGGGAGACCGGGACCCCGGTAATTCGCTTCCCGCGCAGGGGCGACGGGATCGACACTGGCCTCACCGTCCACGGGGGCCGTCTCGGGAGGAAGTGCACGTGTCCGACCACCCCAACGTCACCCGGCTGCACGAGGCCTACGAGGCCTTCGGGAAGGGCGACCTCGACCGCCTCACCGAGCTCTGGACGCCGGACATCCGGTGGCACGAGCCCGGCCGCAACCGGCTCTCCGGGACCTACACCGGCCCGTCCGCGGTGTTCGAGTTGTTCGGCCGGATCATGGCGGACACCGGGGGCAGCTTCCGGATCGACGTGCAGCGGGTCTTCGCCGACGACACCCACGGCGTCGCCCTGGTCCACATGTCCGCCCACCGCGGCGACCGGCACCTCGACGTGCTGGCCGCCCACCTCCTCCGCTTCGAGGACGGCCGGGCCGCCGAGTTCCGGGCGGCGCACACCGAGCAGGCGACGGTCGACGAGTTCTTCGCCTGACCTCAGCCGGCGGTCAGCGCCGGGCCCTCGTCCTTGAGCGCGACCCCCGAGGCGCCCAGCTCGCGGGCCGCGCCCAGCAGGGCGGCGACGGTGTCGGCGGCCTGGGCGTAGGACAGCCCGTGCGGCGGGCGGACGTTGGAGACGCAGTTGCGCTCGGAGTCCACCCGGCCGGGCCGCGGGTCCCAGGTGAGGTAGACGCCGAGGGAGTCGGCCGAGGACAGCCCGGGCCGCTCGCCGATGAGCACGACGACGGCCCGGGCGCCGAGCGCCTGCCCGACGGCGTCGCCGAGCGCCACGCGGGCCTGGTGCGCGAGCACCAGCGGGGCCACGTGCCAGCCGGGCAGCCGCTCCAGCAGCGCGGTCACCAGGCCCGCGGCGTGCTCGTGCACCGCCCGCGGGGACAGCCCGTCGGCGACCACCACCGCGAGGTCGGCGTCGGTCCGCGGCAGCGCCGTCCCCTCCGCCAGCTGCCGGCCGAGGTCGGGCCGCTGCAGGTAGGTGGCCCGGTCGGGCGCGGCCGAGTGCACCTCGAGCAGCTCGCGCCCGGGCAGCGCGGCGCGCACCGCGTCCGGGTCCAGCGGCTGGTGCACCGCATCGCGGGCGGCGGCGTGCGCGGCGCGGAACTCCAGCTCGCGGGCGGTGGGCAGCGCGTCGCCGGCGCGGCCCAGGGCCACCCGCGCCCGGGTGGCCGCGCGCAGCACCGTCCACGGGTCGTTCCCGGGCGGCAGCGGCCGGTCGAGGGCCTCGCTCACGCCGACGCCGCCGCGAGCAGGGCCCGCGCCGCGGGCGCGTCGGGAGCGAGCTCGCGCACCCGGCCGGCGTCGTCGAGCAGGTCCATGCGCGCCAGCCACGCCTCGAACTCCGGCGCGGGGCGCAGCCCGAGCACCTGCCGGGCGGTGAGCACGTCGGTGAACGACAGCGACTGGTAGTGCAGCATCACGTCGTCCGAGCCCGGGACGGCGATGAGGAACGAGCAGCCCGCGGCGCCCAGCAGCAGCATGAGGGAGTCGGTGTCGTCGCCGTCGACCTCGGCGTGGTTGGTGTAGCAGACGTCCACGCCCATCGGCAGGCCGAGCAGCTTGCCGCAGAAGTGGTCCTCCAGCCCGGCGCGCAGCACCTGCTTGCCGTCGTAGAGGTACTCCGGGCCGATGAACCCGACGACGGTGTTCACCAGCAGCGGCGCGTAGTGCCGGGCCACGCCGTAGGCCCGGGCCTCCAGCGTCTGCTGGTCCACCGGCCGCCCGCCGACGCCGAGGTGCGCGCCGGCCGACAGCGCCGAGCCCTGCCCGGTCTCGAAGTAGGTGACGTTGTCGCCGACCGTGCCGCGGCCCAGCGCCAGCGCCCCGGCCCGGGCCTCGGCCAGCAGGTCGAGGGTGACGCCGAAGCCGCGGTTGGCCTCCTGGGTGCCGGCCACCGACTGGAACACCAGGTCCACCGGGGCACCCTGCTCCAGCGCCCGCAGCGTCGTCGTCACGTGCGCCAGCACGCACGACTGGGTGGGGATGCCGTAGCGCTCGATCACCGCGTCGACCAGCTCCAGCAGTGCCACGGTGCGGGCGGGTGAGTCGGTGGCCGGGTTGATGCCGATGACCGCGTCGCCCGACCCCTGCAGCAGCCCGTCGACGATCGAGGCGGTCACGCCCAGCGGGTCGTCGGTCGGGTGGTTGGGCTGCAGCCGGGAGGCCAGCGTCCCGGGGAGGCCGATCGTGCTGCGCAGCCCGGTGACCACCCGCGTCCGCCGGCCGACGGCGACCAGGTCGGCGTTGCGCATCAGCTTCGAGGTGGCCGCCACCATCTCCGGCGTCAGCCCCGGGGCCAGCGCGGAGATCGACGCCTCGTCACCGGCCGCGGCCCAGGCCAGCAGCCGGTCGCGGAACTCCCCCACCGTCAGCGACGCGACCGGCGCGAACGCCGCGGCGTCGTGGGTGTCGAGGACCAGCCGGGTGACGTCGTCCTCGTCGTAGCCGACCACCTGCTCGTCGAGGAAGGTGGCCAGCGGCAGGTCGGCGAGCACCTCCTGGGCGGCGACCCGCTCGGCCGCCGACTCCGCCGCGCAGCCGGCCAGCACGTCACCCGAGCGCAGCGGCGTCGCCCTGGCCAGCAGCTCGACCAGCGTCGGGAACTCGAAGGTGTGCCCGCCCACGGTGCCGCGCCGGGCGCTCACCGGACGTCGTCCTCCGCGTCGGCCAGCAGCTCGAACTCCTCCTCCGGCGCCGAGGCCACCAGGTGGTGGCGGCTGTACAGGGCGAACCAGGCGAGGAACACGACGTAGGCCGCCAGCGTCCAGAGCGCGGCGGTGACGTCGACGAGGAAGGTGGCCACGACCGCGGCGGCGGCCAGCACCAGCGCCACGCCGGTGGTGGCCGTCCCGCCGGGCGTCCGGTAGGGGCGCGGCAGGTCCGGCTCGCGGCGGCGCAGCGCGATGTGGCTGACCATCATCAGCACGTAGGACACCGTCGCGCCGAAGACGGCCATGTTCAGCAGCATCGCGCCCTGGCCGGTGAGCGAGAGCACGAAGCCGATCGCGCCGGGCACCAGCAGCGCGAGCACCGGCGCCCGGCGGGAGTTGGTCACCGACAGCGCCCGCGGCAGGTAGCCGGCGCGGGACAGCGCGAACACCTGCCGCGAGTAGGCGTAGATGATCGAGAAGAAGCTGGCCACCAGGCCGAAGAGCCCGGCGTAGTTGACCACCCGGGTGAGCGCGTCCGGCGCCGCGGAGGCGGCCAGCGCGTCGACCGGCGGGTTGCCCGAGTCGGCGATGGTCGACGCGCCGCCGGCGCCCGGGGTGAACACCAGCATGAGGACGGCGAGGACGACGAGCACGCCCATCGCCGCGACGATCCCCCGCGGCATCGAGCGGGCCGGGTCGCGGGCCTCCTCGGCGGCCAGCGGCACGCTCTCCACGGCGAGGAAGAACCAGATCGCGAACGGGAACGCCGCCCAGATGCCGATCAGCCCGTACGGCAGGAAAGACGACGCACCGGCGGCGTCGGTGGGCGCGATGTCGGTCAGGTTGGCCGCGTCGAACTGCGGGACCGCGCCGACGAGGAAGACGACGAGCCCGGCGACGGCCACCACGGTGACGGCGAACATGACCTTCAGCGCCTCGCCGACGCCCATCAGGTGGATGCCGATGAACAGCGCGTAGGCGGCGAGGTAGACCCACCAGCCGTCGGTGATGCCGAACAGGCCGAGGGACTCGACGTAGGCGCCGATGAAGGTGGCGATCGCGGCCGGCGCGATGGCGTACTCGATGAGCACCGCGACGCCGGTGGCGTACCCGCCCCACGGGCCCAGCGCGCGCCGGGCGAAGGTGTAGCCGCCGCCCGCCGTCGGCAGCGCGGAGCCGAGCTCGGCCAGGCCGAACACCATGGCGGTGTACATGACCGCCATGAGCGCCGTGGCGATCAGCAGCCCGCCGAAGCCGCCCTCGGCCAGGCCGAAGTTCCACCCGGCGTAGTCACCGGAGATGACCGCCGAGACGCCGAGGCCGGCCAGCAGCAGCCAGCCCGCCGTCCCGGTGCGCAGCCGGCGCCGCTCCAGGTACTCGGCGCCGACCCGCTCGGCCTCGACACCCGCGTGCGCGGGGTGCCGGGTCGGGGCGGGACGGGCGGTGGGGTCGACGGTCACGGTGCCTCCGGCGGTCGGCCCGCCCGGCGGCGGGGAGGGCCAGCCTCGTCCCGGCCCCGACCCCAGGTCAACGGGGTGCGGCGGTGCGCAACACGCTGTTCACGGGATGCCGTGCCAGCGCCCCTTCGTCGCGTTGCCGGCCGGCCGCGACTCGAACACGTTGCCCTCGGTCGGCGGCGTCCTGTCGTCGTCGGCGAGGGCGAACATGCGCAGCAGCGGCCCCACGAGCAGGTCGTAGACGGCCGGGAACAGCCGGAAGCCGAGGATGACGACGGGGTTGGCGAAGCCGGACTGGACGAGCCGCCGCGGCCGGTCCAGCCGGGCGACCACCGAGCGGGCCACGCGCTCGGGCGAGTAGATCGGGATGGGCGGGCGGCCCTTGAGGCCGATGTAGCTGCCGGCCTGCGAGTAGATGGGGGTGTTCACCCCGCCGGGCGCGACCGCGGAGACGTGGATGCCGGGCACGTCGCGGGTCTCCTGCTGCAGCGTCCGGATCATCGCCAGCTGGCCCCACTTGGCGGTGGTGTAGCTGCCCATGAACGGCGTGGTCACCGACGCCAACAGCGAGCTGACGACGACGAGGTGCCCGGCGCCCTGCCGGCGGAAGACCGGGAGCACGGTGCGGGCGAGGTTGCCGGTGCCGTGCAACGCGGTGTCGACCACCCGCTCGAAGACCTCCTTGGGCACCTCCTCCAGCTTCCCGTAGGCGACCACCTGGGCGGCGTGGACGACGACGTCGAGGCGGCCGGTGCGCGCCACCGTCCCCTCGACGGCGCGGCGCAGCGCGTCCTCGTCGAGCACGTCGGCCGGGCAGACGACGACGTCGGCGGCACCGGCCGCGCGCACCTCGGCGGCGGTCTCCTCCAGCGCCTCCCGGCCGCGCGCGAGCAGCACCAGGGAGGCCCCGCGCCGGGCGAAGAGGTGGGCGGTGGCGCGGCCGATGCCGCTGGAGGCTCCGGTGATCAGGACGGTCTGGGGCATGCGGTCGGGCTCCTCGGCTCGGAGTGCGCCGAGGCCATCCCCGGCTCGGCAGTCCGGTCCCGGCTACCCCGGTCCGTTGCCCGCCATGCGATCGAGCGCGGCCAGCAACCGGCCGGGGCCGATGACCCCGGTCCCGGCCGGCAGGCGGGCGCGCAGGCCGCGGTCGGCGGTCACCACGAGCACCCGGCGGCCCGCGGCGGCCAGGCCGGCGGCGGTGGCGGCCAGCGCGTCGTCCCCGCTCCCGGGTGCACGCACCAGCCGGACGCCGTCGGGCTGCGGGACCCCGGCCGCCGCGCCCTCGACGACGACCACCACCTCGGTGACGAGGCCGACGTCCGGGACGGCGCGGCCGGCCAGCGGGGCCAGCAGCCGCAGCAGCCGGGTGGTGGCCCCGGCGCGGTCGCGCCACCACCCGTCGGGGCGGGCGCCGACGACGTTCGCGGCGTCCACGAGCAGGACCGTCATGCCACCTCCCGCGGGTCACCCGGTCGGGGCGCCGCTGTTCACGATCGTCACGACCGGGTACCTGGCCTGCGCGGACGCGCCGGACGGGCCGGCGCACGCCGGGCCGGGAGCTCCCCTACCCGCCCACGACGAGGAGGTCCGATGGCGACCAACGACCGTACCCACCACGACCACGACGCGACCGTGACGACCGAGGGCGCGAGCGTCACCCGCGGGCCGGCGCGGGACGCCGTCGCGGCGCAGCGGGCGCGGTTCGGCGGGATCAAGTGGGGCGCGGCCTTCTTCGGCTGGCTGTCGGCCAACGGGCTGGCGGTCGTGCTGACCGCGCTCCTGGCCGCGACCGGCGTGGGCCTGAGCCTCGCCGAGGTCGACGGCGTCGAGGACGTGCCGGCCGACCCGGCGAGCACCCTCGGCATCGCCGGCGGCATCGCGCTGCTGGTGATCCTTTTCCTCGCCTACCTGGCCGGCGGGTACGTCGCCGGGCGGATGGCCCGCTTCGACGGCGCCCGCCAGGGCCTGGCCGTGTGGCTGATCGGCCTGCTGGTCGTGGTCGTGCTGGCGATCGTGGGCACGGTGCTCGGGGCGCAGTACAACGTGCTGCAGCAGCTCAACCTGCCGCGCATCCCGATCGACGAGGGCACCGCGACCACGGCCGGCCTCGTCACGCTGGCGGCGGTGCTGGTCGTCACCCTGGTCGGCGCGCTGCTCGGCGGCACGCTCGGCACCCGCTACCACCGCAAGGTCGACCGCGCGGGCTTCTAGGAGGACCTCCCTGCCCCCCACCGCTCGCGAGCTCGCGGCGGGGCCCTGCAGGGAGGCCGACTGCGGGACCCGTCCGGTCGCGGACGGGTCCCGCGGTCGTACCCCGGTCCTACGCTGCGCGCATGTGCCGCAACATCCGCCCGCTGTCGAACTTCGAGCCGCCGGCGACCGACGAGGAGGTCACCGCCGCGGCGCTGCAGTACGTGCGCAAGATCAGCGGCTCGGCGCGACCGGCGCGGGTGAACGCCGAGGCCTTCGACCGCGCCGTCGCCGAGGTGGCCGCCGCGTCGGCCCGGCTGCTCGACGCGCTGGTCACCACCGCCCCGCCCAAGGACCGCGCCGTCGAGGCGGAGAAGGCCCGCGCCCGGGCCGCCGTCCGCTACGCACGCTGAGGACGGCTGGGGGTCCGGCGCCGGACCGGGATGCACGCTGCGGGAATGGTCCCCGGATGAGCGGGTAGGTGGCGATCTCACCGCACCCGACCTGCTGGAGACATCCATGGCCCGCAACACCCTGTCCCGCGCCCTGCACGACCTGGGCCTGTCCGCCTGGTTCGGCGGCACGCTGGCCAACGCCGTCGCCCTCAACCCCGCCGCGTCCGCGGCCGGCAAGGACACCGGACGCGTCGCCAACGAGGGCTGGAACCGCTGGACCCCCGTCAACGCGGTCGCCATCGGCGCCCACCTGGTGGGCAGCGTCGGCCAGCTGATCGGCAACCGCGGCCGGGTGGCCAACCAGGAGGGCGTGGCCGCGATGTCCACGCTCAAGACCGTGCTGACCGCCGCCGCGCTGGGCGTCACCGCCTACAGCCGCTCGCTGGGGCAGATCGTCAACAGCCAGGACAACCCGTCGTCGCGGTCGGGCACCAAGCCGACCAAGCTCACCAAGGCCGAGATCGCCGCCGCCCAGGAGCAGCTCGACGCGCTGCAGTGGGTCATCCCGGCGCTGACCGGCGCGCTGGTGTGGGTCAGCTCCTACGCCGGTGAGCAGCAGCGCGCCAGCGAGGTCATCAAGGGCACCGCCCGCCGCTGACGCACCGCCGCAGCGGCGCCGCGGCCTCCGGGCCGGGCCGACCGCGCTTCCCCTCCGGCCGCCGCCCGCACGACGCGGGCGGCGGCCGGCGCGTGTCCGGCCCGCCCGCCGGGGACACTGGCAGCCGTGGCCGGACCGCACGCCCTGCCCCGCCGGCTGCACCGGCTCCTGCCGCGGCTCCTGCGGCGCGGGCGCACCCCCGGCCTGCGCACCGCCAAGACCGTGCTGGCCGCGGTGGTGGCGTTCCAGGTCGCGACCTGGCTGGACACCAGCAGCTCGCCGATCCTCGCGCCGCTGACCGCGCTGCTGGTCGTGCAGCTGACGCTGTACGAGACGCTGGCGACCGGCTGGGAGCGGATCCCGAGCGTCACCGCCGGCGTCCTGATCGCGGCGCTGTTCGCCTCCGTCGTGGGGTTGAGCTGGTGGAGCCTCGGGCTGGTCGTGGCGCTCTCGCTGGTCGTCGGCCGGCTGCTGCGGCTCGGGCCGCACCTGGCCGAGGTGCCGATCAGCGCGATGCTCGTCCTGGCGGTGGGCGGGGCGGAGAGCGCGGCGCTCGACCGGGTCACCGAGACCCTGGTCGGCGCGGCGGTCGGGGTGCTGGTGAACCTGGTCATCGCGCCGCCGCTCTACATCCAGCCGGCCGGCGAGGCCATCGCCGAGCTGGCCGAGCGCATGGCCGCCGTCAGCGAGGAACTCGCGGCCTCGCTGCGCGGCCCGTGGTCGCGCGGCCTCGCCGACGAGCTGCTCACCCGGGCCCGCGGGCTGGCGACGGAGCTGGCCCGGGCCGACCGCCGGCTCGCCCGCACCGAGGAGAGCGCCCGCCTCAACCCCCGCGGGCGGGCGGCCCGCGAGGCCCAGCCCCGGCTGCGGAACACGCTGACCGCCCTGGAGCGGCTGCACGTCAGCCTGCGCACCGTCGCACGGGTGCTGCTCGACCGCACCTACTTCCTGCCCGAGGACGAGGCCGACCGCGCCTGGTCCCCGCCCGCGCGGGAGGCGCTGGCCGAGGTGCTGCTCGTCGTCGCGACCACCCTGCGCGACGCCGGGGCGGTGGCCGACGGCACCCGGGTGGCGTCGGGCACCGACCTGGGCTCGCTGACGGCGCTGCTCGAGCTGCGCGGCCGGCTGGCCGACGCCCTGCTGGTCGACCCCCGGGCGGACCCGGCGGCCTGGTCGCAGCACGGCGCGCTGCTCGACGGCGTGGACCTGCTGCGCGTGGAGCTGGGCACCGCGCTGCAGCCGCCGACGACCTCGTGGGCGCCGCCGCCGCTGGCCGCGGCGCAGCGGCGCGCCGTCCGGTGGGCGATGACCCGGCGCCGGCAGCGGTGACCGCGCTCAGAGGGCGGTGAGGACGACCGGCCCCTCGTCGGTGACCGCGACGGTGTGCTCGACGTGCGCGGCGCGCCGTCCGTCGGCGGTGACCACCGCCCAGCCGTCCTTCTTGTGCCGGTAGCGCTCGCCGCCGGCCAGCAGCATGGGCTCGATGGCCAGCGTGCTGCCGGCGTGCAGCCGCACCCGGTCCAGGCCGGTCTGCGGGCGGTTGGGCACGAACGGCGGCTCGTGCATCGAGCGGCCGATGCCGTGCCCGCCGTGGTCGGGCAGGTGCGCGTAGCCGTAGCGGCGGGCGACGGCGTCGACGGCCTGCGCGACGTCCTGCAGCGTCGCGCCCGGCACCGCGGCGGCGATCCCGGCGGCGAGCGCCTCCTCGGTGGCGGTCACCAGCCGGGCGTCGTCCTCGCTGCCGGCGCCCACCCGGACGGTGATCGCGGCGTCGCCGTGCCAGCCGTCGACGATCGCGCCGCAGTCGACGCTGAGCAGGTCGCCCTCCTTGAGCCGCTGCCCGCTCGGCCGGCCGTGCACGACCACCTCGTTGGGCGAGAGGCACAGCGCCCCGTTGTAGGCCGTCGGCGCCCAGGCCGGCTTGTAGCCGAGGAAGGACGACGTCGCCCCGGCCTCCCGGATCGCGGTCTGCGCCAGGTCGTCGAGCTCGCGGAGCTTGACCCCCGGCACCGCCGCGGCGCGCACCACCTGCAGCGTCTGCGCCACCACGCGCCCGGCGTCGCGCATCGCGTCGAGCTCGTCGGCGGTACGGCGGGGCAGCACGCTCAGGTCCACGCTCCCGACGGTACGGCCGCGGTGCAGGTCACCCGGCGCCCGGACGGCGGACGGTGCCGGGGTCGGGCGGGGTGAACGGCGTGTCGGGCGTCGCCACCTCGCCGGCGGTGCGGCCGGCCTCGTCGGCCTCCTCGGGTCGGTCGGGCTCCTCGCCCCCGACGCCGAAGCCCTCGGCCGGCGGCGGTCCCCCGGCACCCGGGTCGGCGGCGGCGACCTCGTCGCCGGGCTGCTGCTGGTGCGGCGTCATCGGATCCCCCATCGACATGCCTCTCCCCTACCCACGTCCGGGCGAGGAGAGTGGCCGGCGGGTGACGCGGGGGTTGCCAGCGGGTAGACGCGTCACCCGCACACGGGGTCGCGGGACCCAGGGGGACGTCGGGATCCGAGGAGGAGGACCAGGGACATGGCCACCACGGGATCGGGACAGCGGGCACGGCGCGGCGCGCGACCGGGTCCCGCACGCAGGGCCGCCGTCGACGGCGCCGCGGCCGACGAGCGCGACCGGAGCCCCGAGGGCACCCGCCGGGGCGCCTCCGGTCGCGACGAGACGCACGCGGAGCGCATCGACCGGGAGCTGATGGAGCTGCTCAACGAGCTGCGGGTGGCGCTGCCCGGCGTGCAGTTCCTGTTCGCCTTCCTGCTGGTCGTGCCGTTCCAGCAGGCCACGGAGCGGGCGACGGACTTCCAGCGCGACGTCTACTTCGTGACCCTGATCGCGGCCGTGGTGGCCACCGGGCTGCTCATCGCCCCGGCCGCGCAGCACCGGGCGCTGTTCCGCCAGCACGACAAGGAGGACCTGCTGCGGCGCAGCAACCGCAACGCCTTCCTCGGCCTCGTCGTGCTGGCCGTCGCGATCGTCTCGGCCGTCGTGCTGGTGGTCGACTTCCTCTTCGCGCTGCCCCAGGCCCTCGTCACCGGCGGCGTGGTGGCGGCGCTGCTCGGCTGGCTGTGGATCGGCAGCCCGGTGGTCCAGCGCGCCCGCGGCGCTCGGGACGAGTGACGACGGTCAGCGGCCCAGCACGGCGCAGATGGCGTCGGCGACGTCGTCGGGGTCCTCGTGCTCCCAGAAGCGGAGCACCCGCCAGCCCAGCGCGGTGAGCACGGCGTCGGCGCGGCGGTCGCGGGCGGTGTTGGCCGCCAGCTTGGCCGCCCACCACGCCCGGTTCGCCCGAGGCAGGTGCCCGCACGACGGGCAGCCGTGCCAGAAGCACCCGGTAAGGACCCCGTCCTCCTCACCCCTCGCAGGCTCGGGGCGAGCCTCTGGACGGGGCCACGGCCGCACGTCGACGCGGTAACGGACACCGCGCGCGTGCAGGCGCCGGCGCACGGCCAGATCGTGCGCGGTGTCCCGCCGGCCCTGCCGGCGGAACCGCGCCCGCACTCCCTCCGAGGACGGCGGCGGCGCGGGTCCCGGGCCGGCACAGGGGTCCACGTCGCGCAGCCTGCTCCCCCGCACCGACGGTCCGCCCGAGGAAGGGTCGCCTACCCTTCCTCTCCGTGACGACGACGGCGCCGCACCCGGTCGGGGTACCGCCGGCGGTCCCGGTCGCCCGCTGGACGCCGGTCGAGCTGCTCCCCCCGGTCGTGCTGGTGCTGCTCGCCGCCGTCCTGCTCGCCCCCGGCCACGGGCTGTGGTTCGACGAGCTGTTCACCGCCGAGGTGGGACGGCGCCCGCTCGGCGAGATCCTGCGGGCGATCGTCAGCGGCGAGGGGACGACGAGCTACCTCGCCGACGTCCCCCCGTCCTACAACGCGCCCTGGTACGTCGTGGTGCACGCGTGGATGGCCCTGCCCGGCCTGGGTGGGGACACCTCGCTGCGGGTGCTGTCCGTGCTGGCGACCGCCGGCGGCCTGGCACTGGTCACCCGCGCGGTCACCCGGCTGGCCGGGCGGCCCACCGGCGTGCTGGCCGGTCTGGTGGTGGCGACGGCGCCGCTGCTGCTCGCCCAGGCCGTCGAGGCCCGCAGCTACGGCCTCGCCGTGCTGGCCACCGGCGGGGCGCTGCTCGGGCTGGTCCGCTGGCTGCAGGAGCCACCGCGCGGCCTGCTGCTGTTCGGTCTCGCCGGCGCGGGCACGGGGCTCGCCCACTGGTACGCGGTCACGGTGCTGGCGGCGTTCGTCGTCGCGGCGCTGCTGCTGCGCGGGCGGGCCGCCGTCCGCGTGGTCGCGATCAGCGCCGCGGCGGTGCTGCCCACCCTCGGCCTGGTCGCGCTCAACCTGCTCAACGGCACCGGCGCGCGCAACGCCGAGCACCTGCGCGACACCGGCGGCACCTTTCCCGACCTGGCCGTCGAGGCCTGGGCCGGGGGCCGCACGCCGCTGCTGTACCTGACCGTCGGGCTGGCCGTCGTCGGCGCGCTGCGCGGGACCGGCGTCCGCGTCGTCGGCACCTGCTGGCTGCTGGTGCCGCTGCTGCTCCTGCTCGCCGGCGAGCTGGTCCGGCCGGTGTACCACCCCCGCTACCTGCTGGCCGGGCTGGTCGGGCTCGGCGTGCTGGCCGCCGCCGGCGCCGCCGCCCTCCCCCGCGGCGCCCGCGCGCCCGTGGCCGCGGCGCTGGTCGGCCTCTCGCTGCTCGCCGCCTCGCCGCTGGCCGTGCGCGAGCCCCGGGAGCGCTCCGACGAGGTGGTGGCCACCCTCGCCCGGCTGCAGCGGCCCGGCGAGCCGGTGGTCGCGGCCGACCAGCGCTCCGCCCTCGGCCTGGACCACTACGTCCGCACCCTGGCCCCGCGCCTGCGGCCCGACGTCGTCCTGCCGCCCGACGACGCCCCCGCCGACGCCGACCGCGTGTGGCTGGTCCGGCGGGAGATCGACGGCGAGCCGGTGCCCACCGACGACGACGGGATCCTCACCGCCGCCGGCCTCTCCCTCGCCGAGGAGCGCGCCTTCCCCGCCACCCGGACCGACCTCGTCCTGCAGCTCTGGAGCCGCTGACCCGCGGCACCGGTGAGTCCGCGCCCCCCGCGCGGTCGGAAGCGTCACACCCGCGCGCGACGGTGCGCGCACCCGAGGCGCAGAGCAGGAGGTGGGGCACGTGACGGCGTACGTCGACGCGGCGCCCGCCGGCGGGCCGGTGCCCGCGGGCGGTGCGCTCCTGCTGGGCTACTCCCGGGCCGCGGCGCGCACCCGCGCCGACCAGCTGTCGGCCTTCGGTCGTGGCCCTCGTGACGGTGCGGTGACGGGCTGACCGGACAGTGACGGCCGATGCCGCGCTGCCGGCCGGGACCGCGCACGTGACTCAGGCGCTGACGAGTCGAGGGGCCGATGACCGAGACACCGACGTCCCGCGACCTCCCTGCGGGACCGGCGAGGGGAACCCGGAACGTCGGGTTCCCGTCCGAGCCTTACGTCTTCGTGAGCGTCGCGCAGGAGGGGGCTAGGCGGGCCGAGCCGCTCCTCGAGACCCTGCGCGAGGAGGGCATCGCGGCGCTCCAGTTGGAGGAAGCGCTCCGCCCCGGTGACGACTGGGAGGCGGTCCACACGAAGCTCCTCAAGGGCGCATCGGCCGTCCTGGTGATCTGGACCGAGGGAGTCAGGCAGTCGGAGTGGCTCCTCCGGGAGGCCGACCGCGCGGCCGCCGCGAGGACGCTGGTGCCGGTCACGCTGGACGGTTTCCGTGCCGTACCGCGCAGCTTCATGACTTACCAGACGGTGGATCTCTCGGGATGGGACGGCTCCCGGGACGACCCCGTGCTGCGGAGGCTCCTAGGCGAGCTCAGGCAGAGGCTGCATCGGGCGTCGCCCCGACCCGCCGCAGGGCGTGACGAGCTCCCCGCCGCCCAGGACCGCCTCGCGCCCTCGCCCCCGGTGGCGCTTTCGCCCTCGTCCCAGGCGGCGTTGGCGTATGCGGACGGCCTGCGTCGCGTCCTGAACCAGCGCGAGGTGCACATGGAGCACCTGATCGAGGGCCTCTACCAGAAGGAGGACGGGCCCACCCGCCGCTTGCTGGAGCGGCACGGGATCGACCGGGACCGGCTGAGAGAGATCATCGCCAAGGCCGTGGAGGTGTCCCTGCCGGAGGACGTGCAGCCGACGGAGCTCACGGGGCTCCCGCCCATGTCCCGGCACACAGCGCAGGCGGTGGAACGGGCCTTCGATCTCGCACGGGAGGGCGTCGACGGATGGGTCCGCACCCGGCACCTCCTGGCCGGCGCACTGTCCGTCGAAGGGTGCGCTGTCGTCCGGGCCATGCGGCAGCACGGCGTCGTGGATGCGGTCGTCGATGCGGGAGCCGACGCGGGGCGAAACGCGGAGCTCGCAGGTGGGCACACCGCCGGCGGGCAGCAGCGGCAGCATGTCCGGTTCGTGGCCGATGAGCCCGTCGGTATGGCGGCCGACCAGCTAGGCCGGGCGAAGGTAGCCGAGGCGTTGTGGGACCAGCTAGCGACTCTGGAGACCGAATTCCCAGGGCGGTCCTTCCTCGTTCACGTGGACGGCGCCTGGGGCGCGGGCAAGAGCACTCTGCTCCGCTTCCTCGCCGAACTGGCCGCGGACCCCCGCGCGCACAGCTCCCGACCGGAGAGCAGTGCAGTCAGGAACCCGTGGCTGGTGGCGACGTACGACGCGTGGCGGCAGTCCCGGGTCGGCCCGTCGTGGCTCACCCTCTTGCAAGCGGTGCGGTCGGAGGTGCGCAGGAGCCAGACATCCCGGTGGCGACGGTTCGTCTTCTCGATGCGGGAACGGGCCAGATTGGTCAGCGCCTGGCAGTGGGTCGCCCTCGCCCTGGTCACAGCGGCGACCGCGACGCTCGTCTGGCTCGTCGCCGCCACCGCGGCCGGCGGCGTGACGCTGAGCCGGTGGGGCGACGTCGGGAGGCTCGCGGGAGGCATGGTGCCACTCGCCGCTGCGGTGTGGGCCCTCTCCAGTCTCGGGGCACGCTTCCTTTCCCTGGACTCACGGCGGTCCGCCCAGGCGTTCCTCGACAACCGGGCCGACCCCATGGAGAACCTCGCCGACCACTTCCGGTGGGTGTTCGGTCGTGCGCGGCGGTCGCTGCTCCTGCTCGTCGACGATCTGGACCGGTGTCCGGACACGTTCGTCGTCGAACTTCTCGACGTCGTGCAGAAGCTGATGCGCGAGCCCCATCCCACCCGGCACGGGTCGCCGGCGGAGCCGGACACGGCGCCGAGTCTGTTCGTTGTCGTCGCCGCCGACGGCCGGTGGATCCGCAAGGCGTACGACAACGCCTACACGTCGCTCGACGATGCGGTGAGCCGGCCCGGGGCGACCGTCGGCTCGCTGTTCCTGCAGAAGATCTTCCAGGTGTCGGTGCCCGTGCCACGGCTGCCCGACGAACTCGGACGCCCGTACTTTTCCGGGCTGCTGGACGGACGACCGCTCCCGGACCGCCCACTTGGGGACGGCCCGACTCGGGCGGAGCTGTCCGCGCGCATCACCAACGCACCTCCGGACCAGGCCCTGGCCGAGTACGCCCGGATGTCGCCGGACGACCGCCTACAGGTCGCCGACGTGGCCGTCGACAAGATCGTCCTCGGACCTGATGCACAGGCTGCTACCGAGCACGCCCTCGCCCGGTTCGCCCCGCTCCTCGACCCGACTCCTCGGGTGATGAAGAGGTTCCTGATGGCCTACAGCATGATGCGGGCCGTCCGGACCGCCGAGGGGTCTGCCGTAGGCGTCGGACCGCTGGCGCTATGGACGATCCTGGAGGCCCGCTGGCCACTGCTCGCCGAGCACCTCAAGGTGGACCCCGACTCGGTCCGGCTCTTCCACCGCCCGTCGGAGGAGATCCACCGGTCGCTGCCGACCGCGGTAGCCGCCCTCGTCGAGCACCCGCCGGACGCCCTGCGGGCGGTCATGAACCACGAGGCCGGCCCACTCGACTCGGAGACGATCCGAGCCGCCTGCGGTCAGGTCGTCGAACGGTCGGCTGCCTCCAGGGCACGGTGAGGAGTCGCCGCACTTGCTCGTCTTCCGTGCGCCCTGCACCGCAGGCCCCGTGGTGTAGGCAGGAGCTCGGCCAACGCACACGGCTCGTTCCTGGCCAGCCGCGGCGGAGGGGCCTGGACGCGGTCAAGGCCGACACCGGCGCCGACGGGGACCTCGGTGGTCCCGAGGTGGCCGCTCGCTTCGCGGTCACGGACAACCCGTTCAGCTCGCTGGTCACCGCCGTCCGCGGGCTGGTGCACGGCGAGGTCGCCGGCTCCGACGTGCTGCTGGTGTTGGTCTGGGCGGTCGCCCTGGTGGCCGTGCTCGGGCCGCTGACCATGCGGCGCTACGGCAACCGGGCCTGAGTCACCGCCGGCGCGCCGCCCACCACAGCGAGCGCAGCGACTGCCGCAGCCGCGCTCGCGCCGTCCACGACGAGGAGCCCTCGGGACGGCGGTCGCGGGCCACCGGCACGCTGGCCAGCGGCAGCCCGGCGCGGCCGGCGGCGAGCACCACGCTCGGCGCGTCGCCGCCCAGCACCGAGTCGACGACGGCCGCGCGCACCGCCGGGCCCAGCGCGAGGAAGGCGCCCGCGTCGGGCGGCAGGCCGGTGAGGCGGGCGGCCAGCCGGCGGTGCAGCGTCCCGGTGAGCCGCCGCACCGGCGACTCGTAGCGGCCGCGGCGGCCGGCGAACACCGCGCCGACGTCGCCACGGGCGAGCCGGTCGAGCAGCAGCGGCACCGCCTCGGGCGGGTCCTGCAGGTCGGCGTCCAGGCACACCCAGACGTCGGCGTCCTCGGCGAGCAGCCCGGTGGCCAGCGCCCGGTGCTGGCCGACGTTGACCGTCAGCCCGGTGACGCCGATGCGCTCGTCGGCGGCCAGCGCCGCGGCCACCGCCAGGCTGTCGTCGGGCGAGGCGTCGACCACCAGGCGGAGCCGCCAGTCCCGGCCCGCCAGCGCGGCGGCCAGCCGGTGGGCCAGCGGGCGCAGCGTGGCCGCGTTGCCGTACACCGGGACGACGACGGCGACCCGCGGCCCGCTCAGCCCGCCGCCCACGTGCGCGCCAGCCCCTCCTCCAGCCCGACCGTCGGCACCCAGCCGAGCGCGGCGCGGGCCGCCCGCGGGTCGCACACCCAGTCGGCGGTGTCCCACGCCCGGCCGGGGTGCGCACCCGACGCCGTGGCGATCGGCCGGCCGGTGACCCGCTCGGCGGTGGCCACCAGGTCGGCGACGCCGGTCTGCACGCCGGTCCCGATGTTGAGCACCGCGCCCGGCGGCAGGTCGTCGGCGAGCGCGGCCCGCACGCAGGCGTCGACGACGTCGCCCACCCACACCCAGTCGCGGCGGCTCACCCCGGCCGGCAGCGGCACGGTGCCGCCGCTGCGGGCGGCGGCCAGCACCACGGGCACCAGCCGGGTGGGGTGGTCGCCGGGCCCGTAGACCTGGAAGGCGCGCAGCACGGCGGCCCGCACGCCGCGCTCGGCGGCGGCGGCCTGCAGCAGCAGCGACCCGGCGGCCTTGGTGGCGCCGAAGAAGCCGCGGGGGTGCAGCGGCGCGTCCTCGGCCAGCGGCACCGGCCCGGCGGCGTACTCGGTCGAGGAGCCCAGCCGGACCACCGCGCGGCAGCGGTCGGGCAGCGCGTCGACCAGCCAGGGGCTGGTGTTGACCGCCACCGTCGCGGCGCGCTCCTGCGCCGTCGCCTTGGCGCGGCCGGCGGCGAGGGAGAAGACGACGTCGGGGTCGGCGGCGCGGACGGCGGCGGCCGCGGCTCCCGGGTCGGTGAGGTCGACGTCGGCGCGGGTCAACCCGGTCACCGACCAGCCGTCGGCGCGCAGCCGGTCGGCCAGGTGCCGGCCGACGAACCCGCCGGCGCCGGTGACCAGCGCCCGGCCGCTCACGCCGGCAGGGCCACCGGGACCGGGGACCCGGCCGACTCGACGGCGGCCACGAAGTCCGCGCGCCGCTCGACCACCGTGAGCGGGTCGGCGGAGGCGAGGTCGGCCAGCGCGGCGAGCAGCCGCGGCACCTCGCGGAAGGGGTCGCGGCCGGCCATGTCGGCGGTGAACGAGCGGCGCAGGAAGGTGAAGTCGGTACCCAGCCGCACCAGCTCGGCGGCCAGCAGGTCACCGGGCACGGGGAACCCGCCGCCGGGCAGCGTCAGGCCGCCGACGCCGAAGGGCTGCGCCACGTGCGCGCGGACGGCGTCGACCGTGCCGTCGACCAGCGGGCGGAACAGCTCCCGGGACCGGCGGTCGATGCGCAGGTCGTTGAGGCCGACGTAGACGCGCGACAGCGGCCGGCGGGCCAGCGCGGGTGCCCGGTCGACCGCGTCCTGGGTCTCCACGAGGATGCCCAGGCCGCAGCGGCCAGCGACCAGGTCGAGGGTGCGGTCGACCTCCTCGGGCGTGCGCACCATCGGCAGCAGCAGCTCGTCGGCGCCGCGGGCGATCGCGTCGTCCACCTCCCCCGCCGTCCAGGGACCGAAGCCGTTGACGCGGCACACCAGCCGGCCGTCGGTGGCCGCGCGCATCCGGGTGAGGTCGTCGGCGGTGTCGGCGTTGATCTGGGTGCCCTCGCCGGCCTGGCGGCGGGCCTTCCCGCGGCGCTCCCAGTCGACGACGATCCCGGCCGCACCCGCGGCGACGACGTCCCGGCCGAAGCCGGGGTCCACGGTGAAGAGGAGCAGGTCCACGGGAGTGAGCTTAGGCACACCTAACTCACGGCCCGCACCCAGGTCCGGGCGCCGGGGGCGCGGGTCCCCGGATCCCGCGTCCTCCCCCACCGCAGCGTGTCCTCCCCGACCGCCCACCGTCGAGGAGGACACGCGATGACCAGGGGACCTGATCGTCGCCGCCCTCAGGCGGGGGCCGGCGCCGGGGACGGGCACGGGGCGCCCGACGGGGTGCCGACCGGGAAGGGCACCGCCGTGCCGGTGACGGCGACCGACACCTCCGCGCCGGCGAGCGGCAGGTCGCCGCCCTCGGTGCGGGCGCTGACCCGACGTCCCGAGGGCAGCTCGAGCTCCACCCGGGCGTCGTGGCCGTAGAAGTCGACCGCGCACACCCGTGCCCGGGGTCCGGGGCCGGCCGACAGCCGCAGCTGCTCGGGGCGCAGCAGCACCCGCACCGGCCCGTCGGGGCACGCCCGCCCGAGCACGAGCTCCCCGAGCTCGGAGGCGACCCGCCCGCCGACGGCGTCCCCGTCGAGGACCACCGCCTCGCCCACGAACGCGGCGACGTCGAGGTCGCGCGGGTCGCGGTAGAGCGTGCGCGGGTCGGCCAGCTGCGCCAGCACGCCGCCGCGCAGCACCGCCACCTGGTCGGCGGTCGACAGCGCCTCGGCCTGGTCGTGGGTGACCAGGACGGCGGTGGCGCCGGTGGCCCGCAGCGCCGCGACCACGGCCCGCCGGGTGTCCTCCCGCAGCGACGCGTCCAGCGAGGAGAACGGCTCGTCGAGCAGCACCAGCGAGGGCTCGGGCGCCAGCGCGCGGGCCAGCGCCACCCGCTGCTGCTGGCCGCCGGAGAGCTGGTGCGGCGTGCGGTCGGCCAGCGCGGCGTCCAGCCCGACCAGCTCCAGCAGCGACGCCACCCGGGCGCGGTCGCGGCGCAGCCGGCGAGGCAGGCCGAAGGCGACGTTGCCGGCCACCGTCAGGTGCGGGAACAGCCCGCCCTCCTGCGGCACGAAGCCGATGCCGCGCCGGCGGGCGGGCACCGGGCGCCCGGCTCCGGCGACCACCCGGCCGCCGAGCTCGACGGTGCCGGCGTCCGGGTCGTCGAACCCGGCGACGATCCGCAGCAGCGTGGTCTTGCCGCAGCCGGAGGGCCCGAGCAGCGCGGTGGTCGTGCCGGCCGGCACGTGCAGGTCGACGCCGGCGAGCACCGGGGTGCGGCCGTAGGACTTCGTCACGCCGGTGACGGACAGCGCACTCATGGGGTGGGACCTCGTCGGGCAGCGGGGAGGACGTCCCGGGAGACGTCGCGGGAGAGCAGCACCGTGGCCGGTGCCGAGAGCAGGACCATGACGACGGCATAGGGCGCGGCGGCGCCGTACTCCAGGGCGCTGCTGGCCGACCAGAACGCCGTCGCCAGCGTGGTGGTGCCGGTGGGGGCGAGCAGCAGGGTGGCGGTCAGCTCGGTGACCACGGCGAGGAAGACCAGCGCCGCGCCGGCGCCGATGCCGGGCGCCAACAGCGGCAGGGTGACCCGCCACAGCCGGGCGGGGGCCGAGGCGCCCAGCGAGGCGGCGACGTCGTCGTGCAGCGGCGGCGACTGCTCGACCGCCGCGCGCACGGTGACGATCGCCCGTGGCAGGAACAGGATCGCGTAGGCGGCCAGCAGCACCGGCACGGTCTGGTAGAGGCCGGGCACCAGGCGGATGGACACCGTGACCAGGGCCAGCGCGATGACGATCGCCGGCACCGCGCTGCCGAGGTAGGTGCTGCGCTCGAGCAGGGTGGCCACCGGCCCGCGCCGGCGCACGGCCAGCCAGCCGGTGGGCAGCGCGAACACGGTGGTGACGACGGCGGCCGCGGCGGCCAGCGCCAGCGTCGTCCCCGTGGTGGTGGCCAGGGTGTCGACGTCGAGGCCGGCGGAGGTCCCGGTGGCCATCCAGCGCACCAGGCTGACCAGCGGCACCGCCACCGACAGCGCGACCACCGCGGCCAGCGCGAGCAGGGCGGGCGCGGTGAGGGCGCCGAGCCGCACCGGCCGCACCGCGCGGGCCGCGCCGGCGCCGGTCCGCGCGTAGCCCCGGGCGCCACGCAGCCGGATCTCGGCGAGCAGCAGCACCAGGCACAGCAGCACGAGGACGCCGGCGAGCATCGTGGCGCCGGGCCCGTTGAAGGTGGCGCGGTACTGGTCGTAGACGGCCGTCGTGAAGGTCGGGTAGCGCAGCATCGCCAGCGCGCCGAACTCGGCCAGCACGTGCAGCGCCACGAGCAGGGCGCCGCCGAGCACGGCCACCCGCAGCTGGGGCAGCTGCACCCGCCGGAACACCCCCCACGTCGACAGCCCCAGGCCACGGGCGGTGTCCTCCAGCGCCGGGTCCAGCCCGCGGAAGGCGGCGACCGCGGGCAGGTAGACGAACGGCGCGTACGACAGCGACACCACCAGCAGCGCGCCGCCGTAGGTGTCGAAGCCGGGCAGCAGGGAGATCCAGGCGTAGCTGGTGACGAAGGCCGGCACCGCGAGCGGCGCCACCAGCAGCACGTGCCACACCCGGCGGCCGGGGACGGCCGAGCGCTCGACCAGCCACGCCGCGCCCACCCCGAGGACGACGCAGACCACGACCGCGCCGCCGACCAGCCGGACGGTGTTGACCAGCAGCTCGGCCACCCGCGGCCGGAAGACCAGCTCGGTGATGCCGTCCCAGCCCACGCCCACGGCCGCCACGACGATGTGGCCCAGCGGCACCAGCGCCAGCGCCGCGACCGCGGCGGCCAGCAGCACGGTGACCGGTGAGCGGCGCAGCGTCCCGGGCGCGCGCCGGCCCCGGGACGCCGGGACGGTCGGCGTCCTGGGGCCCGGGAGGACGGGGGCGGCGCTCAGAGCAGACCCACCTCCTGCATGAGCTCGGTGACCCGGTCCTGGTCGAGCGAGCCGGGGTCCACGGCGGGCGCGCCGAGGGTGTCCAGCGGCGGCAGCGCCTCGGCGGAGGGCACCCCGGTGCCGACGGCGTACTCCAGCGCGGTGCTCTCGGCCAGCCGCTGCTGCGCGTCCCGGGCGGTCAGCCAGGCGACCAGCCGCTGGGCGTCGTCCTGCTGGTCGGAGGAGGCGAGCACGCCGGCGCCGGAGATGCTGAGGAAGGCGCCGGGGTCGCCGTTGCCGAAGTGGTGCAGCCGCGCGTCGTCGCCCTTGAGGCCCTGCTCGGCCTGGTCGCGGTACCAGTAGTAGTGGTACATGACGCCGGCGTCGATCTCGCCCTCGTCGGCGGCGACCATCACCGCGGTGTTGCTCTGGTAGACGTTCGCGTTGCGCTGCAGGCCCTCGAGCCAGGCGCGGGTGGCGTCCTCGCCCTCCAGCGCCAGGACGCCGGCGACGATCGCCTGGAAGTCCGCGCCGCCGGCCGCGATGCCGATCCGGCCCTCCCAGGCGGGGTCGGCGAGGTCGAGGATCGAGGCCGGCAGGTCGCCCTCGGGCAGCTGCGCGGGGTTGTACACCAGCACGGTCGAGCGCGCGGCGAAGCCGGTCCAGGTGCCCGAGGAGGGCCGGAACTGCTCGCCGACCTGGTCGAGGGTCGCCTGCTCCAGCGGCGCGAGCAGGCCCTCCCGGTCGAGGACGTCGATCGAGGGGCTGTTCTCGGTGAGGAAGACGTCGGCCGGGCTGGCCTCACCCTCCTGCACGATCTGGTTGGCCAGCTCCGCGTCGTTGCCGTCGCGGAACTCCAACTCGATGCCGGTCTCCTCGGTGAAGCCCTCGACCATCGTGCGCACCAGGCTCTCGTGCTGGGCGCTGTAGACGGTGAGCGTCTCGGCGTCCGAGGCCCCGGCGGTGTCGCCGCACGCGGTGAGACCCCCGGCGAGGGCGAGGGCGGAGAGAGCGACGGCGGTCGCCCGCGCGGGCCTGGTCACGGGGGTCCTCCAGCAGACGACGGCGGCTGTGCGTGTGGCAGCCCAGGGTAGGCACACCTAAACAGACCACGCCGCCGCCCCGACAGCCCGCTCGGCTACAAACGAGGGGTGACCGGTCCCGCGCTGCGCCGCGCCCGCTTCGCCGAGCTGACGCCGTTCGAGCTCTACGCGCTGTGCCGGCTGCGGGTCGACGTCTTCGTCGTCGAGCAGCAGTGCCCCTACCCGGAGCTCGACGGCCGCGACTGCGAGCCGGCCACGGTGCACCTGTGGCTGGAGGAGGACGGGCAGGTGCTGGCCACGCTGCGGGTCCTCGACGACGGGGACGCGCGCGCGATCGGCCGGGTGGCCACCGCCGCGACCGCCCGCGGGCGGGGCCTGGCCGCGCGGCTGGTCGAGGCCGGGATCGAGCAGTGCGCGGGCGCGCCGATCACGCTGGGCGCTCAGGCGCACCTGGAGGGCTGGTACGAACGGTTCGGCTTCCGGCGCAGCGGGCCGGGCTACGTGGAGGACGGCATCCCGCACGTCCCCATGCGCCGCGAGCCGGCCTGACCGCCCGGGTCAGGCCCGTCGGCGGATGCGGCCGAACGGCTTGACCACCGACAGCGCGAGCGTGGTCACCAGCACCACCGAGGCCGCCGAGGAGTTGCGCACCAGCCCCCACCGCTCCCCTGCCGTGAGCGGCGGACCGGCGAGCGCGGCGTCGGCGGCACCGGCGAGCGCCGGCACGAGGACGGCGAGCGCGAGGACCGCACCGGCGGCCGTGAGCACCAGCTTCAGCGCGACCCACCAGTGGCGCAGCAGGCCCCACGGCGTGCGGGCGCCGAGCAGCACCCCGGTGGCGAGGGCGGCGAGGGCCAGCGGCACCAGCAGCGCGGTGCCCACCAGGTGCGCCGCCGGGTAGACCGTCGCCGGGTCGCGACCGGTGGCGCCCGCGACGTCGAGGGTCAGGACGGCGGCGTCGGCGCCCAGCAGTCCGACCGACGTCCCGACGTGCAGGACGACCCACCCCTTGCGCCAGCGCGGTGACAGCCGCGACATCCCGGCCATGCCGGAAACGATAGACGTCTAACGGTTAGTCGTCTACCGGACCGCTAGGCTCGGTGCGTGCCCGGACCGCAGGAGGAACCCGTCGGGCTCGTGGTCACGCGGACCTCGCGCACCCTGGCCCGGGCGTTCGAGCAGGCGCTGGCCACGGCCGGCGGGTCGACGCCGACCTGGCTGGTGCTGCTCTCGGCCAGGACCGGATCGCACCGCACGCAGGCGGAGCTGGCCGCGGCCGTCGGCGTCCGGGGTCCGACGCTGACCCACCACCTCGACGGCATGGAGCGCGACGGGTTGGTCACCCGCGCGCCGGTCCCCGGCGACCGGCGCGGACAGCGCGTGGTGCTCACCCCCGCCGGCGAGGAGCTGTTCCTGCGGCTGCGCGAGGTGGCGGTCGCCTTCGACCGGCGAGTGCGGGCCGGGCTGGCGGAGGCCGAGGTGGCGCAGCTGCGGCGACTGCTCGCCACCCTGGCCGGCAACGTCGCGGAGTGAGCGGCGGTCAGGTCGCCGTCGCGGGCCTGAGGTCGGCGGCGCCGAAGGCCGCGTCGAACCGGTCGCACCAGATGACGACGCTGGTCCAGCCGCCGGCGTCGACACCGGCGGGCACGGCGTAGTTCTGGTCACCGACGTTGCCCTTGAGCGGGCCGAGGTCGACGAACTCGTCGTCGAAGGCCGCCTCCTCCCCCTGCGCGGGGTTCTGCGAGAGGTAGACGAAGAGCGCCGGGCCGTTGGAGGTGGTGAAGCCCTCGAGGCGGACCACCACCTGCCCGTCGGGCAGCCCCACCACCCGGGCGGTGCCGGCGGTGTCGTGCTCGCGGGAGACGAAGGTGCCGGCGGCGAGGTCCACCGGTCCGGGCGGCGGCTCGGGGGTCGGCTCGCCGGCGGGCGCCGGGGACGGCGCCTCCGCCGACGGCAGCGCCTCGTCGACGCGCTGGTCGTAGAACAGCTTCTGCGGTTGGAACCAGACCAGCGTGACGGCCGCCAGCAGGGCCACCACGACCGCCGCGAGCGCGATCCACGTCCGCCGCCGCACCGCCACGGCGGCGGACCCTAGCCGCGCGCCGTCCGGCCGGGGGGTGTCCCGCGCACGGCACCGGGTACCGGCCGCGCATGGCAGACGACGCGACGGTCGGCGGGTTCGCGGAACGGCTGGGCGCGGCCCTGCAGGAGGCCGGCGACGGTGCCGCGACGCTCGCCTTCGACGCCGGCGACGAGCACCTCAACCCGGCGGGCACGCTGCACGGCGGGGTGGTCGCGACCCTGGTCGACACGGTGATGGGCCAGGCGGTGCGCACCACCATCGGCGACGGCGAGGTGCCGGCGACCAGCCAGCTGACCGTGACCTACCTGCGCCCGGGTCGGCCGGGGCGGCTGGACGTGCGCGGCCGGGTGCGCACCCGCGGCGAGCACCTCACCATCTGCGAGGCCGACGTCGAGCAGGACGGGAAGGCCGTCGCGCACGCCGTCGCCACCTTCGCGCTGCTCGACCGCTGACCGGCCCCGGACGCGCGAGCGCCCCGCCGGTCGGTCCGGCGGGGCGCTCGCGGGCAGTGGGTCAGACCGGCTCGACGCAGTAGACCGTGCCGTCGCCGTTGTCCCCGGCGCGCCACAGCGCCCGGACGGCGGTCTCGAACTCCGTGCACGGGGTGTAGGCCGTGTCGGAGAACTCGGCCTCGGTCACCTCGTCGGCCTCGGTGCCGACGACGCGGTACTGCGCCTCGGAGCTGTCGCAGTCGACCGTCTCCACCGAGTCGACGCCCTCCTGCTGGACGCAGTCACCGACCTCGGGGCTGCCGAAGCCGCCGAGGGTGACCGCGGCGATCCCGCCGGCGACCGCCACCGCCGCGACGGCGCCGCCGATCCTGCGGCCCCTGCCGGCGCCCCGGGGCGCCGCGCCGGGCCGGCCGGGGCCGGATGGGCCGGGGACGCTGGAGCCGGGCTGTCCGGGGTGGGTCATGTCGAGCTCCTGGTCTCCGGCCGACGCCGGGCGCGGCGCCGGTCACCGGCCGGGAGCATGACACGGGCCGGGAGCGGTCGGCCGGGACGTCGTCGCCGATCAGACCCCGACGGCCGAGGGCACCTGGTGCTCGACCACGGAGCTCGGGCCCTGGGCGGTGTCCTCGCCCGTGCCGCACTGGCTGACCAGCGTGATGAACAGGAAGACGAAGACGATCACGCCCAGGAAGGTGGCGAGCAGCAGCGCCCGCCCGCGCTTGGGCCGGGGCGTCATGCCGTGGCGCTGGTCGTCGGGGTCGGGGGTGGACATGGCGTCTCCTCGTCGTCGGCGGCGGCTCGGGCGGGTGCGGCGCGACGCGACGCCGATGGGCCGGCGCGACGGGCCGGTGCACACCCCTCCCCCGCTCCCATGCCCAGCCGACCAGGTCTCACGCGTCCGCGGGGTGCCGCGGGGGCCGGGCGCGGAGGACGATCCGGTCATGACCACAGCCACCTGGAACGGGACCGTCGTCGCCGAGTCCGACGACATCGTCACCGTGGAGGGCAACGCCTACTTCCCGCGCGAGTCGGTGCGCGAGGACGTGCTGCGCCCGTCGTCGACCCACACCACCTGCCCGTGGAAGGGCGAGGCGTCGTACTACACGCTCGAGGTCGACGGGCAGACCAACCCGGACGCGGCCTGGTACTACCCGCAGCCCAAGAACGCGGCGAAGGAGATCACCGGCCGCGTCGCGTTCTGGCGCGGCGTCGAGGTCCGCTAGGGAGTTTCTGCCGGATCAAGGGAGCCAGGTCAGTAGCGCGGCGAGGTTGAGCGCGCCGGCGTAGTTGCGGACGTGCTTGTCGTAGCGGGTG
>NZ_PVTG01000010.1 GCF_003002915.1 Geodermatophilus tzadiensis | reverse complement strand
GTACGCCGGAGGGCGGGTCGGTCGCGTTGGCGCTGGCCGACGACGACGGCGCCCTGCGCGCCACCACCACGCTCGAGCAGCTGCGCCGCCTCGCCCGCCGCGGCTGCCCTGACCACCCCGAGGGCGAGTGCGGGTGCGCGCTGCTCGACCAGCCGGCTCCGGTCGCCGCCTACGAGCCGTCGGCGGCACAGCAGATGTTCGTGCGCACCCGCGACCGCAGCTGCCGCTTCCCCGGCTGCGGCCAACGAGTGGGCTGGGCCGACGCCGACCACGTCCTCCCACACTCCTGCAGCGGCGCCACCGACTGCGCCAACCTGTGCTGCCTGTGCCGCAGCCACCACCGGCTCAAGACCTTCGCCCCCGACTGGCGGTTCACCATGACCGCCGACGGACTGCTCACCGTGACCACCCCGTCCGGCATCACCAGGACCACCCGGCCACCGGGCATGCGACCACCTCCACCGCCCGAGCCCCCACCACCGGACGCACCACCGGACGACACCGACGCCTCACCTACGGCGCCGCCGGCCGACCCGGACGACCCGGACGACCCGCCACCGTTCTGAGCCGGGTCGCCGGGACGTCGGCTCGGGCCTCTCCGAGAGAGTCCGTGGCTGTCGGGTCCGGAGGCCGGCGAGCCATCCCGGGCAGTCCAGCAGGGGCACCCGGGGTCCTCCCACTCCGGGAGCCCCGGCGGCCCGCCGCGGGAGAGGTCAGACGAGGGCCCGCTCGAAGGTCACCAGCACTCCCTCGACGCCGCCCGGTCCGATGCGGCCCTTCACCTCGACGGCGGTGATCGCCTTGAGCTGCCAGCCCTCGCGAGCGTGCGAGTTCAGGACCTTCTCGAGCTTGTCACCGGACATCTTGCCGCCGATCACGCCCTCGCGGATCTCCTCGACCTTGTACTCGTAGCGCGCGGCCATCGCCTGCTCCTCTCCTCGGTGCTCGACGGGCCAGCCTGTCGGGCCGGGCAGCCGGCGTCCACGCCCGTGGCCACCATGGGGCGTCGGGTCCTCCACCTCAGGACCGGGCGCGACCGACCGCGGCGCAGAACCGGTCGTGGTCGGCGCGGGCCTCGGCCAGCGGCGCCAGCACCTCCTCGTCGGCCACCTCGGCCACCCGGGCGGTCAGCCGCTTCCGCGCCGTCCGGGCCCGGCGTCTGGCCCCGGCGGCGACCAGCGGCCGGCACACCAGGGCCAGGAGCAGCCCGGCGAGCAGCCCGCCCACCAGCAGCAGCGTGGGCAGCGGGATGCCCTGCACCCGCGGCAGCGGCACGACGTCGTCGAGCTTCAGCAGCCCCAGCCCGGCCAGCGCGAGCAGCCACAGCGCGCCCACCAGCGCGGTCAGCGCGAGCAGCCACTGCAGGCCCCCGGCGGCGCGCTGCCACAGCGGCGTCCGGTCCGGGCCGAGGTCGGTGCCGGCCACGGCACGGTCGAGCCGGTCGGCCAGCCGCTCCTCGGTGTCCTCCGACGTCCGGCGCAGCTCGTCGCGCCAGGCGGGCGGCAGCCCGCGGCCGGCGTCGTCGCGGGCCCGGCGCAGCGCGGCGTCCATCCCGGCCCGCTGCACCGCGCCGGCCTGCGGCAGCGAGGTCCGCACCCGCTCGTCGCCGAGGTGCAGCCGGCCCAGCGGGTCGCCGCGCAGCTTCGCCGTCCAGCGCAGCAGTGGCCAGCCGGTGTGCGCGGTGCCGCTGCGCCGGGCCGAGCGCTCGACGGCGCCCACGACGGCCGGCACCCCGGCGGCGTCGGCCAGCGCGCCGGTGAGCTCGTCGCGGGCGCCGCGGCCGGGGCCGCGGTCGGGCCCGAGGTCCGGCGCGCAGTGCCCGGCCAGGGCACCGGCGGCGGCACGGGCGTCGGCGGTGAGCCGGTCGCTGGCGGCCTTGCGCGCGCCCACCCGGCGGGCCAGCTCGGCGCGCAGCTCGGGCAGCCCGTGGCCGGTGCGCGCCGCGGTGGGCAGCACCGGCGTCCCGGTCAGGCCCTCCTCGTCGAGCAGCCGGCGCAGATCGGTCAGGCAGGCCACCGCGGCGGCCTCGTCGAGCCGGTCCACCTGGTTGAGCACCACCAGCAGCACACCGGAGTGCCCGGCCAGCGGCGCCAGGTAGCGGGTGTGGACGGCGTCGTCGGCGTACTTCTGCGGGTCGAGCACCCACACCAGGACGTCGACCAGCTGCACCAGCCGGTCGACCTCCAGCCGGTTCTCCAGCCGCACGCTGTCGTGGTCGGGCAGGTCGAGCAGCACCAGCCCGTCCAGCGCCGGGTCGGGGTCGGCCACCCGGTGCCGGCGTGGCACCTCCAGCCAGTCGAGCAGCCGGTCGGCGCCGTGCTCGCCCCAGACGCTGGCGTGCGCCACCCCGGTGGTCGGCCGCCGCACCCCGGGCGTGCTCACCTCGGCGCCGGAGAGCGCGTTGAACAGCGTCGACTTGCCGCTGCCGGTGGCCCCGGCCAGCGCCACCACCGTGGCGTCACCCAGCGCCTCGCGGGCCCCGGCCTTGGCCAACAGCGACCGGGCGGTGCCCACCTCGGGCACCTCCAGCCGGCCCTCCGCGACGCCGACCGCCTCGCGCAGCGCGGCCAGCCGGTCGGCCAGCGACAGCTCCCGGGCCCTCACGCGGCGGTCCCGCGGGCGGCGGACAGCGCGGCGACGGCGGCCCGCAGCCGGACGGCGGCGTCGTCGGCGACCGCGGTGCCGGCCAGCAGCTCCTCGAAGCGGTCCTCCTCCCAGCGCAGCAGCCGGTCGGCGCGGGCGTCGAGGTCGGCGCGGGCCCGGGTGGCCAGCGCCCGCACCGCGGCGTCGCCGAACACCGCCTCGAGCACCCGCTGCCCGACCGCCGTCGTCCCGCCCGCGATGGCGAGCTCCGCGCCCGACAGCCCCGCCGTCGAGGCGAACACGGCGACCATCACCACCGCGCCGGCGCCGTTGACGCCCCACGACAGCAGCCGCGCCTGCGAGCGCTTGCCCCGCCCCTCCTCGCGCACCAGGTCGAGCACGAAGCCCTGCCAGTCGCGCACCTCCTCGGCGGCGACCGGCGCGAAGTCCGGCGAGACGCCCGACAGCTCCTCCTCCCGGCCGGCCAGCAGCCCCGGCCCGCCGGGCAGCGCCCGCCAGGCGGTGACCGTGCGGTCGGCGGCGCGGTCGGCCTCGGCGCGCAGCAGCGTCTCGACGCCGGACTCCAGCGCGCCCTGCAGCGAGTCCGGCGAGGTCGGCCGGCCGGTCAGCGCCGCGGCGAGCCGGTCGCGCAGCCGGCCCACCTGGGTCTGCAGCGAGCGCATCCACTCGCCGGTGCCGACGAAGTCCTGCCACCGGGCCAGCACCTCGCCGCGCAGCAGGCTGCCGTTGCTGACGCCCTCGCTGACCGCGTCCCGGGCCCCGTCGTAGGCGGCGCCGGCGGCCGACCGCAGCGTCCCGGCGGCGGCGGCCTGCTCCTCGACGCCCGCGGCGACGGCGGCCACCCGCCCGTCGAGGCTCTCCAGCGCCCCGGCCAGCGTCTGCCGGACGACGGCGGCGCGCTGCTCTTGGTCGGCGGCCAGCCCGCGCAGCCACCCGCGCAGCGCGGCGACCTGGTCCTCGGGCAGGAAGCCGTCGGTCAGCGGCCGCTCCTCGACGACGAACAGCCGCGCCGCGCCCAGCCCCCCGCGCTGCAGCATCCCGGCGAGGTCGGCGGCCACCTCGTCGACCGCCTCGGGCGGGACCCGGTCCAGGACGACGGCCAGCGCGGTGCCCCGCTCCTGCGCCGTCCGCAGCAGGTCCCAGGGGACGGCGTCGGCGTAGCGGGCCGCCGTCGTCACGAAGACCCACAGGTCCGCCGCCGACAGCAGCTGGCCGGCGAGGTCGCGGTTGGCCTCCACCACCGAGTCGACGTCGGGGGCGTCGATCAGCGCCAGCCCGGGCGGCAGCGCCTCGGAGGCGACCAGCCGCAGCCCGCCCGCGACGTCCCCCTCCCCCGTGGTGCGGGCCAGGCCCGGCAGCACGCGGTCGCCGGAGAAGGCGGCGCGGTCGGCCGGCGAGCACACCAGCACGGGGGCGCGCGTCGTGGGCCGCAGCACGCCCGGCGTGGTGACCCGGGCGCCGAGCACGCTGTTGACCAGCGTGGACTTGCCCGCGCCGGTGGAGCCGCCGACCACCGCCAGCAGCGGCGCGTCGAGGTCGCGCAGCCGCGGCAGCAGGTAGTCGTCGACCTGGTCGACCACCGCCCGGGCGGTGCGCGCGGTGGCCTCCCGCGACGGCGTCGCCAGGCCCAGCGGTGCGGCGGCGACGGCGTCGCGCAGCTCCTGCAGCGCGTCGGTCAGCGGGGGCGCGGTCACGACCGGTGTCTAGCCCGTCGCGGGCCCCGCTACCCGTACCAGTGCGGACGGCACCTCGGCGGGCACCGCGGCGACGGCCGCCGCACCCGCGCCGGCCAGCTCGACCGGACCGCCCGGACCCCAGCCGGCGCCGACGCAGGGCAGCCCGTGCGCGGCCGCGCCCAGGACGTCCTGCGCCCGGTCACCCACCAGCACGGCGGGCCGCCGGCCGGGGTGGGCGGCCAGCGCCGCGGCCACCACCTGGTCCTTGTGCCGCACCGTCCCGTCGAACGTGGCGCCGTGCACGCTCGCGAAGGCACGCAGCAGGCCCACGTGCCCCAGCACCCGGACGGCGAGGGCCTCCGGCTTGCTGGTGGCCACCGCGAGCACGGAGCCGGCGGCGCGCAGGGTCCGCAGCAGGTCGGGGACGCCGTCGTAGACGGTGACGTCGAACAGCGCCCCGGCCGAGTAGTGCGCCCGGTAGGCCGCGACCGCGCGGTCGACGTCGGCCGGCGGGACGCCGAGCACGGTGGCGAGACCGTCCTGCAGCGGCGGGCCGACCACGTCGCGCAGCTGCGCCGGCGTCGGCTCGGGCAGACCGACGGCGGCCGCGGCGACCCGCACCGAGGCGGCGATGCCCGGCGTCGAGTCGACCAGCGTGCCGTCGAGGTCGAACAGGACCAGCGGGGTCACCGCAGCACGGCGTCGACGAACTCCGCCACGCGCCCCCGCAGCTCGGCGACCCGCTCCTCGCCCACCTCGACGGGGTCGCGGTCGCGCAGCCACGGCGGGATCTCGGTGCGGGCGCGGGCGGCGCAGCCGAGGTCGGCGCACACGTAGGTGCCCACCGTGTTGCCGTTGCGGCCGGCCGCCCCGGCGCGGCGCGCGGTGAACAGCGAGACGGCGTCGCCGGAGTGCGTCGAGCGGCAGAGCAGGCACATGACGCTGCGGCGGGCCGACATGCGCGACTCCGCCGCGCGCAGCGCGATGCCGACCGGCCCGTCCTCCCGCTGGACGACGAGGTAGCCGCGCAGCGGCGCCTTGGGGTCGCGCCAGCCGAGCACCTCGAGCTCCTCCCACGGCAGGTCGGCGAGGTCGCGCGGGAGGATGGCGGCGCCGGCCTCGCCCTTCGAGCAGTTCACGAAGGAGCGCCGCACCTGCTGCTCGGTCATCGGTTCCACGAGGGGCCATCCTCCGTTCCGGCACGGGTGCGTCTCAACCGGTTTGTCCAGGACACCGCCTCCTCGACCGTCGCCACGACCGGCACGCCGGCGGGCAGCGGCGGGCGGCGGACCAGCACCACGGGCAGCCCGAGCTCCCGCGCCGCGACCAGCTTGGCCTCGGTCATCGCGCCGCCGGAGTCCTTGGTGACGACGACGTCGACGCGGTGCTCCCGCATCAGCGCCACCTCGTCGTCGACGGCGAACGGGCCGCGGGCCAGCAGCAGCACCGCCCGGGCCGGCAGCGGCTCGCCGGGCGGGTCGACCGAGCGCACCAGCACCCGCCCGGTCAGGCCCGCGAACGCGCCCACCCCCTGCCGGCCGGTGGTGAGCAGGACGCTGCCGGCGTCCCGGACGGCGCCGGCCGCCTCGGCCAGGGAGTCCACGTACGTCCAGCGATCCCCCGGCCCCGGCGTCCAGCCCGGCCGCTGCAGGCGCAGCAGCGGCACCCCGGTGCGGGCGGCGGCCGCGGCGGCCGACGCGGTGATCCGGGCGGCGAAGGGGTGGGTGGCGTCGACGAGGGCGCGTGGCCGGTGCTCCGCCAGCCAGCCGGCCAGCCCGTCGGCGCCGCCGAAGCCGCCGACCCGCACCCCACCCTCGGGCAGCACCGGGTCGGCCACCCGCCCGGCGAGGCTGGACAGGACGTCGGCGCCGCCGGCCACCAGGGCCGCGGCCAGCCGCCGGGCCTCCCCGGTGCCGCCGAGCACGAGCACCTGCCCGCTCATGCCGCGCGGCCGGGGATCATGGGCCGGTGAGCAGGGACGGCGCCGCGGGGCTGCGGCACGGCTGGACCACCGGCGCGTGCGCGACGGCGGCCACCACCGCGGCCTACACCGCGCTGCTCACCGGCGAGTTCCCCGACCCGGTGACCATCGACCTGCCCCACGACCGGCACCCCTCCTTCGCGCTGGCGACCGAGTCGCTGGAGGACGGCGCGGCCAGCGCCGGGGTCGTCAAGGACGCCGGCGACGACCCCGACGTCACCCACGGCGCGCTGGTCGGCGTGCGGGTGACGCCGGGCGAGCCGGGCAGCGGGGTGGTGTTCCGGGCCGGTGAGGGCGTGGGCACGGTGACCAAGCCCGGGCTGCCGCTGGCGGTCGGCGAGCCGGCGATCAACCCGGTGCCGCGGCAGTTCATCCGCGCGCACGTGGCCGCGGTGGCGGCGCGGCACGGCGGCAGCGGCGACGTGGTCGTCGAGGTGTCCATCGAGAACGGCGCCGAGCTGGCGCGGCGGACGTGGAACCCGCGGCTGGGGATCCTCGGCGGGCTGTCGGTGCTGGGCACGACCGGCGTCGTCGTCCCCTACTCGTGCTCGTCGTGGATCGACTCGATCCGGCGCGGCATCGACGTCGCCCGCGCCGCCGGGCACGAGCACGTCGCCGGCTGCACCGGCTCCACCAGCGAGAAGACGGTGCAGGAGCTGTACGGCCTGCCCGAGGACGCGCTGCTGGACATGGGCGACTTCGCCGGCGCGGTGCTCAAGTACCTGCGCCGCCACCCGGTGCCGCGGCTGACCGTGGCCGGCGGCATCGGCAAGCTGGCCAAGCTCGCCGACGGCCACCTCGACCTGCACTCGGGCCGCTCGCAGGTCTCCTTCGACTCCCTCGCCGCCCGGGTGGCGTCCGCCGGCGGCTCCGCCGGGCTGGTCGCGGGCGTGCGCGGGGCGAACACCGCGCTCGACGCGCTGCGGCAGTGCCAGGACGCCGGGCTGCCGCTGGGCGACCTGGTGGCCGCGGGTGCCCGGGAGACCGCGCTGGGCGTGCTGCGCGGGTCGCCGGTGGCGGTCGACGTCGTGGTGGTCGACCGCGCCGGCGTGGTGGTGGGTCAGGCCTGACGGCATCGCGTCGTCGAGTACAGGTGGCTGTCGGGGAACTCGGCGGCGGTGAGCACCGGGCCGACGACGACGACCGCCGTCCGCCGCACCCCCGCGGCCTCGACCTGCCCGGCGATGTCGGCGAGCGTGCCGCGCAGCACCAGCTCGTCGTCGCGGCTGGCGCGGGCGACGACGGCGACCGGGCCGTCGTCGCCGTAGTGCTCGGCCAGCTGCGGGGCGAGCTCGGCCATCCGCTGCACGGCCAGGTGCAGCACGAGCGTGGCGCCGGTGGCGGCGTAGGCGGCCAGCTCCTCCCCCGGCGGCATCGGCGTCGAACGGGCCGACGTGCGGGTGAGGACCACCGTCTGCCCGACCCCCGGCACGGTCAGCTCGCGCTTGAGCGACGCCGCCGCCGCGGCGAACGCCGGCACCCCGGGGACGACCTCGTAGGGCACGCCGGCCGCGTCGAGCCGGCGCATCTGCTCGGCCATGGCGCTGTAGACCGACGGGTCACCGGAGTGCAGCCGGGCGACGTCGAGGCCGGCCTCGTGCGCGGCGACCAGCTCGGCGGTGATCTCGTCGAGGTCGAGGTCGGCGGTGTCGACCAGCCGGGCGCCGGGCGGGGCGGTGTCGAGCAGCTCGCGCGGCACCAGGGCGCCGGCGTAGAGGCAGACGGGAGCGGCGGCGATGACGCGCGCCGCCCGCAGGGTGACCAGGTCGGCCGCGCCCGGGCCGGCGCCGATGAAGTGCACGGTCATGCCCGGCCGCCCCTCCCGTGCACTCCCGCGGACGTGCACGGTGCACTTCCGCGGACGTGCTCGCTCACCACCGGGTCACCGACCAGATCGTCACGGGCATCGCGGGCTTCCAGCCGGTGAACGACCCGACCGGCTCGGCGCGCGAGACCTCCACCCGCACCAGCTCGCCGCCGACCTCCGCGTGCCACCGGGCGAGCACCGCCTCGCTCTCCACCGTGACGGCGTTGGCCACCATCCGGCCGCCCACGGGGAGGGCGTCCCAGCAGGTCTCGACCAGCAGCGGCGTGGTCAGGCCGCCGCCGATGAACACCGCGTCGGGGGCGCCCAGCCGCGCCAGCACGTCCGGTGCGTGCCCGTGCACCACGCGCAGGTAGGGGACGCCGAGCCGCGCGGCGTTGCGGGCGATCCGCTCGGCCCGCTCGGCGGAGGCCTCGACGGCGACCGCGCGGCAGGTGGGGTGCGCGCGCATCCACTCGATGCCGATGGAGCCCGCGCCCGCACCGACGTCCCACAGCAGCTGCCCGGGGACGGCGGCCAGCCGCGACAGCGTCACCGCGCGGACCTCGGACCTGGTCAGCTGCCCGTCGGACTCGTAGGCGCCGTCGGGCAGGCCCGGGGTGGTCGGCAGCGGCGCGGTGCCCCGGTCGGCCCGGCACTCGACGGCGGTGACCACCAGTGCCGGCGCCGGCTGCGACCAGGTGGCCGCGGTGCCGCTGCGCACCTCCTCGTCGGGGCCGCCCAGCCCGCCGAGCACGGTCACCAGGCTCGGCCCGTAGCCGCGGTCGGACAGCAGCGCGGCCACCTGCGCCGGCGTCTCGCCGTCGGACCCGAGCACCAGCAGCCGCCGGCCGGGCTGCACGTGCGGGTGCAGCAGCTCGATCGGCCGGCCGACCAGGGAGACCACCTCGGTGTCCTCGACCGCCCAGCCCAGCCGGGCGCAGGCCAGCGACACCGACGACGGCGCCGGCAGCACCCGCACCCGCTCGGCGCCGAGGAGGCGGGTGAGCGTGGTGCCGATCCCCGACAGCATCGGGTCACCGCTGGCCAGCACCACCACGGCCCGGCCCGCGTGCTGGTCGACCAGGCCCGGCAGCGCCTCGGAGAGCGGCGAGGGCCAGGGCACCCGCTCGGCGGGGACCTCCTCCGGCACGAGGGACAGCTGCCGGGCGCTGCCCATGAGCACCTCGGCGCGCTCCACCTCGGCGCGCGAGGTGGGCGCCAGCCCCTCCCAGCCGTCGGCGCCGATCCCGACGACGACGACCGGCGCGACGGCCGGGTCCGCGGTCCCCGTCACGCCGGCAGCTCGCCCTCGGGCACGGCCGCCTCGGCCAGCAGCCGCTCCCGCAGCTCGGCGGGCAGCCGGTCGACGTAGACGACGCCGTCGAGGTGGTCGACCTCGTGCTGCAGGCAGCGCGCGGCCATGCCGGTGGCCTCGATCGAGACCGCCCTGCCCTTCACGTCGACGCCGTCCACCCGGGCGCGGAAGGTGCGCGCGAGCTCGGCGTAGGGACCGGGCACCGACAGGCAGCCCTCCTCGGTGACCTCCTCGGCGGGCTCGCCGTCGGCCGGGCCGAGCAGCGTGAGCTCCGGGTTCACCACGTAGCCGACGACGTCCTCCCCGCGCGCGTCGGGGCAGTCGATGACGAAGACGCGCGCGTCGACGCCGATCTGGTTGGCCGCCAGCCCCACCCCGTCGGCCTCGCGCATCGAGGCGAACATGTCCAGCACCAGCCGGCGCAGCCGCTCGTCGAACTCGGTGACCGGCGCGGTCGGCCGGTGCAGCACCTCGTTGCTGCCGTAGGTGACGATCGGCCGGGCGACGCCGTCGTAACGGCCGGGCAGGCGCATGGCCGCGATCCTAGGAAGCGCCCTGGGCAGGATGGACGCCGTGCCGCCCCGCCGAGACGTCCCCACCGCTGTGGGCCTGGCCCTCGGCGCGGCCGCCGACCTGCTGCTGGCCGACCCGCGGCGCCGTCACCCGGTGGCCGGCTTCGGCACGGTCGCCGCGGCGCTCGAGCGACGGGTGTGGCGGGACGCGCGGGCGGCCGGCGCCGGGTACGCGGCGGTCCTCGTGGGAGCCGCGGCGGGCCTGGGGGCCGGGCTGGACCGGGCGACCCGCGACCGGCCGGCGGTCCGCACACCGGTGGTCGCCGTCGCCACCTGGGCGGTGCTCGGGGGCACCTCGCTGGGGCGCGCCGCCACCGCGATGGCCGGGGCCCTCGACGCCGGTGACCTGCCGACCGCACGCGCCCTGCTGCCCACCCTGGCCGGGCGGGACCCCTCGGCGCTCGATGCCGGCGAACTGGCCCGGGCCACGGTGGAGTCGGTCGCGGAGAACACCTCCGACGCCGCCGTCGCGCCGCTGGTGTGGGGCGCGCTGGCCGGGCTGCCCGGGCTGCTGGGGTACCGCGCGGTCAACACGCTCGACGCGATGGTCGGCCACCGCTCGCCGCGGTACGCCCGCTTCGGCTGGGCCGCCGCCCGCGCCGACGACGCCGCCAACTGGCTGCCCGCCCGGCTGACCGCCGCCCTCACCGTGGCCTGCGCCCCCCTGGCCGGCGGCTCCGCCCGCGGGGCGCTGCGCGTGTGGCGCCGCGACGGCGCCGCCCACCCGAGCCCCAACGCCGGGCGCTGCGAGGCCGCCGCGGCCGGCGCGCTGGGGCTGCGGCTGGGCGGGCGCAACGTCTACGGCACCCGGGTCGAGGACCGGCCGGTGCTCGGGGACGGCCGCGGTCCCGGCAGCGGCGACGTCGTCCGGGCGGTCCGGCTCTCCCGCGCCGTCTGGCTGGCCGCCGCCGCCCTGGCAGCGGCCGCCCGGCTGGCCGTCGGGGTCGGGCGGGAGCGGGGAAACGAGCCCGTGCCGAAAAGCGTGCATCCGGCGGTCCGGGCGGCTACCGTCAGCAGGGTCCCGAGCGGCCGGCCCAGCCGGCATACCGCCTGAGGTCGAACCCACGGCTGAGCGGCGCTCTCCCGGGCCTCGCCCGGCGCGCGTCCTCCGGAGCACGCCATGACGTCGACCGTGTCCCGCCCCCTCCACCGGCACGCCGCACCCACGCCGCGGCCGGCCGCCCCGCAGCTGCCCCGCCCCCCGGCGCCCTCCCCGCTGACCACCCGGCGCACCCGCCTCGCCGGCCGGTGGCGCTACGACCGGCTCAGCGGCGAGTGGTGGTGGTCGGAGGAGATGGCCGCGCTGCACGGGCTGACCGGCGGGCAGGCGGGCCCGTGCACCGAGGCCCTCGTCGCCGCGCAGCACCCCGACGACCGCCCCCGCACCATCGACGCGCTGTCGGCCGCCGTCACCGGCGCCCAGGGCTTCTGCCTGGAGGTCCGGCTGGCGCCCGACGGCGGGGACGAGCGCCCCGTGGTGTTCCTCGGGGAGCCGCAGCTCGACGACGACGGCACGGTGACCGCCGTCGAGGGGCTGGTCGTGGAGGCGCCGTCGGGCAGCTCGCGGGCGGCCGAGGAGCGCATCCGCGCGCTGGAGACCGAGATCGGGCAACTGCGCAGCGCGATGCAGAGCCGGGCGCCGATCGAGCAGGCCAAGGGCGTGCTCATGCTGCTCACCGGCTGCGGCGACCAGGTGGCCTTCGACCTGCTGGCGCACATCTCCAGCCACACCCACCGCAAGGTCCGCGAGGTCGCCGTCGACCTGGTGTCCTCGGCGTCGGGGCACGGCGTGCTGCCGGCCGACGTCCGGGCCATCCTGCGCGACGCCTGCCCGCCCGACCACCGGGCACCCTGACCGCACCGCGCGGGTGACCCCGCCCTCCCCCGCCGCCCTGCCTCCTCGGCGGGCGGCGCGGCGGGGGAGGATGCCCGGGGCGCGCACCGGTGGGACGGACGCCGGCCCGCGGCCCGAGGAGGGGAGACCGGCGTGTTCTACCTCGTGGCGCGCTTCGTGCTGCGGCCGCTGTTCTGGTTGCTGTTCCGGCCGCGGGTGCGCGGGCGGGGCAACGTCCCGGTCGAGGGGGCGTTCATCATCGCCAGCAACCACCTGTCGTTCATCGACAGCATGGTCATCCCCCTCTCCGCGCCCCGGCGGGTGCACTACCTGGCCAAGGCCGAGTACTTCACCTCCCCCGGGGTCGGCGGCTGGCTGAGCCGCACGCTGTTCGGCGCCCTCGGCGCGATGCCCGTCGAGCGGGAGACCCACCGCGCCGCCCAGGCCGCGCTCGACACCGCGCTCGGCGTGCTGCGCCAGGGCGAGGGCTTCGGCATCTACCCCGAGGGCACCCGCTCGCGCGACGGCCGACTGGCCCGCGGCAAGACCGGGGTGGCCTGGCTGGCGCTCACCGCGGGCTGCCCGGTGGTGCCGGTCGCCGTCCGCGGCACCGACCGCATCCAGCCGGTGGGGTCGCGGTGGCCGCGCCCACACCGCTTCTCGGTGGTCTTCGGCGAGCCGCTGACCTTCCCCGACCACGCCGGGAAGGCCGGCAACGGCCGCGCCCGCCGGGAGGTCACCGACCGGATCATGGAGGCGATCGCCGACCTCTCCGGGCAGGAGAAGGCCGGCTGGGGCGCACCCCGCCCCGTCTCGTGAGCGGCGCCCTGCTCGTCGCCGGCACGACCTCGGACGCCGGCAAGTCGGTGGTCACCGCCGGCATCTGCCGCTGGCTGGCCCGCCAGGGCGTGCGGGTGGCGCCGTTCAAGGCGCAGAACATGAGCAACAACTCGATGGTCACCCCGGACGGCGCCGAGATCGGCCGGGCGCAGGTGGTGCAGGCCGCGGCCGCCGGCGTGCCGCCCGAGGCGGCGATGAACCCGGTGCTGCTCAAGCCCGGCGGGGAGGACGCCAGCCAGGTCGTCGTGCTGGGCCGGCCGGTGGCCGAGGTGACCGCGCTGTCCTACCGGCCGATGAAGGCCGCGCTGCTCGAGCAGGTGCTCGGCTGCCTGGCCGACCTGCGGTCGCGCTTCGACGTCGTCGTCTGCGAGGGCGCCGGCTCCCCCACCGAGATCAACCTGCGCGCCGACGACATCGCCAACATGGGCCTGGCCACCGCCGCGGGGCTGCCGGTCGTCGTCGTCGGCGACATCGACCGCGGCGGGGTCTTCCCCGCCCTCTACGGCACGGTCGCGCTCATGCCGCCGGCCGACCAGCGGCTGGTCGCGGGCTTCCTGGTCAACAAGTTCCGCGGCGACGTCCGGCTGCTGCGGCCCGGGCTGGACCGGCTCACCGAGCTCACCGGGCGCCCGACGCTGGGCGTGCTGCCGTGGCTGCCCGGCGCCGCGCTCGACGTCGAGGACTCCCTCGGCATCCCCACCGGCGTCTCCTCGGCCGGCCCGCCGCACGGCGAGGACGTGCTCCGGGTCTCGGTCGCCCGGCTGCCGCGGCTGTCGAACTCCACCGACCTCGACGCGCTGGCCGCCGAGCCGGGCGTGCTGGTGCGCTTCGTCAGCCGGCCCGAGGAGCTCGCCGACGCCGACCTCGTGGTGCTGCCGGGCACCCGCGCCACCGTTCCCGACCTCGCGTGGCTGCGGGCGACCGGGCTGGCCGACGCCGTGGCCCGCCACGCCGCCGCGGGGCGACCGGTGCTCGGCATCTGCGGCGGCCACCAGATGCTCGCGCGCACCGTCACCGACGACGTCGAGTCGCGCGCCGGGGCGGTCGCCGGGCTGGGGCTGCTGCCGGCCGACGTCCGCTTCGCGCGGGAGAAGACCCTGGGCCGCCCGGCCGGGCACGCGCTCGGGCACCCGGTGCGCGGCTACGAGATCCACCACGGGCAGGTGACCTACGACGAGGGCGGCGCCGAGCCCTTCCTGGACGGCGGCCGCGCGGGGTCGGTGTGGGGCACCACCTGGCACGGGGCGATGGAGAACGACGGCTTCCGCCGCGCCTTCCTCGCCGAGGTGGCCCGGGCGACCGGGCGGCGGTTCGTCCCGGCGCCGGACACCTCCTTCGCCGCGGTGCGCGAGCGGCGCCTGGACGCCCTCGGCGACCTGGTGGCCGAGCACGCCGACACCGCGGCGCTGTGGCGGCTGGTCGAGCAGGGCCCGCCGGCGGACCTGCCGCTGCTGCCGCCCGGGGACGCGCTCAGCCCGCGCTGAGCGCCGCCTCCAGGCGGGTGCGGACGTCGTCGGGCCAGGGCGCCGCGGCGCCGTCGGCGACGGCCACGTACGTGTTCCGGACGGCGCAGCAGACCCGCTCGCCGACGCGCACGGTGAACCGCACCGTCAGGCTGCTGCGCCCGAGCCGCTCGGGCTCGGCGTCGACGGTGACCGTGTCGCCCCAGCGGGCCGACGACGACCACTCCAGCGAGCTGGCCTTGACGACGGGGTCGGTCTGCTCCACCAGCTCGTCCCACGGCAGCCCGACCGAGGCCCACCAGACCATCGACGCCTCGTCGGCCCAGACCAGGTAGTGGGCGTTGAAGACCACCCCCTGCTGGTCGCACTCGACGAACCGGACCGGGGAGCTCCACGACACGGGCACGACCCGGAAGCTAACGGGGCTACCGTCCTCCCGTGCAGGCCGACCTCCCTCCCGATCCCGTCCTGGCGTCCTACCGGCCGCCCTCGCAGCTGGTGCTGGACAAGGAGATCGACCACCTCGACGCCCACTGCCGCGCCTTCGTCGGGCTGGCACCGTTCGCGGTGCTCTCCACCGCGGACGCCTCGGGAGCGCCGGAGGTCTCCCCGCGCGGCGGTGACCCGGGCTTCGTCAGGGTCCTCGACGAGCACCGGCTGGTGCTGCCGGACCGGCAGGGCAACAACCGGCTCGACAGCCTGCGCAACGTGGCGGCCAACCCGCAGGTGGCGCTGCTCTTCCTCGTCCCGGGTGTCGAGGAGACGCTGAAGGTCTACGGCACCGCGGCGCTGGCCGGACCCGACGTCCCGGGCCTCGACCTCACCGAGTTCGGCCGGGCGCCGCGCTCGGTGCTGGTGGTCACCGTGACGCGGGCCTACCTGCAGTGCGCCAAGGCGGTGATGCGCTCGGGGCTGTGGGACCCGGCCGCGCAGGTGGACCGCGCCGCGCTGCCGCCGTTCGGCACGATGATCCGCGACCACTGCCGGCTGGAGAGCCCGCTGCCCGACGACGCCACGCTGCGCGCGGAGCTGGCGCTCGAGCTCTGAGTGGACCTGTCACTGGTCGCTGGCAGGCTCCGCGCATGGCGACCGAGTTCCAGGTGACGATCGACTCCGCCGACCCGCACCCGCTCGCCGACTGGTGGGCCGAGGCGCTGGGCTGGCAGGTGGAGCCGCAGGACGAGGACTTCATCCGGCGGATGGTGGAGCAGGGTCACGCCACCGAGGCCGACACCACGACGCACCGCGGTGCGCTGGTGTGGGCCATCGGCGCGGCGCTCACCTCGCCGGACCCGGGGCGGCCCCGGGTGCTGTTCCAGCGCGTGCCCGAGCCGAAGACGGTCAAGAACCGCGTCCACCTCGACCTGCACGTCGGTGCGGAGCAGCGGGAGGCGGAGGTGGCCCGGCTCGTGGGCATGGGCGCGCGGGAGCTGCACCGGGCCTCGATCGGCCCGATGGAGTGGGCGACGCTGGCCGACCCCGAGGGCAACGAGTTCTGCGTCGCCTAGTACCCCGTCGCCCCGTGCCCCGTCGTCCCGTGCCCCGTCGTCCCGTGCCCGCGACGGGGCCGGTCGCTACGGGAGGGAGACGTCGCGCGCCAGGCGGCGGCTGGCGACGGTCCGCTCGGCGATCCGGCGGAGGCGGGTGTGCCGCGGCCGGCGCTCGGTGCCGAGGTAGCGCGCGTCCTCGACCAGCTGGAACGCGGCGAGGACGCTGGCGCGCACCTCGCGCGAGCGCGGCACGGCGGGGATCACGGGCAGGGCCGAGGTCATGTGGGAGCCCCCTCTCCCGGGGCGCGGCGACGACGGCCCCGTGACCCAATGGTGCCCCGGCAGGACGCTCCGCAACCAGAACCGAGGCGAATTGGTACCGGTGTGACGAACGGGACAGACGGGACGGCGGAGACCCCGGTCCGTACGGTGCCCGCATGGCCTCCCGACTCGTCGACGTCCTCACCCGGCTGGTGTCCGCCGCCGCCCCCGTCGTCCGCCGGGCGGCCGCCCCCGCACGCAGGCAGGCACCGCGCGCACCCCGGGCGGCGCGCGCGACCCCGGGCATCGACACCGCCTACCGGCCGCGCGCCGACGGCCGGCCCGACCCCGGCGAGGTGGTGTGGACCTGGGTGCCCTACGACGAGGGCGACGGTCGCGGCAAGGACCGCCCGGTGCTGGTGCTCGGCCGCCGCGGCGAGGAGCTGGTCGGGCTCGTGCTGACCAGCAAGGACCACGACCGCGACGCCCGGGACGAGGCCCGGTTCGGCCGGTCCTGGATGGACGTGGGCACCGGCCGGTGGGACAGCCGCGGCCGTCCCAGCGAGGTCCGGCTCGACCGGCTGCTCGTGCTCGACCCGGCCGCGGTGCGGCGGGAGGGCGCGGCGCTGGACCGGGAGCTGTTCGAGCAGGTGGTCGCCGCCGCGCGGCGCACCCAGGGCTGGTGAGGCGTCAGGCGGCCGCGGCCAGCCGCCGCTTCGCGAGCGCGATGGGCAGCTGGGCGACGAGGGAGGGCAGGACCCAGGCCGCCGGGCTCCCGGTCTGCGCGACGAGCAGCCCGGTGGTCAGCGCGACGTAGGAGCCGCCCAGCAGGTGCGGCTGCAGGGTCGGCCAGTGCGGCCAGGCCCGCCTCCGGGCCAGTGCGCCGGCGCCGGCGAGCGCCGCGGTGAGGACGCCGGAGCCGACCAGCCAGCCCAGCCCCGGTGCGGTCAGCGCCAGGGCACAGCCGGTCGCCGCCACGACCGCGACCGCGGCCAGGTAGCCGGCCGCCGTCGCCGCGCCCCGCCGCCCGCGCAGCCGCGCCAGCAGCCACAGCGGGCCGAGCAGGAGGCCGGCGCTCTCGGCCGCGACGTGGAGCAGCAGCACCGTCTCGCGCACGCACCCACGGTGGCCGCGGGTCCGCCGGGACGGCAGTGCCGGCCGTCCCCGCCCGGTGGTGACGGGTGTCAGCAGGCGCGGTCGGCGGGGCCGGGCCGGGGCCCCGCGGGGCGCAGGCGGTAGACGCCGGCGCGGCCGGGCAGCGGCTGCAGGTCGTAGCGCGAGACGACCTTCGGGCCGTCGTGCAGGTGCACGTGCGTGACCGTGGGGAGCGGGTCGCCGTGGCGGGCGGCGCGGACCTCGACCCGCCCGTCGAGGGGGCCGCCCACGAACAGCAGGACGGCGTCCTGCTCGTCCGTGGCCGGGTCGTCCACGACCGCAGTCTCCACGTCGGACAGCTCCGTCTCCTCCCTCGGCGCGCGGCTCACCCGGTCGAGGGTAGGCGTGCCGTGCCACTCGTCCGGGCCACCGCTCAGGCGGGGCGGCGGCGCAGCCGGCGGGCGATCAGCGGCGCGGCCAGCAGCATGACGAACAGTCGCAGCACCTGGACGGCGAGCACGAAGGTCGTGTCCGCACCGGTGCCGGCGGCCGTGGCGAGGACGGCGTAGAGGCCGCCGGGCGTCGTCGCCAGGTAGGCGTCCAGCCGGGTGGCGCCGGTGGCCGCGGCGAGGACCTCGCCCAGGCCGGCGCAGGCGACGACCAGCCCGACGATGATCGCCAGGGCCAGCGGCAGCGCGCGGCCGATGGTGCGCAGGCTCTCCCGGGTGAAGGCCAGCCCGACCTGCAGGCCGATGAGCCCGAAGGCCACCGCCTCCACCGCCCCGGGCACCGTGGCGCCGGCGGAGAGCCCGCCGAGGTCGACGGCCGCGGCCACGAGCATCGGGCCGAGCAGCGCGGGGACCGGCAGGCGCACCGGCCGGGCCAGCCCGTACCCGGCCAGCGCGCAGCTGGCGGTGAACGCCAGCCCGGCCGGCCACCCGGGGCCGTCCGGGGTGGCGACCGTGCCGCCGGAGCCGGGGTGGGCGCCGTAGACCACGGTCGCCACCACCGGCATGGCGACGACGATGAGCAGCACCCGCAGGTACTGCAGGACGGCGACCATGCGGTCGTCGGCGCCCAGGTCGCGGGCCATCGCGGTGATGCCGGAGGCGCCGCCGGCGATCATCGCGAAGGCGCCGGTGACCGGGCCGATCCCCGGCTGCAGTCGCAGCAGCAGCCCGGCGGTCACCGTGAGCAGCAGGGTGGCGACGGTGACCAGCAGGACCGGCAGCCAGTCCTCGCCCAGCGCGGCCAGGGTGTCGAGGTCGACCAGCGCCCCGATCGAGACGCCGACGACGGCCTGCGCCGCGGCGGTGCCGGTCCGGGGCACGGCCAGCCGGGTGCGGCCCGCCAGGCCCCGGACCAGCCCGGCGAGCAGCCCGCCGAACAGCGGCGCCGAGGGGACCCCGGCGAGGTCGAGCAGGACGCCGGCCAGCACCGCCCCGGCGACGAGGGCGGCGGCGTCGGCGAGCCGGCGCAGGGGGACGCGCGCCACCCTCAGACGCCGGCGATGCGGCGCAGTTCGGCGACGTGGGCGTCGAACGCGCGCCGGCCCTCCCTGGTCAGCGACAGGCTGGTCCGCTGGCGGGAGGCGATCGTCGCCTTGCTCACCCGGACGTAGCCGGCCTCCTCCAGCTGCTTGACGTGCTTGGACAGCACCGAGTCGCTCACCTGCACCCGGTCGCGGACGGCGGCGAACTCCATCGTGTCGACGGCGGCGAGCAGCCCGCAGATCTGCAGCCGCGGCGGCGGGTGGATGACCGCGTCGAAGTGCGGCGCGACCGCGGTCACGGCTGCCCGCGCAGCTCGGCGACCCACCGGCGGCCCCACACCCGGCTGAGGACGCCGACGGCGGTCCCCAGCACCGCGCCGGCGACCACCATCGCCCAGCGCTGCCCGAAGCCGTCGGCCAGCACCAACGCGGGCACGAGGACGACCAGGACGACGGCCGCCCACAGCGCCATCAGGCGTGGCGGCGTGCCGACCCACACGCCGGTCCTCCGCCGGTAGGCCGCGACCAGGGCCCCGAGCCCCGCGCCGAAGAGGACGAGGGCGGGGAGCGTGACCCAGGGCGAGTCGAGTGCGCGGGACGCCAGGAAGCCGAAGAGCAGCAGTCCCAGCGCGACGTCGTACCACCACGGCTGCAGCACCCGGTCGGCCAGCGCCGCCCGGTCGGCCTGCAGTGCTGCGAGCTGCGCGGCGGCGGCGTCCCGGTCCACGTCGTGACTTTCCATGCCGGCAAGAGTGGACTCTCACTTTCCGTTCCGTCAAGTCATCGGCCCGGCCTGTCGCCGGCGCGACCCGGCGTGGTTCCATGGGCGCCGCCACAGCGACGGCAGTGGAGGAAGCCCGGTGCGACTCCGGCGCGGTCCCGCCACTGTGACCCGGCAGCCGCCGGGGAGTCAGGAACTCCCGCCGTCGCCTCCTGCCACCTCCGGGCGTGGACACCCGGGGAGAGGACCCGTGCCCCCGCATGACGTACCCCTTCGGCGCCGTCGTCGGCATGGACGACATGCGGCTGGCCCTGCTGCTCAACGCCGTCTCGCCGGCCATCGGCGGCGTGCTCGTCCGCGGCGAGAAGGGCACCGCGAAGTCGACGACGGTGCGCGCGCTGGCCGCCGTCCTCCCACCGATGGCCGTCGTGCCCGGGTGCCGGTTCGCCTGTGACCCGGCCGCCCCCGACCCCGCCTGTCCCGACGGCCCGCACGACGCCGGCGTCCCGGGCCAGGCCCGCGCGGCCCGGCTGGTCGAGCTGCCGGTGGGCGCCTCCGAGGACCGCGTCGTCGGCTCGCTGGACCTCGAGCGGGCGCTGACCGAGGGCGTGAAGGCCTTCGAGCCCGGGCTCCTGGCCGCCGCGCACCGCGGGGTGCTCTACGTCGACGAGGTCAACCTGCTGCACGACCACCTGGTCGACCTGCTCCTGGACGCCGCCGCGCTGGGCACCGCCTACGTCGAGCGCGAGGGCGTCTCGGTGCGGCACGCCGCGCGGTTCCTGCTGGTCGGGACGATGAACCCCGAGGAGGGCGAGCTGCGCCCGCAGCTGCTCGACCGCTTCGGCCTCACCGTCGAGGTGGCCGCCCCGCGCGACCCGGCCGAGCGCGCCGAGGTGGTGCGCCGCCGCTTCGCGTACGACGCCGACCCGGCCGGGTTCGCCGCGGCGTGGGCCGGTGAGGAGGCCGGGCTGGCCGCGCGGATCGCCGAGGCCCGCGGCCGGCTGCCGCACGTCGTCCTCTCCGACGCCGCGCTGCAGCAGGTGACCGCCGTCTGCGCCGCGTTCGACGTCGACGGGCTGCGGGCCGACCTGGTCACCGCCCGCACCGCCATCGCGCACGCCGCCTGGTCGGGCCGCGACGAGGTCACCGAGGACGACGTCCGGGTGGCCGCCCGCCTCGCCCTCCCCCACCGGCGGCGGCGCAACCCCTTCGACGCCCCGGGCCTCGACGACGACACCCTCGACCGGGCGCTCGAGGACTCCCGCCCCGACGAGGACCCGCCCGAGGGCCCGGACGGCGGCCCGGACGGCGGCCCGGACGACGGCGGCGCTCCCCCGCCTCCCCCTGGCGACGGCGCGGGCGAGGACGCCGGCGCGCCGGCGGAGGCCGGGGCGAACGAGGGCGGCGGGGCCCCGGGCGGGCCGGCGGGCGAGCGGGCGGCGGTCGCGCCGGCGGACCCGTTCCGCGCGCGCCGGCTCGAGGTGCCCGGCATCGGCGCGGGTGCGGCCGGGCGGCGGTCGAAGGCGCGCGCCGAGCGCGGCCGGGTCGTGGGCTCGGTCCGCCCGTCGGGGCCGGTGACCCGCCTGCACCTGGTCGACACCGTGCTGGCCGCCGCGCCGCACCAGGTGGCCCGCGGCCGCAGCGGCCCGGGCCTGCGGGTCGCCCGCGAGGACCTGCGCCAGGCCACGCTGGAGGGCCGCGAGGGCAACCTCGTGCTCTTCGTCGTCGACGCCAGCGGCTCCATGGGGTCGCGGGCGCGGATGGGCGCGGTCAAGGGCGCCGTCCTCTCCCTGCTGCTCGACGCCTACCAGCGGCGGGACAAGGTCGGCCTGGTCACCTTCCGCGGGACCGACGCCGTCCTGGCGCTGCCGCCCACCTGGTCGGTCGAGGCCGCCGCGGCCCGGATGCGCGAGCTGCCCACCGGCGGCCGCACCCCGCTGGCCGCGGGCCTCGGGCGCGCCGCCGAGGTGCTGCGCGTCGAGCGCGTCCGCGACCCGCAGCGCCGGCCGCTGCTGGTCGTCGTCACCGACGGGCGGGCCACCGGCACGCGCGGCAGTGACGCCCTCGGCGCTGCGCACACGGCCGCGCAGCGGCTGGCCGCCGACGGCACCGCCGCGGTCGTCGTCGACTGCGAGTCCGGGCCGGTGCGCCTGGGCCTGGCCGGCGTCCTCGGCGTCCACCTGGGCGCGCAGACCCTGCGGCTGGAGGAACTGGCCGCCGACGCGCTGGCCGCCACCGTCCGCAGCGTCCGGGAGGCCGCCTGATGCCCCAGGGACAGGTCGCGGTCACGCCGCAGGACGGGCTGACGACGCGGCAGCGGCGCAACCGCCCGCTGCTCGCGGTGCACACCGGCGAGATGAAGGGCAAGTCCACCGCCGCGTTCGGCATGGCGATGCGCGCGTGGAACCAGGGCTGGTCGATCGCGGTCTACCAGTTCGTCAAGAGCGCCAAGTGGCGGGTCGGCGAGGAGAACGCGCTCACCGCGCTCGGCCGGCTGCACGAGCAGACCGGCGAGGGCGGCCCGGTGGTCTGGCACAAGATGGGCTCGGGCTGGAGCTGGTCACGCCGGCAGGGCACCGAGGTCGACCACGCCGCCGACGCCGCCGAGGGCTGGGCGCAGATCAAGCGCGACCTGGCCGCCGAGGCGCACCGGTTCTACGTCCTCGACGAGTTCACCTACCCGCTGAAGTGGGGCTGGGTGGACGTCGACGACGTCGTCGGGACGCTGACACACCGGCCGGGCACCCAGCACGTCGTCGTCACCGGACGGGACGCCCCGCCCGCGCTGGTCGAGGCCGCCGACCTCGTGGTGGAGATGACCAAGGTCAAGCACCCGATGGACGCCGGCCAGAAGGGCCAGCGGGGGATCGAGTGGTGAGCCGGGTCGTGCACGTCCGCGGAGATGCCCCGGGCAACTCCGCGGAAGTGCACGGACGGGGAGGACGGCGGTGGTGAGCGTCCCGCGGGTCGTCGTCGCCGCGCCGACCAGCAACGCGGGCAAGACGTCGGTCGCCACCGGCCTGGTCGCCGCGCTCACCGCCCGCGGGCTGGCCGTCTCGCCGCACAAGGTCGGCCCCGACTACATCGACCCCGGCTACACCGGGCTGGCCGCCGGGCGCCCGGGCCGCAACCTCGACCCGGTGCTGCAGGGCGAGGAGCGGGTGGTCCCGCTGTTCCTGCACGGCGCGCGCGGGGCCGACGTCGCCGTCGTCGAGGGCGTCATGGGCCTGTTCGACGGCGCCACCTCACCCGACGTCGAGCCCGGGTTCGCCTCCACCGCGCACGTGGCCCGGCTGCTGCGGGCGCCGGTGGTGCTGGTCGTCGACGCGAGCGCGCAGGCGCAGAGCGTCGCGGCGCTGGTGCACGGCTTCGCCACCTTCGACCCCCGGGTCCGGCTGGGCGGCGTGGTGCTCAACCGGGTCGGCAGCGACCGGCACGAGGAGATCCTGCGCGAGGCGCTGGGTGCCTCCGGGGTGCCGGTGCTGGGCGCCGTCCGCCGTCTCGCCGAGCTGGGGACGCCGTCGCGGCACCTGGGCCTGGTCCCGGCGGCCGAGCGGTCGGCCGAGGCGCTGGCCACCGTCGCGCGGCTGGGCGAGGTGGTGGCCGCCGGCGTCGACCTCGACGCCGTGCTGCGGCTGGCCCGCACGGCCCCCGCCCTGGACGCCGTGACCTGGGACCCGGCCGCCGAGGTCACCCCGGTCGAGGGCCAGCCGCGGATCGCCGTCGCCGGCGGGCCCGCGTTCACCTTCGGCTACGCGGAGAACGCCGAGCTGCTGGCCGCGGCCGGCGCCGAGGTGGTGACCGTCGACCCGCTGCGCGACGAGGCGCTCCCCGCGGGCACCGCCGGGCTGGTCGTGGGCGGCGGCTTCCCGGAGGTCCACGCCGAGGCGCTGTCGGCCAACGCGGGGCTGCGCGCCGACGTCGCCGCGCTCGCCGCCCGCGGCGGCCCGGTCGCCGCCGAGTGCGCCGGACTGCTCTACCTCTCCCGGGAGCTGGACGGGCACCCGATGTGCGGCGTCCTGGACGTGGCGACGGCGATGTCGCCGCGGCTGACGCTGGGCTACCGGGCCGCGGTCGCCCTCACCGACAGCGTGCTGGCGCCGGCCGGCACCCGGGTGCGCGGCCACGAGTTCCACCGCACGCACGCGCGGCCCGGCGCCGGGGCCACCCCCGCCTGGCAGTGGGCGGGGGCCGGCCCCGAGGGCTTCGCCACCGGCTCGGTGCACGCCTCCTACCTGCACCTGAACTGGGCCGGGTCCCCGGCCCTGCCCGAGCGGTTCGTGGCCGCCTGCGCGGCGGCCGTGCCCGAGGAGGTGCGGCGTGCACATCGCTGAGGGGTTCCTCCCCGCGCCGCACGCGATCGGCTGGACGGTCGCCGCCGCCCCGTTCGTGGTGCACGGCGCCCGCGCGGTGGTGCGGGAGGTGCGCGAGCACCCCGAGTCCACGCTGCTGCTCGGCGCGGCCGGCGCGTTCACCTTCGTGCTCAGCGCCATCAAGCTGCCCTCGGTCACCGGCTCCTCCAGCCACCCGACCGGCACCGGCGCCGGCGCGGTGCTGTTCCGGCCACCGGTGATGGCGCTGCTCGGCACCGTGGTCCTGCTGTTCCAGGCGCTGCTGCTGGCCCACGGCGGGCTGACCACCCTGGGCGCCAACGCGTTCGCCTTCGCCGTCGTGGGGCCGTGGGCCGGCTACGGCGCCTACCGGCTGGCCCGGGCCCTCGGTGCCGGGCTGCTGCCCGGCGTCTTCGTCGCCCTCGCGCTGGCCGACCTCGCCACCTACGTCACGACGTCGCTGCAGCTCGCGCTGGCGTTCCCCGACGCGTCCAGCGGGTTCGCCGGCGCGGTGGTGAAGTTCCTCGGCGTCTTCGCCCTCACCCAGGTGCCGCTGGCGCTGGCCGAGGGGCTGCTCGGCGTGCTGCTGTTCCGGGTGCTCACCACCAGCGCCCGGCCCGAGCTCGAGCGCCTCGGCCTGCTGGCACCCGAGCCGGCCGAGGAGCGCGGGTGACCCGCCGGCGGCTGGTCACCGCGCTGCTGGTGCTCGCGGTCCTGGCGCTGGTCACCCTCCCGCTCGCCCTCGGCGGCGGGGAGGCCGGGTACGCCGGCACCGACGGCCAGGCCACCGCGGCGATCGAGGAGTCGGGCTACACGCCGTGGTTCGAGTCGGTGTTCTCGCCGTCGTCGGCGGAGGTGGAGTCGGGGCTGTTCGCGCTGCAGGCGGCGATCGGCGGCGGCGTGCTCGGCTACGTGCTCGGCCGGCTGCGCGGCCGCCGCGCGGCGCCCCGGGACGCCGGCCGCACCGAGGACGCCGGCCCGTGAGCGCGGGTCTGGCGGTCGACGACGCCGCCTGGGCCAGCGCCTGGCGCACGCGCGCGCCGCTGGACAAGCTCCTGCTCTGCGGCGGCCTGGTGGTCTGCGCGCTGGTGCTGCCCGCCTGGCCGGGCGGCGTGCTGGTCGCGCTGACCGCCGTCGTCCTGGCGCTCGGGCCGGCGCGGGTGCCGGCGCGCACCTTCGGCCGGGCGGTGCGCTGGCCGCTGGCCTTCGTCGCCACCGGCGCGCTGACCGCCGTCGTCTCCGTGGACGGCGGCGGCCTCGGCTGGGCGCCCGACGCGGCGGCGCGGGCCGGCGACCTGGTCGGGCACTCGGTGGCCGGCGGTGCGGCGGTGCTGCTGCTGGCCACCACCACGCCGGTGTCGGACCTGCTGCCGGCGCTGCGCCGGTTGCGCGTCCCGGCGGCCGTGGTCGAGGTCGCGTCGGTGACCTACCGCCTGCTGTTCGTGCTGCTCGACAGCCTGCGCACCATCCGCGAGGCGCAGGCCAACCGCATGGGCTACTCCTCGGTGCGCCGCTCCTACCGGTCCTCCGGCGCGCTGGCCGCCGCGGTGCTCACCCGCTCCTTCGACCGCGCCCGCCGGATGCAGGAGGGGCTGGCCGGCCGCGGCATGGAGACGGGCCTGCGGGTCCTGCCGGAGGCGCTGCCGTCGTCCTCGCGCTTCCTGGCCGCCTCCGCCGCCGGGCTCGGCGCCCTGCTGGCCGTCGGGCTGCTGGCGTGAGCCACCGCAGCCTGACCGCCGAGGGGCTGGTCGTCGGCTACGAGCGCGGCCGCCGGGTGCTCGACGGCGCCTCGCTCGCCGTCCCGGCCGGACGCAGGCTGGCGGTGCTGGGCGCCAACGGCTCGGGCAAGACGACGCTGCTGCGCTGCCTGTCCGGGGCGCTGCGGCCCGATGCCGGCGCGGTCGCCGTCGACGGCGCGCTGCTGCGCCACACCCGCGGCGGGCTGCGCGCGCACCGGCAGGAGGTGCAGCTGGTCCTGCAGGACCCCGACGACCAGCTGTTCAGCGCCTCGGTGGCGCAGGACGTCTCCTTCGGCCCGCTCAACCTGGGCCTGCCCGACGACGCCGTCCGCGAGCGGGTGACCGAGGCGCTGCGGCTGCTCGCCGTCGAGGCGCTGGCCGCCCGGCCCACCCACCAGCTGTCCTACGGCGAGCGCAAGCGGGTCGCGATCGCCGGCGCGGTCGCGATGCGCCCCTGCGTGCTGCTGCTCGACGAGCCCACCGCGGGCCTGGACCCCTCCGCCGTCGCCGAGGCGCTGGCCGCGCTGGAGCGGCTGCAGGCGTCGGGCTCCACGGTGGTGATGAGCACCCACGACGTCGACCTGGCGCTGCGCTGGGCCGACGAGGTCGCCGTCGTCGTCGACCGCCGGGTGGTGCAGGGCCCGCCCGAGCGCCTGCTGGCCGACGACGACCTGCTCGCCCGCGCCCGCCTCGACCGGCCCTGGGCGCTGTCCGTCGGCGCGCGGCTGCGGGCGCTGGGGCTGCTGCCCGACGGCCCGCTCCCCCGTGACGCCGCCGCGCTGCTCGCCGCGCTGCCCGACCGGCCCGGCGTCGGCACGTGGACGTGACCGTCGGCGTGGGCGCCGTCGCCGGGGTGACCGCCGCGGAGGTGCTCGCCGCGGTCGACGCCGTGCTGCCCGACGGCGCCCGCGTCACCGGGCTGGCCACCCTCGACACCCGCGCCGCCGAGCCCGGCGTCCGCGCCGCGGCGGCCGCCCGCGGCTGGCCGCTCACCGGCCACCCGGCCGCCGCGCTCGCCGCCGTCCCCGTGCCCGCGCCGTCGGCGCGGGTGGCCGCGGCGGTGGGCACGCCGTCGGTGGCCGAGGCGGCCGCCCTGCTCGGCGGCGCCCGGCTGGTGGTCGGCAGGACCGTGCACGGGCGGGTGACCGTGGCGGTGGCCGCGTGACCTGGGCCGACCTCGACCACCACGGCGACCGGGAGCTGGCCCCCGGCCTGGTCGACCTCGCGGTCAACGTCCGCGCCGGCACGCCCCCGCCCTGGCTGCGGGCGGTGCTGCGCGCGGCCCTCGACGACGTCGCCGCCTACCCCGACGCCGGACCGGCCCGGGCCGCCGTGGCCGCCACGCACGGCCGCGACCCCGCCGAGGTGCTGCTCACCGCCGGTGCCGCCGAGGCGTTCGTGCTGGTCGCACGGGCGTTCACGCCCCGGCGGGCGGTGGTGGTGCACCCGTCGTTCACCGAGCCGGAGGCGGCGCTGCGCGCGGCGGGGCACCCGGTGGAGCGGCTGCTGCTCGAGGCACCCGCCTACCGGCTGCGCGAGGTGCCCGAGGACGCCGACCTGGTGGTGCTCGGCAACCCGACCAACCCGACCTCGGTGCTGCACCCGGCCGGCGAGGTCGCCGCGCTGGCCCGCCCGGGCCGCGTGCTGCTGGTCGACGAGGCGTTCGCCGACACCGTGCCCGGCGAGCCGCACTCGGTGGCCGCCCGCCGCGACCTGCCGGGCCTGCTCGTGGTCCGCAGCCTGACCAAGACCTGGGGGCTGGCCGGCCTGCGGGTGGGTTACGCGCTGGGCCCGCCGGAGCTCGTCGCCGCGCTGGCCGCCGCCCAGCCGCACTGGCCGCTGTCCACGCCGGCGCTGGCCGCCGCCGTCGCGTGCACGGCGCCCGCCGCCCGCGCGGAGGCCGACGCGGCGGCGCGGGAGCTCGCCGCGCACCGCGCCGCGCTGCTGGCCGCGCTGCCGGACGGCCTGGTCGTCGGGGAGCCGCGCTCGTCCTTCGTGCTGCTGCGCGTCCCCGGCGGCGCGCGGGTGCGGGCGGCGCTGCGGCAACGGGGCTGGGCGGTGCGCCGCGGCGACACCTTCCCGGGGCTGGACGCCGACCACCTGCGGGTCGCCGTCCGCGACCCGGGCACCTCGCGTGCGTTCGCCGCGGACCTCGCTGCGATCCTGGAGGCCGAGGAGATCCTGGCCCCGATGCCGACGACGACGTCGCAGCCGGCCCCCGTCCCGGAGGAGCACCGCTGAACGCCACGCCCGTCGATCCCGTGAGCGGCGTCGTCTACCCCGTCGGCCTGCGGCTGCTCGACCGCCGCGTCGTCGTGGTCGGCGGCGGGCAGGTCGCCCACCGGCGGGTGGCCGGCCTGCTCGAGGCCCGCGCCCGCGTCACCGTGGTCAGCCCCGAGGTGACCCCCGCCCTGGAGGCGCTGGTGGCGCCGGGCTCGCTGACCTGGGTCCGCCGCCGCTACCGGGACGGCGACCTCGACGGCGCCTGGTACGCCGTGGCCGCCACCGACGACCCCGCCGTCAACGCGGCCGTGGCCGGGGAGGCCGAGCGGCTGCGGGTGTTCTGCGCCCGCGCCGACGACCGGTCGGCCTCCAGCGTGTGGACGCCGGCGGTCGGCCGGCAGGGCGACCTCGTCGTCGGCGTGCACGGCGGCGGCGATCCGCAGCGGGCGGTCGGTGTCCGCGACGCGGTGGTCGCCGGGCTGACCGACGGCAGCATCCGCGACCGCGCGGCCCGCGAGCCGGAGGGCGGCCGGGCCGGCAGCGTCGTGCTCGTCGGCGGCGGGCCCGGCGACCCGGGACTGATCACCGTGCGCGGGCAGCAGGCGGTCGCGCAGGCCGACGTCGTGCTCGCCGACCACCTGGCGCCGCAGTCGCTGCTCGCCTCGCTCCCGCCGGAGGTCGAGGTCATCGACGCCTCGAAGCTGCCGCGCGGCCGGTCGATGGCGCAGGAGCAGATCAACGCGCTGCTCGTCGAGCACGCGCTGGCCGGCCGGCGGGTGGTGCGCCTGAAGGGCGGCGACCCGTTCGTCTTCGGCCGGGGCATGGAGGAGCTCGAGGCGTGCGTGGCCGCGGGCGTGCCGGTCGAGGTCGTCCCCGGGGTGACCAGCGCGATCGGCGTCCCCGGCCTGGCCGGCATCCCGGTCACCCACCGCGGGCTGACCCACGAGTTCGTCGTCGTCTCCGGGCACGTACCCCCCGGCCACCCCGCGTCGCTGGTCGACTGGCCGGCACTGGGCCGGCTGCGCGGCACCGTCGTCGTGCTCATGGGCGTCGACACCGCCGGCGCGATCGCCGCGGCGCTCGTCGAGCACGGCCGCGCGCCGGACACCCCGGTCGCCGTCGTGGCCGACGGCTCGACCGCCACCCAGCGGGTCGTCCGCACCACGCTGGCCGGGCTGGCGAAGGCGCTCGCCGACGAGGGCGTCCGCCCGCCGGCCGTCTGGGTGGTCGGCGAGGTCGTGCGGCTCTCCGCGGAGCCCGCGCGGTCCCGCTGAGGCAGCAGCGCTCAGATGTTGGCGCCGTCCGGGGGTGGTGCCTCGGGCAGCGGGGCGGCTAAGCCGCTGCCCTCGGCCCTCGGCGCGGGCATGCCCACGGTGTAGGAGGTCATCGACAGCGACCCGTAGGCGTAGCCGTCGACGAGCACCTCGGCCGTCGTCCCGGTCGCGCCGGCCATGCCGGCCACGTAGAGCAGCGGCAGGAAGTGGTCGGGCGTGGGGACGGCGAGGTCGAAGTCGCGGTGCCCGTCGAGGCGGGCCACGGCGGCGGGGTCGGTGAGCATGAGCTCCTTGACCCGCTCGTCGAAGCGCTGCGCCCAGTCGAAGCCGGCGTCGGGCATGGCCCGGCTGACCCCGCCGAGGTTGTGCACCACGTTGCCGCTGCCGACCACCAGGACGCCGTCCTCGCGCAGCGGGGCCAGCGCCGCGCCCATCTGCAGGTGGTAGTCCGCGCCCTTGAGCGCGTTGATCGACAGCTGCACGACCGGGATGTCGGCCTCGGGGAAGGCGTGCAGCAGCACCGACCAGGTGCCGTGGTCGATGCCCCAGCTGTCGAGGTCGGCGCCCACCCAGGTCGGGGAGACGACGTCGGCCACCTGCTCGTGCAGCTCCGGCAGCCCGGGCGCGTCGTAGCTGACGCCGAAGAGCTCGGGCGGGAACCCGAAGAAGTCGTGGATCGTGCGGGGCCTCGCCATGGCCGTCACGGCGGTCGCGTGCACGTACCAGTGGGCCGAGACGACCAGGATGGCCCGGGGCCGGGGCACCGCGCGGCCGAGGGCGCGCCAGGCGTCGGTGTAGCGGTTGCGCTCGAGGGCGTTCATCGGGTTGCCGTGACCGATGAAGGCGGCGGGCATGAGCGTCACGCGGCTCTCCTCATCCGGCGGGCGGGGTGGACGGCTCCGTCCCGGATCCTGCCCCGACGGGCCGGGGCGCGCGAGGCGCGACGCCGGCGTTGCTCCCCGGCGGCGTGCGGCGCAGCAGCGGTGAGAGCCGGCGCGCGCCGGCCCCCTCCCCCGCGGCGGCGTCGCCGGGGTTGGACAGCGCGCAGGCGGTCAGCGACAGGCACCCGCACCCGATGCAGGAGGACAGCCCGTCGCGCAGCTGCTCCAGCGCGGCGATCTGCGCGTCGAGCCGGTCGCGCCAGCCGCGCGACAGCCGGGCCCAGTCGCGCGCCGACGGCGTCCGCCCCTCGGGCAGCGTGCCGAGGGCGGCGCGGATCTCCGGCAGCGACAGCCCGACGTTCTGCGCCGCCCGCACGAACGCCAGCCGCCGCAGCACCGAGCGCGGGAAGCGCCGCGCGCCCCCGGCCGTCCGGGTGGCGGTGACCAGGCCCTGCGCCTCGTAGTAGCGCAGCGCCGACGGCGCCAGCCCCGCCCGGGCGGCCACCTCGCCGATCGTCAGCCCGTCCACGGCACCCCCCTTGACCTCAAGTCCACTTGAGGTCCGACGGTAGCCCCATGACACCTCCCACCGCACTCGTCACCGGCGCCTCCCGTGGCCTCGGTGCCGCCCTCGCCGCCGCCCTGGCCGCCCGCGGCTGGCGCCTGGTCGTCGACGCCCGCGACGCCGGCCGGCTCGCCGGCACCGTCGCCGGGCTGCCCGCACCCGACCGGGTGACCGCGGTCCCCGGCGACGTCGCCGACCCCGCGCACCGCGCCGCGCTGGCCGCCGCCGTCGGCGACCGGCTCGACCTGCTGGTGAACAACGCCAGCGACCTCGGCCCCACCCCGCTCCCCCGGCTGGCCGACCTCCCGCCCGCCGACCTCGAGCGGGTGCTCGCGGTGAACACCGTCGCGCCCCTGGCCCTGGTGCAGGCGGTGCTGCCCGCGCTCGAGCGGGCCGGCGGCACGGTCGTGTCGGTCAGCAGCGACGCCGCGGTCGAGGCCTACCCGGGGTGGGGCGGCTACGGCGCGAGCAAGGCGGCGCTCGACCGGCTGACCGCCGTCCTCGCCGTCGAGCACCCGGGGCTGCGGGTGTACGCCGTCGACCCCGGCGACATGGCCACCGACATGCACCGCGCCGCCGCCCCCGACGACGAGGACCTGCCCGACCCGGAGGACGTCGTCCCGGCGTTCCTGCGGCTGCTCGACGACCCGCCGCCCGGCGGCCGGCTGCGCGCGGCGGACCTGCTCCTGGTGGAGGCCCGCCGGTGACCGCGTTCGCCCTCCCGCCCGGCAGCGAGGCCACCGAGCCGCCGGAGCACCGCGGGCTGTCCCGCGACGGCGTCCGGCTGATGGCCGTCCGGCCGGGCAGCACCACCGCCGCCCGCTTCGCCGACCTCCCCGACCTGCTCGAGCCCGGCGACCTGCTGGTGGTCAACACCTCCGCCACGCTGGCCGCCCGGCTCGACGCCCGCCGCGCCGACGGGCGGGTCGTCCCGCTGCACGTGTCGACGGCGCTCGACGACGGCAGCTGGGTGGTCGAGGTGCGCCGTCCCGGCAACGACGGGCCCGAGACCGGCTTGGAGCCGGGCACCGAGCTCGACCTGCCCGGCGGCGTCCGGCTGCGGCTGCGCACCGGCTTCCCCGACCCGGCACGGCCGTCCCGGCTGTGGCGGGCCCGGGTCGAGCCCGCCGTCGCGCTGGTCCCTTACCTCGCCGAGCACGGGCAGCCGGTGCGCTACGGCTACCTGCGGGCGCCGGTGCGCCTGGCGGAGGCGCAGAACGTGTACGCCACCGAGCCCGGGAGCGCGGAGAACGCCAGCGCCGGGCGGCCGTTCACCGACCGGCTGCTGGTGCGGCTCCTGGCCCGCGGCGTCCCGGTGGTGCCGCTGGTGCTGCACGCCGGCGTCTCCAGCCCGGAGCTGCACGAGCCCCCGGCGCCCGAGCGCTACCGCGTCCCGGAGGTCACCGCGCGACTCGTGAACGCCACCCGGGCGGCGGGACGGCGGGTGGTCGCGGTGGGCACGACGGCGACCCGGGCGCTGGAGACGGTCACCGGCGAGGACGGCGTCACCCGCCCAGGCGAGGGGTGGACCGACCTCGTCCTCGGCCCCGACCGCCCGGCGCGCGCGGTGACCGGGCTGGTCACCGGCCTGCACGCCCCCGAGGCCAGCCACCTGCTGCTCCTGCAGGCCGTGGCCGGGCCGGACCTGGTGGCCGCGGCCTACCGGGTGGCCACCGCGGGTGGCTGGCTCTGGCACGAGTACGGCGACTCGATGCTGTTCCTGCCCTGAGGGAGGACCTCCCCGCCTCCGTCTCACCACAGGCCGGCGGCGTCCTCCAGCAGCACCCGCCGGTGCTCCGGCGACCGGCCCGGGCAGGCGGTGCACATCGGCTCGGCCGGCAGCCGGTACAGCAGGCAGCAGGAGGCCCGCCGCACGAACCGGACGCCGCCGACGTCGGTGAACCGGGGCGCCGGCAGCGGGGGTCCCACGGCCGCGGCCACCGGGGCGGCCAGCGCGGTGACCGGCCCGACGGCGCCCACCGCCCGGCCGACGGCGAGCAGCCGGCCGGCCAGCGAGTCGGTGGCCACCGCCCACAGCGGCCGGGGGCGCACCCCGCCGGCCTCGGCCACCGCGGCGACCGCCGCGCCGAGCGCCGTCCGCAGCTCGCCCGCCGGGTCCGGCCCGGCCGGCGCGGCGGAGACCGCGGCGACGAGCGTGCCGCCGGCCAGCTCGTACAGCGTCGTGTCGGCCAGCCGCGCCGACAGCGGCCGCCCGGTGGCCAGGCCCGCGACCACCGGCGCGAGCAGCACCGCCGACGCCGAGTACCACCAGACGGTGGCCAGCACCCGGCGGTCGGTGCTGCGGTACCGGCGGCCCAGCGCCGACACCCGCTGCGCGGTCCACGCCGGGTCGGCGAGCAGCGCGGCGGGCAGCGGCCGGGCCGACGGCGGGGCGAGCAGGCCGAGACCCGCGGCACCGGGCACCCGGGCCGTCACCTGCGCCTGCGGGCCGCCGTCCACCCGCCCAGTCTCGCCGTCCCGCTGCGCCGACGTCGGCGGGGGCTCACGCGGTTCCCGGCCGGGCCCTACGGTGTGTGCTGGGACACGCCGGGTCGCGACGGGGCGACCCCGCGCACGACATGGAGGGAGCCGCACCGTGAGCGAGTCGACCGTGCAGGAGGGCCGTCGCTTCCCGGCGCCGGAGGAGCTGGCCGCCCAGGCGAACGTCGGCCCCGACGTCTACGCGGAGGCCGAGCGCGACCGCCTGGCGTTCTGGGAGAGCGCCGCCCGCCGGCTGAGCTGGGCGCAGGAGTGGGACCAGGTGCTCGACTGGAGCAACCCGCCCTTCGCCAAGTGGTTCGTCGGCGGCAAGCTCAACATCGCCTACAACTGCGTCGACCGGCACGTCGAGGACGGCCACGGTGAGCAGGTCGCCTACCACTGGGAGGGCGAGCCCGGCGACACCCGCACGATCACCTACGCCCAGCTCAAGGACGAGGTGTGCCAGGCCGCCAACGCGCTGCTCGAGCTCGGTGTCCGGGCCGGCGACCGGGTGGCGATCTACCTCCCGATGATCCCCGAGGCGGTCGTGGCGATGCTGGCCTGCGCCCGCATCGGCGCCGTCCACATGGTCGTCTTCGGCGGCTTCTCGGCCGACGCGCTGGCCAGCCGGATCACCGACTCCGGCGCCGTCGTCGTCGTCACCGCCGACGGCGGTTACCGCCGCGGCGCGCCCAGCGCGCTCAAGCCCGCCGTCGACGACGCGGTGTCGCGCACCGAGAGCGTCCGCAACGTGCTCGTCGTCCGCCGCACCGAGCAGGACGTGGAGTGGACCGAGGGCCGCGACCTGTGGTGGCACGACGTCGTCGACCGGCAGTCGACCGAGCACACGCCCGAGGCCTTCGACGCCGAGCACCCGCTCTACATCATGTACACGTCGGGGACGACGGCGAAGCCGAAGGGCATCCTGCACACCTCCGGCGGCTACCTCACCCAGGTCGCGTACTCGCACTGGGCGTCGTTCGACCTCAAGCCCGACACCGACGTGTTCTGGACCTCGGCCGACATCGGCTGGGTCACCGGCCACAGCTACATCGTCTACGGGCCGCTGGCCAACCGGGCGACGTCGATCATGTACGAGGGGACGCCGGAGACGCCACACCGCGGGCGCTGGTTCGAGATCATCGAGAAGTACCGGGTGACGATCATGTACACCGCCCCCACGGTGATCCGCACCTTCATGAAGTGGGGCGAGGACATCCCGGCCGGCTTCGACCTGACCAGCCTGCGGTTGCTCGGCTCGGTCGGCGAGCCGATCAACCCCGAGGCCTGGCTCTGGTACCACCAGAACATCGGCGGCGGCCGCTGCCCGATCGTGGACACCTGGTGGCAGACCGAGACCGGCGCGCACATGATCAACCCGCTGCCCGGCGTCACGAACCTCAAGCCCGGCTCGGCGCAGGCGCCCTTCCCCGGGATCTCCGTCAAGGTCGTCGACGACGAGGGCAACGAGCTCGGCGACGACGCCACCGGCCTGCTGGTGCTCACCGAGCCGTGGCCGTCGATGCTGCGCACCATCTGGGGCGACGACGACCGCTACGTCGACACCTACTGGTCGCGGTTCGGCAACCAGGTCTACTTCGCCGGCGACGGCGCGAAGAAGGACGCCGACGGCGACATCTGGCTGCTCGGCCGGGTGGACGACGTCATGAACGTCTCCGGGCACCGCATCTCCACCACCGAGGTCGAGTCCTCGCTGGTGGCCCACCCCACCGTCGCCGAGGCCGCGGTGGTCGGCGCCAGCGACCCGACCACCGGCCAGGGCATCGTCGCGTTCGTCATCCTCCGCGGGAACGCCCAGGACTCGGGCGACGAGCTGGTCCAGCAGCTGCGCTCCCACGTGGCCCGGGACATCGGCCCGATCGCCAAGCCGCGCCAGATCATGGTGGTGCAGGAACTGCCCAAGACCCGCTCGGGCAAGATCATGCGCCGGCTGCTGCGCGACATCGCCGAGAACCGGGAGCTGGGCGACGTCACCACCCTCACCGACTCCTCGGTGATGAACCTGATCAAGGACAAGCTGCCCGCCAGCTCCTCGTCCGACGACTGAGGAAGGACCTCGCTGCCCCCACGCCTCGCTCCGCCCGGGGCGGGCCCCTGCAGCGAGGCCGTTCCAGCCCCGACCTCCCCGTGCACGATCGGGGAGGTCGGGGCGCGGTCCTGCCCGTGATGCGGGACGATCACCTGCGACAGGCCGCTTCCGCGGTCGCCTGAGCAGGGAGGAGCCCCCGTGGCCCACAGCGTGTCCTCGTCCACCCCGGCCAACGGGCGGCATGCCGCGTCCGCCGCCTCCGCCCACACCGACCCCTCGGTGGGCGCGCTGGTGCAGAGCGCCATGGCCGACGTGTCCACGCTGGTCCGCAGCGAGATCGAGCTGGCCAAGGCCGAGGTCGGCCGCTCGGCGAAGAAGGCCGGCGTCAGCGTCGGGCTGTTCGCCGTCGCCGGCGTGCTGCTCGCGTTCGCCGGCATCTACCTGTTCGTCAGCCTGGCCGAGGCGCTCACCGCGCTCGGCCTGCCGCGCTGGGTGTCCTACCTCATCGTCGCCGTCCTCCTGCTCGTCGTCGCCGGCCTGGCGGGCCTCGTCGGCCTGCGGATGCTCAAGCGGATCGACAAGCCGGAGCGCACCCTCGAGTCGCTGCGCGAGCTGCCCGAGGTCATGCACCGCGAGGAGCCCGGTCAGCGCCGCCGCGCCCTGCCGACGGTGAGCAACGGCCGCGTGGAGCGCCGCGGCCCCGACACCTACCTGGTCTGAGCCCCGCTCCCGGGCGGCGCGGCGGGCGCGCGGCGCCGGTCGCGGTCCCCACCGACGAGCGGCCCGACGCCACCAGTGTCCTGCTGCCGGGGTCGTGGGTGCACCGCGACGCCTCGGCCAACGGGGTCCGGCTGCACCTGGCCGAGGCCGGCGAGGGCCCGCTGGTGCTGCTGCTGCACGGCTTCCCGCAGTATTGGTGGACCTGGCGCGCCCAGCTGCCCGCCCTCGCCGACGCCGGCTTCCGGGCCGTCGCCCCGGACCTGCGCGGTTACGGCGCCAGTGACAAGCCGCCGCGCGGCTACGACCTGCCGACGGCGGCGAGCGACGCCGCGGCGCTGGTCCGGGCCCTCGGCGAGCGCGACGCCGTCGTCGTCGGGCACGACTGGGGTGCGCTGGTGGCCTGGACGATGGCCGCGCTGCACCCGCGCAGCGTCCGGCGGCTCGTCGTGGTGTCGATGGCCCACCCCCGGCTGCTGCGCGCCGGGCTCGCCGACCGGGCCCAGCGGCGCGCGCTGCGGCACGTGCTGGGCTTCCAGGTGCCGCGCTGGCCCGAGCACCGGCTGACCCGGGCCGACGACGACCCGGTCGCGGAGTACCTGCGCCGGTGGGCGGGGCCCGCGTGGACGCAGACCGCCGACTTCGCCGAGGCGGTCGAGCGCTACCGGTCGGCGGCGCGGATCCCGCAGGCCGCCTACGGGTCGATGGAGTACTTCCGCTGGGCCGGTCGCTCGCAGCTGCGCCCCGACGGGCTGCGCTACGCCCGCCGGATGGCCTCGCCGGTCACCGCGCCGACCCTGCAGCTGCACGGCACCGCCGACCCGCTGGTGCTGCCGCACACCGCCCGCGGGTCGGGCCGCTACGTCGCCGGCGCCTACGATTGGCGCGAGCTGCCCGGCATCGGGCACTTCCCACCCGAGGAGGCCACCGCCGACGTCAGCGACGCGATCCTGACGTGGGCGGCCGGCTGACCCCCCGTCACTCGCACGGGCCGGTGTCCGCGGGGGCGCTGCCGGCCAGGCCCTGGCGGGCGGCGGGGGCCACCTGCTCGGCGGTCAGCGCGTAGCCGGTCGACGGGTCGTCGATCGCCGAGGCGAAGACGACGCCGAGCACCTGGCCGGTGGGGTCGAACAGCGGCCCGCCGGAGTTGCCGGCCCGCACCTCGCCGAAGAGGGCGTAGACCTCGCGCTGGACGGTCCGGGTGTTGCGGAAGTCGGGGCCGCTGATGTCGCCGCGGTCGCGGACGCGGGCCGGGCCGACGAAGAAGTCCCCGCCGCCGGGGTAGCCCATGATGATCGCGTCGTCGCCGGTGGCCGCGGGTCCGGCCGCGAACGTCAGCGGCAGCTGCGGCAGGCCGGGGACGGCGAGCACCGCGATGTCGATCTCCTGGTCGACGTAGACCGGCGTCGCCTCGTACTCCCCGCCCTCGGCCAGCACCACGGGGTCCGGGACCCCGGCCAGCACGTGCGCGTTGGTCATCACCCGCTCCGGGGCGTAGACGAAGCCCGACCCGTCGATCTGCCGCGAGCAGGAGGGCGCGACCCCGCTGATCTTCACGACCGAGCCCTCGACCCGGCCGACCACCGGGCTGGCCGCCAGCGCCGCGTCGGGGACCTCGACCTCGCGGACCTCGGTGGGGGTGAGCGGGTCGAGGACGTCGGGCAGCCCCCGCCGGTCGATGGCCTCCCGCAGCGAGTCGTACACCGCGCGGACGCTGTCGGGCACCACCCGGTCGACCACCTGCACCAGCGCCGACTGGCGCACCTGGCCGGCCACCTCCGGGAACGGCGCGGTGGCCAGCGGGGTGGCCACCATCCACGCGACGAGCAGCACGGCGACCGCGGACACGACCGCGCCGGCCACGGCGTCGAGCACCTCGGCGGGCTCCCAGGTCACCCGGCGGCGCACCGCCCGGCCGACGGCGCCGGCCACCAGCTGCCCGAGCAGCGCACCGGCCAGGACCACGACCAGCGCGGCGAACGTCCGGGTGACCGGGGAGCCGTCGAGGCGGTCGGCGACCGGGCCGGACAGCTGCGCGCCGAGCACCGCGCCGCCCAGGAAACCCAGGAAGGAGGTGGCCGAGACCAGCAGGCCCTGGCGGAAGCCGGAGAAGGCGAAGACCAGCGCGAGCGCGACGAGGACGAGGTCGACCAGCGACACGGCTCAGCCCGACACCGTCATGACGCCGGTCTGCCCGAGCTGCACGTGGAAGCTGCACTCGTAGGGGTGCTCACCGGGCACCGTGACCTCGAACTCGATGGTCCGGGTCTCCCCCGCGGCGAGCAGCGGGATCTCCTCGGGGATCTCCTCGGCGCCGGCCCCGGGCGTGAAGCGGAAGTTGTGCGTGGCCTCGGTGGCGGTGCTCTCGACGGTCAGCCGGACCCGGCCGGGCGCGACGGTGAAGGTGGCCGGGAGCCAGACGTACTCCTCCGGCGTCTGGATGGTGACCTCCTGGACGCCGTCCTCGGCGACGGTCACGGTGCCCAGCGACGGGTCGGTCGTGGCCGGTGCGGCGGCGGACCCGCCGTCGCCGGACCCGCAGCCGGCCAGCAGGCCGGCCGCCAGGAGCAGGCCGCCCAGCAGCGCCCGGCCGCGGACGGCCGGTCCCCTCGTCGCGCTCATCGCCGGGGAACCGTACGCGCCGGACCGCCGTCCGGTGCGGGGCTCGCCACCGTCGGCGCGGCGGCGTCCTCGACGCCTCCCTCGCCGAGCGAGCCGGGTGCCGCGGCGGGCCGGGTGCCGGACTCCTCCAGCGGCCGCACGTCGCGGACGTCCCACGGCCGCGCCAGCCCGGCGGCCTCGAGCAGGGCCTCGAGCAGCCCACCGGTGAACCCCCAGACGACCATCCCGGCTACACCGAACGCCGGGCCGACGTAGCCCGACGGGTGGCGCACCCGGAACCGGTTGGCGGGGTCGGCGAGCTCGGCCAGCGGCACGCGGGCCACCCGCGCCACCTCGCGCGGGTCGCCGACGACGACGTCGCTCGGGTCGTCCCACCAGGCGACCACCGGGACGACGAGGTTGTCCGACGGGCCGAGGAACAGCTCCGGGAGCGTGGCCAGCACGCGGACGCCGTCCGGGTCGACGCCGGCCTCCTCCTGCGCCTCGCGCAGCGCCGTCCCCACCGGGTAGTCCTCCCCCGGGTCGGCGCCGCCGCCGGGGAAGGCCGGCTGCCCGGCGTGGGTGCGCAGCCGCGCCGACTTCTCGATGAGCAGGACGTCGGTGCCGTGCGGCCCCTCGCCGAGGAGGATCAGCACCGCCGAGCGCCGCGCGGTGGCCGAGGGGCGCGGCATCCGGTGGCGCAGCGGGAGGTCGGGACCGGCGGCGAGCAGCCGGAGCACGGGTCCCGGCAGGCCGGTGAGGTCGGCCCCCGGCAGCAGGCCGGTCACAGCTGCACCCCCAGGTGCTCGGCGACGAGCGCGCGCAGCTGGTCCACCGACGCGACCGGCCCGACCTGCGTGTGGACCAGCGCGCCGTCGGCGTCGAGGAGGTAGGTGAACGGCAGCGCGCGGATGCCGAGCTCGTCCATCAGGGCGCCGTCGCGGTCGTAGGCGCTGGGGAAGGTGGCCCCGGCGTCGGCGGCGAAGGCGTCGGCCTGCGGCACGCCGTCCTTGCTGATCACGCCGACGACCGACAGCCGGTCGCCGGCCAGGTCGGCGAGGTCCTGCACCAGCGGGAGCTCCTCCCGGCACGGGCCGCACCAGCTCGCCCAGAGGTTGACCACCGTCGGCGTGCCCGGGGCGCGGCCCAGGTCGAGGCTGCCGCCGCCGGGGCACTCCAGCGTCACCGGGGGCAGCGTCGCGGCGCCGGCCGCGGGCCGGTCGGGCTGCTCGGGGCACGCGCGCAGCGGGGCGCTCCACGTCGTCGGCGCCGCGGGCGCCGGCTCGTCCGCTCCCGACGCGGTGCAGGCCGGGAGGAGCAGGCCCAGCCCCAGCAGCACCGCCGTCCGCCGTCCGGTGCTCACTCGGTGTCCGACGCCGCGGGCGTCTTCACCAGCTTCAGCGCCGCCTCGGGGTCGGTGGGGCCGATGCCGTACGACGGGCACCAGCGGGCCAGCCCGCACGCCCCGCAGGCGGCCTTCTTGGCGTGGCACACCCGGCGGCCGTGGAAGATCACGCGGTGGCTGAACATCGTCCAGTCGCGCTTGGGGACGAGCTCGGCGATCTCGGCCTCGACCTTGACCGGGTCCTCCTCGGCGGTCCAGCCGAAGCGGCGGACCAGCCGGCCGAAGTGGGTGTCGACGGTCAGCCCCGGGACGCCGAAGGCGTTGCCGAGGACGACGTTGGCGGTCTTGCGGCCGACGCCGGGCAGGGTGACCAGGTCGGCCATCCGGCCGGGCACCTCGCCGTCGAACCGCTCGACCAGCGCCTGCGCCAGGCCCAGCACCGAGTTCGCCTTGGCGCGGAAGAAGCCGGTGGGCTTGAGGATGGCCTCCACCTCGGCGCGGTCGGCCCCGGCCAGCGCCACCGGGTCGGGGTAGCGCGCGAACAGCGCCGGGGTGACCTTGTTCACCGTCTTGTCGGTGGTCTGTGCCGACAGCACGGTGGCCACCAGCAGCTCGAAGGCGTTGGTGAAGTCCAGCTCGCAGTGCGCGTCGGGGTGCAGGACCGCCAGCTCGCGCGCCATCCGGCGGGCGCGGCGGGTGCGGGCCAGGGGCGTCTCGTCGGGGTCGAACGGCGCGGCGGCCGGGCGGCGGGCGGGAGCGCGGCGCGCCGCGGGACGCGCGTAGGGCTGCACGGGGGCCGGCGAGGACACGCGGTCGAGGGTAGGCGTCGTCGGCGACACCGCCGGGGCCGTGCCACCATGGTCGTACCGGGCCCCACCAGGGCGTGCCCGCTGCGACCGGACCGGGAGGTGACGTGGTCGCGCTCATCGTCATTCTCTTCCCCCCGATGGTCATCGCCTTCCTGCTGGTCATGGAGCGCGTCGAGGAGCCGCTGCGCCGGCCGACGTCGCCGCGCGAGGTGGCCGAGTTCCTCCAGTCGGCGACGCCGGGCGAGGTGGACACGCTGGCCGCCTCCGGCATCCGCCGCGCCATGGCCCGCTGGCGCCGTCGCCGCCGGTCACGGGTGCGCCGCGGCACCGAGCCGCTGGTCTGAGGTCACCCCTCCCCGCAGCACCCGCCTCCCCCGCGGGGGTCGGCCTCCCCCCGCCGGAGGGGTGACGGTCGGCACAGCCCCCTAGACTCGCTACGGACGCGGGTGCTGCTGCCCCGCAGGTCGAGCGACGGTGGGGTGGAGAGACAACGTGGTGGACGAGGTGCTGGCCCAGTCCGGGATCTTCCAGGGGCTCTCGGAGGAGGCCGTCGACCCGGTCGCCGACCGTCTGGAGACGATCAACCTGCCGCGGGGCCGGGTCGTCTTCAACGAGGGTGAGCCCGGCGACAGCCTCTACATCGTGCTGAGCGGCAAGATCAAGCTGTCCCGCCGCTCCCCCGACGGCCGGGAGAACGTGCTCGCCGTCATGGGGCCCTCCGACCAGTTCGGCGAGCTGTCCGTGTTCGACCCGGGCCCGCGCACCGCCACCGCCACCGCGGTCACCGACGTCCGGCTGGCCAAGATGCCGCAGTCGGTGCTGCGGCCGTGGATCGAGGCGCACCCGGAGATCGGCGAGCAGCTGCTGCGGGTGCTGGCCCGGCGGCTGCGGCGCACCAACGACTCGGTGGCCGACCTGATCTTCACCGACGTCCCCGGCCGCGTGGCCAAGGCGCTGCTGCAGATGGCCGACCGCTTCGGCAGCCGCGAGGCCGACGGCCTGCGGGTCAAGCACGACCTCACCCAGGAGGAGCTGGCCCAGCTGGTCGGCGCCTCCCGCGAGACGGTGAACAAGGCGCTGGCCGACTTCGTGCACCGCGGCTGGATCCAGCTGCAGGGCAAGTCGGTCGTCGTCCTCGACGAGGACCGGCTGCGCCGCCGCGCGCGATGACCGCTGGACGCCGGTGGCCCGGGACCCGCGAGGTCCCGGGCCACCGGCGTCTCTGCCGTGCGCGGGGACGGGCCCGGAGGGTCCTCGCCGGGCACGGCGAGGGGGCTCAGCGCCGCGGTCGGCCTCGGTGCAGGGGCCCGCGCCGAGCTCGCGAGGCGTGGGGGGCACCGAGGTCCTTCCGGGCACCTGGCCGCGGTGTGACCCGGAGGGTCACGAAGGAAGTGGCACGACGATGCGGATGCGGGTGCCGTCGGGCAGCACCGCCCAGCGGCCGTCGGGCTCCTCGGTGAAGGTCGGCATGATCGGGTTCAGCGGCTCGGGCGGGCTGCCGGCCAGCGCCGAGGCGACGTCGGGGAAGGCGGCGAGCTGGCCGAGGGTGTGGATCGTCGGCGGCAGCATCGGCCGGGTGCCGGCGCGCATCTCGGTCAGCGCGGCCTCCGGCGTCAGCCAGCTGACCTCGTCGGCCTCCCCCGAGACGTCGCGGGCCTCCTGGCCCACCGGCAGGGCGGCGGCGAAGAAGCGGGTGTCGTAGCGCCGCTTCTCCGCCGGCGGCGTCACCCAGTGCGCGAAGGGCCGCAGCAGGTCGCTGCGCAGCGCCAGGCCGCGGGTGGCCAGCAGCTCGGCCAGCGACAGCTCCCGGGTCAGCAGTGCCTGCCGCTGCGCCTCCCAGTCGTCGCCGGACACCGACGGCACGATCCCGCCCGCGCTGTCGGGCGAGCCGGCCAGCAGCACGCCGGCCTCCTCGAAGGTCTCCCGGACGGCGGCGCACACCAGCTCGCGGGCCAGCGGCTCGTCGCAGCCCAGCGAGGCGGCCCAGTCGGCCGGCTCGGGCCCGGCCCAGGCGACGTCGGTGTCGGCGTCGCGCGGGTCGACCCCGCCGCCGGGATAGGCGGTCATGCCGCCGGCGAAGGGCATGCCGCGGGTGCGCCGCAGCAGGTGGACCTCCAGGCCGGCCGCGCCGTCGCGCAGCAGCAGCACCGTGGCCGCGGGCCTGATCTCCGGGCTCACCGCAGCTCGACGGTGAGCTCGACCTCGACCGGGGCGCCCAGCGGCAGCTCGGCGACGCCGATGGCGCTGCGGGCGTGCCGGCCGGCCTCGCCGAACACCTTGCCCAGCAGCTCGCTGGCCCCGTTGACCACCCGCGGCTGGCCGGTGAAGCCCTCGGCGCTGGCCACGTAGCCGACCACCCGCACCACGCGGGCCACCGAGTCCAGGCCGACGAGCTCGTGCACGGCCGCCAGCGCGTTGAGCGCGCACAGCTTGGCGTCGGCGGCGGCGTCCTCGGGGTCGACCGACCCGCCCACCTTGCCGGTGCGCCGCAGGCCGCCCTCCACGAAGGGCAGCTGGCCGGAGGTGAACACCAGCTGGCCGCTGCGCACGGCGGGCACGTAGGAGGCGACCGGTGCCGCCACGGGGGGCAGCCGGATGCCGAGCTGGGCCAGCCGCTGCGTCCAGCTCTGGGCCGGCGCCGGGGCGCCCTGCGCCTGGGTCATCGCGGCCGCCTCAGCCGACCGGGCGCTTGAGGTAGGCGACCAGCTGCTCGGCGCCGCCCGGGCCGGGCAGCACCGTCACCAGCTCCCACCCGTCGGTGCCCCAGGAGTCGAGGATCGCCTTGGTGTTGTGGATCAGCAGCGGGATGGTGGCGTACTCCCAGCGGCGGCGGGCCGGTTCGCTCATGGGGGACGACGCTAGCGCAGGCCGGCAGCCCTGGTCCGGGGCCGGTCTGCGGACCTGCGAGGGTGGGGAAGACGCGGTCCTCCTACGCTGGTCGGGGTGAGCCCCTCGCCCCTGCCCGTGCGCTGCCACGTCGTCACCGGGAAGGGCGGCACCGGCAAGACGACGGTCGCGGCCGCCCTCGCCCTCGCCCTGGCCGCGGAGGGCCGCACCGTGCTGCTCGTGGAGTGCGAGGGCCGCCAGGGCATCGCCCAGCTCTTCGACACCCCGCCGCTGCCCTACGAGGAGCGCCGGGTGGCGGTCACCCGCGGCGGCGGCGAGGTCCGGGCCCTGGCGATCGACGTCGAGGAGGCCCTGCTGGAGTACCTCGAGATGTTCTACAACCTCCGCCGGGCGGGCCGGGCGCTGCGCAAGATGGGCGCGGTCGACTTCGCCACCACGATCGCCCCGGGCCTGCGCGACGTGCTGATCACCGGGAAGGTCAAGGAGGCGGTCACCCGCCGCGACGGCGGCCGGCCGGTCTACGACGCCGTCGTCGTCGACGCCCCGCCGACCGGCCGGATCACGCGCTTCCTCAACGTCACCGGCGAGATGTCCGACCTCGCGCGCTCCGGCCCGATCAAGACGCAGAGCGACGGCGTCATGGCGGTGCTGCGCTCCCCGCAGACGGCGGTGCACCTGGTCACCCTGCTCGAGGACATGCCGGTGCAGGAGACCGCCGACGCGATCGCCGAGCTGACCGCGGCGGGCCTGCCGGTCGGGTCGGTGATCGTCAACATGGCCACCGAGCCGGTGCTGCCGGAGCCGGAGCTGGTCCGCGCCGTCGAGGGCCTGCTGACCGGCGCGGACCTCGCGCCGGGGCTGGCGGCCGCCGGGCTGCCCGGCAACGGCCGGCTGGCCGACGCGCTCGCCGCCGAGGCCGTCGAGCACGCCCAGCGCTGGGCCGCGCAGGACGCGCTGCGCGCCCGGGTCGAGTCGCTGGACCGGCCGACCGTGGAGCTGCCGCTGCTGGCCGCCCCGATCGACCTCGGCTGCCTGTTCGAGCTCGCCGGCCGGCTCGAGGACCACCTGGGCGCGGAGGTGGCGGCGTGAGCGCCGCGGAGGAGGCGCCCGCGGCGTCCGCGCGCCCGGCCCGCGGCGCGCGGACGGCCGCCGACCGGCTGGCCCCGCCGATGGACCTCGCCGCGCTCATCGGCGACCCGGACACCCGGATCGTGGTGTGCTGCGGCTCCGGCGGCGTCGGCAAGACGACGACGTCGGCCGCGCTGGCCCTGGCCGCCGCGGAGGCCGGCCGGCGGGTCGTCGTCCTGACCATCGACCCGGCCCGTCGACTGGCGCAGTCGCTCGGCCTGGTGGAGCTGGACAACGAGCCGCGGCCGGTCGACGTCCCGGGGGCCGCCGGTGAGCTGCACGCGATGATGCTGGACATGAAGCGCACGTTCGACGACATCGTCGTGGCGCACTCGACCCCCGAGCGGGCCGAGCAGATCCTGGCCAACCCCTTCTACCAGACCCTGTCGTCGTCCTTCGCCGGGACGCAGGAGTACATGGCGATGGAGAAGCTGGGCCAGCTGCGGTCCGGGGACCAGTGGGACCTCATCGTCGTCGACACCCCGCCGTCGCGGTCGGCGCTGGACTTCCTCGACGCGCCCAACCGGATGAGCCGCTTCCTCGACGGCACGATGATCCGGTTGCTGATCGCGCCGAGCCGGGCCGGGTTCCGGTTCGCCAGCGCGGGCTTCCTGTTCTTCAGCCGGATCATCAGCAAGGTCCTCGGCGGCCAGCTGCTGCGCGACATCTCCGCGTTCGTCACCGCGCTGGACACCATGTTCGGCGGGTTCCGCGAACGGGCCACCGCCACCTACGAGCTGCTGCGCCGGCCGGGCACCTGGTTCGTCGTCGTCGCCACACCGGAGCCCGACGCGCTGCGCGAGGCGTCCTACTTCGTCGACCGGCTGTCGGCCGAGCGCATGCCGCTGGCCGGGCTGGTGCTCAACCGCACCCACCCGCCGGCGAGCACCGCGCTGTCGGCCACCCGGGCGGAGGCCGCCGCCGAGGCGATCGGCGACGACGGCGGCGACCCGGCCGGCGCGCTGGCCGCCGGGGCGCTGCGGGTGCACGCCGAGCGGATGACGCTGGCCACCCGGGAGCAGCGGCTGGCCGACCGGTTCACCAGCGCCCACCCCGAGGTCGCGATGCGGACGGTGCCGGCGGCCGCCGGCGACGTCCACGACCTCGACGGGCTGCGGGTGATGGCCGAGGCGCTGACCGGTCCCGACGGCGACACGCCGACGGGCGTCCCGCGCACCCGCGTGCTCCCCGCGCGCCGCGCCTGAGCGGCGGCTCGAGGCCTCCGCGCGCCGTACCCTTCCGGGTGATGTCGACTCCTGCCCGCGCCAGGGTTCTGGCCAAGCTCGCCCTGATGATCGTCGTCGCCGGCGCCCTCGTCGCGGGCGTGCTGGCGCCTGCCGTCGCCGGGGGCGGCATCGCCGCCCGCAACTCCGCCTCGCTGCTCGACGCGCTGCCGGTGGAGCTCACCGACGCCACCCCGGCGGGCAACTCCCGCGTGCTCGCCGCCGACGGCTCGCTGATCACGAACTTCTACGCCAACAACCGCACCGTGGCGACGGCCGACCAGATCGCCGACGTGATGAAGCAGGCGCTGGTCGACATCGAGGACTCGCGCTTCTACGAGCACAACGGCCTCGACGTGCAGGGCACGCTGCGCGCCGCGGTGACCAACGTCGCCGCGGGGTCGGTGCAGGAGGGCGGCTCGACGCTGACCCAGCAGCTGGTCAAGCAGACCCTGCTGGAGACCGCCGACACCCCGGAGGAGCGGCAGGCCGCCACCGAGCAGGACATCTCCCGCAAGCTGCGGGAGGCCCGGCTGGCGCTGGCGCTCGAGGAGACCTACCCGAAGGACGAGATCCTCACCCGGTACCTCAACATCGTGTACTTCGGGCAGGGCGCCTACGGCATCCAGGCCGCCGCCCAGAAGTACTTCAGCGTCAACGCCGCCGACCTCACGCTGCCGCAGGCGGCGATGCTGGCCGGCCTGGTGCAGAGCCCGGCCAACGACGACCCGATCACCAACCCGGAGAACGCGCAGACCCGCCGCAACCAGGTGCTGCAGCGGATGTTCGACCTCGGCCACATCACCGAGGCCGAGCTGACCGAGATCTCCGCCCAGCCGGTGCAGGTGGCGCCGGGCATCAACCCGCCCAACGGCTGCATCGACGCCGCCCTCGGCGGCTTCTTCTGTGCCTACCTGCAGGGCTACCTCACCGGCGTCCTCGGCATCAGCCAGGAGCAGCTGGACAACGGCGGGCTGACCATCCAGACGACGCTGGACCCGCAGCTGCAGGCCCTCGGCGACCAGGCCGTGCTGAGCACGCTGCCGATGGGCGACCAGCTCGCCGGCATGTTCACCGCCGTCCGCCCGGGCACCGGCGACGTGCTGGCGATGAGCGTCAACCGGCAGTTCGGCTGCTCGGAACCCCAGTGCGAGTCGGTCGTGCTGCACGCGGCGGCCAGCAAGGGCGCCGGGTCGACCTACAAGGTGTTCACCGCCGCCGCGGCGCTCGAGGCCGGCATCCCGGCCAGCACGGTGATCAGCACGCCGGGCAACCAGTACACCTCGCGGGTCTTCCGCGGCCCCTCCTGCGGCGGTGACCGCGAGCAGGGCGACGGCATGTACTGCGTGCAGAACGTGGGCAACTACCCCGACACCCTGGACATGGTCGGCGCGCTGGTCCGCTCCTCGAACACCTACTTCCTCGCGCTGGAGGACCGCCTCGGCAGCGTCGAGGGCCCGGTGCGCATGGCCGAGCGGATGGGCATGAACTTCGACCAGCCCACCCAGAACTCGGCGGACGAGATCATCGACGGCAACTTCGGCTCGTTCACCCTCGGCGCCGAGGCCACCAGCCCGCTGGACCTGGTGACCGCCTACGCCACGCTCGGCGCGCAGGGCACCCAGTGCGACCCGGTGCCGGTGGTGCAGGTGCTCGACCGCGCCGGCCAGCCGCTCACCCGCGAGGACGGCCAGCCGGTGGTCACCGACGGCAGCAACTGCACGCCGGAGGCGATCCCGCCGAACATCGCCAACACGCTGGCCAACATCCTCGTCGGCGACACCGCCAGCCCCGAGGGCACCGGCCAGAACGCCAACATCCCCGGCCGCGCGATCGCCGGCAAGACCGGCACCTCGCAGGGCCGGGACTCGGTGGCCTTCGTCGGGGTCATGCCCGAGTACGCCGCCAGCGTCATGGTGTTCAACCCCAAGCAGCAGCAGGACGTCGGGGGCTTCGGCGGCAACATGCCGGCCACCATCTTCCGCGACACCTTCACGCCCTACCTGGCCGACAAGCCCACCTCGCCGTTCCCGCCGAGCGACCCGGCGCTGCTGGGCCCGGCGCCGGCCCCCGCTCCGGCCCCGGCCCCGGCTCCGCAGGCCGGTGGCGGCGGCGCAAACGACGGCGGGGACGACGACGGCGGCGGGGACGACGGCGGCGGCCGCGGCAACTGGGGCGGCGGCAACGGCGGCGGCCGCGGCAACTGAGGAAGGGCCCTCCTGCCCCCCACCCCTCGCTCCGCTGGGGGCGGGCTCCTGCAGGAGGGCCGCCCGCAGGAGGCAGGTACTCCTCAGCCGAGCTGGCGGCGGACCTCCGCGGCCACCCGGGAGCCGTCGGCGCGGCCGGCCACCTCGGCGTTGGCCGCGCCCATGACCCGGCCCATGTCCTTCATGCCGGTGGCGCCGGTGCGGGTGACGACGTCGGCGACCAGGGCGGCGAGGTCGGCGTCGTCGAGCTGCGCGGGCAGGTAACCGGCCACGACCTCGCCCTCGGCGCGCTCCCGCTCGGCCTGCTCGGCGCGGCCGGCGGCGCCGAACGCCTCGGCCGCCTCGCGGCGCCGCTTGGCCTCCCGGCGCAGCACCGCCAGCACGTCGTCGTCGGAGAGCTCCCGGGCCTCCTTGCCGGCGACCTCCTCCGCGCTGACCGCGGCGAGCACCATCCGCAGCGTCGCGGTGCGCAGCTCGTCGCGGGACTTCATGGCACTGGTCAGGTCGGCGCGGAGCCGGTCCTTGAGGGCGGACACGGCCCCAGCCTGGCACGACGGGCAAGCACCCCGGTCCTGCCCGGCCCGTACCCTCGGCGCCGTGCGCTGGTACACGCTGCCCACGGCCGCCGTCGCGGCGGGCACCACGACGTTGGCCTACGCCTCGCTGTACGAGCGCACCCGGTGGACGCTGCGCCGCTTCGACGTCCCGGTGCTGGCGCCCGGCTCCGCGCCGCTCACCGTGCTGCACCTGTCGGACCTGCACATGACCGCCGGCCAGCGCTCGAAGCAGGAGTGGGTGGCCGCGCTGGCCGAGCTCGAGCCCGACCTCGTCGTCGACACCGGGGACAACCTGGCCGGCGTGGACGCCGTCGGCCCGACGCTGCGCGCCCTGGACCCGCTGCTGGACCTGCCCGGCGCGTTCGTGACGGCGTCCAACGACTACTTCGCGCCGCGGCCGAAGAACCCGGTCAGCTACCTCACCCGCAGCCACAAGCGGGTGCACGGCCAGGAGCTGCCCTGGCGCGACCTGCGTGACGGCCTGACCGCCCGCGGCTGGCTGGACCTCACCAACGCCGCCGGCGAGCTCACCGTGGCCGGACGGCGGATCTCCTTCGCCGGCGTCGACGACTCGCACCTGCAGCGCGACCGCTACGACCTCGTCGAGGGGCCGGCCGACCCGACCGCCGACCTGCGCGTCGGCCTGGCGCACTCCCCCGAGCCCCGGGTGCTCGACCGGTTCGCCGGCGACGGCTACGACCTGCTGCTGTGCGGGCACACCCACGGCGGGCAGCTGCGCATCCCGCTCTACGGCGCGCTGGTGACCAACTGCGGCATCGACCGGGCCCGCGCCCGCTGGCTGCACCGCTGGGCGCAGCCCTCGCCCGGCCGCCCGAACGGCACCTGGCTGCACGTCTCGGCGGGGCTCGGCACCAGCCCGTACGCGCCGGCCCGCTTCGCCTGCCCGCCCGAGGCGACGCTGCTCACGCTCACCCCGCGGCAGTCGTGACCCGGCGCCGGGCCGGCGGCGCGGCTCGGCTACAGTGGTCCCGGCACCCGGGGTGTGGCGCAGCTTGGTAGCGCGCGTCGTTCGGGACGACGAGGCCGCAGGTTCAAATCCTGTCACCCCGACTCCCGCTCAGGGGCCGCCTTCGGGCGGCCCCTGAGTCGTATCCGGGCCAGGATCGCCCGTTCCCGGTTGGGGAGCCCCCGTGGCGGGCACCGGGGAGCCCGATGACCGAGTGGTTGCTCCTCCTCGCCGCCGTGGTGCTCACCGCACTCACCGGCTTCTTCGTCGCCGCCGAGTTCTCGCTCACCACCGTCGACCGCGGGCGCGCCGAGGAGGCCGCCCGGGCCGGTGACGCGGGTGCCGGCAGCGTGGTGACCGCGCTCAAGTCGCTGTCCACGCAGCTCTCGGCCGCCCAGCTGGGCATCACCCTCACCACGCTGGTGGTCGGCTACCTCGCCGAGCCCGCCCTCGGCCAGCTGCTGCGCGGCCCGCTGGAGGCCGTCGGCCTGTCCGGTGGCGCGGTCACCGCGGTCTCCTACGGCCTGGCGCTGGCGCTGGCCACCACGCTGCAGATGCTGCTCGGCGAGCTCGGCCCCAAGAACCTCGCCATCGCCGACCCCCTGGGCACCGCCAAGGTCGTGGCGCCGGGCATGCGGGCGTTCACCGCCGTCGCCGGGTTCGTCGTCAACGCGCTGCAGCGGCTGGCCAACGCCATCGTGCGGCGGCTGGGCTTCGAGCCGCGCGAGGAGCTCGACTCCGCCCGCGGCGCCGACGAGCTGGCCGCGGTGGCCCGCCGCTCGGCCGAGGAGGGCGACCTCTCCCCCGTCGCCGCCCGGCTGCTGGAGCGCTCGCTGGACCTGCGGCAGAAGTACGCCACCGACGTCATGACCCCGCGCACCCGGCTGTGGACGCTGCGGGCCAGCGCCACGGCGGCCGACGTGCTGGCCGCGGCCACCGAGTCGGGCAACTCGCGCTTCCCCGTCTACGGCTCCGACCTCGACGAGGTGACCGGGGTGGTGCACGTCAAGCGCGCGGTCGCCGTCCCCGAGGCCGAACGGGAGCGGCGCACCGCCGGCGAGCTGGCCGACCCCGTGCTCGCCGTCCCCTCGTCCCTCCGGCTGGAACGGCTGCTGGACCTGCTGCGCGAGCAGGGCCTGCAGATCGCGCTGGTGGTCGACGAGTGGGGCGCCACGCACGGCGTGGTGACGCTGGAGGACATCGTCGAGGAGCTGGTCGGCGAGATCACCGACGAGACCGACCGTCCGCTGCGCACGCTGCGCCGGGTCGACGACGGGCGCTGGCTGCTGTCGGGGCTGCTGCGCCCCGACGAGGTGCTCGAGCGCACCGGCATCCCGGTGCCCGAGGGCCGCTACGAGACGCTGGCCGGCTACCTCGCCGAGGAGCTGCAGCGGCTGCCCGAGGTGGGCGACACCGTGGAGCTCGACGGCGCCCGGCTCACCGTCGAGACGCTGGACGGACGGCGGGTGTCACGGGTGCGGGCCGAGCGGACGGTGTTCCTGCCCCCCGGTGCGACGGCCTCCCGGGTGCGGGCGGAGGTGGCGGCGTGAGCGACGTCGTCAGCCTGCTGATCCTGGTGGGCCTGCTGCTGGGCAACGCGTTCTTCGTGGCCGCGGAGTTCGCGCTGGTCTCGGCCCGGGTGGACCAGATCGAGCCGCGCGTCGCGGAGGGCTCCCCCCGGGCGGTCAAGACGCTCGCCGCGATGCGCAACGTCTCGCAGAACATGGCCGGCGCGCAGCTGGGCATCACGCTGTGCTCGCTGGGCCTGGGCGCCGTCGGCGAGCCCGCGGTGGCCCACCTGATCGAGGCGCCGCTGCACGCGCTGCACGTCCCCGACGCGCTGCTGCACCCGATCGCGCTGGTCATCGCCCTGTCGATCGTGACCGTGCTGCACATGGTGCTCGGCGAGATGGTGCCCAAGAACATCACCATCGCCGGGCCCGACCGCGCGGCCATGGTGCTCGGCCCGGCGCTGGCCGGCTTCACCCGGCTGCTCAAGCCGGCGATCTGGTTCTTCAACACCACGGCCAACGCCTTCGTGCGGCTCTTCGGCGCGACGCCCACCGACGAGGTGGCGGCCAGCTTCGACGAGACCGAGATCCGCTCGATGATCACCCAGTCGCGGCGGGAGGGCCTGCTGGGCACCGAGGTCAGCGAGCTGGCCGCCGGGGCGCTGCAGTTCGAGCAGCACGCCGTCGAGGACGTGGTGCTGCCGATGGACACCGTGGTCACCGTGCCGCGCTCCACCACGCCGCGTCAGCTGGAGGCCGTCGTCGCCGACCACGGCTTCAGCCGCTACCCGGTGCAGGAGGACGACGGCCGCCTGAGCGGCTTCGTGCACGTCAAGGACGTGCTGGGCATCGGCCCGGAGAGCCGCGACCGGCCGATCCCCGAGGAGCACGTCACCCCGCTGGTGCCGCTGGCGCCGGGCACCAAGCTGCCCGAGGTGCTCGCCGAGATGCGCGCGCAGGGGGCGCACCTGGGCGGCGTCGTCGCCGACCGGCGGACGGTGGGCCTGGTGGCGCTGGAGGACGTGCTCGAGCTGCTGATCGGCGACGTCCGCGACGCCGCGGCCGAGCACACCCGCGCGCTGGCCGCGCGGGGCGGCCGGAGCGGGTCCCCGGCCGGGGCGGGCGCCGGGGGACGCTGAGGCGGGGCCGCACCGGCGCAGGGACGCCGCACCGAGGGGAGGACGGACACGAGCACGGACGCATCCACCGACAGCGGGGACAGCGTGCCCACGGCCGACGCCGTCGACGGGGCCGCCATCCGCGACGCCCTGTACACCGACGGGATCACCGCGCTGCGGGGGGCCTTCCCGCGCGCCTGGGTGCAGCAGCTGCGCGAGGACGTGGACGCCGCCTTCGAGGAGGCGCGCGGCCGCGAGGGCGGCGCCGTCGGCCGCGGGCCGAACCGCTGGTACGTGGAGATCCACCCCGAGGCGCTGCGCGGGTTCGTCGACCTCGTCGAGCACCCCTGGGTGCGGGCGACCTGCGAGGCCGTCCTCGGACCGGACCACACGATCGTCGAGGTGGGCTTCGACACGCCGTTCCCCGGCGCGGAGGACCAGCCCTGGCACCGGGACTTCCCCAGCCCGCGGGAGACGCGGGAGGAGCACCGCCTGACGTCGCTCGCCTTCAACGTGACCACGGTCGACACGACGGAGGACATGGGTCCCTTCGAGGTCGCGCCGGGGACGCAGTGGGAGACCGGCGAGGACTTCGACCACGGGATGTTCCCGCCGAGGTCCGAGTACGGCCGCTACGAGGCACTCGCCGTCCGCAAGTACCCGCAGATGGGCGACATCTCGGTCCGCTCCGCCCTGACGCTGCACCGCGGGACGCAGAACCGCTCGCAGCTCTCCCGCCCGGTGCTCGTCCTCGGCGTCGACGCCCCCGGGGCCGGCAACGCCGAGCACCACGACCTCGCCGTGACCCGGGAGTACTGGGCGCAGCTCCCCCCGAGGGTGCGCGACCACCTCAGCTGCCCCGTGGTCGAGGAACTCCGGCCGATCACGCAGAAGCACACGATCGAGGGCCTGGTGATGGGCGAGGCCTGAGGCACCGGACCGGAGGGGCGCTCCCGGCGCCGGGGCGGTCGGTCCCGGCGCGCTCGGCGGGTACGGGCACGATGGGCCGGTGAACGCCGAGCCCGCCGCCCCCGAGACCGCCGCCCTCCCGCCCGAGGTCACCGCCCGCTGGCAGGCCCGGTTCCGCGCGCCCCGCGTGAGCCTGCCCGACTGGGCGCTGCACGCCCCGCAGCGCAACCTGTACGCCTCCGACGTCAGCGGCGTCGTCGAGCAGTACGCCTGGGACCGCACCACCGACGCCCACCGCCAGGTCACCGACCGGCCCAACGGCACGCTGATCGGCACGCTGTCGCCCGACGGCGAGACCATCTGGTGGTTCGCCGACACCGACGGCGACGAGTTCGGCGTCTGGATGGTGCAGCCCTTCGCCGGCGGCGAGGACCGGGCCGCCGTGCCCGAGGTCGGGCCCGCCTACCCGGCCGGGCTGGAGATCGGCGCGTCGCTGGTGGCGGTCGGCCGGTCCACCGACGACGGCAGCGAGCTGTGGCTGGCGCCCGCGGGCGGCACGCCGCGGGTGGTCTACCGGCACGCCGACCCGGCGTCGGTGGACGCGCTCACCCTCGACGACGAGCTGCTGGTGATCTCGCACTCCGAGCACGGCGACCCGCGCTACCCGGCGCTGCGGGTGCTGCGCACCGCGACCACCACCGAGGACGCGCCCGACGTGGTGGCCGAGAAGTGGGACGGCGAGGGCCGCGGCCTGCACGCGCTGGAGTTCGCGCCGCTGCCCGGCGACCGGCGGCTGCTCGTCGGCCACGAGCGCCGCGGCCGGGAGGAGCTGCTGGTCTGGGACGTCGCCGACGGCACCGAGACCGAGATCGTCCTCGACCTGCCCGGCGACGTGACCGCCGGCTGGTACCCCGACGGGTCGGCGCTGCTGGTCGGTCACGACCACGCCGCCCGCAGCGAGCTCTACCGCTACGACCTGGCCACCGGGACGCTGGAGCGGCTGGACACCCCGACCGGCGTCGTCCGGGGGGCCACCGCCCGGCCCGACGGCACGGTCGAGCTCGCCTGGTCGTCGTCGGAGCGGCCCCCGGTCATCCGCCGCGCCGACGGGCCCGTGGTGCTCGCCGCGCCCGGCGAGGAGCCGCCCGCGGCCCACCCGGTGGAGGACCGCTGGGTGCCCGGCCCGGGCGGGGACGTGCACGCGCTCGTCGTCCGGCCGGCCGGCCCGGCCCCGTACGCCACCGCCTTCCTCGTGCACGGCGGTCCCGAGGCCGCCGACGACGACTCCTACCGCGCCCGCCGCGCCGCCTACGTGGACGCCGGGTACGCGGTCGTGCACGTCAACTACCGCGGTTCCACCGGCTACGGCAGCGCCTGGCGCGACGCGCTGACCGGCCGGCCCGGGCTGACCGAGCTCGAGGACGTCGCCGCGGTGTACGACGCGCTGGCCGCCGAGGGCTTCCTCGACCCCGCGCGCGCGGTGCTCACCGGCGGCTCGTGGGGCGGCTTCCTCACCCTGCTGGGCCTGGGCACCCAGCCGGAGCGGTGGGCCGCGGGCATCGCCGAGGTGCCGGTGGCCGACTACCTGGCCGCCTACGAGGACGAGATGGAGGGCCTGCGGGCCTACGACCGGGCGCTGTTCGGCGGCTCGCCGGAGGAGGTGCGCGACGTCTACGTGCGCTCCTCGCCGATCACCTACGTCGAGGACGTCGCCGCGCCGGTGCTCGTGGTGGCCGGCGCCAACGACCCCCGCTGCCCCATCCGGCAGATCGACAACTACCTGGGCCGGCTGCAGGAGCTCGGCAAGCCCCACGAGGTGTACCGCTTCGACGCCGGCCACGGCTCCCTGGTCATCGAGGAGACGATCCGGCAGGTGGAGACGGCGCTGTCGTTCGCGCTGCGGCACGTCCGGCCCTGACCGGCAGCGCCACCACCACGGCGAGGGTCAGCAGCAGCCAGAGGTCCTCGACGAGCAGGCCGGCGACGCCGAGGTCGTGGTGGTGGCCGGGGTCGGCCTCGGCGAACCAGATCGCCGAGGAGGCCAGCACCACCGTGGTGACGGCGGCCAGCGTCCCGGCCGCGGCGCGGGAGCGGGCCTGCCACCGGCCCGGGGCGGTCGGGGTGCCCGCGGCGACGTCGACGAGGACCACCAGCGCCGGCACCAGCCAGACGAAGTGGTGCGACCAGGAGATCGGGCTGACCAGGCACGCGGCCAGCCCGGTGAGCGCCACCCCGGCCAGGTCGTCACCGGCCCGCGCCACCCGCACCGCGCGGGCCACGACGGCGACCAGGACGACGACGGCGGCCAGCAGCCAGAGCAGCCGCGGCGGGTCGGCCGGGTCGGTGAGCCGGGCCAGGCCGCCCAGCAGCGACTGGTTGGAGGTCTTGTCCGGCCGGCCGACGCGCTCGGTCTGCCACAGCGTCTGCGTCCAGAACCGCCACGACGTCGCCGGCGCCACCGCGAACGCCAGCAGGGTGGCCGCCGCCGTGGTGGCCGTGGCGACCCCCGCCGCGCGCCGCCGTCCGGTGAGCAGCAGGTACACGACGAACAGGCCGGGGGTCAGCTTCACCGCCGCGGCCAGGCCGGTGCCCACCCCCGCCCAGCGGGAGCCCCGGCGCAGCGCCGCGACGTCGGCCAGCACCAGCGCGGCGAGCAGCAGGTTGACCTGCCCGTAGCCGATCGTCTCCCGCACCGGCTCGAGCACGAACAGCACCGGCAGCGCGGCCAGCCACGCGGACGGCAGCGGCCAGCCGTGCCGCCGGGCCAGCGGGGTGACCAGCCACCAGGTCAGCCCGGTCAGGACGGCGAGGTTGAGCAGCGTGTGCCCGGCCGCCACGGCGGCGGGGGGCAGCAGCGCCATCGGCGCCACCAGCAGCGCGGCGAACGGCGGGTAGGTGAACCCGTAGGGGGTGCGGCCGTAGGTGTAGTCGTAGAGCGGCCGGCCCTCCAGCCACGAGGCGACCGCGCCCCGGTAGACCCGCAGGTCGAAGAAGTCGTGCCAGGGGTCGTTGGGCACCACCACCGAGACGACGGCGGCGAGCGCGACCAGGGCCAGCACGACCCCCGCCTGCGCGGCGACCCGGACCGCGCCGACCCGGGACGCGGCGGCCCGGGGGCGGGTCCTGCGGCGCACCGGGCCGCCGTCGCGCGGGCTAGCGGCGCCGGTCGAGCAGCAGTTCGGCGATCTGCACCGTGTTGAGCGCGGCACCCTTGCGCAGGTTGTCGTTGCTGACGAACAGCGCCAGGCCGCGGCCGTCGTCGACACCGAGGTCCTGCCGGATGCGGCCGACGTAGCTGGGGTCCTGACCGGCCGCCTGCAGCGGGGTCGGCACGTCGGTGAGCTGCACGCCGGGCGCGGCGGAGAGCAGCTCGGTGGCCCGCTCGGCCGACAGCGGCCGGGCGAACTCGACGTTGAGCGACAGCGAGTGGCCGGTGAAGACCGGCACCCGCACGCAGGTGCCCGAGACCCGCAGGTCGGGGATGTCGAGGATCTTGCGGCTCTCGTTGCGGAGCTTCTGCTCCTCGTCGGTCTCGGACGAACCGTCGTCGACCACCGAGCCCGCCATCGGCAGCACGTTGAACGCGATCGGCCGCACGTACTTCTGCGGCTCCGGGAAGGCCACGGCCGCGCCGTCGTGGGTGAGCTCGGCGGCCTTGTCGACGACGGCCCGGACCTGCGAGTCGAGCTCCTCGACGCCCGCGATGCCGCTGCCCGACACGGCCTGGTAGGTGCTGGCCACGATGCGGACCAGCCCCGCCTCGTCGTGCAGTGGCCGCAGCACCGGCATCGCGGCCATCGTGGTGCAGTTCGGGTTGGCGACGATCCCCTTCGGGATGCTGTCGAGGGCGTGCGGGTTGACCTCGCTGACGACCAGGGGGACGTCGGGGTCGCGCCGCCACGCCGAGCTGTTGTCGATCACCGTGACGCCCGCCGCGGCGAACCGCGGGGCCTGCGCCCGGGAGGTCGACGCGCCCGCGGAGAAGATGGCGATGTCGAGGCCGGCGGGGTCGGCGGTGGCGGCGTCCTCGACGGTGATCTCGCCGTCCGCCCAGGGCAGGGTGCTGCCGGCGGAGCGGGCGGAGGCGAAGAAGCGCAGCTCGGCCAGCGGGAACCGCCGGTCGGCGAGCAGCCGCCGCACCACGGCGCCGACCTGGCCGGTCGCGCCGACGATCCCGACCCGCAGGCCGTCCCCACTCGTACTGGTCATCGTCCGGTCCCTCCGTAGACCACGGCCTCGGCCTCCTCGGTGCCCAGGTCGAAGGCGTCGTGCACGGCGCGGACGGCGACGTCCACGTCGGTGTCGCGGCAGACCACCGAGATGCGGATCTCGGAGGTGCTGATCAGCTCGAGGTTGACGCCGGCGTCGGCCAGGGCGCCGAAGAAGCGGGCCGACACGCCGGGGTGGCTGCGCATGCCGGCGCCGACCAGGCTGACCTTGCCGATGTGCTGGTCGAAGCGGACGTCGGTGTAGCCGACGGTGTGCTTGACCTTCTCCAGCGCCGCGATGGCCGCCGGACCGTCGCTCTTGGGCAGCGTGAAGGAGATGTCGGCGAGCTTGCTGGCCTCGGCCGAGACGTTCTGCACGATCATGTCGATGTTGATCTCGGCGTCGGCGAGCACGCGGAAGAGCTGCGCGGCCTCGCCCGGGCGGTCCGGGACGCCGTAGACGGTGATCTTGCCCTCGCTGCGGTCGTGCGCGACGCCGGTGATGATCGCCTGTTCCACGCTGAGGTCCTCCATCGAGCCGGTCACGACGGTGCCGGGGAGCTGTGAGTAGGAGCTGCGGACGTGCACGGGGATGCCGTAGCGGCGGGCGTACTCGACGCAGCGCAGCATGAGCACCTTCGCGCCGGAGGCGGCCAGCTCGAGCATCTCCTCGTAGGTGACCGTCTCCAGCCGCCGGGCGTTGGGCACGATCCGCGGGTCGGCGGTGAAGACCCCGTCGACGTCGGTGTAGATCTCGCAGACGTCGGCCCGCAGCGCCGCGGCGACGGCGACCGCGGTGGTGTCCGAGCCGCCGCGGCCGAGCGTGGTGATGTCCTTGGTGTCCTGGCTGACGCCCTGGAAGCCCGCGACGATGACGATCGAGCCCTCGTCGAGCGCGGAGCGCAGCCGGCCGGGCGTGACGTCGATGATCCGCGCCTTGCCGTGGCTGGAGGTGGTGATCACCCCGGCCTGCGAGCCGGTGAACGACCGGGCCTCGTAGCCGTGGGTGCTGATCGCGATGGCCAGCAGCGCCATGGAGATCCGCTCGCCCGCGGTGAGCAGCATGTCGAGCTCGCGGCCGGGCGGCTCGTCGGTGATCTGGCTGGCCTGGTCGAGCAGCTCGTCGGTGGTGTCACCCATCGCGGAGACGACCACGACGACGTCGTTGCCGGCCTCCTTCTCCGCGACGATGCGCTGCGCGACGCGCTTGACGTGGGCGGCGGAGGCCACGGAGGAGCCACCGTACTTCTGCACGACGAGGGCCACGGGGCATGAGGCTACCGATGGGTGCGCGGGATCCCGTGCTCACGTCCGGTCGCACCCCGTTGCGTCGCCCCGCCGCGCGCGATGTGATCAAGCGGTGACCGACCCCGAGGACTGGCTGCTCAGCGCCGAGGAACGGGGGAACCCGGCGACCGACCTGCCCGCCTACACCGAGGGCAACCTCGCCGTGCCGCTGCTGCACGGGTCCGCCTACTTCGACCGGCTCGTCGAGTGCGTCGAGGGGCTCGACGAGGGCGACCACCTGTTCTTCACCGACTGGCGGGGCGATCCCGACCAGCTGCTGCGCCCCGGCGGGCCGACGGTGGCGCAGCTGTTCACCGAGGCGGTGCGCCGCGGCGTGACCGTCCGAGGCCTGGTGTGGCGCTCCCACCTGGACGCGGCGTCGTTCTCCAAGGAGGAGAACCGCGCCCTCGACCGCGAGGTCGAGCACGGCGGCGGCGAGGTCATCCTCGACCAGCGGGTGCGCCGGCTGGGCAGCCACCACCAGAAGTTCGTCGTCTGCCGGCACGACCAGGACCCGACGAAGGACGTCGCCTTCGTCGGCGGCATCGACCTGTGCCACAGCCGCCGCGACGACGCCGACCACCGCGGCGACCCCCAGGCGGTGGCGATGGCCTCGGCCTACGGCCCGACGCCGCCGTGGCACGACGTCCAGCTGGAGCTGCGCGGGCCGGCGGTGCAGGTGCTCGACACCGTGTTCCGCGAGCGCTGGGACGACCCGAACAGCCCCGACACCGACCACCCGATCGCGTGGATCCGGGACAAGCTGCACCACGCCCGGCTGGAGGGCGACCCGCTGCCGCCGCAGCTGCCGGCACCCCCGCCGGCCGGGCCGCACCTGGTGCAGAACCTGCGCACCTACCCGGCCATCCGCCCGCCGTACCGGTTCGCGCCGCAGGGCGAGCGCTCGGTGGCCCGGGGGTACTCCAAGGCGATCAAGCGGGCCCGCCGGCTGGTGTACCTGGAGGACCAGTACATGTGGTCGGGCGAGGTGGCGCGGCTGTTCGCCGAGGCGCTGGCCGCCCATCCGGAGCTGCACCTGGTGGTCGTGGTCCCCCGCGTCCCCGACCAGGAGGGTGCCTTCGCCGAGCGGCCGCAGTACGTGGGGCGCTGGCAGGCGATCGAGATGTGCCGCCGGGCCGGGCGCGACCGGGTGCACGTGTTCGACGTGGAGAACCACGAGGGCACCCCGGTGTACGTGCACGCGAAGGTGTGCGTGGTCGACGACGTGTGGGCCAGCGTCGGCAGCGACAACTTCAACCGCCGCTCGTGGACGCACGACAGCGAGCTGTCCAGCGCCGTCCTGGACACCACGCTCGACCCCCGCGAGCCGCGCGACCCCTCCGGCGTCGGCGACGGCGCCCGCACCTTCGCCCGCGACCTGCGGCTGGCGCTGGGCCGCGAGCACACCGACCGGGCCGCCGACGGCAGCGAGGACGGCGACCTGGTCGACCCCGCCGCGTTCGTGGCCACGCTCGAGGCCGCCGCCGACGAGCTGGACGCCTGGCACGACGGCGGCTGCCGCGGCCCGCGCCCCCGTGGGCGGCTGCGCCACCACCGTCCCGAGAAGCTGTCCCGCGTCGCCCGCCTCTGGGCCACGCCGGTCTACCGCCTGGTCGACGACCCCGACGGCCGGCCCCTGCGCCTCCGCCTCCGCGGCGACTTCTGACCCTGCGGGGGCCGGAGCCACCACGTCCTCCTGAGCCATGTCGTGCTCTGCCCCGCCCCTGTGAGCAGAGCACGAGGGAGGGCGCACTCCCTACCACCGGGAGGCTCGTGCTCTGCCCCGCCCCTGTGGGCAGAGCACGACTGTCCCCAGGCGGACACGCCCCCTCCCTCCTGGCCGTCGGGCGTCGGAGGCTCGGGACGTGACCGACGTCGACATCCCCGGCCTCCTCCGGCGCATCCGCCGGGCAGCTGACTGGTCCCAGCGCGACCTGGCGAGAGCCTGCGGTCTGTCGAAGTCCACGGTCGCGGCGATCGAGAGCGGTCAGCGCGAGGTGGGTGCTCGACTGCTGTCCCGCATGGCGGGCCTGGCCGGGTTGCGGCTCGTGCTGGTGGACGCCGAGGGCACCGAGGTCGCACCGATGGACGCGGACGCCGTCCGGGACGAGGGTGGGCGGCGCTATCCGGCTCACCTCGACACCCGGCACGGCGACGAGGGCTGGTGGCACGGCCCGCACCGGTACGACCGGCCGCCGGTCACCTACACGTTCACCCGGGACCGCCGGCACCGCGACGACGTCCGGAGGCTCCGCGGGACACCCCCGGACCACCAGCGACCGCAGCCGGGGGACGGCCTGGCCGAGCGGGCGGCGGCGCGGCGCGCGGCGGCCCGGCAGGCCCGGGAGGAGGAACGCCGACGGCGTCTGGAGGTCGGGGAGCTCGCGCCGGCCGAGCTGGGCTTCGACTGCTCGTGCCCGCCCGCGTGCGACGAGCTCGACGACCGGTCGGGGCCGCCGAGGCACGCCGGGGACTGCGACTGTGGCTGTGACCTGAGCTGACCCGCTGCTACCGTGGTCGTCGTGCGCGGCAGCCTCCTGCTTACCCGCCGCGGCGAGGCCCTCTCCTAGGTCGGCCCCCTCGCCGCGGAGTCCTGCCGCGACGTGAGCGCGTCTCAGGCGTCTGCTGACCGCCCCCAGGAGCGACAGTCCAGCCCGCGCCAGAGGAGTCGAGTCCCCCGTGAGCACCCCGCAGCACCCGCACGCCCGCAACCCCCAGCGTCCGTCCCGGATGCCGGTCCACCGCTACGCGCCGTTCCAGCCGGTCGACCTGCCCGACCGCACCTGGCCGGAGCGGGTCACCACCGTGGCCCCGCGCTGGTGCGCCGTCGACCTGCGCGACGGCAACCAGGCGCTGATCGACCCGATGACCCCCGACCGCAAGCGGCGGATGTTCGAGCTGCTGGTCCGGATGGGCTACAAGGAGATCGAGGTCGGCTTCCCCGCCGCGAGCCAGACCGACTACGACTTCGTCCGCCAGCTGGTCGAGGACGACCTGGTACCCGACGACGTCACCATCCAGGTGCTGACCCAGGCCCGCGACGAGCTCATCGAGCGCACCTTCGAGTCGCTGCGCGGCGCCCGGCAGGCGATCGTCCACCTCTACAACTCGACCAGCACGCTGCAGCGCCGCGTCGTCTTCAACAGCGACCGCGCCGGGATCGTCGACATCGCCGTCCACGGCGCCCAGCTGGTCGGCAAGCTGGCCGAGCAGATGGGCGACACCGAGATCCGCTTCCAGTACAGCCCGGAGTCCTTCACCGGCACCGAGCTGGACTTCGCCGTCGAGATCTGCAACGCGGTCACCGACGTCTGGGAGCCCACCCCCGACCGGCCGACGATCATCAACCTGCCGGCGACGGTGGAGATGGCCGAGCCCACCGTCTACGCCGACCAGATCGAGTGGGTGCACCGCAACCTGGGCCGCCGCGACGCCGTCGTCCTCTCCCTGCACCCGCACAACGACCGGGGCACCGCCGTCGCCGCCGCCGAGCTCGGCTACCGCGCCGGCGCCGACCGCATCGAGGGCTGCCTGTTCGGCAACGGCGAGCGCACCGGCAACGTCGACCTGGTCACCCTGGGCCTGAACCTGTTCAGCCAGGGCATCGACCCGCAGATCGACTTCTCCGACATCGACGAGATCCGCCGCACCGTCGAGTACTGCAACCAGCTCGGCGTGCACGAGCGGCACCCCTACGGCGGCGACCTGGTCTACACCGCGTTCTCGGGCTCGCACCAGGACGCGATCAACAAGGGCTTCACGGCGCTGGCGGCCGACGCGGAGGCCGCGGGCAGGGCCGTCGACGAGATGCCGTGGGCGGTCCCCTACCTGCCGATCGACCCCAAGGACGTCGGCCGCAGCTACGAGGCGGTCATCCGGGTCAACAGCCAGTCCGGCAAGGGCGGCGTCGCCTACATCATGAAGACCGAGAACCACCTCGACCTGCCGCGCCGGCTGCAGATCGAGTTCAGCGCGGTCATCCAGCGGCACACCGACGACGAGGGCGGCGAGGTCACCGCCGGGCAGATGTGGGCCGCCTTCAGCAGCGAGTACCTGCCCGACCCCGACGCCCCGTGGGGCCGGTTCGCCCTCGCCGGGCACCGGCACACCGCGCACGGTGACCAGCTCGACGAGATGGTCGTGGAGCTGGTCGACGACGGCGTCCCGGTCAGCGTGCAGGGCCGCGGCAACGGCCCGATCGCGGCGTTCGTCGACGCGCTGAAGACCCTGGACGTCGACGTGCGCGTCCTGGACTACGCCGAGCACGCGCTCAGCGCCGGCGGGGACGCCCGCGCCGCGGCCTACGTCGAGTGCGCCGTCGGCGACCGGGTGCTGTGGGGCGTCGGGATCGACCCGAACATCGTCAGCGCCTCGCTGCGTGCGGTGGTGTCCGCGGTCAACCGCGCCCACCGCGGCTGACGTCCCGGGGCCGGGGTGGCGCTCGGCGCCGCCCCGGTCCCTGGTTCAGCCGCCCGGCCGGACCGCGGGGTTCTCGGGCGGCGCGTCGCCGGGCTCGTCGCCCTCGTAGACCCGGTCCTGGTGGCCGGTGCCGGCGAACTCGTCGACCAGCAGCAGGTCCCGGCGCACGTGGCGGCGGCGGTAGGCCACCCGGCTGATCAGGTGTGCGCTCACCGGGGCGGTCAGCATCTGGAAGGCCGCCACGAGCAGCAGCATCCAGGCGTTCGCCCAGCCGTCCAGCCGGATGGCGGCACCCACCATGACCAGCAGGACGCCGAGCACCTGCGGCTTGGTGCCGGCGTGCATCCGCGACAGCACGTCGGGGAAGCGCACCAGACCCAGCCCCGCGGTGAGGCAGAGCGCGGCGCCGGCCAGCAGGCACGCGAACGCCACGACGTCGGCGAGCGCCGTCACGACGAGGCCTCCCGTTCCTCGGCCGCGACCGGCAGGCCGACGTCCCGGCCGTCCCCGGTGCGCGAGCGCAGCAGCATCCCGCCGACGTAGCGGGCCACGGAGACCGACCCGACGAAGGCCAGCAGCGCCACGACGACCAGCACCGGCAGCAGGGTGGGGTCCTGCACGAGCGCGGCGTGCACCGCCAGCCCGGCCGCGATGATGACCAGCAGCGTGTCGGTCGCGACGACCCGGTCCAGCAGCGAGGGCCCCCGCGCCAGCCGGACCAGGGACAGCAGCGCCCCGCCGCCGATGAGCGCGTACAGCGCGGACTCCACGATCGTCACGGCGCCGGCACCCCCTCTCTGCGGGTCCCCTCGAGGGCGGCGACGTCCGCGGCCGACCCGAACGCCCGGACCAGGCGCCGCTCCACCACCAGCACGTGGGCCTTCTTCCGCTCCACGTCCGCGAGGTCGCGGACGGGCAGCAGGTGCAGCGTGATCACCCGGTGCTCCCGGTCCAGGTCGAGCACCAGGGAGCCCGGCACGAGCGAGGTCGCCTCGGCGACCAGCGTCAGCAGCAGGTCCGAGTCGGCGCGCAGCTGCACCTGCACGATCGCCGTCCGGTGCACGCCACCCGGGCGCAGGGCCTGCCAGGCGACCTCGGCCCCGGACGTGAACAGGTCGACGACGAAGTGGCCGAGGAAGACCAGCAGCGGGACCGGCCGCACCCGGGTGCCGTCGATCACGTGCGGCAGCGGCAGCAGGATGAGCACGGTCAGCGCCACGAGCAGGCCGGAGAGCAGGTTCGCCCACGACCAGGTGCCCCAGAGCAGCATCCAGACCAGCACGAGCCAGACCACCAGCGGGACCTGGTGGCGCAACCGGGTCGCCGCGGGCTCGACGGTCACGGGATGTCCTCCGTCCCGAACACCGAGGTGAGGTAGGGCGTGCGGTCGAGCAGGTCGGTCGCGGCCCGGTCGGTCAGCCCGTACAGCGGACCGGCCAGGCCGGTGAGGGCGACGGTGAGCGCGACCAGCGCGGCCGTGGCCCCCACCATCGTCCGGGGCAGCGGGCGCAGTGCCCGGACCGCCCCCGCCGCGGGCGGCAGGTCGGGCTGGGACGCCGTCGCCACGGCCGTGTGCCGGCGCCAGGCGTCCTGCAGCGCGGTGCGCGGCCGGCCGTCCGGGGACTCCCCGCCGTCGCTCCCCGGCCGGCTCGGCCCGGCGTCCATCGCCGCGGCGGCGGCGGTGTCGTCGGCCGGCGACTGGCTCGGCGGCCGCCAGAAGGCGCGGGTCCACACGCGGGCGACGGCGAGCAGGGTGAGCAGGCTGGTGACCACGCCGCCGCCGACCAGCGCGAAGGCCAGCACGCTGCCCTCGGCGACCCCGGCCTGCAACAGGCCGAGCTTGCCGATGAAGCCCGACAGCGGCGGGATGCCGGCGAGGTTCATCGCCGGCACGAAGAACAGCACGGCCAGCAGCGGGGAGCGCCGCGCCAGGCCGCCGAGCCGGTGCACCGACGTCGTCCCGCCCTGGCGCTCGACCAGCCCCGCGACCAGGAACAGCGTCGTCTGGATGGCGATGTGGTGGGCGACGTAGAAGACCGCGCCGGCCAGCCCGGCCGCCGTCCCGAGGGCGATGCCGAACACCATGTAGCCGATGTGGCTGACCAGGGTGAACGACAGCATCCGGCGCAGGTCGCTCTGCGCGACCGCGCCGAGGATGCCGATCAGCATCGTGGCCAGCGCCGCCCACATGAGCAGGTCGTCGAGGGCCCCGTCGGGGAACAGCAGGGTCTGGGTGCGGATGATGGCGTAGACGCCAACCTTGGTGAGCAGGCCGGCGAAGACCGCGGTGACCGGGGCGGGTGCGGTCGGGTAGCTGTCGGGCAGCCAGGCCGAGAGCGGGAACACGGCGGCCTTGATGCCGAAGGCGATGAGCAGCATCGACTGCAGCAGGACCTGGGTGCCCTCGGGCAGCTCGCCCAGCCGCACGGCGAGCTGCGCCATGTTCACCGTGCCGGTCGCGGCGTACACCAGCGCGATCCCGGCGAGGAACACCAGCGAGCTGGTCAGGCTGACCACGACGTAGGTGATGCCGCCGCGGATGCGCGCCGCCGTCCCGCCCAGGGTGAGCAGCACGTAGGACGCCATGAGCAGGATCTCGAAGCCGACGTAGAGGTTGAACAGGTCGCCGGCGAGGAAGGCGTTGCTCACGCCCGCGACCAGCACCAGGAACGTCGGGTGGAAGATCGACACGGGCGTGCCCTCGTCCCCGTCGGCCGACCCCTGGCCCACGGCGAAGACGAGGACGCCGAGCGCCACGGTGGAGGCGACCACCAGCATCAGCGCCGAGAGCCGGTCGACGACCAGCACGATGCCCAGCGGCACCGGCCAGCCGCCGACGGAGACCGAGCCCGCGCCCTCCGCGTCGGCGATGAACAGCAGCGCCACCGAGACGGTGAGCACCGCCGCGAGCACCGCCGTGCTCAGCGTGCGCTGGAACGTCGGGTGCCCGCTGACCAGCAGGGCGCCGGCGGCCCCCAGCAGCGGGAGCAGCACCGGCAGGGGGGCGAGGACCTCGATCACCGGCCGGCGCTCCCCGCGGGCAGGTCGACGTCGTCGGCCAGCTCCTCGGCGTCCCCGGCCAGGCTGTCGGCGTGCCCGGCGATGCGGTCGTCGGGGGCGAGGTCGTCCGGGTCGAGCTCGTCGGCGTCGGGAGCGCGCCGGGCGGCGACGCGGCGGTCCTCCTCGTCGGTGCCCACGACCTCCTCGCGCACCAGCCGCCAGGAGCGGTGGATCATCGCCAGCACGAACGCCGCGACGCCGAAGGTGATGACGATCGCGGTGAGGATCAGCGCCTGCGGCAGCGGGTCGTTGATCTCCTCGGCGTCGGAGTAGCCGAGGATCGGCGCCAGGCCCGCGGGCCCGCCGCCGGACAGCAGCAGCAGGTTCGTCGCGTTGCCCAGCAGCAGGAAGCCCAGCAGCACGCGGGTGAGGCTGCGGTCGAGCAGCAGGTAGACCCCTGCCGCGTAGAGGCCGCCGATCATCAGCGGCAGCACGATCGTGGGGGTCATCGGAGGACCATCTCCCCGGGGTCGAGCTCGACGGGGTCCTCCTGGTCCTCCTGGCGGTCGAGCTCCGCCCCGAGGCTGCGCAGCACGTCGAGCACCAGCCCGACGACGATGAGGTAGACGCCGATGTCGAAGAACAGCGAGGTCACCAGCTTGACGTCGCCGAGCACCGGCACCGTGGCCTGCAGGATCGCCGTCTGCAGGACCCCCGCACCCAGCGCCAGGCCGACGATCCCGGTGCCGCCGGCGAACAGCAGTCCGCTGCCCAGCAGCAGGCCCGGGGCGACCGGCGCCGCCTCCCCCAGCTCGTAGCGCCCGCCGGCCAGGTAGCGCAGCACCAGGGCGAGGCCGGCCACCAGGCCGCCGGCGAAGCCGCCGCCGGGCTCGTTGTGCCCGGAGAACAGCAGGTACAGCGAGAAGACCGTGATCGTGTGGAACAGCAGCCGGGTCACGACCTCCAGCACCACCGAGCGGCGGGCCGGGTCGAGCGTCGCGGTGGCGGCCAGCCAGCGGTCGCGCGGCGCCCGGCGGGCGCGCTCGCGCTCCTGCACGAGCTCGGTGCGGGGTGCCCGGTCCACCCCGCCGGTGCGGCGGCGCAGGAACACCAGGCTGGCCACGCCGGTGGCGGCGACGACCAGGAGGGAGACCTCCCCGAGGGTGTCCCACGCGCGGATGTCGACCAGCGTGACGTTGACGACGTTGTTGCCGCCGCCGAAGTCGTACGCGGGCCCGGGGTAGTCCTCCGACACCGGCGTCGCGGTGCGGGACGACAGCGCGACCGCCCCGACCGCCGCCATGAACGCCCCCACGGCCACGGCGATCACGCCGCGGACGGCGCGCTCGCGCGGCCGGTGCCGCTCGGTGATGTCCTTGGGCAGCTTGCGCAGCACCAGGACGAAGACCACGAGGGTGAGCGTCTCGACGAGGAACTGGGTGAGCGCCAGGTCCGGGGCGCCCTGCAGCGCGAAGACGACGGCGATGCCGTACCCGGTGACGCCCACGACCAGCACCGCCGACAGCCGCTGGCGGATCCGGAGGGTGAGCGCGGCAGCTGTCACGACGACGACACCGACGACCGCCTGCACCGGGGTGTCCCAGGCCCGCCACTCCCCCGGCCAGGGCGCGCGGGTCAGCAGCAGCACCCCGGGCAGCGCCAGCACCGCGACCAGGATGGTGCCCAGGTAGGCCGGCAGCGACCCGCGCTGCGTGGTGCCGGTGACCAGCACGGAGAGCCGGTCGACGCCCTGCAGGACGTTCCAGTACCCCTCGTCGGCCGAGGCGCCGACGGCGAACCGCTTCTGCAGCCGCAGCACCGGCGCGCGGAGGGCGAACAGGACCGCGCCTCCGGCGACGGTGAGCGCGGAGAGCGCCAGCGCCGGCTGCCACCCGTGCCACAGGGCCAGGTGCTCCGCCTCGGGGGCGAGCAGCGGCAGCGTCCCGGCGTAGGCGGCGACCAGCCCGTCGAGCAGAGGGCTGGCCGGCCCGAGGACCAGCCCGGTCAGCGCGAGGACCACGGGCGCGGCCACGAACAGCGGATCGGGCGCGTGCCCGACGTCGGTGTCCGCGGCGCCGGGCTTGCGGGCGAAGGCGCCCCACACGAAGCGGGCGGTGTAGGCGGCGGTGAGCACCGAGCCGGCCACCAGCCCGGCCAGGACGGTGAGGGCGGCGGTGCGGTCGGGCAGCCCGCCGTCGAGCAGCGCGGTGAACGCCGCCTCCTTGCCGACGAAGCCCAGCAACGGCGGCAGGCCGGCCATGGACGCCGCGGCGGCGGTGGCGGCGACGGCCAGCACCGGCAGCCGCCGGCCCAGGCCCGACAGCCGGGTCAGGTCGCGGGTGCCGGTGGCGTGGTCGATGACGCCGACGGTGAGGAACAGCGTGGACTTGAACAGCGCGTGCGCGAGCGTCATGACCAGCCCCGCCGCGGCCAGCTCGTGGCTGCCGGCGCCGACCAGCGTGACGAGGAAGCCCAGCTGGCTGACCGTGCCGAAGGCCAGCAGCAGCTTGAGGTCCCTCTGCCGCAGCGAGCGGTAGCCGCCGACGAGCATGGTCGCCACGCCGAGACCCAGCACGAGCGGCCGCCAGCCGGGGACGTCGGCGAGCCCGGGGGCCAGGCGGGCGACCACGTAGACGCCGGCCTTCACCATCGCCGCGGCGTGCAGGTAGGCGCTGACCGGGGTGGGCGCCTCCATGGCCGCGGGCAGCCAGAAGTGGAAGGGGACCAGCGCGGACTTGGTCACCGCCCCGGCCAGGACCAGCACCGCGCCCCACACCACGGCGGTGCCGCTGCCGGGGTCGGCGACGACCTCCGACAGGAGGAAGGAGCCGCTGGCCTGGCCGATCAGGATCAGCCCGACCAGCATCGCCAGCCCGCCCGCGGTGGTCAGGACCAGCGCCTGCGACGCCGCCCGCCGCGCCGCCAGCCGCCGTCCCGACCCGCCGATCAGCAGGAAGGAGAAGACGGTCGTGAGCTCCCAGAACACGTAGAGGAGCAGCAGGTCGTCGGCCAGGACGAGGCCGAGCATGGAGCCCGCGAACGCGGTGAGACAGCCGGCGAACCGGCCGGTGCCCTCGTCGTCCGGGGAGAAGTAGCGGGCGCAGTAGACGAGCACCAGCGCCCCGACGCCGGTGACGAACGCGGCGAACGTCAGGGCCAGGGCGTCGAGCCGCAGCGCCACCTCCAGTTGGAGGGCGGGGACCCACGGCACCGTCTCGCGGACGTCGTCCCCGGCGAGGACCGAGCCCAGCTGCAGCAGCGTCCACACGAAGCCGGCGCCGGGCACCAGCGCCAGGACGAGGAAGGCCTGCCTGCCCCACCACCGCACGACGAGGGGTGCCAGCAGCGCGGCCAGCAGGTAGAGGGTCAGCAGTGCGATCACGGGTCTCCCGGGAGTCGATGGGCGGCTCGGGGACCACAGACGTCGGTCGACGACGGCCGGCGGTGCCCCCAGCCTACCGGTCGGGCGCGACCGGGCCGCTCCCGTCGGCCTGCGCGACCGGGCGGCCGAGCCAGGACCCGGGGGTCAGCCCTCGGCGAGCTCCGCGGCGGCCAGCCAGTCGGTCTCGACCTGCTCCTTCTCGGCGAGCAGCTCCCGCAGCCGGCCGTCGAGCTCGAGCACCCGCGCGTGGTCGGTGGCCGCGGCGGCGAGGTCGGCGTGCAGCCGCTCCTCCTCGGCGCCGAGCCTCTCCAGCCGGCGCTCCAGCCGGGCGGCCTCCTTGCGGGCGGCCCGCACCTCGGCGGCCGAGGGCCCGGCGGGCGCGGGCGCCGCGGCCGGGGCCGGCCCGGCAGCCGCCGACGGCAGCGCGGCCTCACCCGCGGCCCGGCGGGCGAGGTACTCCTCCACCCCGCCGGGCAGCGCGGCCAGCGAGCCGTCGCCCATGAGCGCCACCACCGAGTCGCACACCCGGTCGACGAAGTACCGGTCGTGGCTGACCACCAGCACCGTGCCGGGGAAGGAGTCGAGCAGGTCCTCGAGCTGGGTGAGGGTGTCGATGTCGAGGTCGTTGGTCGGCTCGTCGAGCAGCAGCACGTTGGGCTCGGCCATGAGCAGCCGCAGCAGCTGCAGCCGCCGACGCTCGCCGCCGGAGAGGTCGCCGACCGGCGTCCACTGCCGCGACGCCGGGAAGCCGAACCGCTCGGCCAGGGACGACGCCGAGATCTCCTGCCCGCCGATGCGCGCGATCCGGGCGATCTCCTGCACCGCCTCGAGCACCCGCAGCCGCGCCGGCAGCTCGGTCACGTGCTGCGACAGGTACGCCGGTGCCACCGTCTGCCCGCGCACCACCCGGCCGCGGTCGGGCTCGGCCTCGCCGACCAGCAGCCGCAGCAGCGAGGTCTTGCCCGCGCCGTTGACCCCGACGACGCCGATGCGGTCACCGGGACCGACGTGCCAGGTGAGGTCGTCGAAGAGGATCCGCGGGCCGGTGTCGGTGGGCACCGCGTAGCCGACGTCCTCGACGTCGTAGACCGTCCGGCCGAGCCGGCGGGCGGCGAAGCCCTTGAGCGCCATCGTCTCGCGCGGCGGCGGCTCGTCGGCGATGAGCGCCTCGGCCGCCTCGATGCGGAAGCGCGGCTTGCTGGTGCGCGCCGGCGGGCCGCGGCGCAGCCAGGCCAGCTCCTTGCGCACCAGGTCCATCCGCCGTTGTTCCTGTACCGCGGCCACCCGCGCCCGCTCCGCGCGGGCGAGCGTGTAGGCCGCGTAGCCGCCCTCGTAGGCGTGCACCGCGCCGCCGGCGACCTCCCAGGTCTGCGTGCACACCTCGTCGAGGAACCACCGGTCGTGGGTGACGACGACGAGCGCGCCGACCCGCCGCTTGACGAAGTCGGCGAGCCAGGCGACGCCCTCGACGTCGAGGTGGTTGGTGGGCTCGTCGAGGACGAGCAGGTCCAGCGGCCGGATCAGCTGCGCGGCCAGCGCCACCCGGCGCCGCTCACCGCCCGACATGGGCGCCACGGGGCTGTCGAGGCCCAGCCGGTCGAGCTCCAGGCCGCTCAGCACGCTGCGGACGGCCGGGTCGGCGGCCCACTCGTGCTCCGCGGCGAAGAGGCTGGCGGGCAGGACGACGTCGCGGACGGTCGCGCCGGGCGGCAGCGTGCCGGACTGGTCGAGGACGCCGACGGCGAGGTCGCCGCGCTGGGTGACCCGGCCGCTGTCGGGCTCCTCCGCACCGGTCAGGACGCCGAGCAGCGTGGACTTGCCGCTGCCGTTGCGGCCGACGACGCCGATCCGCTCGCCGGCCGCGACGCCGAGGGAGACGTCGTCGAGCAGCACGGTGGTGCCGTGGGCCTTGGTGACCCGCTCGAGGTTGAGCAGGTTCAGCGGGGCGCTCACCGTCGGGTCCGGGTCGTGAGGGTCGGAAGGGTCATGAGGGTCCCCAGTATCACCGGCGCCCCTGCCGCCTCGGTCAGGCGGCGGGGCCGTCTCCCGCGGACGGCGCTAGCGGACCGCAAGGGCACCGCAAGTGCGGTCCGGAGAGTCGGTCCCGGCACGGTCCCGGGACCACGGGACGCGGACAACGGAGGACGACATGAGCACGACGGCAGCGGCCCACGACACGACGTACCCGGCGCCGGCCGGCCCCCGCCTGCGTGCGGTCCCGCCGCTGCCCGCCGACGTCCCGCCGACGGAGACGCTGTGGTGGGCGCGGCTGCTGCGCCGCGGCCCCGGCCCGGTCGAGTACTCGCTCGTCGCGGTGAACTCCGACCGCTTCCCCGACGGGACCCCGGTGGACATGACCGCCGTCGACGCCCGCGGCCGCCGCCCCGCCGGGTGGGTGGTCGACGTCCGCCACCGCGCCGCCGACGGCCGGGTGACCCGGATCGAGGTGGCCGAGGAGCTGGCGGACCGGTGCCCGCCGATGTGGTTCGCCGAGCTGCACCACGCCTCGAGCGCCCTGCCCGCGACGTCGCTGCTGGCCTACCGCGGCCCGGCGTTCGCCCCCGGTGCGCTGGTCGGCCCGCACGAGCTGGCCGCCGCCGGTGTCCGCCCGGCCGACCGGATCGGGGAGGTCCGCTGGTGGACCCGGTCCGGGCTGGTCGACGCGGTGACCGTCGCGCCGGTGTACCGCCGCCGCGGGGTGGCCCGGACGCTGGTCACCGCCGCCGAGGGGCTGCGCTTCCTGCGCGGGTGGGCGCCGCTGCGGTCCGACGGCCGGCTCACCGACGCCGGCGCCGGCTGGCTGGCGTCCGCACCCGCGGTGTGGCGGCCCCGGCTGGCCGAGCGCACCGAGGTGCTCCCGGCCGAGGAGACCGACGCGGGCCCGACCGGCGTCGCCCGCCTGCTGCGGTGAGTGACCAGCTCGTGACCCCGGACGGGGGACCGGCGGCGCGCCACCGGATCGCACCCTCCCGATCTGCGGGGTGCCCCGGGCGCACCTAGCGTCGGCCGGGTGCTCCCCACGGTCCCCTGGTCGGAGGTGGAACGCCGGGCCCGCGCCGTCTCCGGCGGCCCCGTCACGCGCACCGGCGGCGACGCCGGCCTGACCGTCCGCGGCCTGGTGACCGACTCGCGCCGCGTCGTCCCCGGCTCGCTGTTCGCCTGCGTCCGCGGCGCCGCCAGCGACGGGCACCGCCACGCCGCGGCGGCCGCGCGGGCCGGCGCGGCCGCGCTGCTGGTCGACCGGCCGGTCGGGTCGGCGGTCCCCCAGCTGCGGGTCCCGTCGGTGCGCGCGCAGCTCGGCCCGCTCGGCGCCCTGCTCGCCGGCGACCCGGCCCGGGCGCTGCGGCTGGTCGGGGTCACCGGCAGCAACGGCAAGACGACGACGAGCACGCTTGTGCGCGGCGTGCTCGAGGCGGCGGGCGCGTGCACCGGGGTGGTCAGCACCCTGGGCGCCACGGTCGGCGGGCGCTCGCGCGGGACGTCGCTCACCACGCCCGAGGCCCCCGAGCTGCACGAGCTGCTGCGCTGGATGGTCGACGCCGGCGCCCGGCGGGCCGTGGTGGAGGCCTCGTCGATCGCGCTCGACATGGGCCGCATCGACGCGCTGGCCTTCGACGTCGCCGTCTTCACCGGCTTCGAGGAGGACCACCTCGACCACCACGGCACCGTCGAGCAGTACTGGGCCAGCAAGGCGCGGCTGTTCGAGCGGGACCGGTCCGCGGCCGGCGTGGTCGTCGTCGACGACGCGTGGGGGCGCCGGCTGGCCGACCAGGCGCCGGTGCCGGTGACGCGGGTGGGCTCGGCCGAGGACGCCGACGTCCGGGTGCTCGGGTGGCGCACCGGCGCCGGGGGCACCGAGGTCCTGCTGGCCGACGACACCGGCGGGCACCGGGTGCGCAGCCCGCTGGTGGGCCGGGTGCACGTGACCAACCTGGCCGCCGCGTGGGCCACCGGCCGCGCGCTCGGGGTGCCCGCGCCGCGGATCGCCGCCGGGCTGGCCGCGGTGGCGCCACCCCGGGGGCGCAACACGGTGCTCGGCGGGGGCACGCGGCCGCTGGTCGTCGTGGACTACGCGCACACCCCGCAGGCCCTGGCCGCCGCGATCGGCACGGCGCGCGACCTGTGCCGGCCCGGTGGCCGCGTGCACCTGGTGCTCGGCGCCCGCGGCCGGCGGGACCGCTACAAGCGGCAGGGCCTGGGCGGGTCGGCCCGCGCGGCCGACGTGGTGTGGCTGACCAACGAGGGCAGCCACGGCGAGGACCCGGGGGCGATCATGGCCGAGCTCCGGGTCGGCCTGCTGGGCGCGGCCGCGGCGGTGCGCACGGTCCCCGACCGGCGGGCGGCCATCCTCGCCGCGGTCCGCGCCGCCGGCCGGGCCGACGTCGTGCTCGTCGTCGGCCGCGGGCACGAGACGCGCATGCTCGACACCACCGACCCGCTCGACGCCGTCCACCTCGACGACGCCGAGGTCGCCAACCTCGCGCTCATCGCCGAGCACGGGCCGCCGGCCGCCGTGGACGACGACCTCGACGACCTCGACGACCTGGCCGACCGCGCCTCCTGACCGGACCACCCGGGCGCGGGAACACGACGGGCCCGTCCGGTGCTACGGTCGGCACTAGTTGAGCTCTCAACCGAGGAGGCCGGCCATGCCCGCCGTGACCGTCGAGGACACCACCACCCTCCCCCGCGTGCCGCTCCCGGCGCCGCGCACCGTCCGGCGCCGCACCCGCTCGGTGACCACCGCGCCGTCGGGCTTCGAGGGCGAGGGCTTCCCGGTGCGCCGCGCCTTCGCCGGCGTCGACCTGCGCGACCTCGACCCGTTCCTGCACATGGACCAGATGGGCGAGGTCGAGTACGCGCCGGGCGAGCCGAAGGGCACCTCCTGGCACCCGCACCGCGGCTTCGAGACCGTCACCTACATCATCGACGGCACCTTCGAGCACGCCGACTCCCACGGCGGCGGCGGCACGATCAGCAACGGCGACACGCAGTGGATGACCGCCGGCGGCGGCGTGCTGCACATCGAGCGGCCGCCGGAGCACCTGGTGGCCAGCGGCGGGCTGTTCCACGGCCTGCAGCTGTGGGTGAACCTGCCGCGGGCGCAGAAGTGGGTGGAGCCGCGCTACCAGGACCTGCGCGCCGACGCGTCGGTGCTGCTGGCCAGCGCGGACGCCGGCGCCTTCCTGCGGGTGATCGCCGGCGACGTCGCCGGGCACCGCGGGCCGGGCTCGACGTACACGCCGATGGCGATGGTGCACGCCACCGTCTCGCCCGGCGCGACGCTCGACCTGCCCTGGGACCCCTCGTTCAACGCGCTGGTCTACGTGCTCTCCGGCGCCGGCTCGGTCGGCATCGACGCCGCACCCGTGCGCACCGGCCAGCTCGCCGTCCTCGGCCCCGGCGACACCGTGACCGTGCGCGGCGCGGTGCACCAGGAGTCGCGGACCCCGGCCCTCGACGTCGTCGTCCTCGGCGGGCGGCCGATCCGCGAGCCGGTCGCGATGTACGGGCCGTTCGTGATGAACACACGGCAGGAGGTCGTCGACGCCTTCGACGACTTCCGGGCCGGCCGGCTCGGCAGCGTCCCCGCCCTCCGCGTGCCGCACGACTCCGTGCGCGGCGAGACCGGGCAGTGAGCGCAGCCCCCGGTGGCGGCTTCCGCGCCGCCGCCGGGGGCTGCATGCTGGCCGCGAGCCGAACCCGACACCAGGAGCCCCCGTGTCCGTCTTCCCGCCCGTCCCGCTGGCCGAGTGGGCCGACACCAAGGACACGCTGCACCGGTTCCTGCAGGTCCTCGGCAAGCTGCGGCTGGCCAACGCCCCGCGGCGCAACCACTGGTGGCACGTCCCCCTGCACCTCACCGGCCGCGGACTGACCACCCGGCCGATGGGCCTCGACCCCGTGTTCGCCGTCGACCTCGACCTGGTCGACCACCGGCTGGAGGTGGCCGTGGCCGACGGGCGGCGGGCGTCGTTCCCGCTGCCCGGGCTGAGCGTGGCGGCGTTCTACCGGCAGCTGCTCGCCACCCTGTCCGCGCTCGGCCTGCCCTCGACGATCGAGCGGCCCGTCCCGTTCGACCTGGCCGACCGCACGCCGTTCGCCGAGGACGAGCAGCACGCCGCCTACGACCGCGCCGCGGTGACCCGCTACTGGGTGGTGCTCGGCCAGGTGGCGCAGGTGCTCGAGGAGTTCGCCGGCCGCAGCTACGCCAAGACCAGCCCGGTGCACCACTTCTGGCACACCTTCGACCTCGCCGTCACCCGCTTCTCCGACCGCCGGGTGGAGCAGCCGGCGGCCGTCGACCCGGTCACCCGCGAGGCCTACTCGCACGAGGTGATCAGCGCGGGGTTCTGGTTCGGCGACGACCGCGTCCCGGAGCCCGCGTTCTACTCCTACACCGCGCCCGAGCCGGCGGGCCTGGCCGAGGAGCCGCTGCGGCCGGCCGCCGCCCGGTGGATCGACAGCCGCGGCGCCCACCTCGCCCTGCTGCCCTACGAGGACGTGCGGACGGCGCCCGACCCGCGGGCCACCGTCCTGGACTTCCTGGAGAGCGCCTACGCCGCCGGCGCCCGCCGTGCCGGGTGGGACCTGGGCGCGCTGCGCTGCCCGGACGCGCCCGAACCCCGATGAACCGTCGCGCCCTCTGGAGGCCCACCTCATGAGCAACACGGAGCCCCGCCCCGCCCCGCGCGAGGTCGGGGGCCTGGCCGACACGGCCGCGGGCCCCGCCCTCGACCTGCTGCCCGGCCAACAGGTGCCGCTGGGCGAGGGCACCGTGGTCCGCCGGCTGCTGCCGACGCTCGGCCGGCGGATGGTCGGTGCCTGGGCCTTCGTCGACCACTACGGCCCCGACGACGTCGCCGACGGCCCGGGCATGCAGGTCTCGCCGCACCCGCACACCGGGCTGCAGACGGTGTCCTGGCTGCTGCAGGGCCGCGTGCACCACCGCGACTCCCTCGGCAGCGACGTCACCTTCGGTCCCGGCGAGCTGGCGCTGATGACCGCCGGGCACGGCATCGCGCACTCCGAGCAGTCGCCGGTGCCCCATCCCCGGTACCTGCACGGTGCCCAGCTGTGGGTGGCACTGCCCGACTCCGCGCGCGACACCGCGCCCGCCTTCGAGCACCACGCCGCGCTGCCGGGCTTCGACTCCGACGGCGTCCGGGCCACCGTGCTGATGGGGGCGTTCGGCGGGGCGACGTCGCCGGGGACGGCGCACACGCCGATCCTCGGCGTCGACCTGGACCTGGCCGCCGGCGCCGACGTCGAGCTGCCACTGGAGCCGGACTTCGAGCACGCCCTGCTCGGCGCCTCCGGCGGGGCCGACGTGGAGGGCGCGCCGCTGGCCCACGGCGCGATGGTCTATCTCGGGACCGGCCGCCGGTCGGTGCGGATCCGGACCGAGGCGGCCACGACGCTGCTGCTGCTCGGCGGGGAGCCGTTCGAGGAACGGCTGGTCATGTGGTGGAACTTCGTCGGCCGCTCGGGCGAGGAGATCGTCACCTACGCCGAGCAGTGGAACGACGAGGACGCCCGCTTCGGCGCCGTCGAGGGGTACGAGGGCGACCGCCAGCTCGCCCCGGCCCTGCCCTCCGTGCCGCTCAAGGCCCGGGGGCGGGTCCGGTGACCGCCGACGACCGCCACCTCGCCTTCCTCGCCGAGCACCGCTGGGGGGTGCTGGCCACCGTCAGGCGCGACGGCCGCCCGCAGCTGTCCAACGTCGGCTACGCCTACGACGCGGCGCAGCGGCTGTTCCGGGTGTCGGTGACCGCCGACCGGGCCAAGACGCGCAACCTGCAGGCCGACCCGCGGGTGACGCTGCACGTGTCGTCGTCGGACTTCTGGTCCTGGGTGGCCGTCGAGGGCACCGCCGAGCTGACCCCGGTGGCCGCCGACCCGCACGACGCCACGGTCGACGAGCTCGTCGCCTACTACCGCGGGATCTCCGGTGAGCACGAGGACTGGGACGACTACCGGCGGGCGATGGTCACCGACCGGCGGCTCGTCGTCCGGTTCACGCCCACGCACACCTACGGCCAGCTGCGCGGGTGACCGGTCCGGGCCGGCGCGTCCCCCGCGCGCCGGCCCGGGCCGCGGCTCAGGCCGCCGGCGGTTCCTGCATCACCGTGAGGGCCGCGCCCCACGGGTCGGTGAGCACGGCGAACCGGCCGAACTTGGTGTCCATCGGGGCCATGATGACCTTGCCGCCGGCGGCCTCGACCGCGGCGACGGTGTCGTCGGTGGAGGCGACGCCGAAGCAGGTCGCCCACCCCTTCGGCGCCCCGGGGCTGGTGCCGCCGAGACCGCCGAGCGGCCGGTCGCCGGTCGCGAAGGTGGTGTAGCCCTCGGCGCCGGGGACCTCCTCGTAGGTGAAGTCGAAGACGGCGGCGTAGAAGTCGCGCGCGGCGGCGGGGTCGTCGACCGCGGCGTCGTTCCACACCAGCGAGCCGGGCTCGCCGTGGACCTGCACGCCGGTGTGGGTGCCGGCCTGCCACAGGCCGAACTGGTTGCCCTGCGGGTCGCGGGCCACGACCATCGTGCCCATCGGCCCGACCTCCATCGGCTCGACGACGACGGTGCCCCCGGCGGCGCGGATGCGGTCGCAGGTGGCCGCCGCGTCGCTCGTGGCGAAGTACGTCGTCCAGGAGGGTGAGGCACCCGGTTCCATCAGCGGACCGAGGCCGGCGGCCTGCCGGCCGTCCTTGAGCGCGTTGACGTAGCCGCCGAACTCCGGGCTGTCCTCCGTCCAGTTCCAGCCGAGCAGCTCGCCGTAGAAGGCCTTGGCCGCGGGGACGTCGGGGGCGCCGTAGTCGATCCAGCAGGGCGTGCCGTCGGGCCAGGGGGTGTCGCGGGTGGGCATGGTCGCCTCCTCGTGTCGGGGAGAGCACCGTCCCACCCGGCGCCGACAGTTCCCAGACCCGTCCCCACGGCGTCCGGGACGCGCGTCCCACCGCACCGCAGCGCGTCCTCCCCGACGGTGCACGGTCGGGGAGGACGCGCCACGATCAGGTCCCCTGATCATGGCGGGCCACCCCGCGTCAGAAGCGGCCGCCGCCGGAGCGCCCGCCCCCTGAGCCGCCGAAGCCGCCCCCGCCCGACCGGCCGCGTCCACCCGAGCCGCCGAAGCCGCCGCCCCTCGGCCGACCTCCCCCGAGCCCACCGCCGAGACCGCCGCGCATGCCACCGGCCAGGATGCCGCCGAGCACGAGGCTGCCCAGGTCCACGCCCCCGCGGCCGCCGTAGCCGGGCGCGTAGCCGGGCCCGTAGCCACCTCCGCCGTAGCCACCTCCGCCGTAGCCACCGCCTCCGTAGCCGCCGCCGTAGCCGCTGGACCAGGCGGCGACGTCGTCCTGCGCGAGCTGCAGCGCCTGCTGGGCCAGCTGGTCGGCCAGCTGGGCCTCGCGCAGCGCGCCCTCCGGGTCGGCGCGGCCGGTGCCCGCGGCGGCGGCGAGATGGCGCTGGGCCTCGGCGAGCCGGGTGCGCGCCTCGGGGCCGACCGCCCCGCGCCGGGTGGCCACGAAGTCGGCCGCCGCGGCCACGGTCGAGCGGGCCCGCAGCAGCGTCTGGTCGAGCGCGGCCGCGGCCCGCCGGGCGCGGGTCTGCGCGTCGCGGGCCACGGTGAGCGCCTGCTCCAGCGCCAGGCCGGCCTCCTCCAGCCGGCGCAGCGCGGCCAGCGGGTCGGGGAGCGCGCCCCCGCCGGTGGCTCCCGCCTCGTCCGCGGCGGACAGCGCGGCCTCGGCGCGGGCGATCTGCGGCCGCAGCCCGCGGGCGTCCCCGGCGGCGGTCAGCGCCCGGGCCTCGGCGAGGTCCTCCTCGGTCTCGGCGCGGACCTGGGGCAGGCGCGCGGCGGCCGCCTCCAGGTCGCGCTCGAGCCGGCCGACGGCGTCGAGCAGCGTGCCGACCTGCGCGAGGGCGTCCTCCGCGGCGCGCAGGTCGCCCACGGCCTCGCCCGGCCGGCCGGCGTCCAGCGCGGCGCGGGCCTCGGCGACCTCCTGCTCGGCGGCGGCCAGCCGCGCGCGGGCCTGGTCGAGGTTGCCGGCCACCGGCGCCAGCGCCGAGGCGGCGTAGCGGCGCTGCAACCGCGCCATCCGCTCCTCGTCCTGCGGCAGCCGGCCGTGCAGCGCGGTGATCCGCGGCGCGAGCCCCTCGAGCACCTGCGGCGCGGTGCGCTCGAGGTCGCGCAGCTGGGCGAAGGCCTCGGCCTGCGCGTCGAGCCGCTCGTCGGCGGCCTGCGTCAGCTGCAGGATCCCGGTGACCAGCGCGCGCCGGGTCGGCTCGTCCTCGGCCACCTCGTCGTCGAGCTGCTGGCGCAGCGTGAAGGCGCGGGTGAGCTCCTGCCGCGACTGCGCCAGCGCCTCGCCGAACCCCGCGACGGCGGCCTCTCCGTACTGCAGCCGCGCGAAGTCCAGGTCGAGCTGGGAGGTCTTCACCGCCTCGTCGAGCTCGAGCAGGGCGGCGCTGGCCCGGCCCTGCAGCTCCTCGGTGGGGACGCCGGCGTGCGGGTCGGGCCGCTCCAGCCGCCGCGTCGGAGGGGGCTGCGCCTCCCGCCGGCGGCGCCGCGACCGGGTCACCAGGTACGCCCCGCCCCCGAGGACGGCGATGCCCCCGACGACCGCGGCGGTGGTCGCGCCCGACCCGGAGGACCCCGAGGAGGACGACGCCGCCCCGTCGCCGATCCCGCCGGCGAAGGCGACCGCCGCGCCGGCCCAGTCGGCGGCGGACAGCTCCGGCTCGACGCCGCGGGCGAGGAAGTCGGCGATCTCGGTGTCGCTCTGCGGGAAGGCGTCGTCGACCCAGTAGCCGTACTGCCGGTCGTCCACGGCCACGGCGAGCAGCACGTCGGTGCGGCCCAGGCCCGACACCCCCGCCGTCTGCCGGGCCCACTCCCCCGACCCCACCCCGTCGAAGGAGGACACGTAGACGACGAACACCTGGGTGCCGTCCTCGGCCTGCCGCTCGTCGATCGCCTGCTGCACCCGGCCGGTGTCCCCGCCGAGGACGCCGACGAGGTCGGTCACCTCCTGCGGCACGCGGAACGGCGCCTCCGCCAGCGCCGGGCTGCCGCCCGCGAGCAGCAGCACCGCCGCGACGGCGAGGACCCCCATCAGCCGGCGCACGGGACCGACCCTAGGTCGCGGACGCGGCCCGGGCAGCCCGGCCGGGTAGGACGCGCACGACCGGGTAGGGGACAGCCCAGCCCAGATCCGGCACGAGGAGGACCCGTGAGCGACGACGACCGCATCCCCGCCAGCCAGCTGCCTTCAGGGGCGGTGCGCCGGGCGGGCAACTGGGCGGTCGGTAACCGCGACGGGGAGTACTTCGCCGTCTCGCGGCGCTGCCGGCACCAGCTGGCCGACATGTCCCAGGGCAGCATCGACGCCGACGGCTGCCTGGTCTGCCCCTGGCACGGGGCCCGCTACGACGTCGGCACCGGCCGGATGGTCGCAGGCCCGCGCGGCTTCCTCGGCTACCACGGCCCGACCCCGGGCTACACCCAGTTCGTCCGCGGCTACGCCAAGGTGCTCCGGCTGCGGGTGCGCCGCGCACTGCGCCGCGGCGACGACGTCGTGGTCGAGGCATAGGAGGCTCTTCCCACGTCCTGGGGACCCAGGACGTGGGGAGAGCCTCCTGTGCCTGGGTCAGCGACGCTCGATCGGGGCGTCGAGGCCCTGCACCAGTGCGTCGCTCTCCGGGTTCTCCGCGCCGGTCGCCCGGATCGAGACGCCCATGGTGGCGGCGACCTCCTCCGCGCTGCGGGGCGTGAGGACGCCGTCGCGGATCTCCTCGGCCCAGTGGCAGCTGACCAGGTGCCCCGTGCCGAGCTCCCGCAGCACGGGCACCTCGTCGTCGCAGCGGGTCTCCTGCCGCCACGGGCAGCGGGTGTGGAAGCGGCAGCCGCTGGGCGGGTCGGCGGGCGAGGGCAGGTCGCCGGCCAGCAGGATGCGCTCCCGGCTCTCCTCCACGACGGGGTCGGGCACCGGCACGGCGCTCATCAGCGCCCGGGTGTAGGGGTGCAGCGGCTGGGCGTAGAGGTCGTCGGCCGGCGCCTGCTCCACCAGCGACCCGAGGTACATGACGCCGACGACGTCGCTGATGTGCCGGACGACGGCGAGGTCGTGCGCGATGACGAGGTAGGTCAGCCCGAGCCGCTCCTGCAGCTCCTCGAGCAGGTTGAGCACCTGCGCCTGCACGCTGACGTCGAGAGCCGACACCGGCTCGTCGGCGATGAGCAGGTCGGGCTCGAGCGCGACCGCCCGGGCGATGCCGATGCGCTGGCGCTGCCCGCCGGAGAACTCGTGCGGGTAGCGGCGCAGCGCGGCGCTGGGCAGGCCGACGGCGTCGAGCAGCGTGCGCACCCGCTCGGCGATGCCGGCCTTGCCGCCGCCGAGGCCGTGGGCGTGCAGCGGCTCGGACAGCAGCGACTCCACGTCCTGCCGCGGGTCGAGGCTGCCCAGCGGGTCCTGGAAGACCATCTGCATGCGCCGGCGCATCTGCCGCAGCGGCTCGCCGGACAGCGACGCGACGTCGGTGCCGTCGAACCACACCTGCCCGGCGGTGGGCTCGACCAGCCGCAGCACCGCGCGTCCCAGCGTCGACTTCCCGCACCCGGACTCGCCGACCAGGCCGTAGGTCGACCCGCGTTCGACGGCGAGGTCGACGCCGTCGACGGCCCGCACGTGCCCGACCGTCCGGTCGACGAACACGCCCCGCTTGATCGGGAAGTGGACCTGCAGGCCCTCGACGCGCAGCAGCGGGTCGGCGGTCATCGGGCGGCTCCGGCGGCAGTGGCCCCCGCGGGGGACCTCGGGTACTCCAGCGGGTGGCGGCAGCGCAGCTCGCGGCCGGGGCCGTCGTACTCCAGCGGGACCGTGCTGCCGGCGACCTCGGTGAGGCAGTCGTCCTGCGCGTGGTCGCAGCGCGGCGCGAAGGCGCAGCCCTCGGCCCACGGGATCACGTCCCGCGCCGACCCGCGGATGGGGTGCAGCGGGGCGCCGCGCACGCCGTCGAGGCGGGGCACCGAGGCGAGCAGCCCGCCGGTGTAGGGCTGGCGGGGCCGGGCGAACAGCTCGTGCCGGTCGGCGGACTCGATGATCTTGCCGGAGTACATGACGTGCACGCGGTCGCAGAGCCCGGCGACCACGCCGAGGTCGTGGGTGATCATCACCAGCGCCGTCCCCGAGTCGACGACGAGCTCCCGCAGCAGCTCGAGGATCTGCGCCTGGATGGTCACGTCGAGGGCCGTCGTCGGCTCGTCGGCGATGAGCAGCCGCGGCCGGCAGGCCAGCGCCATGGCGATCAGCGCCCGCTGCCGCATGCCGCCGGAGAGCTGGTGCGGGTACTCCTTGAGCCGGCGGGCCGGGTCGGGGATGCCGACGCGGTCGAGCAGGTCGGTCGCCTGCGCGGTGGCGTCCTTGCGCGAGAGGTCGCGGTGCTCGAGCAGGACCTCGGTGACCTGGGTGCCGATCGGCACCGTGGGGTTCAGCGAGGACAGCGGGTCCTGGAACACCATCGCCATGTCCGCGCCGCGCAGCTCGCGCAGCGCCCGGTCCGGCGCGCCGACGAGCTCCCGGCCGTCGAGCCGGACCGAGCCGCCGACCTGCACGCCGCGGCGGGGCAGCAGTCCCATGACCGCCAGCGAGGTGACCGACTTGCCGCAGCCGGACTCCCCCACCAGGCCGACCGTCTCCCCCGGGGCCACGGCGAAGCTGACCCCGTCGACGGCGCGCATCGGCTGCTCGCCCCGGCGGCGGAAGGTGACGGTGAGCTCGTCGACCTCCAGCACCGGCCGGCCGCTGCGGTCGACGGCGTCCGGTGGCACGTCCTCGATGATCACGCCGGTCACCTCCGGAACTTCGGGTCGAGCGCCTCGCGCAGCGACTCGCCCAGCAGCGTGAAACCGAGGGCGACGACGATGATGCACAGCGCGGGGTAGATCGCCAGCTCCGGCCGGACGGACAGGAAGTCCTGCGCGTTGGACAGCATGGCGCCCCACTCGGGCCGGGCGAGGTCGGGGTCGCCGAGTCCGAGGAAGGACAGCGCGGCGGCCTCGATGATCGCCGTCGCCAGCGACAGCGTCGCCTGGACGATCAGCGGGGACAGGGAGTTCGGCAGGACGTGGCCGAACACGATCCGGCTGCGCTTGATGCCGAGGGCCTGCGAGGCCAGGACGTAGTCGCTGCCGCGCTGGGCCAGCATCGAGCCGCGCAGCAGCCGGGCGAAGACCGGCACCTGGGTGACCGCGATGGCGATCACCAGCGACCACTGGTTCTGGCCCAGGAGCACCGAGATGCTGATGGCCATCAGCAGGCTCGGGATGGACAGGATGATGTCGATGAAGCGCATGACGACGGTGTCCACCCAGCCGCCGAACGCCCCGGCCAGGACGCCCAGCGCCATGCCGACGACGACGCCGAGCACGGTGGACACCACGCCGATCAGCAGCGACTGACGGGAGCCGACGATCAGCCGGGACAGCAGGTCGCGGCCCAGCTCGTCGGCACCTAGCGGGAAGCCCTCCCGGGCCCCCGGGATGAAGCCGGGCCGGATCTCGCCGAGCAGCGTCTGTGCCAGGGGGTCGCGGGGGGCCAGCAGCGGTGCGAACGCGGCCACCACCAGGAACACGACCACGATGACCGCGCCCGTGATCGCCACCGGGTTGCGCCGCAGCCGCCGGAAGGCGCTCTTGGTGAGCGAGACGCCGCCCTCGCCCTCGGGCACCTGCCCCGCGCGTGCGGCCAGCTCGTCGATGCGCCGCCGGCGCACGTCGCCGATCGCGGTCACCGGCTCTGCCCCCGTCCGCCTCGCGCGCTCATCGGACCCTCACCCTCGGGTCGAGCAGGCCGTAGGAGATGTCGACCAGCAGGTTCACCAGGACGTAGACCACCGCCAGGATGAGGATGAAGCCCTGCAGGACGGCGAAGTCCCGGGCGAAGATCGCGTCGAAGATCGCCGAGCCGACGCCGCCGAAGGCGAACACCGACTCGGTGAGCACCGCCCCGGACAGCAGCAGGCCGGTCTGCAGGCCGATCGTCGTCGCGACCGGCAGCAGCGCGTTGCGGATGACGTGCCGGCGGCGGACGGTCGACGTCGCCAGGCCCTTCGCGTTCGCCGTCCGGACGTAGTCCTCGTTGACCACGTCGAGGACCGAGGCCCGCGTGATCCGGACGATGATCGCCAGCGGGATGGTGCCCAGGGCGATCCCGGGCAGCACGAGGTGCGTGAAGGCGTCCCAGGCGGCGTCCCACTCGCGGGTGAGCAGACCGTCGAGGACGTAGAAGTTCGTGATCCGGGTGGCGTCGATGCGCACCTCCTGGCGGCCCGAGCCGGGCAGCCACCCGAGCTCGACGGCGAACAGCAGGCGCAGCAGGTAGGCCAGGAAGAACACCGGGATGGCCACGCCCAGCAGCGAGCCGATGACCGACGCGGAGTCCAGCCAGCTGCCGTGCCGGCGCGCGGCCAGGTAGCCCAGCGGGATGCCGACGCCGATCGCGAAGACCATGGCGAAGAGGGTCAGCTCGATCGTGCCGGGCATCCGCTCGAGGAACTCCTCGGTCACCGGGCGGCCGGTGCGCGCGGAGTTGCCGAAGTCCAGCTGGACGGCGCGGCCGAGGAAGCGCAGGTACTGCACGTAGAGCGGCTGGTCGAGACCGAACAGCTCGTTATAGCGGGCGATCGCCTCGGGTGTGGCGCGCTCACCCAGGGCGGCCTGGGCCGGGCCGCCGGGCAGCGCCCGCAGCCAGGCGAAGAGCAGCACCGACAGCCCCAGCAGGATCGGGATCAGCTGCAGGAGCCGCCGGACGACGAAGCGGAGCACGTCCTCGGGTTCCCTCTCAGGGAGCGGCGGACCGCCCGGACAGGCTCGCGGCGGCCCCCGTGCAGGGGCCCGCCGCGAGCCTGCGAGCGGTGGGGGGCGAGGGGGTCCTTTCTCAGTCGCTGAGGGAGACCGTCGAGAAGACCTCGGCGGTCAGCGGGCTCGGCTCCAGACCCTGGACGTTCTCGGCCACCACGAGCGCCGGCGGGGAGTGCGAGATCGGGACACCGGGCAGGTAGTCCATGATCAGCCGGTTGGCCTCCTGGTACTGCTCGGTGCGGGCACTCGCGTCGGGCTCGGCGTCGGCCTGGGCGAGCGCGGCGAAGATCTCCGGGTTGCTGAACGCCCCGAACTCGGCCGACGCCTGGCCGTTCGACGCCTCGGCGAAGAACGTGCCGATGAAGTTGTAGGCGTCGTTGTAGTCACCGGTCCACCCGAGCAGGTGGATGTCGGCCTGGCCCGCCTGGACGGCGTTGAGGTAGTCCGGGTTCCACGGCAGCGCGGTCGGCTCGACGGTGAAGCCGGCGTCGATGAGGTTCTGGTTGATCACCTGGAACAGCGCCGCCGGGTCCGGCAGGTAGGGCCGGCTGACCTCGGTCGGGTAGAAGAACCGCAGCGTCGTCCCCTCGGCGCCGGCCTCCTGCAGCAGCTGCCGGGCGCGGTCGGGGTCGTACTCGTAGGTGGTGACGTCGTCGGCCCAGCCGTCGACGGTCGGCGGCATGAACTGCGTGGCGGCCTCGGCACCCTCGGGCAGCAGCGAGTTCACGATCGTCTCGCGGTCGATGGCGTGCGCGATCGCCTGGCGCACCCGCAGGTCCTTCAGCGCCGGGTTGGCGCTCGTGCCGGGCACGTTCCCGCCGTTGAAGCCCAGGTAGAGGATGTTGAACGGGTCGCGCACGAGGACCTGCAGGCCCTCGTCCTCCAGCGTCTGGTAGTCGGCCGGGGCCACGAAGTCGTAGCCGTCGATCGAGCCGGCCTGCAGCTCCTGCCGGCGGGTGTTCTGGTCGGAGATCGTCCGGAAGATGATCTCGTCGAGCAGCGCCGGGTCGCCCCAGTAGTCCTCGTTGCGGACGATGGTGACCTCGCCGTTGCCGCGGTCCCAGCTCTCGAACTTGAACGGACCGGTGCCGGTCGGGTGCTCCAGGGCGTACTCGGAGTAGCTGAGCGCGTCCTCGCTGCCGGACAGGTTGTCGGCGTCGTACTCCTGCAGGGCCGTGGGGCTCTGGATGGAGAACGCGGGCAGCGACAGGGCGGCCGGGAACTTCGAGGTGACCTGGGTCAGCCGGATCACCGCGGTGTTCTCGTCGGTGGCCTCGCAGCTCTCGTAGATGCTCGGGGTGTCCGGCGTGCTGGCGAAGCCGCCGAAGACCGCCTGGTAGTAGTACGACGCGCTGGGGCTCTGGGCGAGGCCCTCGAAGTTGTACCAGCGGTCGAAGTTGAAGCAGACCGCCTCGGCGTTGAAGTCCGTGCCGTCGTGGAACTTCACGCCCTCGCGGAGGGCGAAGGTGTACTCGAGGCCGTCCTCGCTGACCTCGTAGTCCTCGGCCAGCTGCGGGACCGGCTCCGTGCCGCCGAGCTCGTTGGTCAGCAGGCCCTCGTGGATCTGGCGGGCGACGCGGAAGGTCTCGCCGTCGCTGCCGAAGGCCGGGTCGAACATGGCCGGGTCGCCGGCCGCGCCGAAGACGAGGGTGCCCCCGGACTGCGCCTCCTCGCCTCCCCCCTCGCCGGAGCCGGAGTCCCGGTCACTCGAGGCACAGGCGGCCAGGGTGAGGGCGGTGAGTGCCGCCGCCGAGGCGGCCAGCACACGCTGTGGTCGACGCTGCATCGCGGGAGACCTGCCTTCTCGACCCCACGCGGGGCCGGGTGTCTGCGACTGGGGCGGCCGCACGGCGGGAGGCCACGCGGACGTGCGTCGGACCCTAGGTCCGCGCAGCGGCGGGTCGTGAGCCGCGCCAGCCCATCGACACCATCCTGTGACCTTGCCGACACCGCCCCCACCAGCGCGGGGACGACGTGCGGCCGCGCTGCAGGAGCCCGCCGCTGGCGGCGGTCGGCCCCCCTGCAGGGGCCCGCCGCGAGCAAGGCGAGGGGATGGAACGGCTCCCTCGCAGGGACCCGCCCCGAGCGGAGTGACGTGCTGGAACGGCCCCGCTGCAGGGCCCCGACGCGAGCCAGTGAGGGGATGGGACGGCCCCCTCGCAGGGGCCCGCCCCGAGCGGAGCGAGGGGTGGGGGGCGAGGGGGTCCTTACTCAGGCGTCGATGCGGCGGCGGCCCTCGAACGCCCGGCCCAGCGTGATCTCGTCGGCGTACTCCAGGTCGCCGCCCACCGGCAGGCCGCTGGCCAGCCGGGACACCGCCAGCCCGAGGGGGCCGACCAGCCGGGCGAGGTAGGCCGCCGTCGCCTCGCCCTCGAGGTTGGGGTCGGTGGCGATGATCAGCTCGGTCACCGCGCCGTCCATCAGCCGGGTCATCAGCTCCTTGACCCGCAGGTCGTCGGGGCCGACGCCCTCGATGGGGCTGATCGCGCCGCCGAGCACGTGGTAGCGACCGCGGAACTCGCGGGTGCGCTCGATCGCCACGACGTCCTTGGGCTCCTCGACCACGCAGATGACGTCGTCGGAGCGGCGCGGGTCGCGGCAGATCCGGCACTGCTCGGCCTCGGCGACGTTGTAGCAGGTCACGCAGAAGCGGACCTCGGCCTGCACGCGCTGCAGGGCGGCGACGAGCCGGCCGACGTCGGCGGACTCGGCGGCCAGCAGGTGGAAGGCGATGCGCTGGGCGCTCTTCGGCCCGACGCCGGGCAGGCGGCCGAGCTCGTCGATGAGGTCCTGGACGGCCCCCTCGTACACGGTGCTCCTCGAGAAGTCGGGTGGGCGGGCGCCGGTCAGGCGCCGGGCAGCCCGGGGACGCCGCCGGCGCCGGGCAGGCCGCCACCGGGCAGGCCACCGCCCAGGCCGCCGGCCAGCGGGCCCATGCGGTCGGCGGTCAGCTCGCTCGCCAGGCGGGAGGCGTCCCGGACCGCGGCGACGACCAGGTCCTGCAGCGTCTCCAGGTCGTCGGGGTCGACGGCGGCCGGCGCGATGGTGACGGCGGCCAGCTCGCCGTCGCCGGTCATCGTGGCGGTGACCAGACCCCCACCGGCCGAGCCGGTGACCTCCTCGGCGGCCAGCTGCTCCTGCGCGGCGGCCAGCGCCTGCTGCATCTGCTGGGCCTGCTGGAGGATCGCCTGCAGGTCGGGCTGGCCACCACCGGGGAACATGCGTCGAGCGTAGGCCGCCGCACCGACATCCGGGGGACGGCGGCCCGGTGGCGGGTCAGGAGTCGACCGGCCGGGCGCCGAGCTGGGCCCGCAGCAGCGCCAGGGCGGCCTGCTCCGGGTCGACCGCCGGCACGTGCTCCCGCTCGCCGTCGGCGGTGGTCTCCGCGGCCCGCTCGGCGAGGAGCTCCCGCGCTTCGGCGGCCTCGGCGGCGCGGGCGGCCTCGCGGGCCACCTCCGGCGTCACCCCGCCGCCGCGGCTGCCGCCGGTGCCGGCCGCCCCCTCGACGACCGCCTCGACCTTCCAGCGCACCCCGAGCAGCTCGTTGAGCGCCTCGCGGAGGACGTCCTTGTTGAGGTCGTCGCCGATCCGGCGGGCGAGCGCGGGCGAGGCCGTGGACAGCGTGAGCACGCCGGCGCGCAGCTCGTGCACCTGGGCGTTCTTCAGCAGCGCCTCGGTGGTGCGCTTGTGCCGCTTGACGACGGCGAGCAGCTCGGGCCACACCCGCCGCACGTCGCTGGTGGTCAGCGCGCCGTCGCCCCCGGCGCCACCCGCGGCGGCACCCTCGGGGTCGGCCGACACCACCGGCGTCGGCTCCCCGCCGCGCGGGGCGGGCGTGGACTCCGCGGCCGCCCGCGGGGGCGAGGCCGGCGGGCGCGGCTGGGCCACCCGGTCCGCGGCGGCGCGGGCGGCGGCCGGCTGGGCGGCGTGCGGCCAGTCCTCGTCGTCGGTGGGCTCGGGCGGCAGCGGGATGTCCGGCTCGCCGGTGGCCACCCGCGCGCCGGCACGGGCCGCCGGCGCCGGGGGCGTCGCCGGACGGCCGGCCCCCGACCCTGGCGGGGTGGTCTCGGGCCAGTCGTCGTCCGCGGCGGGGGCCGGCTGCGCCGGTCGGGGCGCCGCGGAGCCGGGCGCGGTCGTCTCGGGCCAGTCGTCACCGGCGGAAGCGGCCGCGGCAGCCGGAGCCGGGGCGGCCGGTGCCGGCTGGGGAGCCGGGGCCCGCTGGGGGGCCGGGGCCTGCTGGGGGGCCTGCTGGGGAGCCGGCGCCGAGGTGCGCTGCGACGGGCGGACGTACTCCCGCCGGGACGGGCCGCCGCGCTCGGCGGGGGCGGGGTCCTCCCGCGCGGGGGCGGGCCGGGCCGGCTCGCGGACCGGCGGGACGTCCGCGGGGACGTCGGCGACCGCGCCGCCGCCACCGGCGATCGACAGCCGCCGCTCCAGTCGCTCGAGGCGCTGCAGCGTCGCGGCGGCGGAGTCGTCGGTGGCCGGCAGCAGCATCCGGGCGCAGACCAGCTCGAGGAGCAGCCGGGGCGCCGTCGTCCCGCGCATCTCGGTGAGGCCCTCGTGCACGGTGTCGGCCATCCGCGACAGCGTCGCCGAGCCCAGCGCGCGGGCCTGCTGGCTCATCAGGTCCAGCCGGTCGGGCGGGCAGTCGAGCAGCCCGTTGCCGCCGGCGTCGGGGACGGCGTCGAGCACGATGAGGTCACGGAGCCGGTCGAGCAGGTCGGTGGCGAACCGGCGCGGGTCGTGGCCGGCCTCGACGACCCGGTCCACGGCACGGAAGACGCCCGGTGCGTCGGAGGCGGCCAGCGCGTCGATGGCCTCGTCGAGCAGCGCGTCGTCGGTGACGCCGAGCAGGCCCACGGCGCCGGCGTAGGTGACGCCCTCGGGCCCGGCGCCGGCCAGCAGCTGGTCGAGGATCGACAGGGAGTCGCGCACCGACCCGCCGCCGGCCCGCACCACCAGCGGGAAGACCGTGGGCTCGACCTGCACGCCCTCGGCGGCGCAGGTCTTCTCCAGCAGCCCGCGCAGCGTCGTCGGCGGGACCAGCCGGAACGGGTAGTGGTGGGTGCGCGAGCGGATGGTGGGGAGCACCTTGTCCGGCTCCGTCGTCGCGAAGACGAACACCAGGAACTCCGGCGGCTCCTCGACCACCTTGAGCAGGGCGTTGAAGCCCTGCGTGGTCACCATGTGCGCCTCGTCGACGATGTAGACCTTGTAGCGGCTGCTCACCGGGGCGAAGAACGCCCGCTCGCGCAGGTCGCGGGCGTCGTCGACACCGCCGTGGCTGGCCGCGTCGATCTCGATGACGTCGAGCGACCCGGGGCCGTCGGGCGCCAGCGCGACGCAGGACGCGCACACTCCGCACGGGGTCGACGTCGGGCCCTGCTCGCAGTTCAGCGAGCGGGCCAGGATCCGCGCCGAGGACGTCTTGCCGCAGCCGCGCGGGCCGCTGAAGAGGTAGGCGTGGTTGATCCGGCCGCCGTCGACGGCGTTGACCAGCGGGGAGGTCACGTGCTCCTGGCCGACCACCTCGGCGAAGGTCGCCGGGCGGTACTTCCGGTAGAGCGCCAGAGCCACGCGGCGAGGTTACGTGCCCGGGGTGACGTCCCGGCAGCACCCGGACGCCGGACGCGTCACTGCGCCAGCCGGAGCAGGAACTCCACCTGGCCGCGGTCCTCGACCCGGACGAAGCCCAGGTCCGGCGGGGTGATGCCGAAGTCGGCGAAGACCACCGGGACGGCGCCGGAGACCTCGACGCCCTCGGCCGTGCGGACGACGGCCAGCTCGGTCCGCACCGGCCGCGTCGTGTCGCGCAGGGTGAGCTCGCCGGTCACCGGGACGGTCACCGGCGTGCCGGTCAGCTCGGGCAGGTCGACCGGACCCTGGACGGCGAACGTCGCGGTGGGCCAGGTGCCGACCTCCATGACGCCGTCGCGGAAGTAGCCGTCCCGCTGCCCGACGTCGGTGCGGATGCCGGCGACGTCGACCGTGACCTCGGCCGTGGCCAGGTCCCCGCCCTCGACGACGACCGAGCCGGTCACCTGGTCGGTGGTGCCGGCCACGGTCACGTTCGCGCCGTTGAGCACCTCGTCGACGCGGTACCCGGCCGACGAGCCGGGGCCGACGGTCCACGTGCCGTCGGTGTCGGCGGCCAGCTCGACGTCGGAGGGCTGGGCCTGCACGGTCGGGGCGGCCGCGGCGTCCTCCTGGAACGCGGCGTACACCAGCGGGCCGAGGACCAGGCCGAGCACGAGCAGCGTGACGGCGCCCCCGACGACCCACCACACGCGACGACGACGGGCCACGGCGGGCTCCTCTCCTTGACGTTTCAAGCACAGGGTGCCGTGCCGTCGTCGTCGGAGGGAAGCCGGGCGGCGGGTCGCCGACCGTCCGGGGGAAAGAAGGGACCCCCCGCGCACCCGCCAGAGCCCGCTTATCCTTGCTGCCTTCCGGCCCTGGGGAGGTTCACAGGGTGACGCCACACGAGGGGTCTGCGCACCACTGTAGAGGACGCCGGCCAGTAGGCTCCGGCCCCATGACGCCCCGGCGCGCCCTCGTCCTGCCCCCGCCCCGCTCCTGACCCGGAGCACCGCGGGCTGAGACCCGCGGCCGGCGCGCCCGCCGGCCGCCGCTGCGCCGTGCTCCGGACCGCCTCCCCGTCCGGCACCAGCGCCCAGGAGCGTCATGTCCACCGCCTCGTCCCCCTCCTCGTCCCCCGCCGTCCGCCGCCGGTCCTCCGCGGCCGACCGCGGCTTCCTGCTCGTCGTCCTCGCCTCGCTGTGCTGGGGCACCGCGGGCCTGTCCGGCCGCGTCGTCGCCGACCGCAGCGGCCTGTCCGCCCTCGACATCGCCTGGTACCGCCTCGCCATCGGCGCGGTGGCCCTGCTGGCGGCCTGGGCGGTGGGCGGCCGGCGCTGCGGTCCGGCCGTCCGGGTGACCCGCCCGGTCGCCGTCCGCCTGGTCCTCATCGGCGCCGGGCTGGCCGCCTACCAGCTCGCCTTCTTCTCCGCGGTCGCCCTGGCCGGCGTGAGCATCGCCACGCTGGTCGCCCTCGGCGTGGCGCCGCTGCTCGTCGCCGTCGGCGGCGCGCTGCTCGGGCACGGCCGGCCCAGCCGCGCGACCCTCCTCGTGCTCGGCGTCGCCCTCGTCGGGCTCACCCTGCTCGTCGGCGTCTCCGCGGGCGCCGACACCGGGACGACGGTGCTGCTCGGCGCACTCACGGCCACCGGCTCGGCGCTGGGCTACGCCGTCGTCACGCTGTCCGGGGGCGGGGTGCCGGCCGGCACCCCGGTCACCCTCGTCGGGTTCGTGCTCGGGGCGCTGCTGCTGACGCCGGTCGTCCTCGCCGAGGGGCTGACCGTCCCGACCGACGGGGTGGCGCTGGCCGTGCTGCTCTACCTCGGGCTGGTGCCCAGCGCGCTGGCCTACGGCCTGTTCTTCACCGGGGTGCGCAGCGTGCCGGGTGCGGTGGTGTCGATCGTCACGCTGCTCGAGCCGCTGACGGCGACCGTCCTGGCCACGGTGTTCCTCGGTGAGCGCCTGGCGCCGGCCGCCGCCGCCGGGGGGCTGCTGCTGCTGGCCGCCGTCTCGGGGCTCTACCTGCGCGAGCTGGGCGGCCGGGGCCGGGGCCGGGCGGTCGAGGCGACGGGGGCCTGAACGGCGATGGGCCCCGGCTGCCTGCCGGGGCCCGTCGCCGACGTGCGGAGGATGGGAGATTCGAACTCCCGAGGGGTTGCCCCCAACCCGCTTTCCAAGCGAGCGCCATAGGCCACTAGGCGAATCCTCCCGTGCCCGCCGATGGTAGCGGACCGTCGTCCGGGGCCCGGCGGACACCGCGTGCCGCCCCGGGTGGTCCGCGCGCCCGGCACGGGGCAGGCTGGACCCCTCACGGGAGTGTGCGACGACCCCGCGCCGTCCCGTCGGACGTCAGCGAGGGCGTCCACACCGCACGCCTCACCGAGGCGACGACACACGCAGCTGGTCCCGGGGCGAGGAGGAGGCAGGACGGATGAGCGATCCGGGGCAGGTCAGACCGGAGGTCGTGGCGGCCATCGTGGCCGTCCTGCACGGCGCCGACCCCGCCGGGCTGCCGCCCTCGGCGACCCGCGAGGAGAAGGCGGCGGCCAAGGACCGCTACCTCTCGGAGTTCGTGGCCGAGCGCAGCAAGCGCGACCGCCAGGCACAGGCGTGGGAGCTGCTGCTCACCCGCAGCTACGACGAGCCGCCCACCTGGGAGCGGCTCTTCGACGACCTGGCGCCCGACGCGGTGGCCGAGCTCGGCGAGCTGTACGACGCGCTTCCCTCCGGCGCGCAGGAGGAGTACGCCCGCCGCTACGGCGTCCCCAGTTCGGTCTGACCTGCAGGTTCGACCGGACCGCTCCCGGGGGTAAGGCGCTCCGGTGACCACCACCGCCCCGGGCCGCCTCGTCGCGGCCCGCTACCGGCTGCTCACGCAGATCGGCGGCGGCGGTCAGGGTTCGGTCTGGCTCGGCCGCGACGAGCTGCTCGGCCGGCAGATCGCCGTCAAGCAGATCCTGCTGCCGGCGGGCACCAGCCCCGGCCTCGGCGACGAGCAGCGGCAGCGCGCCCTGCGGGAGGGGCGCATCGCCGCCCGGCTCAGCCACCCGCACGCCATCACCGTCTACGACGTCGTGCTCGAGGACGGCATCCCGTACCTGGTCATGGAGTACCTGCCCTCGCGCAGCCTGGCCGCGGTGCTCACCCAGGAGGGCGTGCTGCGGCACGACCAGGTCGCCCAGATCGGCGCCCAGCTGGCCGACGCGCTGGCCGCCGTGCACGCGGCGGGGATCGTGCACCGCGACGTCAAGCCGGGCAACGTGCTCATCGGCGAGGGCCCGCGCGTCCAGGGCCTGGTGAAGATCACCGACTTCGGCATCTCGCACGCCGCGGGCGACGTCACGCTCACGCAGACCGGCCAGATCACCGGGACGCCGGCCTTCCTGGCGCCCGAGGTCGCGCAGGGCGTGGAGATGTCCGCGGCCAGCGACGTGTTCTCGCTCGGCGCGACGCTCTACACCTGCCTGGAGGGCCAGCCGCCGTTCGGGATGGACGACAACGCGCTGCGCCTGCTGCACAAGGTGGCCGGCGGGGAGGTCCGGCCGCCGCGGCGGGCGGGGTCGCTGACCCGGCCGCTGACCCGGATGCTCGCCGCCGACCCGGCGGCCCGGCCGGGCATGACCGAGGTGCGCGACGAGCTGGCCAAGCTCGCCGCCGGCCGCGACGGCGACACGACGACGGTGCTGCTGGCGCGCACGGACCTGCGGCCGGGACCCACGGAGGCCGCGCGCCCCGACGCGACGGCGACGCCCGGGGCCCCCCTGCCGCCGGTCTCCCCGCCCACGCCCGCCGGCCCGCCCGTGCCGATGGCCCAGCCCGAGCCCTCGACCGAGGCCGGGACCGCGCCCCGGGGCGACACCCGCACCGACCTGCCCGCCGCCGGACCGGCGCCGGCCGAGCGCTCCGGCCCGCTGGTCGGCCCCCGGCCGCGCCGGCGCCGTCCGCGGCTGGTGGCGCTGCTCGCCCTGGTGGCCCTGGCGATCGCCGGCGTGCTGGCGTGGGCGGGCCTGCGCGACGACGGCGCCGACCCGCAGGCCGGCGCGGGGACCTCGTCGTCCGCGGCGCCCTCGGCGACCGGTGGCGCGACGGGTGAGGCGAGCGACGGGGCCCCGGCGGACACCGCCGGGCCGGAGACCCCGTCGCCGTCGGCGGAGCAGACCTCCGCCGAGGCGAGCTCGGAGTCCCCCGCGCCGACCGCGACGTCCGCGGCCGCCGACCCGGCGACGGCGGCGCAGCAGACGCTGGAGCAGTACTACGAGCTGCTGCCCGGCGACACCGCCGGGGCCTACGAGCTCACCGGCCCGACACTGCGGTCGCGGGCGAGCTACGACTACTACGCGGACTTCTTCGGCCGCTGGTCGGAGGTCGACCTGCTCGACGTGCGCGACGTCAGCGACCAGGGCGACACCGTCACCGCCACCACCGACGTCGAGTTCCTCAACCCCGGGGAGCGGCGGGTGGAGACGCACGCGGTGACCTTCGTCCGCGGCGAGGACGGCCGGCTGCTCATCGACCTCGACGTCGTCGCCTGAGCGGCACCGGGCCCGGACACGACGACGGCGGCGCCCCGGGTGGGGCGCCGCCGTCGGGTCCTGCTGGCGGTGGCGGTGGGATTTGAACCCACGGAGGCTTGCACCTCACACGCTTTCGAGGCGTGCTCCTTCGGCCGCTCGGACACGCCACCGCCGGAGAGACTACAGGCCCCGCCTGGCGCGGAAGAAGGCGCGTAGGAGGGTCGCGCTCTCCTCGGCCCGCACCCCCGCGGTGACCTGCGGCCGGTGGTTGAGCCGGCGGTCGCGGACGACGTCCCACAGCGACCCGACGGCGCCGGCCTTCGGGTCGTCGGCGCCGTAGACCACGCGCGCCACCCGGGCCAGCACGCTCGCACCGGCGCACATCGTGCACGGCTCGAGGGTCACCACCAGCGTGCAGCCGGTCAGCCGCCAGCCGTCGCCGTGCACCCGGGCGGCGGCGCGCAGCGCCAGCACCTCGGCGTGCGCGGTGGGGTCGCCGGTGCGCTCGCGCTCGTTGGCCGCCTCGGCCAGCACGGTCCCGGCGGGGCCGAGGACGACGGCGCCGATGGGCGTGTCGCCCCACCCCTGCGCCGCGGCCGCCAGCTCCAGCGCCCGGGCCATCGCGGCGTCGACGGCGTCGTCGGCCGGCCTGGTCACGCCCGCGCGCCGGCCAGCGGGACGCCGGTCAGCGCGGACAGCTCGGCCAGCGCGTCGGCCGGGTCGACGACCTTGACCGTGTGCATGCCCAGCGCGCGGGCCGGCTTGAGGTTGATGCCCAGGTCGTCGAGGTAGGCGCAGTCGGCGAAGGCGAGCTCGCGGCCCACCGCCTCCGACAGCCGGGCCAGCGCCCGCCGGTAGATCTCCGGCTCGGGCTTGCGCACGCCCTCGACCGAGGACTCGACGACGGCGTCGAACAGGTCGAGCAGCTCGGCCAGCCGCCCGGTGCGCTCCATCGGCGCGACGTTGTTCGACAGCATCCCCAGCGGCAGGCCCGCGGCGCGCAGCGCCCGCACCGCCGCCACCATCTCCGGGCGGAGCTCGCCGTGCAGCGCGGCGAGCACCCGCCGGGCGTCCACGCGGTGCCCGGCGGCCAGCGCCTCGGCCTCGAAGGTGTCGACGAACCCCTCGACGTCGAGCTCGTTGCGCTCGTAGCGCGCCCAGGCGTTGGTGTCGGGGTCGGTGCTGTTGAGCCGGCGGATGAGCCCCTCGGGCAGCCCCGCCTCGCGCTCGTAGGCGGCGAAGGCGAGCATCGGGCTCTCGGTGATCACGCCGCCGAGGTCGAAGACGACGGCGCGCACGGTCGCGGTCACGCCCGCACCGCCGCGGCCAGCTCGTCGGCGAAGCCCAACCGGGCGGCGATGCGGGCGACCATCTCGTCGGCCCACAGGTCGTCGGCGGTCACGATCGGCCGCAGCTGGTCGGCGGGCAGGCCGTCGTCGGCGAACACGTCGAGGTCCCCTCCCGGCCAGCCCGTCTCGTCGTCGTCGAAGGCGCCGTCCTCGTCGACGGCGATGCCGTAGCGCTCCACCACCTCGGCGCCGAGCACCCACTCCTGCATGGTGGCGTCGGAGATCAGCGCCCGGACCATCCCGCCCGGGCCGTGCCGCAGCACCACGAAGTACAGCCGCGAGTCGACGACCACGACGAACGGCGGCGGCCACTCCCCCGTGCCCGGCTCGCCCAGCGCCCGCTCCAGCACCGGCAGCTCGTCACCGGCGTCGGCGGCCAGCAGCTCCACCCGCCAGCGGCCGTCCGGGCGGCCGACCCGCACCGCCCAGCTCGACGGCGCCGCGGCCGCGTCGGCGGCGCTCACCGGACCCGCAGCACGGTCAGGCCGTCGGCCAGCGGCAGCAGCACCGTCTCGAACCGCGGGTCGGTGGCCAGCGCGGCGTTGAGCGCGACCAGCGCCCGGTCGTCGTCGCTCTGCGGGTCGAGCACCCGGCCGCTGCGCAGCGTGTTGTCCAGCAGCACCACCCCGTTCGGCCGCATCCGGGGGTGCAGCTCGTCGACGTAGGCGGGGTAGCCGGTCTTGTCCGCGTCGACGAAGGCCAGGTCGAAGACCGGTTCGGCGGGCAGCGCCCGCAGCTGCTCGAGCGCCTCGCCCAGCCGCAGCTCGACGCGGTCGGCGACGCCGGCCCGCGCCCAGTACCGGCGGGCGACGGCGGTCCACTCCTCGCTGCGGTCCAGGCACAGCAGGCTGCCGTCCTCGGGGAGGCCGCGGGCGATGCACAGCGCCGAGAACCCGGTGAAGGTGCCGATCTCGATCGCGCGGCGGACGCCGAGGGCACGGGTGAGCAGCTGCATGAGCACGCCCTGCTCGGCGGCGATCTGGAAGGTGGCCGGCGCCTGCCCGCGCTCGGCCAGGGCGGCGGTCTCGGCCACCAGGTCCGCGGCCACCTCGTCGAGGGGCGCGGAGCTGGCCCGGACGTAGTCGCCGAGCTCGGGGGTGAGCAGGAACGACCGCGGCGTCACGTCGGGGACCAGGGGCGCGGGGAGCACGGCATAGCCTCCGATCATGGCCGATCCCGCACCGGACGACGGAGCCGACGTCGACCCCGCCCTCCTCGCCCGGCTCGCCGCCGACCCGCTGGCGGTCCACCTGGGCATCGAGCTGGAGCAGGTCCGGCCCGGGTACGCCCGGGCGTCGATGACGGTGGGCCCGCACCTGCTCAACGCCGTCGGGACCGCGCACGGCGGCGCGACGATGGCGCTGCTCGACGTCGTGCACGCCGCGGTGAGCAACAGCCACGGCACGGTCGCGGTGGCCCAGGACGTGCACACGGAGTTCCTGCACCCCGGCCGGCCCGGCGAGCGGCTGGTCGCCGAGGGCACCGAGCTGCACCGCAGCAGCCGCACCGCCGTCTACCGGATCGACGCCCGCGGCGAGGACGGCCGGCTGGTGGGCACCGCGCTGGCCCGGGTCTTCCGCACCGACCGCCCCTGGGGGACGGTGTGACCCTGCCGGTGCCCACGACGGCCGCGCCGCCGGTCGGGATCGTCGGCCTCGGCCAGCTGGGCGGATCGCTGGCCGCGGCGCTGGTGGCCGCCGGGCGCGAGGTCCGCGGGTGGGACGTCGACCCGGCGGCGCGCGAGGCGGCGGCCGCGCGCGGCGTGGCGGTCACCCGGGGGCTCGCCGGTGTCGTCGTCCTCGCCGTCCCGCTGCCGGCGATGGCCACCGCCCTCGACGGCGTCGACGTCGACCCGGCCGCCACGGTCACCGACCTGGGCTCGGTGAAGGGCCCGGTGCTGGCCTCCGTCGGCGCGGCGCTGGGCAGCCGCTTCGTCGGCGGCCACCCGATGTGCGGCACCGAGCGGTCCGGTCACGAGGCCACCGACCCCGGCCTGTTCCGGGGCGCGCGCTGGGCGTTGTGCCTGGAGCCGGGCACCGAGCTGCCGCGCTGGCTCCGCGCGGCCGAGGTGGCCCTGGCCGCGGGCGCCGAGGTGGTGCCGGTGACCGCCGCCGAGCACGACGACGCGGTGGCCGCCGTCAGCCACGTGCCGCACCTGCTCGCCGCGGCGCTGGCCGCGGCGGCCGGCGAGGCGGGGCCGCTCGCGCTGGCGCTGGCGGCCGGGAGCTTCCGTGACGGCACCCGCGTGATCGGCAGCGACCCCGCGTTCGTCACCGCGATGGTCGAGGGCAACGCCGGGCCGACGGCCGCCGCGCTCGACCGCGTGCGGGCGCAGCTGGCGCGGCCCTGGCCCGAGCTGGTCGCCGCCGGGCACGCGGTGCGCACCGCCGTCCCGGGCCGGCGGACCGTCCGGGTGCCCCTGGACCGGGCGGCGCTGCTCGCGCTGGGCCGGGCCGGGGGCGCCGTCACCCGCCGGCTGGCCGCCTTCGTCGAGGGCTGGGTGCCCGGGCCCTGACCGTTTCGCCTCCGCTGCGCCGGGCAGGGACCGGTCATGGACGACAGCGAGATCCGCAGCCGCATCGACGCGCTGGTCGAGGAGGAGCACCGGCTCCGGGACGGCGGGGACCACACCGAGGAGCAGCGCGCCCGTCTCCGGCAGATCGAGGAGGAGCGGGACCAGCTCTGGGACCTCATCCGCCAGCGGGACGCCAAGCGGCAGTACGACGAGGACCCCGACAGCGCCGAGGTGCGCCCGAGGTCCGAGGTCGAGGGCTACCTGCAGTAGTCGGGTCCCTCTCGCGGCTCCCTGCACGGTGGACACTCAGCTCCCGAAGTGTCGGGAGTTGATCTCCGGGTAGGGCAGCGGGGGGCCCTGCGGAGGGGACGGCCAGAGGACGGGAGCAGCGATGGTGCACGCGGCGCGGACGATCCGGCGGGCGGTGGTGACCGGCGGCGCCGGGTTCCTCGGCTCGCACCTGTGCGAGCAGCTGCTCGACCGGGGCGTCGAGGTGGTGTGCCTGGACAACTTCCTCACCGGGTCGCCCGAGAACGTCGTCCACCTCCTGGAGCACCCCGGGTTCCGGCTGGTGCGCTGCGACGTCACCGACTACGTGCACGTGCCCGGCGACGTCGACCTGGTGCTGCACTTCGCCTCCCCGGCCAGTCCGCTGGACTACCTGCGGATGCCGATCGAGACGCTCAAGGTCGGCAGCCTCGGCACGCTGCACACCCTCGGCCTGGCGCACGAGAAGGGCGCCCGGTACGTGCTGGCGTCGACCTCGGAGGTCTACGGCGACCCGCTGGAGCACCCGCAGCGCGAGGAGTACTGGGGCAACGTCAACCCGGTGGGCCCCCGCGGCGTCTACGACGAGGCCAAGCGCTTCAGCGAGGCGATGACGACGGCCTACCGCACGTCCAAGGGCACCGACACCGGCATCGTGCGGATCTTCAACACCTACGGCCCGCGGATGCGCCCCGACGACGGCCGCGCCATCCCCGCGTTCGTCGGGCAGGCGCTGTCGGGCAAGCCGCTGACCGTGGCCGGCGACGGCTCGCAGACGCGCTCCATCTGCTACGTCGACGACACGGTGCGCGGCATCCTGGCCCTGGCGTTCTCCGACCAGCCCGGGCCGGTGAACGTCGGCAACCCCGACGAGCTGTCCATGCTGCGGCTGGCGCAGTGGATCGTGGAGCTGACCGGGTCGTCGTCGCCGATCTCGTTCGTCGACCTGCCGGTCGACGACCCCAAGGTGCGCCGTCCGGACACCACCCGCGCCGAGCAGCTGCTCGGCTGGCGGCCGACGGTGCCCTCCGAGGAGGGCCTGCGCCGGACCGTCGCCTGGTTCGCCGCGCAGCGCCGGACGGCGGCCCTGCGGGCGAGCTGACCCCCGCGCCCGCGGACCGCGGGGTCCTCCTCCCGCGCGGCAGCGGGACCCGGATCGCCTCTACCCTGGTGCCCGGCGTCGTGGGCACGCCTGATGACCGGACACTCACGGAGAGCGATCATGGGCCGCCACGCCGACACCACCTCCGCGCGCCGACTGCCGGCCCGCCCCACGCCCGTCGCCCTCGTCGTCGCCCTGGTCGTGGTCGCGCTGGTCGCCGGCGGTCTGGTGTGGTGGCTGGCCGGGTCCGGCGGGGGCTGCGACGAGACGCGCACCGTCCGGGTCACCGTCGCCCCGGAGCTCGCCCCGGTCGCGCAGGACCTGCTCGCCGAGCCCCAGGACCTCGGCGACGGCACCTGCGCCGGCGCCGAGGTGACCGCGCAGGAGCCGCTGCAGACCGTCGGCGACCTGCAGGCGCTCGAGGCCGCGGCGCTGCCGCAGGTGTGGGTGCCCGACAGCTCGCTGTGGACCGTCCGGGCGGCCGACGCCGACCTGGAGTCGTCGGGCTCGATGGCCACCTCGCCGGTGGTCCTGGGCACCAGCCGGGCGGCCGTCGACGAGCTCGGCTGGGGCGCCGAGCCGCCGTCCTGGGCCGAGGCGCTCAGCGGCGTCCGCCCGGTCGCGGTGCCCGACCTCGCCGAGAGCGCCGAGGGGCTGTCCGCGCTCGCCGCGCTGCGCACCTCCCTCGGCGGCGACGAGTCCGCCGACAACGCCGTCGTCCAGGCGGTGCTGGCCGCCCGACGCGGCCCCTCCGTCAGCCCCGCCGACGCGCTGGAGGCGGCGGGGTCGGGCGCGGCCGACGCGCCGCTGGTGCCGGTGAGCGAGCAGGAGGTGGTCGCCACCACCCGGGAGGCGGCCGACTCGCAGCTCGTGCCGGTCTACCCCTCGGAGGGGTCGCCGCGGCTGGACTACCCGGTCCTGCGCGTCGGGGGCCCGTCGGAGGAGGAGCGCTCGGCCGTGGACGCCGTCGTCCGGACACTGACCTCGGCGACCGCGCGCACCGCCGTCCTGGGTGCCGGGTTCCGCGACGCGGAGGGCACCGCACCCACCGACGCCGGCGAGTCCGTGCCGCAGGAGGCGCCCGAGGCCGTGGAGGTCGACGCCGAGCAGGTGCAGGGGCTGCTCACCGAGCTGTCCAGCCTGGCCGCGCCGTCGCGGATCCTCACCGTCTTCGACATCTCGACCTCCATGGAGGCGCCCGCGGGCGACGGCACCCGGGCCACCCTGGCCCGCGACGCCGCCAAGAGCACGCTCACGCTGGTGCCGGGCAACTTCGCGCTCGGCCTGTGGTTCTTCGCCCACGAGCTGGAGGAGGACCGGGACTGGACCGAGGCGGTGCCCACGCGGGCGCTGGAGTCGGAGGTCGAGGGCAGCAGCCAGCGCGACCTGCTCGACGCCGAGCTCGACACCATCCCCGACCGGCTGAGCCCCGGGGGCACCGGCCTGTACGACACCACGCTGGACGCGGTCCGCGCGGCCCGCTCGGACTTCGACCCGACCGCGGTGAACAGCGTGCTCGTGGTCACCGACGGCACCAACGACGACGACGGCACCTCGCTGGACGCGCTGCTGCAGACCCTGCAGGACGAGGCCGACCCCGAGCGGCCGGTGAAGGTCATCGGTGTCGCGCTCGGCCCGGACGCTGACATCGCGGCGCTGGAGCGGATCGCGGAGGCCACCGGCGGCGCGGCGTACTCGGCGGTCGACCCGACCGACTTCCAGGGCGTCCTCTTCGACGCCCTCCGGCAGCGCTGAGCGTCGTCCTCCCGCACCGCAGCGCGTCCGACCCGACGTCCCACGGTCGGGTCGGACGCGCCACGATCAGGTCACCTGATCGTGGCCGCCGCGCGCCAGGAGGTCCTCCAGCGCCCCGGTGACCTCGTCGACGGGAATCCGCGCCAGGGCCGGGTCCAGCCCGGTGCCCCACGGGTCGCCGGTGCCGTCGCCGTGCCAGAGGACGACGTGCTGCCCGCGCGGCGGCGGCCCCCACAGCGCCGGGGACACCGGCCCGAAGAGCACCACCGACGGGCGGCGGTAGGCGCTCGCCAGGTGCGCGACGCCGGTGTCGCCGCTGACGACCACCCGCGCCGCGGCGACGGTGGCGGCCAGCTCGAGGGTGGTGGTGCGGCCGGCGAGCACCGCCTCCTCCCCCAGCCCGGCGTCCTCGGCCACGGCGAGCGCCAGGTCGCGCTCGGCCGGCCCGCCGGTGACGCGGACGTCGTGCCCGGCGCCGGCCAGCCACCGGGCGACGGCGGCGAACCGCTCGGGCGGCCAGCGCCGGCCGGGGAAGGCGGCGCCGGGGTGCACCAGCGCGGCCCCGGTCACCGGCGGGGGCACGGCCGGGACGGCGAGGTCGAGGGCGTCGGGGTCGGCGTCGACGCCCAGACCCTCGGACACCAGCCGGCACCAGCGCCGCACCTCGTGCTCGTCGGGGTACCAGGTCGGGCCGGGGTAGCCGGGGCTGGCGAAGGTCAGCAGCCGCTGCGGGTGCAGGTCGGCCACGACGACGTGCGAGGCCGGCCCCTTGCCGTGCAGGTCGACGGCGAGCTCCGGCGGCGGCCCGGACCAGTCCAGCGGCTCGAGCTCGCGCGCGGGCAGCACCTCGTCGACGGCGTCGACCAGCCCGGCCAGCGGCGCGAGCGCGGTCGTCGTCGCCAGCACCAGCCGGTGGTCGGGCACCGCCGCCCGCACCGCCCGGATCGCCGGGACCCCGGTGAGCAGGTCCCCCAGCCCCAGCGGCCGCAGCACGACCGCCGTCGGCCGTGCACTCACGGCCCCGTTCCGGGTCCCGCGCTGAGCTTGCGAAGCGTGGGGAGAACGGGGTCCTTGCTGCGGGAACGCTGGACCAGGGCGGTGGTCGAGTGGCCGTCGAGGTACGGCAGCACGACGGCCTGGCCGCCCCACCGCCGCAGCACCGCGGTCTCGGGCAGGTCGGCGCCGGCGTAGTCGCCGCCCTTGGCCCAGACGTCGGGCCGCAGCCGGTCGAGCACCTGCGCCGGGGTGTCCTCCTCGAACACCACGACGGCGTCGACGAACTCCAGCGCCTCCAGCACACGCGCCCGGTCGGTGGCGGTGACCAGCGGCCGCGAGGGGCCCTTGAGCCGGCGCACGGAGTCGTCGGAGTTGATGCACACGACCAGGCAGTCGCCCAGCCCGCGGGCGGCGCGCAGCGTGGCCACGTGCCCGGGGTGCAGCAGGTCGAAGCAGCCCCCGGTGGCCACCACGGTGCCCCCGGCGCCGCGCACGCGGGCCAGCAGCGCCGACACCCCGTCCTCGGCGGCCAGGTCCGGCTCCCGCTCCGCCGGGGCGTCCCACGCCGAGGCCCCCCCCGCGGCGACGAAGCGCCCGGCGAAGGCGACGGCGGCCGCCACCGCCTCCCCGGTCACCGCGCCGTCGGCCAGGGTCAGCGCGGCCGCGGCGGCGAAGGAGTCACCGGCGCCGCACGGGTCGCCGCCGGTGACCGGCACCGCGGGCACCACCATGGGCGCGCCCTCGCCGTAGGACAGCAGCGCGCCCCGGGCGCCCAGGGTGACCGCGACCGCGCCGACGCCCCAGTGCCGGATCAGCGCCTCGGCCCGGGCGCCCACGGCGGCCAGGCCGTCGCCGTCGGCGGGCACGCCGGCGCCGGCGGCCACCCGGGCGGCCTCGGCGCCGTTCGGGGTCACCAGCCGCACGGTGGGCAGCGGGTCGGCGCCGCGCGGGTGCGGGTCCCAGACCACCGGGCCGCCGGCCTCACCGAGCAGCTCGCGGACGCCCGCGTCGGCGGTGGTGCCGCGGCCGTAGTCGGCGACGAGCACCGCGGCGGCACCGCGGACGGCCTCCCGCGCCTCGTCCGGGAGCTCGCCGAGGACCACGGTGGGCGAGCCGCTGTCCAGGCGCACCACCGAGTGGTCGCCCACGCGCACCCGCCGCTTGACCGCCGTGCCGCCGGTGGCCGGGACGGCGACCAGCCGCACCCGCCCGGCCAGCAGCGCCCGCAGCCGCGCCGCGCCCTCGTCGTCGGCCAGCGGGGCCACCAGCACGACCTCGCGGTCGGTGGCCTGCGCGGCGACGACCGCGGCCAGCGCCGCGCCGCCGGGGCGCTCGCGGGTCTCCAGGTCCTCGACCACGGGCACCGGCGCGTCGGGCGTGAGCCGCGACGCGGTGCCGACCAGGTCGACGTCGAGCAGCGCGTCGCCGACGACGACCAGCGGTCCGGCGCTCACTGCACCACCCCGATCCGGCTGACCGGCACCCGCGCGGGCTCGGCGAGCACCGCGGCGTCGAAGGCGGCGCACAGCAGGTGCAGGGCGACCAGGTGGCACTCCTGCACGGTCGCCGTCCACGGCGAGTCGATGCAGACCGCCTCGTCGGAGGCCGCCGCCAGCGGGTTGGGCGCCGGCCCGGTGATCGACAGGACGGTGATGCCGCACTCGCGGGCGCGCCGGGCCGCGGCGACGGCGTTGGGCGAGCGGCCCGACGTCGACAGCAGCACCAGCACGTCGCCGGCCCGGCCGTGCGCCTCGACCTGGCGGGCGAACAGCTCGTCGGCCGGGTAGTCGTTGGCGATCGCCGTCAGCGACGAGGTCTCCGCCGTCAGGCAGATGGCCGAGAACGGCGGCCGGTCGGCGCGGTAGCGGCCCACCAGCTCGGCGGTGAGGTGCTGCGCCTGGGCGGCGCTGCCCCCGTTGCCCGCCGCGAGCAGCCGCCCGCGCGTCTCCCCGCACAGCACGTCGGCCAGCAGCGCGCCCCAGCGGTCGAGCGTGTCGACCGAGGCGTCGAGGCTGCGCAGCGCCGCCGTCAGGGACGCGACGTGGTCGCGGCCGGTGAGGTGCGTGCAGGAGTCCGGCGTGACGACCTCGCCGGCGGAATGGGGGGCGACACTCATCGGGCGACCTCCAGGGGCGCTCATCGGACGGCCTCGACGGGACGCCGGGTGGACAGGACCTGCCGGTAGACGGCCTCGGTGTCGGCGGCCACGCGGGCCCACCGGTAGCGGGCGCGGGCCCGCCGGACGCCGGCCGCGCCGTACGCGGCGCGGCGGGCGTCGTCGGCCAGCAGCGCGGCGAGCACCGCGCCGAGCCGCTCGGGGTCCCGGGGCGGGACGAGGTCGCCGGTGACGCCGTCGGCCACGGAGTCCTGCAGCCCGCCGACGGCGGTGGCCACCACCGGGCGGCCGCAGGCCATGGCCTCCAGCGGGGTGATGCCGAACGGCTCGTACCAGGGCACCGCGAGGACGACGTCGGCCGAGCGCACCCAGGCGGGCACGTCGGCCCGGCCCACCGACCCGGCGAAGCACACCCGGTCGGCCACCCCGACCTCGGCGGCGACGGCGCGCAGCCGGCGCACCTCGGGGTCGGCGTCCACCGCGCCCGGCGGTGGGCCGCCGACGACGACCAGCTCGGCGTCCGGGACGGCGGCCAGCGCGCGGACGGCGTCCTCCTGACCCTTGCGCTCGACCAGCCGGCCGAGCACCAGCAGCCGCGGCCGGCCGGTGCGCGGCGCCACCGGCCCGCGCGGGCTGAACACGGCGGTGTCCACGCCGCACGGCACGATCGAGACGCGGTCGCGGGACAGGCCCAGCCGGCGCAGCTCGAAGACCTCGTCGCTGCAGGTGGCCACGACGTGGCCCACCGCGCGGCACAGCTCCCGCTCGAGCGCCACGCGCTGCGGCGGCGAGGTGTCGGCGTCGCCCTGGTGGCGGCGCTTGACCGAGCCGAGCGCGTGGAAGGTCTGCAGCACCGGCACCGGCGTGAGCAGGCTGCCGGCCGCCTCGACCGCGGCCAGCCCGCTCATCCAGAAGTGCGCGTGCACGACGTCGGGCGGTGCGACGGCCCAGCGGGCGCGCAGCCCGGCGGCCAGCGCCGGAACGTGCGCCAGCAGGTCGTCCTTGGGCAGCGGTTCGGCCGGCCCGGCGGTCACGTGGCTGACCACGTAGCCGTCGTCGGTGGCCACCTCGTCCGGGAGGCCGGGGTCGTCGCGGCGGGTGTGCACGGTGACCTCGTGGCCGCGCGCCGCCAGGCCCGCGGCGAGCGCCGCGACGTGCACGTTCTGCCCGCCGGCGTCCACGCCGCCGATCGCGGCCAGCGGCGAGGCGTGCTCGCTGACCAGGTCGACGCGCAGCGGTCCGCCGGTGCGCCGGTGCGTCCTCATCTCGTCACCTCTCCCAGAAGGCGGTCCCAGTCGGAGAGGAACCGGGGGAGCCCGTAGCGCTCCAGCGCGGCGGCCCGCGCCGCCTTGCCGGCCAGCCGGGCGGCGTCCTCGTCGTGCAGGTAGGTGCGGACGGCGTCCCAGAGCACCTCGGGACGGGTGGAGAGCACGCCGGCGGACGCCGGCACCGCCTCGACCACCTCGGTGGCGGCCAGGGCGACCACGGGCATGCCCAGGTGCATCGCCTCCAGCAGCGACAGCCCGAGGGAGGTCCAGCGCACCGGGTGCACGTACACGCGGCGACGGGCCAGCTCGGCGTGCATCGCGGCCTGCGGCGGGTCGTCGAACAGCGCGACCCGGCCGGGGTCGAGGCCGTAGCGCTCGTGCAGCCCGGCCAGGCCCATGCCGAACACGTCGACCGGCGCCGCCTCCGCCAGCCCGGGCAGCAGGTCGGCGCCGACCGTGCGGCCGCGGCGGACCGGCTCGTTGGTGACGACGGCGGCGCGGGCCAGCTCGCCCGTCCAGCGCTCGCCGGGGTCGACGATGCCGTGCTCGATGACGGTCGTCGGCGCCCGGCCGTTGTCGTAGAAGAGCCGGTTGAAGTGGGTGACGTGCGCGATGGGGACGTCGTCGCGGTCGGCCAACGGGTGCCGGGTGTACGGCACCGGCGCGGCGCCGTCCTCCAGGCCGGGGGCGTTGTGCTCGAGGAACACCGCGGGCAGGTCGCGGCCGGGCTCGCGGCCGAGCCACTCGCGCACCAGCTCCAGGTCGCGCACCCGCTGCAGCACGACGACGTCGACGTCCTCGTCGCGCAGCTGCTCCGGCGTCACCTCGCGGGCCGACGGAGGCCAGTCCCACGTGCGCGCCCGACCCAGCCCGTCGGGACCCCGGCCGGGCACCACGGGCAGCAGGTACTCGTGCCCGCCCTGGACGAACGCCGTCGTCCAGGAGCCGTGCACGTGCCAGACGAGGACCTTCACGTCGTCACCAGCTTCTCCACCGCGGCGACCACGTCGTCCGCCGTCACCGAGGTCAGACAGGGGTGGCCGGGCACCGGGCACTCGCGCGCCCGGGTGAGCCGGCAGGGGGCGTCCTGGTCGCCGAGCAGCACGGTCGGCACACCGTAGGGCGCCCACCGCGCGGCCGGCACCACCGGGCTGAACAGCGAGACGACCGGGGTGCCGACGGCGGCGGCCAGGTGCGCCGGGCCGGTGTTGCCGACGACGACGGCCGCCGCGCCGTCGAGCAGCGCGGCCGTCTCCGCCAGCGTCGTGGCGCCGCCGAGGTCGACGCCGCGGGCGCCGGCGACGGCGGCGGTCAGCGCCCGCTCCCCCGGGCCGCCGGTGACCAGCACCCGGTGGCCGGCGTCGGCGAGCGCCTCGACCGCCTCGGCGCAGCGCTGCGCCGGCCAGGCGCGGGCCGGGACGCTCGCGCCGGGGTGCAGCACCACGTAGCCGGGCGCCAGCGCCTCCGCGAGATCTGCACACCGGTGGCCTCCAGGGACCCCGAAGCCGCGAGTGTGCAGATCTCGCGCGTCCACGGGGGGCAGCGGGCGGCGCACCGCCAGCCGGCCGTCGTCGCCGTCGGGGAGGTCGAAGCCGGCCGCGCGGGCGAGCGACAGCGCCCGCTCCGGTTCCGGCCGGTCGTCGTCGGTGCGGTGGCGGACGTCGAGCAGCGAGCCCGGGTAGTCGACGCTGGTCGCGCTGATCCGCGGCACGCCGGCCGCGCGCAGCAGCAACGCCAGCGGCAGCGGCGACTGGTGGAACGACGTGCTGACGACGGCCTCGTCGGGCGTCAGCGCGCGCACCCGGTCGGTGAGCGCGGTGAGGTCGGCGGCGTCGACCGGCGGCGGGTCGCCGAGGATCCACGGGCAGGCCCACGTCCAGACCTCGTCGACGCCCGGCAGCAGCGCGGCCGCCTCGGCACCGGCCGGGCCGGCCAGGAACACGACCCGGTCGGCGGCGGCGGCCACCGCGCGGACCAGCGGTCCCTGCAGCAGCACGTCACCGGCGTTGTCGAGCCGGGCGACGAGGACGGTTCCCCGGCGCCCGGTCACCACCGGCCCGCCAGGACGTCGTCGACCGCGGCGGTCAGGGTGGCGGCCACCCGGGGTGCGGCGGCGACCTCCTGCTTCCGCGTCACCGGCGTCGGCACCAGGACGCCGCTCGCGCCGGCGGCCGCGGCGGCCTCGACGTCGGCCCCGATGTCGCCGATGACGACGGTCCGCGCCGGGTCCACCCCGAGCCCGGCGCACGCGGCCTCCACCATGCCGGGCGCGGGCTTCCGGCAGGAGCAGCCGTCGTCGGGGCCGTGCGGGCAGACCTGCACCGTCTCGAACGGGCCGAGCAGCTCGTCGAGGCGGGCCATGCAGGCGTCGACCTGCTCGCGGGTGATGATCCCGCGGGCCACGCCGGACTGGTTGCTCACCACCCCCACCCGCACGCCCCGGGCGCGCAGCGCGTCGACCGCCTCCCGCGCGCCGGGCACCGGCCGCACCAGCTCGGGGTCGCCGTTGTACGGGTAGTCGCGCACCAGCGTGCCGTCGCGGTCGAAGAGCACCAGGTCGGGCAGGCCGCGCCACGGCGTCACCCGGCGGTGCCGCACGACGCCGCGCAGCCAGTGCCAGGTGGCCAGCGGCGGGATGGCGGCGCTGGTGAGCGCCATGGTGGCGACCTCCGCGCGGTCGCGGGGGCCGGGCGCGATCCGCGCCGCGGCGAACTCCGCGGTGCCGGCCGCCCAGGCCAGGGCGGCGGCGAGCGCCGCGCGGGGTCGGCGCGCCGCGGCCAGGCCGAGGGCGGTCACGGCGGCCGCGGTGACGGCGAGGTGCTGCGGACGGCGGCCGAGCGCGGCATCGGCCCGCTCCCGCCAGTCCGGGCCGTGCAGCCGGCGCATGAGGACGTCGTCGGCGTTGCCGGCCTGCACGCGGACGCTGACCCAGCGGTCGGTGGGCCGCACCGGGTGGGTGATCCAGCGCTGCCCGCGCACCAGCCGGCCGCCGGTGTCCATCACGCGCAGCGCCAGGTCGGAGTCCTCGCGGAAGGCGCGGGGGAAGCGCTCGTCGAACCCGCCGACGGCGGCCAGCGCGGCGCGGCGGTAGGCCAGGTCGGCGGTGATCCACGAGCTGGTGGCCAGGCCCGCGGTGCCGCGCTCCCAGTCGGTGGGCCGGCGGTCGGCCGGCAGCGGCACCCGGACCCGGCCCTGGCTGCCGGCGACGTCGGCGGGCAGGCCGGTCAGGTCCTCGTCCAGCCGCTGGTACCAGTCGGGGTCGGGGACGACGTCGTCGTCGAGGAAGGCGACCCACGGGGTGCGCGCGACCCGCCAGCCGAGGTTGCGCGCGCGGGCGGGCCCGCCGCCCCCGGTGCGGACGAGGCGGACCGGGGGCAACCCCGGCCGCTCGACCGCCAGCGGGGGCCCCTCGGGGCGGTCGTCGACCACGACGAGCGCGGCCGGGCGGGGGCCGGGTGCGGCGGCGAGGGCGTCGAGGAGCACGTCGAGCGACGGCCGACCGATGGTCGGCACGACGACGGTGCACTCCGCGAGCATGATCGCGCCCTGCCCGACCGGGGCACCCGGCAAACACTACGGGCTTGAAGTTCCCCGTGGTGACTGACTGGAACGGCCCCCTCGCAGGGTCCCGCACGGGAGCGGAGCGAGCGGGCGGGGGGCGAGGGGGTCCTTCTTCAGCGGCGGATCCGGGTGGCCGCGGACACCCGGGCGAGGGCGTCGGTGACCACGGCCGCGTCGTCCCCCAGGAGGGCGAGCAGGTGCGCGACGAGCTCGTCGTGGGTGGCCGCGGCGGCCCGGACGCGGTCGCGGCCGGCGTCGGTGAGCCGGGCGTGCAGCAGCCGCCGGTCGCCGGGGCGCCGCTCGCGCACCACCAGGCCCTGCTCGACCAGCCGGCCGACGGTGCTGGTCACCCCTGCCCGCGACAGGCCCAGGGCCTCGGCGACCTGGCCCATCGTGGCCCGCTCCCCCGGCGCCTCGGCGATCCGGCGCAGCGCCTCGAAGCCGGTGAGCGACAGGTCGTGCTCGCGGTGCAGCGCGGAGTCGACGCGGTGGGTGATCCGGTCGTGCACCTGGACGATGCGCAGCCACGTCTCGGCCGGCCGCGGTGCCGCGCCGGAGAGCGCCGCGGGGTCGGCCGGGACCTCGTCGGGCGGGACGGTGCCGGACGGGGCGGCCAGCACGTCCTCGGGGAGCATCCTCCCAGTCTGGCCGACCGGGCCCTCAGGCGCTCCCGGTCGGCCGGGCGGCGACCGCCGGGCGGCGCCGCGCCGCGGCCAGCACCAGCCCGCCCGCGCTGACGACCAGCGCCAGGCCGGCCGCGACCAGCGGGACCGGCAGCGGCCCGGGCTCGGCCGGGGTGGCGGCCGCGGCCACCTGCAGGCGCACGGCCGCGGTGACCGCGGAGTCCGTGCCCGCGAGCTGCACCGTGGCCGGCCCGGCGGTCACGCCGTCCGGGAGGGAGACGGTCACCTCGACGGTGCCGTCCGGCCCGGCGGGGACCGTGGTGAGCACCTCGCCCCCGGCCACCCGCACGGTGACCGCCTCCCCGGGGGTGAACCCGGTGCCGGTGAGCACGACCTGCCCGCCGGCGGGCACCTGGCGCGCCGAGGCCGAGACGGCGCCGACGGAGGGACCCCCGGCGACCGGGCCGTCGGCCGGCGCCCCGGGGACCGGGGGAGGCGCGGGCAGCCCGGGCAGCGGGTGGACGTCGGGCACCGGCGTCGGGGACGACGGCGCCTCCGCCACGGACCCGGCGCCGGACGAGGGCGCCTCCGGCGCGGGCGCCGGGGAGACGTCCTGCGGCGGCTGCGGGGCGGTGATCGCCGCGCAGTCCGCCTCGGCGGGCCGGGTGTAGTCGTGCCCGTCCAGCTCGTCGACGTGGGTGAGGCCCGAGCCGTCGAGGGCGGCGTACTCCAGGCGGGTGTCGATGGTCTCGCCCCAGTCGACGTCGCCGGTGCGCAGCACCACCGTGGCGCCGGGCTGGACCTCCGCCGAGTCCTCGCCCTCGGGGCGGCGGGTGGTGGCGAGCGTGACCGCGTAGGCGACGGTCCCGGCGGTCACCTCCACGACCACACCGCCGGCGCGGCAGCTGGGGCCGTGGGTGACCAGCGCGTCGGGACGGGTGGGGTCGTCGACGGCCGCGGCGGGCAGGGCGGTGGCGACGCCGAGCGCCAGTGCGCCGGCCACGGTGGACAGCAGCAGGAGCCCCGTCGTCAGGACGGGGCGGGGCGGACGCCGGAGCGTCGTCCCGACCGGCACGGATTCCCCCTCGAGCGGTCGTGCGGCGCCGCACGCGGTGGTTCCGCCCGGGACGCGCCCCCATGATGCGGTGCGTGACCAGGCGTGGACGAGGAGTCCCGGCGCGGTGCTGGTCACCGGCGGCGTGTCGTGACGCGGGCGTGTCATACCGGCCGGTACGGGTCCGGAACCGGTGAGCCGGGTCACTACGGTGGCGCCGTGGACTCAGCAACCGGGACCGGACGCCAGCGCCAGAACGAGGTCTACCGCGCCGGGGTGTACGGGCGCAGGCCGCTCGTCCCGACCACCGCGCGGCCGCTGCAGCGCCGGGCGCGGGCCCGGCTGACCGCCCGCGCCTACGCCTACGTCGCGGGCGGCGCCGGCGAGGAGCACACCCAGCGGGCCAACCGCGCGGCCTTCGACCGGTGGGCCGTCGTCCCCCGGGTGCTGCGCGACGTCAGCGCCCGCGACACGTCGGTCGAGCTGTTCGGCCGGCGGGTCCCCGCGCCGCTGCTGCTCGGCCCGGTCGGCGCGCTGGAGCTGGTGCACCGCGAGGCCGACCTCGCGGTGGCCCGCGCCGCGGCATCGCTGGGCGTGCCCTTCGTCTTCTCCAACCAGGCGTCGGTGCCGATGGAGACCTGCGCCGCCGCGATGGGCGACGCGCCGCGCTGGTCCCAGCTCTACTGGTCCACCTCCGACGAGCTGGTCGAGAGCCTGGTGGCCCGCGCCGAGGCGGCCGGCTGCGAGGCGCTGGTGGTCACCCTGGACACCACGATGCTCGGCTGGCGCCCGCGCGACCTCGACCTCGGCCACCTGCCCTTCGCCCTCGGCAAGGGCATCGCGCAGTACACCTCCGACCCGGTGTTCCGGCGGCTGGTGGAGCAGCGGGTGGCCGAGGCCGGGGACGCCGCCCCGGCGCGGGCGGGCGAGGCCGCGGGGCGCGACCGCCAGCCCCGCCCGACGCTGTCCGCCGTGCTGGCGATGGTCGGCATGGCCCGCGCCTGGCCCGGCCCGCTGCGGGAGAACCTCCGCTCGCCGCTGCCGCGGGCCGCCGTCGAGACGTTCCAGGCGATCTACTCGCGCCCCTCCATCACCTGGGCCGACCTCGCCTGGCTGCGCGCCCGCACCCGGTTGCCGATCCTGCTCAAGGGCGTGCTGCACCCCGACGACGCGCGGCGGGCGCTCGATGAGGGGGTCGACGGCGTGGTGGTGAGCACCCACGGCGGGCGGCAGGTGGACCGCTCGATCCCCGCCCTGGACGCGCTGCCCGACGTGGTGGCGGCGGTGGGCGACCGGGCGCCGGTGCTGCTCGACAGCGGCGTCCGCAGCGGCGCCGACGTGCTGGTCGCCGTCGCCCTGGGCGCCCGCGCGGTGCTGCTGGGCCGGCCCTACGCCTGGGGGCTCGGCCTGGCCGGGGAGGCCGGCGTGCGCCAGGTGGTCGCCGACGTGCTCGGCGAGTTCGACCTGACCCTGGGCCTCACCGGGCACACGTCGGTCGGCGAGCTCACGCCCGAGGTGCTGCGCCGCGTGGCATGAGCGACACGCCCGGGCGGACCCGGGGTTGACTCTCCCTGTGACGCGGCTCACAGTGGTCGTGGGCGGGGGCAGCCGGCAAACGAGTGGCCACCGACAGCTCGGTGGATCGACCAACGCGGCCAGACCGCCAGGACCGGCCCCCCGCCCCACACATCCACACCCCGTGCGGCCACGCCCCGCACCCGACCCCGGAGACACCGCGGCCCCGCCCTCCACGAGGAGGACGGGGCCGCGGTGCTGTCTCAACCAGACGTGCACCCGAAGGGATTCGAACCCCTAACCTTCTGATCCGTAGTCAGATGCTCTATCCGTTGAGCTACGGGTGCGTGCTGTGCAGTTGTCGTGCGCGGAGGCTCCGGGATTTGAACCCGGGATGGGGATTAACCCAAACCGCATTAGCAGTGCGGCGCCATAGACCGGACTAGGCGAAGCCTCCCGGGGTCCGAGTCCCCCCGGAACCACCGCCGACGAGACTACCAGCGCCCCTCCCGCGGTCCCAGGGTGGGTCAGACGGCCACCCGCTCCGGCGCCGCGGCCGGCACCGGACGGCGGCCGGGCACCAGGGTCACCAGCACCGCGAGCGCCGCCCCCGCGACGGCCAGCACGAGGCTGCCGGTCACCCCGGACGGGCCGTCGATCAGCGCGCCACCGAAGGCCGCGCCCAGTGCCGAGGCGCCGGTCGCGATCGTCGACAACCAGGTGAAGGCCTCGGTGGTCGCGTGCGCCGGGGCGAGCGCGCCGACCAGCGAGTTCTGCACGGTGAGCGTGGGTGCGATCGCCGTCCCGCCGAGGAACAGCAGCGCGCCGAGCACCCACGGGCTGGACGCCGCGGTCAGCGGGGCCAGCCCGATGGTGACGCCGAGCAGCAGCCAGCGGTACTGGCGCGGCAGCGAGGCGCTGACCACCCGGGCGCCGAACCACAGCCCGCCGGCGACCGAGCCCAGCGACCACAGCGCGAGCAGCAGGCCGGACAGCCCGGGCGAGCCGGCGGAGTCGGCGAACGCCGGGACGGCGACCTCGAGCGCGCCGAAGCCGAGCATCAGCGCCGTGCCGCTGAGCAGCACCCGCGGCATGCCGGGAGCGAGCACCGTGGCGAACGGGCTGGTGCGGGACGCCGCCGGCGCCGGCACCCACCCGCGCACGGCCGTCGACGTCGCGATGCCGGTCGCGCCGGCCACCGCGAGCGCCCCGGCCACGGCCAGCGCCCACGCCGGGGCGGCCAGCACCGCCAGCGTCGCCACGAGCGTGGGGCCGGCCACGAAGACCAGCTCGGTGGCGGTGGCGTCGAGGGCGTAGGCGGTGCCCCGCACGCCCGGGTCGACGCGCGACCACGTCGCGCGGACCGCGCCCGAGACCAGCGGCGTCCCCGCGCCGGCGGCGGCCGAGGCACCGACGACGGCGACCGTCGGTGCGCCCCCGAGGACGACGGCGACGAGCAGGGCGAGCAGCAGCGGGTAGACCGCGGCCTGGGCGAGCAGGACCGGGCGCGGGGTGCGCCGGTCGGCGAGCCGCCCCAGCACCGGGGCCATCGCCGCCATGGCCAGGCCGTAGGTGGCCGCGGCGAGCCCGGCGACGGCGTAGGAGCCGGTCTGCTGCTGCACCATGAGCAGCAGCGCCAGCGGGACCATCGCCGACGGCAGCCGGCCGGCGAACCCGGCGACCAGCAGGACGGGTGCGGACGGCAGACGCCAGACCGAGAGGTAGGAACGCACGACGAGCACCCGCTTCACCACTTGCAGCACCAGGAACAGTAGTTGGTCAATCGACGTTGACCACCTACAACACTAGCAGGGCGGTAGGGAGTCACATGGACTACGACACCTACGGGTCGAACGCGGTCGAGCTGGCCATCGACCTGGCCAACGCCGACCGGGACGCCGATCCCGGCTGGGCCGACGCGTTCCTGCGCGCCCACGACGAGTGGTTCACGATCGAGACGCCCCTCGAGCTCTCGCCGGCCGAGGCCCGCCGGGCCGCCGCGACCGCCGACCTGGTGCGGGCGGTCGCCGTCGCCGCGACCCAGGACGAGGTCATCGCCCGGCTCAACGAGCTGCTCGCGCTGGCCCGCCCGCACCCCTACGCCACCGACCACGACGGCGAGCTGCACCTGCACTACGCCCGCCCCGACGCCCCGGCCCTCGAGCAGCTGACGACGACGGTCGCCATGGGCCTGTCCCAGGTCGTCGCCCAGCACGGGTGGCAGCGGCTGGGGGTCTGCTCCGCCGAGGGCTGCGACGACGTCTACGTCGACACCTCGCGCAACGCCAGCCGGCGCTACTGCTCCAACACCTGCGCGAGCCGCTCGACCGTGGCCGCCTACCGCGCCCGCCGGAAGACCTGACGCCGGTCCGGACGGGGCCGTAACGTCCCGCGGGTGACCCCGCTGCGGCTCCGGTACTGGGACGCGCGGCTGCACGCCGCGATCGGGGCGCTGCCGGACTCCCCCGCCGACCGGTGGCTGCGCCGGCTGTCCACCACCGCCGACCACGGGAAGCTCTGGTTCGCCGTCGCCCTCGTGCTGGGGCTGCGCCGCGGGCCGCTGCGCCGCGGCGCGCTGCGCGGGGTCTGCTCCCTGGCCGTGTCGAGCACCGTGGTCAACGCCGTCCTCAAGCAGGTCTTCGGCCGGGTGCGGCCCGACCTCGCCAACCTGGCCAGCCACCGCCGGCTGGCGCGGGCGCACCACACCTTCTCCTTCCCCAGCGGCCACTCCGCCTCGGCCGGGGCGTTCGCCGCGGGCGTGGCCCTGGAGAGCCCGCTGGCCGGCGCGGCCCTGGGACCGCTGGCGCTCGCGGTCGGCTACTCCCGGGTGCACGTGGGCGTGCACTACCCGGGTGACGTCGTCTCGGGACTGGCCATCGGCACCGGGGTCGCCCTGGCCGGGCGGCGGTGGTGGCCGGTGCGGCCGACCCGGCCGGCGCGGGTGCGCCCGGCCTCGGCGGCCCCGTCGCTGCCCGGCGGCGAGGGCCTGGTGGTCGCGGTCAACCCGCGCTCGGGCCCGGACGGGTACGACCCGGTGGCGGCCGTCCGCGAGCTGTTCCCGGCCGCCGAGGTCCTGACCGCCTCGCCGGAGAACGGCGTCGACGCCCTCCTCACCGAGGCGGCGCGGTCGGGCCGGGCCGTGGCGCTCGGGGTGGCCGGCGGGGACGGCAGCGTGGCCGCCGCCGCGGCGGTGGCGCTCGAGCACGGCCTGCCGCTGGCCGTCGTCCCGGCCGGGACGCTCAACCACTTCGCCCGCGACCTCGGCGTCGAGACGCCGCAGGAGGCGGCCGCGGCGGTCGAGCAGGGACGCGCGGTGTGCGTGGACGTCGCCGAGGTCAACGGGGTGCCCTTCCTCAACACCGCGAGCATCGGCGCCTACCCCGAGATGGTGCGGCGGCGCGACGCCCTGGAGGGCCGGCTGGGGCGCTGGCTGGCCACCGCGGTCGCCGCCGCGCAGGTGCTCCGCGACGAGCAGCCGGTGTCGATGGTGGTCGACGGCCGGCCGGTCGAGGTCTGGATCCTCTTCGTCGGCAACTGCCGCTACACCCCGCGCGGGCTGGCGCCGGCGTGGCGGCCGCGGCTGGAGGACGGGCTGCTCGACGTCCAGTACCTGCGCGCCGACGTCCCGTTCAGCCGCACCCGGGCGGTCCTCGGCGCGCTGCTGGGCGTCAGCGACCGCAGCTCCGGCTACGCCACCGTGGCCAGCCCGGAGGTGCGGGTGCAGCTGTGGTCGGGTCCCGAGCCGCTGGCCTACGACGGCGAGACGGCGCCCCCGGCGTCGTCGTTCCACTTCCGCAAGCGCCCGTCGCTCACCGTGTACTGCAGCCGGACCGACTGAGCCCCGCCGCCGGCGTTGGACGGGCGGGTCACCGCGTGGATCACTACGGTCCCGGTCAGGGTGTCCCGCGCGGCTCGCCGGGCAACAGGGTCACCGCACCGCACACGTCCACCGACGGAAGAGGTCCTCCATGTTGGTCCGCCGGATCGCCCGGCCCCTGCTCGCAGCGTCGTTCGTCTACGGCGGCGTCGACACCCTGCGCAACCCGCAGACGCGGGTGCCGGGCGCGCGGCCGGTCGTCGACCAGATCGCCCGGGCCGCGGACGAGCAGCTGCCCGTCCAGGTGCCCCGGGACGTCGAGCAGTGGGTGAAGGTCGACGCCGCGATCAAGGTCGGTGCCGGCTCGCTGTTCGCGCTGGGCAAGCTGCCGCGGCTGTCCGCGCTGGTGATGGCCGGCAGCATCGTGCCGACGACGCTGGCCGGCCACCGGTTCTGGGAGCACGAGGACCCGGAGGAGCGCTTCGGCCAGCTGTCGAACTTCCTCAAGAACGCCGGCCTGCTCGGCGGGCTGCTGATCGCCGCGGTGGACACCGAGGGCCGCCCGTCGGTCGGCTACCGCGCCCGCCGCGCCGCCCGGCGCGCCTCCACGGCCACCGAGCGCAGCGTCGAGCAGGCGCAGAAGCGGGCCGCCAAGGCCGAGAAGCGCGCCCAGAAGCAGCTCAAGAAGGCCAGCTGACCACGCCGCTCCCGCCCGCGGCCGCGCTCCGGAGGATCGCCTTCCTCCTGGAGCGCGCCCGCGAGCCCACCCACCGGGTCGCCGCGTTCCGCACGGCGGCCGCGGTCGTCGACGCCCTCGGCCCCGAGGAGCTCGACCGGCGGATCCGCACGCGCACGCTCACCGACCTGCGCGGCATCGGCCCCAAGACCGGCGCGGCGATCGTGCAGGCGCACGCCGGCGAGGTGCCGGAGTACCTCGCCCGGCTGGAGGAGACGCACGCCGAGCTCGTGCCGCTCGCCGACGACGTCGCCGAGTTCCGCGCCACCCTGCGCGGCGACCTGCACACCCACTCCGACTGGTCCGACGGCGGCAGCCCGATCCGCGAGATGGCCGAGGCCGCGATCGGGCTGGGCCACGAGTACATGGCACTCACCGACCACTCGCCCCGCCTGACGGTGGCCAACGGGCTGACCGCCGAGCGGCTCGAGCGCCAGCTCGACGTGGTCGCCGAGCTCAACGAGGAGCTGCGCCCCTTCCGGCTCCTCACCGGCATCGAGTGCGACATCCACCTCGACGGCACCCTCGACCAGACCGACGAGCTGCTCGGCCGCCTCGACGTCGTGGTGGCCAGCGTGCACTCCGACCTGCGCGCCGAGTCCGCGGCCATGACCGAGCGGATGCTCGCCGCCGTCGCCAACCCGCACACCGACGTCCTCGGGCACTGCACCGGCCGGCTGCTCGTCCCCCGCGAGCAGCGAGAGGGACGGCGGCAGCGCCCCCGCCCGGAGAGCGCGTTCGACGCCGAGGCCGTCTTCTCCGCCTGCGTCGAGCACGGCACCGCGGTGGAGATCAACTCCCGGCCCGAGCGACTGGACCCGCCGCTGCGGCTGCTCGCCCTCGCCGTCGAGCTGGGCTGCAGCTTCGCCATCGACACCGACGCGCACGCCCCCGGGCAGCTCGACTGGCAGGGCAACGGCTGCGAGCGCGCCGTCGAGACGGGGGTGGACCCCGACCGCGTGGTCAACACGTGGAGCGCCGACGAGCTGCTGGAGTGGACGGCGGGCTGACCCGCCGCGCCCGCCCGTCCCGGCGCCCGTGAGACGCCTCACCGGGTGCCCTGGGTCCGGGGCCCTCCGGCCCGATGCCGGAGACTGAGCCCATGGTGAACCGCCGGCGCGACCGCGTCCTCCTCGCACTCGTGGCTCTCCTCCTCGTCGCCGGCTGCTCCTCCGCCACCACCGACGGCGAGCCCGCACCGGCCGAGCCCACCGGGCTGGAGGTGACGAGCACGACCGTTCCCCTCGAGGACCCGTCGAGGCCGACCGTGGACTTCGAGGGGAACCAGCTGCAGGCGAGCCGGACGCTGGAGACCACGATCTGGTACCCGGCCGACGGGGACGGCCCCTACCCGCTGGTCGTGTTCAGCCACGGGTACCTCGCCTCGCCCGAGGCCTACGAGGAGCTGCTCAGCCGCTGGGCCTCGGCCGGCATCGTCGTCGCGGCGCCGCGGTTCCCGCTGAGCGCCGAGGGGACCGAGGAGATCCGCGCCGACGTGGTGCAGCAGCCGGCGGACGTGTCCTTCGTCCTCGACCAGGTCCTCGAGCTGAGCCGGACGCAGGACAGTGACATCGCGGGGCTCGTCGACGAGGAGCGGCTCGCCGCGGCCGGGCACTCCCTGGGCGCGCTGACGACGGCCCTGCTGCGCAGCGAGGGGGACCTCGACGACCGGTTCGACGCCGCGCTCGTCCTCGCGGGCGGGGAGCTGACCTACCTCGTGCCGGAGCTCGGGCCGGTGCCGGCCCAGCCCTTCGCCCAGACCGGCCGGCCCCTGCTCTTCGTCCACGGCGGCCAGGACGACGCCATCCCGCTCGAGCAGGGCGCGGAGCTCTACGGCCGGGCCCCGGACCCCAAGGCCTTCATCGAGGTCCCCGACGCCGACCACAGCCGCGCCTACGACGACGCCTCCTCCCCGACCTGGCCGGTCGTCGCCGAGGCCACCACCGACTACCTGCTGTGGGCGCTGGACATCGACCCGGAGGGGCTGGCCCTCATGCGCTCGGCCGTCGACGGGTCCGGGACGGCCGAGCTCGTCGACGACCGGCTCGGCTGACCCACGACGGATCCGTCGGCGCGTGCCCGTCCGGGGGACGTGCCCACCCGGACGGGCGACCCACCCCGCTACCCCGCTGCGCTGCGCGTTCCCGAGCGGGGCGTCGTTCACCCCATGACGTGACGTGTCCTGCACTCTGTGGACAGGACCGCGACCCTCGGTCAGCATGGGATGCGACGCCGGCCAGGTGGCACGGGGACCCGCACACCGAGGTGCCGTCACGCGTCCCGGTGCTCCTGCGCCGACTGACCGGCCAAGAGGACACCACTCAGCAGCAGCACCACGGGTAGCGATGACCCGTCGGGCGACATGGTCGCCACGGACCCGACGGCGAGCAGAGGCGAAACCGGACCCGTTCCCGCAACGAGAGGACGGGCATGCGCCCACACGAGGGCACCGCTCTGCACCACCGCCGCACCCACGCCGCGCCGCGCATCAGCGTGGTCATCCCCACGTACAACGAGGCCAAGAACCTCCCGCACGTGTTCGGCCTGCTCCCGGACGACCTGCACGAGGTCATCGTGGTCGACGGGCGCAGCGTCGACGACACCGTCGAGGTGGCCCGCCGGCTGCGTCCCGGCGTCGTCGTCGTGCGCCAGAACCGGCGCGGCAAGGGCAACGCCCTGGCGTGCGGCTTCCAGGCGGTGACCGGTGACGTCGTGGTCATGCTCGACGCCGACGGGTCGGCCGACCCGCGGGAGATCCCGGCCTACGTCGCGGCGCTCACGGCCGGCGCCGACTTCGCCAAGGGCACCCGCTTCGCGCCGGGCGGCGGCAGCGCCGACATCACCCGGCTGCGCGCCTGGGGCAACCGGTGGCTCAACCGGATCGTCAACGTGCTCTACGGCACCTCCTACAGCGACCTCTGCTACGGGTACAACGCCTTCTGGACGCACTGCCTGCCGGTGCTCGCGCTCGACGCCTCCGAGGGCGAGCGCGACCACAAGGCCTGGGGTGACGGGTTCGAGATCGAGACGATCATCAACACGCGCGTGGCCAAGGCCCGGCTGACCATCGCCGAGGTCCCCAGCTTCGAGTTCCCCCGCCTGCACGGGCAGAGCAACCTCAACACCTGGCGGGACGGCATGCGGGTCCTGTGGGCCCTGCTCGTCGAGCGGGTCAACGGCGCCCACGGGACCGTTCCCCGGCCCTCGGCGGCCGAGTGGGCGGCGCCCCTGCCCCGCGCCGGAGTGGTGGACGTCGAGGAGGTGGCATGACCTCCGTCGCCGTGGTCGTGCCCTGCTTCAGCGAGGCCCGCTGGACCGACATCCTGCGCGCGGTGGACTCCGCGGTGGCGCAGACCGTCCCGGTCGAGCTGATCGTGGTCGTCGACCACAACGACACCCTGCTGCACCGGCTGCGCCGCGAGGTCGGGGACCGCGCGCGCGTGGTGGCCAACCAGTACTCCCGGGGTGCCTCCGGCGGCCGCAACACCGGTGCGCTGGTCAGCACGGCCGAGCTGATCGCCTTCCTCGACGACGACGAGGTGGCCGAGCCGGACTGGATCGAGGAGCTGCTGCGGGCCCACCGCGCGGCTCCCTTCGCCACCGGGGTCGGGGGCGCGATCGAGGCACGCTGGCCGGACGGCGCGCCCCGGTGGTTCCCCCGGGAGTTCTCCTGGGTCGTCGGCGGCTCGATCCCCCGGCGCGGGGGCACCGACGTCCGCAACGTCTGGGGCGCCAACATGCTGGTCCGCCGGACCGCGCTGCTGGCGGTCGGGGGCTTCAGCGACGACTTCGGCAAGGTCGGTGAGGCCTCGCAGCCCGAGGACACCGAGCTGTGCCTGCGCCTCAACGCCCACACCGGCCCCGGCGCCCGCTGGCGGTTCACCCCGTCCGCGGTGGTCTGGCACGAGGTGCCGCCGGAGCGCCGGACGTTCCGCTTCTTCCTCCGCCGCAGCCACCTCGAGGGCGCCGGCAAGCGGCACATGGCGGCGCTCCCGACGGCCGGCGAGCACGTCCTGGCCGAGGAGGCCGCCTACGTGCGCTCGGTGCTGCTGGCCGGCGTCGGCCGCAACCTCGCCGCGGCCCTGCGCGGCGACGTCGCCGGCGGGCTCGGCCGGGCCGCCGCCATCCTGGCCGGGGTCGCGGCAGCGGGGCTCGGGTACCTCACCGCACGGCCGGGCGGCCACCGGCCGGCCGTCCCCGTGGCCGTCGTCGACGACCTCGCGCGCGAGACCCCGGGCGAGGGCGGGGCCGCGCCGGCCCGCCGTCCCCGGGCCGGAGGCGCACGATGAGCGCCCGGACCGCGGCCGCCGACCTGCTGCGCCCGTCGGTGCGGTGGCGGATGCCCGTGCTGATGTACCACTCGACCCCTGCGACGCCGCCGGCCACGCCGGACGAGCACGCCGTCCCCGTGCACGAGCTCGCCGAGCAGCTCGGCGCCCTCGCCGCGGACGGCTGGCGCCTCCTCGGCCTCACCGAGGCGCTCGCCGCCCGCGCCGCCGACCCCGACGCCCGGGTCGTGGGCGTGACCTTCGACGACGGGCTGCTCGACTTCACGCACGCGGTGGAGGTGCTCGTCTCGCTGGGCGCCCGCGCCACGATGTACGTCCCCACCGCCGACGTCGGCCTCCGGCTGCCGCCCGGCGACCCGCACGGGTCCCGGCTGAGCTGGTCGGAGCTGGCCGACGCCGCCGAGGCCGGCGTGGAGATCGGCAGCCACTCGGTCGACCACCGGACGCTCGACACGCTCTCCCCCGGCGACCTGCGCCGGGAGGTGGTCGACAGCCGCCGGGCCATCGAGGACGCCCTCGGCCGGCCGGTGGTCTCCTTCTGCTACCCCCACGGCTACTCCAGTCGCCGGGTCGCGCGCGCGGTCGCCGAGGCCGGCTACTCGAACGGGTGCATCGTCGGGCGGAGGATCGCCACCTCCGCGGACGATCCGTACCGTCTCCCCCGCCTGCACGTCCGGCCGGGGGACACCGGCGAGGCCTTCCGGGCGCTCGTCGAGAGGGGCGAGCCCGGGCTCGCGCCGCACGTCAAGCGCGCCGCCGCGCCGGCGTGGCGCACCGCTCGCCGCGCCGCCAAGCACGTGCTGGGCCGCGAGCTGACATGAGCTGCACTGGGGGAACGGACGGTTCGAGCTGAGATGGCGCTGGTCGAGGACACCGCTCCGGCGGTCCACACCATCGCGGCACACGTGCTGGACGTGGAGCTCTCGGACCCGGTGGGTCCGCTGCAGCGCACGGCTCCGGACGGGTCGACCGCGGACGAGGCCTGGCTGCTGCTGCGCCTGGACGGCGAGCCCGTGGGCTGGGAGGTCGTGTCCCTCCCGGACGGGGGACTGCCGGCCGAGGAGCTCCGGCGGCTCCTGGACGAGCGCTGGGGCGACGTCGTGCGCCGCCGTCGCGCCGGCGGTCCCGGCTTCGGCGAGCTGCACGCCCGCCACCTGGCCGTCGCCCCGCGCGCCAGCGTCGTGCTGTGCACGAGGGAGCGGCCCGAGGCGCTGGCCGCCTGCCTGGAGAGCCTGACCGCGCAGGACCACCCCGACTTCGCGGTCTGGGTGGTCGACAACGCGCCGGTCAGCACCGCCACCGCGGACGTGGTCGCGCGCTTCGCGGGCCGGCTGGACGTCCGGTACGTCGTCGAGCCGCGGCCCGGCCTGTCCCGGGCCCGCAACCGGGCCCTGCAGGAGCCGCTGGAGGGCGAGGTCGTCGCCTGGATCGACGACGACGAGGTCGCCGACCCGATGTGGCTGTCGGAGCTGACCCGCGCCCTGACCGAGCGGCCGCACGCCGCCGCCGTGTCCGGGCTGGTCGTCCCCGCCGAGCTGGCGACCCGCGCGCAGGTCTGGTTCGAGCAGTTCGGCGGGCACAGCAAGGGCCGCGGGTTCACGCCGGCCGAGTTCGGGCCGGGCAGCGGGGACCGCCAGAGTCCCCTCTACCCGCTGCCCCCCTTCGGGGTCGGCGCCAACATGGCGTTCCGCACCGCGGCGCTGCGGGCCGTCGGCGGCTTCGACGTCGCGCTCGGCGCCGGCACCCTGACCCACGGCGCGGAGGACACGCGGGTGTTCACCGACCTGCTGCGCTCGGGGCACCGCACGCTCTACCACCCCGGTGCCGTCACCCGGCACCACCACCGCCGCGACCTCGCCGGGCTCCGCCGGCAGATGGAGGGGTACGGCACGGGCCTCACCGCCTTCTACACCTCCCTGGTCGTCGACTCACCGCTCGTCCTCCTCCGGCTGGCGGCGCTGGCCGGCAGGGCGGTGCGGGACATGACCAGCTCCGACAGCCTGCGCGTCTCCGGACTCGCGGCGGACTTCCCCGCCGAGCTGCTGTCGGCGAACCGGGCCGGCATGCTCCGCGGACCCGGGGCCTACCTCCGCCAGCGGCGGCTGGACCGGCGCGCCGCGGCCCTCCCGGCGGCGGGGTCACCCACCGGGGACGACGGATGGCGGCCGACCAGGGTCGTCCACCGGGACCTCGACGGCGGCGGCGGTCCGCTCCTGGACGACGCGGACGCCGCCCGGTACGGAGCCGTGCTCGTCGTCGCGCGGCGGGGGGCGCGCCCCGTGGGGCTGGTTCCCCTCCCCCTGCCCGAGGCGCTCGACCGCGCCACCCTCGACGCCGCCCTGCAGCGGCTGGTGGAGCCCTCCGCGGCGGACGCCCCGGTCACGGCCGGGGCTGCGCTGCCGAGCGTCTCCGTGGTCATCCCGACCATGCTCGAGCGCCCCGCCGGGCTCTCCCGCTGCCTGCGTGCGCTGCTGGACCAGGAGCTCCCGCCGGTCGAGGTGCTCGTCGTCGACAACCGGCCCGGCACTCCTGACGGCACCTCCGACGGCGATGCCGCCGGCAGCGTGCCGGAGCTCGACGACCCGCGGGTGCGCCTGCTCCGCCAGCCCGTCCCCGGGATCTCGGCGGCGCGCAACCGCGGCGTCGCCGAGGCCGTGGGCGACGTGGTCGCCTTCACCGACGACGACGTCGAGGCCGACCGGCACTGGACCCGGGCACTGGCCGAGCGGTTCGCGGCGGAGCCGGGGGTCGACGGCCTCGGCGGCCTGGTGCTCCCCAGCGAGCTGGAGACCCCGGCGCAGGAGCTGTTCGAGCACCACAGCGGCGGGGCGGCGAAGGTGCTCGTCGCCGAGACCTTCCGCGTCGAGCGCCCCCGCGCGTGGTCCTGGCACCCGGCGCGCTACCGGGTCCTGGTCCAGCGGCGGGTGGACGGCGCCCTGCGCACCGTCCGCACGCACTCGCTCTACCAGCTGGGCACCTTCATGGGCGCGAACATGGCCTTCCGGGCCGCCGCCCTGCGCGCGCAGGGGCCCTTCGACGAGGCGCTCGGCACCGGGACGCCCAGCCGCGGCGGCGAGGACGTCGACATGGTCGTCCGGATGCTGGCCTCCGGCCGGGTGCTCGGGTACGAGCCCACGGCGATCACCAGCCACGCGCACCGCCGCACCGACGCGGAGCTCGCCCGCCAGATGGCCGGCTACGGGACGGGGTTCACCGCGCTGCTGACGGCCGTCGTCGCGCGCGACCCCCGCCACCTGATCGGCCTGGCACACGCGGTGCTCACGGTGGTCCGCGGCCGGCTCCGCCCCCGGGACCCCGGGGTGACCACCCTGCTCGAGGGCCTCCCGGCGGAGCTCCGCCGGCTGCGCCTCCGGGGCATGGTGTCCGGGCCCCGCGCCTACCTCACGGCCCGCTCGAAGGAGACCTCGTGACCGCCACCGCGGCCCCGCGCAAGCGCCGGGCCATGGAGCTCAACGCCGTGGCGCTCATGGCCTCCACGGTCCTCACCGGTGTCCTGGGCATCGTGTTCTGGATCGTGGCCGCCCGCGTGCTGCCGGCCTCGGCGGTCGGTGAGGCGTCGTCGGCCCTGTCCGCCATCACCTTCCTGGCGGGGCTGGCCCAGCTCAACATCGTCAGCGTGCTGCTCCGCTTCGTCCCCCAGGCCGGCCGCGCGACCGGCGGCTTCATCGCCCGCGCCTACGGCCTGGCGCTGGGCATGGGCCTGGTGGTCACGCTCGGCTTCGTCGCCCTGGGCTTCGGCAGCGCCATCCTCGGCGACGAGTGGTTCGTCCCGCTGGTCTTCGTGGGCGCGACGCTGTGCTACGCCCTGTTCCTGGTCCAGGACGGCGCGCTCACCGCGCTCGGCAGCGCCGTGTGGGTGCCCCTGGAGAACCTGGTGGCCGGGCTGCTCCGCGTGGCGCTGCTGTTCCCGCTGGTGCTCCTGTCCAGCCGCTGGGGTGCGCTCGCCGCGCTGGTGGTGCCCACCCTGCTGGCCGTCCTGGTGGTCAACGCCTTCGTGTTCCGCCGGCTGGTCCCCCGGCACGTGGCGACGTCCACGAGGTCGGCCGACGTCGGCTGGAGCTCCATCAAGGGGTTCGTGGCCGGGGACTACGCGGCCAGTGCGCTGGCCAGCTGCGTCTCGCTGCTGCCGCCCGTGCTCGTCTCCGCCGAGCTCGGCAGCGAGGCGGCCGCCTACTTCTACGTCCCGTGGTACATCAGCGTCGCCTTCGGGACGCTGGTGTGGAGCATCGCCATGGCCTTCGTCGTGGAGTACTCCAGCGACGCGGGGGCCTTCCGGCGGCTGATCAAGCGGTCGATGCGCCTCACCGCGCTGGTGAGCGTCGCGGCGACGTCGGTGTCGGTGCTCGCCGCTCCCCTGCTGCTCGCCCTGCTCGGTTCCGAGTACGCGAGCCAGGGGACGACGCTGCTGCGCATCATCGCCCTGTCCTTCCCCTTCAGCGCCGGGTTCGTGGTCTTCACCGCCCTGAGCGTGGCGCGCAAGCGGCTGCGGCCGCTGGTGACGGCCCTGGCGGTGAAGGCGGTGGTGTTCCTCGCGGTCACCGCCGTGGGCCTGCCCTCCTTCGGCGTGGAGGGGCTCGCGCTGGTGTACCTGGCCGCGGAGGTCGTCACGGCGCTCGCCGTCCTGCCGATCGGGCGGCGGCTGTACCGGGAGCTCGTGGCCAGCGCCGGCCGGCCGCGGGCGGCCGAGACCGAGGTGCCCGCCCGGCCCGAGGGGGCGTCGTGACCACGTCGGCCCCCGCCCGCCGGAGCCTGCTGCGCGGGTCCGACCTCCGGCTGCTGGTGGCGGAACTGCGCCTGGACGCGCGCGTCTTCCGGCGCAACCTCTGGTTCAACCGGGTGGCGGCCTCCTTCGCCGTCCCCAAGGCCCTGCGCCGCACGCTCTACCGGCTCGGCGGGATGGCGGTCGACTCCTTCGTGGTCAGCCCCGCCTGCCGCTTCGAGGGCGATCCGCGCAACGTCCGGATCGGGGCGCGCAGCTACCTGAACCTGCAGTGCTTCGTCGAGGCCGTCGCCCCGGTCGAGATCGGCGTCGACTGCGCCGTCGGCATGCAGACGATGATCATCACCTCGGACCACCGCGGTCCGGGCGGGACGTGGCGGTCGCAGGCCCGGGGCCTGCCCGTGGTGATCGGGGACCGGGTGTGGCTCGGGGCCCGGGTCACCGTCCTGCCCGGTGTGACGATCGGGGACGACGTGGTCGTGGCGGCGGGAGCCGTCGTGGCGGCCGACTGCCTGCCCCACGGCGTCTACGCCGGCGTCCCCGCCCGGCGTGTCCGCGAGGTCGACCCCAGCAGGACCCGCGCGAGAGAGGTCACCGCATGAGCTCCACCAGTGCACCCACCGGAGCGCCGGACGTGTCCCTCCGCATCCGGGACCGCACCGGCCCCTTCACCCGGACGCTCGTCGCCTGGGCCGGCATCGCCACGGCCGTGGCCGCGGCCCTGGCGGTCGCCGTCGACGCCCCGCAGGTGGTGCGCCTCGTGACGGTGCTCGCCTTCGTCTGCGCGGGTCCGGGAGCGGCCGTCCTGGCCCACGTGGCGACCTCGCGGCAGTCGACGGCGTGGGCGCTGACCAACGTGCTGTCGCTGGCGGTCTGGGGCATCGGCTCCGCCGTCATGGCGTGGCTCAACGCGTGGTCACCGACCACCCTCCTGCTGGTCCTCGCGGCCGGCACCGTCGCGTCCTGCGCGGTCGCGCTCCTGCGGACGCGGAGGACCGGCCGATGACCCGCGCCTTCGCCGACGCCGGCACCCCCGACGCCCTCCCCGCCTCCGCCAGCGGCGGCACCCCGCGCCGGGAGCGGGCGTCGCTGGTCCGCCGGGCACTGGCGCCCCTCGTCGTCCTCGCCGGCCTGGCCTCGTGGGCGGGGAGCCTCACGCAGGTCGACACCGCGACGCGGTCGGACTACGGCCTGCTGGCCCTCGTCGGCCCGCTGTTCTACGCCGGCCTGGCGCTGCTGTGCGCCGGGTTCGTCCTGGAGCTGTTCGACCAGCGGCGCACCTGGGTGCTGGTGGCCGGGGTGGTCGGCCTCGTGGCGGTCATCGACGCGACCGTGCCGATCCTCTACACCAACCCCGAGTACGCCTGGACCTACAAGCACCTCGGCGTCGTCGAGTGGTTCCGCGAGGGCAACGGCGTCACCGACCCCCGCGACATCTACCAGCAGTGGCCGGCCCTGTTCACGGCGGTGGCCGCCCTCGGCGACCTCACCGGCGTGAGCACGCTGACGCTGGCGGCCTGGGCCCCGTTCGCCTCCAGCCTGCTGGTCTGCCTGCCCGTCTTCGCCATCGCCCGGACCCTGTCCGAGGACCGCCGGGTGGCGTTCCTGACGGTCTTCCTCTTCCACGCGGGGCTGTGGGTGGGCACCGCCTACCTGTCGCCGCAGGCGTACGCCTTCCACCTGAGCCTGGGCTGCGTGCTCGTCGTGCTCGCCTGGCTGCGCCGGACCCCGACGGAGTGGCGCCGCGGGCCGTCGTGGCTGCGGCGGCTCAAGGCGTGGACGGCGCGGGGGGCCGAGCCGGTGACCCCGGTGGCGCAGCGGAGCCGCTGGGCCGCGCTGGCCCTGCTGTACGTGCTCTTCGCCACCGTCACCATCGCCCACCAGCTGTCGCCGTACATGCTCGTCGCGGCCTTCGTGCTGCTCACGGCGCTGGGGACGGTCCGGCCCCGGTGGACGGTCCTCGGCTGCCTCGTCATCGCCGTGGCCTACCTGCTCCCGCGCTTCGAGTTCATCAACAGCGCCTACGGCCTGCTCGACAGCCTGCGGTTCTGGGAGAACGCCGGCGGCGTCGTCTCGACGACGACCGGCACCGCGGGCCAGGTGTTCACCAGCACGGTCGCCTCCGCGCTCGCGCTGGGCATCTGGCTGGCCGGCGCCCTCGCGGTGCTGGTGTCCTGGCGCACGCCCGGCCGGGTGCTGGTGCCGGCCGCCCTGGCGTTCGCACCCTTCCTCATCCTGCTCGGGCAGAGCTACGGCGGCGAGGCCATCTACCGCGTCTACCTGTTCTCCCTGCCCTTCACCGCCTTCCTGATCGCCCAGGCGGTGCTGCGCATCCGGTGGGCGCGCGTCCTCGCCCCGGCGCTGGCCGTGGTCCTGGTCGCCGTCTCGCTCGCCAGCATCCAGGGGCTGCACGGCACCCTGGCCTGGTCGACCTTCTCGGAGGACGAGGTGGCGGCCATGCGGTGGCTCTACGAGAACGGGGAGCAGCGCAGCACGCTCGTGATCGGGGCCCAGAACGCGCCCGGGCGCCTCACGGCCGACTACAACGCCTTCGGGGTGCCGTCCTCCGGCGGCGACCCGGATCTCATCACGTTCGCCGGCCTGGGCGGGGAGCTGCTCGACGAGGGCGGGCTGCCCGCGGTCGAGGAGTTCATGGCGACCCAGGGTGAGCGGCCGTACCTGGTCATCACCCGCAGCATGGTCGAGTACTCCGAGTACTACGGCCTGGTGGCCGACGGGTCCCTCCAGCGGCTCGAGGAGGCCGTCGCGGGCGCGCCGGGGTGGACCACCGAGTACGAGAACGACGACGCGCTGATCGTCCGCTTCGAGGGCGGCGCGCCGTGAGCGACGCCGTCCCCGGCCCGGGGTTCCGCCGCTGGGCGACCCAGGACTGGGCGGTCAACGCCGGGTACCCGGACTCCCGCCTGCTGCTCCTGGCGTTCCGCACCGCCCAGTGGGCGGTGCGCCACTGGGGTCTGCCCGGCCGGGCCCTGGCCTTCGGCTACTCGCTGTTCACCTCGCTGTTCGTGGGCGTCGAGCTCCCGCCCGAGCTCGAGGTGGGACCTCGGCTGCGCGTCTTCCACCCGCACGGCATCGTGCTCAACCCCCGTGTGCGCCTGGGGGCCGACTGCGTGCTCCGGCAGCACGTCACGATCGGCAACGTGGTCCGGCGGGACGGCTCGGAGAAGGGCGTCGCCAGCGCCGGGGACGACGTCGAGTTCGGGGCCGGGTGCGTCGTCGTCGGCGCCGTGCACGTGGGCTCGCACGCCCGCGTCGGCGCGCTGTCGCTGGTGCTGCGGGACGTGCCCGAGTGGGGCGTCGTCCTCGGTGTCCCCGCGGAGCTGGTGCGCGTGGACGACCCGGGCCACCGGCGGGCCGCCATCGCGTCGGAGGTCTGAGGAGCGTCGGAGGTCCGAGGGCCGTCGGAGGTCCGAGGGCCGTCGGAGGTCCGGGGGGCGTCCGGCTCCGCCGGCCCGGCGTCGCCGCCGCGCGGGTCAGCCCGTGGGCAGGCCGACGGTCGCCAGCAGCCCCCGGTGGTCGGAGCCCGGGACGGTCACCGTGCGCAGGTCCTGCGGACCGGCGCCGCGCACCAGGACGTGGTCGATGCCGATGAGCGGCGGGACCGCCGTGCCGGCCGGGAAGGTCGCCGTCCAGGACGCGCCGAGCTGCTCGGCCACGTCCCGGTAACCGTCCTGCAGCAGGTCGCGGAACTGGGCGTTGCCCCACGTCGCGTTGAAGTCACCGCCGACGAGGACGGCGGAGTCCCCGGCGTCGGCCTCCCGGGCGATGCCCTGCAGCAGGGCCGGCAGCTTGGCCATGTCCCGGACCCAGTCGTCGGCCGCCTGCGGCCAGGGGCCGGCCACGTGGACACCGAGCACGGTGGGGCCCGGCCGCCCGTCGGGCAGGACGACCCGGGCCGACACCGCGGGGAAGGTCAGCTCGTCGTGACGGGCCTCGTCGGTCAGCGGGGTGCGGCTCCACAGCCCGATGCCGTCCGCACCGGGGGCGGCCTCGACGAGGCTGTGCGGCAGGAGCTCGTCGAGGCCCGCTGCCTGGAGCTGCCGGCGCAGGCGCGGGGTGAGCTCCTGCAGGCTCACGACGTCCGCGCCGGAGCGCTCCACGGCGGCCACGAGGCCCTCGGCGTCGACCTCGCCCAGCCGCACGTTCGCCGTCAGCAGCGACAGCGACCGCCCGCCGGGGACGTCCACCGGGTCGCCCGCGTGGGTGGGCGCCACGGCCGCGACGGCCGCGGCGGTCAGGGCGGCGGCCAGTGCGGCGCCGGTCCACCGCCGGCCCGCGGCGAGCAGGGCGACGGACACCGGGGCGAGGGCCAGCAGGTGGGTGGAGAAGGCGCTCACCGCGACCAGGAGGCTGGTGCCGGAGAGGTGGTGGTGCGCGGCCAGGCCGACGCCGGCCGTCAGTCCGGCGAGGGCTCCGAGCAGCCCCGCGGCGCAGCGGGCGCGCCGCCGCCCGCGGGGACCCGTGGCCGCACCCGGTCCGCCGGACACGACCTCCCCGGCGCTCAGCGGTACATCCGGACCCAGTCCACGTAGAGGCTCACCGTCTCCGGGGTGGTCTCGTCCGGAGCGGGGATCCACGTGCCCTGCGGTCCCACGTCGAGCTGGATGGCCAGGTGCATCGGGCCGTGCGGGATGGCCGCCGGCTCGGTGGTCTGGAAGACCTCCTCACCGTCGAGGTAGACGGTGATGCTGTCCGGCTGCCAGTCGACGGCGTAGTTGTGCCACTGGGTGAAGTCGCCGTCCACCGTGCTGTCGATCCGCATGTCGTTCGCGCCGTAGTGGACGGTCGTGTGGTTGATCCCCCGGTCGCCGGCGACGATCTCCATCACGTCGATCTCGCCGTCGATCGGCCAGTTGTCCGAGTCCGGCCACAGGAGGATGGCCGGCGCGTACCCCGTGCCCTCCTCGACCCTGGCCCGGAACTCCCACCTGCCGTACGTGGTGGCCGGCTCGCCGTGCCACGCGAGCCCACCGGAGAACTGCTGCCAGGCGGTGATCACCAGCTGGCCCTGCCGCAGCGAGACCGCGTCCGGGCTGCGGACCCCGATGTTGTTGGCGCCCGCGCCCCCGTAGAGCCGCCAGTCGGCGGGGTCGAGCTGCCCGTCGTCGAACTCGTCGCCGTCGAACTGCCGCCAGCCGAGGCGTTCGGCTGCGGTCGAGGGGAGGGGCTCACCGTCGTCCAGGCCGGTCGGCGGGGCCTCCGAACCGGCCGACGGGGGCTCCGAGCCGCCCGTGGTGCAGGACGCGAGGAGGCCCAGCACGGTGGTGGCGGCGAGCCAGCCACCCACCCGGCGGCGGGGGGCGCGGCGGGGCGGGCCGACCTCGGCGTGCGACCCGGCGGCTCGAACGTGCGACGACATGATCATCCCAGGATACGGGGCCGGACCGGCGGGATCAGGTGGTGTGGGGCACACGACAGGATCGGACGACACCCGGCCCCCGGACGGGCGACCCGGCCGGCCCGTGCTCCCCGGCCCGGCCGAGGGACGCGTGTGACCACTGGTGCGCGCGGTGCCCGGGAGAGACGAAGTGGTCCGTACCACCCTGTCCACTCTTCACAGCTCACCGTGTCGACATGTTTACTCCCAGCTATGTCGTCACACCGTGCATCCGGCCGACCCCGAGACGTGAGGAAGCGCCTCGCCATCCGCCTCATCGCCCTGACGGCCGCCTGCACGGCCGCCAGCAGCCTCGTGGCCCTGTCGCTGGACGCACCGGAGGACGCCACGGCGACCGACTCCGTGGTCGAGGCCGCCTCGTGGTGGCGCGTCTGGGGGAACGACGAGACCTCGCAGCGCCGGCCGCGCAACGAGTCCCCCGCCTCGACGCGGCGGTCCGGACCGCCGGCAGCGACGGCTCCGCAGGCCGTTCCGCCGCCGGCCACGCCGCCCACCACGCAGCCCGCTCCGCCGCCGACCACGCCGGCTCCCGCACCCCCGCCGGTTCCCGCGTCCACGCCGCCCGCCGCCCCCGCGCCGCAGGCCACGACCCCGTCGCCCACCCCGGCCCCGCAGGCGGCGGCACCGGCGCCGTCCGCGACGACGACCGGCGGGGCGGGCGTCCCGGCGCCCACGGGCGACGTCACCGGGTGGCGGCAGGTCTTCACCGACGGGTTCGACGGCTCGACGCTGGGCTCCCAGTGGCGCACCTACTCCGGCCAGCCCGGCGGCTCCCCGTACGGCACCTGGTCGCCCTCCCAGGTCTCGGTGAGCGGCGGGTTCCTGCAGCTGCGCAACGAGCTGCTGAACGGCCAGTGGGTCAGCGGCGGGCTGGCCAGCCGGATCGGCCAGACCTACGGCAAGTGGGAGATGCGGTTCCGCGTCGACGCGGGCGATGAGATCAAGTACGCCGCACTGCTCTGGCCGGACGGCCCGAGCTGGCCGCCGGAGATCGACTTCGCCGAGGACGCCGGCGGCAACCGCAGCGGCACGACGGCCACGCTGCACTACGGCGGGAACAACGCGATGGTCGGCGAGCGGGTCGCCGTCGACCTGACGCAGTGGCACACCATGGGCGTCGAGTGGTCCCCCGGCCGCCTCGTCTACACCCTCGACGGCCGGCCGTGGGCGACGACGGTGCACCAGGGCGTGCCGAGCGAGGCGATGCACCTGGCGATCCAGACCCAGCCCGGCGGCTGCCAGGGCGGCGGTGGCGCCTTCGGCTGCGGCGTGGGCAACCCGCGGACGACGACCATGCAGGTCGACTGGGTCACCATCTACGCACCGGCCTGAGCGGGACGCGGACGCCGGTGACCGGGCCTCGGGCCGGTCACCGGCGTCCCGCGCGTCAGGCGCCGGCCCGGGCCGCGGTGGTCCGGCCGGCGGCGTACCCCCAGGCGGCGGCCAGCAGGCCCACCCCGGTGGTGGCCACGCGGGCCAGGCCCCACCCGTCCCCGCGGAGGACACGGCGCAGGTCGCGCCACACCCCGCGCGGGATGGCCCCCAGCACGTGGCCGCGCTCCTCGCCGAGCGCACTCCCCTGGTCCAGGGCGGCCATCGCGGCCTTGCCCCGACCCTCCTCGTAGCAGCGGCGGACGAAGTAGCTCCAGCCGGCCCGGGCGGCGGGGACGTCGTGGACGATCTGGGCCTCCGGGACGTAGAGCCAGGTCCGCCCGGTCACGGCGGCCGCGCGGATGCAGAACTCCGTGTCCTCCGGGCTGGACGCGGCCCCCAGCTTCCCGAAGCCGTCGCGGAAGCCGCCGACCCGGGCGAAGTCCTCGCGCCAGACGGCCATGCTCTCGCTCCACACGTTGCGCACCTCGCTGCGCCGGGTCGGCATCCCCTCGTAGGACGCGCCGACCACCCAGAGGAACTCCGGGGGGAACCAGCGGGGCACGACACCGCGGGGCCAGTCCGCCTCGACCCGTCCCCCGACGCCGACGGCCCCGGGGGTCTCCTGCAGGCCGCGGACGAGGGTGCGCAGCCAGGTGCGTGCCGCCCGGGTGTCGTCGTCCAGGAAGGCGACGACGTCGCCCCGCGCGGCCCGCGCCCCGGCGTTCCGGGTGCCGGAGGCACCGCGTGCGGTGGTGTTGGGGACGACGCGGACCTCGGGGAACGCCCGCTCGACCCGGTCCAGCAGCGCGGGGGCGTGGTCGACGGCGACGACGACCTCGAGCGGTGGCCGGTCCTGGTCGAGCGCCGACCGGACGGCGGCGGTGATCCCCGCCCACCGCGCCTCGGTGTAGCAGGCGATGACCACCGAGACCGTCGGTTCCGCGGGGCGGTGCGGCGCCGGGTGCGCCACGGCGACCACCGCGTTCCCGGCGGGGCTGGATGACAGGTTCAGCACGGGCGTCCTCCGCAGTGCTCAGCGTTCGGTGTCGTGCTCGGCGACGACCGCGCTGTCGTGGCGAGGGCGCTCCCCCGCGGATCCGCTCCGATCACGGCGAAGATGTTGCCCGATGAAACTGTGACACACCTGGAGATCCACGATCGAGTGAGCGCGATCATGTTGCGGCCGTCCGTCACCGCGGGTGAGGTCTCGACGCCGGTCGGCACCCGCCCGGTCGGTCCCGGGCGGGCGCCGCGGTCAGGGAGCCGTGTCGCCGTCGGTGGCGAGGCCGCGCGCGATCTGCTCCACGTACGGCGTCCGCAGCAGGGAGTTGTGCTCACCGGGCAGGGTGGTCATCCGGACGTCCCCGACCAGCAGCTGCTCCCACACGACGAGGCTGGCCTCGTTGAGGTGGCTGACGTAGACGTCCACGCGGCCGTCCCACGGCTGCGGGTGGTGCAGGAGCGACACCCGCACCCCGAGCTCGAGCATGCCCTCCATGCGCGCCCCGCCCGGGGGCAGCACCGCGGTCGCGAGCGCCAGGACCCGCCGCCGCCACAGCTCGCGCCTCGTCGTCGGCGGACCGTACTTGTCGTCGCCGGGCAGGGGGGCCACGGTCGGGCGCTCCCCGGCCGCGGTCGCCTCGGCGGGCCAGGCCCGCTCGACCAGCCGCTGGGGCAGGACGGTGTCGACGAGCGTCACCGAGTCCACCCGCTCGCCGGCGGCGGCCAGGCGCCGGGCGACCTGCAGGGCGACGAGCCCGCCCATGGAGTGGCCCACCAGCCGGTACGGCCCGTGCGGCTGGATCGCCCGCAACCGGCGCAGGTGCCGGCGCGCCGCCATGCCGATGGAGTAGTCCGGCAGGCCCCACTCCTCGAACCCGTGCGGCTGGAAGGCGTACACGGGCTGGTCGTCACCCAGCACCTCGGCCAGGGGGAGGAACGCCTGGCCCCCGGCCCCGGCCCCGGCGAAGCACAGCACGGGGAGGCGGGACCCGGACTGCCGCAGGGCGACCACGCTGGCGCGCCGGCGCCCGGACCGGACCCGCGCGCCGCCGGCGTCGCCCGCCCGGGACCGCGCCACGACCGCGGCGAGCTGGCGCACCGTCGCGTTCTCCGCCACGTCCCCGGAGGTCAGCACGACACCGTGCTCCTCCCCGAGACGGGTGAGCATCTCCTCGACGCTGAGGGAGTCCCCGCCCAGGGAGGTGAAGGTCTCGTCCCGGCCGACACCGGAGCGGTGCAGGACGGACTCGAACAGCCCGGCCACGACCTGCTCCCAGTGCCCCTGGGGCGGCTCGGGCTCGGGCCGGACGGGCGGGGGCAGCGCCCCGCGGTCGACCTTGCCCCGCTCGTTGCGCGGCAGCTCGTCGAGCAGCACCAGCTCGGCGGGGACCATCCAGCTCGGCAGCAGCGCGACCAGCTCGCGGCGCAACTGCGCTGGCGAGGGGGTGCGCTGGTCGCTGCTCGGTGCGACGTAGCCGACGAGGCCGGTGCCGGTGTCGTGCCGCACCGCGACGACGGCCGCGTCCGCGACGCCGGTCAGGCCGCGCAGGGCCGTCTCGACCTCGGAGGGCTCGACGAGGTAGCCGTTGACCTTCACCGCGTCGTCGGTGCGGCCCAGCTGGTGCAGCACACCGTGCTCGTCGTAGCGGCCCCGGTCACCCGTGCGGAAGGTCGCCCGGCCGTCCTCCGCGCGACCGAACGGGCCGTCCGCGCTCCCGGTCAGGTAGCTCGCCAGGTGGGTGCCCAGGACGTGCAGCGTGCCGACCTCGCCGGGCGGGACCGCGCGACCGTCCTCCCCGAGGACCTGGATCTCCTTCTCCTCCGCCACGTACCCGGCGGGGACCGGGCCGTCGCCCACCGGGTCGGCGGGCAGGAGGGGCGCGAACGACAGCTGCCCGGTCTCGGAGGAGCCCAGGTGGTTCATGATCGTGACCTCCCCGAGGCGGTCCCGGGCCGCCCGCACGTCACGTCCCTGCAGCGCCTCGCCGGCGGTGGCCACCAGCCGCAGGTCGTCCAGCCGCTGACCCGGCGACAGCACACCGGTCAGGGCGCGCAGCAGCGACGGGGTCATCGTCAGGACCGTCACCCCCTGCTCCCGCAGGAAGGCGGGCAGGCCCCGCATGCCACGGTCCCGGGGGTCGTAGACGTGCAGGCCCACCCCGTTCAGGAGGGCGCCGAAGAGGGCGTGCTCCCCGAGGGCGAAGGACGGCGGCAGGACGAGGCCGACCCGGTCCTCCGCCGTCAGGTCCATGTACCGGGCGGTGATGGCGGCCTCCGCCACGACGAACGCCTGGCCGTGGACGACCCCCTTCGGCCGGCCGGTGGACCCGGAGGTGAAGACGATGGTCGCCGGGCTGTCCGGCCCGGGCGCCGCCGGGGGCTCCCCGGACCCGTCGGCCGGGGCGACGTCCTCCGGGCCCGGCGGGGCGACGAGGGCGTCGAGGTCGGTCACGACCGGGAAGGTCCCGACCTCCTCGGCGCGCGCCGCGAGCCGGCCCTCGACCACGGCGATCGCGGCTCCGGCCATCTCCTGGATCTGCTGGAGGCGCCCGGTCGGCAGCTGCGGGTCGAGGACGACCAGCGGCCGGCCGGTGAGCACCACGCCGAAGACGGCGACGACCAGCTCCGGGGCGGGGGTCGCCAGGACGGCCACCGGCGCACCGGGTGCGGCCTCCGGCGGCACGAGGGCGGCGATCCGGCCGGCGGCTGCCCGTGCCCGCGCGCCGAGCTCCTCGAAGCTCAGGCACGAGTCCGGTCCGCTCACCGCGGTCGCACCGCCCCGCTGGGCCACCACGGCCTCGAAGACGGACGCGACGGCACCCGCGCGGCGGGCGGGGCCGGCGACGGGTGGACCGGACGCGGGGGCAGACATGGACACCGTTCCTCCTGCGGGCTGGACCCGACGACGGTAACGGCCCGGTACCGGCGGGACCCACCTCGGTCCTCCGATCGTGGTCGCCGTCCCCACCCGGCCCGGCAGCGGCGGGTCATCCGTCGGGGTGAGTGCACGACCGCGCACGGGCACCCGGGCCCGTCGAGCGCCCATGCTCGGCTCAGAGCGGCCTTGGCAGTGGTCGGACCAGCGACTAGCTTGACGTCCACTACGCTGGGTCGACGAACCCGCACACGGAGCGTGATGGTCATTCGGATGGTCCGCGGGAGAACCGCCCGCCCTGACGTCGCCTCCGGAGCCGCGCCCGTCGCCGTGCGCGGAGTCGACCTCGCCGCCCCCCGGTGGGACGTCGCGGCGGAGGCCGTGTCGGGTACCTGGGGAACCGGGATCCGCCGGCTGCCCGTTGACCTCCCGCCGGACCGGGACGCGCTCGGCCCGGTGGCCCTGATGCCAGGAGGTAGGAGATGACGGAGCTCGGCACCGCACCGGACGAGGTGCGCGCGCCGGCGCGGGTGCACCAGGTCGCGGACCTCAGGCTGCGCTGCGAGTCCGTCGCCGGCCGCCCGCTCCCCACCGCCACGGCGCTGCACGCGTGGTCGGTGGACTCCTACCGGGACTTCTGGCGCACCTTCCTCGACTGGGCGGACCTGGCGTGGGAGGGGTCCGCGGACACGGTGAGCACGTCGGACGACGTGTGGACCGCCCGCTTCTTCCCGGACGTGCGGCTCAACTACGCCGAGAACCTCCTGCGCCCGCTGCCCGGCGTCGACGACGCGTCGCCGGCGCTCACCTCCGTGCACGGGGACGGCTCGGTCGAGCGGTTCTCGCGGTCGGAGCTGCGGACGGCGGCCCGCCGGACCTCGCGTGCCCTGGCCGACGCCGGCGTGAGCGCCGGGGACACGGTGGTCGCGATCTCCGCCAACAACGCCCGGGTCGTCGTCGCCGGACTCGCCGTTGCCGGTCTCGGGGCGGCGCTGTCGACCGCCACGCCCGACATGGGGGTCAGCAGCCTGCTCGGGCGGTTCGGCCAGGTCGACGCCACCACCGTGCTGGTCGACCGCTCGGGTCTCGGCGGCGGGGACCGGCCCGCCGACGAGGTGCTGCGGGAGGTCGTGTCGGGGCTGCCGGCGACCCGCCGGGTGGTCCTGCTCGACGACGGGCCGCTGCCCGAGCTCACCGGGCTGCCCGTCACCCGCCTGGCCGACCTGGTGGCGGCGGTGCCGGCCGACGACCCCGGGCCGGACTGGCCGCGCGTGGCCTTCGACGACCCGCTCTGGGTCCTCTTCTCCTCCGGGACCACCGGACCGCCGAAGGCGATGGTGCACGGGATCGGGGGCTCGCTCCTCGAGCACGTCAAGGAGCACCGGCTCCACGTCGACCTCCGGCCGACCGACGTCCTGTACTTCCACACCACCACCGCGTGGATGATGTGGAACTGGCAGCTGTCGGCCCTGTCCGTCGGCGCGCACGTCGTCCTCTACGACGGCCCGGTCACCGGTCCGGAGACGCTCTGGCGCCTGGCGGCGCGGCACGGGGTGACCGTGTTGGGCACCAGCCCCGCCTACCTGCAGCTGTGCCAGGACGAGGGCTACGTCCCGCGGGCCGACGTCGACGTCAGCGCCATCCGTGCGGTGCTGTCCACCGGCGCCGTCCTGCACGACTGGCAGTTCGCCTGGCTCGCCGAGCACGTGGGCCCGGTGCCGCTGCAGTCCATCTCGGGCGGCACGGACATCGTCGGCTGCTTCGTGCTCGGCCACCCCGAGGTCCCGGTGCGCCCGGGCCGCTGCCAGTCGCTCAGCCTGGGGCTGGACGTGGCCGCGCTGGACGACGACGAGCGACCGGTCCTCGACGAGGTCGGCGAGCTGGTCTGCCGCAACCCCTTCCCGTCGCGGCCGGTCCGCTTCCTGCGGGACCCCGACGGGGAGCGCTTCCGGGCCGCCTACTTCACGCAGCACCCCGGCACGTGGACCCACGGCGACCGCATCGAGATCGCCGCCGACGGCTCCTCGCGGCTGCACGGTCGGTCCGACGGCGTCCTCAACGTCAACGGGATCCGCATCGGCCCCTCGGAGGTCTACCGGATCGTCCGCGCGGTGCCCGGCGTCGCCGACGCCGTCGCCGTCGAGACCGAGGACCCGGCCGCCCCGGGGAGCAGCCGCATGGTGCTGCTGGTCGTGCTGCAGCGCGGCACGGAGCTCGACGACGAGCTGAGCCGGGAGATCCGGGCCAGGCTGCGCCGGGAGGGGTCACCCGCGCACGTGCCGTCGGTGGTCCTGGCGGTCGACGAGATCCCGCTGACCCACAACGGCAAGCGCTCCGAGAGCGCGGCGCGGGCCGTGCTCTCGGGCCAGCCGGTCCGCAACCTGTCGGCGCTGAAGAACCCCGGGTCGCTGGAGTCGATCGGCGCGGCGGCCCGGCGTGCGCAGGAGGCCGCGGCGACCGCGACCGTGCCGGCCGAGGACGGCGACACCCACGCCGCGGTGGCGCGGGTCTTCGCCGAGGTGCTCGGCGGGCCGGTGGCCGACGACGCCCACTTCACCGACGCCGGCGGCACCTCGCGCCAGGCGATGACGCTGATGCGGCGACTGCGGCTGGAGCTGGACCGCCCGCTGCTGCTGGAGGACTTCCTGGCCGACCCGTCCGTGCGCGGGGTGACCCGGGCCGTCACCACCGGGGCCACGGCCGACACCCCGTGCGAGGTGCTGCGCCGCGGGGACCCGGCCGAGACCCCGCTGTTCCTGGTGCACGGCTACCTCGGGGACGTCGACATCTACCGCACCCTGGTGGACGCGCTGGAGACCTCGGCACCGGTCTACGGCCTGACGTCCGACCCCCGGATCGCCGCGACCGAGGGCATCACCATCGAGGACATCGCCACCCCGCTGGTGGCCGGCGTGCAGGAGACGCTCCCCGAGGGGGACGTCCGGCTGGCGGGGTACTCCTTCGGGGGCCTGGTCGCCTACGAGATGGCCCGGCAGCTCACCGCGGCCGGCCGGACGGTCACCTTCCTCGGCCTGCTCGACACCGAGCCGCCCTTCGACCACCTGTCCCGGGTCTCCCGCGCGCTGCGGACCGTGGCGTGGTGGATCGCGCTCCTGGTGCCCGGCATGGTCGAGGACTCGGTGCTCGCGGTCCTGCGCCGGCGCTTCGGCCGCGCCGTGACGCCGGTGGACGAGGAGCGGCAGACCTTCACGGCCGCCTACCGGGTGTTCAACGCCTACCGGCTGCGGCCCCACGCCGGGCCGGTCACCTACTTCCGCGCCCGGTTCCGGGTGCCGGTGATCGCCAACCTGCTCTACGTGTGGCGCCGGGTCGCGCCGGACCTCCGGGTCGTCTCGATCCCCGGCTCCCACCACGTCCTGCTCAGCGGGGAGCACACCCCCGAGCTGGCGGCGCGCATGGACGCCGCGCTGAGGGCATCGACGCGCTGACGGCACCCGGCTCGCTGACGGCGCCCGGCTCGCGGGAGCGGTCCCGGCAGCGACGGTCAGGCCGCCGTCCGCCGGGCGGGGCTCAGCGGGTGCCGAGGAGCCGGGCGAGCAGCGAGCGGCGGTAGCGGTCGCAGTCGCACATCGCGCAGTCGGTGCCGCGGCGGTAGTGCTGGTGCGCCTGCCGGCCGTGGCCGCAGTCGCTGCAGGTCGCCACGCCCGCGCTCGGGGCGGGTGCCAGCCGGACCTCCGGCCGGGCGAGCGCCGTGTTCCCGGTGAACTCGGCTCGGCGAGCAGGCTCCATGGTCGACCTCCTGGGGCTGCGAGGCCCCGGGTGGGCCGTGCACCGACGGAAGCCTACGGCTCCGCTTCGCTGTCGCCCAGTTACTCACCGTTTGGGGTAAGCAGGCGACGCAGCGGTCCCACTCGTCACGGTGGTCATCGTCCCGACGGCCCCTGCAGGAACCGGGGCCGTCGGGACCTCGGCCGACCGCGGGAGGGCAGTGCGCCCCCGGCGCCGTCGCCGGGGGCCGAGGTCACGCCGTCTTCTCGGCTCCGCGCGGCGCCGTGTCGCGCACGTGCGGCGCCGGCAGGGCGATGGGCGCCACCGCCACCCGGCGGCCCTTGCGGTTGCACCGCTCGACGGCCAGCGCACCGAGCACCCGGAACCCGTCCCGCCAGGTGTTGAGGTTGCTGGTCCCGTGCAGCCGCGGGTGCTCGTAGCTGGGCACCTCGGTGATCTGCATCCCCGCCTTGGCCATGCGGGTGTTGATGATCGTCTCGATCTCGAAGCCGTCGCCCCACAGCTTGACGTCGCCCCGCTCCGTGCCCGGGTCGAGGTCGAGGGACGACAGGCAGTGCGTCCAGAACGCGTTGTAGCCGTAGCAGAGGTCGGTGTAGCGGGTGCCGAACAGGAGGTTGGCGATCCGGTTCAGCCACCGGTTGCCCCACGCCCGCGTCCGGGTGATGTCCGAGCTCCCGCCGTCGCTGGCGAAGCGCGTGCCCTTGGCGAAGTCCGCGCCGGCGGTGAGCGCGGCGACGAAGCGCTCGATCTCCTGCCCGTCGGCCGAGCCGTCGGCGTCGAGCATGACGACGACGTCGCCGGTGACGGCCGCGAAGCCGCAGGCCATCGCGTTGCCCTTGCCGCGGCGGGTCTGCCGGACGATCCGGACGTCGGGCCGGAGTGCCCGGGCGACCTCGATGGTGTCGTCGATGCTGTGCCCGTCGACGACGATCACCTCGTGTAGGCCCTCGGGGAGGCGGGAGAAGACGTGCGGCAGGTTCCGCGCCTCGTTGTAGGTCGGGATGACGACGCTCACCCGCGGCGCGGCGGTGCGGACGGGGACGTGGTGGATGCGGGCCTGCGTCGGGATGCGGACGTCCGGGTGGCTCTGGGTCTGGGTCATGTCTCAGCTCTCGTTCCTCGTGCGCTGTCACTGGGGACTGGGGCCGCGTCCTCGTCCGGGAGCACCGGGGACCACGAGGGGTCCGAGGGGTGCTGCGCACGGCGCTCCGAGGAGGCGGGCGGGGGTGCGGTGCCGGCGCGTGCCGGGGCTCGACCGCGGGAGCGGCAGGTCGGGAGGCCTGCCGCGTGCGCCTCAGTCGGGAGGCGAGCCGGGCTCGTCGGCGCGGTGGGTCACCGGGTCGACGTCGGTGCCGTGCGGGAGGTCGGGGTCCGACAAGGACAGAGCCGGGACCCGCGCGCCGAGGACGGCGTGGTCCTGCGCTCCCCCGCCGTACTGGCCGCTGCCCGCGGCGGAGCTGCCCGCGGCGCCCGTGGCGCACGACCCCGTCGGCGCCGGGACGGCCGGCGGCGGCATCGGGGTCGGCATGGGCGGCTGCGCGGGCGCCGGAGGAGAGTCCGGGGACACGGGCGGAGGGCTCGCGACGAACTCGAGCACCGGGGCACCGGCGGTCGCGCTGCTGCTGGGGGGCGTGCTCCGCTCCCTCGCCGCGGCGTGCGTCTCCGCCGGGGGCTCGACCCGGGTCGAGGTCCCGTCGTCGTCGGGCGCGACGACCGTCTCCGGCGCGTGCGGCGGCACGGTGGCCGCGGCGTCGTCACACACCGGGGGTGCGGCGGGAGGGTGCGGGACCCCGTGCTCCGCAACAGGGGTCGCGTCCACGGCGGGGGTGACCGGGGCCTCGTGCGTGGTGACCCCGCTCGCCACCTGGTCCTCCACGACCGTCTGGGCGACCGGCACGGCCGGGTGGACCGTCGTGGTGCCGGTGGTCGTGGTGCCGGTGGTCGTGGTGCCGGTGGTCGTGGTGCCGGTGGTCGTGGTGCCGGTGGTCGTGGTGCCGGTGGTCGTGGTGCCGGTGGTCGTGGTGCCGGTGGTCGTGGTGCCGGTGGTCGTGGTGCCGGTGGTCGTGGTGCCGGCGGTCGCCGTGCCGGTCGTCGCAGCGCCCGTGGTCGTGGTGCCCGTGTGCGTCGTACCGGTCGTCGCCGCGCCCGTGGTCGTGGTGCCCGTGTGCGTCGTGCCGGTGGTCGTGGTGCCCGTCGCGGGCTTGACCGGCGTGGCGGGCACGCCCGTGGTGCCCGTCGCGGGCTTGGCCGGCGACGCCGGGACGGTCGTGGCCGGAGCGGGCTTGGCCGGGACGGTCGTGGCCGGCGCGCCCGGGACGGGCTTGGCCGGGGTGGGCGTGACCGGCGCAGGCGTCGCGGGGGCGGGCGTGCTGGGCGCCGTGGGCGGAACGGGAGCCGGGACCGCCGGGGGCTCGACCGGTTCGACCGGCTCGGGCAGCGTGGCCGGCTCGGCCGGAGCCGCGTCCTCGGACGGCGCGGGCTCGCTCGCGGGCAGCTCCTCGACCGGCTCCTCGACGGGCTCGGCTTCGGGGAGCTCCGCCTCGCCGTGGTCCTCCCACCACCGGGCGTCCGCGTCGGCGCCACGGGAGACGGGCCCGGCGGCGGTCCCCGCGTCGTGGGCACGGGCCGGACCGGCCAGCACCCCGAGGACCACCCAGGCGCCGACCAGGAACAGGAGGAGGACGAGGACACGGCGGAGCACGGGGCCGCGGGTGGGGAAGCCGGCCGCGACGGGCACCGCGGCGGAGCTGAGCGCTCCCGCGGAGTGTCCGTTCGCCAGCACGCTGCCCTCCTCGTGGCCACAGCGCGCCGGTCGCGATGTGGCGGGGGCACGGGCACCAGCCCGCGCACGTCCCCGAGCGACCTTCCCCGGAGGAGCGTGCGACGTCCACCGGATACGGCGAAGGGCGCGCGACCCACCAGCCAGGTCTCACGCTACGTAACGGCCCCCTGTCGTCCCGAAAGCGATTTCAGGAGACGAGGAGGCTCCCCGGATCGCGCGGACGAGGGCGTTCAGACCTGCGTGCGGCGGAACCACCGGTGGCGACGGAAGGCGACGCAGTGACAGAGCGCACAGTCCCGGCCGCGGCGGTGGTGCTCGTGCGCCGTCCGTCCATGACCGCAGGTGCACGACGGTCCCGCCGGTGGGGGCGGCTCCTCGACGGCACGCAGGCGGGGCCGCGTCTCGGGCCGTGAGTCGTCAGGGAGCAGGTCGTCTGGACTGGGCAGTCGTTCCTCGCCCGGAGCGTGCACCGCGAGCCCTTTCCGGCGCCCCCCTCCATGGCGGCGTCCTGCTGAGCGCGGATGATACGGCTGGAGGAGGCCTGGGCAACCCGTGCTGTGGACGGCGGCGGAACTCAGTCCTGCGCGGTCCGCACTCCCACAGCCGGCGCCTCGAGCGAGAGGCTGTCGTCGGAGCGGCGCAGCCAGGAGGACGGCAGCACCAGGCGCGGCGCGACACCGACCAGGACGGCCACGAGCACGGCCACGCCCGCGAGCGCCTCGCCCGACTCCTCGACGAAGGTCGCCATCGCCGTCCAGCGGCCGTCGACGACGGCCGACACCGTCGAGAGGCCGACCGCGGCGACGGCGTAGAGGCCGAGGGTGCTCAGCACACGGCGCCGGTCACGGCGCTCGGCGCGGCTGACGAACGCCAGCACGGCGAGGACCGCCAGGGCGAGCAGCACGCTGACCACCACCGCGCCGGTCGGGGAGAACAGCTCCGCGAGCACCTGCATCCCGGCGACGTGCACGGTGCCGCCCATCTTGACCACGGCGATGCCGGCGGTGACCGCCGCGACGGCCAGCCACCAGGTGCGCCGTCCGGGGTTGCGCGCGGCCCCCGCGACCGCGGCCAGCGCCGCCGCGGCGAACAGGACGGCGACGTAGGTGCGGGGCAGTGAGCCCGGGGCGTCCATGGACAGCAGTCGGGCTGTCGGACCGCTGGTGCCGGTCAGCCGGGTGGCGTAGCCCACGGCCTCGACCGCGACGGCAAGCAGCGCCAGGCCCACGGCCACCGGCGGCATCGGCACCCGCCGGCGCGGGGGGCGGACCCGGGTCGCCGGCCGGTCCAACGCCGCGACCGTCAGCGCCCGGTCGGCGCCGGTACCCGGCGAGCGCTCGTCGGCCAGGCGGATGCTCCGGCCGACCACGACGCCGAAGACGACGGCGACGATTCCCCACGCGGCGAGCCCGCCGACGATCCACGTCCACACACGTGCGATCTCGGCAGGTCCGGGCCCGGACGTGACCGCCCGGTCACACCACCGGGTCACGTGGGACGGGCGGGACCAGCCGGATGGGTGAGGTGGTGGTCGACATGCGCAGACGAACTCCGGCACCAGATCTCCGTGCGCGGTCACCCGAGGTGGAGGGCGGCCTCAGCCGGCGCGGCGGCCCAGCGCGCGGTAGGTCCAGCCGGCCGCGGTCCAGGCCTCGCGGTCGAGGGCGTTGCGCCCGTCGAGCACCCGCTTGCTCGCGACCACGTCGCCGAACGCGACCGGGTCGATCTCCCGGTACTGCCGCCACTCGGTGAGCACCAGGACGGCGTCGGCGCGGTCGGCGGCCTCCTCGGGAGTGTCCGCGTAGTCGAGATGAGGCCACTCACGGCGGCTGTTCTCGACCGCGGCCGGATCGGTCACCCGGACGACGGCGCCCTGCAGCTGCAGCTGCGCGGCGACGTTGAGCGCCGGTGAGTCCCGGATGTCGTCACTGTCGGGCTTGAACGCCGCGCCCAGGACGGCCACCCGCTTGCCGAGCAGCGACCCGTCGAGCACCTCGCGGGCCAGCTCCACCATTCGGATGCGCCGGCGCATGTTGATGTTGTCCACCTCACGCAGGAACGTCAGCGCCTGGTCGGCGCCCAGCTCGCCGGCACGGGCCATGAAGGCGCGGATGTCCTTGGGCAGGCAGCCGCCGCCGAAGCCGAGGCCGGCGTTGAGGAACTTGCGCCCGATCCGGTCGTCGTAGCCGATGGCGTCCGCCAGCTGCTTGACGTCGGCGCCGGTGGCCTCGCACAGCTCGGCCATCGCGTTGATGAAGCTGATCTTCGTGGCGAGGAAGCTGTTGGCGGCCGTCTTGACCATCTCGGCGGTGGCGTAGTCGGTGGTCACCTTCGGCGTCCCGCGTTCGACGATCGGGGCGTAGACCTCGTCGAGCATCCGCTCCACGGCGGCGCCGTCCTCGCCGGCGGGTAGTCCGTAGACGAGCCGGTCGGGGTGGAGGGTGTCGCGGACGGCGAAGCCCTCGCGCAGGAACTCCGGGTTCCACGCGAGCAGCGCCCCGGGCACCTTCTCCGCGAACATCGCGGCCAGCTCGGCAGCGGTCCCCACCGGCACGGTGGACTTGCCCACCACCAGCTGGCCGGGGCGCAGGACCTCCAGCAGCGACTCGGCGGCGGCCTGGACGAAGTGCAGGTCCGCGGCGTACTCGCCGTGCTTCTGCGGGGTGCCGACGCACAGGAAGTGCACGTCCGCTTCGGCGGCGTCCGCGACCTCCGTGCTGAAGGAGAGGCGGCCCGACCCCAACGAGTGGCGCAACAGTTCGGGGAAGTCCGGCTCGTAGAAAGGGGCCCGCCCCTCGCAGAGCGCGGTGACCTTGCGCCGGTCGACGTCCACGCCGACCACCTGGTGCCCGAGTTCGGCCATGGAGGCGGCGTGGACGGCTCCGAGGTAGCCGCAACCGATGACCGAGATGCGCACCGCCGTCTCCCTCCGTCCGGACACTTCGACTCCGAAGTGCACCACGGGTGGCGGTGTCTCGCCTGGGGAGGACCCGATCAGGGGGACGGCGGGGGGCGTCGGTCAGGGTCCGGGGCGGACGGCGCCGCACCGGCAGGCGTAGAGACTCGCGCCGCTGAAGGCGTCCTCCCCGACCCAGCGGAACCGGTGCCACCTGCAGCGGCGCGGCTCGGCGGCGCTGGGATCCGGGCGCCACTCACCCGGACGACCTGCACTGGACCGCTCGCCACTCGACACGATCTCCATCGTGCACGACCGACCGGTCCGCCGGAACCGACTGCGGCCCTCTCCGTCTCACCCGTCAGGGTGGCCAGGGGGTCTGCCGGACCACTCCAGCCGTCTAGCCTCCGGGCGCCGACTGACGACAGGGGTCCGGGTGAGCGACGACGAGGCACGCGACGGGTCGACAGCCGTCCTCGACGAGGACGGCTCGCCCACGGTGCCACCGCGCCGCCGTCGCCGGGGACTGCGGCGCTTCCTGATCGCCCTCGGCGTCCTGCTCACCGTGCTGGTGGTGCTAATGAGCGGTGGGCTCTGGTACCTGACCGACCGCTACGCGGGCAACATCGACCGGGTCACCGACGTGTTCGCCGGCCTCGACGAGGACGCCCGCCCCGCGCCGGCGGCGCCGGCCACGGAGGCCGGCGCCGAGCCGGTCACCTTCCTCCTGGTGGGCACCGACACCCGGGAGACGGCGGAGGCGGGCGTCGCCGAGGGCGGCCGATCGGACGCCGTCATGATCGCCCGGCTCTCGGGCGACCGTCGGCACGCGCAGCTGGTGTCGATCCCCCGGGACTCGTGGGTCGACGTCCCGGGCCACGGGATGGACAAGATCAACGCCGCGTACGCCTTCGGCGGGCCCGCGCTCCTCGTGCAGACCGTCGAGCAGCTGACCCAGGTGCGCATCGACCACTACGTCGCCATCGACTTCGAGGGGATCATCCAGGTCACCGACGACCTGGGCGGGGTCGACGTCGTCGTCGCCGAGACCACCAGCAACGGGCCATACACCTTCCCGGCCGGGGTCAACCACCTCGACGGCGATCAGGCGCGCTGGTACCTGGGGCAGCGCTACGGGCTGCCCGGCGGCGACTTCGACCGGGTGCGCCGCCAGCAGCAGTTCATGGAGGCGGTGTTCAGCCAGCTTCTCAGCACGAACACCTTCACCGACCCTGGCCGGCTCGACGCCGCGCTGCTCACGGTGACGAGCGCGGTCGCCGTCGACGAGTCGTTGGGCAACACCGACCTGCTCGGGCTGGCGTACTCGATGCGCGACCTGCGTCCCGATGCCCTCGACTCCTTCACCGCGCCGGTGCTGGGCACGGGGAGTGAGGGCCCAGCCAGCGTCGTCTACCTCGACGACGTGGCTGGCGAGCGCATGTGGGCCTACCTGCAGAACGACACGTTGTCGCAGAACGCGGACGAGTTCAGCGCCGAGGCGCTGCCCGACGTGCCCCGCTGACCCGCCGTCCCCTCGTGTCACGGACACCTCACGCGTCCGGGGTCCCGTGGGTCCGTCGGGCCGGAGGATGCGGTCGTGGCATTCCTCCTGGGGTCGACGTGGCTGGCGCTGCACGTGGCCGTCACCGAGCACGGTCCCCTGCTCACAGCAGCAGCCGTGTGCTTGCTCGCCCCGGCTGGGTCGGTGCACCGACGCCGCAGCTTCCGGTAGTCGGCGCCGTCAGCCACCCTGGCGCCGGACCACCTGACCGACCGTCTTGAGGACGATCTTGACGTCGAGCCACGGCGACCAGTTCTCGATGTAGTAGTTGTCGAAGCGCGCGCGGTCCTCGATCGAGGTGTCGCCGCGCAGCCCGTGGGCCTGCGCCCAGCCGGTGAGCCCCGCGGGCACCCGGTGGCGGGCGGTGTAGCGGGGGATGTGCGCGGAGAACTGGTCGACGAAGTGCGGTCGCTCGGGGCGCGGTCCCACGAGACTCATGTCGCCGCGCACGATGTTCCACAGCTGCGGCAGCTCGTCGAGCGAGGTGGCCCTGAGGAACCGGCCCACCGGCCCGAGGCGGTCGTCGTGCTTGATGTTCCAGTTCGTCTGGGACTCCGTGTCGTCCACCGGCTTGAGCGAGCGGAACTTGAGGACCTGGAACGGCCGTCCGTCCAGCCCGACCCGTTCCTGCCGGAAAATGATCCCGGGCCCACCCTCGAGCCGGACGGCGAGCGCGCAGACGGCCAGCACCGGCGTAAGCAGCAGGAGCGCGAGCGCGGACACCATGACGTCGACCAACCGCTTCACCCGCCACCAGGGGCTGCGGTAGACCGAGCGGCGACGGCGGACGAGCGGGATCCCCCAGATCTCGTCGGTGTAGCGGTTGGCGTCGTGCAGCTCGAACAGACGCGGCACGACAAAGACGTCGACGTCGAGCCGGTCACAGGTGCGCAGGATGTCGACGAGCTCGTCGTCGTCGACCCCGCCGTAGGCGACGACGACGTCGCGCACCCCGAGTTCCTGGATCGCCTGCCCGAGCCGGTGGTAGCGGCCCAGCAGCGGGATAGGGAGCAGAGGGCCCGACCCGCCAGGCCACTCGGTGTCGAGGAAGCCGATTGGGTCGAGTCCGTAGTCGTGGCGTTCGAGCAGGGTGGCGGCGACGCGCACGCCCACCGGGCCGGCGCCCACGATCAGGGTTCGGTGGCGGACCAGGCCGCGGCACCGCGCGGTGTGCACGATGCGGTAGGCCACCAGGCGGAGCAGCAGGACGGCCACAAGCAGCACGACGGTGTGGACGACCTGGCGGGCCGGGGCGTCCACACCCGGCAGCACGGAGAAGAGCGCCACCTTGAAGAACCAGGCCACGATCACTGCTGCGAGAACGTAGGGCAGGTCATCCAGCAGGGAGAGGGTCAGCCGCGACCGGTAGAGCCCGGCGCGCCAGAACACCAGCAGGAGGAACGCCAGGGCAAGCCCGTGTACCAGCGCCGAGCCCGGCAGCGTGATCGCCGTCGCGATGGCGAAGGCCGTGACGTCACCGAGGACCAGGTAGGGCCCCACACCACGACGGAGCCACAAGGGTCGCAGACGTTCCCGAACCGCCCGCTCCGCAGGCTTGAGGTGATCAGGGCGCACGGCGCCACCAGTCTCGGTCAACTGCACGCGGACGCCTCTGAGCCCCCGTACGGTCGTCCTCGACGTGGCGCTGCCCCCGTTGCTGTCGGCCACAGTCAGTCCTCCACCGTCGTGCCCGGCTCTGGGCACAACGAGCAGGATCGTGACATGACCTTTTCACGATCGCCATTCGCTCGACCATTTCCACCTGATTCAGGACAAACGCCACGCCTTGCGGTCGGGTACTCACGAACTGCCACTGGGCATGCGGAATCGCCCCAGAAGTCGCTCGCTCGAACCATGGGGGGACGCCCTGTCGCCGCAGCCCAGGCCGTGCGCCAGGCCGCGACCCGCCGATTGAGGTCGAACGAGCACCACCCGGGACTCGTCCTGAGAGGCGCTGCGCGACGCCCCTAGCTGAAGGCGCCATCATCGACCGCTGCGGTCGGGTGAGCTGTCCGCGAGGACCGTCTCGTACGCGTGCCTCATCCGGCGGCTCGTGACCACAAGGTCGTGCGAGGACTCCACAGTGAGCCGTCCGGCTCGTCCCTCATGCTCGGCGAGGCTGGGGTCCTCCAGGCGTGCCGCCAGCGCGTTCGCCAAGGCAGCCGCGTCCTCCCGCGGGACCACTGCGCCCGCTCCGGCCAACCCGTTGCGTGCTCCTGCCACGTCCGCCGACACCACCGGCCGGCCGAGGGCCATCGCCTCCATGGCGACCAGGGACAAGCCCGCCTCCCACCGGCTGGGCAGCGCGACGACGTCGGCGGCAGTCAGCCACGGGCGGACGTCGGACCGGCTGCCGGTGAACACGACGCCGGGGGCAGCGCGGGCGCGCAGGGCATCCGCGTCCGGACCGTCACCCACCAGTACGAGTTGGGCATCGGGCACCCTCGTGCGCAGCGCCGGTAGCGCGTCGAGGAGCACGTCCTGCCCCTTCTGCCGGGCGAGACGTCCGATGCACACGACCGTGGGCCGGTCCTCCAGGCCTAGGTCGCGCCGGGTGGTGCCCCGCTCGGCGCCGTCCGCCACTCGGTAGCGGCCGAGGTCGATGCCGTTGGGCAGCACGAGGGTGCGGGCACGGACGCCGACCTCCTCGCCGCGTCGTCGCTCGTCCTCGCTGACACACACGACGAGGTGGGTCCACCGGGAGGCGAAGCGCTCCCATCCCCGCGCCACGCGGGCCACCGGCCCCGTCACCGCCTCGAAGGACCAGGCGTGCGGCTGGAAGACGGTGGGCCGTCGCCCGCGGAGGGCGAGCCGACCGGCCAGTCCTGCCTTCGCGCTGTGCAGGTGGACCAGGTCCGGGTCCACCTCGTCGATCAGCCGGCGCAAGCGCCGGACCTCGTCCGGGACGGTCCTCCCCGGATCCCGCGAGGCCTGCCACGGCAGGTGCGGCACTCCGAGCTCCGAGAGCCAGCCGGGCAGGTCGCCGTCCGCGGGTGCCGCGACGGCGACGTCCCAGCCGCAGGCATGCTGGTTGGTGACCAGATCACGCACGACGACGGGGACGCCGGCGACTGTTGGCTGGGTCACGTGGAGGACTCGCACGGCGCTCCGAGGTGTGGACGGGCGTCGGGCACCCGACGCGGGTGGGGTGTCGAGCACCGTCAGCTGCCGGCCTGGCGGATAAGGAGCCGGGTGACCAGTCCGGGCCAGCGGGCGGCGAGGTGGAGCACGGTCCGGCGTCGCGGACTCAGCGAGCCATGCCGCAACAGCCGGCGCGCCTCGGCGGACACGGCCTGGCGGTGCCGCATGCGCCACGCCCAGTGCGCGAACGCCGCGTCGGCCAGGGTTCCGGCGGCAACCTCGTGGTCATGCTCGCCGAGCTCCGGGTTCGCGGCGATCAGCTCGGCGACCCGCTCTCGCCCGGCGAGCACCCGCTCGGTGTCCGCCGTCTGTTGGCCGCTCCAGCGCCGATATCGGTAGAGCGGCAGGGGGATGAGTCCGGCGGCCGCCCCGTGAAGGAACATCCGGACGTAGCACTCCCAGTCGGGGCCATAGCGGAGGGTCTCGTCGAAGCCCCCGGCCTCGAGGAAGGGCAGGCGCCGGATGGCCGGCGCGGGGAGGAAGTTCCACCGCAGGATCTCCGACCGCTGGTCCTCGACCGGGAAGTGGCGGTCGAGCGACCACTCCGACTCCACCTCTGTGGCGCCGGGGCCGAAGTCCTCCCACGTCGTCGTCATGAGGTGGAGGTCGGGACGGCGCTCGGCCAGCCACGCCAGGGCCTCGACGCGCTGCGGGGCCATCTCGTCGTCGCCGTCGAGGATGACGGCGAGGTCGGAGGTGAGCGCCGCCATGGCCGTGTTCTTCGCCGCGCCCTCCCCGCCGCGGACCGCGCGCCGCACGAGCCGGACGCGGTCGGCGAACGGCGCGACGGCGGCCACCACGTCGTCCTCCGAGGCGTCGTCACAGACGACGACCTCGTCCGGGAGCCGGGTCTGGGCGAGGACCGAGGCCAGGGCAGCAGGGAGGAAGGAGGCGACGTTGTGCGCGGTGACCACGATGCCGACCGTCACGGGACGGGGTGGCTCGACCCAGGGGCCCTCGGGGGCCAGCACCGGCCAGTCCCCGTTCACCGGGGCCGCCAGGCGGTGACGGCGCGGCGCAGGTGGTCCACGCTCCAGCGCCCGACTGTGATGCGCGGGAGTGCGTGCGGGTCGGCACCCTCGACGGGACCGGCGACGTTGACGAAGGCGAGGTCGTAGCCGGCCCCGCGGGCTTGGCGGGCGTTGCGGCGCGCGACCGTTCCCGGCGCGCCGTACGGGTAGGCCAGCAGTGCCGGACGTTCCCCCAGCAGGTGCTGCAGGTCGTCCCGGCTCCGTTCGAGCTCGGCCCGACTGCGCGTGCGGGAGAGGGTCGCCAGTGCGGCGTGCGAGCAGGTGTGGGAGCCGATGTCGAAGAGCGGGTCCCGCGCCAGGTCACGCACCTGGTCCGCCGACATCCGGCGGTGTCGGTCACACGACCCGGCGCGCGGCCACACGTCCTCGAGAGCTCGCACGACCCGTTCGACGTCCTCGGGCGGTCGACGGTGCAGCACCCCGGTGAGCAGGGCGTAGGACCGGGCGCGGGCCTCGGGGCGACCGACGTCGAGGAACAGCCGGTGCGAGCCCACGCGCACCTCCTGCCGAGACGGCCCCGGGCCCGGCTCGAGGAGCAGGTGCTCGAGGCGGTCCCACCAGTACTCGGGACCGGAGCTCGGGCCCCCGGCCCCGTTGATCGCGTCCGCCACGACGAAGAAGGTCGCAGGGATCCCGAGTTCGCGCAGAACCGGCGCTGCGTTTTGCAGGTTGTCGAGGTACCCGTCGTCGAGGGTGACGGCGACGGCGGGGGCGTCACGTCGGTGCGGTACGTCTCTTGCCGGCACGAGGTCGAACCACTCCCGGATCGCCGTCATGTGATGCCGGAAGAGGGCTGTGGGGACCACCATGCCGCCGGGATCGGGAGACGGGTCGTCGGAGACGCGGTGGTAGAGCAGGACGACGTCCCGGCCGCGGGGACGGAACCGTCGGGGCCAGACAGGGCGCCGCGACCAGACGTCCCGAAAGGGGGGAACGACCCTCATGCTGCTGCGCCGGACAGAATCGTCGTGGTTAGCATCTCGGCGTGGATCGATGCGGCGTCCTGGAGGCCTCGTCGCAGGACGGATCCGTTCAGGACTTCCACTACTCGGTCGCCATCGCCTGCCACAATGCCGCAGCCTACGTCGCAGATGCCGTCCGGTCGGCTCTCGGACAGGACCCTCCACCTGCGGAGATCGTTGTCTGCGACGACGGTTCGACCGACGGGAGCTCTGAGGTACTCGCCCGATTTGGTGACGCAGTCCGCATCGTCCGGCACGAACACAATCGCGGGGAGGCAGCCGCCAAGAACACGGCGGTGAGTGCGACCACGAGCGAATGGGTTGCCCTCCTCGACGCCGACGACGAGATGTTGCCGGGACGGATGGCCGCTATTCGCGACCTGCTCCTGCGTGAACCCGGTCTCGACGTCGCGACCAGCGACGCGGTGCTCGTCCACGACGGGGTGGAACTGGGCACCTGGTACGGCGAGCACTATCCGTTCGCCGACGAGGAGCAGCGCCGCGCGATCCTGGAGCGCAACTTCGTCTTCGGCAACGTGGTGATCCGTCGGGAGGCGTTCCTGGCCGCCGGCGGATTCGACCAGTCGATCGCACACGCGACTGACTGGGACCTGTGGATCCGCATGGTCAATGCCGGTTCGCGCATCGGGTGCGTTGAGCGCCCACTCGCCCACTACCGCATCCACGAGTCGAGCCTCAGCTCGGACAGAGCGGCCATGAGCGCGTCGATCGCGGCCCTGCTCAGGCAGACGCTCACCCGGCTCGACCTCACGACCGAAGAGGCCGGGGTTGCGGCGTCCACTGCTGCCGAACAGGAGCGGATCGCCGCCCGCTACCGCCTGAAACAGGCGCTCGGACGTCCGGGCGCGCCGGTCCGCCGGCTTGCGCTGGCCGTTGCCGGGGACGGGGCACAGCCCACGCGGTCCCGACTGCTGGCGCTGGGGACCTTCGTCCTCCCCGCCGTCGTACGGACGGCCCAGCGCCGCCGGACGGCGACGTGGTGGGAGGGCCCGGGTGGGGTGCGCCTCCCCCGCCGTCGGCGACGCGTCCTCGTGACACTCCCTGACCGGCCGTGGCCCACCGACGGCGGCAAGCGGACCCGGTCAGCCACCGCGCTGCAAGCACTTGCCGCCCTCCCCGATGTCGACCTCGACGTCCTGGTGCTCTTCGCCGGGCCCCCGGTGGAGCGCCCGCTGCCCCCTGGTGTCCGGGCCCATCGGTGCGCGCAGGTGGACGCGGGTCCACGGCCGCGAGCCGTGGCCGCCCTGGTCCTCCTGGTCCGACGGGTGCCATGGCAGATCGCGGTGCGCCGGTGGGATCTGGCGCGTACCGCGGTCCGGGACCTGCAGCAGTCGTCCTACGACCTCGTGTGGTTCGGGGCGACCGACCACGCGGTCAGCCTGTCCAGGACCGTGCGGCGAAGGCGGACCATCGTCGACATGGACGACGTCGAGTCGCCCAAGATCACCGGCTTCCTCGACCTCCCACCGGACGGCTCGACGGTCCGCCCCCGGATCCGCCTGCAGCGCCGTGTCGAACTCCCGTTGTGGCGGCGGCTCGAACGACGGGTCCTGCGGCGGGCCGACGCAGTGGTGGTCTGCAGTGATCTGGACCGTCAGCGCCTCGGTAGCGGTCCGGTGGCGGTCGTACCCAACACGTACGCCGGTCCCCTCCCGTCCGGTGCGACGTGGACGCCGCCTGTGGTCCCGACGTTCGTCCTGGTGGGCACCTTTTGGTATCCGCCGAACGTGGATGCGGCCGTGCACATGGCCACGCGGGTGCTGCCCCGTTTGCGGGAGCGGGTGCCCTCGGCGCGGGTGAGGCTGGTCGGCCGCGGCGGCCAGGACCTCCTCGGCGAGGTCGAGGGCCTGCCGGGGGTCGACGTGGTCGGTGACGTCGCCGACGTCACCCCCGAACTCTTGGCCGCCACGGCCGCGGTCGTCCCCGTCCGGTTCGGGGGTGGCACGCGGGTGAAGATCCTTGAGGCCTTCGCCCTTGGCGTTCCGGTCGTCAGCACCTCGCTCGGGTGCGAGGGACTGGACGTCGTGGACGGCGTGCACCTGCTGGTCGCGAACGACCCCGAGCAGCTCGCCGCCGCTTGTGCCCGCTTGGCAGCGGATCCGGCTGAGGGCCGCCGGCTCGCCGCAGCGGGTCGCCGCCTCTTCGAGACGTGCTATGCACCGGCGGAGGTGGTTCAGACGGTCAGGGGACTCGCAGAACGCGTGTTGACTGGATTGGAGTGACCCGGACCACGTCTGGGCTCGTCAGGCCTACCGGGCGAGGACCGCGCGGACCGCGGCCACGGTCTCCGCGGCCACCTCGTCCCAGCCTCGCACCGGCACGGCCGTCCCGGGTATGCGGCCGGCGCCCAGTGCGGCGGTGATGGCGGATTTCCAGGCATCGGCGTCGTCGTTGGGCAGGTGCACGGCGGAGTCGCCGCTCACCTCGACCAGCGCGGGGTCCAGGGACGTGATCAACGGCGCGCCGAAGGACCGTGCCTCGATGGCCGGCAGTCCGAACCCCTCGAGCTTACTCGGGCACAGCACGACCGTGGCGTTCTCGTAGCACCAGCGCAGCTGCGCGTCGCTGAGGTGTCCGAGGAGTTGCATGGCGCCACTGGCGAGGCTTTCGGAGCCGTTCGTCCCCAGCTCCGACGGCCCCCAGCTGGGCGGCCCGACGACCGCCAGGGTCGCATCGGGGCGCTCCGCCACCACGCGGGGCCATAGGTCGACGACGAGGCCGAGGTTCTTCCGCGGCGAGGTGTCACCCACGATGAGGGCGAACTCGCGGTCGACCAGCGACGTGACCGGCTCGCGCTCGGCGGTCCGCAGGCCAGTGGACATGGCTAGGGGGACGGCGACGGTCCTGCCCGCTGTTGCCGGCACGAGCCGCTCCACGGTCCGTTGCGTGGCGCGGCTGACGCACAGCAGGGCATCCGCCTGGCGGATCGAGGCGAGGTAGGGCCGGGTCAGGAGCGTGCGCTTGAGGAGCCCGAAGTCGCGCGGGCGCTGGAACGGCAGCATGTCGTGGACGGTGAGGACGCCCGTGGCGCTCCCCCAGCGCGGGAGGACGTGCTTGGTCCCGTGTACGACGTCGAACCGGCGCCAGGCGGGCAGCTGCGCGAGCCCGGTGCGCTCGAGTGCCGTGCGGACCGGGACCGGGAAGTTGGGCACGGTGAGCACCCGGTCACCAGAGCCGAGCAGCTCGGTGAAGAAGGCCCGCGCCGAGGCCGTGGCGAGCACGGACAGCTCGACGTCGGTCCTCGCGCGCAGCGCGCGGGCCAGCTCGACGGTGTAGCGGACGATGCCGCCACCGGAGCCGGACGCCGGCACCTGCGTGGCCAGCATCAGCCAGGAGAGTGGTCTCACGTCGCCCCCGTCGTGGTCGTGGATCGCCGGGTCAACCATGCGATGACGACCAGTGCCACGAACGCCGGCAGGACCCGGCCCTGTCCCCAGTACAGGTACCGGGGCAACTCCAGGAGACCGGTCAGGGCCACCGGGTAGATGAGCGAGGCCCAGAACTCGCCGTCCCTCCAGCGGAGGTAGACGATCCCGAGCGCCATGCCCACGAGCAGGAAGAACACCAGCCCGCCCGCCGTCCCGTAGTCGACGAAGGGCACCGACAACCCGCCCGGGCTGTTGAACTCCGGGTTGCCGTACTGCTGCAGGAGGTAGGAGTAGTCGTCGGGCTCGTAGTGCCCAGTCAGCCGCCCGTAGAGGTCCAACTGTGAGATCCCCGGCGCAGTCCAGAAGGCCTCGATGCTGCCGTAGGGCAGCCGTACGTCCTTACCCAGCCCGTAGGTCAAGGCGATCTGGCCGTTGTTGTAGGCCGTGGCGTAGTAGCCGGCCAGCCGGTCGATGACGAACTGGAAGAACGACCCGCCGCGCGTCTGTGAGTAGAAGACCCAGCTCCGGGAGTACTCGAAGACGCCGAAGACGGCGATCGCCCCGGGCACCAGGATGAACGGCGCGGCCGAGGTCAGCCGGCGCCGGAGCCCTCCGCCGCGGGCCGCATGCATCGCCAGGATTCCAACGGCCGGGATAGCGAGCTCGAGGATCGCCAGCCGCTCGGTCAGGAAGAAGGCCCGCATCAGCGCGAGCACGAAGACCACCACCAGCCGCTGGGCGACGTAGCGGTCCGGACCGCGGGTCAGGAGCGTGACGGCCACGACCACGTAGGCGATGCCGAGCTGGGTCAGCGTGGTGATCCCGGCGATGGGGGTGAACTGTGTCCGGAGAGTCGAGTCGAAGGTGTCCTGGGACGTCAGCGCGTCGATCAGATCCGCGGGTCGGGCCCCCCGGGAGAACCCCACGGCGGCGAGTACGACGTAGCCGGTGACCGTCAGCCGGTACAGCACCGCGCAGCACCGGTGGAGGAAGCCGGTGTCGACCGCGGCGGCGGGGGACGCCGCGTGGCGTCCGAGGCCCCCGCTGAGGAGGAGCGGCAGCATGCCGCCGATGGCGAACAGCAGGGCCCCCGCGCCGAACAGCAGCAGGGTCTCGTGCGTGAGCGACTTCGCCGTCCCCCACGACTGGCGGAAGTAGGAGTCGTCGAGCTGCCACGCGATCAGGAGCGTGACGGGCACGGTCAGGGAGGCCGCCCCGGCCGGCGACAACCACCACACACCGGTCGACAGCGCGCTCCATCGGGACTGCGGGGGAGTGCGCTGCGCCGCGCCCGTCGTCACTCGGTTCGGACCCTCTGCAGGATTAGGGCCAAGGCGATGCCCACGACAGCACCCAGCAGGAGCCCGATCAGGGTGGCCTGGACGACGGTGCCCGCACCGCCCACGGCCGACGCTCGTGGTGCTCCCACAACCTGCGTGAACTCCTGGTCCCCTGAGCGCAGGAGGACGAGTTGGCTGCGGGAGGCCAGGAGCCTCGAGTACTCGGTCCCGGTGGCGGTGGCGAGGGCGCTGTCACCTTCCGCGTTCAGTGCGCCCTGGAGATCCGCGATCTCCGCCTCGATCCCTGCGAGCAGCGCGTCGACTCGAGCGGTCACGGAGGCGCTCCGCTGCTGGTCGTACTGTTCGATGACGGCTGTCGAGGCGTCGCGAGCCGATATCTCCGTGTCGGACTGGACCTGCAACTCGACGACGTCGGTGGCCCCGACCTGCTGAGCCGTAAGTGTGAACTCGTCCCCGAGTCCCAGCGCATCGGCCACCGTGTCGTGGATGTCAGGACCAGTCAGGATCAGGATTTGTGTCTGGATGAAGCGGTCCCTCGCATCAGTGCTGGTGCTGGGCTGCTCACCGGGGAGAACGGGATCCTGGACGAACGACAGCCGGGTCACCGCTGTGGGTGTCTCTGGATCGCTGAGGGACACGACGAGGCCGACCAGACCACCGAGGATCGCCCCGATCGCGGCCAATGCGAGCCCACGGCGCTGACTGCGAGACCTCCGCGCCACTCCGCCCCCGGCTGCTCGGCCGCGCCGAGGCTCGCCTGCCGGTTCCACGACCGTGGAATCACCCGAGACCTCGGATGTGTCGGTGGCCAGCGCTCCCGGCGACTCGGGTCCGGGGTGTACCGTCACGCGCCTTCTCCCTCGGAGTCCGTTGGTCATCGCGAATGCGACCGTTCTGCAGCGTAAGGTGCCAGCCTGCGCGGAGCCTCCCGAGCTCCTCCTCTGGAGTCAGACGGGCGACTGTGCGAAAGGCTCGGGAAGAGACCGAGGAGGTGCGGACGAGCGTGTCACCGATCGTGCAGGACGCTCCATGCACCGCCGCGTTCATTCGACCACCCGCTCACGTGACGGAGTCCGCACCTTCCCCGCTTTGCCTTTCCCGCATCTGTTGCTCACAGAAGTCGAGTGGCGGCAGAGTGTCGCTGCAATCCTCTTCCGCGAATGCCGCATGGCGTTGCATGTCGCGGGCGCCGTCGTCTCGTGTGCCGTCGTGAGTGAGCTGATCAGGATGACCGATACCGTCTCCGACTGCCCGGATCGTGGCGACCGGCTCGGGCCAGGGAGGAAGACCTGAGCTCGTCGACGCCGCTGACGCGCTTCGGGCGCGCCCTGGATCGTGCGTGGCTCGCACTGCCGCAGGTCGTGTCCCGCCTCACCTCGATCGTCGTGTTCGCCCTGGTGGCGCAACGCGTCGACGCCAGCTCCCTCGGCGCGTTCTCGGTGGCGACGGTGATCTCCTCCGCGTCGCTCGCTCTCGCTCCTGCGCTCGTGGGCAAGCCCCTCGCCAACCTGGCTGCTCGTGGTGCGCCAGTACTCGAGGCCTCCCAGGCCCAGTCAGCCGCGGTCATCGGAAGCGTCCTCGCAAGTACGGGCCTCCTCGTGGCGGCGCTCGCCAGTGAGGGGCTCGTCCGCCTGACACTGCTCAGCGCAGCCATCGGCGTACCGGCGGTTATGATCGTGGAGAGCACGTTCTGGCGGGACGTGTTCACAGGGGGGAGTCGTCGCGCGGGCGGGCTGCTCAGCGCGGCATACGCGGTGCAGGCGCTCGGAGTTGTGACCGCTGCGCTCACCCTTCACTCGCAGGCGGTGGTGCTGTCCCCGTTCGTCACACTCCTCGTGGTTGGCGTGTCGATCCTCCTGGGGCGGCGGGGGCTGAGCGCGAAGGGCGCGTGGGTCTGGGTGCGCGACCGCCGCCCGTCCTGGCTGCCCTACGTCCTCGGCGTCGCAGCGGGGGTGCTGTTGGTCCAAGCGATCCCCGTCGTCATCACCGCGACCGCCGGCTTCGAGTCCGCCAGCGTCTACCGGGCTGGCGAACTGGCGTTCGGGGGGACCAATCTGCTGATCGGGATAGCGACGCAGAACCTCCTCGCTCGAGGGACCGACAGGCCTCGCGCGACGTATGTCCGGTTCACCGCCGCGCTCTCGGTGGTGGCCGTCCTCAACGGGCTCGTCCTGGCTCTGGTGCCGGACGCGTGGCTCCGCCTCCTCGTCGGTCCCGCAGAACCGCTGCTCCGGGAGGTCCTGCTCATCGTCACGATCCAGCGGTGCGCCCTCGCGGTGAGTTCCATCGGGGGGGTCCTCCTCGTGACACTGGTCTCCCCGCGTCGCTCCGGACTGCTCGATGTCGTGGCCGCGAGCGTCTCACTGCTGTTCCTGCTTATCGGCAGCGTGCTGTTCGGCCTTCGCGGAGCCCTCGGGGGCCTTGCTGGAGCTGAGGTCCTGCTGTCGGTGATGTACTTCCTCCTACTGCGGAAGAAGACGTGACACCCCATGACCACACCCCCTCGTCCTCGTATCGGACTGGCGATCACCACCGTGGGGCGCCCTGCCCTCCGTCGACTGCTCGAGTCAGTGGCGCACTCGACTCTGCTCCCCGAGACCGTTGCGGTGGCCAATCAGAGCGGTCGTGATCTAGCATTGTCCACCTCTGGGCTGCCGTTCGACGTCCACATCGTCGAGAGTGCGGGGGGTGCGAGCAGGGGGCGCAACGACGCGATCAACGCCATCGGCCCCTCGGTCGATGTCATGGGGTTCCCGAATGACGACAGCACGTACCCCCGGACCTGTCTCGAGCAGGTCGCTGTTGCCTTCCGTAGTGATCCCGGCATCGCAGGCCTCGCTTGTTCGCTCGTCGAGCGCGGTCAGCCCCGCTTTACCCTCCCAGACAACGGCGCGCTCGACCGACTGACCGTCTGGCGAGCGATCGAGCCAGCGATGTTCCTCCGCCGTGAGACCCTCGACGACGTCGGCGGGTTTAACGAGGCCCTCGGCACCGGGTGCTCCACTCCGTGGCAGTCCGGAGAGGGCACTGACCTGCTCCTGCGGATCATCGAACAGGGCGGCGTCGTGCTTAGCCGTCCGGACATCGCCGTCATCGGCGAGGGCGAACGCCGCGACTTGGATCCATCCTCACTGGTTGCCAAACACCGCGGCTATGCACGAGGAACCGGGTACGTGTATCGAACGCATCCCTACCCGTTCTGGATTAGGGCTCGAATCCTGGCCGCGCCCTGGCTCAGGCTGGGCCAGATCGACCGATCGCCTGCGTTCGCGGTGCGACTGGCTCTCGCACGCTCCCTGGGCCGGGTCGAGGGGTTGACGGGCCGCACTCTCCCCACACGCGAACGGACGTGGCTGCCAGCGGCGCGATCGGTGACGCCGGCGCACGATGCCGACGGCGGGAGGGGGTCTCCGGGATCCTCGGCTTGAGGCGCCGCCAGTGCGAGTCAGCCGCCCTCTGGGCGAGGCAGATCAGATCCTCCGCCACTCTCCGTACAGCAGTCTCCTCGTTCCGCTGCAGCAGCATCGCCACACGAGAACCGGTGCGCGTGACTACCCGGCCCCACAGACCGTCGACCACACGGCGAGTAGGCGTAGGGCTTGATGATGACGACCGCGGGGCACTGCCTGCACCGGACAACTGAGACCTGGAGGTAGCGACGTGCTCAATCCCCGCGCCATCAGCGGCCTGCCCGACGTGTTTCTGCGAACGGACGGGTTCCCCGTTGAGCGTCGGCCGCGCCTGATCGCCACCGGCTACGGCGGATCGGTACGGGCGTCCTTCAGTGGATCGAGCGCTTATCTGGCGGAGGCCGGAATCGAGAACGGCTCACTCGATGGAGCGTTCACGCTGTACGCCACGGAAAAGCCGGACCGGGTACTCCAGCTCAAGGGAGCACTGTGGAAGGCGCAGCGGCTGCTGCGCCACGAGGCCATCGGCGGGTTCAAGTTCTCCGAGGCATTCAGTGCGCATCTGTGGCGCCGCTACCTCCCGTCACTGGCGGGCACGGACGTCATCAGCAACTTCCAGTTCTTCTCCGACCGGTTCCTGCGACAGCGCGAGTCAAACGGGATCGGCATGTACTTCTATCTCGACGCCACCCTGCACGACTACTTGGAGGGCTACAAGGACTTCGACGTCGCAGGCGTCGACCCGTCGAGCGCCGAAAGGGTGTTCTCACTCGAGCGCGACGGCTACCAACGAGCCGACGGGATAGCGGTGATGAGCACACAGGCAGCGAACACGCTGACGTCCCACTACGGCGTCGCTCCTGAACGAGTGAACCTCGTGCTCCCCGGTGCCAACATGACCGACGAGATGGCTGAACGGGTCCTCGAGGCTCGCGCCACTCGTGAGGACACCGGAGAATGCGTCGTCGGTTTCATCGGCGTCTACCCAGAGCGCAAGGGTCTTCCGAAGCTCGCGTCGGCTATCAGTGCATTGCGGCGTCAAGGCGTGCCGGTTCGACTCCTCGTCGTAGGTCGCTGCCCCGCGGACATCGCCGCGATGGACGGGGTCGAAGCCGTCGGGTTCATCAGCAAGAGCGCGGAGCCCGACGCCTTCATCGCGGCTCTCTCACGGATGGACCTCGGCTGCCTCTTGTCGGTGGCGGAGATGTCCGGGATCGCAGTCCTGGAGTTCATCAGGTGCGGCATCCCCGTCCTCGCCACTGCTGTGGGTGGCATTCCCGACAACCTGCGCGGCGGCGGAGGGATCAGCGTGCCGGGAGACGCGTCAGTCACGGATATCGCCGCAGCTATCGGCCGGTTCATCGGTGACGGCGAAGAGCGTCGCCGACTGGAGTCGGAGGCGCTGAAGCGCAGTAGCTTCGTGCGTTGGCAGTATGCAGCCGCCGCCCTCGGGGAGATGGTCACCCGAGGAGGCTCCAGGTGATGGTCGGGGATCCCGTCCTCACCCGGAGATGTCAACCGCCGTTCACTGGCCTGTGCTGCCATCCTCGACGCCGAGAACCACACTTCCTGGCGTGTCGCTCTTCGGACTCACCGATCGGCGGGTGGCCGGCCGCCGGACGACAGCCGTGACGAGCAGTGGGTAGTCGGGGTCGTCCTCGTCGAGCACTCCTGCCGGGAGGTCCTCCACCGCCGCGCCCATCAGGAACGCGCGGCAGGCCAGCAAGTTGCCACGCGCCCGCACATCGGCCTCCGCCCCTGCCTTGGCGACTAGGTCCTGGAAACCGAGGGCCGTCCACCGCCACCTGTCGTACTCCCCGGCGAGCCGGCTGACGGACGGGACCGTCACGAGCGCGGCGGTCCCTGGACGCAACGCACGCACCAGGTGGGCGACCGCAGCCACGGGATCCGGCACCAGCTGCAGCGTCTGTGTCACGACGGCAGCGTCAAAGTCCTGCTCGGGGAGCGTGTCCGGGTCGCAGAGATCTCCCACGATGGTGGCCAGCGGATTGTTCGGGTCTATGTCCAGGACCTCCACGCTCGCTGCTCCCAGATCGGACGAGTACAGGTCCTCCTTCACCTCCAGGACCCGGCCGTGGACGAGGCCGCGGTGCTCGCGAAGGAATTCGTCGATGAGGTGGCGGTCAACCGCGGTACCGCGCTCGAAACCCCACTCGGAGAGCGGGTCGGTCCGGCGGGTGCTGCTCCAACGCAGCCGGAACGACAGACGGCGGGCCAGCGCGGACCGGGACGCGACCACTCCGGTCGCGCGCCGACGGAGGTTGCGCAACGCAGCGGTGGGTGCCATGGCGGCACACTAACCTTGCGACGTGCCTGGTCACGGCGATGCCCCAATTCTACGGGCGGCATACCGGCTCTGCGTCGTCACCGATGCACAGGAGGTCGGTGGAGCCGAGCGCTTCCTCACCAACCTGTTGACCGCGCTGCCCACCGACCGTGACGTCACCGTGCTCGGGACGTCGCCGGCGGTCCTCGCCCGGCTGGCCGACGCGACCCCGGCGCTGCGGACCGCGGTGGTGGACGACAGCACCGGGGCCTTCCGGCGGGCCCTCCGGCGGTTGGCGCCGGACGTGGTACACCTCAACCTGATCGCGTTTCCCAGCTGCCGCCGCGCCGCGGTCGCGGCGCTGTCGCTCCGGCTGCCGGTCGTCCTCGTCGACCACCTCCCCACTCCCGGCCTGACCTGGCGTGGCCGGGCGGTCCAGCGGCTCCTCACCCGGTGCAGCGCGGCGCGCATCGCCGTAGGCAGGACGGCCGCCCGGGACGTGGAGCGGTACGGGGGGCTGCGCGCCGGGAGCGTGCAGATCATCCCGAACGGCGTCCCCGATCCTGGCTGTGGGGGAGGCGGTCCCCTCGGGTCGCGGCTGGTCCTGGGGACGCTTGGGCGCCTCGAGCGACAAAAGGGCCTCGACGTCTTGTTGAGGGCCCTGACCGACGTCCCGGATGCGGACCTCGTCATCGCCGGGGACGGCAGCCAGCGAGCCGCGCTAGAGGACCTGGCTGCCGAGGTCGGGGTCGTCGGACGCGTCCGCTTCCTCGGTCCGGTCGACTCCCCGTGCGTGGTATTGGGCTCCGTCCACGCCCTCGTCCAGCCCTCACGATGGGAGGCCATGCCGTTGGCCGTGCTTGAGGCCATGCACTCTGGCCGGCCCGTGATCGCCACGGATGTCGGCGACATGGGACACGTCGTACAGGACGGTCGGACCGGCTTCGTCGTCGATCCCGAGGACGCCACGCAACTGGCCGCGGCGTGCCGGCGGTTGATCGATCCGGCCGTTCGCGAGCGCCTCGGCCGCGACGCACGGGTCAGGGCGCGCCGGTCGTTCTCAGTGGCGGCCATGGCTGCGTCGTACGACGCGGCGTACCGGCGTGCCGCCGCCCATCCGGCGGGGCGACGGCGACACCGGGGAGACCGGACCGCGGACGGGCCGTGACCCGTCGTCGGTTGTCCGCCGGCGCGCCAGCACCGAGGCCCAGAGGTGTCCTCGCGCGTGCGTGCGCGACCCGAGCAGTGCACCCAGCCCGGTGTGCCGGTACCTGTGCCGGACCTGGGCCAGGCGGGAGCTGTACATCGCCACCACCAGGCACTCGTACCAGCGGTGCCGGGACAGTGCCCACGCGCACCACCGGAGCCTCCGCGCTGTGCTGACCATCCACGGCTTCTGGTGGCCGACGAAGTGGAGCACGTGGACCCCCTCGGCGCCGGACCATGAGACGCCGAGCTGCCGGATGTGGAGGTCCAGGTAGTCCGTGAACATGTTGTATCCGTCGGGCAACCGGAGCTCCCGGGTGTGCCTCCACTCCGGATGGGCCTCGGTGATGACGTCCTGGTCGCCCAGGCCCAGGGCTCCCTCAACCACCAGCCTCCGGTGTGCCGTGGCCGGGATCAACTCGGGGAGCCGGGCGTAGGCCTCCGGGTCCGGCTCGATCACCATCAGCCCCGAGTTCAGGGTCACCCAGTCCTCGTTCCCGGGGACCCGCACTCCTGCCGCGACCGCGGACATGTGCGGCCGCTCGAACAGGTGGTCGATGTTCTTCACGACCAGCATGTCGCTGTCGACGTAGACGACCTTGGCGAACTGCGCCAGGGAGAAGACGGAAAGCTTCTCCAGCGTCCTCGTCCAGTGGTCTCGGTCGTTGCGGGCGTTGACGGTCCGGACGTCCTCGGGGAGTCCTGCGCTCGCGGGGAGGGGCAGACAGTCGATGCCCGCAGACCCGAGCGCTGCCGTCACGGAGGGACTCACCGCCCTGCCGACCAGGACATACAGCGGGTACCGGGATCCGACACGCACGAGTGAGTCGTGCAGGATGACCGATCCAGGCAGATAGTCGTCGGAGCTCAGGACGGTCACGTAGGCCCTCGACGCCGCTGCGGCGGCTCGGTCCGGGACGTCCACGTGATCCCCCTATTCGTCGGTGGCGCCGCGCGACCGGCCGCTCGTCCCGCGGGGACCGGTGCTCGGGCGTCCAGCCATCATGCAGCAGGGGGACGCGGACCGGCGTGCCGAGCGGAGGACCGCTGTACGTTCCGACGCTCCGGTTTCCCGCCCGACGGACCGCCGAACTGCTACGTCGCGGCGACGTCAGGGGGCGTCCGGGACAGCCGAGCCGTCGACCACCCACCCGATCCGGGGGCAGCAGTCCGGATCGACGCCGGCGGCCACGAATGCCGGGCCAGGCCCTGCGACTGTCACGTCGGTGAAGGTGACATCCCGCACCGACGCCCCGGGTTCCGCGACGACGCCGACCTCCCAAGGGGCGCCGTCGCGGGTCGCTCGCACCATGAGGCCTGAGATGGCGACGTCACTAGGTGGTCGGTCGGGGCGGCCGCCGTAGACCAGAACGGCACCGTGGCCGACGGAGGGATCGGTGTTGCCGGCCACCACCCGGAACCCCGAGACGTCGACACGGCGAGGCGCGAACGTGTCGTACGGCGCTCCCTCGGATGCGACGTACAGGCCGGCCGCACTACTCCGTTCGACCAACCCGTCCACGACGGTGATGTCCTCGCCTCCGACCACGCTGACACCACGGCCCCAGGTGTTGTCCCGGACCGTCACGTCCTCAATCCGCACCCGCCGCACGGGGACGCCGTCACCCAGGTAGGAGACGACCGCGACACCGTCGTCCCCGGTTTCTGACGCCACCACTCCCTGCACAACCCCGTCGTGCGCTCCGCCGGTGACGTGCAAGCCGTCGGCGCGTGTGTCCCGGACGCGGACGTCCTCCACCCTGAAGCCCGACGCACCCGTCCCGACGTAGATGCCGGCCGCCGCAGACCCGTCGATCGTCACGCGGCGGACGACGACACCGCTGTGCCCCGCCACCCGGAGCTTCATCTGCTCGAAGGCGTCCCACCGGCGGCTCGTGCTGCGCATCTCCAGGGTGACGCCGTCGACGATGACGTCGTCCGCATCGACCACGACCGCCGATCGCGCCTCCTCCACGGCGACCAGCGAGCCACCGCCAGCCAGGCGGGTCGTCGGCACCCGGATCGTCAGGACGTCCGAGTGGAGGAAGGTCCGCCCCTCCGGCAGCACGAGGGTGTCACCGGGGCGCAACGCATCCAACGCCCGCTGAAGGGCCGATGTGTCGTCCGTCCTCCCGTCGCCTGCGGCCCCGAAGTCCATGGGAGTCCAGCGACGGGCACCGGTGTCACCGCCGGTGACCGACAGCGTCACCAGGAGCAGCCCGGCGAAGAGGACTGCGACCGGCCGGCTCCCCCGCATCCGGATCGCCGCCCGTCACCTACTGCCGTCGGCGCGCGACAGGGACATCGGCAGGTCCTGCACGAGGATCCGCCCGGGTCTGCCGCGGTCGCTGCCGAACAAGGTGAACGAGGCGGTCACTGGCTCGTCCAGGAGGTCGGTGTGCGCGGTGCCGAACCACACGCCCACCGTGAACTCCCCGACGTTCAGGATCGGCGGAACCTCCAGCGTCACGCACCAGCGCCCCGCGGAGATGCGGGGGGGACCACCATCGCTGAGCGCCTGGTCGAGGACCCGCACTCCTGAGGCCGTAGTCACGAAGACCGCGAGGTCCAGACCGGCCACGTCCTCCTCTGCGGAGAAGTCGACCTCGATGCGGACGGGCTCGTCGCGCACGAGCGCCGCTTGCGCGCGGCTCACCGCCGAGTAGACCCCGACGCCGTGCAGGGTGATCGGCCCGCCGCTGGCCAGGGGCCCGGAGTCGCGCTGCGCGACACCACCGGATGCGAGGTAGTCGCGGACGAGCTCCCGGGTGTCCCCCGACGCCCGGACCTGGCCGGCGTCCAGCCACAGGGAGCGCCGACACAGGGAGGTGAGCGCGTCCAGGTCGTGACTCACGAAGACGATCGTGCGCCCCTCGCTGCCCGCCTCCTCCATCCGGCCCAGGCACTTGCGCTGGAACTCGGCATCCCCGACGGCCAGCACCTCATCCACAACCAGCACGTCCGGGTCGAGGTGCGCCGCCACCGCGAACGCCAGCCGCAGATACATGCCACTGGAGTAGCGCTTGACGGGGGTGTCGAGGAAGCGCTCAACACCAGAGAAATCGACGATGGCGTCGAAGGCCCGGCCGATATCCCGGCGCGACATCCCGAGGATGGCGCCGTTGAGGTAGACGTTCTCGCGGCCGGTCAGCTCCTGGTGGAAGCCGGTGCCGACCTCGAGCAGTGCCGCCACCCTTCCCCGGGTCCTCGACACACCCGCGGTGGGGGAGGTGATGCCCGCCAGCACCTTGAGCACCGTGCTCTTGCCCGCGCCGTTGCGGCCGAGGATGCCGAGCGTCTCACCATCGGCCACCGCGAAGCTGACGTCCCGGAGGGACCAGACCTCCTTGGGCGCGGGCGCCCTGCGCGGTCTGACTGCGCGCTTGGCCGCGGCGACCAGGGCCTCCCGTGCGTTCGCCCGGTCACCGAGGACGTACCGCTTGCTGACGTCCTCGAACTGGATCCGGTCCACGTCAGATCACGTCCGCGAAGGAGCGTTGAGCCCGGCTGAAGTACTGGGCACCACTGGCCAGCAGGACCGCGGTGGAGGCGACCGAGACCGCGAGGGGCCATCCCGGCCAGGGTGTGCCGGTCAACGCGAAACGTCCCAGCTCGATGGGGCCGGCCATGGGGTTGAGGGCGTACACCCACTCCTGCCACCCGGAGAACTGGCTTGCCCCGTAGGCCACGGGGCTGGCGAACAGCCAGAGCTGCAGCAACGGGGCGATCGCGTGCTGGACGTCCCGGTACCGGACGTTGAGCGCGGAGACCCACAACGCCACCCCCGTCGCCGTCAGGACCAGCAGCAGCAGCCACGCGGGGGCGGCTAGCAGCTGCACACCTGGGGACACGCCGTAGTAGGCGGCGAGTACGCCCACGAGCAGCAGCGACACCCCGAGGTCCACGGCCGGCGGCAGGAGGGAGGACGCCGGCGCCGCGATCCGCGGGAAGTAGACCTTGGTCACGAGGTTCACGTTGGAGGCGAGGACCGTGCTGGCCGACACCACGGTGCTGGAGAAATACGTCCAGGTGACCATCCCGACCAGCGCGAACAGCGGATACGGGATCCCCTCGCTGGACACGCCTGCCAACCGGCTGAACACGACGGTGAACACCGCGACGCTCGCGATCGGCTGGGCCAGGACCCAGACGACGCCGAGGACCGCCTGCCGGTACCGCAACCGCAGGTCCCTCAACGCGAAGTACCCGATCAGCTCCCGGGCCCGCCACAGGGCGGTCCACGGGTCGTCTCGCGCGACGCCCCGCGGCGTGTTCTCCGTCCACCTCACCGAGTCCCCGTCCAGACGCACGGGCGCCATCATGCGGCGTCAGTCGCGAACGCACCTCTGTTGCCCCGCGACCGCCCCCTGGACGGGTGTGACGAGGACCCGGCTCAGCCTGTTGTGCCCTCCCTCTTACGACCTCATCCGAACTCGTGACGCCCGGTCACAGCAGTGCGTCGTCGATGAGGTCGAGCACTCGTGCGTCCACTCCGGTGTCGAACTTCCGCGCGAACAGACCATGCGAGGTGGCCAAGTCGTCGAGGTCGTCGACAGCCAGCACGGCCGGGCTCTGCGCGCCGTCGCGCCACACCGTGTACCGCAGATCGTCGTTGACGACCCGATCCTGCAGTGGAGCATTGAGAAGAAGGGTCTGGAAGAAGATCTCGTCCGGGATGTAGACGCGCCTGAAGAACCGCGTGTATGCCGGCTCCTCCTGGAGGACCTGGTGCAGGTACTCGACGGCTGCCCTCGTCAAGGACCAGTACCCCCCACCTCCGTAGGGTCGTCGATCGCCCGGAACAGGTCGGCGCCGGGGAAGGACCTTGTTCACCAACAGCTGTACAGGCCCCTCGTGACCCGGGTGAGCTTCGTCCTTGGGCAGCTCGATGTGACGACCACCCAGCCAGAGGTGCCAGTGTTCGAGCCGTGGCATACCACCGCGGTACCAATCCGCGCGCGGGAGGGGAAAGTGTTCGATGAACTCGCGGTCCGAGTGCGCTGCGAAGAAGTCCCTGATGGCGGCGTTGCTCTTGATCGGATAGTCCTGACCTGTCAGGAGGACCACTCGGTCACACTTCACCCTCCGTTCCACGATGAAACGGATGCCCTTGAGTGAGGCCGCCACGTGCCCGAAGTCCCCCCAATGACAGACGTGACGCTCGAGGAGGTGGACGTTGGGCGTCCCGCTGAGCGCCGAGGCGATCGGGTTCATGATCTCGTCACCCGACTTCTTGTCCACGTGCACCAGGACCGTGGTCTCCCGGCCTTGGATGCGGGAGATCAGCCGCAGCAGCTGGTGAGGTGATCGGTACGCCGAGATGATGTAGGCGATGTGCATGAGTGCGCGCCCTTCACCGGGGAGGACCTGACGGTACTGACCGTCATGGCAGCACGCTGGATCACATGGTGGGGCTGCCCCGTACGTGTCGACGCGCTCCAGATCTCCTGCCACGGGCGACGCGCAGACCTCAGGCGTGCGGTGGGGTGAGGGGCCGCCCGACGCAGGTGTTGGCCAGCTGCTCGGCGCTCAGCTGCGGGTAAACGCCGGCGCACCATGCGTCGACGGCGCTCTCGCCGGTGAAGCCGCCGTCGACGAGCGTCACCCAGTACGGGCCGCCGTCGGGAGCGGTCGAGGTCGTGCCGAAGTCGGTGCTCGACAGCACATAGAGATTCGCGGGGTCCTCCACCGCCGACAACGCCGCACGGCTCTCCGCCAGGATGTCGGCGGCGAAGAACTGGTGGGTGCCGTTGGCGGCCGTCTGCAGGGGGTCGGTGATCCCGACGTCCTTGCTCGCCACCTGCGCGACCCAGCGGCCGTCGAGGTCCACCCGCGCCAGGGACTCGTCGCGCAGGGCCTGCAGGTCGGCCAGCGCCTGCCCCTCCGGGGATACCGTGGGCGCAGGCCGGGCGGCCGCCGCCCGGCCCCACGACCGTGCCAACGGGATCCCTCGTCGCCGCGCTGGCGCCGATCGCCGCCCTAGCGGTGGTCGCGACGGTCACCCTGGCCCTGACCGGCGGGTCCGTCCTCGTCACCGGCGGGTCGCCCGGCGCCGGGTGAAGCGGCACCGGCGCGCCGACGGAGCCACCCGCAGCCGGGGACCGCGACCACGACCCGCAGTACGCCAGCCTCGCCGCCGACTGCCGGGACGGCGACATGCTCGCCTGCGATGAGCTCTACTACGACAAGCCGATCGGGGACCCCTACGAGAACCTACGGCTCACCTGCGGCGGCCGGCTCGATGAGACCTCCGGGGCTGCGTCACCGTCTTCGACCGACGGATTGACCGCCGACCTGTCCCTGCAGTCGGGGCGTCGGCAGGCGCACACCCCGCGGCTGCTCGTCGGCTCCCCGGTTGGCACCGACCTCGCGCCGGTCCGCCGTCCGGATGACTCCCCCCAGCACGACACCCAGGACGAGCGCGAGGGCGCTCCACATGAGGAGCAGCCAGATCCACCACAGCACGAGTCCTCCAGCCGTCGCCCGGCCCCCGTGCTGCACCACACTGTCCTCCACGTCACGACTGAAAGCCACGGAGAGTTCCGCACTTGTGACACCAGGTCGGTGCGTTGCCGGTCAACAGACGCGTGGGTGAACACAAGGAGTGGTCGCGTCTCCAGTCGGCGGGACGGGACCGGTCCGGCCGGAGGAACGGAAAGGCGCAGCGGGGGACCTCGCGGCGCGCGACCCGCTCGACGCGGATCCGCGGCAGGCCGGGCAACAGGGGACGAGCTGTCGAGAACACTGCGCGCCGAGCTCACGATGGAGGCCACCGGCATCGGTATGTTCGACTGGGACCTCGTCAGCGGGGTGCTCGACCGCGACGAGCGCCTGGCCGCGATCTTCGGCGACGACCCGCCCGTCCGGACACGATGTCGGGACCGTCACCGGTCGGGTGTGCACCCCCACGACCGGAACGCCGTCGCGGCCGCTGTCCAGCGCGCCATGGAAACCCGCGGTGGATTCGACACCCTGTGCCGGGTGCTCCCCACCGGCGCCATCCGGTGGATCTCCGCCTGCGGCCGGGTGCTGAGCGACGCCTCCGGCGCAGCTACCCGCCTGCTCGACCCCGCCTCCGACGTGACCGAGCAGCTCGGCGTGGTCCACGTCCTCGAGGCGATGCCCGCTAGTTCCTACCCGCTCACCCGCGACTGGCGCTCTGCCCAGGTCAACCCCGAGGCAGAGCGCATCTCGGGAGGCGCCGGGACGAGCTGCTCGGGGAGAGGTTGCCGGTCGCCATCGGGTCGACGTTCGAGCTGCCTACCGGCGGGCCCTCGAGACCGGCGAGCCAGTCCCCTTCGAGGCGTACGTCCCGCACCGCTGGACGGCTGGTACGAGATCCGCGCCTGGCCGGCGGCCGACGGGTTGTCGGTCTACCTCCTCGAGGTCACCGCCCTAGGCACGGCGCCGTCCGGCGAGCCGCGGCCACTGCTGAACGCGCTGGAGCCCAGCACCGCGCTGGCCCTGCCCCCGCCCGGCTGGGACCGCACGGTAGGGCTGACCTTCCTCCTCTACGCGGACGGGCGGGTCCCGACCGGCCACGAGGTGGCGACGCTGCGCGGCGTCGCCGACTGCCTCGGCACGGCGCTGGACGACGCTCGCCTATACGGGACGCGGCGCCGGCTGGCCCTGGAGCTGCAGCGCTTCATGCTCACCGCGCCGCCCGAGCCTGACCACGCCGAGATAGTCGTCCGGTCGCTGCCCGCCGCCGAGGCGGCATCAGGTGGCGGCGACTGATACGACGCCTTCTTCTCCTCCGACGGCGCGACCACGCTGGTCATCGGCGACGTCGCCGGTCAAGATACCGCGGCCGCGGCGACGATGGGCCAGCTGCGCAGCCTGCTGCGGGGGATTGGCACCGGCACCGGCGCCGGGCCGGCCGACGTCCTGCGTGACCTCGACCGGTCGATAGCGCTGCTGCGGCTCTCGACCCTGGTGACGGCCGCCGCCCGCCTCGAGCAGACCCCCGCCGAGATCGCGGCCGGCACCACCCGGCTGCGGTGGTCCAACGCCGGGCACCCGCCCCCGGTCGCCCTCTCCCCTGCCGGCGCCATGACTGTCCTCGACGACGGGCACCACGACGGGCTGCTGGGCGTCGCCCCTGGTCCGCCTCGGCGGGAGCGGGTCACCGTGCTCGAGCAGAGCTCGCCCGTGCTGCTCTACACCGAGAGCGTCGTCGAGCGGCGCGACTTCACCTTGACGGGGGCAGGCCCGCCTCACCCGGGTGCTGCACGACCTGGCCGCGCGCCCGCTGCCGGAGCTGTGCGACACCTCGTCGAGCGCATGGTCGACCACCGCCCCGACGACGTCGCACTGGTTGCCGTCCGCCTGCACAGCCAGGACTGGCTTCGACCCGACCGAGGCGCCGCGCGCCTCGGACGTGCGACACACCACCGCCCGCGCGGGGATGCGCCGGTTGGTTCACCACTCGGTGCTGCGCCCGCGGACCCGCGCGAAGCCCCACCACACCGCCGAGGGCCGCGTCGAGGAGTCGCTCGACGCCGTCGTCGCCGGCACCGGGAACCGCTGTCAGGCGCCGCTCAGGCGGACGTCATCAAGCGGTGACCGGGTCGTGCGCTACTAGGGGCCAGGCGGCGCTCCCGTGCCGACCCCCGACGAGGACCTCGAGTGCCGGAGAGGAGCGGCAGCCACTCGATCGCTCGTCGACGCCCCTCACCTTCTGTCACCGATGGCTCACGTGCCGACAAGGGACTTACGTCCTGATCAGGCGTGATGGCGCTCGAGGGGGTTGCGCTCGGTTACGGCTTCTGGTTGCTTGACGTCCTCACACGAGGACATCGACACGCAAGTGTCCAGGGTCCGGCGTGGGACGCAGTGGGGGAGCGTCTCCAGGCGCTGCCCCGTGCCTGTCAGCAGTGACAGGAAGGGGCTGTGCAGTGGCGTTAGAGGTCCCCCGGACCCGCGAGCCGGTCGAGCTCGCCGACCTGGTCCGCGGCGCGCCGGCCCGAACCACACGGCTCGGACCGGTGCCGACCGGCGCCAGCCCACTCCGTGCTCGCAGTCCGGATCGGCGCCCCCTGCACTGGGTACCCCGGTACATCACAGCGGCCGTCGCGTCCGACCTGGTCGCCGCTGCTGTGTGCGGGGTCGGTGCTCACCTCGTCCGGTTCGGCACCGACGTCGGTCCGGCGACGCAGGTCGCGGTGGCGGTGTTCCCCCTGGTGTGGGTGGCGGTCGTGGCCCTCGGCGGCGGCTACGAGGTCTCGACGATCGGCACGGGCAACGAGGAGTTCAGAAGCGTCCTCCACGCCGGCCTGGCCGGTCTGGCCGCCATCGGGTTTGCGTCCTACGCGGGGAACTGGCAGCTGTCCCGCGCCCTGGTCGTGATCGCCGTACCGACCACGGTCGTGATGAGCGCGGTCGGGCGGTACGTACTGCGCCGGTGGGTGCACCGGCTCAGGGCTGCCGGGCGGTGCATGCGGACGGTCCTCGCCGTGGGCCGGGAGGGAGCGGTGGTCGATCTCGTCCGCCAGTTGCAACGCGAGCGACACTGCGGGATGGCCGTCGTCGCGGCCTGCGTCCCACATCCCCACGACGCGTCGCTGCTGCGCGCCGAAGGTGTGCAGGTGGTGGGCGACCTCGCCCACGTCCGGGAGGCCGTCTCGGTGTGGGAGGTCGACGCGGTAGCCGTCACAAGCAGCAGTGAGACCGCCGCGGCCTACCTCCGTCGCTTGTCCTGGCAACTGGAGGGCACGGGTGTGGAACTGCTCGTCGCCCCAGGCCTCATGGAGGTCGCCGGTCCACGCATGCACATGCGTCCGTTCATCGGGCTGCCCCTGGTGCACGTGGAGGAGCCTCACTTCACCGGTCCCAAGAGAGTGGTCAAGACATCGCTGGACTGGATCGGTGCAGTCGCGCTCGTCCTCCTCGCGCTCCCGATCCTCGTAGGCCTGGCCGTGGCGATCCGGGTCGACAGCAGGGGGCCGGTACTGTTCCGCCAGACCCGCATCGGTCGCGCGGGCCGGCCCTTCACCATGATGAAGTTCCGGACCATGGTCACCGATGCGGAAGCTCACCGGGCGGAACTGGGGACTCGGAACCAGAACGCCGACGGGCTGCTCTTCAAGATCCGGAAAGACCCACGGGTCACCCGCGTCGGACAGATGCTCCGGCGTCATTCGCTCGATGAGCTGCCTCAACTGTTCAACGTCCTCCTCGGCCACATGTCCCTCGTCGGCCCGCGCCCACCGCTGCCCGAAGAGGTCGCCCGGTACGACGACTCCGTCCGTCGCCGACTGCTCGTCAAGCCGGGGCTCACCGGCCTCTGGCAGGTCTCCGGTCGCAGCGACCTGACCTGGGAGGAGGCCGTGCGCCTCGACCTCCGCTACGTCGAGAACTGGTCCTTGGCGTTGGATCTCATGATTCTGTGGAAGACGCTCCGGGCCGTCGTCCGCGGTGAGGGGGCGTACTGATCGCACGATCCGGTCCACAACGACATGGCCACGACAGGACGGAGTGGGGACCTGCCAACTGGGACATCACCGTCGTCGATGGAGAGGGAGCCTGCCTCGCGCAGGCCGCTGACCGCTACCCGTCGGCCGTCCTCGCCTCCAGGCACGAGGACGTCCTGGCACCTCGCGGGGACCGGCAGCAACGTCCTCACGGCATGGGTTCTGCTGGAGATGGCACCCCACCGACTCCAGATCCGCCCGACGACGAGCGTCCTGCTGGTCGAGGTCCGGGAGCCGAAGTTCCGCAGCCGCCGGCGGGTGGACGAGGGGATACCCGACGAGGTCGCCGCCGCGTCGCTCGTGTCGTGCTCGCCGCTGCTCCTGACGATCGGTGCGGTGGTCCGTTTGCGCGGGCAGGGTCCGCCGCTCCCCCACAGCACCGGGTGGGAAAGCGCACTGTCTGCCTCGCGAAGCCCGGCAGCACGGGTCGCCGGCACGTCAGCGGACGGTTGGACTCGACCTGGGACGAGGCCGTGGAGCCGGACATCCGGTGTGTCGAGAACTGGCCGCTCGCGCTCGACCTGGCGAACCTGATGCGGATGCTCCCGCGCCGTCCTGCGCCTACTGAACGCGTGACAGCCGTGGTCGACGCCTTGCGGTCACGTTCGCCGCACGGGCGTGCGCCGGTTGTGGTCACACTCCCGGTGGTGGATGGTGCTCGGTCGATGGTCCGCGGCTGAGGGAGAGGCCGGCACACGATGCAAGCGGGGCACAGCCAGCACACCTGCCCGTTCGACGTCGAACTCGTGATCGTCGCCTACCGCAGCCGTGCGCAGGTCACCGAACTGCTCGCTGGCCTGCCGGCGGACATCCCGTTGGCCGTGGTGGACAACTTCGATGACGGCGACGGCCTCGCCCAGGTCGTCCTCGATCGCCCGAACGGCCGGTACATGAGAGGAGGAGGGATCGGCTACAGCCGCGCCGCCAACCTCGCGGCCCGATCCTCAGAGGCAGAGTTCCTCGTCTTCCTCAACCCCGACACCCGGCCAGACATCGAGGTCATCACGACGCTCGTGGAGGACGTGGCGACCGATCCTCTGTGCTCGACGAGCGCTGGGGTCGTGGTCGACTCCCGAGGGCGAGCCGAGTGGGCAGTCGGGGGCTGGGAGCCGACGTTGCCGCGCGCGATCGCGCATGCTGTGGGAGCGCACAGGGCCTTTCCCCGACTCGGGATCTACTGCCATCCCGAGGTCGGCCAGTCGCTGGACGTCGACTGGGTGTCCGGATCCGTCATGGCGGTGCGTCGTCAGACCTTTCTCGACCTCGGCTGCTTCGACGAGGACTTCTACGTCTACAACGACGACGTGGCCTTCGGCCGGCAGAGCCGCGCCCACGGGCTGTACCAACGTCTGCGTACGGATGTGACCATCTTCTCGGCCGGGGGTTCGGGGGCTCCGTCACTCGAGATGGGCAGGCTCCACGGCAGTTCGATGTCGCGCTATCTGCACAAGCACCACCGTCCCGTGGCGGCCACGGCGATCGTCACGTCCCTCGGCCTCGGGTACACCGGCCGGGCTCTGGCGCGTCTCCTGCTCGGCCACGTCCACCGCGCTCGGGAGGACTGGGCACACGCCGTGGGCCTCGTCACCGCCCGAGCCACCGTGGCCGGACGCCTCGTGGCCGACGGTCGCCGCGGACGGCCGGTGTGATCGCAACCGAGCGCCGTCGGCACGCGGACCCGGCCCGTCGACGCAGACCCTCGGCGGCCCCCTGTCAACCGGTTCCTCGACTGATGCTCTGGTGACGGCAGAGCACGGGCCCGTCCTTGACTAGGCGAGGCGGACGATCGAGCGTTTCGGTACGTCAGACCCGGGTCCTGGCGGGACGGGCGGGCTGGAACCTCGCGGACCAGATCGTGTCGAGCGGCACCAACTTCGCCCTGTCCGTCCTCGTCGCGAGGATCCTCACGGCTGATGAGTTCGGGGACTTCGCCGTCGCCTTCACTCTGTACACCCTGCTCTTCGGCGCTGGTCGCGCTCTCATCGCTCAGCCCCTCGTCGTCCGCTACACCTCGGTCGGGCCGGGTGCGTTCTCCTCCGCCGCCTGCTCCGCCACCGGAGCGGCGACGCTGCTCGGGATCGCGTCGGGCGTCATCGCAGGGATCGTCGGCCTGTCCATCGGTGGGCCGCTGGGTCTGTCCCTCGTGTGCATGGGTCTCCTGCTCCCTGGCCTCCTGCTGCAGGACATGTGGAGAGCGGTCTTCGTCACACAGGGTCGCCCGTCAGCTGCGTTCTACAACGACGTCCTCTGGGGAGCGGCCCAGTTCGCCTTCATCGCCGCCGCCCTGTTCGTGGGCCAGGACTCGTCAACGGCGATGCTGCTCGCGTGGGGCGGCGCCGCGCTCATGGCAGCACTCGTGGGCATCCTGCAGTTCGGCGCTCCCCCACGGTTCAGGACCAGCCTCCTCTGGCTCGCCCGGCAGCGTGATCTCCTGGGCTATTACGCCGCGACCTTCGGCCTCGTCGGGGCCAACCAGGTCACCCTCCTCCTCATTGGGGTCCTGGGTGAGCCGTCCGACGTCGGCGCGATCCGAGCGGCACTGGTGGTACTGGGCCCCCTGACCCTGCTGGGGACCAGCATGGCGACGTTCGCCACCCCGGAGGTCTCGCGCCGTCGGCTGAGGGGCAGGAGCGCCATCCGAGTCGCCATGGCTATCTCCGCCGTGCTGGTGGTGGCCGACCTGGCGTGGGGCGTGACCGTACTGGCACTCCCCGACAGCGTCGGGACGGCACTGCTCGGGGACAGCTGGGCCAACGGCCGGGCCGTCCTCCCCGCCACGTTGCTCGGAGTCGTCGCCCTCGCGTGCGCATCCGGAGCTCACGTCGTGCTCTGGGCCCACGGGTACGCACGGGAGGCCTTCTGGGCGTCCGCGGTGCAGGCTCCGGCCTACCTGGTCCTCGGTCTGGGCGGGTTAGACCTGTGGGGGGCTCCCGGCGCGGCCCTCGGCCTGTCCCTCGCCCAGTGGGTCATCGTTCCCATCGTCTGGTGGCAGGCCGTGACCCTTATGCGCCGGGAACGGCCGCCGAGAGACGTCCCGGGGGGACCTCGGATCGGCGGGTGCTCGACCGGTAGGTGAGATGCGCCGACCGAGGTCGAGATCGCACCGGTAGTCGGCCGGCGGCATCCCCTTCCGTCACCCAGACGTCGAGTGCGGTCGGCACCCGGCGTGGCTGGATCCGCGGACCAGGACCAAACCGCCCCTCACGGTGGCCGAGCTTCGCGCTGCCATCCGCGAAGTGGTTGACCAGTCCCGCCCGTACCTCCAGGGTCTTCATGCGGTCGACGTCCATCACGACAAACGGTCGTGCGGGGATCGCCCGTCGTGCGGACGAAGGGATCTCTGCCGTGGTCATGTCGGAGTTCGGAGGCGCGCTCGGGTCGGTCGAGCTCCTCGCGACAGCCAGTCGTCCTTCCCCGGGCACGCACAGCCGACGCCCACCCTGCCTCTCCGGTCGAGTCGCCAGCGCCCGACCTCCGGGTCATCGTCGTGCCGGGCCGCGCGACTCCCACAGCGCGGCGTCGTACGAGAACAGTGCGATGGGGACGTCGTCATGAAGGTCGTGCTCTTCTGCGGCGGGTACGGCCTTCGGATGCGGGACGGGACGACAGAGGTCCCGAAGCCCATGATCATGGTCGGCCACCGCCCGCTCATCTGGCACGTGATGCGCTACTACGCCCACTTCGGCCACGACGAGTTCATCCTCTGCCTCGGCTACGGCGCCCACCACATCAAGGACTACTTCCTCAACTACCGCGAGACCGCCAGCAACGACTTCGTGCTCAGGGAAGGCGGCCGGCGGATCGACCTGCTCTCCAGCGACATCGCCGACTGGACCATCCACTTCGTCGACACCGGCGTGGACTCGGCGATCGGGGAGCGGCTGCGTCGGGTTCGACATCTCGTAGCCGACGACGACGTGTTCCTGGCGAACTACTCCGACGTCCTCACCGACGCCCCCCTTCCGATCATGGTCGACCGGTTCCGGGACAGCGACGCCACGGTGAGCCTCCTCGCGGCCCGTCCCGACCCCTCCTTCCACTGCGTCGACATCGACTCCAGTGGTCACATCCGGCAGATCCGCGCCGCCAGCGACCTGGACCTGTGGGTCAACGGGGGCTTCTTCGTGCTGCGGCAGGGCGTGTTCGACCACATCCCCAAGGGAGGCGACCTGGTAGGTGACGCCTGCACCGCCCTCGCTGAACGGGGACAGCTGCTCTCCTACCGCTACACCGGCTTCTGGCACCCCACCGACACCATCAAGGAGCGGAACAACCTCGAGACGCTCTTCTCACATGGGGAACGTCCGTGGATGGTGTGGGAGAACGACTCCACCCGCGCGCCCGTGCCGGCGACCTGAGGTGGGCGGCCTGACACTGCTCACCCGAGAGGACGGCAGTCCCCCTGTCGTGGTGGCCCTCGGGGCCCATTGCGACGACGTCGAGATCGGTGCGGGTGCCCTCCTCCTGCAGCTCGCCGCGTCCTGCCCCGGTGCCCGACTCCAGGTCCTCGTGCTGTCCTCGACACCTGACCGGGAAGCCGAGGCCCATGCGTCGCTCAAGGCGTTCAGCGGAGGAGTCGACCTCGAGGTGACCGTGCTCGACCTGCCCGACGGCCGGCTGCCGGCCCACTGGGACGCGGTCAAGGAGGCGATGGAGGAGGCGGGCGCCCGGGCACGGGCGGCCGGCGGCGCCGACCTCGTCCTGAGCCCCTGCCGACAGGACCTGCACCAGGACCACCGGCTGGTCGCCGAGCTCACGCCGACGGTCTTCCGTGACCACCTGGTGCTCGGTTACGAGATCGCGAAGTGGGACGGCGATCTCGGCCGGCCGGCCGTGCATCTGCCGGTGCCCCCGGAGGTCGCCACGCGCAAGTTCGAGTTGCTTGCCGAGCACTACCCGTCCCAGCGGGACCGCGACTGGTTCGACCGAGAGGTGTTCCTCGGTCTCATGCGCCTTCGCGGCGTCGAGTGTCACCAGCGGTACGCCGAGGCCTACTGGTGCGACAAGATCGTCGTGGGATTGCCTCCCGCGGCCCGCCCCGACCGGGAGGTCCCGTGCGCGTCCTGATCACTGGTAGCGAGGGCTACCTCGGCACCGTGATGGGGGAGGTCGTGGCGGGTGCCGGCCACGACGTCGTGGGGCTGGACAGCGGCCTGTTCATCGAGGCCACACTGGGGCCGGAGCCGACGCGGCCGCCGCTGGTGCGGCGGGACCTCCGCGACGTCACCGTCGACGACCTGACCGGCTTCGACGCCGTCTGTCACCTGGCAGCGCTGTCCAACGACCCGTTGGGCAGCCTGGCGCCGGAGGTCACGTACGACATCAACCACGCCGCGAGCACCCGGCTGGCCCGGCTGGCCCGGGATGCCGGCGTGCGCCGTTTCCTCTACGCCTCGACGTGCAGCGTCTACGGGGCCTCCGGGACCGAGGACCCGCTCGACGAGACGGCACCGCTCGCCCCGGTGACGCCGTACGCGGAGAGCAAGGTGCGCGTGGAGGCCGATCTCCACGACCTGGCCGACGACGACTTCGAGCCGGTGTCCCTGCGCAACGCGACCGCCTTCGGCTTCTCGCCGCGGCTGCGCGCCGACATCGTCCTCAACGACCTGGTCGCCTCCGCCGTCCTGGACGGAGAGATCGTGGTGAGGTCCGACGGCACCCCGTGGCGGCCGCTGGTCCACGCCCGCGACATCGCCGAGGCGTTCCTCGCCTGCCTGGAGGCGCCGCGGGAGGCGGTCCACGACCGGGCCTTCAACGTGGGGATGGACAGCGAGAACCGACGGGTGGCCGAGATCGCCGAGGTCGTCGCCGAGGCCGTTCCCGGCAGCACGGTGCGGATCTCCGGCGAGTTCGGCGGCGACCCGCGTTCCTACCGCGTCGACTTCCGCCGCATCGCCGAGGCGGTGCCGGCGTTCAAGCCGGCCTGGACGACGCTGGAGGGCGCTCGTGAACTCGCCACGGCCTACCGCCGGTACGGGCTGACCCGGTCGATGCTGCGCGAGCGCTTCACCCGGCTGGCGTGGCTGAAGCAGCTGCAGCACCAGGGGCGGCTCACCGAGGACATGCGGTGGCGCTGAGTGCTGTCGCCTCAGTGGCCGGGGGCACCGTCCAACCGCTGGACCAGGTCCTGCCAGGTACCGGCGGCGGCGTCGCGAGCGGAGATGGCGGTCACCGGCAGCGGCCAGGGGAGCGCCAGGTCCGGGTCGTCGTAGCGGACGGCGAGGTCCTCCGCCGGGTCGTGCTCGCGGTCGATGCGGTAGCAGACGTCGGCCTCCGGAGTGAGCACCTGGAACCCGTGGAGGAACCCCGGGGGCACGTAGAGGTGTCGTCCCGTCTCGTCGTCCAGCCGGAAGGCCGCGCTGCGCCCGAAGCTCGGCGCGGAGGGCCGGGCATCGACGAGGACGTCGAGCACGGCTCCACGCGCGCAGCGGACCAGCTTGGCCTCGCCGGCACCGGCCCGGCCGTGCATGCCGCGGAGTACGCCCTGACGCGACCGCGACTGGCTGTCCTGCAGGAAGGTCCGGGCGTCCACGCCGGCACGCTCCGCCACTGTCACGTCGAGGGTGCGGACGAACCAGCCCCGCTCGTCCTCGTGCCGGGTCTCGGGGAGGAAGCACACGACGTCGGCAAGCTCCGAGCGCTCGATCAGCACGCGTGCAGTGTGGCGTGGGAGAGGGGCCGGTGACGTCGATGGCGTCGTGCCGATGGTGCGGTTCTCCACACGGGGAGGCCGTGCTCGACCTCGGGCTGCAGCCGGCCTGTGACGACTTCCCGCTGCCGGATGACCCGCCGGCCCCGGTGCACCCACTCAGGCTGTGGGCCTGCGACGGCTGCGGACTCGTGCAACTGCCCGACCGCTCCCCCGTGCCGCAGGAGCCTCGTGCGGTGGAGCCGGCCGCGCTGACCGCGCACGCTCGGGACTCCGTCGGGTGGGCGCTGGAGCGGGGCCTCCTCGTGCCCGGGACATCGGCGCGGGAGTTCGGCAGTCCGCACGGTGGCAGCTGGGTGCACCTGCTCGACACCGCGGGCCTGGACGTCCGGGATGACGATCGTGCCGGACCGGTGGACGCGGTGATCGACGTCTTCGGGCTCATGCACGAGGAGGACCAGCGGGCGGGACTGCGGCGCCGGGCCGACGCGCTGACCCCGCACGGCGTGCTGGTGCTGGTGTTCCCCCCGCTGGAGACGGTGGTCGAGCACGGACAGTGGAACGCGGTCCGTCACGGGCACCACGCCTACCCGTCCACCGCCGTGGCCGCCCGTCAGCTGGCCGAGTGCGGCCTGACCGTCGTGGCCTCGGTGCTGCACCCGCTCTACGGAGGTACTCGTCTGCTGGCGGCGCGTCGCGACGGCGCCCTGCCGCCGGACGCAGCACCGGTCAGCCTCCCCGATGACGTCCCACGGGCGGCGTTGACCGTCCTGGCGGAGTCGGTGTCCGCGGGCGTCACGGCGCTGCGGACCCATCTGCAGCAGGCAGCGGCCGCCGGTCGGCGGGTCATCGGATACGGCGCGGCGTCACGGGCGGTCCCGTTGCTGGTGGCCGCCGGCATCGGCCCGGACCTGCTCCCGGCGGTGGCCGATGCATCGCCTGCCAAGCAGGGCCGAGTGATCCCCGGAGTGGGGATGCCCGTGATCGGGCCGGCCGAGCTCGTGGCGACCCGCCCTGACGAGGTGCTCCTGTTCCTGCCCGATCTGCTGGACGAGGTGCGTTCGGGGCTCCCGGAGGTGGAGCGCTCCGGTGCCCGTTGGCTGTCGGTGGAGGCCCTCCTGCCTGCCCGCACAGGATGAGCTCGTCGTCGGAGGAGCACGTTGGAACCCGACCCGTTCAGGTCTGGGCTGCGGCCCTCGACACCGGCCCCTGTGCGGCTGCGGGTGTCTCACGCTCGAGCCAGACCTCGCGCCAGTAGGACTCGGTCTTGCGCTGGCACAGGCCGTGGTACAGCGCCTGGCAGACGCCACCCTCGAGGACGACGCAACGACCCGGCAGGTGCAGCATCCGCCCGGTCCACTCGTCGATGATCTGCTGCACCAACCGCTGGACGCGCATGCTCTTGCCGCAGTAGGGCGTCATCTCCACGTCGAACGCGAGCCCGCGGTTGCGGGCCTTGCGGTCGTTGGTCGCCCGGATCTCCCTACGGCTCCGCACCCGGACCCGATCACCCGGCTGGAGGCCCAGGTCGACGGACGGCGTCTGCCTCGATGTGCCGTGGATGAAGGGGATGTCCGCGCCCTTCGCCACCCGCAGCCACCGTGGGAGACGCCGCCGGCTCAGACCCTGGTAGGTGAACAGGAGAGACGGCAGGATCCTCCGGAGCACCGTTCCCGGCCGGAGATTGCCCCGGCGCACGTCTCGGACGTAGTGCCGCAGGTCCCAGGTGCGGATGGGTCTGGTGGCGGCACGGACCTGGGTCGCCTGGCAGGACCAGAGCTCCTCACCACCGGAGCTCTCCGGAGGGTGCACCGCGCGGGAGACGTCGTCCCGCGTGCAGCCGTCGCGGTGGAGAGGCTGGGCGAGCAGCAACGGCTGGGACGCCTGCGGATGCTCGGGGGTCGGCTCCACCGGGCGGAGCCACTCCTCCTTCCAGTATATGAGACAGCCGGCCTGGCATCCGCCGTGTGCCGACCCGTCACAGCGGATCCCGGTCAGGTGGACCGCTGCGTCCATGTCACGCAGGGCCCCGTAGAAGCAGGTCGTGTCCGCTCGGCTGTCCACCGTCACCCGGGAGCCGCACTGCTGCAGCATCTCCGGCATGAAGGGCAGGCCGTCGACGGTCGCGTCGGGCCCCAGGGTGGCCAGGATCTCCTCCTCGGAGCGGACCTCGACGACATCCCCGGCGCGCAGGAGGCGGGGCTTGGGCGTGCGGAGAGCGTCCACGCAGTGGCTCCTGAGGTCAGTCGATGTCGAGTCGAGGAATGGGGACGACGATGCGGCCGCCCCACTCGCGGACGTAGGCCAACTGTTGCGTGATCTCGGCGCGGAGGTTCCACGGCAGCAGGAGCACGTAGTCCGGCCGGTCCTCGGCGATGGCCTCGGGGGGCAGGATCGGTATGTGTGTGCCGGGCAGGTACATGCCTTGCTTGAACGGGTTGCGGTCCACGGTGTAGCGCACCAGGTCCGAACGGATACCGCAGTGGTTGAGCAGCGTGTTGCCCTTGCCGGGCGCGCCGTAACCGGCGACCCGCTTGCCCTGCTCGGCCGCCGAGAGCAGGAAACCGAGGAGGTCCCGCTTGATGCGGGCGACCGAGTCGGCGAAGCCGCGGTGGCCCGCCAGGCTGTGCAGACCGCGTCCCTCCTCCTCGGCCAGCACGCCGCGGACGGCGTTCGAGACCCGTCCATCCGCGGTCCGCTCGTGGCGCGCCCAGAGGCGCAGCGAGCCCCCGTGAGAGGCCAGTTCCTCCACGTCGACGACGGCCAAGCCGGCCGTGGCGAGTACCCGCTGGGCGGTCAGCAGGCTGTAGTACTGGAAGTGCTCGTGGTAGATCGTGTCGTACTGGGCGAACTCGATCAGCCGCATGAGGTGCGGCACCTCGATGCTCAGCCACCCGTCGTCGGCGAGCAGGGCGGCGAGCCCCAGGCTGAAGTCGCGGACGTCGGGAACGTGGGCGAACACGTTGTTCGCCACGACCAGGTCGGCAGGGCCGTGCTCGGCGCGCACCCGCCGTCCCTCCTCTTCCCCCAGGAAGGCCACGTGTGTGGGGATGCCGCGCTCGACCGCGACGGCGGCGATGTTGGCCGCCGGTTCGATGCCCAGCACCGGGATGCCGCGGCCGACGAGGTGCTGCAGCAGATAGCCGTCATTGCTGGCGACCTCGACGACCAGGCTGTCTGCCGTCAGCCCGACTCGCTCGGCGGCGTGCTCGGTGAACACCCGGGCGTGCTCGACCCAGGAGGTCGAGTACGAGGAGAAGTAGGCGTAGTCGGAGAAGATCTCCTCCGCCGGTAGGTGTGCAGGCAGCTGGACCAGCAAACAGTCAGCGCAGATCCACACCCGGAGGGGATAGAAGACCTCCGGCGACTCCAGCCGCTCAGCCGGGATGTAGCTCTCGCACGGCGGTGACATGCCGAGATCGACGAAGACGTCGGTGAGTTGCCGTCCGCACAGCCGACAAGAGCCCCCGCCGCGGGCGGCCAGGTCGAGCACCCCGGCCAGATCGGAGGGGCCGGTGACCGTGGCGCTCATGGACGGGTCACCCGTGGACCGACGCCGAGATCGTCGCCGTGGCAGCCATGTCGCGTCCCCTGCTCGTCCGCGGGCGCGGAGCGTCTGACCGACGCCGTGCCCGGATTGCTGGCTCCGGCAGAGTGGCCGCAGCCGGGAGGCGACGTCAACCCGTTCTCCCACGGCCTGCTGCGGGCAGCCCGGGGCCGGCCGTCGACTGCCACGAGGCGCCGGGGACCCGGGTGGAGATCGTCCGCGGCGGCTCCGAGTGCGGCACGGGACTCCGCCCGGGCTCTCTCCGCGCTGCGCCGTGTACGGTGACCCGACCCGAGAGCCACTGGGTGGAGGTGAGCACATGGTCCGGAGGGGCATGTGCATCGCCCTCCTCGGCCCCGACGGCGCCGGTAAGACGACGCTGGCGAGGAGCCTCGTCGGCGCCCTGCCGGTCCCGGTCCGCTACGTGTACAGCGGGCTCTGGCAGCGGAGAGAGCGTCGCACCTGGCTCGATGGGGTCCGCGGAGGACCGCGAGTGCGACGACTGCTGCGGGTCGTCCGGATCGGGATGGCCGCCCGCTGGTATCGCGGGCTCGGCCACCTCGTGGTCCTCGACAGGACCCCCCACGAGGTCCGGCTCCGCACCGCCGGCGTGAACGGCCGTCTCAACGCGCTCGCCGTCCGCCTGTTGGCGCCGACTCCCGACCTGGTGATCCTCCTCGACGCCCCACCCGAGGTGCTCTTCGCGCGCAAGGGTGAGCACTCGGTCGAGGTCCTGGACGGGCTCCGGCGGTCCTACCGGACCATGCTGGGGGAGTTCCCAGCGCACGCCACCGTCGACGCCCGGGCGGACGCGCAGACCGTTCGCCGCCAGGCGCTCCAGGTCATCCATGAGCACTGGCCCGCAGGCCATCCTCGGGCGGGGCACGGGACACGACGACCCGGCGGATCCGGGCGGAGGCCCGCGTGGCCTCGGTGGAGGTCCGCGGGCACAGAGGCAGCTGGGGACGGACGGCTCAGCAGTACGGTGCAGCGGCCTCGTACAGGTCTCGCAGAGCGACCGGGTACGGGTGCCTGAGTTCGAACGCCGGAACGTCGGCGAGGGTCCGCTCGAGCACTCGCTCCTCTCGCTCGCGCGCAGTGTCGATCAGCGAGCTGGTGCGGTCGGGGAAGGCGAACCGGAACTGCAGGTAGGCCGTCGTCAGGGCCGCGCGCTCGAAGGCCAGTGAGCTGACCATCCGCCTGGCGACCTCCTCACCTGCCAGGGGGATGACCTTGATGCTGTCGTCCTGACCCACGACCGGCAGGAAGACCCGGTCCACCGGGACGTTCCTGCGCCGGACCCGGTCACCGAACAGTGCCGGCGGATAAATCTGGTCCACCCCCTGCCAGTCGGCCCCCCCGTCCATGCTGAGTCGACGGAGGCGTCGACCCGGACGGCCGGGCAGACGGTCGAGGCCGGGGACGAGCCCGTAGAGGCGTCGGTACAACCGCCAGAGGCGGAGCCGCGCCCGCGCCCGCGGTCGGATGAGAGGCCAGTACTGAGGGAACTGGCGGAGGTGCCAGTCCCAGAGACGTGCGACGCCCGAGACCCCGGAGAGGGTTGGCTCGTGCCCCCCGACGATCGTCCACTCATCCGCGACGAAATCGGCTCCAGCCGCCATGAAGGGCAGCATCGTCTCCGTCTTGCCTCCCTTCTGCCAGCCGGTCACCAGGACGCCGGTCCCACGGTGGACGAAGGAGGCCGCGTGGAGCAGGACGTGGTCCTTGAGGAGCAGGCGGAGCCCCACGATCGGGATCAGGAGCGGGATGTGACTGATGCCGCGCTCGCACACCACCTCGAAATGGTCACCGAGCCGGGAGAGGTCCAGCCTCGCCCGGTGTCCTGCTCCGTCCAAGAGGTAGAAGTGCGCGTCGTCGAAGGCAGCCTGACGCAGACCGAGCAGGCGCAGGGGACCCTCGGGCGGGAGCTCGTCGGTGAAGGTCACCGTGATGTCCGGCTCGCCGGAGGGCGCGGGATCCGCTGACCCGAGCTCCCGGGCGACCGCCTCCCTGATGTGTCCCGGCGCGCCACGCAGCCTCACGCGGAGGACACCGTGGACGTCGTGGTCGGTGACGGTGACCTCGGCAGCGCGGTTCCGACGATGTGGCATCCGATCCCCCGAACGGCAGGCGGCTGCGGCGCACCGTCCGACGGACGACGACGATGCGGGCGCCGTCGGAGGCTACATCCCGAGGGGACGCGACGCGCTCCAGCGACGCCGGGGCGGGACCGCGGTCACCCACCGGCCATCGTCCCTGCCGGGCATCCCCCGGATGACAGTGAGGATGTCTGCGGCGCCATCGGGCGCGGTCTGACCCTGAGTGCTGACCGACGCCTGGCTGTCTTGGCTGAGATCTGTCGGCCGTGCC
>NZ_PVTG01000009.1 GCF_003002915.1 Geodermatophilus tzadiensis | reverse complement strand
CTGTCGACCAGGGACACGGCCCGAGCAACGCCGCCGAGGCGAGACAGCCGTACTGAGGCCGCCACGGTAGGGCCGATGCGCCGGCCCCACCGCGGAGACCGAGGCCCGCACAGGACCCAACGGCTACGAGCAGGCCGGGCAGCCGCGCCTGTCCACGCGCGTGAACGATGCTCTTGGGCCGCGACCGACTGTGCGTAGGAAGGCGTCAGTGGCCGCGTCCTAAGTCTCGACGGTTAGGCGCCTCTACACCGCTGCCTGCTTCCTTACAACCGGCGTCCCTCCGGCCGTCGCGGGGCGGGGGAAGGGTCGGCCGTAGGCCCATCCCGAAGGGACGCGCAGCGCCCTTACGGCGAGCCGCTGCAGCCGGCACCCTCGGCCGGCTGTGAAGCGGCTTGCCGCCACCCGAGGGCGGTTCACATGGGCCAGGGATTGCGCTGTCCCAGTCCGCAGTCAGTCCGCAGAGTCCGCAAAAAGTCCGCAACTCAACCAGCATGGGCCGTCGTCAGCCCACAGCGCTCAAAGGCATATGCGCAGCTCAAGCGCGCCTTTCATCGATCACCGTATGCGGCCGAGTATCCCGGGTCAGTTCTGGGTCAACTAGACGGGTCCCGGGTCTTCGCAGGTCAGGCCTGACTGCAGTTGATCTTGCCATCGCTAGCAAGACGTGCCAGCGTGGTGGGGAAACCGTTGTGCGAATCGGTCCATCAGCGGAGTGCATAGTCTGCATAGTCTGACAGTCGCATGCAGCGGACCGCTCAAACGACGAGTCGAGAATCCGCGTCAGTCTCAGTCTTCCAACGGGGGATCACCCATGTCTCAGCCCACTCCTCCTGCTGCGCCTTCACAGTTTACGGACGCCAAGGGCGCTAAGGCGCAGGCCAAGGCGGAGAAGGCGTACCGCAAGGCCAGCCGGCCCTTCTACAAGAAGAAGCGGTTCATCCTTCTCGCTGCCATCCTTCTCATCGTCATCATCGTCATGGCGAACCAGAGCGGCGGCGGTAACGGCACCGCCACGAGCGCCGACCAGACCGCTGCCGAGCAGACCGCCGGCGGCGGAGGGTCGACGGCCGAGTCCGCACCGGCACCGGACGCCGGAACCGTTAGCCAGCAGAGTGCCCAAGACAAGGCCGAGCAGTACCTCAACATCATGGGCGGCTTCTCCCACGACGGGCTGATCCGGCAGTTGACGACCGGAGACGGGTTCTCCACCGAGGACGCGACGTGGGCCGTCGACCGCCTGGACGTGGACTGGAACGAGCAGGCCGCGGAGAAGGCCAAGCAGTACCAGGACACCATGGGCGGCTTCTCCCGCAGCAGCATGATCCAGCAGTTGACCGTCGGGGACGCGTTCACCCAGGCCGAGGCCGAGCACGGGGCAAGCGCCGTCGGGCTCTGACGTCGAACCGAGGCCCTTGTCCCATCTCGGGCAAGGGCCTCGGTCTATTTTTTTCGCGCTACCTCAACATCGGCACCGGACAACAGCTCTTCCTCGCTGTCGAGCACGGCAACTATGCGTCGGTGACCGGCCTCGGGTGGGGCCTCTCCCACGGCCGCTGGGCCATCAGCTCGGCGGCCACGTGAACCTCCCAGTCCGCACCGAGGCTCCACGCCGCCACCCGCGGTAGCAGCCGGTGCCGTCGGGCCCTACTGTGGCCGCCGAGGAACTGCGCGGTCCGGAGGATCTCGCGCATCTCGTACGGCTCTGCCTCGGGGTAGGCCCGCTGGATGTCGCCCAGGATGCGGTTCTGCAGGTCGACCACAACGAGTCATCCTCCGGGACGGCCGGCGCCAGTGTCGCAATCTGGATGGCACGTGTCGCCCTGGACGAGCAGCGTCGCTTCTCGAACTGTGTCGCGTCCCGGACGGCTGTCGTTTTCGTCGGTTCCACGCTGAGCGGAGGCGACACTCCCGCTGAATTTCACACCCCGTGAACCTGCAATGGGTCCGGGACGCTGCGCGGTCACCGGCAACGGTGTCCCTTAGCTAAGAGCCCCGCGTCGACCGCCCGGCCGGACCGGGGTGTGACGGGGCGGCCCACTATGGGGCATCCCGTCGCCAAGGGCGCAGAGGGAGCCACTCGCCCGGCCACCAGATCAGGCGTTACGGCCAAGAATGGCAGCGCGATGCTCCGATCACGGCCCCTACATTTGGGCGGCGATGAGCGACCGAGGAGTGATCTTCACGCGGGCCCATCTCGTCGCCTGGGAGGTGTGGGCGGTTAGGCCACCACCCCAGGACCTACGAGCGCACAGAGGACTAGGCGATAACCGTTCACTACTGAACCCCGCCGGCCTCGGGGCCAGCATCATCGCGCGTGATCCGGACCGCCCTAGTGCCTCCGAGTGAGCGGTGCTTGCACAGGACCTCGTAGCGGAGCCCCGGCTCGCCTCCGTCAAAGTGAAGCTCTCGCCTATCCTCGGTCACCGACTCGTAAACCGGCGCAGCGCTAATCGTTTCGCCGAACTCGCGCTGAATTGCCTGTCGCGCCACGGTGTGGGCGATGTAACGATCTCCCGGGCCCGTTCCGGCGACCCGTCGGCTCATCGCCTGGAGGCTGGCATCCGCCCGATTCCCGATGATGCCGCCGACAGCAGCTGAACCGACGTACTTCGCGACGTCGACCACCCAAGCGATGACGTCGGGGTCAGAGAGAGCGAACTCGTCTCGTTCCCCTACAACGGCGCGGTAGCGATACCGGCCATTGGGGTCCTGCCAGTAGATCCGAACCTCGGGTTTGCTGTCTTGGCCGGCGCTCACCGGGTCAGTGCAACAGGCTGCCTAGAGGCCAGCAAGCCCAGGTCCACGTCTTACGAGCGTGTCAGCGGCTGCGTCATGGGGGCGTCACCAGCAGTGACTCAGCCATCGCTGCTCGTCCTGCTGTACAGGCGCCCGCGCCGATCGCCGCTCAGCTCAGTGCGGGGTATGGATGCCGGGATAACGTCCTCCTCGGAGCCGTCCCTGAGACGTCTAGAGGAAGCCGACAGAGTGTCCCTGAGCGGCCCACTTAGGACGCTCAAACTTCCATGCAGACGGGCGGCCATGGCCAGGCGTCTGTCTGGTTTCGATCGCTACTACCTCGGAGGTCGGGAACTTCGGGGGGACTCCGGCCGTTAGCCGGGCCTCTCCACTGGGGCGGTGAGCGCATGAGCATATTTCAGCCGTGGCTGTCATCCGGCGAAACCGCGGTTCTCATTGCGGGCCCATGGTTCCTCGCCTGCTACAGTGCAGCGCGAAACGCTGTCAAGCACCGTCCTAGCGGCTACGGACGACTGACCGCGCCTTATGTTTGGTTAGCCTGCATCGCGGCGCCGACCTTGACCACAACGGTCGCAATCTACGGCCTGATGAGTGACCCCACAGCGATCGCTGGCTACATCTACTTGGCGCCGCTCGCTGCAACGATTAGGGGCCTACGGGACGCGCGCCGCGAGCGATGGACGCCCTCGCCTCAAGCTGGGCGTGGTTGGCTCGGCAGCTACCTGAAGATTGCATTTGCCTTATTCGGGTGGCATGTCGTCTTGTTAATCCTGCACCGCGCTGCTTACATGGATAGTCAGCCCTTCGTCTTGCCTGCCCTAAGTGACCAACGGTACGGCGAACACTTGACTCTGCTGATCGCCTTCTTTGTATTGTCTCAAGCGTCTACCTCGCTGGCCGCGCGAGCGCTCCTTCGCGCCCTCCAGAGCGACTGGCGGGACGATGATGGGCGGCCGATAGCACGCAGTCGCCAATACGGCCTGGCAATCTTGCCCATCTTCGCGTGTCTGGGTCCCTCGCTATTCGCGCATGCTCTCTTCATTGGCATATTGTGGAGGCTCGCACATCTGGCTTCCCGATGGATGCGCGGCTTGCCCATCGCGCCCGAAGTGAGCTTTGTCGAGGGCCTCACCCGCCGAGTTCGGAGGGCGTAGTCGCTTCTCCCCAGGCCGGCAGCTTATCGCTAGCAGGGCTTGCCCGGTGTCGACTCAAACTTACCAACTGACGTCCGCTACGCCGTCTTCGGCTGTGTCCCGGAAGCCGCCCTATGGGACAACCATCTCGGCCGCCGCAGCGCCGGAGGGCGGCGGCTCGGCTGGCTCCGGTGGCCAGACAGACGAGATTCACAGGAGCGGGGCGACGCGCGCCTGCTAGCGAAATGGCACCTCCATGCTCCGCAGCTACCGGGCGACGAGCCGGCACTGGAGCTCAGCAGAGGCTCCCGTACGAGTCGCTGGCAGTCAGCCGCGGAAGTTCGCCAGTCCGCAGCGAGTCCGCAAGAAGTCCGCAAGAGGTCCGCAAACAGTCGGTGAGCGCCAGAGACGTCCAACCATGAAAGCGCAGTTCAAGGACCCAATCGCCAAGATCGACGCACGTCAAGAAAGGGGCGGAAACGGCCTCATAATCCCTGGGTCGTGGGTTCGAGCCCCACCCGCCCCACCGGCGTCTTCAAGCTGCTGAGCACGCACCAGGTCGTCATCGGGTCCGCGCTTCCAGGATGCAGACGGGTCCGGCCGGCACGACGTGGGTCAGCTCGAACCCGGCGCTGGAGAGGAGCGCACGAAATTCGTCTTCCGTGCGCTCCCGACCCGCGTGGTTCTTGAGCATCGCGAGGTCTAGTAGTGCTGTGCCGGGTAAGTCCGTCTCCCGGGATAGGACACGCTCCACGACCAACAGGCGCCCGTGGGTCGGGACCGCCTCGCGCAGGCGACCGAGGATCTTTCCTGCCATCTCGTCGTCCCAGTCGTGCAGCACGAGCTTGAGGAGGTAGGCGTCGGCACCGGGAGGAACGCGGTCGAAGAAGGAACCGGCAACCGCCTCGACCCGCTCGGCCACACCAGGCGCCCGCAACCCGTCGTGCGGCGCGGCCACGGTGGAGGGCCGGTCGAACAGCACGCCGCGCAGCCGCTGGTGGGTCTGGAGCACGGCAGCGAGCAGGTGTCCTCGGCCACCCCCCACGTCGACCACCGTGGAGAAGCGGGAGAAGTCGCAGGCTGCGAGGATCGCGGTCACCAGGCGGCGGGACTCACCGGTCATCGCCGCGTCGAAGACGGCCCCAGCGGCGGGATCGACCTCGTCGAAGTACTGCCACAGCGACATCCCGTACACCGCGTCGACCGAAGGCCGCCCCGTGCGGATGCTGTGCGGGAAGGCTCCCCAGGAACGCCACTGCCACTCCGATCCGAACAAGCGCGCGACGTCTCGCAACGACGTGGGGTGGGTGGAGGAGAGCGTGGCCGACCGTGGGGTCTGCGCAAAGCGCTGTCCCTCGAGCTCCTCGAACACGCCATGGGCGGCCAGAGCTCGCAGCAGCCGGTAGAGGGATGGGGCGTGGCTGCCAGTAGCCTCCGCCAACTCGTCGACGGAGCGCGGACCCGTGGCCACGAGGTCGGCTACGCCGAGCTCCGCGGCCGTCTCCACCGCACGGGCCAGCCCCTGCCCGCGCAGCATCCCCATCACCGCGAGGACGTCACCGTGGTCCTCCACGGCCATGCGGCCACTGTCGGCGGATCCCGACACGTCGACGAGATCCGCCTCGGGGGTCGGTGAGGACGGGAGTGACTCCGGCTGGGTCATGAGCAGGCATCCTCCACCGTTGTGCGCCCGTCGTAGACCTGAGCCGCGGCGGCCCGAGCGGGACTCCCGAGCGATGGCTGGTCGTGCACAGGCAGGGCGCTGATCTCATCGGCTACTCGCAGTACGACAGAGTCTCCAGCCGCTCCGCGCCGCAGTCGACCAGCCGCGGGACCTCGGCCGGCTCTTTCGATACGGCTCGATCCAGCGTGCGGACCGTGCCGGAAGCTGGCCGCGCCGATGCCGCCCATCGACACAGTGCCGCCGACCGACAGCCCGGTAGAACCGGTCACGAACGGCGGCGACCAGCCCGGCGGCACGGTACTGCTCAGCACCTGTCTCCATGTCGCGCCGCCCGGTCATCTCGATGACCTCGCTGACCCGGGCGGCCTCGATGTCGTGGGTGGCGGCCATGGAGAGCAGGTGTGAGCGGGAGCTGCGGCTGGGGTGCACGGCGCTCGCCTCCAGCAGGGCGCCGCCCTCGCGTAACGACGCACGGTGCTGCGGATAGGGCTTGCCGTTGGCGATGACGGTGCCGACGTCGGCCGGTCCGGTCCCGTGGTCGTGCGCACGGTCGTGGACGTGCCGGCGCCGTTCGGCCGAGGAACCCGGTGACGGTCCCGGGCGGGATCGTGGAGCTGAGGGGTGCACGGCGGTGGTGTCGCCGTGGCGCTCGGTGAGCTCGTGCGCCTCGATCACGACCGGGACCGTTCTGGCAGATGGGGTGGGACGGAGTCCTCAGCAGCGAACGCCGAGACAGGTGACCGTGCCCGCGGGTGGGGCGAGCGGAGGATGGTCGGGCCGGTGCGAGCAGTCAGGCCTGCTGCGGCGTGACGTGTGGCTCGTCGTCGAGGCCGGTTGCCAGGGTCGCCGGTGATGCGGTGCGGCGTGGCCAGGTCCAGGCATTGCGCAGGATGAAGGCCAGGAGCAGCACCTCGAGTCCGATGGTGAGGCCGTAGAACCAGGTCCAGGACTCTCCCTCCGCGTTGTACACCGAGACGGGGATGTAGAGCGTTGCCACGACGAGGTTGGTGGCGCGGTCGACACGGGCCGGCAGTGTCGTGGAGAGCAGGACCATGAGGCTCGGGATGGCCACGATCGTGATCCCGATGACGACGAAGGTCTGGCTGATGTCGTACTGGGCGACCCTGCCGACCAGGATGTCGTCGACGTAGCCGGGCTTGAACAGCTGGAAGTAGTCGACGTAGATGTACAGGAACATGAGGCTCGTCCACGCTGCTGCGAGCTTCGCTCGCACGGGCATGCGCAGATCTTCCAGCGTGCCCCGGGACGGTGAACTCTCCAGCGTGGTGTGGGACTGAGGCGCTCTCATCGCAGTGCTCCTCGGCGTGATCGGGTGGGTGCTGCCACCGTCACGGGTGCCGGCGGCGGGCACATCAGCCCCGGAGCCTGATCCGACCTGGCCGTCGGCACAGTCGAGCTCTCGTGCTTTCGGCCGATACCCCGATCACGCGGGCTGCCTAGGCTGATCAGGTGGCCACCAGCGCACTCCACGCGCTGTGGGTCGAACCCCGACCCACGAGTGCCCCGGACCGGGGGCCGCGGGACCGGGCCTTGCTCGCAGTCCTGACCTGCTGGTCCCTGGTGGAGGCGGTGCTCCGCCACGACCTGGCGCCGCGCCCGCTGCTGTTGCTCGACGCGCTCGCGCTCCTCGCCTCCCTGAGGTGGCGACGCACGCACCCGCTCGTCGCGGTTGTGGTCTCCTTCGGCACGTTGACGATCGTCGACGTCGTCAGGATCCTCACCGGGTCGCACGGCGGCCTGCTGAACAGCACGTCCGCGGCGCTGATCCTGGCCTACGCCCTGTTCCGGTGGGGCTCCGGTCGGGAAGCCGCACTCGGACTCGGCGTCATCCTGCTCTGGCTGCCCATCACCACCGTCGCCGACCCCACCGGCCTGGCGGACAGGGTCTTGGCGTACGGGTTCTTCCTGTTCGCCGCCGCGCTCGGCGCCGCGATCCGCTATGGAACGAAGCTGCGCATCCGCGACGTCGACCAGGCCAAGGCCCGCGAACGCGAACAGCTCGCTCGTGAACTCCACGACACCGTCGCCCACCATGTCTCGGGCATCGCCATCCAGGCCCAGGCAGGACGTGCCATCGCGGCCTCCCACCCCGAGCGTGCCGTCGAGGCCCTGGCCGTCATCGAGGACGCAGCGACCCGCACCCTCACCGAGCTGCGCGCCATCGTCGGCGTGCTCCGCGCCTCGCAGGACACCGAGTTCGCGCCGCAGCCCGGCGTGGCCGAGGTCGAGCAGCTCGCCACCGATGGTCAGACGCGTCCCTGCGTCGAGGTGACGCTCTCCGGCGAGTTCGACGACCTCAGCCCGGCGGTCGGGGCCGCGATCTACCGCCTGGCCCAGGAGTCCGTCACCAACGCTCGACGGCACGCCCGCCACGCGACCCAGGTCACCGTCGCCGTCACAGGCGACGCCGACCGGGTACGGCTGACCATCGACGACGACGGCTCCGCCGCCGGCGGCCGCGCCCCAACGGGCTACGGCCTGGTGGGCATGCGGGAACGCGCATCCCTGCTCGGCGGCACCTTCTCCGCAGGCCCCGCCGCCGAGCGGGGCTGGCGGGTCGAGGCGGTCCTGCCCCGGACCGGGACGCCACGATGAGCATCAGGGTCCTCATCGCCGACGACCAGCCCATCGTGCGCACCGGGCTGACGATGCTGCTCGACGCCCAACCCGACATCGAGGTGGTCGGCGCGGCCGCCGATGGGCGCGCGGCCGTCCGCCTGGCGCTCGAGCTGCGCCCCGACGTCGGCCTGTTCGACATCCGGATGCCGTTGATGGACGGCATCGAAGCCACCCGACGCCTCGCCGGTCCCGACGTTCCCGAGCCCCTGCCGATCGTGGTCATCACCACCTTCGACCTCGACGAGTACGTCCACGGGGCGCTCAGAGCCGGCGCCCGCGGGTTCTTGCTCAAGGACGCCGGACCCGCCCTGCTGACCCAGGCCATCCACGCTGCCGCCGACGGAGACGCACTGATCGCACCCAGCGTGACCGTCCGACTGCTCGCAGCGTTCGCCCACGCACAGACCTCACCACCGCGGCAGCCGATGGAACCGCTCACCGCCCGCGAGGAGGAAGTCCTCCTGCCTGTGGCCCAAGGCCGCACCAACAACGAGATCGCCAGCGAGCTCTACATCACCCCGAGCACCGTCAAAGCCCACCTCGCCAGCCCCATGCGGAAGCTCGGCGCCCGAAACCGCGTCGAGGTCGCCATGTGGGCCCACGAGACCGGCCGCACCTGACGCCGCAGAGGCTCCCGCCGCCGTCCGCCGCAGGCATGCCCCTGGCTGGACGCAGCGATGCCACCGACCGTGCAGCCTGCCGCCGCCGAACCCGTCGAGCGCCCCGGCTCGCACGAGCAGCGCCTTCGCCCCTCGACGCGGCGCCGGAGGCGACTCCTCGATCCGGGTGCACAGCGCCGCGCCCGCTTCAGCGAACGGGCGGGAGTGGCTCAGGTGCGGTGCGGATCAGTACCACTCCTGTGAGGACTTGAAGCCAGGACTGTCGTCGACGACCCGCATGTCCCGCCCATCAGCGTCGACGACGGCGAGGACGTTGTCGGGGTGCTCGAACTCGTCGTTCGTCGGGTCCAACGCGAAGAAGACCTCCGATCCGTCGGGCGACCACACGGGATTGATCGCGAACCCACCGTCGGGGTCCTCGTAGAACTCGGTCATCTCCGAACCGTCCGGGCGGACCGTCCAGATCCTCCCGGTGGGCAACGTGCGCTCCTCGGAGAAGATGATGCGGCTGCCATCGGGGGACCAACGCGCCCAGAAGCCCGGGTGGGCTGAGGTGTCCGCCACGACGTGGGCCTCGGACCCGTCGACGTTGCTCACCCACAGCTCACCGCCGGTCTGACTGTCGTTCTCCGTGCCGGCGCGGTAGACGACGACCTGGGTGCCGTCCGGGGAGAAGTCGAGCGGGGCGTCGTGCGGGATCCCGGGGCGCTCAGTGACGCGTACGAGGCCGGTGCCGTCGGTGTTGGCGACATACGCACCCGTCCGCGTGGGGTCCGTGTCGTCCCACCCCTCGAACGCGATCCGCGAGCCGTCGGGTGACCACGCCTGAGGGACGAGGTTCAGCGTGGGATCGAGCAGGTGGAGCGGCTCGAAGGGCCCCGAGCCATCGATCCCGATCGTCCCGCCGGTCACCGGCGACAGGTCCTCGACCGGCATCGTCAGGATGTGCTCCCGGTCCGGGGAGACCCGCATCAGGCAACAGAAGGTGTCGGGCTGGGTGAGCTGGTGCTCACCCTCGTCGTCCAGTCTGAGGAACGCCTGCGAGTCGTGGCGCTCCGTCCTCCAGTACAGGAGGTGGCCATCCACGGGTTCGTCGGGCAGCGAGTCGGCCGTCGCCGTCGAGCTCGACCCGGGCGCCCGGGTGACGGCGGACGAGGCACTCCCCGCACCGGAACAGGCCGTGACGAACAGGACGGCCAGCAGGGGAAGAGCCCGGAGCGCCCCGGTCCCCCGTCCACCGAGCATGGCGACCTCCGTGCCGAGCCGTTGACGCACTCGTTGGGTTCGGCAAGCGTCCCGCAGCACGGGACGCCGATCACTGCAGCTGACCCAGGGACCTGGCATGGAGGAACCGTCGTAGCGTGTGGCGGCACCCGGTGAGCAGTCGGTGACGGATCCGATCAGCTGACGGCTCCTCCAAACGGCGCACCGGAGACGTCGAGATCCGCACGCCACCGGCCCCTGGAGGTCGCTGTGCCGCAGGCTCCTCGTCACGCCGCCTGTCGCGCCTGACCTCGGGCGGCTGTCTCCACCACGGTCGGACCTGGACGACCCCACCGCCAACGGCGGCACGGCCTGCTGCGACCACCTGGCGGTGTGCCCGGCCACCGGCGACGGCGGCCGGCGGGTGGACGTCGGGCGTCGTCACGTCCGCGCTGGTCAGGGGGGCGCCCGGACGCCGGACGTGGTAGACGGTCAGCACACCGACCCCTCGTCGAGGAGTGCGCATGTCCGACTTCGTCCTCGTCACCGGCGCCTGGCACGGCGGCTGGGCCTGGCGCCCCGTCGCCGAGCACCTGCGCGCGGCCGGCCACACCGTGCACACGCCCACGCTGCCCGGGCTGGCCGACGGCGACGACCCCACCCGGTACACGCTGGCCGACGTCGTGCGCTCGGTGGTCGACCTCATCGAGGGCCGGGACCTGCGCGACGTCACGCTCGTCGGCCACAGCTGGGGCGGTTACCCGATCACCGGCGCGGCGCCGGCGGTCGCCTCGCGGCTGCGCAGGCTCGTCTACTGGAGCGCCTTCGTCCCGGCCGCCGGCCGGCCGCTGATGGACGAGGTGCCGCCCTCGTACCAGGAACTGTTCTCCTCGCTCGCCGAGTCCTCCGGCACCAACTCGGTCGCCCTGCCCCTCGAGGTCTGGCAGGCGGCCTTCATGAACGACGCGGCCGAGGAGACGCAGCGCGTCGTCCACTCGCTGCTGCTGCCGCACCCCTACCAGTACTTCACCGAGACGGTCGAGCCGATCGACCCCGGCGAGCTCGGCGTCCCGGTCGCCTACGTGCTCAGCGAGGACGACGTCGCCCTCCCGCCCGGCGAGTACGGCTGGGCCCGCTTCGCCGACCGGCTCGGCGTGACCGCGCAGCGCGCCCCCGGCAGCCACGAGGCCTGCTTCACCCAGCCCGCCGGCCTGGCCCAGGCCCTCCTCGACGCCTGACGAGGGCGGTGCCGTGCGCCGCGGACCCCTGCCGGACGCCGGTCGCCCCTAACCTCGCGCCGTGACCCGGGACGAGGACGGCGCCTCCGCCGACCGCCCCCTGCCCGCCCGGCTGGACCCGCGCGCCGGCCGCCCGGCCCACGGGCACGGCGCCGGGAAGGCTCCGCAGCAGCCGGCCCCCCGCACCCGCCGGGGCGTCGTCGTGGCGCGTGCGGTCGCCGCCGTCCTCTCGGTGGTGCTGCTCGGCGCCAGCGGCTGGGGCTGGTACCTCACCCGGGTCGCCGAGGCCACGGTCACCCGCACCGACGCCATCCCCGACTCCGGCAACGCCGACGCCGAGGACGCCGCCGAGGCGACGAACCTGCTGCTGGTCGGCAACGACAGCCGCGCCGACCTCACCCCCGAGCAGCTCGAGGAGTTCAGCGCCGGCACCGACTCGGGGACGAACACCGACACGATGATCCTGGCGCACATCCCCGCCGACGGGTCGGGCGCCTCGTTCGTCTCCTTCCCCCGCGACTCCTACGTCGAGATCCCGGGCCACGGCACGGACAAGCTCAACGCCGCCTACGCGTACGGGTACGGCGACGTCGACGACTCCGCGCCGGAGGAGGAGCGCCGGGCCGGCGGCAGGCAGCTGCTCGTGCAGACGATCAGCGGGCTCACCGGCCTGATGATCGACCACTACGCCGAGGTCGACCTGCTCGGCTTCTTCGAGCTCAGCAGCGTCGTCGGCGGCGTCGAGGTCAACCTCTGCTCGGCCGTCGACGACTCCGCGTACTCCGGCGCGGTCTTCGACGCCGGCGTGCAGACCATCGAGGGCGCCGACGCGCTCGCCTTCGTCCGCCAGCGGCACGGCGTCCGCCCGGACGGCAGCCCCGCGCTCCCCCGCGGCGACCTCGACCGCATCGTGCGCCAGCAGGTCTTCATCGGCGGCGTGCTGCGCAAGATCCTCTCCCAGGACACGCTGCTCGACCTGGGCACGCAGCGGCGGCTCATCGAGGCGGCGTCGCGGTCGCTGACCATCGACGACGACCTGGACCTGCTCGACCTGGCCCAGCATCTGCAGGCGGTGCGCCTCGACGCCATCCGGTTCCAGACCGTGCCGATCGCCGACGCCGACGCCGAGGACGACGACGGCCGCTCCATCGTGCGGCTGGCCGACGCGGCCACCCTGCGGGCGTTCTTCGCCTCGCTGTCGGCCGAGCCGGAGCCCCCCGCGGCGGGGGCGCCGGCCACCGTCGCGCCGTCGGAGGTGTCGGTGGAGGTCTACAACGGCTCGGGCATCCCCGGGCTGGCCGCCGACGCCACCGCCGACCTCGAGGCCGCCGGCTTCGTCGTCACCTCCACCGGCAACGCCGCCACCAGCGACCACGAGCAGACCGTCGTCCGCTACGCCCCCGGCGACGAGGCGCTGGCCGACACGCTGGTGGCCGCGGTCCCCGGTGCCGTTCCGGAGGTCAGCGACGAACCGGAGCCCGGCACCGTCCAGCTCGTCCTGGGCTACGGCGACGCCGGCAGCGGTGGGACGGAGGCGCCGTCCGGGTCCGCGGCCCCGACCGAGGAGCCCCGGACCGCCGAGGACACCGGCTGCATCAACTGAACCCCGGCCCCGAGGACCCGTCCTCGTGCCGCCGCCGTGACCCCGGGCCCCGTGCCGGTGGACGGCACGGCTGCGCGGGGAGCAGGAGAGCGGAGGACGGAGGAGAGGGACCACATCTCCTCCCACTCGAACGTATAGCGCACCCCGGGGCTTGCGGCAAGTCCCGGGTCGGGCTCCACACTCGCCGGCCGGAGCTCGGACCTGCGGACACGGGAGTCGCCACGTGCACCTGTCATCGACGACCAGGGAGACCGGGGACGCCGGCGCGTCGCTGCCGCCGGCCGGCGCGTTCGACCTCCCCGCGCACCTCGCCGCCAAGGCCGACCCGGCGCTCGTCGCGCGGGACGAGGAGCACTTCGCCGCCGTCGCCGAGAGCCTCCGGCAGACGATCACGGACCTGTCCGACCGCCTCGCGGCGGAGCGGAGAGCCCCCGGTGGCACCGGCCAGGAGGCGCTGGACCGCGACCTGGAGGTGCACCGGCTGACCGCCCGCCTCCGCGCGCTGCGCCGCTTCGGCCTGGACCTGTGCCTGGGCCGCATGGTCGGTGCGGACGGCGCCGAGCCGGTGTACGTCGGGCGCCTGGGCCTCACCGACAGCGCGGGCCGCCGGCTGCTCGTCGACTGGCGCTCCCCCGCGGCCGAGCCGTTCTTCGGCGCCACCCACGCGAACCCGATGGGGCTGGCCAGCCGCCGCCGGTACCGCTGGACCCGCGGCCGGATCACCGACTACTGGGACGAGGTGTTCACCCCCGACGGGCTCGAGGGACACGCCGCACTCGACGACCAGTCGTCCTTCATCGCCAGCCTGGGCACCAGCCGGTCGCCGCGGATGCGCGACGTGCTCGGCACCATCCAGGCCGACCAGGACGCCGTCGTCCGCGCGGGCTCGCAGGGCCCGCTCGTCGTCGACGGCGGGCCGGGCACCGGCAAGACCGTCGTCGCCCTGCACCGCACCGCCTACCTGCTCTACTCCGACCCGCGGCTGGGCCACCACCGCGGCGGCGTGCTGTTCGTCGGCCCGCACCAGCCCTACCTGGCCTACGTCTCCGACGTGCTGCCCGGCCTCGGCGAGGAGGGCGTGCTCACCTGCACCCTGCGCGACCTGGTCCCCGAGGGGGCCACGGCCACGGTCGAGGCCGACCCGCGGGTGGCCGCCCTGAAGGCGTCGGCGGACCTCGTGGCCGCCGTCGAGACGGCGGTCCGCTTCTACGAGGAGCCCCCGACCAGGGGCCTGACGGTCGAGACGCCCTGGGCCGACCTGCGCCTCGACGCCGCCGACTGGGCCGAGGCCTTCGAGGCGCGCGAGCCCGGGACGCCGCACAACGAGGCCCGCGAGCAGGTGTGGGAGGAGCTGCTGGCGATCCTGGCCGACCGGCTCGAGGACGACGACGTCGACCCCGACCAGGTCCGCGAGGCGCTGCAGCGGGACCGGCAGCTGCGCGCGGTGTTCACCCGGGCGTGGCCGCTGCTGGAGGCGACCGACGTCGTCGCCGACCTGTGGTCGGTCCCGGCCTACCTGCGCCGGTGCGCCCCCTGGCTCGGCGCGGACGAGGTCCGGCTGCTGCAGCGCGCCGACCCCCGGGCCTGGACGGTGTCCGACCTGCCGCTCCTCGACGCCGCCCGGCAGCGGCTCGGCGACCCGGAGGCCGCCCGGCGGCAGCGCCGGCACTGCGCCACCGTGGCCGCGGAGAAGGAGCGCATGGCCGCGGTCATCGACGAGCTGATCGCCACCGACGACTCCGAGCTGCTGCTGATGACCAGCCTGCGCCACGCCGACCTCCGCGACGCCCTGGTCGACCAGGCCGCCCTGCCGGTCGCCGACCGGGACGCCCTCGCCGGGCCGTTCGCGCACGTCGTCGTGGACGAGGCGCAGGAGCTCACCGACGCCGAGTGGCAGATGCTGCTGCTGCGCTGCCCGTCCCGGAGCCTGACCGTCGTCGGGGACCGCGCCCAGGCGCGGCACGGCTTCCCCGAGACGTGGCAGGAGCGGCTGCGGCGGGTCGGGCTCGGCGACGTGCGGCTGGCCTCCCTCACCGTCAACTACCGGACACCGGCGGAGGTCATGGCCGAGGCCGAGCCGGTCATCCGCGCCGTGCTCCCCGACGCCAACGTGCCCACCTCCGTCCGCAGCAGCGGCGTGCCCGTCGTCCACGGGTCGGTCGCGCAGCGGGACGCGGTGCTCGACGGCTGGCTGGCCGCGCACGCCGAGGGGACCGCCTGCGTCATCGGCGATCCGACGTCCCGCGCGACGTCCCGCGTCCGGTCGCTCCCCCCCGAGCTGGCGAAGGGGCTCGAGTTCGACCTCGTCGTCCTCGTCGACCCCGAGGCCTTCGGCGGCGGCGTCGAGGGGGCGGTCGACCGCTACGTCGCGATGACCCGGGCCACCGCGCAGCTCGTCGTCCTCACCAGCGGCTGAGTCGGCGCCGTCAGGCCCCGTGGAGCCCGGCGACCGCGGTGGCCACGACGAGGTCCTGCCAGGACATCCCGACGGTCTTGACGACGAGGGGGCGGTCGGCGGGCACGGCGGTCGCGCCGGTGACGACGTCGCGCAGCGGCACCAGGTCGGCGGGGGTGAGCGCGCCCTCGGCGACCGCCAGCACGACGTCACCGGCCTCGCGCAGCGCGGTGGCGACGTCCTCGACGACGACGGTGGCGCGGGCGAGCAGCGCCGCGTCGAGCTCGCGGGCGTCGGGCTCGTGCGACCCGACCGCCACCACCACGACGTCGTCGCGCAGCAGGGCGGAGTCGACCACCGGGGACCGTGCCGAGGTGGCGCAGACGACGACGTCGGCCGACCGCAGCGCCTGCCCGGCCTCCGGCGACCCCAGCCGGACGGCGTCGAGCGGGGTCCGGGACGGGTCGCGGACGAGGTGCGTGACGCGTGCCAGCGGGCGGACGGCGGCCAGCGTGGCCACGTGGCCGGTGGCCTGCGGGCCGGCACCGACCACCGCCACCCGCAGCGGGCGGCCCGGCAGCCGGCCCAGCACCGCGGCGACCGAGACCGCGGGGGTGCGCAGGGTGGTCAGCGCGGTGCCGTCGACCACCGCGCGCAGCGCCAGGGTCCGCGGGTCGAAGAGCAGGTAGGCGGCCTGGACGCGGGGCAGGCCGCGGGCCGGGTTGTCCGGGGCGACGGTGACCACCTTGACCCCCGCGGCGGCCGGCGCCTCCGACGGCATGAGCAGGAACTGGCCGTGCGTCAGCCCCACCGGGACGCGGGGCGGGTCGGCGGCCGGGTCGAGGCCGCCGCGCAGGGCGTCGGTGACGGCCCGCACGGCCGCGGCCGGTCCGAGCGCGGCGACGGCGTCCGCGTCGAGGTACCTCACCGCGACGTCCCTGCCCGGCGCCCCGGGGTCGTCGACAGCAGCACACCGGCACCCTGCCAGGTCGCGGGCATCGACGAGGGACGCCGGGTGGGAGGAGGGTGCCCGCATGCGCACGCCCTGGTCCGCGCTGCCTCTCGCGGTGCGCCAGGCGGTGACCGACGCCGCCGGCGCGCCCGTGGTGTCGGCGGAGTCGCCGCCGGGCGGGCACACGCCCGGGGTCGCCGCCCGGCTGGTGCTCGCAGACGGACGGCGGTGCTTCGTCAAGGCGGCGTCGGCGGCCCACGGCGACTGGGTGGTCGCCGCCTACCGCCACGAGGCCACCGTCAGCGCCCACCTGCCGCCGTCGGTACCCGCGCCCCGGATGTGGACGCACCTCGACGACGGGGACTGGGTGTGCCTGGTCTTCGACGACGTGGCCGGCCGCTTCCCGTCGCCGTCCTGGGACGACGGCGACCTGACCCGCGTCCTGGACGCCGTCGACCGCAGCGCCCGGGCCCTGACGCCCAACCCGGTGCCGGGGGCCGCGCCGGTGCGGGACGCCTTCGCCGGTGTCCTCGGCGGCGCGTGGTCGCGGCTGCGGGAGCACGCGGCGCTGCCGGAGGTCGACCCCTGGGCCGCCGACCACCTCGCGGACCTGGTCGCGCGTGAGCCGCACTGGGCGGACGGCGTCGACGGGGAGACGCTGCTGCACCTCGACCTGCGCCGGGACAACGTGCTGCTCACCCCCACGGGCACCGCCTTCGTCGACTGGGCGTGGCCGGCCGTCGGGACACCCTGGCTGGACCTGGTGTGCCTCCTCCCGACGGTGGCCGGTCGCACGGACCGGCACGACGTCGAGGCCGTCTTCCTGTCCCGTGTCGCGGGTCGCACCGCGCCGCCGGCCGCGGTCGACGCCGTCCTCGTCGCCCTCGCCGGCTACTGGCGGGCCGGCTCCCTGCTGCCCGCACCGCCGTACGCGCCGGGGCTGCGCGAGGAACAGCGCCTCGCCGCCGAGGGCGCCACCCGCTGGCTGCGCACCCGGGCCGCGAGCTGGTCGTCCTGACCCGGGGTGCGTCCGCTCGTCGTCGGCCTCGACCCTGCGCTCAGGTCGACGTCGCGCCGTCCGTCGTGGACCGCGCTCCGACCGGCTGGACCAGCCCCGGCACCGGCAGGACACCGAGCTCCGGCACCGACTGCCGGAGGGGTCATCCCGCCGGGCAGGGTGTCGCGCGGGTCAGCGGCGGCGTGCCCGTCGCCGCGGGGTGCGCGTCGCGACCGCCGAGACCAGCAGCAGCTTCACCAGCCAGTCACCGGCGTGGATGGCGGCCTGCTGCCACGGCACCTTCTCGTGGACGACCGACCCGGTGAGCAGCACGCCGGGGAAGGCCGCCCACAGCGCGAGGGCCAGCCGCGCGGCGTCCGCCGGCGCCGTGGCACCGGTGCGGACGGCGAGGGTGCGCACCGCCGCGGCCACCACGGCGCTGCGGGCGAACTCCACGGGCGGCACCCACGGCGGCGGGGGCGCGTCGCCGGCGTAGACCTCGTCGAGCTGCGCCAGGCGGTGGCCGAAGGCGGTGTACCAGGCGGTGCTCGACGCGACGGCGGCCGCGGCGGCGAGGCCGACGGCCGGGAGGCCGGACGGCGCGGTGGTCGGGGGCATGCGGGCTCCTCGGCTCGGGGACGTGCAGGACCGACCCCCTCCGGCCGCCGGACTCATCGGCGCGGGGCATGCTCGGGCGATGAGGTCCACGACCCTGGCCACCTCGGCCGCCGTCGCCGCGACGGCGCTGGTGGGATCGGCCGGTACCGACGTCACCTCACCCTGGTACCGGCGGCTGGACACGCCGGGCTGGCAGCCACCCGGCCCGGTCTTCGGCGGCGTGTGGACGGTGCTGTACGTGCTCCTCGCGGTGGCCGGCTCCCGGGCGGTGCCGCGCGGTGGACGCGGCTACGTCCGGGCCTACGCCGCCAACCTCGTGCTGAACGCAGGGTGGACCTGGGCGTTCTTCCGCGCGCACCGCCCGCCGCTGGCGACCGTGGAGGCCGCCGCGCTCGCCGTCTCCACCGCCGACCTGGCCCGGCGGACCGCGCGCCTGGACCCGGTCGCCGGCCGGCTGCTGCTCCCCTACGCCGGCTGGACCGCCTTCGCCGTCGCCCTCAGCGCGGAGATCGCCCGCCGTAACGCGGGCTGACCCGTGCCGGAGTGGGCGTGGACGCTGCTCGCGGTCGCCGGCGGCCTGCTGCTGTGCTGGGTCGTCCTGGTCGCCGTCCTGTGGTGGCGGCGGCCCGACGAGACGCGGCTGCGGGACCTGCTGCGGCTGCTGCCCGACGTGCTGCGCCTGGTCCGCCGGCTCGCCGGGGACCGGTCGCTGCCCCGCGGCGTGCGCGTCCGGCTGTGGCTGCTGCTGGCCTACCTGGCCTCCCCGGTCGACCTCGTGCCCGACGTCGTCCCGGTGCTCGGGTACGCCGACGACGCGGTGGTGACCGTCCTGGTGCTGCGCTCGGTGGTCCGACGGGCCGGGCCGGAGGCGCTGTCCCGGCACTGGCCGGGGACGCCGGAGGGGCTGGCCGCGGTGCGCCGGGCCGCCGGACTGCCGCCGTGAGGGTGTCGGGTGCACCCGTCCGGCTGACGGCGGCCGTCCCGGACGACTGACCGTGACCGTCTCCCTGGCCCCGGCTCGCCGGCCCGGGTGACGATGGGGGCCACGTCGTCCGACAGCTCAGGGGGAGAGCGCGTGGACAGGTCATCGCGACGCCGGCGTCCGGCCCGCCTCATCCCGGCCATCGGTGCCGGCGCCTGCGCCCTCGGGGTGACGGCGACGCTGGCGGCGACCTCCGTGCTGCCGAGCGCGGCCGCCGGGACCCCGGGGACGTCGCCGGCGGCCAGCACCGTCGGACGGCCGGCCGAGGAGCCGCTGCCGTCGCCGGCCGGCCCGCTGGAGGTGCCGAGCATCGGCGTGCTGGCGCCCGGCTTCGACGGGGGCTGGGCGCCCGGTCCGCCGCCTGCCGCGCCGTCGACGCCGGCCCCCACCCCGTCCGCGCGCGCCACGGCCGACGCGTCGCCGGCCGCGCCGACCCCGACGGAGGCGAGTGCGGCACCGGTGGAGCAGCCTGCTCCGTCGCAGGCCGCGACGGAGTCCCCGGTCCCGGTCGAGCAGCCACCGCTGGAGACACCAGCTCCCGAGCCGACGCCCGAGCCGACCGCGACGCCGACTCCGGAACCGACCCCGACTCCGGAACCCACGCCCACGCCGGAGCCCACGCCGGAGCCCACGCCGACTCCGACCCCCGAGCCGACGCCCACTCCGGAGCCGACGCCCACTCCGACCCCCGAGCCGACGCCCACTCCGGAGCCCACGCCCACCCCGACCCCTGAGCCGACGCCCACTCCGGAGCCCACGCCCACCCCGACCCCTGAGCCGACGCCCACTCCGGAGCCCACGCCCACCCCGGGGCCCGAGGCGCCGGACTGCTCCGCGGTGGAGCCGGCTCCCACTGACGGGACGGCCCCGACCGAGCCGGCCCCGACCGACGGGACGACGCCGGCCGGAGCGGTCCCCAGCTGCCCCGCGCCGTGCTGGGGTCGGCCGCCGGAGCCCGCGGTCGTGTCCCCGCCGACCGACCCCTCGACCCCGACCGCCGACACCTGCCCCCCGGTGGGGCGGCCGGCACCCGCAGCCTGACGGTCGCCCCGGGACGACACCCCGGGCTCCGGGCGCGCCAGCGGTGCACCCGGTGCGCGGCGCGGCGCGGCCGGGACGAGGATGAGGCGTGCCCATCGACGTCACCCGGACCTACGCCGCCGACCCCGACCGCGTGCTCGCCGTCCTCACCGACGAGGCCTTCCTCCGGGAGGTGGCCCGGGAGCTGGAGGCGCAGGTGCAGGAGGTGTCCACCGGCACGGACGGCGCCGCCACGACCACCCGGGTGCGGCTGTCGGCGCCGACGACCGGCATCCCGCCCGTCTTCGCCCGGTTCGTCGGCGCCACGGTGCCGGTCGCGCAGGTGACCACCTGGACGCCGGACGGCGACGGCGGCCACCGCGGCGACCTCGACCTCCGCGCGGAGATCATGGGCCGCGCCGCGCTGGTGACCTGCGAGCGGCGGCTCACGCCGGCCGACGGCGGCACCCGGGCCACGGTGACCGGCGACGCCCGCGTCGACGCGCCGCTGATCGGCCGGCAGGCCGAGGGCGCCGTGCGCGACCTGGTCACCCAGGTGGTGCTGCGCCTCGAGCACGAGGTGCTGCTGCGCCGCCTCGGCTCCGCCTGATCAGGGCGCGACCGGACCCCAGCGGGCGACGTCGCCGCCGCCCTCGTCGGTGAGCAGGTACCCCGCCGCGCCCTGCGGGTCGCTCGCGCGGTGCTCCTCGACGGTGCGCACCGCCTCGTCCTCGGCGGTCGTGGCGTCGGCGGCGTCCCACTCGCGGAGCACGGAGCCGTCCGCGGCGGTCAGGCGGTATCGGGGCACGACCGGACGGTAGCGTGGCCCGCTCGCAGGGGCCCGCCGCGAGCCTGCGAGCGGTGAGGGGCGAGGGGGTCCTTCACCATGCCAGTCCGGCCAGCGCGCGGACCAGCACGTCGCGGGTGTCGGCCGGGTCGACGACGTCGTCGACCTCGAACGCCGACGCGACGTTGAGCGCCCTGCCCTGCGCGTAGGACTCCGCCACCAGCTCGGCGAAGCGGGCCGCCCGCGCCTCCGGGGCGAGCACCTCGAGCTCGCGCCGGTGCCCGAGCCGGACGGCGCCCTCCAGGCTCATCGGCCCGAACTCGCCGGTGGGCCAGGCCAGCGTGAGCAGCGGGGCGCGCAGGTCCCCGCCGAGCATCGCCATCGCGCCGAGCCCGTAGGCCTTGCGCAGCACCACCGCCAGCAGCGGCACCGGCAACTGCGCGCCGGCCACGTACAGCCCGCCGAAGCGCCGCACGGTGCCGGTGCGCTCGGACTCCGGGCCGACCATGAACCCCGGCGTGTCCACCAGCGAGACCACCGGCAGCCGGGCCGACGCGCACAGCCGCAGGAAGGCCGCCGCCGTGTCCGCCGACTCGCCGTCGATCGCCCCGCCGAGGTGCCGCGGGTCGTTGGCCACGATGCCGACCGGACGACCGTCCAGGCGGGCGAGCGCGGTGACGATGCCGCGGCCGAACCCCGGCCGCAGCTCCAGCACGCTGCCGGCGTCGGCCAGCGTGGTGAGCACCGGGCGGACGTCGTAGCTGCGCACCCGGTCGGCCGGCAGCGCCGTGCGCAGGACCCGCTGGTCGGCGCACTCCCCCGGCACGACCCGCCCGGTCAGCAGCCCGACGGCCTGCCGGGCGGCGGCGACGGCCGCGGCGTCGTCGGGCACCACGACGTCGACCACGCCGGTGGCCGCGTGCACCGCCGTCGGGCCGACGTCCTCCGGTGCGACGACGCCCAGCCCGCCGGCCTCGATCATCGCCGGGCCGCCCATGCCGATGCTGCTGTCCTCGGTGGCGATGACGACGTCGCAGCAGCCGACCAGCGCGGCGTTGCCGGCGAAGCAGTAGCCGGAGACGACGGCGACCGTGGGCACCCGCCCCGCCAGCCGGGCCATCGTGGTGAAGGTGGGGACGTCGAGCCACGAGAAGCCGGCGACGTCGGTGTCGCCGGGTCGCCCGCCGCCGCCCTCCGCGACGAGCACCACCGGCAGCCCCCGCTCGGCCGCGAGCTCGAGCAGCCGGTCGGTCTTGCGGTGGTTGGTGTGGCCCTGGGTGCCGGCCAGCACCGTGTAGTCGTAGGCGAGCACCGCGCAGGCGACGCCGTCGACCTCGCCGATGCCGGTGACCATGCCGTCGCCCGGCGTCCGCGCGACGAGCTCCGCCAGCGACCGCCGGGCGCGCTGGGCGGCGAGGCCCAGCTGGCCGTACTCGACGAAGGTGCCCTCGTCGACCAGCGCGGCCACCGTCTCCCGCGCGGTCAGCCGCCCGGCCGCGCGCCGGCGCTCGACCACCTCGGGACGGGCCTCGTCGAGCGTGGCGGCCCGGCGCTCGTGCAGCTCGGCCAGCTCGGGGCGGACGGCGTCGGGATCGGTCGCGTCGGGTCCGGCGGCGTCGTCGCCGACCTCGCCGGGGACGACGCCGCCGAGCACCGCCCCCGCGGTCACCACGTCGCCGGCCCGCACCCGCAGCCCGGTGACCACCCCGCCGGCCGGGGCGGTGACGACGTGCTCCATCTTCATCGCCTCGAGCACCACGAGCGTCGCGCCGGCGGCCACGGCGTCGCCCTCGGCGGCGAGGACCTCGACCACCGCCCCGGACAGCGGCGCGGTCACCGGCAGCACGCCGTCCACGACCGCCGGGGCGAGGGCCGGGCGGTCGGGCACGAGGTCGGCGAGGCGGGCGTCGACCAGGTCGGTGGTCGCCTGCCCGGCGGCCGGCTCGGGCAGCGCGAGCAGCGTCGTCAGCAGGTCGCGGTTGGTGGCGACGCCGGCGACGTCGAGCTCGGCCAGCGCCCGCGCCGTCCCGGCCAGCGCCCGCGGCAGGTCGCGGTCGTGCACGACCACCTTGGCCAGCAGCGGGTCGTAGCGCGGGCTGACCTCGCCGCCGGGCTCGGCGGCGGTGTCCACCCGCACGCCGCGGCCGGTGGGCGGGACGAAGCGCTCGAGCACCCCGGCGGCCGGCTGCACGCTGCCGTCGGGCAGCAGCGTCTCGGCGTTGACCCGCGCCTGCACGGCGACCCCGCGCGCCGGCGGCGGGGTGCGCAGCTCCAGCTCGGCCAGGGTCGCGCCCCCGGCCAGCCGGAGCGCCACCTCGACCAGGTCCAGGCCGGTGACCTCCTCGGTCACCGTGTGCTCGACCTGCAGCCGCGGGTTGACCTCGAGGAAGGCCACCTCCTCGCCGCGGACGAGGAACTCCACGGTCGCCAGCCCGCGGTAGGACGCCGACCCGCACAGCGCGGTGGCGTACCCGGCCAGCCGGGTGCGCAGGGCGTCGTCCAGTCCCGGGGCGGGCGCGACCTCCACCAGCTTCTGCCGGCGCCGCTGCAGCGAGCAGTCGCGGTCGCCGAGCGCCACCACGGCGGCGCCGTCGCCGGCCACCTGGACCTCGACGTGCCGCGCGCCGGGGAGCAGCCGCTCGACGTAGACGGCGCCGTCGCCGAAGGCCGCCCGCGCCTCCGAGCGGCAGCGCTCCAGGGCACCGGCCAGCTCCGCCGGGTCGCGCACCGGCCGCACGCCGCGACCACCGCCGCCGGCGCGGGCCTTGACCATGACCGCCGCGCCCTCCCCGAGGCCCGCGAGGAAACGGGTCGCCGTCGCCAGGTCCGGATCGCCCTCGGTGGCGGCGAGCACCGGCAGGTCGAGCGCCGCGGCCCGCGCCCGGGCGGCGGTCTTGTCGCCGAACAGCGCCAGCGCCCCGGGATCGGGACCGACGAAGGTGATCCCGGCGTCGGCGCAGGCCCGGGCCAGGTCGGGGCTCTCGGCGAGGAAGCCCCACCCGGGGTGCAGCGCGTCGGCACCGGCCTCCCGGGCCGCGCCCACCACCGCCGCGACGTCGAGGTAGGCGGCCGGACCGGCCCCGGGCAGCCGGACCCAGGCGTCGGCCCGGCGCACGTGCAGCGCGCCGGCGTCGTCCTCCGGGGCGACGGCGACGGTGGCCAGGCCGAGGGCGGCGGCGGTGCGCAGGACGCGGACGGCGACGTCGCCGCGGTTGGCGACCAGCAGCCGGGGAGGGCTCACGGACGCCGGAGTCTAGGGAGCGGGACGGGCCGGTCCAGGGCAGGCTGCCGGGCATGACGACGCCGCAGCAGCCCGACCCGGAGACCCCGCAGCCGCGCGACATCGCCCTGGAGATGCCGGACGAGCGCACCGCGGCCGACCTCGAGGAGCAGAGCGACCCGGAGCAGCCCACGAACCCCGCGTGAAGCAGGCGCACCGTCCAGGGTCCGGGCGTACTGTCCGGCCCATGTCCGCCGAAGCGGGTACCGGACGGCTGGTCGCCGGGCGCTACGTCGTGGACGGCGTGCTCGGCCGCGGTGGCATGGGCGTGGTCTGGAGCGCCACCGACCAGGTCCTGGGCCGCAGCGTGGCGCTCAAGGAGGTCGACTTCCCGGCCCACCTGAGCACCGAGGAGCGCGACGCGCTGCGCCGCCGCACCCTGCGCGAGGCCCGGGTGGCGGCGCGGCTGGAGCACCCCTGCGCCACCTCGGTCTACGACGTGGTCGAGGAGGACGGCCGGCCCTGGCTGGTCATGGAGCGCGTCGACGCGCGCAGCCTGCAGGAGGTCGTGCACCGGCACGGGCCGCTGCCCTGGGCGACCGTCGCGCGCATCGGCCTCGACGTGCTCGGCGCCCTGGAGGCCGCCCACGCCGCCGGCATCGTGCACCGGGACGTCAAGCCGGCCAACGTGCTCGTCGGGCGGGACTGCACCGCCCACCTCACCGACTTCGGCATCGCGGTGACCACCGACGACCCGTCGATCACCACCACGGGGGCGATCATCGGCTCGCCGTCCTACATGGCCCCCGAGCGGGCCCGCGGTGAGGAGGCCGGCCGGGCCGCCGACCTGTGGTCGCTGGGCGCCACGCTCTACACCGCCGTGGAGGGCCGGCTGGCCTTCGAGCGCGGCGAGCCGATGTCCACCCTCTACGCCGTCGTCACCGAGGAGCCCGCGCCGATGGAGCGCGCCGGGCCGCTGGAGCCGGTGCTGCGGGGGCTGCTCACCAAGGACCCCGCCGCCCGGATGGACGTGCCCGCCGCCCGCGCCGCGCTGGAGCGGGCCCTGTCCGGCAGTCCCCTCGGGACGACGTGGACCCCGCCGGACACCGACGACGGCCCCGCGCGGGACGACGGCTCCGTGCGGGAGGACGGCTCCGTGCGGGAGGGCGGCGCGACGCTCGGTGGCCGGGTGGAGCGCTTCGACGCCGACGACCTGCGGGCGCTCGCCTCGCTGCTGGGCACCGTGGCGCGCGACGCCCGCGACCAGGCCCGGCACCTCGCCGAGCGGCACCGGGAGCGCAAGGAGCGTCGGGCCGCCCGCGCCGCCGCTCCCCCGGGACGGAAGGCACCGCCGGCCCCGGCACGGAAGGCACCGCCGGCTCCGGCTCCGACGCCGCCGCGGACCCCGGCCCGCGCCCGGCGCCTGCGGTTCAAGCGCCGCTGGGTCGTCGTCCCCGTCGTGCTCGTGGTGCTCGCCGTGCTGGGGGCGCTGGCGGGGGTGGCCGCCCTCGTGGCCGCGGCCCTCGGCGCGCTCTGACCCCCCGGGCTCAGCGCAGGGCGGTCAGCCGCGCGGGGTCGAGCCGCTCGTCGGCGACGTAGTACAGCGTCGCGCCCTCCGGGACCGGCGTGTCCCAGCGCGGGCTGACGACCAGGCCGTCGTCGGTGCGCAGGGCGAGCAGCGTGGCGCCGAAGTCGCGGCCGAAGGCGGTCTGCCAGTCGCCGTAGCTGCGCGTCGCCGGGCCGGGCGGCACCTGCAGGGAGTAGGTGTTGCCGTGCCCGCCGGCGGTCATCAGCTCGTTGTAGACCTGGGTGAGCCCCGGGTCGGCCGCCTCCTCCGACAGCAGGAACGGCATGTGCCACTGCACCACCTGCACGGCGGCGTTGACGTAGCGCAGGCTCTCGCGGCGGCCGAGGTCGCGCACCGCGGCGACCAGGTGCACCCGCGGGTTGGCGTGGTCGACGGCGACCGCGATGGCCAGCGTCTCGTTGTCGTCGCGGCCGTCGACCACCACCGTGCGCGCCCGGTCGACGCCGGCGCGCACCATGACCTCGGCGCGCGTCAGGTCGCCGCGGACGAACGACACCTGCTGCTGCTCGGGCATCGGGTTGACCGGCACGTCGTCGTGGGCGCACAGCGCGATCCGGGTGCCCGGCTCCACGCACAGCTCGGCGACGATCCGCTCGGTCCGCCCGGGCGTGTAGCCCAGGACGACGACGTGGTCCCGGAGGTCCAGGGCCACCACTCCTCTCAGCCGCCTGCCCCGCACGGTCTGCAGGGCGGTGGCCAGCTCGGTGAACAACAGCGTCAGCGTGACGATGCCGCCGACGACCACGAACGTGCCGACCGCGCGGCCGGCGAGGGACACCGGGAAGACGTCGCCGTAGCCGACCGTGGCGGCCGTGACGACGAAGTACCACCAGTAGGTGTCCGGGGCGACGATCTCGCTGCCGGCCGGCTCCGCCAGCGCCATCAGCCCCCAGCTGGTCAGGAAGACCAGCAGGGCCACGGCCAGCGGCAGCCGCCAGCCGTGCAGCCGGACGCGGACGGTGCGCAGCAGCCGGAGCAGGAAGAACGGCAACGCGGGACCCCTCGACGGCCGGGCGGACACCGCAACCTACCGTCGCCCGCCCGCCACGGGCGTCCCCCGCGAGCGGGACGGGTAGCGCTGCGGCATGCGCAGCAGCGACCTCCTCCAGTACGCCTACGCCCAGGTCGGCGAGCACCTCCGCGACGCCGTCGACGGCCTGTCCCCCGAGCAGCTGGCGCAGCGCCCCGGCCCCGACGCCAACCCGGTCGGCTGGCTGGTCTGGCACGCGCTTCGGGTGCAGGACGACCACCTCGCCGAGGTCGCCGGCAGCGAGCAGGTGTGGACCGCGCAGGGCTTCGCCGGCCGGTTCGCCCTCCCGGTGGACGACGGCGCGACCGGCTACGGGATGAGCAGCGCGGAGGTGGCCGCCGTGCGGGTGCCCTCGGCCGGGCTGCTGCTGGAGTACCTCGACGCGGTGCTCGCCCGCAGCCGGGAGTTCCTCGGCGGCCTGTCCGACGACGACCTCGACCGCGTCGTCGACGAGCGGTGGGACCCGCCGGTCACCCTCGGCGTCCGGCTGGTCAGCGTCCTCGACGACGACCTGCAGCACGCCGGCCAGGCGGCCTACGCGCGGGGGCTGCTCGGCGGCTGAGGCAGGTGGGCGGGCAGCAGCCGCGCGGCGAGCTCGGTGAGCACCGGCGCCGGCTCGGCCAGGCAGCGGGCGACGTCCGGCTCGACGTCGACCAGCGCGCCCGCGCCGGCGAACCCGGCCGCCCGCAGCTCGGCCCCGGTCAGCTGCACCCGCCCGGCCAGGCCCACGCACGGGACGCCGGCCGCCCGGGCCCGGGCGAGCACCACGGCGGGCGCCTTGCCGCGCAGCGTCTGGGCGTCGAGGCTGCCCTCCCCCGTGACCACCAGGTCGGCGCCGGCCAGCGCCGCGTCCAGCCCCACCAGGTCGGCGACGAGCTCCGCCCCGGAGGACACCGACGAGATGAGGACGGCGGCGATCCCGGCCGTGGTGCCGCCGGCCGCGCCCATCGCCGGGATCCCCTCCAGCTCGACGCCGAGGTCGCGGCGGACGACGGCGGCGAAGCGGACCAGCGCGGCGTCGAGCTCGGCGACCTGCTCGGGGGTGGCGCCCTTCTGCGGCCCGTAGACGGCGGCGGCGCCGGCCGGGCCGGTCAGCGGGTTGTCGACGTCGGTGGCCACCTGCACCTCGACGTCGCGCAGGCGGGGGTCGGCCGACCCGGCGTCGACGCGGTCGAGGCGGGCCAGCCCGGCACCGCCGGGCGGCACGTCGGCGCCGTCGGCGTCGAGCAGCCGCACGCCGAGGGCCTGCAGCAGGCCGGCGCCGCCGTCGGTGGTGGCGCTGCCGCCCAGGCCGACGACGACGCGGGTGGCGCCGGCGTCGAGGGCGGCCAGCAGCAGCTCCCCGACGCCGCGGGTGGTGGCGGTGGTCGGGGCGAGCTCGTCGAGCAGCCCGAGCCCGGCGGCCGCGGCCATCTCGACCACGGCCGTCGTCCCGTCGACGGCGAACTCCGCCTCGACCGGGCGGCCGTCGGGGCCGGTCACCGTCACCGTCCGCGCGGTGTAGCCGGCGCGCAGGGCGGCGGCCACGGTGCCCTCCCCGCCGTCGGCCATCGGGCGCAGCAGGACCTCGGCCCCGGGGCGCTCGCGGAGCAGGCCGCGGGCGACCGCCTCGGCGGCGTCCGCGGCGGCCAGGGAGCCCTTGAAGGAGTCGGGGGCGATCACGATCCGCACGACCGGCAGCATGCCGCACCCGCGCGTAGCGTCGGATCGTGACCGAGCCGTCGTCGCCCGACTTCTACGCCCTCGAGGAGCTGCTCACCCCCGAGGAGGTCGCCGTCCGCGACCGGGTGCGCAAGTGGTGCGACACCGAGGTGCTGCCGCGGATCAACGACTACTGGGAGCGCGCGGAGTTCCCCTTCGAGCTGGTGCCCGGCTTCGCGGAGCTCGGCATCGCCGGCGGCACCGTGCAGGGCTACGGCTCCCCGGGCATGAGCGCCGTCGCCGCGGGGCTGGTGGCCGCCGAGCTGGCCCGCGCCGACGGCAGCGTCGGCACCTTCAACGGCGTGCACAGCTTCCTGGCGATGCAGTCGATCGCGATGCTCGGCTCGGAGGAGCAGAAGGAGCGCTGGCTCCCGGCGATGGCCCGGATGGAGAAGATCGGCGCGTTCGGCCTGACCGAGCCCCGGCACGGCTCGGACGCCGTGGCCCTGGAGACCCGTGCCCGCCGCGACGGCGACGCCTTCGTCCTCGACGGCCAGAAGAAGTGGATCGGTAACGGCACGATCGCCGACCACGTGATCATCTGGGCGCGCGACGAGGAGGGTGCCGTCGGTGGCTACGTCGTCGACAAGGGCACCCCCGGGTTCACCGCGACGGTGATGACCGGCAAGACGGCGCTGCGCGCGGTGTGGCAGGCCGAGATCACCCTCGAGGGCGCCCGCGTGCCGGCGGAGAACAGGCTGGCGAACTGCCGGTCGTTCAAGGACGTCTCGACCGTGCTCGACCGCACCCGCTACACCGTGGCCTGGCGGGCGCTCGGCGTGGCGACGGCGGCCTACGAGCTGGCCCTGGCGCACTGCCTGCGGCGCGAGCAGTTCGGCCAGCCGATCGCCGGCTACCAGCTGGTGCAGGAGAAGCTCGCGACGATGCTCGCCGAGATCACCACCATGCAGCTGATGTGCTGGCGGCTGTCGAGCCTGGCCGACGACGGCCGGATGACCGCGGCGATGGCCTCGCTGGCCAAGCGGCACTGCTGCGCGACCGCCCGGCGGATCGTGGCCGACGCCCGCGACCTCTTCGGCGGCGACGGCATCCTGCTCGAGCACCACATCGCCCGGCACCACGCCGACATCGAGGCGATCTACACCTTCGAGGGCACCGACCACGTGCAGGCGCTCATCATCGGCCGGGAGATCACCGGCCACTCGGCGATCAGCGGCCGGCGCCGCTGACCCGCGGCCGCTCAGCCGGCGCGGCTGAGCGGCGGGGTGAGCGCCGTCCCGGTGAGCCGGCGGCAGTCGGGGCAGGCGGTGCGGCCGGGCCCCACGCGCTCCCACTGCTGGGAACCCCACACCTGCACGATCGCCCCGCAGACCGCCAGCTCCACCTCCCCGTCGAGCTCGTTGGGCGGGCGATGGGCCTCGACGGCGTGCCAGGGCCGGCCGTCCTCGGCCGGGTGGCCCCGCGACCACCGGTCGGGTCGGGCGAAGCCGACGGCGTAGGACTCCACGCCGGGAATGTGCCCCGGGTCACAGCAGGTCAAAACACCTGATCAGGTGGCTCGCGCGCCGCTCCGGGGGCGTTCCTCGTGCTCCCGGGGTGCTGCAGGACCCCGGGTGGACGAGGCACGCCCCCGGTGCGGACGGTCACGCCGAGGCACCGTCGCCGCCCTCCCGGCGTTACCGTCGGGAGGCGGCACGTCGGGAGGAGCAGGGACGGTGGAACCAGTCAGCCTGGTGATCGGTGCGGCGTTGCTGGCTGCCGGCTTCGTGGCCGGGCGGATCGGCGGCCGCCGTCCTCCCGCCGGGCCGCCACCGCTCCCGACGCCGGTCTGCGGCTGCGGCCACCCGCTCAGCCAGCACGACACCGAGACCAACACCTGCTACGCCGAGCTGCGCCGCGACTCCTACGACAGGCGCGGCCGCTGGGCCGGCCACACCTGGGTGGCCTGCACCTGCCGGCAGTACGTCGGCCCGCGCCCGATCGACGAGGTCTTCCTCCCCCGCGTCCTCCCGCCCTCGGAGTAGGTCCGGGCGGCGTCAGGCGAGGTCGGTGAGCGCGCGGACGAGCGCGCCGACCCGCTCGGCGCCCAGCTCGGCCGCGAGCGCGGACTCGTGCGCGGCCACCAGCGCCTCGAGCCGGTCGAGCCGCAGCCGTCCCTGCGGGGACAGGTGCACCAGCACCCGCCGGCCGTCGCGGGGGTCGGGCAGCCGGTAGGCCAGCGCGGCGTCGACCAGACCGTCGACGAGCCGGGTCGCGGTCGGCGGGGGCAGGCACAGCACGGTGCCGAGCTCGCTCATCGCGCGACCGGGAGCCGAGGCCAGCGCGCGCATCACCCGGTAGGAGTCGAGGCTCGCGCCGTCCTCGGCCAGCGCCGCGGTCACGCCCCGCGCCACCCGCCGGGAGACCAGGGTGAGCAGCTCCACCAGCGAGGGGGGACACGTCGGGTCGACCACCCCCGCGGCCTGCTGCTCGACCGGCATGAGCGCACCATACTCAGCGTGCCGCGCTGGACCGTCCCGATGGACGCCTGGGAGGCCGCCCTCACCGGCCGCGCCCCGGGCGTCGTGCGGGTGGGGCTGGCGGTGCCGCTGTCGGGCCCGCTGGCGATGACCGCGCCCTCGGCGCTGGGGCTGGCGACCCTGGCCGCCGGCGAGCTCACCGAGGCCGGCGGGGTCCGCGGCCGGGCGGTCGAGCTGGTCACCGTGGACGCCGGGCGCCGTCCCGCCGAGGTGGGTGCCGACGTCGCCGCGCTGCAGGCCGCGGGCGCGCTGGACGTCGTCGTCGGCTTCGCCACCAGCGACGTCTCCCGCGCCGTCGCCGGCGTCCTCGCCGGCCGCACACCCTATGTCTTCACCCCGCCGCACGAGGGCGGCCGCGCCACCCGCGGGGCGCTGCGGATCGGCTCCTCGCCGCTGGCCCAGCACGCCGCCGCGCTCGCCTGGCTGGTCCGGCACCGGCACGCCCGGCGCTGGGTGCTGCTGGGCACCGACTACGTGTGGCCGCAGGCGGTGCACCGCGCCGCCCGGGCCGTGCTGCGCGACCTGGGTGCCGACGTCGTCGGCGAGCTGCTGGTCCCCTTCGGCCCGGCCGACCCCGGCCCGGCGCTGGACCTGGTGCGCCGCACCGGCGCCGACGCCGTCCTGCTCAGCCTGGTCGGCCGCGACCTGGTGGTGTTCAACCGCGCCTTCGGCCGTACCGGCCTCGGCCGCCGCGTCGTCCGCCTCTCGGGGGCGCTGGAGGAGAACGGCCTCTACGCGATCGGCGGGGACGACACCGGCGAGCTCTACGCCTGCATGCCCTCCTTCGCCGCGGCGGCCGACGCCACCGACGAGGGGCAGCTCGCCCTGCAGGAGCGGCTGGCCGCGCACGCCGGGCCGGACGCGCCGGTCGTGTGCGCCTACGCCCGGGGCGTCCACGACGGCGTCCGCGCCGCGGCCGCCCTGCTCGACGCGCGGACGGCGACCCGGCCCCGGCCCCCGCGGGCACGGCTGGCCCGCGCCGACGGGCTGGTCTTCCGGGAGGTCGGTCCACCCGTCTGACCCCGGTGCTTCCGCTTGGAAGGATCTCGGCCTACCCTCCCGGCGTCCGGCCCGCGAGCCGGCCGAGAGGAGGAGTCGTGAGCGACCCCCGCACCACCCAGTCCTCGCCCGGCACCGGGAGCTCCGGTGCCGGCGCGGTCCCCGCGGCCGGCGCCGCCGGCGTCGAGGAGTTCGGCTACCGCCAGGAGCTCAAGCGCTCGCTGAGTTTCACCGACCTGCTGGTCTACGGCCTGGTCTTCATGGTCCCGATCGCCCCGTTCGGCATCTTCGGCGGCGTCTTCCAGGCGTCGGGCGGCATGGTGGCCCTCGCCTACGCGATCGGCGGCCTGGCCATGGCCTTCACCGCGGCCTCGTACTCCCAGATGTCGCGGGCCTTCCCGATGGCCGGCTCCGTGTACACCTACGCCGGGCGCGGCATCGCCCAGCCGGTCGGCTTCATCGCCGGCTGGATGATCCTGCTCGACTACGTGCTCGTCCCGGCCCTGCTGTACCTGATCGCCGCGATCGCGATGAACTCGATCGTGCCCTCGGTGCCGGTGCTGGTCTGGCTGATCGGCTTCGTCGTCCTCAACACCGTGGTCAACTACTTCGGCATCGAGTTCACCGCGCGGGTCAACAAGATCATGCTGGTCGGTGAGCTGATCGTGCTCGCCATCTTCCTGGTGGTCGGCGTCGTCGCGCTGGCGTCCGGCGAGGGCCGCGGCTTCGACTTCTCGCCGATCTACAACGCCGACACGTTCTCCCTCGAGCTCGTCTTCGGCGCGGTGTCGGTCGCGGTGCTGAGCTTCCTCGGGTTCGACGGCATCTCCACCCTCGCCGAGGAGAACCGCGACTCGGCCCGCTCGATCGGCAAGGCGATGGTCGCCGCGCTGGCCCTGGCCGGCACGCTCTTCATCGTGCAGACCTGGGTCGCCGCGCTGCTGGTGCCCGACCCCGACACCCTCATCGCCGAGGGCGACGCCGCGGGCACCGCGTTCTACGACGCGGCCGAGGTGGCCGGCGGCGCCTGGCTGGGCACCCTCACGGCGCTGGCGACGGCCATCGCGTGGGGCTTCGCCAACTCCCTCGTCGCGCAGGCGGCCACCTCGCGGCTGCTGTTCGCGATGGCCCGCGACCGCCAGCTGCCCGCCTTCCTCAAGCAGGTGCACCCGACCCGGCGCGTCCCGGTCAACGCCACCTTCCTCGTCGCGGCGGTCTCCCTCGTCCTGGGCTGGTACATGACCACGCGCGAGGACGGCATCACGCTGCTGTCCACGCTGGTGAACTTCGGCGCGCTGTCGGCGTTCCTGCTGCTGCACGTCTCGGTCGTCGTGCACTACGTGGGCCGGCTGCACAGCCGGAACTGGTGGCTGCACCTGGCGGTGCCGGTCATCGGGTTCGCGATCCTGGTGTACGTGATCATCAACGCCCAGGTGGCGGCGCAGACGCTGGGCTTCGTCTGGCTGGTCGTCGGCCTGGTCCTGATGGGCGTGCTGGTGGCCACGGGCCGGAAGCCCGAGATCCGGGCGGAGGAGGGGCTGTGACGGCGTCCCTCGAGGTCGTCGCGCTGGAGCCGACGCCCGACCAGTGGCGGTGGTCGTTCGGTGGCGGCGAGCCGCTGCTGACCGTCGCCCCCGGCACGGTGGTCGAACTGACCACCGAGGACTGCTACGCCGGCAAGGTGCGCGGCGTCGACGACCTGCCGAGCGTCGTGTGCCGGTTCCCCTACCTCAACCCGGTGACCGGGCCGATCGCCGTCGAGGGCGCCGAGCCGGGCGACACCCTCGCCGTGCACCTGGTCGACATCGCGCCGGCCCGCGACTGGGCGGTGTCGAGCACCTTCCCGCACTTCGGCGCGCTGACCACCACGCACAGCACGGCGATGCTGCACGACCCGCTCGAGGAGCTGGTCTGGCTCTACGAGGTCGACCGGGAACGCGGCACCTGCCTGTTCCGCCCGCGCCGCGGCGGCCCCGAGGTGGAGCTCCCGCTGGACCCGATGCACGGCACGATCGGCGTCGCCCCGGCCTCCGGTGAGGTGTTCGCCAGCATCACGCCCGGCGCGCACGGCGGGAACATGGACACCCCCGAGATGCGCGCGGGCACGACGGCGTACTTCGGCGTCAACGTGCCCGGCGGTCAGCTGTCGATCGGGGACGGGCACTGCCGGCAGGGCGAGGGCGAGGTCTGCGGGACCGCGGTCGAGTCGGCGATGCGCACCGTCGTCGTCGTCGACCTGGTCAAGGGCGGCGGCCCCGCGTGGCCGCGGCTGGAGACCGACGAGTTCCTCGCCTCCACCGGCTCGGTGCGGCCGCTGGAGGACGCCTACCGGGTCAGCCAGCACGACCTGGTCACCTGGGCGGCGGAGCTCACCGGCTGGGACCGCCTCGACGCCCTGCAGCTGGTCAGCCAGGCCGGCCTGGCGCCGGCGGGCAACGTGGTCGACACCAACTACACGATGGTGGCCAAGCTGGCCAAGCGGTACCTGCCGGGCGCCGTCGCCGCCGACGGCGTCCACCAGCGGCTGCGGGAGACCGCTGCCGCCTACCTCGCGCAGCGCTGACCTGCGGTTCGTCCCGGCGTCCCGCAAGGGGCGCCGGGACGGCCGTGCGGCGGTAGCGTGCCGCGGGTGGAGGCCGCGGAGTGGGTCGGGGAGCCGCCGGTGCGCGACACCGACGCCGTCGCCGCGCTCATCCCGATGGTGCGACGCATCGTCGCCGCCCGCGTCGCCGACGTCACCGCCGCCGAGGACCTCGTCCAGGAGACCCTCGCCCGCGTGCTCGCCGCCTCCGGCCGGGTCGAGCCCGGCATGCTCGAGCCCTACGCCATCGCCACCGCGCGCAACGTCGTCGCGACCGCCTGGCGGGAGGAGGACCGGCAGCGGCGCAACCAGCACCGGGTGGTCGACCTCACCGCGCCGGACCTCCCCGAGGGCGGGCTGCTCGCCGAGGAGGAGCGGTCGGCCGTCGCCGCGGCGCTGGCCCGGCTCTCCGAGCGGGACCGCCAGGCGCTCCTCGCCCACGAGGTGTCGGGGCGGGACACCCGGTCGCTGGCCAGCGAGCTCGGCTCGACCGCCGGCGCCGTCGCCGCGCAGCTGCACCGCGCCCGGGCCCGGCTGCGGGTGGAGTACCTGCTCGCCCGGGACCGCACCGAGCCCCCGACCGAGCGCTGCCGCCCGGTCCTGTTCGCCCTGTCCAGCGGTGACCGGCGTCGGCAGCGCGAGGTCGACGCCGGGCGGCACCTGCTGGAGTGCGACGTCTGCGCCGCGCTCAGCCAGCCGCTGCTCGAGCGGGCGCCGCAGCGCGACGACGAGGTCCGCATCCCGATCGGGGGCGACGCCGACGTCGTCGCGGCCCGGCAGGCCGCCCGGGAGCTGGCCGGCCGGCTCGGCTGCTTCTCCCCCACCGACCTGACGCTGCTCGCCACGGCCGTGTCCGAGGTGACCCGCAACATCGTGAAGTTCGCCGGCTCCGGCGAGGTGGTGGTGGAGGTCCTCGACGAGCCCCGCCGGGGCGTGCAGGTGACCGCCCGGGACGCCGGCCCCGGCATCCCCGACGTCGAGCGGGCGCTGCAGGACGGCTACAGCACCTACGCCGGCCTGGGTCTCGGCCTGCCCGGCGCCCGGCGGCTGATGGACGAGTTCGCGATCGCCTCCGAGGTGGGGCGGGGCACGACGGTGACGATGACGAGATGGTGTGGTAATCGATGAGCAGCACCCAGGGAACGGCTCCGACGAGGGCGACCGCCGGGGGCGACGGCCTCGGCGAGGACCAGCTGCTCCCCCAGCTCGTCGCGCACCTGCGCGAGCACCGCGCGCGGCTGCGGGACGAGTGGTCCGACCGCATCCAGCGGGCCGGGCTGCTGCACGCCATGACCCCGCAGGAGATGGCGGCCGAGACGACGTCGGTCTACGACAACTACGTCGAGGTGCTGGAGACCGGCAGCGTCGAGGCGCTGCAGCGCTACGCCCGCGACCTCTCCGAGCGGATCATCCCGCGCGGGGTGGAGACCCACGAGGTCGTCGGCATCGTGCTGCTGCTGCGCGACGTGCTGGCCCGGTCGCTGTTCGAGAAGTACCAGCGCGACTTCGGCCTGCTCAACCGCGTGCTCGACGCCTACGAGCCGGCGGCCAACCGCATCGCCAACACCGTCGCGGTGAGCTTCGTCGAGGAGCGCGAGCGGGTCATCCGGCAGCAGCAGGACGCGCTGCGCGAGCTGTCCACCCCGGTCCTGCCGGTGCGCGAGCGGCTGCTCATCCTGCCGATCATCGGCGTCCTGGACCGGGAGCGGGCCCGCCAGCTCACCGAGCAGCTGCTCACCGGCATCCGCACCCACCGCGCCCGCGTCGTCGTCGTCGACATCACCGGCGTCCCCGAGGTCGACGAGTCGGTGGCCAACCACCTCGTGCAGACCGTCGACGCCTCCCGGCTCATGGGCGCCAGCGTCATCATCACCGGACTGTCGCCCAAGATCGCCCAGACGCTGGTGACCATCGGCGTCGACCTCAGCAAGATGGACACCATCGGTGACCTGCAGGGCGGGCTGGAGGAGGCCGAGCGCCTCCTCGGCTACCGCACCGCCAGGGACGACGGGACGGCGGTCCCGTGACCGGGCCCCGCCTGGTCTCGATCCTGCGCCAGGGGTCCTACCTGATCGCCTCGATCCACACCGCCCTCGACGACACGCAGATGACCGCCTTCCAGCACGACCTCGTCGAGCGCATCGGCCGCGACCGCGCGCGGGGGGTGGTCATCGACGTCGCCGCGCTCGACGTGCTGGACTCCTTCGCCAGCTGGACGCTGCGCACGATCGGCGAGGTCGCCCGGCTCCGCGGCGCGGTGACGGTGGTGGTCGGCATCCAGCCGGAGGTGGCCTTCGCGATGGTGACGCTGGGGATGGACACCGGGTCGGTGCACACCGCGCTCGACCTCGAGGAGGGCCTGGAGTTCCTCGACCGGGTCGTCGGCCCCCGGCGGCCGGCGGCCGCGGCGCGGGGCGGGTCGGCGTGACCGGCGTGCAGGGGTTCGCGCGCGACTACCGCGTCGCCTTCCTCGCGCACCTGGCCCGCCGCAGTGAGGGCTCGCTGCACCGCGGGTACGAGCTCGGCCGGGCCGCGGTCACCGAGGGGCTGGGGATCCTCGAGGTCGCGCACGTGCACCACGAGGTGCTGCTCGAGGTCCTGCGCGGGACCCCCGCCGGCGAGCTGCCCGACGTCGCCGCCGCGGCGTCGGAGTTCCTCTGCGAGGTGCTGGCCACGTCGGACATGGCCCAGCGGACGCTGCTGCGCCGGCGCTGACGGCCGGGCCCCTCCGCCGGGCCGGGGGGACGGTCACCGACGGAGGGGCGCAGGCGTCCCGGCCGGGGACGGCGTCGGGGGTGGCACCGTCCCCGGCCGGGGGTCAGGGTGCGTCCGGGGAGCCGCGCCGGGTCGGTCAGCCGGCGTTCTGCCTGAGAGTGACCGGTCCCTGGTCCGATTCGCAGACGGTGCGGGTGTCGCCGCTGCGGTCGACGGCCGTACCCAGGACGGCCACCGGCCCGACCTTGACCCCGCAGATCTGGGCCGCCAACTGCGCTGCAACGCCGATGTTGACGTCCTCGAGGATCGTCACGTCACCGACGTTCACGTTGACGAGGCCGTCCTGGTCCACCGGCTGGGCACTGGCGGTGCCGGCGACCCCGGTGACGAGCGCGGTGGTGGCGGCCAGGCAGAAGGCCGTGCGCTTGAGCGTGCTGGTCATGGGGTCTCCTCCGTGAGTGGCCCGGGCGGCGCCGTCGCCGCGTGGGCCGTGCACGCATGAAGACCCCTCCGACCGCCCGGCATGACGCGGGGTCCGCGCGGAGGGGAGCCGGGATCGGGTGACGGATCCCGCGTCATGCGGAGGGTCCCTGCGCGTCCGGCCGGGTATGCGCCCCGGGCACCACTGCCGCCGCCGCCGGAGGAACCCCGTGCCCTGGTCCCCTGACCGCCGCCTGCTCGCCGCCACGGAGCCGGTCCGGGCGGCGGCCAGCGCCGGCGCGCTGGCGCTGGCCTACCCCCTCCTGCGCGGCGCCCCGCGGGGCGAGCCGCACGGCGTGCTGGTGCTGCCCGGCCTGCTGGCCTCCGACGTGTCCACGGTGACCCTGCGCCGCTGGTTGCGCGGGCTCGGGTACCCGGTGGTCGGCTGGGAGCTCGGCCGCAACCGCGGGCCGACCAAGGAGGTCACCGACGAGCTGCCGCGGCTGGTGCGGCGGCTGGCCGAGCAGCACGGCGGGCCGGTGAGCGTCGTCGGGCAGAGCCTCGGCGGCATCTACGCGCGGCGGCTGGCGCTGCGCGTGCCCGGGCAGGTGCGGCAGGTGATCAGCCTGGGCTCGCCGTTCGGCCTCTCCGGCCGGGCGTCCGACGACAGCCCCGGCGCCCGGGCCTACGCCCGCCAGCGACACCTGACCGCCGTGCCGCGTGGGCGGAGTGGCCTCACCGACGGCCTGCCGGTGCCGAGCACGGCGGTCTACTCGCGGTGGGACGGCGTCGTCGACTGGCGGGCCTGCCGCCAGACGCCGGGCCCGCGCGCGGAGAACGTCGGCGTGCACGCCAGCCACCTCGGGATGGGCCACGACCCGGCGGTGCTGTGGCTGGTGGCCGACCGCTTGGCCCAGACCCGCGACGGCTGGCGGCCGTTCACCCCGCCGGCCCGGCTGCGGCTGCTCTACACCAGCGAGGACGACGCGACCGGCTGACGGCGGCGCGCCCGCAGCACCGCGTCGGCCACGTGCACCGACCCGTGCTCGTGCGCCCCGCCCTCGTGCGACCTGGCCTCCCGGGGACGCGACTCCGCCACCTCGACCTCCCAGTCCTCCGTGTCGAGGACGGCGGCCAGCTGCTCGCCGGTGGCGTACCACTCCGCCGGGCCCGGCCGCTGCACGCCGCGGGAGACGTTCCCGCCGTCGTGCATCGTCACCAGCAGCGTCCCGCCCGGGGCCACGGCGGACGCCAGCCGGCGCAGCACGTCGTCGCGGGTGGCGGGCAGGAAGTGCAGGAACGAGGCGGTCACCAGGTCCCAGCGCTCGTCGCCGGGCTCCCACGACGAGATGTCGGCCTTGCGGGTCTCCAGCGGCACCCCGGCCGCCGCGGCCGCCGCGGCGGCGCGGTCCAGCGCCGTGCGCGAGAGGTCGAGCGCGGTCACCGCCCACCCGCGCCGGGCCAGCCAGACGGCGTCGCCGCCCTCCCCCGCCCCGGCGTCGAGCGCGCGACCCGGCGGCAGGTCGGCGGCCTCGGTGGCCAGCACGTCGTTGACCCGGCCGCTCCAGGCCCCGTGCGCGTGGGAGCGGTACCGCTCCTCCCACCACTGCTCGCCGTACTCCGGGTCGGTCTGCGCGCGCAGCACGTCGACGGCGAGGCGGGTGTCCTCGGCGAGCAGGTCGGCGTTGATCCCGGCGCCGGCCGTCAGCCCGGCCGCGGCCGAGCCGATCACCTGGGCGCTGGGGTCGGCGAGGTTGCCCGCCGCCCAGACGCCGGGCACCGCGGTGGCGCCGCGCGCGTCGACCGGCACGTGCGAGCCGACGACGGCCTCCCCCATCCGGAACGGCACGGCCTCCAGGCCCAGGTCGGCCAGCACGGCCGAGCGGGCGGTGAAGCGCGGCGCGACGACGACGGCCGCGCGCGGCACGACCTCGCCGTCGGCCAGGCGCACGCCGGTGAGCCGGCCGCCGTCGGTCTCCAGCCCGACGACCTCGCCGGTCACCACGCGGACGCCGCGCGCGGCCAGGGCCTCGGCGACGTCGGCCGGCGGCGGCTCCGCCGTGTGCTGGAACAGCACGACGTCGGCGCTCCACTGCCGCCACAGCTGCGCCTGGTGCAGCGACATCGGACCGGTGGCGACGACGCCGACGGCCTGGTCGCGCACCTCCCAGCCGTGGCAGTACGGGCAGTGCAGCACGTCGGTGCCCCACAGATCGCGCACGCCCGGGATGTCGGGCAGCTCGTCGGTCAGGCCGGTGGTGACCAGCAGCCGGCGTGCCCGCAGCGTCCGACCACCCGCCGTCCGCACCGTGAACGCGCCGATCTCGCCGTCCACCCCCGTGGCCGTGTCGGCCACCAGCACGCCGCCGTAGCCGGCCACCTCGGCCCGCCCCGCGGCGAGCAGGTCGCCGGGCGGTGTGCCGTCGCGGCCCAGGTAGTTGTGCATCGCGTGCGCCGGCGCGTTGCGCGGCGTCCCGTCATCCACCACCGCCACCGAGCGGCGCGCCCGTCCCAGGGCGAGGGCCCCGGACAGGCCGGCCGCTCCCCCGCCGATGACCACCACGTCGTACGTCTCGTCCATGCCGACGACGGTGCACCCACGCCTGCCGTCTTGACAATTTCCGTTGCCGGTATGGCAAAGTGGCGGCCGTGACCGACCTCGAAGGCGTCCTGGACGCCGTGGGCCCGCGGCTGCGTGAGCTGCGCCGGCAGCGCGGCGCCACCCTCACCCAGCTGTCGGAGGACACCGGCATCTCGGTGTCCACGCTGTCGCGGCTGGAGTCCGGGCAGCGCCGGCCCACGCTGGAGCTGCTGCTGCCGCTGGCCCGCGCCCACCAGGTGCCGCTCGACGAGCTGGTCGACGCCCCGGAGACCGGTGACCCGCGGGTGCGGCTGAAGCCGATCACCCGGCACGGCGCCACGTTCATCCCGCTGACCCGCCGCCCCGGCGGGCTGCAGGCCTACAAGCAGGTGCTGCCGCCGCGCTGGGGCGGCGACCCGGGCGAGCAGCGCTCGCACGAGGGCTGGGAGTGGGTCTACGTGCTGTCGGGCCGGCTGCGGCTGCTGCTCGGCGACACCGACGTGACGCTCACCCCCGGTGAGGCCGCCGAGTTCGACACCCGCACGCCGCACTGGATGGGCAACCCCGACGACCGGCCGGCCGAGCTGCTCGCGCTCTACGGCCCGCAGGGCGAGCGGCTGCACGTGCGCGCCGCGCCCGCCGGACGTCCGAGCTGACCGCCTCAGACCGCGCGCAGGGCCCCGCGGGCGGCCGGGCGGGACCGCAGCCAGGGCAGCAGCTCGGCGGCAGGCATCGGCCGGCCGAGGTACCAGCCCTGCACCAGGTCGCAGCCCACCTCCCGCAGCAGCTCCCAGGTGGCCGCGTCCTCGACGCCCTCGGCCACCACCTCGAGGTCCAGGTGCCGCCCGAGGTCGGTGACGGCACGGACGATCGCCACGTCCTCGGCGCCGCTCTGCAGCCCCATGACGAAGCTGCGGTCGATCTTGACCTCGTGCACCGGCAGCCGCTTGAGGTAGGACAGCGAGGAGTACCCGGTGCCGAAGTCGTCGACCGACAGCCGCACCCCCAGGTCGCGCAGCTGGTGCAGCAGCGCGATGGCGCGGGCGGGGTCGGCCATGACCGAGCCCTCCGTGACCTCGAGGGTGAGCCGCCCCGCGGGCACGTCGTGCCGGGCGAGCAGCCGGGCGACCTCGTCGACCAGGTCGGCGTCGTACAGGCTGCGCGCGGACAGGTTCACCGCGACGGCGAGGTCGTGGCCGCCGGCCCGCCAGGCCGCGCAGGCGGCGAGCGACCGGTCCAGCACGTGGGTGGTCAGCGGGCCGATCAGGCCGGTGCGCTCGGCGATCGGGACGAACTCCTCCGGCGACACGCGGCCCAGCTCCGGGTGGTCCCAGCGGACCAGCGCCTCGACGCCGACGACCTCGCCGGTGGTGACGCGGGCCTGCGGCTGCACGTGCACCTCGATCCCGCCGGTCGCAAGGGCGGCGCGCAGCTCCGCGACCAGGGTCAGCCGGCGCGGATCGGCGGTGTCGAGGTCGGCCCCGTAGACGCGCAGGCCGCGCGCGGCGCCCTTGGCGTCGTACATCGCGACGTCGGCCCGCTTGAGCAGCCCGGCGGCGTCGGTGGCGTGAACCGGGGCCAGGGCGATGCCCAGTGACCCGCCGACCTCGACCTCGAGGCCGTCAAGGGCCACCGGCTGCTCGAGGGCCCGCAGCAGCCGCCGGCCCAGCCGGACGACCCGGTCCTCGTCGGCGGTGTCGGTCACCAGGACGGCGAACTCGTCCCCGCCGAGCCGGGTGACGGTGCCGGCCGCGCCCACCGCGGCCCCCAGGCGGGCGCCGACCTCCACGAGCAGCCGGTCGCCCTGCTGGTGGCCGAGGGTGTCGTTGACGTCCTTGAAGCCGTCGAGGTCGAGGATCATGACCGCGGCGCCGGCGGAGCGGCCGTCTCGGACGTCGTCCAGCGCGCCGGTCAGCCGGCGCTGCAGGAAGGCGCGGTTGGGCAGTCCGGTGAGCGCGTCGTGCAGCGCCTCGTGCCGCAGCCGGTCGACCAGCTCACCGTTCTGCAGGGCGACGCTGGCGTGGTTGGCGACGGTCTCGAGGAGGAGCACGTCGGAGTCGTCGAAGGTCCGCACATCCCCGAGCCGGTCGGTGACCACGAGGACCCCGACCGTGCCGGCCCCGCCGCGCAGCGGGACGGCGATCGCCTCGCGAGCGGCCCGGGCGGCCAACCAGGCGCGGGCCGCGGCGTCCCGGGTGGTCCGCGGCAGGAGCTGCGCCTCGTCGTCGCCGACCACCGCGCGCAGCAGCCACTCGTCCGCCGGCGTCAGCGGCTCCTCCGAACGGGAGAGCCGACCCGAGGGTCCCAGGCGGACGCGGGCGACGTGGCCGCCGCCCGGGGCGGGGAAGGCCACCTCGGCGCGCTCGGACTTGAGCAGCTCGCGCGCCTCCCCCAGCACGCTGCTCAGCACCACGTCGACCTCCGGGGAGCTGGTGACCGCCTGGGTGAAGCGGTAGAGCCGCTCGAGGTTGAGGTGGCGGTCGCTGAGCGAGGCGTAGGCCCGGTAGGCGATCAGCAGCCCGGCGGCGGCCAGCAGCAGGAGGCCGGCGCTGCGGACGTCGGCGGCCAGGCTGGTGACGGCCACGAGGGCGACGGCGACCACCACCGGCGTCGCCGGCTGTCCGGCGACGACGTCCCGCGCCAGCTCGCGGGGCCGCAGCCCGCCCTCGAAGGCCGCGATGACCAGGCCGACGGCGATGATCCCCACGGTGTTGGCGAGGAGCGTCGCGGCGAGGGCGGCGAGCCACAGCGCGGGCGCGCTCTGCCCGACCTGGGCGAGGACGTGGAAGCACAGCACCGCGACCGCGGTCTCGGCGGCGGCCAGCGCCAGGTTGAACGCCGTCTTCAGGGGGGTGGAGCGGCGGTGGAGGAGCAGCACCGTCGCCGACCCGACGAGCCGGCCGGCCAGCAGGGCGGGCGGGCCGGCGAAGAACAGGCCCAGCACGAGCGAGAGCTCGCTGACCGAGACCGTCTGCGCCTCGCGCTTGACCTGGATGTGCAGGACGGTGGCCTCGGTGGCGGCGTAGCCGAGCGCCAGCACCCACCACGGCAGTGCTACGGCCCCGACGAGCCCTCCGATCCCGGCCGGGACGGGCGGGGCCGCCCAGAGCGACGCGGCCGTCAGGACCACGAGCGCGGCGCTGATGCCCAGGACCCGCTGCTCGGGGGCGGACGGGCGCCGGCGTCGGCGCGGGGCCGCGGTGCCCTGCTGGACGTCCATGTCCGGTCCTCCTCGGGAGCTGGTGGTTCCTCCCCCACGACGACGGCAGGGTGGGGCGCGACCTGCAGTCGCGCCCCACCCTGGTCATCCCGAGGAGGGAGTCGTCACGCCCCGCGGGCGGAACCCCACATGCGTCCGGCGCGAGGCGGGCGGACCCGGCCCCGATGCCGGGCCGGCCGGGCCGCCGGACGGTGCCCCGGACCCGCAGCCGGCCGACAGCGACCGGCCGGCGGTTCGGTCCCGGGGACGGCGACGGTCACGACCACGGTCACGACCACGCCGCGCCGGCGAGGTCGGCGGTCCGCCACTGCCGGCCCGACCAGTTCGCGTCGCGCCACTGCCGGCCGTTCCACGAGATGCCGGTCCAGGAGCCGTCCCGCCACTGCCGGCCCGACCAGTCGGCGTCGCGCCACTGCCGACCGTCCCACGCCACCGCGGTCCACTCGGCGGTGCGCCAGGTGGAGCCGTCCCAGCCGTCCCCGCTGAACAGGACGCCGCGCCAGCGGCCTCCCTCCCAGGCCGTCTGGCGCCCGGACGCGGTCGCCCAGGCCCGGCCGTCCCAGGCGTTGCCGAACACGTCGACCTCGCCCTGCAGCGGCACGCCGTCACGCTCCACGTGGGAGCTGCCGCGGGCGGCCTCGACCGACCCGGTGCCGGTGCTCCAGAACTGCGCGGACTGGGTGGAGGTGTTGTTCGACTTGACCTGCGCCTGCCGGACGTTGGTCAGCCCGTTGCCCCGGTACTGGTTGGTCGTCGAGCTGAACGCCGTCGAGGTGGACATGATCTGCCGCTTGACCTGGTCGGGGGTCAGCCGCGGCTCCTCCTGCAGCAGCAGGGCGACCTCGCCGCTGACCACGGCGGCGGCCTGGGACGTGCCCGAGGCGACGGCGAAGCGGTCGCCCCGGCGAGCTCCCGGGTTCCGCTCGTCGGCGTAGCCGCTGGGGACCCGCAGGCCCGTGACCGACACCCCGGGGGCGACGACGTCGACGTGCCGCTGGTTGGTGCCCCGGGTACCCCACGACGGCACGGTGTCGTCCACCGCGTTCAGGGTGCCCTGTGTGTCGGCCGCGCCGACCGCGAGGACGTAGGGGTCCTGGGCCGGGTTGGCCAGGTTGAGGTTCGTCGACCCGTCGTTGCCGCCGGCGACCACGACGACGATGCCGGCCTTCCACGCCTGCTCCACGGCGTAGGACAGCGGGTCGACGCGGGTGTCCTGGGTGGAGTCGGTGCCGTACGACAGGTTGATGACGCGGATGTTCATCCCGTTGTCGTTGCGGTGCTCGACCACCCAGTCGATGGCGGCGATGACCTGGGTGACGTCGACCGCACCGTCGCTGGCGCCGACCTTGACGTCGAGCAGCGTGGCGTCGGGGGCGATGCCGGAGAACCGGCTCGGGTCGGTGTAGGACGCCGGGGTCCCGGCGACGTCGCGGCCGGCGATGATCGAGGCCAGGTGCGTGCCGTGCCCGTAGGCGTCGCGGTGTGCCAGCTCCGGGTCCTGGCTGTCGAAGGACAGGTCGGGTCCGTCGACGACGTTGCCGGTGTCGAGCCCCGGCACCTCGGTGACGCCGGTGTCGATGAGCGCGACACCGACCCCCCGGCCGGTGAAGCCGGCCCGGTAGGAGTCGTGCGCCCCGACGGCCTGGGCGATGTGGAACAGCGAACCCTTGGCGTTCACGTCGTAGCCGAGGGGGGCCGCGGCGGCCGGCCCTGCGGTCATGACGACGCCGCCCAGGGTCGCGGTGGTGGCGGCCAGAGCGGCGATCCCGCGTCGACCCCAGCCCCGGCTCACCGGGAGGTCCCGGGTGTGCGTGGTGACTCCATGTGGTGTGCTCTTCTCGTCCATGAGGGACCGCTCCGGCCGGAGCGGCACCCCCAGTAGCGACATCACTGCGAGCCGTGTCTGCCCCACGGCGGGTCGGACCACCCGAAGAGGGGAGCCGGGGCACGCGGATCGCGGTCAGGGGACGACGACCAGCCGCGTCCCGGCCCGGCCGGAGGCCTGGCGCTCCCAGGCCGCGGTGACGTCGGCCAGCGGCACCGTCTCGTGCGCGACGGCGATCCGGCCGGCCGCGGCGTGCGCCAGGACGGCGTCCAGGTCCTCCCGGCGCTGGGCCGGCGTGAGCGCGTTGTTGGTGTGGCCGAGCACCTCCGCGGACCGGCCGCGCAGCACCGCCGAGGAGAACACCGCCTCGTCGCCGGACGCCCCGCCGAGGTTGACCAGCCGCCCGCCGGGCGCGAGCACCTGCGACGCCGCGGTGGCCGCCGTCCCGAACACCGGGTCGACGACGACGTCGGCGCTCCCCCCGCAGGTCCCGGCGAGCGCGGCGGCGAGCGCGTCGACGTCCCCGGCCAGCGGCACCACCGCGTCGGCGCCGGCGGCCCGGGCCCGGTCCTGCGCGGCCGCCGACCGGCACACCGCCACCACCCGCCCGGCGCCGAGCACGCGGGCCGCGCCGACCGCGACCTGGCCGACCGCGCCGCCGGCCCCGAGCACGACGACGGTCTCCCCCGGCCGCAGCCGCCCGCGGCGGGTCAGGCACGCCCACGCCGCGACCGCCGACGTCCCGAGCGCGGCGACCGCCGTGTCGGGGAGCCCGCCGGCCAGGGGCACCAGGTCGTCGTCGGCGACCGAGCAGCGCTCGGCGAGGCCGCCGTCGCCGGGCGCCATCCCGGCCGACGTCGCGAACCACACCCGGGTGCCGGCCGGCACCGCGGCCGACTCCGCCACGACGCCGACGCCCTGCACGCCGGGGACGTAGGGCACCGCCGGGGTCCCGAGGTACGAGGTGCCCGAGGCGCAGAGCAGGTCCAGCGGGACGATCGGCGCGGCGGTGACCCGCACGAGGCTGCGGCCCGGGCCGACGACCGGGTCGGGGTGCTCGGCGTGCTCGGGCGGCGTCCCGGGCCTGCGGACGACGGCGGCGCGCACGTCAGGTGCTGATGTCGGGGTACGGCAGCGAGATGTGCTCCATCGCCTTCCCGTAGGCCTTCTGGTACTCCAGCGGCCCGTGGTCGCGCTCGAACACCGCGATGAAGAGCGTGAGCGTGAGGAACGGGTGGGCGCCCATCTGGAACAGCGTCACGTGGTCCTGCTCGCGCAGCGCCCGCCGCTCGTCCTCGGTGAACTCCAGCCAGGTGCTCCTCTCGGCGGAGGCGCAGTTGAGGATGCGGTTGGCCATCTCGGCCTCCCACCACTCCACCGTGCCGGCGGGGTCCTCGCGGTAGCGCTCGACGAGCTCGGGGTCGCGGTCGACGGTGTAGAGGAACTTGTCCAGCAGGTACTTGCTCACGCCGGGACCACCTCTCCGGGGACGCCGTTCGGGTACCAGGTGAAGTAGGCCTCCATCGTGTGGAACAGGTCGAGGGTGTCGACGTGGTCAGCCTTGGCGCCCTCGCCGGCGACACCCATCATCAGCATGAAGTCCATGAACCCGTGGGTGGCGTTCCCCGGCGCGTGCAGGGAGTCCAGGGAGACCTCGGCCAGGCAGCCCTCGACGTCGCCGGAGGCGATCCACTCCACGGCCCTGCGGTCGAACTCCGGGTCGGGCCCGTGCTCGCCGAACTGGCGCGGGCCGCCGAGCTCCAGCGACAGGTGGCCGGTGCCGATGACGGCGACCCGCTTGTCCGACTCCCAGGACTCGACCATCTCCCGGATGGCCTTCCCGAGCGCCACGAACCGGCGCGGCTGCGGCAGCGGCGGGGCGAAGATGTTGGTGTAGACCGGCACGATCGGCAGGTCGGCCTGCGGGCGCAGCGTGATGATCGGGCACGTGATGCTGTGGTCGATGCGCAGCTCGTTGGAGAACGCCAGGTCGAAGTCGCGGTCGAGGCCGTCGCGCAGCAGGTGCGCGGCCAGGTCCTCCTCGCCGCGCAGCGTCATCCGCGGCAGGCCGAACTCGCGCTCCTCGTTGTAGAAGTTCGCGTCGAAGAACGGCGCCTTGCCCACCAGGAACTGCGGCATGTTGTCCAGCCACAGCTGGTGGAAGTGGTCGCTGCCAACCATCACCAGCACGTCGGGCTCGGCCCGGGTCAGGGTCTCCCGGAACCGCTCGATCTTGGCCACCCACTCGTCGGCGAACGGCGGCCGGTCGGCGCCGGTCGACGTGCTCGCGCGGTAGTAGAAGGGGTGGTGGGTGGACGCGATGACCGCGGCCAGCTCAGCCATGGGGACCTCCCAGGTTCTCGGGCTCGTACGGGTCCGGGGCGACGGAGCGGTTGTGCAGGTCGACCGACAGGAAGACGTCGTTGGCGACCGGGGAGCGGATCTCCTCGGCGAGCTGGCCGATCAGCCCGGCGGTGCGGGCCAGCAGCGCGAACCCGCGCAGCAGCTCCAGCGGCAGCCCGAGGTCGGCCAGCGCGGCGCCGCAGACGCCGGCGCCGTTGAGCGGCAGCGTCCGCCCCAGCACCTGCGGGTGCACCCGCCCGATGGCGGCGAACAGCCGCAGGTGCGGGCCGGTGAGCCCCTCCTCGGCGGCGATCTCGAACAGCCGGGGGGTGCGCGGGTCGCCGTCCTTGTGCACGTGGTGGCCCAGCCCCGGCACGAACCGGCCGGCGGCCCGCTGCGCGGTCACCGTCTCGAGGGCCAGCGCGTCGAAGCCGGCGTCGTCGGTGGGCAGCTCGCCCGCGTCGGCGAGCACGCCGTGCAGGAAGCGGCCGCAGTCCTCGGTGACGCCGAGGAAGCGGGAGCCGCCGCCGAGCAGCCCGGCGGCCAGTGCGCCCTGCACCGAGTCCGGCGCCGACAGCCAGGTCAGCCGGGTGACGATCGCGGTCGGGGTGAACCCGTGGTCGGCGAGCGCGGCGAGCACCGCCTCGAAGACGCGGGTCTCCCCCGGCGTCGGCCGGCGCTGGGTGGCCAGCCAGAACGCCAGCTCGCCGAAGCCGACGCTGCCCATGACGTCGCGGGCGAGGTCGGTGCCGAGCAGGGTGATCGACTCCCGGCTCGAGGCGCCCAGCGCCGTGGGGTAGCCGGCCCCGTCGTCCTGCGTCACGGCGCCTCCTCGCCCTCGGCCAGCCAGCGGCGGATCTCGTCGCCGTGCTCGTCGAGCGCGGGCGGCGGCAGCCGGTACTCCGCGGCGGTGTCGGAGAAGGTGATCGGGTTGCGGATCGTGGGCAGGGCCGCCGGGCCCTCACCGGCGGGGACCACCGGGTCGAGGCCCACCTCCTCGGCGAACGCGACGCCCTGGTCGATCGTGTTGATCGGCCCGCACGGGACGCCCGCGCCGATGATGTCGCGGAACCAGTCCATCTTGGTGCGGGTGCGCAGCCGCTCGACGAGCAGCGGGCGCAGCTGCCCGCGGTTGGCCGTGCGGTCCTCGTTGCGCAGGAAGCGGGGGTCGTCGGCGAGCTCCGGCACGCCGAGCACCTCGCACAGCTTGCGGAACTGACCGTCGTTGCCGGCGGTCACGATGAGCTCGCCGTCGGCGCAGGGCAGCGGCTCGTAGGGGAACAGGCTGGGGTGGCTGTTGCCCATCCGGAACGGGACGACGTCGCCGGCCACGTACGCCGAGGTCTGGTTGACCAGCCCCGACAGCGCGCTGGAGAGCAGGCTGACCTCGACGTGCTGGCCGCGGCCGGTGGCCTGCCGCAGGTGCAGCGCCGACAGGACGCCGATCGTGGCGTGCAGCCCGGCCATGACGTCGAAGACCGCCACCCCGGCGCGGTAGGGGTGACCGTCCGGGTCGCCGGTGAGGCTCATCAGCCCGGAGATGGCCTGCACGATGAGGTCGTACCCGGGCAGCGACCGCCCCCCGGGTCCGCTGCCGAAGCCGCTGATCGAGGCGTAGACGACGCCGGGGTTGGTCGCGGCCACCATGTCGTAGTCGAGGCCGAAGCGGGCCAGGCCGCCGGGCTTGAAGTTCTCCACCAGGACGTCGGCGCGACGGGCCAGCTCGCGGGCCGCCGCCAGGTCGGCGCCGTCCTTCAGGTCGAGGGCGACCGAGCGCTTGTTGCGGTTGACGCCCAGGTAGTAGGTGGACACCCCCTGCCCGTCGACCTCGCGCACGGGCGGCTGCCAGGTGCGGGTGTCGTCGCCGCCCGGGCCCTCGACCTTGACCACCTCGGCACCGAGGTCGGCCAGCAGCATCGTGGCGTAGGGCCCGGCCAGGATCCGCGAGAAGTCGGCCACCAGCAGCCCCGCGAGCGGTCCCCGGGGGGGCGTGGCGCCGGCTCCGGCGGGTCCTGGGGTCATCGTCGCTCCTCGCCGTCGGGATCCGGCGGACAGCCGTCCGTCGTCCGCGCCGATCCTCGGCACCGTCGTCGCACGCTGTCAACCGCAGCGCCGGCCGCTTGACAGGTGGCGCAGGTCACGCGCAGGGTGGCCGGACGCGACCACCTGTCCGTCAGGCGGACGTCCGTCCGTCCCCGCCCGAGGAGACCTGCATGAGCGAGCCCGCGTCCCCCGCCCCGCAGGCCGGGCGCCCCGTCGTCCTGCGCGGCGGCACGGTGCTGACGATGGACGACGCCGGCACCGTGCTGCGCGACGCCGACGTGCTGGTCGTCGGCGACCGGATCGCGGCCGTCGGGCCGGGGCTCGAGGTCCCCGAGGGCACCGCGGAGGTCGACGCGACCGATGGCGTCGTCATGCCCGGGATGATCGACACCCACCGGCACATGTGGCAGACGGCGATGCGCGGCTACGGCGCCGACTGGTCGCTCACCCAGTACTTCGTCTGGTACTACCTCGAGCACGGCCGCCGCTTCCGCCCCGAGGACGTCGCCGCCGGCAACCGGCTGGCCGCCGTCGAGGCGCTCGATTCCGGGGTCACCACCGTCGTCGACTGGTCGCACGGGCTGCAGACGGTCGACCACGCCGAGGCCGCCGTCGACGCGCTGCAGTCGGTGCCCGGCCGCTACGTGCTCGCCTACGGCAACATCCAGGCCGCGCCCTGGGAGTGGACCGCCGACCCGGCGGTGCAGGCCTTCCTCGAGCGCCGCCGCACCGGCGCCGGCGACCTGCTCGGCTTCCAGCTCGCCTTCGACGTCACCGGCGACCCGGCCTTCCCGGAGAAGGCGGCCTTCGAGGTGGCCCGCGAGCTCGGCCTGCCGGTGACCACCCACGCCGGCGTCTGGGGCGCGACCGACGACGAGGGCATCCGGCTCATGCACGAGCACGGCTTTGCCACGCCGGAGACGGTGTACGTGCACGCCGCCTCGCTCTCCCCCGACAGCTACCACCGCATCGCCGCCACCGGCGGGTCGATCTCGGTGTCCACGGAGTCCGAGCAGAGCGCCGGGCAGGGCTACCCGCCCACCTGGCAGGTGCGCGCGCACGGGATCCCGGTGTCGCTGTCGATGGACACCAGCGTGTGGTGGAGCGGCGACCTGTTCTCCGCGATGCGCACGACGCTGGGCGCTGACCGCTCCCGCGAGCACTTCGAGGCCCACCTCAAGGGCGAGACGGTCACCCAGCTGGCGCTGCGGGCGCAGCACGTCGTCGAGTGGGCCACTCGCGGCGGCGCCACGGCGCTGGGCCGCGACGACCTCGGCCGGCTGGTCCCGGGCGCGAAGGCCGACGTCGTGCTGGTCAAGAACGAGGCCTCGCCGGTGTCGTTCCCGCTGCTCAACCCCTACGGCCACATCGCCTTCCAGGCCCAGCGCGGGGACGTGCACACCGTGCTGGTCGACGGCCGGGTGGTGAAGTCCGGGCACCGGCTGGTCGGCGTCGACCTCGGGGCGGTGCGGCGCGAGGTCGAGGCGACCGTGGAGCACCTGCGCGCCGAGATGGGCGAGGACGTGTGGCTGTCGGGGATGGACCCGGAGCTGCCCTCGACCGAGGTGCTCGACAACCCCTACCAGTACACCGACTACCGGTCGGACAGCACGCACGCGGCGCGCGAGGCGGCCTTCGAACGCCACCTGGCCGGGGAGGACTGAGCGCTCCGCCGGGGTACGGGAGGAGCAGGCTCGGGACGAGGGGGAACGTCGTGGCCGGACGGGGTGAGGGACCGGACTTCGTCGAGGCGCTGGCCCGGGGCCTGGACGTGCTGACCTGCTTCGGGGCCGACCGCCCGGCCATGTCGTTGAGCGAGGTCGCCGCGGCGGCGGGGCTGGCCCGGCCGACGGCGCGGCGGCTGCTGCTCACGCTCGAGGAGCTCGGCTACGTCCGCTCGGCCGGCGGGGTCTTCTCGCTCACCCCGCGGGTGCTGTCGCTGGGCATGGCCTACGTCGGGTCGCTGGGGCTGTGGGACGTCGCCCGGCCGCACCTCGAGGCGCTGGTCGCGCGGACCGGCGAGTCGTCGTCCATGGCCCAGCTCGACGGGTCCGACATCGTCTACGTCGCGCGGGTCTCGGTGCCCAAGCTGATCGCCCTGCGGGTCGACGTCGGCACCCGGTTCCCCGCCGTCCAGACCTCCCAGGGCAAGGTGCTGCTCGCCGCGCTGCCGCCGGAGCAGCTGGCGGCCACGCTCGCCGAGCCCAGCCGCTCGGGGCTGCCGGCACCCCTCCGCCGCACGCCCGAGCAGCTGCGCGAGGAGCTCAGCGAGGTGCGCGCCCGCGGCTGGGCCCTGGCCGACGAGGAGCTCGCGCCCGGCGTCCGCTCGGTCGCCGTCCCGGTGCGCGACGGGGAGGGCGCCGTGCGCGCCGCGATGAACGTGACGGTGCACGCCGCCGAGACCTCCACCGAGCGGCTGCTGGCCGAGCACCTGCCCCGGCTGCTGTGCACGGCGGGCGAGGTCAGCGCGGACTGGACGCGGTGGCAGTCGCGGCCGCACGTGCAGGTGGACCGGCCGCGCTCCGCTGGGTGAGACGCCGTTGGATGACGCGCGACCGATCGGGGTAGCCCCCGTGCCATGAGCGGGAAGTCGGCCGAGGACTACGCCGAGGACTACACGGACCCGGAGCTGCGCGCGCGGCTCAAGGAGGAGATCAAGGCCGGGGACCGGGGCGGGAGGCCCGGCCAGTGGTCGGCGCGCAAGAGCCAGCTGCTCACCCACGAGTACGAGGCGGCCGGCGGCGGCTACCGGCACGAGGGGGAGCGCACGAAGAGCCAGCAGCACCTGCGGGAGTGGGGCGAGCAGGACTGGCACACCGCCGACGGCGGCGACCGCGCCCGCGGCTCCGACGGCACGAGGCGCTACCTGCCCGACGCCGCCTGGCAGCTGCTCTCCGACGAGGAGAAGGCGGCCACCGACACGAGGAAGAAGGGCGCCGAGCAGCAGCACGTGGCCAACACCGACGCGGCGAAGGAGGCCCGCAAGGCCGCCGAGCTCGTGGACGTCAAGGCCACGGAGGCGCGCGAGCGGGTGGGCCGGATGCACGGGGACTCGCAGCTCGACCGCGCCGAGCAGGCCGAGCGCGACCTGGGGAAGGGCCGCACGACGGTGCTGCGGGCGATCGAGGAGCAGCGCCACCGCGACTGAGGGGTGGGGCGCGATGATCAGGGGACCTGATCCCGGCGCGTCCTACCCGACGGTGGGCGGCACGGCCCTCCTGCAGGGGCCCGCCGCGAGCCTGCGAGCGGTGGGGGGCAGGAGGGTCCTTCGAGCGTTGCGGTGCGGGAGGACGTCCCGACGCGCCGTGCAGCGCACGCAACATTGCAGAGTCTGCAAGATGGTGTGATCGTGGACCGGTGACGTCCGGACTGCGTGAGCGCAAGAAGCTCGCCACCCGTCTCGCGCTGCACGAGGCCGCCCTGCAGCTGGTCGCCGAGCGCGGGCTCGACGGCGTCTCGGTGGACGACGTCGCCGCCCGCGCCGGCGTCTCCCCGCGCACGTTCTTCAACTACTTCCCCACCAAGGACGACGCCGTCCTCGGGCTCGATCCGGCCGACGCCGAGCGCCTGACCGCGGCGCTGATCGCCCACCCGGCGGAGGACCCGCCCCTCGCCGCGCTCCGCGCCGTGCAGCTCGAGCAGGCCGCGGCGATGGCCGCCGAGCCCGAGGGGCTGTGGCCGCTGCGGCTGCGGGTCATCGAGGCGCACCCGGTGCTGGTGAGCCGGCTGCACGCGGTCTTCGGGCGGTCCGAGCGGGCGCTCGCCGAGGCCATCGCCGCGCGCACCGGCACCCGCGTCGACGCCGACGTCTACCCGACGCTGCTCGCCGCCGTCGCCGGTGCGGCGATGCGGACCGCGCTGCACCGCTGGCTCGGCTCGGACTTCACCGCATCGCTCCCCCGCCTCGTCGACGAGGCGTGGGACGTGCTGGCCGCCGGGCTGCCCGCCCCGCGCTCCTGACTCCTCCCGAGCGGCCGGCGCCGTCCGCTCGCCCCTCGGTGCCGCGCGCCCGCGGCACCGCCGAACGACCGAAAGAGGACCTCCGTGCAGGCCCCGCCCGACCCCTCCGCGCCGCCGATCGTCCTCACCCGGCGGCGCATCAACGTCATCTTCTCGGCGCTCCTGGCCGGCATGCTCATGGCCGCCCTCGACCAGACGATCGTGTCGACGTCGATGCCGACGATCGTCGGTGAGCTCGGCGGCGTCTCGCACATGGCCTGGGTGACCACCGCCTACCTGCTGGCCACCACGCTGGTCATGCCCGTCTACGGCAAGTTCGGCGACCTGTGGGGCCGCCGCACGCTGTTCCTCGTCGCGATCGGCCTGTTCACCGTCGCCAGCGTGGGTGCCGCCCTCGCGCCGGACTTCACCTGGTTCGTCGTCTGGCGCGGGGTCCAGGGCCTCGGCGGCGGCGGGCTGATGATCCTGTCGCAGGCGATCATCGCCGACATCGTCCCGGCCCGGGAGCGGGCGCGGTACATGGGCCCGATCGGCGCGCTCTTCGGTCTGTCGGCGGTCGCCGGGCCGCTCGTGGGCGGCTTCTTCACCGACTCCGCGGCGCTGGGCTGGGAGTGGTGCTTCTGGATCAACGTGCCGGTCGGCCTGGGCGCCTTCGCCATCGGCTGGTCCGCGCTCACCCTGCCGCGCAAGCGCAGCACGACGCCGCTGGACGTCGCGGGCATCGTCGCGCTGTCGGCCACGACGACGTCGCTGGTGCTGTTCACCGACCTCGGCGGCAGTGATGGCTGGACCGACCCGCTCACCCTCGCCCTGGCCGCCGCGTTCGTCGTCTCGGCCGTGGCGTTCGTGCTGGTCGAGCGGCGCGCGGTCGAGCCGATCGTGCCGCTGACGCTGTTCCGCAACCCGACCTTCGTGGTGGCCACCGCGCTCGGCATGGCCGTGGGCCTGGGCATGTTCTCGGCGATCGCCTTCATGCCGACGTTCCTGCAGATGAGCTCGGGCCTGTCGGCGGCCGGCTCCGGCCTGCTGATGCTGCCGATGACCGCCGGCATCATCCTGACCATCCAGAGCTCGGCGTCGCTCATCCTGAAGGACGGGCGCTACAAGCGGTTCACCGTCGCCGGCGTCGCGGTCATCCTCGCGACGCTGGTATGGATGACGACGCTGTCGGGCGGCACCTCGCTGTGGACGATCGGCGCGATGTTCTTCACCCTCGGGTGCGGGCTCGGCCTGATCATGCAGAACGTCGTCCTCGCCGCGCAGAACGCCGTCCCGGCCGGCCAGATCGGCACCGCCACCTCGACGAACAACTACTTCCGCGAGGTCGGCGCCACCCTCGGCGTGGCCGTCTTCGGGACGCTGTTCACCACCCGGCTGACCGACAACCTCACCGGCGCGCTGACCGGCAACGCCGAGCAGGCGGCCGCCGCGGGCATCACCTCGCCCGACACCCTGGTGCCGGCCGCGGTCGACGCCGCCGGGGAGCCGCTGCGGACGGCGATCGTCGACGCCTACGCGGACTCCCTCGCCCCGGTGTTCTGGTACCTCGTGCCGATCCTCGCCGTCGCGCTGCTGCTGTCGTTCGTGCTCCGGGAGATCCCGCTCTCCGAGCACGCCGGCATGGTGGCCCGCGGCGAGGCCGTGGAGTCGGAGGAGGAGCTGGCCGCGCTGCTGCGGTCGGGCGCGCACGCCGCCGTCCCCGCACCCGAGCCCACGCTGCGCGACGAACGCGACGACCGGGACGACGACGCGCTGCGCGTCTGACCGACCGCTGCACCCGGTGGCCCAGGACCCGCGCGGTCCTGGGCCACTGGCGTCCCTGGGTCCGTCGGGAGCATGCACTTCCGCGGAGGTGCACGGTGCACACCAGCGACGTCCTGCGATCGCGAGCGCGATCCACGGTCTCCGGAGCGGCACCATCGAGGGGTGGAGCTCGCACTCGACCTGTCCGAGGAGGATGTCGCGATCCTCGATGCCCACGTCCGGGACGCCGGACTCCCGTCCCGGTCGGCAGCGCTGCAGTACGTCGTCCGGCTGCTCCGTCAGCCGGCCGGCGAGGACGACCACGCCGCGGCGTGGGCCGAGTGGCGCACCTCGGGCCAGGAGGCCGAGTGGGAGAGCACGACACCCGACGCCCTGGACGACGCGCTGCGCCTGCACCTACAGCTCTGAGGCGCGAGCGTGCACCTCCGCGGAGGTGCACGGTCAGGGGGCGGTGCGGGCGGCGGCGGTCTCGGCCACCAGCCGGTCGAGCAGGTCGGTCGGCAGCGCGGAGCCGAAGTCGGCGGCGAACCGGCGCATCGGCATCGAGCCGATCATCTGCAGCATCACCGCCTGGTCGGCGGGCGAGGCGGCGTCCGCGGGCATCGTCGCGGTGAGCGCCTCGACCAGCGCCGGCCCGGCCGCGGGGTGGGTGAACCACTCGGCGACCGAGGAGTCCATCGTCAGCACCCGCGCCAGCTCGTCGCCGGCCAGGGTCACGGTCTCCTCCAGGAGGACCGTCTCCGCGTCGGCGCAGACCTGCACCGCGTACTCGCCCGGCGCCACCACCCAGCCGGACTCCACGACGTCCCAGTAGGCGAACGCGCGGCGGCCCAGCTCCAGCACCACCTCGCGGCTCTCCCCCGGCCCCAGCCCCACCTTGGTGAACGCGCGCAGCTCCCGCGACGGGCGGCGCACCGGCCCGGCCGCCGTCGACACGTACACCTGCACGACGTGCGCCCCGGCCCGGTCGCCGGTGTTCGTCACGGTCACCGAGGCGGTGACCGTGTCGTCGCCGGTGACCTCGGCGCGCAGGTCCGACGTGGCGACGGTCGTGTAGGACAGGCCGTGCCCGAAGGGGTACCGCGCCGGCCGGCCCTGGGTGACCAGCCCGCGGTAGCCGACCAGCACGCCCTCGCCGTAGACGACGCGGCCCTGCTCGCCGGGGAAGGACAGCCAGCTCGGCGAGTCCTCCAGCCGCACCGGCGCCGTTTCGGCGAGGTGCCCCGAGGGATTGGCGACGCCGTAGAGCAGGTCGGCCAGCGCGCCACCGCCGGCCTGGCCGAGCAGCGCACCGTCGAGCACCGCGTCGACGGCGTCGTGCCAGCCCTCCAGGGACACCACGCCGCCGTGGGAGAGGACGACGACCGTCCGCGGGGCCGCGGCGGCGACCGCGCGGACCAGCTCGACCTGGGCGGCGGGGAGGTCGATCGTCGTCCGGTCGAAGCCCTCGGACTCGTCGGCGTCGGCCAGCCCGACGAACACGACCGCGACCTCCGCGTCGCGGGCCAGCGCCACGGCCTCCGCCCGCCGTGCCGCGGCGTCGTCCCCGACGCCCGGGGCGAACGGGAGCTCCCGCCCGGCCAGCTCGCGCATCGCGTCGAGCGCGGGGTCGACCCGGGTGGCGTTGACGTTGGAGCTGCCGCCGCCCTGGAACCGCGGCGTGCGGGCGAACTCGCCGATCACGGCCACCCGGGTGTCCGAGGACAGCGGCAGGGTGCCGTTCTCGTTGCGCAGCAGCACCGCGCACCCGGCGGCCAGCTCGCGGGCGAGGGCGTGGTGGGCCGCGGCGTCGAACCCGTCGGCCGGCCCGCCGGCGTACCGGGCCAGCGCGGCCACCCGGCCGGCGCTCGCGTCGACGAGCGCCGCGTCGAGCTCCCCGGACCGCACCGCCTCGACCACCCGCCGGTCGCCGGCGCCGGAGTCGCTCGGCATCTGCAGGTCCAGCCCGGCGGCCAGGGCGGCAGCGCGGTCGTCGACGGCACCCCAGTCGGAGACGACGACGCCGTCGAAGCCCCACTGCTCGCGCAGCACCTCGGTGAGCAGCCACCGGTGCTGCGACGCGTAGACGCCGTTGACCTTGTTGTAGGCGCACATGACCGTGGCCGGTGCCGCCTCGGTGACCACCCGCTCGAAGGCCGGCAGGTAGACCTCGCGCAGCGTCCGCTCGTCGACTTCGGCGCTGGTGCGCATGCGCTCGGTCTCCTGGTTGTTGGCCGCGAAGTGCTTGACCGAGGCGCCGACGCCCTGCGCCTGCTGCCCGCGGACGTGCGCCGCCGCGAGGACGCCGGACAGCAGCGGGTCCTCCGAGTAGTACTCGAAGTTCCGCCCGCCCAGCGGCGAGCGCTTGATGTTCACGCCCGGCCCGAGGACGACGTGCACGCCCAGCGCGCGTGCCTCCCGGCCGATCGCCTCCCCGATGCGCTCGGCGACCGACGGGTCCCAGCTGTTGCCCACCGCCACCGCCGGTGGGAAGCAGGTGGCCGGCAGGTTGTCGGTGATGCCCATCCCGGTGAGGTCACCGGCCTGGCGGCGGACGCCGTGCGGCCCGTCGGTGAGCACCAGCGAGGGCAGCCCCACCTCCTCGACCGGCGGGGTGGACCAGAAGTCCTGGCCGGAGAGCAGGGTCGCCTTGCGCTCGAGGGGCAGGCCCTGGAGGTCGGGGCGGTCGGTCACGGGAGCTCCCGGGTGTCGTCGGCGTGCGCGTACGGAACGAGCCCACCACGAGGAGGAGCCGTGCCTCCTGCCGGGCAGCGCGCGGACCTCCCGGACGACGCCGTCCCGCTCAGGCGCCGAGCCGCGGGTCGACGTGGACCTTGGGTCCGGCGCCGCTGCCGCGGGGGCGCCCGCCGGCGAGCACGGCGCCGACCTCCGCGAGGCCGACGGTGGCGGCGACCAGCGGCCGGGGGTCGACCGCACCGGTCCGGTAGGCCTCGATCGTGGGCGCCAGCCCCGGGGACGCCGAGAGGACGCCGACCGCCGTGACGTCCTTGAGCAGCAGCGTGCGGGTGTCGATGGTGCTCGGCGTGCCGGCGATGCCGATGCAGACGACGCGGCCGGCGGGCTCCACCAGGTCCAGGGCCAGCGCCGGGGACCCGGGGTCGGTCGAGGCGTCGACGACGGCGTCGACGGGCAGGTCCGGGAGGGTGTCGCGGGTCCAGGCGTCGGCGAAGCCGAGACCGCGGGCGAAGTCGAGCGAGGGCGCGGTGACGCCGAGCAGGTGCACCTCGGCGCCCCGCGCCCGGAGGAACATCGCCGTCAGCAGGCCGATCGTCCCGGGCCCGATCACCAGCGCGCGGTCGCCGGAGGCCACCGCGGCCGCCTGCGCCGCCCGCCAGGCGTTGCCCCCGGGCTCGACGAGCGCGCCGAGCACCGGGTCGACGGAGTCGGGCAGCTCGTGCAGCGACTGCACCGGGACGGCGAGCTGCTCGGCCAGCGCGCCGGGCCGGTCGCCCCGGATGCCCACCTCCTGCCGGTCCTCGCACACGTGCTGCTGCCCGCGCCGGCACCGGCGGCAGACCCGGTCGCCGAGCATCGTGTCCCCCGTGACGCGGCGGCCGAGCCAGGCGGGGTCGACCCCGCCGCCCACCGCGGTGACCCGGCCGCACCACTCGTGGCCGGGCCGCAGCGGGTACGAGGAGTGCCCCGTCTCCAGGTAGGACAGCTCGCCGGTGAACAGCTCGACGTCGGTGCCGCAGACGCCGACCCGCTCGACGTCGACGACCACCTCGCCCGGGACGGCGGTGGGGGCGGGCACCTCCTGCACCGCGCACCGCCCCGGCCCGGAGAGCACGACCGCGCGCATGGTCCTCGACACAGCGCCAGGATGGCGGGCGTGACCCTGCGCAGCGCGGCGTGGTACTCCGGCGACGTCCGCAACGCCTACATCCACCGGGCGTGGATGCGCCGCGGCATCCCGGACGACGCGTTCGGCCGCCCGCAGATCGCCATCGCGAACACCGCCTCCAACCTGGTGCCCTGCAACCGGCACCTCACCGAGGTCGCGGCCGCCGTGCGCGACGGCGTCCTCACCGCGGGCGGCACCCCGCTGGAGCTGCCGGTGTTCGGCCTGGGCGAGACGCAGGTCCGGCCGACGGCGATGCTGTGGCGCAACCTGGCCGCGATGCAGATGGAGGAGGCGTTCCGCGCCAACCCGGTCGACGGGCTGGTGCTGCTCGGCGGGTGCGACAAGACCATCCCGTCGCTGCTCATGGCCGCCGCCTCGGTCGACCTGCCCGCCGTCGTCGTCCCGGGCGGCCCCATGCTGACCGGCACCTTCCGCGGGGTGCCGCTGGGCTGCGGCACCGACGTCTTCCGGCTGTCGGAGGAGGTCCGCGCCGGCACGCTGTCGGCCGAGGAGTTCGCCCGCTCGGAGTCGGCGATGATCCGCAGCCGCGGGCACTGCAACACGATGGGCACCGCCTCGACCATGGCGGTCGTCGCCGAGGCGCTGGGCACCGTCGTGCCCGGGGTCGCCGGCACCCCCGCCGCGGACAGCCGCCTGCTGGAGGCCGCGCACGGCACCGGCCGGCTGGCCGTGGAGATGGTCGCCGCCGACCGCCGGCCCTCGACCTTCCTCACCCGGGGGTCCTTCGCCAACGCCATCGTCGCGCTGGCCGCCGTCGGCGGGTCGACGAACGCCGTCGTCCACCTGCTGGCCGTCGCCGGCCGGCTGGGGATCGACCTGACGCTCGACGACTTCGACCGCATCGGCTCCGGCGTGCCGGTGCTCGTCGACCTGCTCCCGGCCGGGCGGTTCCTCATGGAGGACCTCCACCGCGCCGGGGGCCTGCCCGCCGTGCTGCGCGAGGTGCGCGACCTGCTCGACCCGACCGCGCTCACCGTCACCGGGGAGCCGCTGGTCGCCGCCCTGGACGACGCCCGGGTCTGGGACCCGGAGGTCATCCGGCCGCGCGGGGAGCCGCTGGTCGAGCACGGCGGCATCGCCGTCCTCCGGGGCAACCTCGCCCCCGACGGGGCGGTGGTCAAGCCGGCCGCGGCCTCACCGCACCTGCTGCGGCACCGCGGCCGGGCGGTGGTCTTCGACTCGATCGAGGACTTCCGCGCCCGCGTCGACGACCCCGACCTCGACGTCGACGCCGACTCCGTGCTCGTCCTGCGCGGCTGCGGCCCGAAGGGCTATCCCGGCATGCCCGAGGTCTCCAACATGCCGCTGCCCCGCAAGCTGCTCGAGCAGGGGGTGCGCGACATGGTGCGGGTCTGCGACGGCCGGATGAGCGGCACGGCCTACGGCACCGTCGTCCTGCACGTGGCGCCGGAGGCCGCGGCCGGCGGACCCCTGGGCCGGGTGCGCACCGGCGACGTCGTCTCGCTCGACGTCGCGGCCCGGCGGATCGACGTCGAGGTCCCGGACGACGAGCTGGCCGCCCGCGCGCCGAGCGAGGCGACCGTCGCCGGGTTCGCCGCTCCCCGGCGCGGCTGGGAGCGGCTCTACGTCGACCACGTGCTGCAGGCCGACACCGGCGCGGACCTGGACTTCCTCGTCGGCTCGAGCGGGTCGGCGGTGAGCCGCGAGTCGCACTGAGCCCGGTCAGCCGCCCACCCGGGTGACCACCGACGTGCCGAAGCGCTCCCCGGCCGCCCGCTTGTAGCCCGCCGGGAAGTCGGCCGATGCGCCGCGGTCGACCGCGGCGAGCCGCACCTGGGCGTCGGCGTCGCCGCCCCACGCCGCGACGCACAGCTCGGGGGCGACGTTTGCGGCCGCCACCAGCGCGCCGGCGGCCCCGATCGACCCGCACACCCCGACCAGGGACGCCGCCCCGGTGTAGAGGTCGCCGGTGAAGACGTCGCACTCGTGCAGCAGCCGGCCGGCGTCCCCCGAGGAGTCCTTGAGCCCGGACACCGGCAGGTCGGGCAGCAGGTCGACGGGGATGCCGGGCGCGGAGGCCGTCGGGAAGTGGTACGCCAGCAGTGGCCCCGTCGCCGCCTCGGCGACCGCCGCGTAGTACGGGCGCGGGTCGGGGACGCCGGGCGGCGAGAGCGCCAGGACCGCGTCGGCGCCCACGGCGAAGGCCCGCCCGGTCAGCTCCGCCGCCTGCCGTCCGGTGGCTGCGCCGGTGCCGGCGAGCACGGGCACCTCCGCCGGCAGCGCCGCCCGCACCGCGCCGACGAGCGCGTCCCGCTCCTCGGCGGTGAGGGCGGCCGCTTCCCCCGTCGTCCCGGCCACGAGCACGCACCGCACCCCCAGGTCGACCAGCTGCGCCGCCAGGCCGGCGGTGGCCGGCGCGTCCACCGCCCCGTCCTCGCGGAAGAGGGTGACCAGAGCGACGCCGACGCCGGTGAAGAGGGGCATGCCCCGCATCGTGCCGCGTCGAGGCCGGCGATCCACGTCTTCGAGGGGTGGAGGTGTGCATCCAGGTGACGACACCGGTGCAGGACGGGTCCTCACCGGCCGCGCCCATGGTCCGCGGATGGCGCCGGCGTCGGTGAGGACGGGCTCCCACACCACCCCCTCCACCGGGCGGGCGATGGTGCCGCGTCCTGGCCCACCGTCCGTGGTGAGCCAGGACGCCGTGGTCAGCCCTGGGGCGGTGTCGCTGCCTCGGGCGGCTCTGCCACTGCCTCGGGCGCTGCCACTGCCTCAGGCGCTGCCACTGCCTCGGGCGCTGCCACTGCCTCGGGCGCTGCCACTGCCTCGGGCGCTGCCACTGCGTCGGGGCGAGGATCGTCGTCGGGGGGCCGGGGGTCCTCGACCTGCGGGTGCGGGTCGCCCCCGCGGTCGCGTGCGCGGCCTGCCCCGGGCAGGCCCGACACCACCTGGTGCAGGTCGTCGATGAGCTCGAGCAGGGCGTGCAGGTCGGTCGGCACCCGCCCGAGGTCGGCGGCGTTGGGCAGGCGGCCGGACTCCAGCCCGCGCAGCAGCCTGGGCACCTGGTCGGCGAGGGCGGCCAGGCCCGCGGTGCGGTCCTCGGTCAGCAGGGCGGGCAGCCGGTCGAGCAGCGTGGCCAGCGCGCCGGCCGCGTCGTCAGTCACGACGCGGTCGAGCCGGGCGAGCAGGGCCAGGGCGGCCGCCGCCTCCCCTCCCCCGAGGACCTCCTCGGTGCGGTCGAGGTGCTCGTCGGACAGCAGCCGGTCGAGCCGCCCGCTGATCCGCGCGAGCCGCCCGTCCTGCAGCACCCCGTCGGCGCGCTCGACCAGGCGCGGCACCCGGCCGTCGCCCAGCAGGGCGTCGAGCCGGCCGAGCAGCGGGAGCACCCGGTCGTCGGCGGCGAGGTCGAGCAGCGCCCGGACCCGCTGGTCGGCGGCCAGGTCGAGGGCCTGCTGCACCCGGTCGCCGGTGAGGATGCCCAGGGTGCGGTCGACCCGGTCGCCGGTCACGACGTCGAGGGCCTGCCCGAGCCGCTCGTCGGTGGCCAGGTCCAGCGCCCGGCTGATCCGCTCGTCGGCGACCAGGTCGAGCAGCCGGCCGACCCGCTCGTCGGCGGCCAGGTGGAGGGCGACCCCGACCCGGTCGTCGGCGGCCAGCTCCAGCGCCCGCTCCGCGCGAGGGTCGGCCAGCAGGTCCAGTGCCCGCTGCAGGCGCTCGTCGCCCACCAGGTCCAGTGCCCGCTGCAGGCGCTCGTCGCCCACCAGGTCCAGCGCCCGGTCCAGCCGGGTCAGCAGGTCGGCCGCCGTCAGCCGGTCGAGCGCCTCGCCCAGCCGGGGCAGCCGGTCGGAGGACAGCAGGCCGTCGAGGGCGTCGAGGGCGCGCGGCACGACGTCGGCCCGCGCCCGCACCGCGTCGACCGCGCGCGTCACCGCCGCCACGCGGTCGGGGGCCAGCGCCGCCCCGAGCCGGTCGACCACCGCGCCCAGCGTGGTGAGCCGCTCCGGGGTCAGCACGGCGGCCAGCCGGCGCAGCACGGCGGTGGCCGTGTCGAGGGCCTCGGGCGCCGCGGCCGCCGCCCGGGTCACCGCGGGCGCGGTGCCGTCGAGCAGGGCGCGGGTCCGGCGCAGCACGTCGTCGGCCAGCGGGATGAGCCCCTCGGCACGCGGCAGCGTCGCACCGAGGGTGCGGACGGAGTCGGCGATCGTCCGGGGCAGGTCGAGGAGGTCCGAGGGACCGGGCAGGCGCACGGGGCGCTCCCTACCCGCCGACGGGGTCCCGAGTCACCCGAGCGCGCAGCACCTGCTCCAGGGTCCGCGCCGGCCGCCCCAGCAGGTCGGGGACGGCGGGGCTGACGGCGGCCAGCTCGCCCGCCGCGATCGCGGTGTAGGTGGACACCCACGCGTCGACCTGCCAGCCCGGCGCCCCGTAGGGCGCGCGGGACGCGTACGCCTCCTCGACGGTCTCGGGCTCGTAGCGCACGGCCCGCCCGGTGACGGCGGTCAGCACCGCGGCGACCTCCGCCAGGGTGAGCGCCTCCGGACCGGTGAGGTCGTAGGTGCGGCCGGCGTGCGCCGCGGGGTCGCGCAGCACGAGCGCGGCGACGTCGGCGATGTCGTCCTGGGCCACCAGCGCGGCCCGGCCCTCCCCTGCTGGGCCGCGGATGACGCCGTCCTCCCCCACCAGCGCCGACGCGAAGTCGGCGTAGAGCGAGTCGCGCAGGAACGTGGCCGGCAGGCCGCGGGAGCGCACGTGCTCCTCGGTGGCCGCGTGGTCGCGGGCGAGGGTGAAGGTGGCGTCGGGGGCGGCGCCGAGGAAGGACACGTAGACCAGATGCTCCACGCCGGCGGCCACCGCGGCGTCGACGAACGTCCGGTGCTGCGCGACCCGGTCGGCGCTCTCCGACGCCGACACCATGAGCACCGTCGAGGTGCCCTCCAGCGCGGCCAGGACGGCGGCGGCGTCCCCGTAGGGCGCCCGGACGGCGGTGGCACCCGGCAGCCGCGGTGCCCGGTCGGGATCGCGGACCAGCAGCCGCTGGGGCACGCCGGCGTCGGCGAGCCGGCGGGCCACGCGCCCGCCGAGCCGCCCGGTCGAGCCGGTGACGGCGAGGGGCACGGCAGGCACGGGCGTCTCCTGACGGTCGGGGGCCGGACGCGAACGACAACCCCGGCACCCGGCGCGACCTTCCCCGAGGGGCGTCCCGCGAGCACCATGCGCGCGTGGACTACGCCCAGGCGCAGCAGGTCTTCCTCACCCCGCTCGACGACGAGCGCCCCGCCGCGGGGATCCCCGACACCCCCGGCCGCCGGCTGCGCGACGCCGCCGAGCCGCTCGCGACGATCAGCTGGTGGGGCAGGCCGGTCAACGACCGGCTCGCCGCCCTCGGCCTGGACTTCCTCACCGGCTACGTCTGGGGCCGGGCCGCACCGATGGGCGAGCCGACCGCGCCGGTGGTCGTCGCCGCCTTCGGCGTCTTCGAGCCCGGCGCGCTCACCTCCTGGTACGAGCAGGCCCGCGCCACCGCCGGCCGCGACGCCGTGCTCGCCGCCCGGGAGGAGGGCGTGGTGGAGTCGCTGCGCGAGCTGCTGCCCGGCGCCGACGTCCGCGACGCGGTCGAGCTGCTGCGCCGCGCGGTGGACGCCGCCACGCCGCACGTCGTGGGCCGCCCGCTATTCGCCGGCCAGCTCTCCCTGCCCTGGCCGGCCGACCCGCTCGGCCAGCTGTGGCACGCGGCGACGCTGCTGCGCGAGTTCCGCGGCGACGCCCACCAGGCCGCCAACGTGGCCGCCGGACTCAGCGCCGTCCAGATGAACCTGGTGACCGAGTACTGGATCGGCTGGGAGCACGGCGCCTACGCCGGCACCCGCGGCTGGTCACCGGAGGCGATGGCCGCGGCCGACGCCGACCTCGAGCGCCGCGGGCTGCTCGCCGACGGGCGGCTCACCCCCGAGGGACGGCGGCTGCGCGACGACGTCGAGGCGCGCACCGAGGCCGCCACCGAGCCGGTGCTCGCCGCGCTCGGGTCCGACCTGCCGGAGCTGACCCGCCGGCTCGACGAGTGGTCGGCGGCCGTGGTGGCCGGCGGCGCGGCGCCGCCCGACCTCTACAAGCGGATCAGCGGCTGAAGGAGGACCCCCGTGCCCCCCGCGACTCGCACGCTCGTCGCGGGCCCCGGCACGGGGCCGCCCCGAGCGCTGGCCGGCCGAGTCAGGACAGGCGCGCCTCCGCGGCGTCCCAAGCAGCGGCCGACCCCGAGGGCCGGTACTCCACCAGCGCCTGCGTGGTGCGCAGCAGCCGCCGCATCTCCGCCAGCCCGCCGTCGAGACCGCCGAGCGCGCGGGCCTGCACCAGGGCGTTGCCCAGCGCCGCGGCCTCCACCGGCCCGGCCAGCACCGGCAGGCCGCAGGCGTCGGCGGTCAGCTGGCACAGCAGCGCGTTGCGCGCGCCCCCGCCGACCACGTGGACGACGTCGACCTCGCGGCCCGACAGCTCCACCGCCCGCCGGACGGTCCGCCGGTAGGCCAGCGCCAGGCTGTCGACGATGCAGCGCACCGTCTCGGCCTGCCCCTGTGGCGGCGCCTGGCCGGTCGCGGCGCAGGCCAGTGCGATCCTGCTGGGCACGTCCCCGGGCGGCAGGAACCGCGGGTCGTCGACGTCGACCACCGCGGTGAACGCCGGCACCCGGGCCGCGGCGGCGAGCAGGTCGGGCAGGTCGGCCGGCAGGCCCGCCGCCGCCCAGGTGCGCAGCGACTCCTGCAGCAGCCACAGCCCCATGACGTTGTGCAGGTAGCGCACCGTGCCGTCGACGCCGAGCTCGTTGGTGAACCCCGCGTCCCGGCTCGCGGCGGTGAGCACCGGCTTCTCCAGCTCCACGCCCACCAGCGACCAGGTGCCGCAGGAGACGTAGGCGAACCGGTCGCCCCGGGCCGGGACGCCGACCACCGCCGAGGCCGTGTCGTGCGACCCGACCGCGATGACCGGCACCTCGCCCAGCCCGGTCTCCGCGCGCACCTCGGCGGTCAGCCGGCCGATCTCCTCGCCCGGCTGCACCAGGGCGGGCAGCAGGTCGCGCGGGAGGTCGAGCCGGTCGAGCAGGCCGGTGGCCCACTGCCGGGTCGTGGCGTCGAGCAGCCCGGTCGTGGAGGCGTTGGTGACCTCCGCGCCGCGCGCCCCGGTGAGCCAGTGGGCCAGCAGGTCGGGCACCAGCAACGCCTGCCGTGCGGCGGCGAAGCGCGCCGTCCCGCGCATCGCGGCGAGCTGGAAGACCGTGTTGAACGGGAGGTGCTGCAGACCGTTGACGGCGTAGAGCTCGTCGGGCGGGACGAGCGCGTGCACCGCCGGCACCGCGGTCTCGTGCCGGGCGTCGCGGTAGTGCACCGGGTTGCCCAGCAGCGCGCCGTCGGCGTCGAGCAGGCCGACGTCGACCGCCCAGCTGTCGATGCCGACACCGTCGACCACGCCGCCGTCGGCCTCCCGGCCGGCGGCGCGCAGCCCGTCGAGCACCCCGGCGTAGAGGCCGAGGACGTCCCAGTGCAGCGTGCCGGCGGTGCGCACCGGCCGGTTGGGGAACCGGTGCACCTCGGTGAGGTCCAGCCGCCCGGAGCCGACCCGCGCGGCCATCACCCGGCCGCTGGAGGCGCCCAGGTCGACGGCCGCGAGGGTCAGCGGGCGGGTCATCGCAGGAACGCGGCCGCGACGCCGGAGTCGACCGGGACGTGCAGGCCGGTGGTGCGCGACAGCTCCCCGCCGGTGAGGGCGAAGACGGCGTCGGCGACGTGCTCGGGCAGCACCTCGCGCTTGAGCAGGGTGCGCTGGGCGTAGAACTGCCCGAGCTCCTCCTCCGGCACCCCGTAGACCGCGGCGCGCTGGGCGCCCCAGCCGCCGGCGAAGATGCCCGACCCGCGGACGACGCCGTCGGGGTTGATGCCGTTGACCCGGATCTGGTGCTCGCCGAGCTCGGCGGCCAGCAGCCGCACCTGGTGCGCCTGGTCGGCCTTGGTCGAGGAGTAGGCGATGTTGCTCGGGCCGGCGAAGACCGCGTTCTTCGAGGAGATGTAGACGACGTCGCCGCCCATGCCCTGCCCGATCATGATCCGGGCCGCCTCGCGCGAGACGAGGAAGCTGCCCTTGGCCATGACGTCGTGCTGCAGGTCCCAGTCCTGCTCGGTGGTCTCCAGCAGCGGCTTGGAGATCGACAGGCCGGCGTTGTTGACCACCAGGTCCACCCCGCCGAAGGCCAGGCAGGCCTCGCGGAAGGCGGCGGCCACGGCCTCGGCGTCGGAGACGTCGGCGGCCACGCCGACCGCGACGTCGCTGTTGCCGATCTCCGCGGCGGCGGCCTGTGCCTTGGCCAGGTCGAGGTCGGCGACGACGACGCAGGCGCCCTCGGCGGCCAGCCGGACGGCGATCGCCCGGCCGATGCCGCTCGCCGCGCCGGTCACCAGCGCGACCCGGGTGGCCAGCGGCTTCGGCTTCGGCATCCGCTGCAGCTTCGCCTCCTCCAGCGCCCAGTACTCGATGCGGAACTTCTCGCCCTCGTCGATGGGCGCGTAGCTGGAGACCGCCTCGGCGCCGCGCATCACGTTGATCGCGTTGACGTAGAACTCGCCGGCCACCCGCGCGGTCTGCTTGTTCGCGCCGAAGCTGAACATGCCGACGCCGGGCACCAGCACGATCGCCGGGTCGGCCCCGCGCATGGCGGGCGAGTCGGCGGTGGCGTGCCGCTGGTAGTAGGCCGCGTACTCGCCGCGGTACTCCTCGTGCAGCTCCTTCAGCCGGGCGACGACGTCCTCGACCGGCGCGGACGCCGGCAGGTCGACCACCAGCGGCCGCACCTTGGTGCGCAGGAAGTGGTCGGGGCAGGAGGTGCCCAGCGCGGCGAGGGACGTGAGCTTCTCCCGCGACAGGAAGTCCAGGACGACGTCGGAGTCGGTGAAGTGCCCGACCTGCGGCTTGTCGGTGGAGGCCAGCCCGCGGACCACGGCCGCGAGGACAGCGGCCCGGTGCCGGCGCTCGGCCTCCGGCAGCGGCTCGAAGCCGGGGACGACGGCGCCGAACGGCTCGGGCCTCCCACGCTCGGCGAGGAACCGCTCGGCGGTGCGGATGACGTCGAGCGAGTTGGCCTCGGCCTCCTCGCTGCTGGCGCCCCACGCGGTGATGCCGTGGCCGCCGAGGACGCAGCCGATCGCCTGCGGGTTCTTGTCCTTGATCGCGGCGATGTCGAGGCCCAGCTGGAAGCCCGGACGGCGCCACGGCACCCAGACGACGCGGTCGCCGAAGCACTCGCGGGTCAGCGCCTCGCCGTCGGCCGCCGTCGCCAGGGCGATGCCGGAGTCGGGGTGCAGGTGGTCGACGTGCGCGGCGTCGACCAGGCCGTGCATGGCGGTGTCGATCGACGGGGCGGCGCCGCCGCGGCCGTGCAGGCAGTAGTCGAACGCGGCGACCATCTCGTCCTCGCGCTCCACGCCGGGGTAGACGTCGACCAGCGAGCGCAGCCGGTCCAGCCGGAGCACGGCCAGGCCGGACTCCGTCAGCGTGCCGAGGTCGCCGCCGGAGCCCTTGACCCACAGCAGCTCGACCGGCGAGCCGGTCACCGGGTCGGTCCCGGTGCCCTTCGCGGAGGTGTTGCCGCCGGCGTAGTTGGTGTTGCGCGGGTCGGCGCCGAGCCGGTTGCTGCGCTCGAGCAGCTCACTGACCACGGGGTTCGTCACGGGGTGTTTCCTTCCGGTGGATGCGTCCGGGGAGAGAGGGTGTGCACTTCCGCGGGAGTGCACGAGGGCTAGGCCCCCCAGGAGGCCTGGGTGCCGCCGACGCGCTCGCGGGCGGTGCGCTCGGCGTGACCCGAGCGGGCGTAGGCGGCGTAGGGGTCGGCGTCGAGCCCCTTCGACTCCCGCAGCTCGGCGAGCAGCGGGCGGACGTCGGTGGCGAAGGCGTCGGTCAGCGCGCCGTGCGCGGCCAGCACGTCACCGGACTGCTGGGCGGCGGTCAGCGCCTCGCGGTCGACCAGCAGCGCCTTGGCCGTGGCCTCCTGCACGTTGAGCACCGAGCGGATCTGGCCGGGGATCTTCGGCTCGATGTTGTGGCACTGGTCGAGCATGAAGTTGACGCCGGAGTCGGGCCGGAGCGCGTCGGCGGCCACGATCTCGTTCATGATCCGGAACAGCTGGAACGGGTCGGCCGACCCGACGATCAGGTCGTCGTCGCCGTAGTAGCGCGAGTTGAAGTCGAAGGCGCCCAGACGGCCGACGCGCAGCAGCTGCATGACGATGAACTCGATGTTGGTGCCCGGCGCGTGGTGGCCGGTGTCGAGGACGACGGTGGCCTGCTCGCCGAGGGCCAGGCAGTGCAGCAGCGAGGTGCCCCAGTCGGGGATGTCCATCGCGTAGAAGTAGGGCTCGTAGAACTTGTACTCCAGCAGCAGCCGCATGCCCGGGTCGAGCAGCGCGTAGACCTGCTGCAGCGAGTCGGCGAGGCGGTCCTGCCGGGCGCGCAGGTCGTCCTGGCCGGCGTAGTTGGTGCCGTCGGGCAGCCACAGCTTCAGGTCGGTCGACCCGGTGGCGCGCATGACGTCGACGCACTGCGCGTGGTGGGCGATCGCCTTGTCCCGCACCCGCTTCTCGGGGTGGGTGAGCGACCCGAGCCGGTAGTCGTCGTCCTGGAACAGGTTGGAGTTGATCGCGCCGATCGAGACGCCGAGGTCGGCCGCGTGCGCGGCGAGCTTGCCGAAGTCGTCGACGAGGTCCCACGGGACGTGCAGCGACACCCGCGGCGCGGCGCCGGTGTAGCGGTGCACCTGGGCGGCGTCCTCGATCTTCTCGAACGGGTCGCGGGCCACGCCGGGCTGGCCGAAGACCTTGAACCGGGTGCCGGAGTTGCCGAACGCCCACGAGGGCAGCTCGATGGTCTGCTCGCCCAGTGCGGCGAGGGCACGGGTGCGGGGGTCGGTCACGAGGGGTCTCCTGTTGGTGCGGTGGTGGGCTCCCCGGACGCCGTGAGCTGGGCGTCGAGGTCGAAGACGAGCTCGAGCTCGGCCTTGCCGCGGCCGTCGCCGGTCTCGAAGAAGGGCGCCATGGCGGCCTCCCAGCGGGCGCTCACGTCGGTGGCGTCCACGGCGGCCTGGGCGGCGGAGAGGTCGTCGGTCTCCACGACGCCGACGAGCAGGCCGTCGTCGCGGAGGTAGAGCTGGTAGTCGCGCCAGCCGGCGTCGCGCAGCGCGCGCAGCATGTCCGGCCAGACGGCCGCGTGCCGCTCGCGGTACTCGGCCAGCCGGTCGGGGCGGACCTGGAGGGTGAAGCAGGCGCGGGGCACGCGGGTCTCCTCGGGAGGGGTGCTCCCGGTCCCGCCACGGAGCGACCCGTGGCGGGACCGGGGCGGACGACTCAGAAGTCGAAGTCGTCGATGTTCTCGGCGTCGAACACGGTGGGCTCGCCGAGCACGACGACGCCGTCGGCGCCGACCTCGTACTCACCGAGGTCACCGGCCTCGAAGGTCTCGCCCTCGGCACCGGTGATCTGGCCGGCGGCCAGGGCGGCGCCGGCGTAGGCGGCCAGGTAGCCCAGGTCCTCGGGGTTCCACAGCGCGAAGGCGGTGACGGTGCCGTCCTGGACGAACTCGCGCATCTGGTTCGGGGTGCCGAGGCCGGTCAGCGCGACCCGGCCCTTGTACTCCGAGCCCGACAGGTAGCGCGCCGCGGCCGAGATGCCCACGGTGGTCGGCGAGATGATGCCCTTGAGGTCGGGGTAGGTCTGCAGCAGACCCTGGGTCTCCTGGAAGGACTTCTCGTCCTCGTCGTCGCCGTAGACCGTCGTCACGATCTCCATGTCCGGGTACTCCTGCGCGGCGTACTCCGTCATGAGCTCGATCCAGGTGTTCTGGTTCGTGGCGTTGGCCGTCGCCGACAGGATCGCCACCTGGCCCGCGCCGCCGATCTGCTCGGCCATCGTGTCGATCTGGGTCTGCGCGATGCCCTCGGCCGTGGCCTGGTTGATGAACAGGTCGCGGCACGCGGGGTCGGTGTCGGAGTCGAAGGTGACCACGCTGGCGCCGCCGCTGCGGGCCTGGTCCAGGGCGCTGCAGATGGCGTTGGGGTCGTTGGCCGAGGTCAGGATGACGTCGGCGCCCTGCTGGGTCAGCGTGTTGATGTAGCTGACCTGCGAGGAGGCACTGGCCTCCGAGGGGCCGACCTGGCTGAACTCGCCGTCGATCTCGCCGACGGCCCGCTCCGAGCCGGTGGCGGCGACGTCGAAGTAGGGGTTGTTCAGCTGCTTGGGCAGGAAGGCGATCGCGAGGTCGGCGGGGATCTCGGCGTCCGGGTCGGCCGAGGCGCCGGCGGCGTCGTTGCCGCCGCTGCTCCCCTCGTCCTCGCCGCGGGTGGTGCCGCCGCAGGCGGCGGTCGTGAGCACCATGGCGGCCACTGCCAGGCCGGTCAGGCCACCGCGCACGCGGCGGCTGGTCAGGAACAGCGACATCGGGGTCCCTCTCTTCGGGTGGATGGGGGGGTGGTGCGGTGGTGCGGTCAGGAGGCCGGTCGGCGCCGGCGTCGTCCCTTGACGCGGGCGGCGACCTGCGGCGCGACGACGGCGGTGATCAGCAGCACGCCGGTGACGATGTTGAGGACGTCGGAGGGCACGTTGACCAGCTGCAGGGCGTTGCGCACCGAGCCGAGCAGCAGCGCGCCGGCGATGACGCCGAGCAGCCCGCCGCTGCCGCCGAAGATGGACACCCCGCCGAGCAGGATCGCCGCGATGACCTGCAGCTCCAGGCCGGTGGCGTTGTCGGCGCGGGCGCTGCCGTAGCGCAGCGTCCAGTAGACGCCGCCCAGGGCGCTGACGACGCCGGTGACGACGAACAGCCAGAGCTTCGTGCGGGCGACGTCGATGCCGCTGAACCGGGCGGCGTCCTCGCTGTTGCCCATCGCGTAGAGCGAGCGGCCGATCGGGGTGGCGTGCAGGACGACGCCGGTGAGCACGACGAGCACCAGCAGCGGGACGACGACGGTGGGGATGCCGGTCGAGCCGATCGAGCTGATCGCCCACGTCGTCCAGGCGCGGGGGAAGTCGGCCACCGCCTGGTCGCCCAGGACGACGAAGGCCAGGCCGCGGTAGAGCGCCAGCGTGCCGATGGTGACCGCCAGCGAGGGCAGCCCCAGCCGGGTCACGAGGAACCCGTTGACCGCGCCGAGCACGCCGCCGAGCACGAGCACCAGCGGGACGATCGCCTCCAGCGGCAGCCCGGCCACCCACAGCCGGCCCATGACCGCGCTGCACAGGCCCACGGTGCTGGCCACCGACAGGTCGATCTCGCCGGTCACCACGATGAGCGTCAGCGGCAGCGCGATGAGCGCGATGACCACGACGTCGAGCAGCAGGAAGCCGGCGTTGCGGGTGCTGGCGAAGCCCTCGACCGAGAACGCGGCGACGACGAGGAACAGCACGAGGAAGGTGGTGATGACGCTGCCGGCGGGCAGGGTCCGCCCGCGGCGTGCGGGCGCGGCGGGCGCCGGAGCGGCCGGGGCGGGAGCGGTGTCAACGGTCACGGCGGGCGTTCCTCCCCCGGAGACGGGCGGCCAGGCGCAGCTGCAGCGCCCGGTCGAGGGCGATGGCGGCGAGGATCAGCGCGCCGACGGCGGCGTCGCGCCAGAACGGGTCGAGCCCCAGCTGCGGCAGCGCGGTGCCGATCGTGGTGAGCAGCAGCGCGCCGAGCGCGGCGCCGTAGACCGAGCCGCTGCCGCCGAAGATGGCCACCCCGCCGACGACCGCGGCGGCCACGACGAAGAGCTCCTGGCCGGTGCCGGCGGTGGTGTCCAGCGTCTGGAAGCGGGCGGCGTAGAGGACGCCGGCCAGGCCCGCCAGCGCGCCGTTGACGACGAACGCGGTGAGCACCCGGCGGCCGACCGGGATGCCCGAGAGCCGGGCGGCCTCGGGTGCGGAGCCGATGCCGTAGAGCTCGCGGCCGCTGCGGAAGGTGCGCAGGTACCAGCCGACCAGCAGCACGACGGCGACGGCGACGAGGAAGAGCACCGGGACGCCGAGCAGCCGGGCGCCGCCCAGGGCCTTGAAGCCGCTGGGCAGGTCGGCGGCGTTGATCTGCAGCCGGTCGGCGCTGCTGGCCCACAGCGAGTCCAGCCCGCGGAAGGCGTAGAGCGTGCCGAGGGTGACCACCAGCGAGGGCACCCCGGCGGCGGCCACGACGAGGCCGTTGAGCAGGCCGCACACCGCGCCGACCGCCGTGCCGGCGAGCACGGCGACGACCACCGGCGTGCCCGGCGCGACGACCAGCAGCGTGCCGGTGGCGTAGGCCGACAGGCCCAGCACCGAGCCGACGGAGAGGTCGACGTTGCGGGTGACGATCACCATCGTCTGACCCGCGGCGAGCACGGTGAGGATGGCGGCCGACAGCAGCAGGTCGCGGACGTTCTGGCCCGACAGGAACCGCGGGTTGGCGACCACCGTGACGACCACCAGCAGCACCAGCGCGGCGAGGATGCCCAGCTCGCGCACGACGAACAGCCGGTGCACGAGGGCCGAGCCGCGGTGGCCGGTGCGCTCGGGGGCGGCCAGCTCCTCGGGCAGCGCGGCGGGCGTCCCGGTCACCGGGGCGCTCACCGGGCCGCCCCGGCGCGCGTGCCGCCCTGGCCGGTCGCGGCCAGCATCACGCTGTCCTCGTCGGCGCGGGCGCGCGGGATGTCGTCGACGAGGCGGCCCTCGGAGACGACGAGGACGCGGTCGGCCATGCCGAGCACCTCCGGCAGTTCGCTGGACACCATGACGACGGCCAGGCCCCCGGCCGCCAGCTCCGACAGCAGCCGGTGCACCTCGGACTTGGTGCCGACGTCGATGCCGCGGGTGGGCTCGTCGACGATCAGCACCCGCGGCTCGGTCGACAGCCACTTGGCCAGGACGACCTTCTGCTGGTTGCCGCCCGACAGGGTGGACACCGGGTCGGAGAGCTTCCCGGCCTTGACCTGCAGCTTCCGCGACCACTCGGCGGCCTGGGCCCGCTCGGCGCGGGAGCTGAGCAGGCCCCCCCTCGCCAGCTCCCAGCGCCGGGTGAGGGTGGCGTTGCGCTCCACCGAGAGCTCCATGACCAGGCCCTGCTGTCGGCGGTCCTCGGGGACCAGCGCGATGCCGGCGGCCATGGCCGCGGCCGGGTCGCCCCTGCGGAGCTCCTCGCCGCCCACCCGGACGGAGCCCGCGTCGTAGGGGTCGACGCCGAACACCGCGCGGACGATCTCGCTGCGGCCGGCGCCGACCAGGCCGGCGAGGGCGACGATCTCGCCGGCCCGCACGTCGAAGGAGACGTCGGCGAAGACGCCCCGGCGGGTCAGGCCGCGCACCTCGAGCACGACCTCGCCGGGCTCGACGTCGATCTTCGGGAACAGCGAGGAGACCTCGCGGCCGACCATCCGGCGGACCACCTGGTCGACGGTCAGGTCGCGGGCGAGGTCGGTGGAGACCCACTGGCCGTCGCGCATGACGGTGATCCGGTCGCAGAGGTCGAACACCTCGTCGAAGCGGTGGGAGATGAACAGCACCGCCGCACCGGAGTCGCGCAGCGAGCGGGCGACGGCGAACAGCCGCTCCACCTCCACGCCCGACAGGGCCGCGGTCGGCTCGTCCATGACCAGGACCCGCGCGTCGAAGGACAGCGCCTTGGCGATCTCGACCATCTGCTGGTCGGCGATGGACAGGCCGCGCGCCGGGCGGTCGGGGTCGAGCGCGACGCCGAGGCGGTCGAACAGCTCGCGACAGCGGCGGCCCAGCGTCCGCCGGTCGATCCGGCGTCCGGGGAGCAGCGGCTGGCGGCCCATGAAGATGTTCTCCGCGACCGAGAGGTCGGGGAACAGCGTGGGCTCCTGGTAGATGACCGCGATACCGGCGGCCCGGGCGGCGGCCGGGTCGGTGAGGGTCACCGGCTGCCCGTCGAGCAGCACCCGCCCGGTGTCGGGGCCGTGGACCCCGGCCAGGATCTTCACCAGGGTCGACTTGCCGGCGCCGTTCTCGCCCACCAGCGCGTGGGCCTCCCCCGCGTGCAGCTCCAGCTGCGCGCCACGCAGGGCAGCGACCGCGCCGAAGCTCTTGCCGACGTCCTCCAGGGCCAGCACGACCCGGCCGGGCGCCGACGACGACGCGTGGTCCACGGCGACCACCTCCCATGCTGAAACGATTCACACGGCTTGTGGCGCAGACCATAGGGGCGCTGCCGGAACCATGTCAACGGCCACGACCGGGACGCCGCCGTCCGCATCGCGGAGCCCTGCCCCGGCGGTTGACACGTTTCAGGTCGTACGCTCACCATCGCCGCACGGCGTCCGTCCCGGGCGCCTCCCCCGGCCTGCGCGAGGAGGCGCCGTGCCCGCGAGCATCCGCGACGTCGCCGAGTCCGCCGGCGTCTCGGTCGGCACGGTCAGCAACGTGCTCAACCGGCCCGAGGTGGTCAGCGCCGCCACCCGCGAGCGGGTGCTCGGCGCGATCGCCGCCCTGGGGTTCGTGCGCAACGAGTCGGCCCGCCAGCTGCGCGCCGGCTCCAGCCGCACGGTGGGCCTGGTCGTCCTCGACATCGCCAACCCGTTCTTCACCGACGTCGCCCGGGGCGTGGAGGACGTCGTCAACCCCGCCGGGCTCGCGTTGATCCTGTGCAACTCCGACGACCGGCCGGAGAAGGAGTCCGCGCACCTCGACGTGCTGGCCGAGCAGCGGGTGCAGGGGGTCCTGATCACGCCCACCGCCGAGCTCACCCCGCACCTGCAGTCGCTGCGCCGGCGCGGCATCCCGGTGGTGCTGCTCGACCGGCGCGCGAGCGGGCCCGACCAGTGCTCGGTCGCCGTCGACGACGTGCTCGGCGGGCGGCTGGCGGCCGAGCACCTGCTGGAGCGGGGGCACCGGCGGATCGCCTTCATCGGCGGCGCCTCGGGCCTGCCGCAGGTGCAGGAGCGGCACGACGGCGTCGAGGCGGCGGTGCGCGAGGCCACCGGCGCCGTCGACGAGCTGCTCACCCTCTCCCCCGAGGTGCTCACCGTCGCGGGCGGGCGGGAGGCCGCCGCCCGCATCGTGGGCATGCCCGCGTCCCGCCGGCCCACCGCCGCCGTCTGCGCCAACGACCTCATGGCCCTGGGCGTGCTGCAGGAGATGGTGCGGCAGGGGGTGCGGGTCCCCGACGAGTTCGCCATCGTCGGCTACGACGACATCGACTTCGCCGCGGCCGCCGCGGTCCCGCTCACCTCGGTGCGCAAGCCGCGCCAGGAGCTCGGGTCCCGCGCGGCGCGACTGCTCCTCGACGAGGCCCGCGGCGAGGGGCACGTGCACGTCCAGGAGGTCTTCGAGCCGGTGCTCGTCGTCCGTGAGTCGAGCCGCGTCCGCCGCACCGGCGGACGCTGAGGAGGGGGTTCCATGAGGGTCGCGCTCTTCGCCACCTGCCTGGTGGACACGGTGGTGCCGCAGGTCGCCCGGGCGACGGCGGTGCTGCTCGAGCGGCTGGGCCACGAGGTGGTCGTGCCGGCCGGGCAGGCCTGCTGCGGGCAGATGCACGTCAACACCGGCTACCGGCGCGAGGCGGTGCCGATCGTGGCCAACCACGTGCGCGCCTTCGCCGGCGCCGAGGCCGTGGTCGCGCCGTCGGGGTCGTGCGTGGCCTCGATCCACCACCAGCAGGCGATGGTGGCCCGCCGGGCGGGTGAGCACGGGCTGGCCGACGAGGCCGAGGCGCTGGCCGCGCGCACCTACGAGCTGTCGCAGTTCCTCGTCGACGTCCTCGGCGTCACCGACGTCGGCGCCTACTACGCGCACCGGGTCACCTACCACCCGACCTGCCACTCGCTGCGGCTGCTCAAGGTCGGCGACCGGCCGCTGCAGCTGCTGCGCGCGGTGCGCGGGCTGGAGCTGGTGGAGCTGCCGGGCGCGGAGTCCTGCTGCGGGTTCGGCGGCACCTTCTCGGTGAAGAACAGCGACACCTCGACGGCGATGCTCACCGACAAGATGGCCAACGTGCTGTCCACCCACGCCGAGGTCTGCACCGCCGGCGACTCCTCCTGCCTGATGCACATCGGCGGCGGGCTGTCCCGGCTGCGCTCGGGCACCCGGACGGTGCACCTGGCCGAGATCCTGGCCTCGACGGAGGACGCCGTGAGCCCCGACCAGACCACCCGCCCGGCGGTGACCGCGTGACCGCCACCGTCCCGGTGCATCTCCGCGGAGGTGCACCGGGCACTTCCGCGGAGATGCACGAGAGGAGCGCCGCGTGACGACGACCCCGCAGGACCTGCGCACCGACCAGACCCCGCTCGCCCCGGGCGCCCCGAGGTCGGGGACGACGTTCCTCGGCCTGCCGACCGCGCCCCGCGGCGTCGGCCACCTGCGCGGCGACCGGTCCTTCCCCGACGCCGCCCGCGACGCGCTGCGCGACGGCCAGCTGCGCGCCAACCTCGGCCACGCGACGCAGACGATCCGCGGCAAGCGCGCCCGGGTGGTCGCCGAGCTGCCCGACTGGCAGCAGCTGCGGGCGGCGGGCAGCGCGCTCAAGGCCGCGACGATGGCCCGCCTCGACGAGCACCTCGAGGAGCTCGAGCGGCAGGTGACCGCCCGCGGCGGCACGGTGCACTGGGCGCGCGACGCCGCCGAGGCCAACCGCATCGTCACCGACCTGGTCCGGGCCACCGGCACCGACGAGGTGGTCAAGGTCAAGTCGATGGCCACCCAGGAGATCGGCCTGAACGAGGCGCTCGAGGCCGCGGGCATCGCCGCGCACGAGACCGACCTCGCCGAGCTGATCGTGCAGCTCGGGGACGACAAGCCCAGCCACATCCTGGTGCCGGCGATCCACAAGAACCGCGCCGAGATCCGCGAGATCTTCCTGCGCACCATGCCCCGGGTCGACGCCGACCTCACCGACGAGCCGCGCCGGCTGGCGATGGCCGCCCGGTCGCACCTGCGGGAGCGGTTCCTCCGGGCCCGGGTGGCGATCAGCGGGGCGAACTTCGCCGTCGCCGAGACCGGCACGCTCGCCGTCGTCGAGAGCGAGGGCAACGGCCGGATGTGCCTGACCCTGCCCGAGACGCTGATCACCGTCATGGGCATCGAGAAGCTGGTGCCGACCTGGCCCGACCTGGAGGTGTTCCTCCAGCTGCTGCCCCGCTCCTCCACCGGAGAGCGGATGAACCCCTACACCTCGATGTGGGCCGGCGTGACGCCCGGCGACGGGCCGCAGGACTTCCACCTGGTGCTCGTCGACAACGGCCGGACGGCGGTCCTGGCCGACGAGGTGGGCCGCCAGGCGCTGCACTGCATCCGCTGCTCGGCCTGCCTCAACGTGTGCCCGGTCTACGAGCGCACCGGCGGGCACGCGTACGGCTCGGTGTACCCGGGGCCGATCGGCGCGGTGCTCTCGCCGCAGCTGACCGGCGTCGAGGACAACGCCTCGCTGCCCTATGCCTCCTCGCTGTGCGGCGCCTGCTACGACGTCTGCCCGGTGGCCATCGACATCCCGTCGATCCTCGTGCACCTGCGCGCCGAGCACGTCGAGGCGCAGGAGAAGCCGACCGCGGAGTCGGTGGCGTTCAAGGCGCTGGCGCGGGCGATGAGCAGCCCGCGGCTGTGGCGGCTGGCGCAGCGGGCGGCCGGCCTGGGCCGGCTCCTCGCCCGGGGGCGGCCCACCATGCCGGCCGCGCTGCCCTTCCCCGCCTCGGCGTGGACCCGCAGCCGCGACCTGCCCACCCCGCCCGCGGAGAGCTTCACCGCCCAGTGGGCGCGCGAGCACGGGGGCCGGTCGTGAGCGCCCGCGAGGAGGTGCTCGGCCGCATCCGCACCGCGCTGGGCGAGACGCGGGCGCCGGTGCCGGAGGTGGTGCGCGACTACCGCACCACCGACGACCGCCCGGCAGCCGAGCTGCTCGACGTCCTCGTCGACCGGCTCGAGGACTACAAGGCCTCGGTGCTGCGCTGCGGTCCCGACGACGTCGCGGCCACCGTGACAGCCGCGCTGGACTCCGGGCTGGGCACCGGCTGGGCGCCGGGGTCGGTGGTGGCCGCGCCGGGTCTGCCCGCCGCCTGGCGCCCCGAGGGTCTGGACACCGACGACGACCGGCCGCCGGTGCAGCTCGCCGAGCGGGCCGCCTCGGTCACCGCCGTCGCCGTGGCGATCGCCGAGACCGGCACGCTGGTGCTCGACGGGACGCCGCCGTGCGGCCGGCGGGCGCTGTCGCTGCTGCCCGACTGCCTGGTCTGCGTGGTGACCGCCGACCAGGTGGTCGGGAACGTGCCCGAGAGCCTGGGCCGGCTGGACCCGCTGCGCCCGCTGACGATGATCAGCGGGCCGTCGGCCACCAGCGACATCGAGCTGCAGCGGGTGGAGGGCGTGCACGGCCCCCGCACGCTGGTCGTCGTCCTGGTCTCGGGAGCCGCCGCCACGATCAGGTGACCTGATCGTGGCGCGTTCTCCCCGACGGTGCACGGTCGGGGAGGACGCTCCGCGGTCGGGTCGGACGGGCTGCGGTGAGGCAGGACGGTGCCGGCTCAGCGCGGGTCGACGGGCTCGGGGAACAGCGCGCGCACCGCGGGCATGTCCAGCTCGCGGACGGTGGCGACGAGCAGGTCGAGGGAGTCGCCGGGCAGGTAGCCGGGCTCGGCGTACACCGGCACGCCGTCGCGGAACACCAGGAGCGTGGGCGCCGAGCGCACGCCCACGCGGGCGGCCAGGGCGGCCTCGGCCTCGGTGTCGACCGAGCCGAAGACCAGGCCCGGGTGCCGCTCCGCCGCGGCGTCGAACTCGCGGGAGAACGCCCGGCTCGACCCCGACCCGGCCGCGCGGAAGTCGACCAGCACGATCCCCGGTGCGGACACCGCGGCCGCGTAGTCGGCCCCGGTCAGGACGACGGTCACCCGACCAGTGTGCTCCACGACCCGCACGCACAGCGGGCCCCGGCCGCTCCCGGCCGGGGCCCGCTCCGCGACGGTGCGCAGCTCAGGCGCGCGTGAGGCTCTTCTCGCGCACCCCGGCGCGGGCGTGCACGTCGCCGAGCTGCTCGAGCGGCACGTGCGCGGTCTCGCGGGCGGTGAGCGCGCACAGCCCCGCGACGGCGGCCGCACCGGCGGTCAGCAGCGCGACCGGCACCCAGCCGCCGGAGCCCTCGCCCGCGATGGCGGTGGCGATGACCGGCGAGAAGCCGCCGAGCGCGAAGCCGATCTGCGTGCCGATCGCCATGCCCGAGTAGCGCACCTGGGTGGAGAACATCTCGCCGTAGAAGGACGGCCAGATGCCGTTCGCCGCGGAGTACACGACGCCGAACAGCGCGATGCCGAGGACGACGACCAGCGGGCCGTTGCCCTGCTGCAGCGCCCAGAGGAACGGGAAGGCCAGCGCGGCCGACCCGAGCGCGCCGAGGGCGAAGACCGGACGGCGGCCGATCCGGTCCGACAGCCGGGCCCACAGCGGCAGCACACCCAGGGCGACGACGTTGGCCAGGATGACCATCCACAGCAGCGTGGAGCGCTCCATGCCGACGATGTTGGTGCCGTGCGCGAGCGCCCAGGTGCTGACGATGGTGCTGACCACCGACACCAGCGCGCAGAAGACGACGCGGAGCACCGCTGCCCAGTGGTCGCGGAACAGGACGGCGACCGGCAGCTTGGCGACGGTGTGCTCCTGCTCGACCCGCTCGAACTCCGCGGTCTCGGGCAGCGAGCGGCGCACCCAGTAGCCGACCGCGACGACGACCGCGGACAGGAAGAACGGGACCCGCCAGCCCCAGCTCAGCAGCTGGTCCTCCGGCAGCAGCGCCACCAGCAGGAAGACGACGTTGGCCAGGATCAGGCCGGCCTGGGTGCCCGACAGCGTGAAGCTGGTGAAGAAGCCGCGGCGTCCCTCGGGGGCGTGCTCGAGCGTGAGCGAGTTGGCCCCGCTCTGCTCGCCCGCGGCCGAGAGCCCCTGCAGGACGCGCAGGAGGACGAGTAGCGCCGGGGCGGCCACCCCGATGGCGGCGTACGAGGGCAGCGCGCCGATGAGAAACGTCGAGACGCCCATCAGCAGGAGGGTGAGCACGAGCATCCGCTTGCGGCCGACGCGGTCGCCGAAGTGGCCGATGACCACCGCGCCCAGCGGCCGGGCGACGTAGGCGACGCCGAAGGTGGCCAGCGACAGCAGGGTCGCCGTCGACGGGTCGGACTCGGGGAAGAAGACCTGCGGGAAGACCAGCCCGGCTGCGGCGCCGTAGATGAAGAAGTCGTAGTACTCGAGCATGCTGCCCACGAAGCTGGCCAGGGCGGCCTTGCGTGGCAGCTGCTCGTGGGTGGTGGCACCCGGTGCGGGAGTCGGGCTCATGGTCGGTCTCCTGGTGGGCCGGCGGGGAGCGGAGTCGTGCCGGCGATCGGCGGCGTGGGGTGCGGATCAGCGCCCGGGGTGCCCGGACCGTGCTCGCCCGGCTGCCCGTCCGACCCGGGTCACGGGTGGGTCTGCGTCGGGCGCTTATGTACCAGTTGGTTACGTACCAGATGGTGAGGTGATCGGAGTCACCGTGTCAACCCACCGGCGCGGACGACCCCGTCCCGCTCGGCGCGGCCGGGGACCCGGTGCGGGGGACGGACGACGACGAGGTCCTCGCCTGGCACGCCGGCCACCTGGCCGCCCTCGCCCGCCTCCGGGCCGACGGCACGGAGACCGGCCGGGTCGACACCACCGGCGTCGTCACCGGCGGGCCGGCCGGACGGCGCGTCAGCGCCCCGCTCGTCCAGCCGCCGACCCGACGGCCGGCCGGGTCGGCCCGGTCACCGCGGGGACGGGGAGGCGGTCAGGTGGGCGACGACGAGGTCGGCCAGCAGCCGGCGCTGGTGGTCGCGGCGGGCCGGATCGAGCATGTCGCGGCCGAAGATGGCGCCGAAGGTGTGCCGGTTCGCCGTCCGGAAGACGCAGAAGGCGCTGATCACCTGGTGCACGTCGAGCGCGTCGACGTCGTCGCGGAACACCCCGGCGTCCCAGCCGCGCTCGAGGATGCGGCCGAGCACGACCAGCGCCGGGTTGGCCAGACCGGACAGCGCCTCGGACCGGGCGATGTGCTCGGCGCGGTGGATGTTCTCGATGCTGACCAGCCGGATGAACTCCGGGTGCGCCTCGTGGTGGTCGAAGGTCAGGCCGGCCAGCTCGCGGATGGCCTCGACGGGGTCGAGGTGCTCGACATCCACCTGCTGCTCGAGGCTGCGGATGCGGCTGTAGGCCTGCTCCAGGACGGCGACGTAGAGCTGCTCCTTGCCGCCGAAGTAGTAGTAGATCATCCGCTTGGTGGTGCTCAGCTTGTCGGCGATCTCGTTGATCCGGGCGCCGGCGTAGCCGCGGTCGGCGAACTCGGCGGTGGCCACGGCGAGGATCTCCGCGCGGGTGCGGTCGGCGTCGCGCGTCCGCTCGGGCGCACCGGTGCGGCCGGCCGGCTCCGGGGGGTGCTGCGCGGTCACGACGTCCTCCTGGCTCGACGGCCGACCCCGGCAGCCTAGGTCTACCGCCCGCGCCCGACCGCGACCCGGGCAGGAGGGCCCGCGGTGGCACGGATCACCGCGAGGGCTGGCCTTCCGCTGCTCCGTGTGGTCCCCTGGGAGCAACTCACCACCTGGTACATAGATGGGGGCGGTCCATGACGTCCGGCGCGCGCAGTTTCCTGGTCGGCCTGGTCGGCAGCGGCATCGGGCCGTCGCTGACCCCGCCGATGCACGAGCGGGAGGCCGACGAGCTCGGCCTGCGCTACCTCTACCGGCGGCTGGACCTCGACGTGCTGCACCGCCCGGCGACGGCGGTCGGCGAGGTGCTCGCCGCGGCCCGGCTGACCGGCTTCGACGGGCTCAACGTCACCCACCCCTGCAAGCAGCTGGTGATCCCGCACCTCGACGAGCTCTCCCCCGACGCCGAGGCGCTCGGCGCGGTGAACACCGTGGTGCTGCGCGACGGCCGGGCGGTCGGGCACAACACCGACTGGTCGGGGTTCGCCCGGGCCTTCGACCGCGGCCTGCCCGAGGCCGGGCTGGACGAGGTCGTGCTGCTCGGCGCGGGCGGCGCCGGCGCGGCCGTGGCGCACGCCCTGCTCACCCTGGGCACCCGCCGGCTGACCGTCCTGGACGTCGACGCGGCGCGGGCCGACCGGCTGGCCGGGGAGCTGTGCGAGCGGTTCGGCCCGGCGCGCGCCACCGGCCGGGACGCGGGCTCCGTGGCGGCCGCGCTGGCCGGGGCCGACGGCCTGGTGCACGCCACGCCGACCGGGATGGCCGCGCACCCGGGCCTGCCGCTGGACGCCGGGCTGCTGCGGCCCGGCCTGTGGGTGGCCGACATCGTCTACCGGCCGCTGGAGACCGAGCTGGTGCGCACCGCCCGCGCGCGCGGCTGCCGGGTGCTCGACGGCGGCGGCATGGCCGTCTTCCAGGCCGTCGACGCCTTCCGCCTCTTCACCGGCGTGGAGCCCGACGCCGGGCGGGTGCTGGCGCACTTCGCCGAGCTGGTCGCCGACCCGGGACCCGACGTCCGTGTCCCCTGAGCGGCCCCGGCGGTCGATCGCCACCGTCTGCCTGTCCGGGACGCTCGAGGACAAGCTCGCCGCCGCCTCGGCCGCCGGGTTCGACGGCGTCGAGGTCTTCGAGCCCGACCTGGTCGCCGCGCCGTGGTCGCCGGCCGAGCTGGCCGCGCGCTGCGCCGACCTGGGCCTGTCCATCGACCTGTACCAGCCCTTCCGCGACCTCGACTCCACCGATCCCGAGCGTGCCGCCCGCAACCTGCGCCGGCTCGACCGCAAGCTCGACGTGATGGCGGCCCTCGGCGTCGACACCGTGCTGGTGTGCTCCTCGGTCGCGCCCGACGCCGTCGACGACGCCGACCTGCTCGCCGAGCAGCTGGCCGCGGCCGCCGCGCACGCCGCCGGGCGCGGGGCCCGCATCGCCTACGAGGCGCTCGCCTGGGGCCGGCACGTGTCCACCTGGGAGCGGTCCTGGGACGCCGTCCGCCGGGCCGGCTCCCCCGCCCTCGGGCTGTGCCTGGACAGCTTCCACGTGCTCTCCCGCGGCGGGGACCCCGCCGGCTTCGCCGAGGTCCCCGGCGAGAAGCTGTTCTTCCTCCAGCTGGCCGACGCCCCGGCGCTGCGGATGGACGTGCTGCAGTGGAGCCGCCACCACCGGCTGTTCCCCGGCCAGGGCGCCTTCGACCTGCCGCGCTTCGTCGAGTGCGTGCTCGCCGCGGGCTACGCCGGGCCGCTGTCGCTGGAGGTGTTCAACGACGTCTACCGGCAGGCCGACCCGGCCCGGACGGCGGTCGACGCGGTGCGCTCGCTGCAGTGGCTCGAGGAGGAGCTGGCGCTGCGCTGCCCGCAGCTGGGCCTGCCGCTGCCACCGGCCGCGCCTCCGCTGACCGGCTGGTCGTTCACCGAGCTCGCCGTCGACGACGTCTCCGGGCCGCAGGTGGGCGGGGTGCTGGCCGCACTGGGCTTCGCGCACACCGGCCGGCACCGGTCCAAGCCGGTGCAGCTGTGGGAGCAGGGGCCCCACCCCGCCTCCCGCGCCCGGGTGCTGCTCAACGCCTCGGCCGACCGGTCCGCGGCGGCCGGGACGGCGTCGGTGGCCGCGCTCGGGCTGGAGAGCGCCGACCCGCGCCGGTCGGCCGCGCGCGCCGAGGCGATGAGCGCGCCGGTCCTCCCCCGCACGCGCGGCGCCGCCGAGGCCGAGCTGTCCGCCGTCGCCGCGCCCGACGGCACCGAGGTGTTCTTCACCCGCACCGGCCCCGACGGCTGGCCGGCGGACTTCCTGCCCACCGGCGAGCGCCCGGGGCCGGGTGCCGGGATCACCGGCATCGACCACGTCGGGCTCACCCAGCCCTTCGACGCGTTCGACGAGGCGGGGCTGTTCTACCGGGCGGTGCTGGGCCTCGAGCCGCAGGAGGTGACCGAGCTGGCCGCGCCCTTCGGCCTGGTGCGCACCCGCGCGGTCACCGGGCCCGACCGGGCGGTGCGGCTGGCGCTGTCGGTGTCGGCGCTGCGCCGCGGCGGGTGGGCGCCGGGCGTGCCCGAGCCGCAGTACGTCGCGCTGGCCACCGACGACCTGGTGGCCACCGCCCGCGCGCTGCGGGCGGCCGGGGCGCCGCTGCTCCCGGTGCCGGCCAACTACGCCGACGACCTTGCGGCCCGCCTCGACCTGCCCGGCGACCTGCTCGACGCCGTCCGCGAGCACGGGCTGATGTACGAGGAGGACGCGCACGGCGGCTACCTGCACCTGGCCACCGACGTCCTCGGCGACCGGGTGTTCCTCGAGGTCGTGCAGCGCCTCGGCGGCTACGACGGCTACGGGACCGCCGACGCGCCGGTGCGGATGGCCGCGCACCGCCGCCGTCGCCAGGCCCGCACGGCCGGGAGAGGCTGACCGCGTGCACGCCGCGAACCGCCTGGCGGTCCACCAGTCCCTCGTCCACCCGCGCGACGCCCTCGAGCTGACCGGGGCGCTGCCCGGTACCGGGTGGCACTCCGTCGGGCTGCACGTCGGCGGGACCGCGGAGGTCGAGCCGTGGTGGCACGGCGGCGCCGGCGAGCGCAACCTCGCCCGGCTGGTGGCCCTGCTGCTGGAGACGCGGGTCACCGTGCTCGACGTCGGCCGGGTGCAGCTGGGCGCCGACCTCCCGCGCGACGACGTGCACGCCGCGCACGGGCGGGTCCTCGACCTGGGTGCCCGCTTCGGCGCCCGGTACGTCACCGCCCGCCTCACCACCCCGGACCCGGGCCGGCGCGCCGACGTCTTCGCCCGGCTGGCCGAGCAGGCCCGGCCCTACCGGCTGGTGCCGCTGCTGGCCCCGGTGCCGGCCGACCGGCCCGACCTGGTCGAGGACGCGGTCGCGGTGGTCTCGCCCAGCGGGGGCGGCGTCGTCCTCGACGTGCCGGTCGGCTCGGGCACGGCCGAGGAGGTCGAGGCGGTGGCCGATGCGCTGGGCGAGCGCCTCGGCTACGTCCGGCTCAGCGCCCGGCAGGTGGCCGCCGCCGGCGAGGACGCCGCCGGGCTGCTGGCGACGCTGCCGCCGCACGTGCCGGTCGCCCTCGGCGGGGACGACTCGACGGGCGTCCTGGACGGCGACCTGCGCGCCCGGCTGGCCGCGCTGCACGGGCGGGTCGACGCGCTGCTGGAGCACCCGCGGGCCCGCGCCCACCGACTGGCCGCCGGCCGCTGACCGGGGCGTCGTGGGGCCGCGTCCCTACGATCGAGGGGTGCCCGCTCCCGACGCCGACCTCCTCCGCGCCGACCCGCTCGCCCTCGAGCGCCAGGTCTGCTTCGCGCTGTCCGTGGCGGCCCGCAACGTCGTCGCGGTCTACCGGCGCTTCCTCGAGCCGATGGGGCTCACGCACCCGCAGTACCTGGTCATGCTGGCGCTCTGGCAGCACGGCCCGCTGTCGATCAAGGACCTCAGCCGGCTGCTGCAGCTGGACCCCGGGACGCTGTCCCCGCTGGTGAAGCGGCTCGCGGCGGCCGACCTCGTCCGGCGCGACCGGGACCCGCGGGACGAGCGGTCCCTGACGATCACCCTCACCGAGCGCGGCCGCGGCCTGCGGGCCGAGGCCGCGGCCATCCCGGCCGGCATCACCGAGCACCTCGGCATGCCGGTCGAGGAGCTGCAGGAGCTGCACTCGGCCCTGACCCGGGTCATCGACGCCGCCCAGCACGCCCTCGACGACGACGTCCCCGTGGCGGAGCCGACACCTTGATTGGGGCACCAATGGTTGGGGTGCCCGGTATCCCGGTGTAGACAGGAGGGGTGCAGCCCGTGCCGGAGACCGAGTCCCCCGACCAGCGCGTGCGGCCCGGCGTCGTGCGCTGGGTCGGCTACGCGATGGGCGCCGGCCTGCCGCCCCGCCACCGCACCTGGGTGCTGCACGACACGACGACGCGCACGTGGGTGCTGCGTCACGTGGCCCGCAGCCTGGTGCAGCTCGCCGTCCCGATCGCGCTCGTGCTGCTGGTGGTGCCCGGGCCGTTCTGGATCCGCGGGCTGGCCGCACTGGGCGGGCTGATCCTGGGCCTGGCGTTCTCCATCGCCTACATGCCCGAGGCCACCGAGAACCGGGTGAAGAAGGCCGGCTACCGGGCGGGCACCGCCCAGGCGGTGAGGGACCGCAGCTCGGCCGAGCGGCAGGTGCGCGACACCGAGCGCCGGCGCGCGGCGGCCGCCCGGCGGGCGGCCCGCTACCGCGACCGCCGGTCCGGCTGACGGCGCGGGCAGCCAGGCGCCCGGCCCCCGCTCCCGTAGGCTCCCCGCCCAGCGCCGGTCGTCCGACCGGGGCCGCGACCTGGAGCCGAGGTGACCGGACCGACCCCCGAGCAGGCCGAGCACGAGCGCGTCCGCTTCCTCGCCGGGGTGACCGAGTCGCTGGCCGAGCTGCTCGACACCGGCCGGGCCGCCGATCGGCTCGCCCGCCTGGTGGTGCCGCGGCTGGCCGACTGGGCCACGGTCACCGTCCTGGCCGGCGACGGCGCCCCGGGCCGCACGGCCCGCGCCCACCGCGACCCCCGGCGGCTCGCCGACGTCGACACCTACCTCGCCGGGCGGGTGGCCGCGCCCCGCGACCAGGCGGCGCTGACCGCCGCGCTGCGGTCGGGCGAGCCGGTGCCGGTCGACCCGGTCGACCTCGACCTCGGCCCCGAGGCGCTGCCCGAGGGCCCGGTGCGCGACGCCTGGCGGCGGCTGGACCCGAGGTCGGGCCTGCTGGTCCCGCTGCAGGCGCGCGGCTCGGCGTTCGGCGTCCTGTCGCTGGTGTGCACCGGCGACCGGCCGCCGCTCACGCCCGAGGAGGTCGACCTCGCGGCGCAGGCGGCCCGCCGCGGGGCGCTGGCCCTGGACAACACCCGCCGCTACGGCCGGCAGCTGCGGGTGGCCGAGACCCTGCAGCACAGCCTGCTCACCCCGCCGCCGGAGCGCGCGGGCCTGCAGATCGCCGTCCGCTACCGCCCCGCGGGCTCGCACGCCCTGGTCGGCGGGGACTGGTACGACGCCGTCGCCCAGCCCGACGGCGCGACGCTGCTGGTCATCGGCGACGTCACCGGGCACGGCGTCGAGGCGGCCGCCGCGATGGCCCAGCTGCGCAGCGCCGTCCGCACGCTGGCCTACGACTCCCCCGACAGCCCGGCGCGTACCCTCGACCGCGTCGACCGGGTGCTCTCCGGGCTGCACACCGGCACGCTGGCCACCGCGCTGGTCGCCCGCCTCGAGCTGCCCGCGGCCGACGGCACCCGCACGCTGCGCTGGTCGTCGGCCGGGCACCTGCCGCCCCTGCTGGTCGCCCCGGACGCCGCCGTGCGGGTGCTGTCCTCCCCCGCCGAGCGGCTGCTGGGCACCCAGGAGCCCGCGCGCCGCAGCGACCAGCAGACGGTGCTGCGGCCCGGGGAGGCGGTGCTGCTGGTCACCGACGGGCTGGTCGAGGTGGGCCGGCAGGACGTCGACACCGGGATGGCGCGGCTGGTCGACGCGCTGCACGGGCTGGGCGGGCTGTCGGCCGACGCGCTGTGCGACCGGCTGCTGACCCGCGTGGTCCCCGACGGCACCGACGACGACGTCGCCGTGCTCGCCGTCCGCCTGCTGCCGGACTGACCCGACACCGGGCACACGGGGGGCGGGCCGCACGGCGGTCCTCCTAAGGTGCAGCCGTGGCAGGCGGGGAGACCGACGGGACGGCGGCGAGGACGACAGCGACGACGGCGGGCGGCACCGGCACCGCGACCGACCCCCGGGACGACGCCACCCGCGCGTGGTCGGCACTGCGGCGGCGGCTGTCCGACGAGGCCACCGCGGCGCTGGGCGAGGACGAGGCCGACGCCTTCCTCACCCGCGTCGACCTGGCGCTGGTCGACGTCCACGGGCCGCTGGCCGAGCTCTACGGCGACCGGGCCGACGACCTGTTCGCGCGGGTCCTGCGCACCGCCCTGGCCGCGGCGGCGGACCGGCCGCGGGCGCTGCGCCGCCTCGACCGCCGCCGGGAGCTCGACCCCGGCTGGTTCCAGCGCACCCGGCTGCAGGGCTACGTCTGCTACGTCGACCGCTTCTGCGGCACCCTCGACCGGCTGGCCGGGCAGCTCGACCACCTCGCCGAGCTGGGCACCACCTACCTGCACCTGATGCCGCTGCTCCGGCCGCGCGAGGGCGAGAACGACGGCGGCTACGCGGTGGCCGACTACCGCGCCGTCGACCCGCGACTGGGCACGATGGCCGACCTGGAGGCGGTGGCCGGGGCGCTGCACGAGCGCGACATGGCGCTGTGCATCGACCTGGTGCTCAACCACACCGCCCGCGAGCACCCGTGGGCACGGGGGTGGCTGGCCGGCGACCCCGCGTACGCGGGCTTCTACACCGCCTTCCCCGACCGGACGCTGCCCGACGCCTACGACGCGACCATCCCCGAGGTGTTCCCCGACCGCGCCCCCGGCTCCTTCAGCTGGGTGCCCGAGGCCCGCGGCGGCGCCGGCGGCTGGGTGTGGACGACGTTCTGGCCCTACCAGTGGGACCTCGACTACACCAACCCCGAGGTCACGCTGGCGATGCTCGGCGAGATCACCTGGCTGGCGAACCGCGGCGTCGACGTCTTCCGCATGGACGCCGTCCCGTTCATGTGGAAGCGGATGGGCACCACCTGCCAGAACCAGCCCGAGGGGCACACGCTGCTGCAGCTGCTGCACGCGGTGACCCGGCTGGCCGCGCCCGGCGTCGTGTTCAAGGCCGAGGCGATCGTCGCCCCCGACGACCTCGTGCAGTACCTCGGCGCGCACGAGCGGTTCCGCCCGGAGTGCGAGCTGGCCTACCACAACCAGCTCATGGTGCTGCTGTGGAGCAGCCTGGCCACCGGCGAGGTGCGGCTGGCCCGCCAGGCGCTGGGCCGGATGCGGCCGATCCCGCCGTCGACGTCGTGGGTCACCTACGTGCGCGGCCACGACGACATCGGGTGGGCCATCACCGACGCCGACGCCGCCGCCGTCGGGCTCGACGCCTTCGCCCACCGGCGCTTCCTCAACGACTTCTACTCCGGCCGCTTCCCCGGCTCCTTCGCCCGCGGCGCGCTGTTCCAGGAGAACGAGGTCACCGGCGACGCCCGCGTCTCGGGCTCGGCGGCGTCGCTGTGCGGCATCGAGGACGCCCTGGAGCGCGACGACGCCGCGGCGCTCGAGGCCGGCACCCGCCGGCTGCTGCTGCTCTACTCCGTCGCGTACGCCTTCGGCGGCATCCCGCTGCTCTACATGGGCGACGAGCTGGCCCTGCGCAACGACACCGGCTACGTCGCCGACCCCGCGCGGGCACCGGACAACCGCTGGATGCACCGCCCGCCCATGGACTGGGCCGCCGCGGCCCGGCGCACCGACCCGGGCAGCCTGGAGGGCCGCGTGTTCGCCGCCGTCCGGGAGCTCGGGCGGGTGCGCCGCTCCCTGCTGGCACTGCGCGGGGGCACCGAGCCGGAGCTGCTCGACGCCGGCAGCGACGCGGTGCTGGCCTGGCGGCGCCGGCACCCGCGCAGCGGCGCCTTCGTCGGCGTCGCCAACTTCTCGCCCCGCCCGCAGGAGGTCGACGCCGACACCGTCACCGGCTTCGGCAGCTTCGTGCAGGTGCACGGCAGCGACGGCCGGCTCGGCGTGCGCGGCGGCCGGCTGACCGTCCCCGGGCTCGGCTTCGCCTGGTTCGCCGAGCCCTGACCCGACGCCCTGCACGACCCCGAGGAGGACGCGTGGCACGGATGGACCTGCGGGTGCGGCTGCTCGGCCGGGCCCTGTCCCGGCTGTCGGTCGCGACGATGGACGACGAGCGGCTGCGCCGCGCCCAGACCCAGCGCATCGGCCACAACCCGGTGACCGACCTCCTGCTGGGCGGCGTGGCCCGCGGGGTCGGCCTGACCGACGGGACGGCGCGCGGCGAGGCGGACCCGGTGCCCGTCCGCACCTACCGGCCTGCGGGCGCGGCCGGCACGCTCCCGCTCGTCGTCCACTTCCACGGCGGCGGCTGGACGCTGGGGAACCTGGACTCCGGCGACTGGCTGTGCAGCAACGTCGCGGCGACGGTCGGCGCCGTCGTCGTCTCGGTGGACTACCGGCTCGCGCCGGGGCACCGCTGGCCGGCCGCGGCCGAGGACTGCTACGCGGCCCTGGTGGACGTCGTCGGGCGGGCGGCCGAGTTCGGCGCGGACGCCGGCCGGGTGGCGGTCATGGGCGACAGCGCCGGCGGCAACCTGGCCGCCGTCGTCAGCCTGATGGCGCGCGAGCGGTCCGGCCCGCGGATCACCCACCAGGGGCTGGTCTACCCGTCGGTCGACCTCACGATGAGCAGCCCGTCGATGGACGAGAACGCCTCCGCGCCGATCCTCACCGCGGCCGACTGCCTGGCCTTCCGCGACCACTACCTGGGTGGGCAGGACCCGCGGGCGCCGCACGCCTCGCCGCTGTTCGCCGCCGACCACACCGGGCTGCCGCCAGCGCTCGTCCAGGTCGCCGAGCACGACCCGATCCGCGACGACGGGTACCGCTACGCCGAGGTGCTGCGCGCGGCCGGCGTGCCGGTCCGCCTCACGCAGTACGTCGGCATGCCGCACGGGTTCCTCGCCTTCCCGCGGCTGTGCCGCTCGGCGCCGCAGGCACTGGCCGAGCTGTGCGCGGAGCAGGCGGCCGCGCTGGCCTGAGCACACCCGGCGGCGTGGCGCGCCGGGGGTGCCGTCGGCGGGTGGACGGCGGGACTGACAAGGTGGGGGCGTGGCAGACGTCGAGCAGGCCAGCGGATCCCGGACCCCCGCCGTGTCCAGCTACAAGGGGCACGGCATCCACGCCGCGCCCGGCGTGCACGAGTACGCGCTGGAGCTGGTGCGGGCCGCGCTCCCCGACGGCGGGCGGGTGCTCGAGGTGGGCTCGGGCTGCGGCGCGCTGGCGCTGCGGCTGCGCGACGCCGGCCTCGACGTCGTCCCCACCGACCTCGACCCGCCGCACGACTGGATCGCCCGGCTCGACCTCGACGACCCCGACTGGACCGACGAGACGCGCGGTCCCTTCGACCTGGTGGTGTGCGTCGAGACGCTGGAGCACGTGGAGAACCCGCGGCAGGTGCTGCGGTCGATCCGGGCGCTGCTGCGGCCGGGTGACCGGCTGCTGGTGAGCACGCCGAACGTGACGCACCCGCACTCGCGCCTGCTCACCCTGCTGCGCGGCGCGCCCTACGTCTTCGGGCCGCGCTTCTACCACGCACCGGGCCACATCACGCTGCTGCCGGACTGGGCGCTGACCGAGCACGTCCGGCAGGCCGGGTTCGACGACCTGCGGGTCAGCACCGGCGGCGACCACTTCTACCGCGGCGCCATGCGGCTGGCCTTCCGGCTGGAGATGGCGGTGCTGGCGCTGCTGGGGATCCGCGCCCGGCGTCCCCGCTCCGGCGACGGCGTCTGCACGTTCGTCACCGCCACCGCGGTCTGAGGCCGGTCCGGCGGCCCCGCGGGACCGCCGGACCGCCGGACTCAGGCGGGCTGGACGCCGAAGGTCTCGGCCAGCCGGGTGATCTTGCGGGCGCGGGCCAGCCGGGGCAGGTCGCTGCCGTCGCGGATGACCTGGTCGCGGGCGTCGAAGTCGGCCAGGAAGTCCTGCGCCCAGGCGACGTCGGAGGGCGCCGGGCTGATGATCTCGTTGAGCACCGGCGCCTGGTCGGGGTCGAGGCAGAGCTTGCCGGTGAGGCCCAGGGAGACCGTCACCGCGCTCTGCTCGCGCAGCACCGGGAGGCTGTGGGTGACCGTGGGCCCGTCGATCGGGCCGGGCAGCTCGCCGATGCGGCTGGCCACGACCAGCCGGGAGCGCGGGTAGGCCATCGCCAGGTCGTCGGCGCTGGTGCCGGTGTCGCGGCGGTAGTCGCCGCTGCCGAAGGCCAGCCGGAAGGTGCCGCGGGCGCGGGCGATGCTCACCGACTCCTCGATGCCCAGCGCCGACTCCACCAGCGCGAGCACGGGGGTGGCGCCGCCGAGGCGGTCGTAGGTCTCGGTGACGTGCTCGGCGGCCTCGGTCTTGGCCAGCACCACGCCGAGCAGCCCGGGGACGCCGGCCAGCGCGGCGACGTCGTCCTCCCAGTACGGGGTGGAGTGGTCGTTGATCCGCACCCACGCCGACCGCTCGCCGTCGGACAGCCACCGGCACACCCCGGCGCGCGCCTCGTCCTTGCGGGCCGGGTCGACGGCGTCCTCGATGTCGAGCACCACCTGGTCGGCGCGCGACCCGTGCGCGGGGTCGAACAGCTCGGGGCGGGCGCCGTTGACCAGCAGCCACGAACGGGCGTCCTCGGGACCGACTCTCCTGCGTGCCATCACGGCCACCATCCTCGCGGTGTGCGCCAGGCCACAGCGGACCCGGTGCCGACGCCGCCCCCCGGCGGGCGGCGCAGGAGGCCGTTACGGTGGCCCGTGTCACACCGGCGACCACCGGAGGCGCGTCCGTGTCCCTCGTGACGGTGCTCGCGACCGGCGGCACGATCGCCACCCGCACCGACGAGCGCGGCGTGTCCACCGCGCGGGACAGCGGGGCCGACCTCCTCTCCCGGCTGGGTCCCGGTGCCCTGCCGGAGGTGCGGGTCCGCGACGTGCTCCGCGTCGGCAGCTACCGCATGACGCTGGCCCAGGCCACCGAGGTCGCCCGGGCAGTGGCCGGCGAGCTCGCCGACCCGGACGTCGACGGCGTCGTCGTCACGCACGGCACCGACACCACCGAGGAGACCGCCTTCCTCCTCGACCTCTTCCACGCCGACCCCCGGCCGGTGGTGCTCACCGGCGCCCAGCGCCCCGCCGACGCGCCCGACGGCGACGGCCCCCGCAACCTCGCCGACGCGGTCACCGTGGCCGCCGCCCCGGCCACCCGCGACCTCGGCGTCCTCGTCGCCTTCGGCGGGCAGCTGTTCCCCGCCCGCGGGACGCGCAAGAGCCACACCCTGGCCGCCGACACCTTCGCCGCGCCGGACGCCGGCCCGCTGGGGCGGGTGGACGGCGCGACGGTGCGCGTCGAGCGGCGGCCGGTGCGCCGCCCGCCGTTCGACCTGGCGGCCTTCGACCCGGCCGGGGTGCGCGTCGACGTCGTCGCCTGCCACCCCGACGCCGACGCCACCGCGCTGCACGCCTTCGCCACGGCCGGCGCCCGCGGCCTGGTCCTGCAGGCGACCGGCTCGGGCAACGCCAACCCGGTCATCTGCCGGGCGGTCGCCCAGCTCACCGCCGCCGGGGTCGTCGTCGTCACCTCCACCCGGGTGGCGGCCGGCCCGGTGGCCGCGCTGTACGGCGACGGCGGTGGCACCGACCTGCTGGCCGCCGGGGCCCTCCCGGCCGGCCTGCTGCGCCCCTCGCAGGCGCGGGTGCTGCTGGCGGTCCTGCTCGGCCTGCACCGCGACCCCGACGAGGTGCGCGCCGGCTGGCGGGAGGCCGCCGGCTGACCGACCCCGCACGACCCGAGGCCCCACGGAGGCCCCACGAGAGGAGAAGGGCATGCCCAAGGAGATCCTGTGCGCCTTCGGCGTCGACGTCGACGCGGTCGGCGGCTGGCTCGGGTCCTACGGCGGCGAGGACTCCCCCGACGACATCTCCCGCGGCCTCTTCGCCGGCGAGGTGGGGGTGCCCCGCCTGCTCGAGCTGTTCGCCCGCCGCGGGATGCCGAGCACGTGGTTCTGGCCCGGGCACTCCGTGGAGACCTTCCCCGAGCCGTTCGACGCCTGCGTGGCGGCCGGCTGCGAGATCGGCGTGCACGGCTACAGCCACGAGAACCCGATCGCCATGAGCCGCGAGCAGGAGGCGTCGGTGCTCGACCGCTGCATCGGGCTCATCGAGGAGCGCTCCGGCCGCCGGCCCACCGGCTACGTCGCCCCGTGGTGGGAGTTCTCCCCCGTCACCAACGAGCTGCTCCTCGAGCGCGGCATCACGTACGACCACTCGCTCATGCACCGCGACTTCGAGTGCTACTACGTCCGGGTCGGCGACAGCTGGACGAGGATCGACTACTCGCAGCCTGCCGAGACCTGGATGAAGCCGCTGGTCCGCGGCGAGGAGACCGACCTCATCGAGATCCCGGCGAACTGGTACCTCGACGACCTGCCGCCGATGATGTTCGTCAAGACCAGCCCGAACAGCCACGGCTTCGTCAGCCCCCGCCACCTCGGCGAGATGTGGACCGACCAGTTCGACTGGGTCTACCGGGAGATGGACCACGCCGTGGTCACCTTCACGATCCACCCCGACGTCTCCGGCCGCCCGCAGGTGCTGCTCATGCTCGAGCGGCTCATCGCGCACATCGACACCCACGCCGGCGTGCGCTGGTGCACGTTCGACCAGATCGCCCACGACTTCGCCGCGCGCTCGCCGCGCCGGGCCTGACCGCGACGTGTGCGGCGCCTGCGGGGGCTCCCCGGCCGAGGACTGGGCCTCGCCCGTCCTCGGCTCGCGCCCGGCCCGCGCGGCCGCGGCGGCGGTGCTCGCCGCCGCCGCCGCGCGGGGGACGGCGGTGCGCGCCGTCCCCGGCGGCTGGACGGTGCGCCGCCCGACAGGGGCGGCCGTCGTGGTCGGCACGCTGAGCGGCCTGCTCACCGCCGCGGCACCCGACCCCGACGCCGACGCCGGGCTGCCGCCCGCGCCCGGTGCGCAACCGCCCCCGCCCGACCACCGGCGGCCCGTCACGCTGGTGCACGGGGACGGCGACGGCGCGGTCGACACCCGCGACGCCGGCTGGGCCGAGCGGGTCCCGCCGTGCGGGCCGCCGCTCGTGCTGGCCGCACCAGCGGAGCCCACCGCCGTCCTCGACCGGCTGCTCAGCGACCCGCTGCGCCGCTCGCTGCGGATCGCCGGCCTGGTCGGGCAGGTCTTCGGCCCGGGCACCGCCGCCCGGCTGCCCGGTGTCCCCGGCGCGGTCGCCGTCGACCGGGTGCCGGCGCTGGCCGCGCTGCTGGCCCTGCGGCTGGCCGGCCGGTCGCCGCACGAGCGGACCCGCACGGCCGTCGACGTCGACGGGACCCCGGTGGTGCTGGAAGCGCTGGGCCGGCGGGTGCTCTCCTTCGCTGCCGCTGCCGCTGGGACTGCCGGGCACTGAGCGGTCAGGCCTCCGCGGGCGTCGCCGTCACCAGCGCGTGCTCGGGCAGCACGCCCGTGCGGTGCCGCTGACGCAGCAGGTAGTAGGCCAGCCCCACGGCCGCGATGGCTCCGATGAACACGAACGCGCCCCACTGCAGGTACCAGCGGTGGGGCTCGGTGGCGTTGTAGACCTCACGCCGCGGCCAGGCGAGGTTGAGCGCCATGCCCGCCCCCCAGAGCACGGCCAGCGCGTTGACCGGCAGGCCCCAGCGGCCCAGGGAGAACCAGCGCCGGTCGCCGGCCGCCTCGGGCCCCGGCCACCGTCCCCGCAGCCGGGCGAGCAGCATCGGGACGGTGACCAGCAGGTAGGCCAGGTACACCATGATGATCGCGATGCTGGTGAGCACCGTGAAGATCTGCGGCTGCCGGATGTTGACCAGCAGGATCGACACCGCGAGCACCCCGGTGACCACGGCCGGCACCACCGGCGTCTTGCGCTTGGGGTCCACCCGCGCCAGCCGGCTGCTGAAGGGCAGGTTGTTGTCGCGGGCCATCGCGAAGGCCATGCGGATGGTGGCGGTGTGCACCGCCAGGCAGCACACGGTGATGGCGATGACGATGCAGACCAGGAACGCCTTGCCCAGGCCGGGCCCGGCCGCCTGCAGCAGCACGTACTGCAGCCCGCCGGTGCTCGACGACAGCGCCGGGTCGCCCAGGTCGCGCACCGCCATGAGCCCGGTGAGCAGGATCAGCCCGCCGAGGACGAAGGACGCGGTGACCGCCCGCAGGATCGCCCGGGGTGCGGTGCGGCGCGGCTCGATCGTCTCCTCGCCCAGCGAGCTGGCGGTGTCGAAGCCGTACATCACGTAGGCCGAGGCCAGTGCCGCGACGAGGAACGCGCCGAGGTAGCCGCCGTCCTCCCCCGCGCCTCGGCCGCCGGTGTCGGTGAGCACCTCGACCGGGCTGCGGGTCACCGCGAGCGCGAGGATGACGACGATCAGCACGGCGGCGACCAGCTCGATGAACACCCCGGCGCTGTTGATCCGCGCCATCAGCCGGACGCCGTAGGCGTTGACCAGCGTGGTGAACAGGATGAGCGCGCTGCCCAGGACGACCGCGTTGACGGCGAAGTCGTAGGTGCCGGTGCCGTCGCCGACGAGCTGGAAGCCCGACCACAGCTGCGGCAGCGTGATCTGGTAGGCGAGCACGGTCGCCGACAGGGTGACGACCGACGCGGTGAGCATCATCCAGCCGGTCATCCACGCCGTCGTCCGGCTGCCCAGGCGCTTGGTCCAGTTGTAGAGCGAGCCGGCCACCGGGTAGCGGGCGGCCAGCTCGGCGAAGCACAGCGCCACCATCAGCTGCCCGACGAAGACCATCGGCCAGGACCAGACGTAGGCGGCGCCGCCGGCACCGAAGCCGAAGTAGAACAGCTGGAAGGTGCCGGTCAGGATCGAGATGTAGCTGACGCCGGCCGCGAAGCTGGAGAAGCCGCCGATGCTGCGGTCGAGCCGCTGCTGGTAGCCCAGCTGGGCGAGGTGGGAGTCGGCGTCCTTCGGGTGCTGCGCGCTCATGGCCGTCCGTCCGGTCGTGAGGTGCGGACGCCGTCCCCCCCGACGGGCCCCCTGGTCGGCGGGGACCGTATCGCGGGTCCGGCCCGGCGGCCGCTCAGCCGGGTTCGGCGAGCAGGTCGCTGGTGATCACCATCGTGGTCGCGCCGAGGTGCTCGGCGACGGCCTCGGCCATCATCCGCTCGCCCTCGGCCTCCCCGTGCCGGCAGCGGTCGCGGGTGGCGGCGTCCGGCCAGCGCGCGTAGGCGACCCAGGTGCCGTCGTCCGCGCGGTGCAGCCGCGACCCGTAGCTGCCGCAGGTGGCGTGGATGGCGCGGGTGACCCGCTGCCAGCCCTCGACGAAGGAGTCCTCGGCGCCGGGGTGCAGGCGCCAGCGGTAGACGACGGCGAACACGCATCTCCTCCTCGGGGGCGGCGATGATCAGGTGACCTGATCGTGCAGCGTCCTACCCGACCTCCCACGGTCGGGTAGGACGCTCGGGGATCAGGTCACCTGATCATCGCGACGCCCCCTCGGCTCACTCGTCGAAGACCAGCGACGGGGTGTCCACCCGCAGCGTCTGCCCGCGGAAGAACTCCGGGTGCCGCGCCCGCCAGGCGAGCATGAGCACCACGCCGAGCAGCAGCAGGCCGATGCCGATGACGAAGACGCTGCCGATGCCGAACACCGACGAGCCGCTGCCGTAGGCGGGGTCGAGGGTGTCGACGGCGGTCTGCACGAACACCGCGGTGAGCATGAGCGCGCCCAGCAGCGGCAGCACGCCCTTGAACACCAGGTCGCGGGCGCTGCGGAACAGCTCGCGGCGGAAGTACCAGACGCAGGCGTAGGCGGTGAGGCCGTAGTAGAAGCAGATCATCAGGCCGAGCGCGTAGATCGTGTCGATGAGGACGTTCTCGCTGATGATCGTCATCCCGACGTAGAACGCCGCGGTCGCGGCGCCGGCGACCAGGGTCGCCGTCGAGGGCACCCGGTGCCGGGGGTGCACCTCGGCCAGCCGCTGCGGCAGGGCCCCGTAGGTGCCCATGGCCAGCATGGTCCGGGTGGTCGGCAGGAACGTGGTCTGCAGGGACGACGCCGAGCTGGCGACGACGGCGAGGAACAGCAGGAACGCCAGCCCCGGGCCCAGGACGGGTCCGGCCAGCGCGGCGAAGACGTTGTCGCTGGTGTCGGGGTTGCCCAGGCCCGTGCCCTCGGTGCCGACGCCGGCGTACATCTGCACGACGATCGCCACGCCGACGTAGGTCACGATGATCACCAGCATGGTGAGCAGGGCGGCGCGGCCCGGGGTGCGGGCGCTGCCGGCGGTCTCCTCGTTGACCGTCAGGCAGGTGTCCCAGCCCCAGTAGATGAACAGCGACAGCGACAGGCCGGCGGTGAACGCGCTGAAGGAGGTGATCGCCGTCGGGTCGAGCCAGGAGAACTCGAACGAGATCCCGCCCGGGGCCGAGCCGGCCTTGGCCAGCGCCGCGACCGCGAACACCAGCAGCACGACCATCTGGAAGCCGACCAGCACGTACTGCACGCGCTTGGTGGCCTCCACCCCGCGGTAGGTGACCCAGGTGGCGAGGGCGACGAACGCCACGCAGGTGAGGGCGTTGACGACCGCGTCGTCGCCGAGGGTCGCCAGCGACTCCGACCCGGTGATCTCCCCGAGCAGCAGGTAGAAGAAGGAGACGGCGACGCCGGCCAGGTTGGACAGCACGATGATCGTCGCCAGCAGCGCGCCCCAGCCGGCCAGCCAGCCGACGTAGGGGTTGAACGCCTTGGTCGTCCAGGTGAACGACGTCCCGCAGTCCGGCGCCACCCGGTTGAGCTCCCGGTAGGCGTAGGCCACCAGCAGCATCGGCAGGAAGCCGGCCAGGAACACCGCGGGCATCTGCAGGCCCACCTCGGTCACCGTGGGACCGAGCGTGGCGGTGAGCGCGTAGACCGGCGCGATGCTCGAGACCCCCAGGACCACGCTCGCCAGCAGCCCCACCGAGCCGCCCGCCAGCCCCTTCGTCCGCAGATCGGTCTGCTGCCCGGTCCCCCGGTCCTGTCCCACCGCCATGCGGCCCTCCTCTCGTCGCACCGCCGTCGGCGGCCGGTCACCGGACACGGCAGGTGTGCCGCGCCTCACACGGGACAGGAGGCCACTCCCCCGCCCGGCGCGGAAGAGGCCACGATGTACACCGTGCCCGGCCCGCGTCGACAGTCCGGCATGGACGTCGGCACGGATCCGAGCGCCGGGAGCATGCACCACCGCTGTTTCGTGCGCGTGTCGGCGCACCGGTGACTCATTCCGTCGAGGCAGCCGACCCCCGGGGGTGACCCGAATCGCCCGACACCGGCGCCGACACTTGGCATCGCGGAAACCGTCGCTTAACGTGTCATGCGACACGGATTCCGTCGTCCTGACGGCTCGGGAGCGCTCCGACCCGCCGTCCTCCACCGCACACGGATCGGACCTCGACGTCATGACCCGCTACGGCGCCCAGTTCGGGCCCGACATCACCTACCTGGGTGTCGACCGCTGCGACCTCGACGACCCGGCCTCCTTCGCCGGCGCCGACGTCGTCGTGCTCGGCGCCCCCTTCGACGGCGGCACGTCGCACCGCCCGGGCACCCGCTTCGGCCCGCAGGCGATCCGGATGACCGACTACCTGCCGCACGACGGGTCGCGGCCCAGCCTGGCGCTGCGCACCGACGGGCTGCGCGACCTGCGCGTGCTCGACGCCGGCGACGTGGAGATGTACTCCGGCGACATCGAGACCGCACTGCCCGCGCTGGAGGCCGCGGTGGAGACCGTCACGCGGTCCGGCGCGATCCCGGTGGTGCTCGGCGGGGACCACTCCATCGCCTTCGCCGACGCCAAGGGGGTGGCCAACGTCCTCGGTCACGGCCGGGTGTCGATGATCCACTTCGACGCGCACGCCGACACCGGCGACATCGAGTTCGGCTCGCTGTGGGGCCACGGTCAGCCGATGCGCCGGCTCATCGAGTCCGGCGCGCTGCGCGGCGACCGGTTCCTGCAGGTGGGACTGCGCGGCTACTGGCCGCCGCCGGAGACGCTGGACTGGATGGCCGCGCAGCGGATGCGGTCCTACGAGATGACCGAGATCGGCCACCGCGGGCTCGACGCCTGCCTCACCGAGGCCTCCGCCATCGCCACCGACGAGTGCGACGGCGTCTTCCTCTCCGTCGACATCGACGTCTGCGACCCCGGGCACGCGCCGGGCACCGGGACGCCGGAGCCGGGCGGGCTCACCGCCCGCCAGCTGCTCGACGCCGTCCGCCGGCTGTGCCTGGAGCTGCCGGTGGTCGGCATCGACGTCGTCGAGGTCAGCCCGCCCTACGACCACGCCGACATCACCGCGGCGCTGGCCAACCGCGTCGTCCTCGAAGCACTCTCGGCGCTGGCCCGCCGCCGGCGCGACGCCCGCGACGGCACCCGCTGGGACCCGTCGGTCCCCCTGCTCGCGAACCGCCCCGACACCACCCCCCAGGAGAACCCGTCATGACCGAGCTCGCGTCGTCCTGCCACGCCTCCGGCTCGGCCGGCGCCCGCGCGGCCGCCGGCACCCCGCACCCGCTGGACCCGCTGACACCGGAGGAGTTCCGCGCCGCGGCGGCGGTCCTGCGCCGGGACAAGGGGGTCGACGAGCGCTGGCGGTTCGCCTCGATGGAGCTGCGCGAGCCGGCCAAGGACGTCGTCCGCGCGTTCTCCCCCGGCGACCCGATCCGCCGCGAGGCCCGGGTGACCGTGTGGAGCCGCGACGAGGGCACGCCGTACAAGGCGGTCGTCTCGCTGACCGACGACGCCGTCCTCTCGTGGGAGGCGGTGCCGGGCGAGCAGGCCAACATGACCCTCGACGAGTGGCACGAGGCCCACGAGGTGCTCATCCGGCACCCCGACGTGGTCGCGGCGCTGGCCCGGCGCGGCATCACCGACCTCGACCTGGTGCTCATCGACACCTGGGCCTACGGCCACTCGCTCATCCCGCAGGGGCTGCAGGACCGCCGGGTCGGCTGGACCGACGTCTGGCGGCGCTCGGTCCCGAACGGCAACCCCTACGCCAACCCGGTGATGGGCCTGCACTTCGTCGTCGACCTCAACACGATGGAGCTGCTGCACACCGAGGACAGCGCCCCGCCGCAGCCGGCCCCGGTGATGGGCGAGTACCTGCCCGCGCTGGTGCCGGGCCTGCAGCAGCGCACCGACGTCCGGCCGCTGGAGATCACCCAGCCCGAGGGTGTCTCCTTCGAGCTCGACGGCCACGAGCTGCGCTGGCAGAACTGGTCGATGCGGCTGGGCTTCAACCACCGCGAGGGCCTGGTCATCCACCGGGTGTCCTACGACGGCCGCCCCGTGGCGCACCGGATGTCGTTCGCCGAGATGGTCGTGCCCTACCGCGACCCGAGCCCCGACCACCACCGGCGCACCGCCTTCGACATCGGCGAGTGGGGCCTGGGCTTCATGACCACCTCGCTCAAGCTGGGCTGTGACTGCCTCGGCGACATCACCTACGTCGACGCCGTCCTGCACGACACCCGCGGCGAGCCGTACACCATCGAGAACGCCATCTGCCTGCACGAGGAGGACGACGGCGTGCTGTGGAAGCACGTCGACGAGCAGGCCGGCTCGGAGGTGCGCCGGTCGCGGCGGATGGTCGTCTCGTTCCACGCGACGGTGGCCAACTACGAGTACCTGACGTACTGGCGCTTCTACCAGGACGGCACGATCCAGTGCGAGGTCCGCGCCACCGGGATCATGGTGACCAGCGCCTTCGAGGGCACCCCGCCGGCCTACGGCACCGTCGTCGACGAGCGCACCTACGCGCCCATCCACCAGCACTTCGTCGTGGCGCGGCTCGACATGGAGGTCGACGGCCCGGAGAACACCGTCGTCGTCACCGAGAGCGAGGCGCTGCCGGTGTCGGAGGACAACCCGTACGGGCTCGCCGTCGTCACCCGGAGCCGGCCGGTGGAGCGCGAGTCCGAGGGGCGCCTCGACCTCGACTTCGCCACCCAGCGGTCGTTCAAGGTGGTCAACCGGACGAAGCCCAACCGGCTGGGGACGGCGCCGGGCTACAAGCTCTACCCGAACTCGGCGCTGCCCTCGATGGCGCACGCCGACGCGCCGTTCCGGCAGCGCGCGCAGGTCATCGACCACCCGGTGTGGGTGAGCCGCTTCGACGAGGAGCAGCGCTGGCCCTCGGGCGAGTTCTGCAACCAGAGCCGCCGCGACGCCGGTCTGCCGGTGTGGCAGGAGGCCGACCGCTCGCTGGTGGACACGGAGCTGGTGCTCTGGCACGTGTTCGGCATCCACCACGTGCCGCGGCCGGAGGACTGGCCGGTCATGCCGGTCGACGTGGTGAGCTTCGAGCTCAAGCCGGTGGGCTTCTTCGACCGCAACCCGGCTCTCGACGTTCCCCCGGCCCCCGGCACGTGCCACTAGAAGGACCCCGCTGCCCCCCACCGCTCGCAGGCTCGCGGCGGGACCCTGCAGCGGGGCCGCGGACAAGCACTCCCGGCCCCCCACCGCTCGCAGGCTCGCGGCGGGACCCTGCAGCGGGGCCGCGGACAAGCACTCCCGGCCCCCCACCGCTCGCAGGCTCGCGGCGGGACCCTGCAGCGGGGCCGCGGACAAGCACTCCCGGCCCCCCACCGCTCGCAGGCTCGCGGCGGGACCCTGCAGCGGGGCCGCGGACAAGCACTCCCGGCCTCCCACCGCTCGCGGGCTCGCGGCGGGCCCCCGCAGCGGGGCCGGACGTCCTGCTGCCGCTCGGTGCGGCGGCCCTGCCGCGGTTCCTCGCGCACAGCGCAGCGGGGGCCGCGGCGGGCTGCGCCGCGGTGCACGGCCTGGCCCTCCTCGCCGCACCGCACGCCGGGACGGCGCTGCTGTCGGCGGCCTGCCTGGTGTGCGCGGTGCACCTGTGGCGGCGGCCGGGCCGGGCGGCGTGGGCGGCGCACGTCGTGCTGACGACGGCGATGCTGCTCGCCCACCCGCCGGTCGCCGGCGGTCACGTGCACTCCGCCGCGACCGGCCTGGCCGCCTGGGCCGGGCCGGTCGCGGGCCTGCTGGCGGTGGTCGCGCTGCTGCTGGCCGCCGTCCGCGGGCTCGGCGCCGTGAGCCCGGTCCTGCGTCGTCCCTAGCGGATCAGCCGGACGCGGATCGGCAGGTCCAGATCGGACCACGCCGGATCAGCCGTGAGCACCTCGGGCGGGTCGCTCCGCACGGTGAGGGCCAGGCAGCACCGGTCGCCCAGTGACAGCGAACGTCCACCCGGCAGCGCGCGCAGCGCACCGGCCAGTTCGGCATCGGCCTCGGTGACCGGCTCGACCCGCACACCTGCGGCGGCCAGCAGCTGACGGAGGCGCGCTGGATCGGCGCCGACGTCGGCATCGACCAGCTTGCCGACCACCTCGGCGAGGTTCGCCGTCCCGAGCACGGATCCGGCCAGGGCCGTGATGACCAGGTCGGCGCCGGGCTCGTCGTGGAGCAGGGCGAGGACCGCCGAGGCGTCGAGGACCGTCACTCGCCGGATGCGGCAGCTGCGCGGCGCTCGGCCAGCAGCTCGTCGACCAGGGACCGCGAGGCGGGCACTGCCGCCGCCAGTCCCCGGAGCTCACACGGGAGCCGTGCCAGCACCGCCTCCTCCCGCACCGGTGCCCGTCGTCGCCATCGGTCCGCGGTGGGAGCCGCTGCCCGGAGCGACCGGCGGAGTCGGGCATCGTCGGACAGCGGGCGCTCCCTCCGTCCCGGCCGGGACGAACACGCGCCGAGCGCCCCCTCCGGACGGCGGAGCGGGCGCTCAGCGTGTGTTCGCGGCCCGCCGCTCAGTCCTCGGGCAGCCGCACCGGGGCGAGCTCGTCGAACAGGTCGCCGGGGCCCGGGTTGTCCGGGTGGCTGCGCCCGCCGAGGTGGTGCACCACGCCCCACACCGCGTTGAGCGCCGTCTGCACCGCACCCTCGGCCCAGCCGGCGGTCCAGGAGATGTCGTCCCCGGCGAGGAACAGGCCCCGGTACTGCTCGGGCAGCTCGTCCTGCTGGAAGTGGGTGAACAGCCGGCGCTGGTAGCGGTAGTGGCCGGGCAGGTTGGCCTTGAACGCGCCCATGAAGTCGCGCTCGGACTCCCACGACACGGTCACCGGCGAGGCGATGACGTGCCGGCGCAGGTCGACGTCGGGGTAGATCTCGCGCAGCGACGCGAGCATGACCTCCATCCGCTCGGTGGCCGACAGCGGCAGCCACTTGAGCGAGTCGTCGGCCCAGGTGTAGCTCAGGCAGATCAGCCCGGGCCGGCCCTCGCCCTGGTCGAGCAGGTACGTGCCGCGGGTCATCCGGTCCGACAGCGTCATGCTCATCCGGTGCCGGCCGGTCCGGGGGTCGACGTCCTTCCAGAACGGCCGGTCGACCAGGCAGAACAGCTTCGTCGAGCCCATGTAGTGGGTGCGCTCGATCGCCGTCCAGTGGTCGATCGGGAACAGGCTCTCGTCGCAGGCGATCCGGGACAGCAGGTTCCAGCTCTGCGCGGTGAACACCGCGGCCCGGAACGTGCGGATCCCGCCGGCGGCGTCGGTGACGGTCAAGCAGTTGGGCGCGGTCCGGTGCAGCCGGGTCACCCCGGGCAGCGGCTGCCCGCCCGCGTGCAGCGAGGCCAGGCTGGTGCCGGCCGGCCAGTGCACCGGCGCCTCGACCTCGCGCCGCCACAGCCCCACCGGGATCTGCTGGCTGCCGCCCACGATCGACAGGTGGTCGTCGTCGGCCGCGGTGTAGACCACCCGCAGGATCTCCAGCATCGAGTTCGGGTAGTCGGTGTCCCACCCGCCGGTGCCGAACCCGACCTGGCCGAACACCTCGCGGTGCCGGAAGGAGCGGAACGCCGGCGACGCGGCGAGGAACCCGTAGAAGGTCGTGTCGTCGAGCCGCTCGACCAGCTCGTCCCAGATCGCCTTGATCGTCTTGACGTCGCGGTCGCGGATCGCCGCCTGCATGTCCTCGAGCCGCACCCGGTCGACCAACGTCTCGTGCCAGGCGTCGGCCACCTCGCGGTAGAGCGGCGGCAGGTCGTCGAGGGACTGCGCGTAGTGGGTCTCGCCCTTGAGGTCGACCACCGTGCTCGGGGTCGACACGTCGAGCGGGTTGGGGAAGCGCGTCGTCCGCAGGCCCAGCTGCCGCACGTAGGAGAACAGGGACGTCGACGACGGCGGGAAGCGCATCGCGCCCATCTCGGCGACCACGCCGGGGTGCCCCTCGAACGGCGTGGAGCGCAGCCGGCCGCCGATCTCGTGGGCCTCGTACACGACCGGCCTGAGACCCAGCCGCATCAGCTCGTAGGCGGTCACGATGCCCGAGAGGCCGCCGCCGACGACGGCGACCTCGGTGCCGTGCTCGCCCGCGGGCACCTCGCCGAGCCCGGCGGGGTGGGCCAGCCAGTCGTCGTAGGCGAAGGGGAAGTCCGGGCCGAACATCGTCAGCGGCCGGGCGGGGCGCTCCTCGCCCGGCTCGTGGGCGTTGACGGGGATGGCGGAGGTCATGCGCGGGTCTCCGTGGGGTAGAGCTCGGGACGGCGGTCGGTCAGGTGGGTGTTGAGCCGGCGGGACGCGGCCAGGACGGCGGGGTCGACGTCGGCCAGCAGCAGCTCCTCGCCGCGGCCGGCGCGGGCGAGCTCGGTGCCCTCGGGCGAGATGACGCAGCTGGCGCCGCAGTAGACGAACTCGCCCTCGGTGCCGGTGCGGTTGGCGTAGGCGACGTACACCTGGCTCTCGTAGGCGCGGGCGGGCACCAGCACCGTGCCGACGTGGCCGTAGGGGTCCATCAGCCCGGTGGGGACGACGAGCAGCTCGGTGCCGGCCACCGCGTGGGCGCGCACCGCCTCGGGGAACTCGACGTCGTAGCAGACGAGCAGGCCGACGGTGAGGTCGTCGAGCCGGAACTGCACCACGCCGACGTCGCCGGGCACGAACGCGTCACGGTCGACGTCGCCGTAGAGGTGCGCCTTGGCGTAGGTGGCCAGCAGGCTGCCGTCGCGCTCCAGGACGGCGACGGTGTTGGCCACCCCGCCCGCGGTGCGCACCGGCAGCCCGACGGCGACGGCCAGCCCGTGCTCGGCGGCGATCGCGGCCACCCGGTCGGTGAGCGGGCCGGGCACCGGCTCGGCCAGCGCGGCCACCCGGTCGGCGCCGATGGCGTAGCCGGTCAGCGACATCTCCGGGGTGACCAGCAGCCGGGCGCCGGCCGCGGCCGCGCGGGCGGCGGCGTCGGCGACCGCCGCCAGCCCGGCCTCCGGGTCCGGCGTGTGCGCCGGGCCCTGCAGCAGCGCGATCCGCACGGTCAGGCGCCCGTGCGCAGGGCCGAGCGGCGGTACCCGTAGCCGAGGTAGACGGCCAGGCCGAGCAGCATCCAGCCGACGAAGACCACCCAGGTCGAGGCGCCGAGGCCGAACATGAGCAGGACGCAGAACAGCACGCCCAGCACGGGTGTGACCGGGTAGAGCGGCGTGCGGAAGGTGCGCGGCAGGTCGGGGCGGGTGCGGCGCAGGATGACGACGCCCACGTTCACCAGCGCGAAGGCGAACAGCGTGCCGATGCTGGTGGCGTTGGCCAGCTCGCCCAGCGGGACCAGCCCGGCCAGCAGCGCGATGAGCACGCTGACGATGACGGTGTTCGCCACCGGGATCCGCCGGCGGGCGCTGACCTTCGAGAACACCGGCGGGACCAGGCCGTCACGCGACATCGCGTAGAGGATGCGGGTCTGCCCGTAGAGCACGGTGAGCACCACGCTGGCGATGGCGACGACCGCGCCGATCGAGAGCAGCACCGCCGTCCAGGTCTGGCCGGTGGCCAGGCTCAGCACGTCGGCGAGCGCCGCGTCCGAGCCGCTGATCTGCTGCCACGGCACCGCGCCGACGGCCGACAGCGCCACCAGGCAGTAGACGACGGTGACCACGAGCAGCGACAGCATGATGGCGCGCGGCAGGTCGCGGCGGGCGTCGCGGGCCTCGTCACCGGCGGTGGAGGCGGCGTCGAAGCCGATGTAGGAGAAGAAGGCCTGCGAGGCCGCGGCGGTCACGCCGGCGAGGCCCATCGGCACGAACGGCGCGAGGTTGCCGGCGCGGAAGGCGGTGAAGGCGACCGCGCAGAAGAACAGCAGGACACCGACCTTGAGCACGACCATCGCGGCGTTGACGCGGGCGCTCTCGCTGGTGCCCCGCAGCAGCAGCGCCATCGCGAGCAGCACGACGACGATCGCCGGGATGTTGACGACCCCGCCGTCGCCGGGCGGCGCCGACAGCGCGGCGGGCAGCACCGCGCCGACGGTGTTCGAGGCGAGGTCGTCGATGTAGGCGCCCCAGCCGACGGCGACCGCGGCCACCGAGACGCCGTACTCGAGCATCAGGCACCAGCCGCAGACCCAGGCGACGAGCTCGCCCATGGTGGCGTAGGTGTAGGAGTACGAGGAGCCCGAGACCGGGATGCTGCCGGCCAGCTCGGCGTAGGACAGCGCGGAGAACAGCGCGGTCACCGCGGCGAGCACGAAGCCGAGGACGACGGCCGGGCCGGCCAGCGGCACCGCCTCGCCGAGGATGACGAAGATGCCGGTGCCCAGCGTGGCGCCGATGCTCAGCGCGGTGAGCTGCCACAGGCTCATCGACCGGCGCAGCCCGTGCCCGCCGTCCTCCTCGTGCTGGGCGACGATGGCGTCGACCGGCTTGAGCCGGAACAGCTGGCTGCGGCGGGTCCGGGCCACGGTGCCCGGCCCGCTCCTGGTGGTGTGCACGTGCGCTCCTCTGCGGCCGTGTCCGGCGTCGTCCACCCAGGGTCCTCCGACGGACTCCTGTGGCGTGGGTCGCAGGGAGCATCACCACCGGTTGCCCAGATGTCAACCACGGTTTCCTAGACCGTCGGCGACGCGCCCGCCCGCCCCTCGGAGAGCGCGGGGGCGAACACCCACAGCACGCGGGTGGGACCGTCGGGGCGCAGCGAGCGGAAGCCGTGCTCGGCACCCGGCGAGAAGGTGAACGCGTCCCCGGTCCCCAGCGCGGTGACCTCGCCGGCGACGGTCACCTCGAGGTCGCCCTCGAGGACGAAGACGAACTCCACCTCGGCCGGCAGCGCGTAGGTCTCCGCGCCGCTGCCGCCGCCCGGCGCCACCTCGGAGAGCAGCGCCTGCAGCCGCCGCTCACCGGAGGGCGTGAGGAGGTACTCGGTCAGCCCCTGGCCGCCGAAGGAGATCGGCGGGTAGCTGCCCGCCCGCACGACCTCCCCGCTGGGCGCGGCCTCGAACAGGCTGCCCGGCGAGATGCCCAGCGCGGCGCAGACGCGGACCAGCGCGGCCACCGAGGCACTCGCCTGGTCGCGCTCGAGCTTGCTGAGGAACCCCTTGGTCAGGCCGCTGGCGTCGGCCACGTCGGTCAGGGTCAGCCGACGCGCCTGCCGGACGGCCTTGAGCCGCGCCCCGATCCGCGGCACCCCGTCGTCGAGCACTGCCTCCACCGCACCTCCCCGGTCCCCCGCGACCCTAGTTCGCCGCGCCGGGGAGTTGACAAGTGGGAAACACGAGTTGACAGTGACCGGCGACCCGGACGGGGGAGCCCGTCACCGCACCGTCCCGGAGGAGCACCCGTGCAGGAGCAGACCCCGATCGGCCCCGTCGACGCCACCCGCGTGCCGCGCTACGCCGGCCCGGCCACCTTCGCGCGGCTGCCGCGCCTCGACGAGGTGTCCCGTGCCGACGTCGCCGTCCTCGGGGTGCCCTTCGACTCCGGCGTGAGCTACCGGCCCGGCGCCCGCTTCGGCCCGGGCCACGTGCGGGCGGGCTCCAAGCTGCTGCGGCCCTACAACCCCGCGCTCGACGCCACGCCGTTCGGCACCCAGCAGGTGGCCGACGCCGGCGACATCGGCGTCAACCCCTTCGACCTCGGCGAGGCGATCGAGACCATCGACCGCGAGGTGACCGCGCTGCGGGCCGACGGCGCCCAGCTGCTCACCCTCGGCGGCGACCACACCATCGCGCTGCCGATCCTGCGGTCGCTCGCGCGCGACCACGGGCCGGTCGCGGTGCTGCACTTCGACGCCCACCTCGACACCTGGGACACCTACTTCGGCGCCCCCTACACGCACGGCACGCCCTTCCGCCGCGCCAGCGAGGAGGGGCTGATCGACCTGGAGCGCTCGCTGCACATGGGCATCCGCGGCCCGCTGTACAGCAAGCAGGACCTCGAGGACGACGCCGTCCTGGGCTTCCAGGTGATCCGCTCCGACGACTACGAGGTCGACGGCGTGCGCAGCATCGTCGAGCGGATGACGCGGCGGCTGGCGGGCGGGCCGGTGTACGTGTCGGTCGACATCGACGTGCTCGACCCCGCGCACGCCCCGGGCACCGGCACGCCGGAGGCAGGCGGGCTCACCAGCCGGGAGCTGCTCAACACGCTGCGCGGGCTGGTCGGCCTCGACGTCGTGGGCGCCGACATCGTCGAGGTGTCCCCGCCCTACGACCACGCCGAGCTCACCGGCATCGCCGCGGCCCACGTGGGCTACGAGCTGCTCTCGGTGCTGGCGCTCAACCGCGCCGGGGCCTGATCCTCCTCCCGCGCGTCGTCGTGCTCTGCCCACAGTCGGTGGGCAGCGCACGACGACGCGCAGGAGACGGTGCGCAGGGGGAGGTCCGGCCCGCGACTCAGAGGCCGGCGGCGGGCGCGGGACCCTGCGGGCCGCGGGTGCCCCACGCGTAGGTCTGCTTGGCCAGGCCCAGGTAGAGGTGGGTCTCGGTGGACTCCACGCCCTCCACCCCGCGGATGCGCGCGACGACGTCGAGCAGCTGGTCGTCGTCCTCGCAGACCACCTCGACGAGCACGTCCACCGTCCCGGCGGTGATGACGACGTAGTCGACCTCGGGGAAGGCGGCGATCCGCTCGGCCGCGGTGCGGGCGTCGCCGCTGGTGCGCACGCCGACCATCGCCTGCCGCGAGAAGCCCACCTGCAGCGGGTCGGTGACGCCGACGATCTGCATGACGCCGGCGTCGAGCAGCCGCTGCACCCGCTGCCGGACGGCGGCCTCCGACAGCCCGACCGCCGTGGCGATCCGCGCGTAGGGACGGCGGCCGTCCTCCTGCAGTTGCTCGATGATCGCCCGGGAGACGTCGTCGAGCACGAACTGGCGACGGATGCTCATGCCGGTCCTCCCCCGTGCAGCGTCCCGGGCGACCCGGCCCCCCGGATCGTAGCCAGGCCACGCGGTCGACCACATGGCCCGCACGGGTGGCCCGCCGCCACGCTTCGGACGCCGGGAGCCGGCGCCGACGACGGGATCCGAAGCAGCCGTGGTCACTCCCGCACGGTGCTCAGCGCAGGTCCTCGTCGACCTGGATGCGGTCGCCGGCGATCCCGGGCCGCTCCCGCCAGTAGCGGCCGTCCCGGCTCCGCCAGACCAGCATCAGCACCAGGCCGAGCACGAAGATGCCGACGCCGATGACCAGCGGCGGGCCCACGCCCAGCCACGCCTGGCCGGTGTAGGAGTTCCCCGGGTCGGCGAGGTCGCGGATCGACAGCACCAGCAGCCAGACCAGCAGCCCGGCCCCGACCAGCGGGCCCACCCCGATGAGCAGGAGGCTCGACACGCTGCGGGTCAGCTGCCGGCGGTGGTAGACCGCGCAGGCGATGCCGGTGAGCGCGTAGTAGAAGGCGATCAGCAGCGACAGCGCGGTGATCGAGTCGAACAGCGCGTTCTCGCTGACCAGGCTCACCCCGACGAACCAGACGCTGGCGATGGCGCCGACCCACCAGGTGGACACGTCGGGCGTGCGGTGGCGCGGCGAGACGTGCCCGAAGCGGCGCGGCAGCGCGTACCGCCGGGCCATCGACAGGCCGGTGCGCGACGCCGGGAGGATGGTCGTCTGGGTCGACGCGATCGCCGCCGTGGCGACCGACAGCAGGACCACCCAGTCCCAGCCGCCCATCACCTCGGTGGCCAGCAGCCCGAAGACCGCCTCCTCCTCGTCGGCGTTCCCGGCCAGGTAGTCGGTGCCCGCGAACGCGAGGACGGCGACCGCCACGGCGACGTAGGTGACCAGCAGGACGACGGTGGACGCGATCGCGGCCCGGCCCGGCGCGGTGGTGGAGTCGCGGGTCTCCTCGGTCAGGTTCACCGCGGACTCCCAGCCCCAGTAGGCGAACACGCCGAGCAGCAGCCCGCCGCTGAGCGCCGCGCCGCCGGCGCCGAACGGGTTCAGCCAGTCCCAGCCCGGGTCGAGGCCACCCAGCGGGCTGTCGCCGGTGACCCCGCGGTAGGTGGCGACCCCGGCGAACACCAGCAGCGCCCCGGTCTGGGCGAGGATGAGCACGTTCTGCAGCCGCGCCGACAGCTCGGTGCCCAGCACGCAGATCCACGTCATGAGCAGGACCAGCCCGACGGTCAGCACGAGCACGACGGCGGTGTTCCCGGCCAGGGAGTCCAGGCCGAGCAGGCGCAGCGTGAAGACGACGCCGACGTTCGCCAGCGACCCGACGATCAGGACGCCGGTCATCGCGATGGCCCAGCCGCCGATCCACCCGGCCCACGGCCCCATCGCCCGGGTCACCCAGGAGAACGTCGTCCCGCAGTCGGGGTCCACGCGGTTGAGCGCGGCGAAGGCCGACGCGATGAGCACCATCGGCACGAACGAGGCCAGCAGGACGCCCGGGGCGTGCACCCCGCTGATGGCCACGAGGGCACCGATGATCGCCGCGAGCGTGTAGGCCGGCGAGGTGGAGGCCAGGCCGATCACGAGGGCGTCGACGAACCCGATGACGCCCGGGCGGAGGGTGGCCTCCTCCCCCGGGCGGACGGCGGAGTCGGCGGGGTCCGGCTGCATCCGACGGTTATCGCAGCGCCGCACCCGTCGGACAAGGGTCCGGCGCCCGCGGACCCGCCCTGACCAGGGAACTGGTCGCTAGGGTGTCCGCCACCCGTGGAGGTGGACGATGCGCATCCTGCTGGTGGGTGCCGGCGGCGTCGGCAGCGCGGTCACCGCGATCGCGGCGCGTCGGGACTTCGTGGACCGGCTCGTCGTCGCCGACGTCGACCCCGCCCGCGCCGGGAAGGCGGTCGCCGCGGCGGGCGACCCGCGGTTCGTCGCCGCCGGCGTCGACGCCTCCGACGAGGCCGGCGTGCGGGCCCTGCTCGCCGGGCACGGCTGCGACGTGCTGCTCAACGCGACCGACCCGCGGTTCGTCGTGCCGCTGTTCCGGGCGGCGCTCGCCGCCGGCGTCGACTACCTGGACATGGCGATGTCGCTGTCGCGCCCGCACCCCGAGCGCCCGTACGAGCTGACCGGGGTCAAGCTCGGCGACGAGCAGTTCGCGCTCGCCGCGGAGTGGGCGGCGGCCGGGCGGCTGGCGCTGGTGGGCATGGGCGTGGAGCCGGGCCTGTCCGACGTCTTCGCCCGGTACGCCGCCGACCACCTGTTCGCCACCATCGACGAGATCGGCGTCCGCGACGGGGCGGATCTGACCGTGCGGGGCCACGCGTTCGCGCCGTCGTTCAACATCTGGACCACGATCGAGGAGTGCCTCAACCCGCCGGTGGTGTGGGAGCGGGACCGCGGCTGGTACACCACCGAGCCGTTCAGCGAACCGGAGGTCTTCGACTTCCCCGAGGGCATCGGCCCGGTGGAGTGCGTCAACGTGGAGCACGAGGAGGTGCTCCTCGTGCCGCGCTGGATCGACGCCGGTCGCGTCACCTTCAAGTACGGCCTCGGCGCGCACGTCATCGAGGTGCTCCGCGTGCTGCACGAGACCGGTCTGGACTCCACCACGCCGGTCCGCGTCGGCGACGTGGCGGTCGCGCCGCGTGACCTGGTCGCCGCGGCGCTGCCGGACCCGGCCTCCCTGGGCGGGCTCATGACCGGGCGGACCTGCGCGGGGGTGTGGGTGAGCGGGACGGGCACCGACGGCCGGCCGCGGCAGGTGTACCTGTACCACGTGGTCGACAACGCCTGGTCGATGGCCGAGTACGGAGCCCAGGCGGTCGTCTGGCAGACCGCGGTGAACCCCGTGGTCGCCCTCGAGCTGCGGGCCACCGGACGGTGGCAGGGCAGCGGGGTGCTCGGCCCGGAGGCCTTCGACGCGGTCCCGTTCCTCGACCTGCTGACCGCCTACGGCTCCCCCTGGGGGATGCGCGAGGGCGGCTGAGGAGGGACCCCCGCACGGGGTCCCTCCTCAGCCGCCCTCAGCCCACGGCCTCCACCAGCCGGCGGAGCTCCGCGACCACCACGCAGGCCCGGCCCAGCACGTCGTCGCGCGCGGACCCGGCCCGGTCGCGGACGGCGGCGAAGCGGGCCAGCGCCGCCCCGTGCCGCCCGGTGAGCACGTCGGGGTCGCGCAGCACCGCGGCCACCAGCGCCCAGTGCATCCGGTCGACCTCCTCGCGCAGCGCCGCCCGGGCGGCGACCACCCAGTGCGAGTCGCCGGCCCGCTCCACCGTCCAGGCGTGCACCCGTGGCAGGCCGAGCAGCCGCTCCACCTCGGCGTCGGCGGCCAGCGCGCGCCCGGCGTCCGCGGCACCGGCCACCCGGGCCAGGTCCACCACGTCGGCCTGGCAGCCCAGGACCGCCACCCGCTCGGCCAGCTCCGGGCCCGCCCCGGCGGCGGTGAGCTCCGCGGCCAGTGCGCGCGCCCGCTCGCCCGCTGCCCCGGGCCGCGCCAGCCACCCGGCCGCGTCCAGCCCGGTGACGACGGCCCGCAGCGCCGGTGCGGCGGCGGTGAGCGCCGCGGGGTCCCGGTGGGCGGCCAGCAGCCGGTCGGCCACCCGCTCGGTGGCCGCCTGCAGTTCCGGCAGCGCCAGCCGCTCCACGGCCAGCGGCACCTCGCTGCCGACGAGGCCGTCGACCAGGGCCCACAGCGGGTCGAGGTCGAGCACGCGGGTGGCCACCGTGTAGGCGCGGGCGGCCACCGCGGTGGGCACGTCGTGGCGCTCCTCCAGCCGCAGCAGGAAGCCGGGGCCGACCCGGTTGACCAGGTCGTTGGCCAGCTGGGTGGCGGTGATCTCGCGGGCCAGCGGGTGGGTGGCCACCCGGTCGGGCCAGCGCTCGCGCACCGCCCGCGGGAAGTAGGCCGCCAGCACGCCGGCCACCGACGGGTCGTCGGGCAGGTCGCTGGCCAGCAGCTCCTGGCGCACCAGGTTCTTCGAGTGCGCCAGCAGCACCGCGGCCTCGGGCCGGGTCAGGCCGGCACCGGCCTGGCGCAGCCGCTCGACGTCCGCCTCCGACGGCAGCCCCTCCAGGTCGCGGTCGAGGCCGTGCCGCTCGAGGTCGCCGATGAGCTGGGCGTGCCGGTCGAGCAGGAACGGGGCCTGCGCGGCGCACACCGACAGCGCCCGGGCCTGCAGCGCGTTGTCGGCCAGCACCGCGGCGGCCACCTCGTCCTCGACCGCCCGCAGCACCGCGTCCCGCTCGGCGCGGGGCACCCCCGACAGCGCGATCTTGAGGTTCACCTCGCGGTCGGAGGTGTCCACGCCCGCGGAGTTGTCGATGAAGTCGGTGTTGAGCGCGACGCCGGCCCGCGCGGCGGCGGTGCGGGCGCGCTGGGTCAGCCCCAGGTTGCCGCCCTCCCCCACCACGCGGCAGCGCAGCTCGTCGGCGGTCACCCGCACCGCGTCGTTGGCCCGGTCGCCCACCTGCGCGTCGGTCTCGTCGGCGGCGCGGACGTAGGTGCCGATGCCGCCGTTCCACAGCAGGTCGACCGGTGCCCGCAGCACCGCCCGCACCAGCTCGGCCGGCGACAGCTCCTCGGCGTCCACCCCCAGCCGCGCCCGCACCTGCGGGGAGAGCGGCACGCTCTTGGCGTCGCGGCGGTACACGCCGCCGCCCGCCGACAGCGCGGTGCGGTCGTAGTCGTCCCACGACGAGCCGGGCAGCGCGAACAGCCGCCGCCGCTCGGCCGCCGATCGCGCCGGGTCGGGGTCGGGGTCGAGGAAGACGTGCCGGTGGTCGAAGGCGGCCACCAGCCGCAGCCGGTCGGACAGCAGCATCCCGTTGCCGAAGACGTCGCCGGACATGTCGCCGACGCCGACCGCGGTCAGCTCCCCGTCGGGGTCCACGCCGAGCTCGCGCAGGTGCCGGCGCACCGACACCCAGGCGCCGCGGGCGGTGATGCCCATCGCCTTGTGGTCGTAGCCGCTGGACCCGCCGGAGGCGAACGCGTCGCCCAGCCAGAAGCCGCGGCTCTCGGCGACCTCGTTGGCCAGGTCGGAGAACGTCGCCGTCCCCTTGTCGGCGGCCACCACCAGGTAGGGGTCCTCGCCGTCGTGCACCACGGTGCGCGGCGGGGGCACCACCCGGTCGCCGTCGCGGTCGTCGGTGACGTCGAGCAGCGCGCCGACGAACGTGCGGTAGGCGGCGGCCACCCGCTGCTGCACCGCCGCGCGGTCGAGGCCGCGCAGGTCCTCCCGGACGACGAAGGCGCCCTTCGCGCCGGCCGGCACGATGACGGCGTTCTTCACCATCTGCGCCTTGACCAGGCCGAGCACCTCGGTGCGGAAGTCCTCGGGGCGCTCGGACCAGCGCAGCCCGCCGCGGGCGACCCGCGCGCCGCGCAGGTGCAGGCCCTCCACGACCGGCGAGCAGACGAAGGTCTCCACCTCCGGCCGCGGCGCGGGCAGCAGGTCCAGCCGCGCCGAGGCGATCTTCAGCGCCAGCGCCGGGCGCGGGGCCCCGGCGGCGTCCACCTGGTAGCGGTTGGTGCGCACCACGGCGGCCAGCACGTCGCGCAGACCGCGCAGGATGCGGTCCTGGTCCAGGCTGGTCGTCCGGGTGAGCAGCTCGGCCAGGTGGTCGGCGGCCGACGCCGCGGCCGCGGGGTCGGCGGCGTCGGGGTCGTGCCGGGCGGCGAAGTGCGCTAGCAGCGCGCGGGCGAACTCCGGCGCGGCGAGCACCGTCTCCTCGACGTAGCCGCGGGACAGGCCCAGGCCCACCTGCGCGAGGTAGCGGCAGGCGGCCCGCAGCACGGCGACGTCGCGCACCGGCAGGCCCGCGCCGACGGTCAGCCGGGACAGCCCGTCGAGCTCGGTCTCCCCCGCCCAGGCCGCGGCCAGGGCCTGCTCGAGCCGGGGCAGCGCGGTGGCCGGCGCCGTCCCGGCCGGCAGCAGCAGCTCCAGCAGGGTGGCCGGCGCGTCGCCGTCCCCGGGGACGGCGACGGCGTCGGCCACCCGCACGCCGAGCCGGTCGAGGACCGGCACCACGTCGGCCAGCAGCGGGCGGTCGGCCGGCCAGGTGACCAGGCCGCCGACCCGGCCGCCGGCGGCCGGGCCCTCCGGTCGCAGGGTCAGCCGGCGGCGGGCGCCGGCGGCCGGGGCGCTCACTTCCCGGCGTGCGCGTCGAAGGCGGCGTCGAGGACGTCGAGGCCCTCGGTGAGCAGGTCCTGCCCGATGACCAGCGGGGGCAGGAAGCGCAGCACGTTGCTGTGCGTGCCGGCGGTCAGCGTGATGACGCCCTCGGCGTGGCAGGCCTTGGAGATGGCGTTGGTCAGCGCGGAGTCGGGCTCGGTCGTGCCGGGCTTGACCAGCTCGACGGCGAGCATCGCACCGCGGCCGCGGACGTCGCCGACCACGCCGGTGCGCTCCTTGAGGGCGTGCAGCCGCGGCAGCATGGTGGCCTCGATGGCGCGGGCCGCGGCGTTGAGGTCCTGCTCGCGCATCGTGCGGATGGTGGCCAGCGCGGCGGCGCAGGCCACCGGGTTGCCGCCGTAGGTGCCGCCCAGGCCGCCGGTGTGCACGGCGTCCATGAGCTCGGCGCGGCCGGTGACGCCGGCCAGCGGCATGCCGCCGGCGATGCCCTTGGCGGTGGCCACCAGGTCGGGGACGACGCCCTCGTGCTCGGCGGCGAACCAGGCGCCGGTGCGGCAGAAGCCGGTCTGCACCTCGTCGGCGATGAACACCGCGCCCGAACGGCGGCACCACTCGCTCAGGGCCGGCAGGAAGCCCGGCGCCGGGACGACGAAGCCGCCCTCGCCCTGGATCGGCTCGATGAGCACCGCGGCCACGTTGTGGGCACCGATCTGCGTCTCGATCAGGTCGAACGCCCGCGCGGCGGCCTGCTCGCCGGTCATCCCGGGCGCGTCGCGGAACGGGTAGGACATCGGCACCCGGTAGACCTCGCCGGCGAAGGGCCCGAAGCCGTTCTTGTACGGCATGTTCTTCGCCGTCAGCGCCATCGTGAGGTTGGTGCGGCCGTGGTAGGCGTGGTCGAAGACGACGACGGCGGAGCGGCCGGTGGCCACCCGGGCCACCTTGACGGCGTTCTCCACGGCCTCGGCGCCGGTGTTGAACAGCGCCGAGCGCTTCTCGTGGTCGCCGGGGGTGAGCCGGTCGAGCTCCTCGGCGACGGCGACGTAGCCCTCGTAGGGACCGACCATGAAGCAGGTGTGGCTGAACGCCGCGACCTGCGCCTGGACGGCGGCGACCACCTCGGGGGCGGCGTGGCCGACGTTGGTGACGGCGATGCCCGAGCCGAGGTCGATGAAGGAGTTGCCGTCGACGTCGACGACCACGCCGCCGCTGGCGCGCTCGACGTAGACGGGCAGGACGCTGCCCACGGCGGAGGTGACCGCGGCCGACCGGCGGGCGGCCAGCTCGCGCGAGCGGGGGCCGGGGAGCTCGGTGACCAGGCGCCGCTCCTGGGCGATCGTGTCCGGTCCGGGAAGCAGGGTGGTCATGGCTCTCTCCTCGCGGGTCGGTCTCCCCCGACGGGGGACGTCCTGGCCTCCAGGGTGGGTGAGGCACGTCTCTCCCGGTACCGTCCGGACCGGCACCCCGGGGGCGACCGGGTGTCCACTTCGTCGAGAGGTCCGTCCGTGCCGGTCACCGTGGCGACCCTGCTGGGGACCGCGTCGCTGGAGCTGGCGCTGCACACCCGCAGCGCGCCGGTGGACCGCGCCGTCTCCTGGGTGCACGTCAGCGAGCTGGCCGACCCGACACCGTTCCTCGAGGGCGGCGAGCTGCTGCTGACCACCGGCCTGGCCCTGACCCCCGGGGACGCCCCCGCGTACGTGCGGCGGCTGGCCGGCGCGGGCGTGGTCGGCCTGGGCCTGGGCACCGGGCTCAGCCACGAGCGGGTGCCCGACGAGCTGGTGGCCGCCGCCGACGAGTCCGGCCTGGCGGTGCTCGAGGTGCCGCGGCAGACGCCGTTCATCGCGCTGTCGCGGACGGTGTCCACCGCGCTGGCCGCCGAGGAGTACGCGGCGGTGGCCCGCACGTCGACGGTGCAGCGGGAGCTGACCCGCGCCGCGGTCGGTCCGGGCGCCCCGGGCACCGTCGTCGACCGGCTGGCCCGCCACCTCGGCGGCTGGGCCCTGCTGCTCGACGCCGCCGGGACGCCGCTGGAGGCCGCCCCGGCCGGGGCGCGGTCACGCGCCGGGGCGCTGGCCGGCGCGGTCGACCGGCTGCGCACCGCCCGCCCGCCGGCCGGGGCCGCGCTCACCCAGCCCGGGGAGACGGTGCTGCTGCAGTCGCTGGGCACCGGGTCGCGGGTGCGCGGCTTCCTCGCCGTCGGCCGGCCCGGGCCCTTCCCGGCCGGCGACCGGCACGTGGTCAACGCCGCCGCGCTGCTGCTGACCCTGCGGCTGGAGCAGTCGCGGGCGCTGGACTCGGGCACCGCGGCGCTGCGGGCGGCGATCCTGCGGCTGCTGCTGGCCGGGCAGACCGCCGCGGCCGAGCCCGTGGTGGCGGCGCTGGGCGAGCGGCTGCCGGACGAGCCGGTGCTGACCGTCGCCGTGCTGGGCAGCGCCGAGCAGCGCGCCGCCGCCGTCGACGTCGCCGCTGACGCGGCCGCCGCCTCGCGCGAGCCGGTCCTGTCGGCCGAGGTCGACGACGCCCTCGTCGTCCTGGTGCCGGCCGGCGGCGCGCTGGCCGGCCGGCTCGCCGACCTGCCGGAGCGGGTGCCCGGCGCGGTCCTGGGCACCGCCGCGCCCGTGCCGTGGGCGCGGCTGGCCGACGGCGTGCGGCAGGCCCGCCAGGCCGCCGGGCACGGCCGCGCCGCCGGGCGGCCGGTGACCGCCTTCGCCGACCTCGCCGGCCGCGGGCTGGGCGCGCTGCTCGACCCGGCGGCCACCACCGCCTTCGCCGAGGCCGCCCTCGCGCCGCTGGCCGCCGCCGACCGCGCCGGACCCGGCGACCTGGTCGAGTCGCTGCGGGTCTGGCTGGCCGCGCACGGCCAGTGGGAGCCGGCCGCGGCCCGGCTGGGCGTGCACCGGCACACCCTGCGCAAGCGCATCCGCCGGGCCGAGGAGCTGCTGGGCCGCGACCTGGACTCCCCCGGCGTCCGCGCCGAGCTCTGGCTGGCGCTGCACCCGCCGACCGCCTGAGCGTGCAACTCCGCGGAGTTGCCCCGTGCACGTCCGCGGAGTTGCCCCGTGCACGTCCGCGGAGTTGCCCCGTGCACGTCCGCGGAGTTGCCCCGTGCACGTCCGCGGAGTTGCCCCGTGCACGTCCGCGGAGTTGCCCCGTGCACGTCCGCGGAGTTGCCCCGTGCACGTCCGCGGAGTTGCCCCGTGCACGTCCGCGGAGTTGCCCGTGGGCAACTCCGCGGACGTGCACGCAGGGCTCAGGCGAAGGCGGGCATGACCTCGTCGTGGATCAGCTGCAGCTGCTCCTCCACCGACGCCACCCCGGGCAGCTCGCGCCCGGTGAAGGTCCTGACGATCGAGGCGTCGGTGATCGCGGCGATCAGGTGGTTGACGCCGGTCGGCTCGATCTCCTTGATCTTCGCCGTCACCTCCTCCGGCGTCCCGGAGAACGACAGCTTCTCGGTGAGCTCCGGGGAGGTCAGCTCGATGCCCCGCGCGAGGTCACCGGCGGCGATGGCGTCGACGATCGGCTTCAGCTCCGCCGCGTCCACCCCGTGCCGCTCCAGCTGCTCGGCCGGCATGGAGGAGGCGTAGATGCCGACCATGCTGCGGGCGGCGTCCTTCGCGGCCGCGGAGTCCCGGCCCACGGCGACGACCACCCAGGCGCCGAAGTCCAGCGTCGTCCAGTCCTTGCCGGCCCGCTCGGCGCCGATCCGCAGGTGCTCGGCGGCGTACTCGTAGGCCTCCCGGCTGTAGCTGAGCGCGTGGTGGCAGCCGTCGGAGTGCTCCGCGGCGGCCTCGAACGACTTCGGGCCCCGCATCGCGCCCATCTTGACCGGCAGCCGCTCCTGCACCGGCCGGGCGAAGGTGAACAGCCCGTCGTAGCGGAAGAACTCGCCGTCGTAGGTGATCGCCCCGTCGTCGAGCAGGGTGCGGACGACGTGGACCGCCTCGACGACCCGCGACAGCGGCTTGGTCTTCGTCCAGTCCAGCTTGTACTGCGCCAGCAGCCCGAAGTTGCCGCTGGACAGCACGACCTCCGCCCGTCCCCCGGTGAGCTCGTCGAGGGTGGCCGCGGCCTGCGCGATCAGCGTGGGCTCCCGGAGGGTCACCGGCGACACGCTCGGCCCCATCCGGATCCGCGAGGTCTGGGCGGCCGCGGCGGCGAAGAGCAGCCACAGGTCCTTGTGCCAGGTCTCGTCGGCGGCGTACACGGCGTGGAAGCCGAGCTCGTCGGCCAGCCGGATCGCCCGCAGGCACTCCTCGAGGGAGTAGTCGGGCAGCATCGCGTAGCTGAACTTCATCGGATCTCCTCACTCACCCGGACACCGGCACTCCGCCGGATCTGCTGGAGCTGTGCTGCGACCTCGCGGGCGTCGCCCTCGGGGACGTGTGCGGAGTGGCGGTCCGGCCGGGCGAGGAACAGGTAGAGCAACCCGCTCCCGGCGACGACGGCCAGGCCGATGGCGACGATCCAGCGGTCGAGGAGGGTCTCGGTGCCCGGGGCCGGCTTGAGCAGCAGCACGATGGCGAACACGCCGTAGGCCAGCGCGAGCACGTTGACCACCAGGCCGGCCGGGCCGAGGTTCCACAGGCCCGCCGGCCGCCAGCCCTTGAGCCGTTGCCGCAGCGCGGCCAGGACGACCGCCTGGAAGGCGATGTAGATGCCGAGGACCGCGAACGCGGTGACCCGGGCCAGGGAGTCGGGCTGCCAGAAGACGAACAGGCAGATCAGCACCGGCACCACGCACACCACGAGCAGCGCGTTCGTGGGGACGGCGTGCCGTGCGGAGACGTGGGACAGCCACCCGCTCGCCGGCAGCATCCGGTCGCGGGCGAAGGCGTAGAGCAGCCGGCTGCCGGCGGCCTGCAGGGACAGCACGCAGGAGACGAAGGCGACGACGGTGACGACGAGGAAGACCTTCGACCCGACGGTGCCCAGCGCGCTCTCCAGGATGCTCGGGATCGGGTCGACGTCCTCGCCGGCCATGATCGCCTGCAGCTGGGCGTCCGGGGCGGCCAGCACGTAGCCGGCGTAGGAGAGGAGGCCCGACACCCCGCCGACCAGGATGGTCAGGACCATCGCCCGCGGGATGCGGCGGGTCGGGTCGGCGACCTCCTCGGCGACGTCACCGCAGGCCTCGAAGCCGTAGAAGAGGAACAGCCCGGACAGCGCCGCGGCCAGGAAGGTGCCCGCGTACGCCCCGCCGCCGCCGGCACCGAGGGTGTCGAAGAAGATCGAGAACGGCTGCTCCCGCCGGAACAGCAGCAGGTAGAGGCCCAGCGCGACGACACCGACGAGCTCCGCGGCCAGGCCGATCTTCGCGATGCGGGCCAGCGTGCGGGTGCCGCTGTAGTTGATGCCGAAGGCGAGGACGAGCAGCCCCACCGCGGTCGCCAGCGCCACGCCGGGGCTGGCCTCGATGCCGAACAGCGCGGCGACGAAGCCACCGCCGAACTCGGCCACGGCGGTGACGGTGACGATGATCGCCCAGATGTAGACCCACGAGACGATCCAGGCGTAGCGCCGGTTCCACAGCCGCCGCGTCCACGGGTAGATGCCGCCGGCCAGCGGGTACTGGGAGACCACCTCGCCGAAGACCAGCGCCACCAGCAGCTGGCCGACGCCGACGATGACGATCCACCAGATCGCCGGGGGCCCGCCGATGGAGAGGCTGTAGGCGAACAGGGAGTACACACCCACCAGCGGGGACAGGTACGTGAAGCCCAGGGCCATGTTGGCCCACAGGCCCATGCTGCGCTCGAACTGGCCGGTGTAGCCCAGTGCAGCGAGCTGGGCGTCGTCGGCGGTGCCGCCGGCGTGCGTTCCGGGTGGTGTCACCGGGTCTCCTCGGCTCGGTGGCGGGGCGGGCGACGGACGTCGCTGTGCCCCAGGCCACAAGGTCGGGCGAAAACCTATAGAGCCATAGGTCACAGGACAAGACACCGCACGCCGTCTTCTCGTCCCGATCGGGTGGCGGTCGGCGAGCGGAGCCGCCCCGGGCTCAGCCGGCGAGGCGGTGCCCGTCGCGCACCATCAGCAGCCGCCAGGGCGCCCCGGCGACCGGGGTGCCCTCCCCGGGCGTCCCGGTGTCGGGTGGCAGCAGGCTGCCGACGAGGAAGCGCGGGGCGGTCGAGAGGACCACCCGCTCCTCGTCGTTGAGCAGGACGAAGGGCGCGGGGAGCGACCCGAGCGCCTCCAGCAGGTGGGTCTCGAACCGGCGCACCGGGACGTCGGCGCCAGCCACGCCGACGAACTGCCCGCCGGCCACGACGGGCGCGGTCAGCGTGAGCACGTAGCGCCCGGTGCCGTGGACGTCGACGAACGGGCCGACGACGTGCCGCTGCCCCGTGCGCCGCGGGACGTCGAACCACTCGGTGGCCGTGTAGTCGTAGTAGCCGAGGCTGCTCGGCCGCAGGTCGGGCTCGAGCGTCCGCAGGTCCCCGCGCTCGGTGTCGACCTGCCACCACTCCAGCCGCAGCGGCAGTCCCTCCGCCGGCCGCGGTGCCACGACCAGGCCCAGCCCGACGGCCAGCTGCCCGGGCTCGTGCAGCAGCTCGCGGACCGCCGTCGGGAGCACCGCCCGGCCGGCCAGCAGACCCTCGCGCTCGACCGAGCGCAGCGCCGCGTCGTGCACGCGGGCGACCGTGGCGAAGACCCGCTCCACGACGCCGGTGACCGCCGCTCCGACGCGGGCGAGCTCGCCGGCCCCGGGACGGCTCACGACACGTCCCGCTGGGCGACCACTGCGCCGGCGCCGCCGAGCCGCTGCAGCCGCAGCTCGATCGCCCAGAGCGTGCGGGTCTCGATGTGCGCCTCGGCCAGGGCCCGCGCCCGGGCCGCGTCACGGTCCTCGATGGCGTCGACGACGGCCCGGTGGCCGGCGACGATGACGTCGAGCAGTCCCGGGGCGTGCGCCGGCGGCCACGGCAGCTGGCCGAGCTCCAGGTGCAGGTCCATCTCCTGCATGGTCAGGCGCACCGACTGGGCGCAGGCGGCCAGCTCGACGTACCACCGGCCGTCGGTACGGCGCTGGCCGGTCACCGTCCCGGCCTCGGCCAGCCGGTCGACGATGTCGCGCAGCCGGGCGATCTCGGTCCGGGAGGCCCGGGACGCGGCGAGCCGGGCCGCGGCCGCCGCGAGCGCGCCGTGCACGTCGCCGAGCTCGCGCAGGTCCGTGGTCCCCAGCTCGGCCAGACGGGCGTCGGCGAGCTCGCCGAGCACGTCCTCCCGCGCCCGCGCGAAGCTGCCACCGCCCCGGCCGCGGCGCGTCTCGACCAGCCCGAGCTTGCGCAGCTCGGCCAGCGCCTCCCGCAGGGTGACCGTGGAGACCCGCAGCATCGTCGCCAGGTCGGTCTCGGTGGGCAGCTGCTCGCCGTCCCCGAGCAGGCCGAGGGCGATGGCACTGCCGACCCGGCGGACGACGGCCTCGCTGCGCAGCGCACCGTCGTCGAGCGGCGCGAAGACCGCCCGCCGGGCGTCACCGCTGAGCAGTTGCACCGTCGCCTCCCGTGACCGGCTCCTGCGGGGAGTGTCCCACCCGGAGCGCGGAGCGTTAACCGTTGATTCCATAGGTTTTAGCCGTTAGCGTGACCCGGACCCCAGCCACCCTGTGACGAGGAGCACGCAGTGACCCAGGTCCAGCCCGAGCGGGCGCCCGGGGCGGACGCCCTGTCGGAGCCGTTCACCCCGGGGGCCCCGTCCAACCCGCCCGAGCTCGCGGACTTCCCGGAGACCCTCGCCGGGCCGGTGCCCCCGCCGGTCGCCGACCCGAAGACGGCCGCGTTCGTCGAGCAGTGGCGCAACACCTCGTACAACTGCTTCTCCTCGGGCCACAAGTTCTGCCGCGAGGTCTGCCCGGTCACCCAGGTGGAGCGCAACGAGTCGTGGACCCCGACGGCGTTCCACGCCAACGTCGTCGCCATGGAGCGCGGCGAGCTCGAGATCGCCGACATCGCGGCCGACTACGTCAACTGCACCCAGTGCGGCGCCTGCGAGCTGCGCTGTCCGAACACGCTGTTCACCGGCGACTTCTACCGGTTCCGCACCCGCACGGTCGACGTCGTCAAGGCGGTGCGGTCGCTGGCGGTCGAGAGCGGCGTCCACCAGCCCAGCTGGCAGATCTGGAACGAGCGCACCGACCTGCGCACGCACGAGCCGGTGCTGGGCGAGACGCCGGTCAGCCAGGAGAAGGTGCGCGACTGGGCCGAGGGCCTCGACATCCCGATCGGCGGCGAGACCGTCCTGTTCGTCGACTGCGAGGCCGCCTTCTACCGGACCTCGGTGCCGCGCGCGGTGGCGCAGATGCTGCAGATGGCCGGCTACGAGTTCGGCCTGATGGGCGAGCAGTGGTGCTGCGGCGGCCCGGCCGCCGAGATGGGCTACGCCGAGCAGGCGCAGCGCTTCGCCCGGCACAACCTGGACAACTGGCGGGCCACGGGCACCAAGCGGCTGCTCGTCCTCGACCCGCACGACTACATCAGCTTCACCGAGGACTACCCGAAGTACTTCGGCGAGGAGTTCGACATCGAGGTCGTCCTCGTCATCGAGGTCCTGGCGCAGCTGCTGCGCGAGGGCCGGCTCACCCCGTCGGTGCCGGTGGACCGGGCGATCACCTACCACGACCCGTGTCGCCTCAACAAGCGCAAGGGGATCTGGCAGGAGCCGCGCGAGCTGCTGCGGGCCATCCCCGGCCTGCACTTCGAGGACGTCGACCGGGTGACCCAGTGGTCCTACTGCTCCGGCGGCGGTGGCGGCCTGCCCATCGAGAAGCCTGAGCTCACCGCAAAGATCAGCGCGATGCGCCTGGAGCGGGCCGCCGAGCTCGACGTCGACACGCTCGTCAGCGCCTGCCCGTGGTCGGAGCGGCCGCTGTCGGAGGCCGGTGACGCGCAGGACATCGACGTCGTCGACCTGCACGAGCTGTTCGCCCAGTCGCTCGGCATCACCGTCGGCGGCTCCCGCGGCGACGTCGGCGACCGCCGGCTGGCCCAGGAGCGCACCGGCGTCCCCGGCCGGGCCCGGCGGGCACACGGCAGCTCCCGCGGCGGCTGCGGGGGCGGCGGCTGCGGCGGCGGGTGCGGCAGTGGGTCCGGCAACGGTTCCGGCGGCTGCGGGTGCGGAGGGCACTGACCATGACGATGACCGAGCCCACGCCCACGATCGGCACCGAGCCGTTCAGCCGCGAGCCGCTCAGCGAGGACCGGCTCAACCAGCTGGTCGCCGCGCTGCGGCCGATCCTGGGCGACGACCAGATCCTGCTGGCCAAGACCGACCGCTACAACCGGGCCCGGGTGCCGGCGCCCTTCCCCGTGCACCGCTGGTCCGAGCGCGTCCCCGACGTGGTCGTCCTGCCCACCTCCACCGAGCAGGTGGCCGCGGTGGTCAAGGTCGCCAACGAGCTGCGCGTGCCCGTCGTCCCGCGCGACGGCGGCACCGGCCTGACCGACGGCGCGGTGCCCATGCGGCGCGGCATCGTCGTCGACGTCAAGAGGATGAACCAGATCCACGAGCTGGACCTGGTCAACCGCACGGTCACCGTCGGCACGGGCATCAGCATGATGAAGCTCAACGAGCGGCTGGCCCAGCACGGGCTGTTCTACCCCGACGACCCGGCGTCCTACCCGTGCTCGCTGGTCGGCGGGCGGATCGGCACCAGCGGCTGGTCGCTGATCGGCTCCCGCTACGGGCACACCCGCGACCTGGTGCTGAGCTTCGACCACGTGCTGCCCACCGGCGAGGTGCTGCACGTCGGCGACGGGATCGGCCGGAAGATCAGCAAGAGCTCCAGCGGCTACCAGCTCAAGCACCTGTTCATGGGGCACCAGGGCACGCTCGGCATCGCGACGAAGGCGACGCTGAAGCTGTTCCCCAAGCCCGAGGCCGAGCTGTCGCCGTTCTGGGCGTTCGACGACTACGCCGCCGCGCACGCCTGCACCGGCGCCCTGGCCCGGGCGGGGATCGCCACCTTCGCCGGCGCGGTGCTCTTCGACGAGCACAAGGTCGCCTACCTGCGCCGCGACGACGAGGCCTACATCCCCCAGCCCACCGACGTCCGCGCCCTCGTCTGCGCGGTCGCCTACGGCTACGAGGACGAGGTCCGGGCCGGCGGCAGGCGGCTGTTCCGGATCGCCAAGGAGCACGGTGCCCGCTACCTGGGCGACGAGATCTCCGAGGGCGACTGGGCCGCGCGGCACGACCGCTACGCCACCCCGCTGCACGGCCGGACCAAGGACGGCCAGGTCATCCCGATGTCGTGGCACTGCGAGGACGCCGCGGTCAACTTCTCGAACGTGCCGGCGGTCAGCCGGGCCTGGCACGAGATCCTGGCCGACCTGCGGCGCAAGACCGACGTCTTCGACGACTGGGGCATGTTCGCCTACACGTCGGCCAGCACCGGGGTCGACTACCTGACCGAGATCGACGTCGGCATCTGGGAGCAGCGCCTCGACGACGCCGCCTGGGCGGCCTGGGTGCAGGCCAAGCGGGACATCGCCGCGGTGGCGATCGCGCACGGCGGCTCGATGAGCGCCTGCCACGGGTCCTGCCGCGAGGGCGAGGTCGACCTGCTGCCGCAGGAGCTGGGCAAGGGCTTCGACGTGATGCTCGAGGTGAAGCGGGCGCTGGACCCCAACAACGTGATGAACCCGGGCAAGTACCTGCTCGACCGGGCCTACGGGAGGGACACGACCGATGAGAACCGATGACCAGCCCCAGCCCACCGGCCCGGCGGCCACGGCCCCCTACCGCTTCGCCGAACAGCACACCCCGCCGGCCCCGCTGCGGGCGAGCGAGGTGGCGCAGACGACCTTCGAGCACGTCTACGAGGTCGATCCGCGGCTGATGCAGGAGCACGTGCTGCAGCAGGTGTTCCCCAACTGGGACACGCTGCGGATCATGCGCAGCCGGCACGACCACCTGGCGTGGATGCACCGGCACTTCGCGGAGCGGGTGGTGACCGGATCGGAGCTCCTGGCGGAGGTCGAGGCGGAGGCCGGAGTGCGGAATCCGCAAGAACCGGCCCCCGGTACTGGATCTACCGACGGTCTCGGGGCACGATGACCACCGGATCAGCACCACTGTCGAACGAGAGGGACCTGCGGTGAGCGAGAAGCTCGAGCTGCGCAACTTCGTCGGCGGCGAGCACGTCGACGTCACCGACGGCCGCCGGATGGACCTGGTGGACCCCTCCACCGGAGAGGTGTTCGCCTCCGCGCCGGTGTCGGGCGCCGAGGACGTCGACCGCGCCTACCGGGTCGCCGCCGACGCCTTCGAGACCTGGCGGGACACCACGCCGTCGGAGCGGCAGCGGGCGCTGCTGCGCCTGGCCGACCTGGTCGAGGAGCACGGCGACGAGCTGGTGGCGCTGGAGAGCCGCAACACCGGCAAGCCGACCGGGCTGACCGCCTCGGAGGAGATCCCCCCGATGGTCGACCAGATCCGGTTCTTCGCCGGCGCCGCCCGGACGCTGGAGGGCAAGGCCGCGACCGAGTACCTGGCCGGGCACACCTCGTGGATCCGGCGCGAGCCGATCGGCGTCGTCGGGCAGGTCACGCCGTGGAACTACCCGATGATGATGGCGGTCTGGAAGATCGCCCCGGCCCTCGCCGCGGGCAACACCGTCGTCCTCAAGCCGTCGGACACCACCCCGGTGAGCACGCTGCGGCTGGCCGAGCTGGCCGCGGAGGCCTTCCCGGCCGGCGTGCTCAACGTGGTCTGCGGCGACCGCGACACCGGCCGCGCCCTGGTCGAGCACCCGACGCCGCAGCTGGTGGCCATCACCGGGTCGGTGCGGGCCGGCATGGAGGTCGCCGGCGCCGCGGCCAGGGACGTCAAGCGGGTGCACCTCGAGCTCGGCGGCAAGGCGCCGGTGGTGGTCTTCGACGACGCCGACCTCGAGGCCGCCGCCGAGGCGATCGCCGTCGCCGGCTACTTCAACGCGGGGCAGGACTGCACGGCCGCCTCCCGCGTGCTGGCCGGCCCGGGCATCCACGACGACTTCGTCGCCGCGCTCACCGAGCAGGCCCGCGCCACGGCCACCACCTACGAGAAGGGCGCCGACGACGCCGACGCCCTGGTGCCGCCGGTGAACAACGCCAACCAGCTGGCCCACGTCACCGGCTTCCTCGACCGGCTGCCCGGCCACGCCGAGGTCACCGCGGGCGGCCGCCGCCAGGGCGACCGCGGCTTCTTCGTCGAGCCGACCGTCGTCGCGGGCCTGCGGCAGGACGACGAGATGGTGCAGCGGGAGGTGTTCGGCCCGGTCATCTCCGTGCAGCGCTTCACCGACGAGGACGAGGCGGTGCGCTGGGCCAACGGCGTGGACCTGGGGCTGGCCTCCAGCGTGTGGACGAAGGACTTCGGCCGCGCGATGCGGATGAGCAAGCGGCTGGACTTCGGCTGCGTGTGGATCAACACCCACATCCCGCTGGTCGCCGAGATGCCGCACGGCGGGTTCAAGCACTCCGGCTACGGCAAGGACCTCTCGCTCTACGGCCTGGAGGACTACACCCGCGTCAAGCACGTCATGGCCAACATCGACAGCTGACCGGCCGCTCGAGGATGCGCCGAGCGCCCCCTCCCCGCGCGGGAGGGGGCGCTCAGCGCGTCGTCGGGGCGACCAGGCGGACGGCGTCGAGGGCGGCGAGGGCACCGAGCTCGTCGGCGACCATCCAGATGTCGCTGATCCGGCCGTCGGTGAGCGTGAGCACGTCGATGACGCGCAGCTGCAGGTCCCGGCCGGTCGGCGGCAGCGGTCCGGCCGACGTCTCGTACGGGCCGACCTGCCGGCCGCCCATCCGGAAGGCGAGGGCCACCCGGTCGCCGTCCTCGACGACCGCGACCACCTCCCGCCCGACCTCCTCGAAGGTCCCCTGGACGGCGCGGGCGCGGGCCACCAGGTCGGCGGCGGTCAGCGCCCGGCCGTTGACGGTGACCGGGTCGGTGTAGACCGCGCGGAAGGCCTCCTCCGCGGCGGGCCCGTCCGGCAGCGGCTCGGTCCACAGCCGCAGGAGACGCTGGACGTCGAAGGTGGTGGGAGCGGCCACCGGTCCAGGGTGGCCCGCTCGGAGGAGGGCCACCAGTGCCGACGGCGCGGCGCCGAGAGCGCAGTCGTCGCCGCCGACACGCGGCGGCACGCCGTCACCGGCGGCGACGACTGCCCACTCGGCGGACGGGGTCCGCCCTCAGACCGCGATGCCGGTGAGCACCAGGACCCGCTCCTCGGTGAGGTCCTCCATCGCCGCGTGCACGCCCTCGCGGCCGGTGCCGGAGTCCTTCACCCCGCCGTAGGGCATCTGGTCGGCGCGGAAGCTCGGCACGTCGCCGACGACCACGCCGCCGACCTCGAGCACCTGCGCGGCGCGGAAGGCCACCTGCAGGTCGCGGGTGAACACGCCGGCCTGCAGCCCGAAGCGGCTGTCGTTGACCCGCGCGAACGCCTCGTCCACCGAGTCGACGGTGTCCAGGACGACGACCGGTCCGAACACCTCCTCGCGCGACACCTTCGCACCGGCCGGGACGTCGGTGAGCACGGTCGGCGCGTAGGAGGCGCCGTCGCGGCTGCCGCCGGTGAGCACGCGGGCGCCCGCGGCCACCGCCTCGTCCACCCAGCTCTCCACCCGGCGGGCGGCGGTCTCGTCGATCAGCGGGCCGACGTCGGTGGCGTCGTCGGTGGGGTCGCCGGTGACCAGCTTGCCCACGGCCTCGACCACCCGGGTGGTCAGCGCCTCGGCGACGGCGCGGTGGGCGAACACCCGCTGCACCGAGATGCACGACTGCCCGGCCTGGTACATCGCGAAGGTGGCGATGCGCGAGGCGGCCCAGTCCAGCGCCGCGTCGTCCTGGTCCGGGGCCACGACGGCCGCCGCGTTGCCGCCCAGCTCCAGGGTGACGTGCTTGCGCGGCGCCGACTCGCGGATCGACCAGCCGACCGGCACCGAGCCGGTGAAGGAGACGACCGGCAGCCGGGGGTCCTGCACGAGCGACGCGGCGACCTCGTTGGGCACCGGCAGCACCGACCAGGCGCCGGCCGGCAGGTCGGTCTCGGCCAGCAGCTCGCCGAGCAGCAGCGCCGTCAGCGGCGTGGCGGGGGCGGGCTTGAGCACGATCGGCGCGCCGACGGCGATCGCCGGGGCGACCTTGTGGGCGACCAGGTTGAGCGGGAAGTTGAACGGCGCGATGCCCAGCACCGGGCCGCGCGGCACCCGCCGGACCAGGGCCAGGCGGCCGGAGGCGGCCGGGTCGGTGTCCAGCCGCTGCAGGCTGCCCGACCAGCGCCGCGCCTCCTCCGCCCCCCAGCGGAACGTCGACACCGCGCGGGCGACCTCGAGCCGGGCCCACTTCAGCGGCTTGCCCGACTCGGCGGTGATCAGCGCCGCGACCTCCTCGCTGCGCTCGGCCAGCCGGCGGGAGACGGAGTCGAGGGCGGCGGCGCGCACGTGCGCGGGGGTCGCGGCGAGCTCCGCGCGCACCCGGTCGGCGGCGGCGACGGCGGCCTCGACGTCCTCGTCCGTGGCGGTGGTCGTCGCGCCGGCGAGGGCGCCGTCGTGCGGCGAGCGGACCTCGAGCACCTCGGTGCCGGTGGCCGGCCGGCCGGCGACCCAGTAGGGGGTGGACATGCGCGCCTCCTCGGGAGTGGGAACCGGCCCCGAGCGTCGCGGACGGCACGGCCGGAGACGAGGCTCCGCTCCGTCCACCTGACACCTGCCGGGACGCCGTCCTGGCACCCGACGGCCGGCCGCGCCCGACGGCCGGGCCCTGCGCTCAGCCGGCCTCGTGGCGGGACACGTCGGCCGGTGCGGGCGCCGGCAGGTCGAGCGGCGCGGTGAGCAGGCGGCGCAGCTGGACCGCCCGCTCCCCCAGCCCCGCCTCCAGGCCGGCCAGGACGGCGCCGGCGTCGGCGGCCAGGTCGCGACCCGAGCCGGTGAGGCGCACCAGCCGGCCCCGGCGGCGCGCCGGGTCGGCGACCACCTCGAGCAGTCCCAGACGGACCAGCCCGGCGAGGAGGTCCTGGGCGGCCTGGCGGGAGCTGCCCAGCCGGCGGGCCAGCTCGGCCGGCGGCGTGCCGTCGGGGTCGAGGAAGGCGAACACCAGCGACTGCGCCCCCGACAGCCGCGGCCAGCCGCGCGCGGCGAGCTCCTCGCGGGCCGCCGCGTCGAGCTGCCGGCTGGCCATCAGCAGCAGGGCGGCCAGGGGCGGTCCTCCGCTCGACACGTCGTCAGGTTACCTGACACCCTGGCGTCAGGGAACCTGACGACGAGGGAGCGGACGATGCGCGTGGTGGTGCTCGGTGCGGCCGGCGGGGTGGGCCGCGCCGCGGTGCGGCTGGCCGGGGAGCGCGGGCACGCGGTGCTCGCGGTGGCCCGCACCCCGGCCGGCGAGGGGACGGCGGAGGAGCTGGCCGGCGACGTCCGGGACGCCGGGCTGCCGGCGCGGGCCGTGGCCGGGGCGGACGCCGTCCTGTGGTGCGTCGGCGTGACCCGCCGGTCGGGCGGCGACGTCGGCCGGGCGGCGCTGCCGCTGCTGGTGGCCGCGATGACCGGGGCGGGGGTGCGCCGCTTCGTGGGGGTCTCCGGCGCCGGCGCGGACCTGCCCGGCGACCGCAAGGGCGCCGGGGCCCGCCTCGTCTCCGGGCTCACCCACCGGCTGGCCCGCGACCTGGTCGTCGACAAGGAGGGCGAGCACGCCGTCCTGGCCGCCTCCCCGCTGGACTGGACCCAGGTGCGCCCGCCCCGGCTCGTCGACCGGCCCGGGACCGGGCGCTACCGACTCACCGACGCCGCGCCGGGCCTGCGCGCGGCGGCGGTGAGCAAGGCCGACGTCGCGCTGGCGATGGTCGAGCTCGCCGAGGGCCGGGAGTGGCTGCACGCGGCCCCGTTCGTCGTCGCGGAGGGCCGGTGACCGTCCTCGTCGCCGGCGCCACGGGCACGGTCGGCAGCGCGGTGGTGCGCCGGCTGGTCGCGGTGGGCGCCGATCTGCGCGCCGGCGCCCGGGACCTGCACCGGGCGGCCGCGCTGCTGCCCGCCGGGGTGCCGGTGACCCGCCTGGACCTGGAGGACGCCGCGACCTGGCCCGCGGCCCTCGCCGGGGTCTCGCGGCTGTTCCTGCTGCGCCCGCCCGACGTGGCGCGGGCCTCCCGGCTGCAGCCGTTCCTGGACGCCGTCGTGGCCGCCGGGGTGGAGCACGTCGTGGTGCTCTCGGTGCAGGCGGCCGGCCGCAACCCGCTGCTCCCCCACCGGGCGCTCGAGCGGCGGGTGGAGGCGACGGGCCTGGCCTGGACGCACCTGCGCCCGGCCTACTTCCTGTCCAACCTGCTCACCGTGCACCGGGCGGAGATCCGTGACCGCTCGGAGATCACCGTGCCGGCCGGGGAGGGGCGCACCGCCGTCGTCGACGTCGGCGACCTCGCCGAGGTCGCGGTGCAGGCGCTGACCGGGCCCGGTCACGAGCGCCGGGCCTACGAGCTGACCGGGTCGGAGGCGCCCACGTGGTCGGAGGTCGCGGCCACGCTGTCGGCCGTGCTGGGCCGCCCGGTCGTCTACCGGCACCCCGGCGCCCTCGCCTTCCTCCGGCGGGCCCGGTGCACCGGCACCCCGGGCGCGCTGGCCGCCGTCATGACCGTCCTCTACACGGTCACCCGGCTGGGGCTGGCCAGCCGCACCACCGGCGACCTGGGCCGCCTGCTCGGCCGCTCGCCGACGACGCTGCGCCGGTTCGTCGAGGAGCACGCCGACGCCTGGCGGTGAGCGGTCGGCGCGGTCAGCCGGGACGGCGCGGGTCGACCGGGGCGCGGACGGCGGCCGGGCCCCGGCGGGCCCGCCGGCCGCGGGCGGGCCGCGCGCCGTCCGAGGCGTCCGTCCCCTCGCGCGAGTCGCCGACCCGCACGGCCCGGCCGACGACGACGCCGGCGACCAGCGCGACCGCCGCCCAGACGAGGGCCGCGAGCACCCAGCCGCTCACCGCGCGCCGCCCACCGGGGCCGGGCCCTGCACACCGGGCGTCCGCGGTGGTAGCCATGCCCCGTGGACGTGCACGTGCGCGACCTCCGCTCCTTCCTGGCGGTCGCCGACGAGCTGCACTTCACGCGTGCCGCGCAGCGCCTGTTCCTCTCCCAGCCGGCGCTGAGCCGGCAGATCCGGGCGCTGGAGCGGACGCTGCGGACCCCGCTGTTCGTCCGCGGGCCGGGCGGGGTGGCGCTGACCGCGGCCGGCCGGCTGCTGCAGGACCACGCGCGCCGCGTCGTGGCCGCCTGGGACGAGGCGCAGGCGGCCGTCGCCGAGGCCGTGGCCGCCCGGTCGACCGTCCTGGTCGTGGGGCTGTCGATCAGCGTCGGGCGGGGCCTGCTGCCGGCGGCGACCCGCGCCTTCCAGGAGCGCCACCCCGGGGTGCGCGTGGAGCTGCGCCAGGTCGGCTTCGGCGACGCCACGGTGGGCCTGGCCGACGGCGACGCCGACGTCGCGTTCTGCTGGCTGCCCCTCCCCGGCGACGCGGGGCTGCGGCACCGGGTGCTGTTCACCGAGCCGCGGCTGGTCGCCCTGCCGGTCGACCACCGGCTCACCGCGCGCGCCGAGGTGACCGTCGAGGACCTGGTCGACGAGCCGTTCCTCGCCATCCCCGAGTCGGCCGGTCCGCTGCGGTCCTTCTGGCTCGGCGAGGACGCGCGCGGCGGGCGCCCGGCGCGGGTCGCCTCCGTGGTGCACGGCCCCGAGGAGGTGGTCGAGGCGCTCGGCCGCGGCCTGGGGGTGGCGCTGATCAGCGGCGGCAACGCGGAGATCTACCGCCGCCCGGAGTTCGTCGTCCGGCCGGTGCGGGGCCTGGCGCCGGCCCACCTGGCCGTCGTCTGGCGGGAGGGCGACAGCCGCGCGCCGGTGCAGGACTTCGTGCTCAGCTGCACGGCGGCGGCCGCCGCGGCGTCGGCGGTCGGCCCGGGCGCCGCCTGACCGCACGGTCACCCGTCCCTCCCGGCGAGCGGCAGCCGCACCTGGAAGCGGGTGTCCCCCGGCTGCGAGCGGACCGTGATCACCCCGCCGTGCCGGACGGTGACCACGCGCCAGGCGACGTCGAGGCCCAGCCCGGTGCCCTCCCCCACCGGCTTGGTGGTGAAGAACGGCTCGAACACCCGCCGCCGCAGCTCCTCCGGGATGCCCGGGCCGGTGTCGGCCACCTCGACCAGCGCCGAGTCGCCGTCCACCGCGGTGCGCAGGGTCAGCGTGCCCCGCCCCTCCATCGCGGCGAGCGCGTTGTCGATGAGGTTGGTCCACACCTGGTTGAGCTCGGCGGCGTAGGCCGGCACCCGCGGCAGGTCCCGGTCGTAGTCCTTGACCACCCGGATGCCCGGGCCGATCTTCGCGCCGAGGACGACGAGGGTCGCGTCGAGGCCCTCGTGCAGGTCGGCGGGCTGGTGCGGGGTGCGGTCGAGCTGCGAGTACTGCCGGGCGGCGTCGACCAGGTGCGAGATGCGCCGGGTGCTCTCGGCGACCTCGCGCAGCAGCGTCTCGGTCTCCACCGTGTAGGCCAGCCAGCGCAGCGCCGGCTCGAGGAAGTCCTCCCCGACGGCGCCGGCCACCTCCTCCAGGCACTCGGGATCCAGCCCGGCCGGCACGAACACCGCGGCGAGGTCCCACGGCCGGTCGATGCCGCGGTCGTCGAGCCAGTCGCCGAGCTCGTCCTCCCGGTCGGCCCGCTCGAGCGCGTCGAGCTCGCCGGTGGTGCCGATCCGGTCGACGAAGCGCTCCTGCAGGTCGGTCAGCCGGCGCAGCTGCTCGCCGTCGACCCGGCCCTCGGCGAGCAGGGCCAGCTTGTGCCGCATCCCGGCCACCCGCTCGCCCAGCGCCGCGGTGGCCCGCGACGCCGCGGCCGCCGGGTTGTTCAGCTCGTGGGTCAGGCCGGCGGTCAGCTTGCCCAGCGCCAGCAGCCGCTCCCGCTGGCCGACCAGCTCCTCGGAGTTCCGGGTGCCCAGGAACAGTCCCTGGAGCAGGTGCACGGCCATCGGGTACCAGCGGCGGAACACCGCGGCGAACTCGGCCGCGGGCAGCGCCAGGAAGGAGCAGTCGGTGACCGCCCGGACCGTGGCCGGGTACACCTGGTCGACCTGGTCGCCGAGGTAGAACTGCACCGCCCCGCTGTAGACCCCCGGCGTGTCCGACCGCACGGTCTCGACCTCGTCGCGGCCGACCCGCCGCACCATGCGCAGCGTCCCCGACAGCAGCACGTGGAAGCACTCCGCCGGCTCGCCCTCCACCGAGACGTCGCTGCCCGCGGGGAAGGACTCGACCCGGCCGGCCCGTGCCACCCAGTCCAGCTGGGCCTCGTCGAGGTCGGCGAAGAGGAACAGCTCCCGCAGCCGGTCCGGTACCAGGCGGGCGGGGGCGTCGGGGGGTGTCGCGGTCACCGCTCCTCCAGGTACCGGTGCACGAGCGTGACGGCCATCGCGCCCTCGCCGACGGCCGAGGCCACCCGCTTGACCGACTGGGCGCGCACGTCACCGGCGACGAACACCCCGGGGACGCTGGACTCCAGGAAGTACGGGTCGCGCTGCAGCGGCCAGCCGGCGGGCCGCTGCCCGTCGACGAGCAGGTCCGGGCCGGTGGCCACGAAGCCCCGCTCGTCGCGGGCGAGGACGCCGTCGAGCCAGTCCGTGCGGGGCGCGGCGCCGATGAAGACGAACAGGTGGTTGGCCGGGACGGTGTCCACCCGGCCGGTGCGGTCGCGCAGCTCGAGCTCCTCGAGGTGCTCGCCGCCCCGGGTGGCCGCGACCGTGGTCCCGGTGCGGACGACGACGTTGGGCAGCTGCGCGAGCTGCTCGATGAGGTAGTGCGACATCGACGCCTCCAGCGACGGCCCGCGCACCAGCAGGGTCACGCAGCTGGCGTGCCGGGCGAAGAAGACGGCGGACTGGCCGGCGGAGTTGGCGCCGCCGACGACGTACACGTGCTGCCCGGCGCAGGCGGCCGCCTCGGTGAGCGCCGAGCCGTAGTAGACGCCGCGGCCGGTCAGCGCCCCGGCGCCCTCGGCGTCGAGCTGCCGGTAGGAGACGCCGGTGGCCAGCACGACCGCGTGGGCGGCGATGCTGCCGCCGTCGGCGAAGTGCACCACCCGCGCCGAGCCGCGGGCCTCCAGCGCGCTCACGTCCCGGGTGGTGAGCACCTCCGCGCCGAAGCGGCCGGCCTGGCGGCGCGCCCGGTCGGCGAGCTGACCGCCGGAGACGCCGTCGGGGAAGCCGAGGTAGTTCTCGATCCGGCTGCTCTGCCCGGCCTGCCCGCCGGTGGCCTGCCGCTCGACGAGCACCGTGCGCAGCCCCTCGGAGGCGCCGTAGACCGCCGCGCCCAGCCCGGCCGGGCCGCCACCGACCACGACGAGGTCGTAGAAGTCGGTGCTGGGCTCGACGGTGAGCCCGACGGCGGCGGCCAGCTGGGCCTCGGTGGGGCTGAGCACCGGCTGCCCGTCGGGCGGCACGACCACCGGGACGTCGTCGGGGCCGGCGCCTGCCGCGGCCAGCAGCCGCCGCCCCTCGGGCTCGTCGACGCTGTACCAGCGGTAGGGCACGGCGTTGCGGGCGAGGAAGTCGCGGGCGGCGAACGACGGCGCCGACCACCGGTGCCCGACCAGGCGGACGTCCTGGACGGCGGTGTCGGGGCTGGCCCGCCAGGTCTCGACCATGGCGTCGACGACCGGGTAGAGCTTCTCCTCCGGCGGGTCCCAGGGCTTGAGCAGGTAGTGGTCGACGTCGACGAGGTTGATCGCCTGGATCGCGGCGTCGGTGTCGGCGTAGGCGGTGAGCAGCGCCCGCCGGGCACGGGGCACGAGGTCCATCGCCTGCTCGAGGAACTCGATGCCGTTCATCCGCGGCATCCGGTAGTCGGCCAGCAGCACGGCGACCGGCTCTCCGCGCAGCGTCAGCTCGCGCAGCGCGGCCAGCCCCTCCTCGCCCGAGGAGGCCCGGACGATCCGGTGGTCCTCCCCGTAGCGGCGGCGCAGGTCGCGGGCGACGGCACGGGAGACGTTGGGGTCGTCGTCGACGGTCAGCAGCACCGGGCGGCCCGGGCGGCCGGCCCGGCCGGGGACGTCGGCGGTCTCGGTCACGGGCCCTCCTGGACGGCCGGCTCGCGCGGCGCGCCGTCCGGCGCGTCGTCGAGCGCGGCGAGCTCGGCGGGGGTGGGGCGGCGCAGCACCCGTTCGGAGCGCCACACGACCACGGGCAGGTCCTCCTCGGTGACGTCGAGGCCGGCGAGCAGCGCGGCGACGTCGTCCTCCGCCTCCACGTCGACGACGACGGCGCTCAGGCCCCGCTCCTCGGCGGACCGCCGCAGCCGGTCGGTCTCCGGTGACGGGCCGCTCGTCACGATCCGCACGTCGGCGGCCAGCGCCAGCAGCATCGAGCGGCGGATGAGGAAGGCGCGCAGCACCGTCTCCTTGAGCGCGCGGTCCTCGGCGAAGACCAGCCGCGCCTGCGCGTCGGGGACGGTGACCACCTCGGCCGGCTGCAGCACGACGGCGGTGAGGAACACCGGGCGGTCGCTGAAGAGGTCGAGCTCGCCGAGGAAGCGCCGCGCGCCGTGCACGGAGACGACCCGCTGGTCGGGGTGGCCGTGGTGCTCGACCACGGCCACCAGGCCCGACAGCACCACCTGCAGGTCGTAGCCGGGATCGCCCTCCCGGAACAGCGTCTCCCCCGGCGCCCAGGTGCGGCGGGTGCCGTGCCGCTCGAGGAGGGCCAGCTGCTCGTCGAGCAGCCGCGGGAAGGCGCCGTCGCGGTCGGGCGTCTCCTCGAGGTCGGCCGGCAGCGGGACCGGCGCGGTCCCCGGGGCGGTCTCCGGGTCGCGGCGCCGCGGGCCCAGCGCCGGCAGCACCGGGGTCCCGGGCTCCTCGCGGGGTGCCGGCAGCGCGCCGTCCCCGCCCGCGGCCTCGAGCAGCGCGGCGGCCAGCGAGTCGGCGTCGTAGGGCCCGGCGTGCCGGCGGTCGCCGACGAAGAAGGTGGGCGTGCCCTCGACCCCGCTGGCCTCGGCCGACTCGACGTCCTGCTGCACCCGCCGGGCGTACCGGCCGGAGCCGAGGTCGCGGGAGAAGCGCACCACGTCGAGGCCGACCGCGGCGGCGTGCTCGAGCAGGTCGCCGGGGGTGAGCCGGTCCTGCTCGGCGAAGAGCCGGTCGTGCAGCTCCCAGAAGCGGCCCTGGGCGGCGGCGGCCTCGGCGGCCTCCGCGGCCAGCCGGGCGTGCGGGTGCACGTCGGCCAGCGGCACGTGCCGGAACACGTAGCGCAGCCGGTCGCCGAACCGCTCCCGGAGCTCGTCGACCGCGCCGGTGGCCCGGCCGCAGAACGGGCACTCGAAGTCGCCGTACTCGACGAGGGTGAGCGGCGCGTCGACCGGTCCCCGCACGTGGTCGCGGTCGGGGTCGACGGGCGGGTCGAGCAGCACCGGCCGGCCGGTGCCGGCGGGACGGCGGCGGTCGGCGAGGCGGAACAGCGCCCAGCCGAGCAGCGCGGCCAGCACCGAGGCGGCCAGGACGCCGACCCGCGCCTGGTCGGCCGCCCGCTGCTCGGCGTCGTCGAAGGCGAGGTCGACGATGAACAGCGAGATGGTGAAGCCGATGCCCGACAGCGCGGCGCCGCCGGCCAGCTGCGCCGGGGTGAGCCCCGGGGCGAGCCGGCCGAGCCCCAGCCGGACCGCCAGGCCGGTGCCGAGCAGGATGCCGGCGAGCTTGCCGAGCACCAGCCCGGCCACCACGCCGAGCGTCACCGGCGAGGACGCCGCGGCGCGCAGGGTCTCCCCGGTGAGCGGCACACCGGCGTTGGCCAGGGCGAACACCGGCACGATCACGAAGCTGGTCCACGGCTGCCACAGCTGCTGCAGCCGCTCGCCGGCCGACACCGACCGGTCGATCGACAACCGCGCCGCCCGGGCGAACTGCGGGTTGGGTGACTGCTGGTAGGCCCGCACCAGCCGCGCGGCGTCGGCGACCTCGTCGCGCCGGGCCGCGTAGGCGGGGGTGAACAGCGCGATGACGACCCCGGCCAGGGTGGGGTGCACGCCCGACTCATGCATGGCCACCCACACCCCGAGACCGAGCACCAGGTAGGCCGGGCCCCGCCACACGTTGAGGTGGCGCAGGCCGATCATCAGCGCCAGGCCCAGGACGGCCAGGCCGAGGGGCGTCAGCCGCAGGTCCTCGGTGTAGAAGAGCGCGATCACGGTGAGCGCGCCGACGTCGTCGGCGATGGCGAGGGTCAGCAGGAACAGCCGCAGCTGCGCGGGGCAGGCCGGCCCCACCAGGGCGAGCACGCCGAGCAGGAACGCGGTGTCGGTGGAGATGACCACCCCCCACGCCGACGCCGCCTCGTCGCCGAGGGTGAAGGCCACGTAGACCAGCGCCGGGACCACCAGCCCGGTGACGGCGGCCAGCGCCGGCACCGCGGCCCGGCGCCGGTCGGTGAGCTCGCCGATGACGAGCTCGCGCTTGATCTCCAGCCCGACGACGAAGAAGAAGAACACCATCAGGCCGTCGTTGACCCAGTGCTGCAGGTCCAGGGCCAGCTCGGTGCCGCCGAGCCGGACGGCGAACTCGGTGTGCCAGAAGGCCGTGTACCCCTCGCCCATCGGCGAGTTGGCCCAGACGAGTGCGAGGACGGTGGCCGCCAGCAGCAGCCCGGCGCCGCCGGCCTCGGTGCGCAGCGAGCGCCGCAGCGGCGACAGCCGCCCGAGCACGCCCCGGTCGCCGGACCGGGTCGTGCCGGCCGTCTCGCCCGTGCCGGTGCTCACCGCGGACCCCTCCCCGCGCCGGACCGCGACGGGTGCAGCTGCGGCCCGCTGATGCCGCAGTGCGGGCACTCCTCGACCCGGAGCCGCGCCTCCCCGGCTGCGGCGGGCGCGGGCACGTCGCCGAGCGGCCGGTGCAGCGTCGTCGCGGCCACGGCGGCACCGGCGAGCAGCAGGCCGACGCAGATGAGCAGTGCGACCCGGAAGCCGTCGGCGAAGGTCTCGGGGTCGGTGTAGTCGTCGCCGCCGATCCCGGCCGCGGCGGGTACGGCGGCGACCGCGAGCAGCCCGGCGGCCCGCGCGACGGCGTTGTTCACCCCGGAGGCGGCGCCGGCGAAGCGGGCCTCCGCGGAGTCGAGCACGGTCGCGGTCAGCGGCGCGACCAGCAGGGTCAGCCCGGCGCCGAAGAGCACCGCGGCGGGCAGCACGTCGGCCCGGTAGGACGCCCCCGGACCGATGCGCAGCATGAGCAGCAGCCCGGCGGCGGCCAGCAGCGGACCACCGGTCAGCAGCGGCCGCGGGCCGATCCGCTGCGCCAGGGCGCCCACCCGGGCGGAGAACAGCAGCATCAGCGCGGTGACCGGCAGCAGCGCGGTCCCGGCGGCGAGCGGGCTGAACCCGGACACGACCTGCAGCTGCAGGACGAGCAGCACGAACAGCACGCCGAGGGCGGCGTAGACGAGGAAGGTCACCGCGTTGGCGGCGGTGAACCGGGAGCTCGCGAACAGCGCCGGCGGCACCAGCGGGTGCGCCGACCGGCGCTGCACCGCGACGAACGCCGCGAGCGCCAGCACCCCTCCGACGGTGCCGGCGGCGACGACGGCGCCCTGCCCGGGCCGGCCCGCCGTCGTCAGCGCGTGGGTGAGGGCCGCCAGGCCGGCCGCGGCCAGCACGGTGCCCGCCCAGTCCAGCCGCGGCGCGGCGTCCGGGTCGCGTGTCTCGGGCACGTGCCGGGCGGCGACGAGGACGATGACGACGGCCAGCGGCAGGTTGAGCAGGAAGACCGCCCGCCAGTTCCACTCCACCAGCCAGCCGCCCAGGAAGGGCCCCACCGCGCCGGCGACCCCGCCCAGGCCCGACCACGCGCCGACCGCCGCCGCCCGGTCCTCGCCGGAGAAGGACGCCGAGATGATCGCCAGGCTGCCCGGGGTGAGCAGCGCCGCGCCGACGCCCTGCAGCGCGCGGGCGGCGACGAGCGTCCCGGTGTCGGGGGCCAGCCCGCACAGCAGGGAGGCCGCGGCGAACCAGGTCACCCCGACGACGAAGACCCGGCGCCGGCCGAAGCGGTCGCTCAGCGAGCCGCCGAGCAGGATCAGCGAGGCCAGGGTCAGCGTGTAGGCGTTGACCGTCCACTGCAGCCCGGTGAACCCGGCCCCGAGGTCGGTGCCGATGCGCTCCAGGGCGACGTTGACCACCGTCGCGTCGAGCATGGCCAGGCCCGAGCCCAGGACGGTGGTGAGCAGCACCCAGCGGGCCTGCGGGGTGTGCATCCGCAGGCCCGCGGAGTCCGTCGTCGTCACCGGACCCCCTCCCACGCGACCGCTCCCCGGGCAGCCTCGTCCTCCCGGTGCGGTGCTGTCCAATAGCCCGCCCGATGACCGTCGCGCATGGCCGGTGCGCGGACCGGTGCGGGGTGAGCAGCGCTGTTACGGTCCGCCGCGTGGCCGACCTCTCCCGCAGCGCCCGCGTCGACGTGCTCGTCGAGGGCTACGCCCGCCTGCCGAACGTGGCCGGGACGGTGAGCCTGGTCCGCGACGCCGGCCGGGTGGTCGTCGTCGACCCGGGGATGGTCGCCGACCGCGAGCTGATCCTGCGCCCGCTGCGCGAGCTCGGCGTCGAGCCGGGGGACGTCACCGACGTCGTCGTCAGCCACCACCACCTCGATCACACGCTCAACGTGGCGCTGTTCCCGGTGGTCCCGGTGCACGACTTCCAGTCGGTGATCGAGGGCGACGTGTTCACCCGCCGCCCCGCCGACGGCGTCGAGCTCACCCCGTCGGTGCGGCTGCTGGCCACCCCCGGGCACACCCCGCAGGACGTCACGACCCTGGTCGGCACGGCCGACGACGTGGTCGCGCTGACCCACCTGTGGTGGACCGGCGAGGGCCCGGCCGACGATCCCTACTCCCCCGACCGCGACGAGCTGCGCCGCCAGCGCGAGCGGGTGCTGGGCCTGGCCACCCTCGTCGTCCCCGGCCACGGCGCGCCGTTCCGCCCGAGCGGGGCCACCCCGCGCTGACCCGACCCCGAGGAGGACCGCAGTGGACAGCCACCTGGACACGGCCGTCGTCGGCCTGTACCTGGCCGCCATGATCGCCTTCGGCTTCTGGGGGAAGCGCCGGGCGACCACCCAGTCGGACTTCCTGGTGGCCGGGCGGCGGCTGGGCCCGCTGCTCTACTCCGGGACGATGGCCGCCATCGTGCTCGGCGGCGCCTCCACGATCGGCGGCGTCGGGCTGGGCTACGAGTACGGGCTGTCGGGGATGTGGCTGGTGGTCGCCATCGGCACCGGCATCCTGGCGCTGTCGCTGCTGTTCGCCGGCCGCATCCAGCGCCTGGGCGTCTACACCGTCAGCCAGATGCTCGAGCTGCGCTACGGCCCCGGGTCGAGCGTGCTCTCCGGCGTGGTGATGTTCGGCTACACGCTGATGCTGTCGGTCACCTCGACGATCGCCTACGCGACCATCTTCGGCGCCCTGCTCGACCTGGGGCGGGTGCCGTCGATCGTCGTCGGCGGCGCCGTCGTCGTCCTGTACTCGACGCTCGGCGGGATGTGGTCGATCACGCTGACCGACTTCGTCCAGTTCGTGGTCAAGACGGTCGGGATCTTCCTGATCCTGCTGCCGGTCGTCGTGCTGGAGGCCGGCGGGTTCGGCGGGCTGGCCGACGGCCTGCCCGCCGATGCCCTGTCGCTGACCACGATCGGCGGCGGCACGATCGTGACCTACTTCGTCGTCTACACCTTCGGCCTGCTCATCGGGCAGGACATCTGGCAGCGGGTGTTCACCGCGCGCAGCCCGGGGGTCGCGCGCTGGGCCGGCACGGCCGCCGGCGTCTACTGCCTGCTCTACGGCGTAGCCGGCGCGGTGATCGGCATGGCCGCGCGGGTGGTCCTGCCGGCGCTCGACGCCCGCGACGACGCGTTCGCCGCCGTCGTGGAGGCCACCATGCCGGCGCTGCTGGCCGGGTTGGTGCTCGCCGCCGCCCTGGCCGCGGTGATGTCCACCTCCAGCGGCGCGCTCATCGCCACCGCCACGGTGTTCAGCCAGGACATCGTGGCGCGCCTGCGGGGCCGCGACCCGGAGGCCGGCAGCGAGCACGAGCACGTGCGCAGCAACCGGTTCTACGTCGCCGGCTTCGGCGTGGTGATGATCGCGATCGCGTGCGTGCTGCAGGACGTCGTCGCCGCGCTCACCATCGCCTACGACATCCTCGTCGGCGGCCTGCTGGTGGCGATCCTGGGCGGCCTGGTGTGGCGGCGCGGGACGAACGTCGGCGCGCTGGTGTCGATGGCCGCCGGCACGGTGGCCACGCTGGTGACGATGGTCGTCGTCGGCGACATCTACGCCAACGAGCCGATCTACTACGGCCTGGCCGCGGCGCTGGTCGGCTACCTGGCCGGCAGCCTCGCCTCGCGGCCCACCGACCCGCAGGTGCTGGCCACCTGGGACCGCCGGCTCACCGGCCGGGAGACGGCCCGGACGCCGTCCGCGACCCCCTGACCCGACTGCGCGGCCCGCCCCCGGAGGGACGGGCCGCGCAGGGGACTGCTGGAACGGCCGCCCTCCAGGGGCCCGCGCCGAGCGTGCGAGGCGTGGGGAGGAGGGTGGTCCTTCGTCAGGAGATGTGCGAGCCGCCGTTGACGTCGTAGGTGGCGCCGGTGACGTACCCGGTCTCCTCGCGGCAGAGGTAGGTGATGAGGTCGGCGACGTCCTCGACCCGGCCGTTGCGGCCGACCGGGATGCCGGCGACCAGCGCGGCCTTGCGCTCGCCCTCCAGCGCGCCGCCGGTGATGTCGGTGTCGATCAGCCCCGGGGCGACGGCGTTGACGGTGACGCCGTGCGGCCCCAGCTCGCGGGCCAGCGCGCGGGTGAACCCGAGCTCGGCGGCCTTGGCGGCGGAGTAGGCCACCCCGCCGAAGACGCCGCCGCCGCGCTCGGCCGACACCGAGGACAGGAACACGATCCGGCCGAAGCCGCGCTCGGCCATGCCGGGCGCGAGGCGGCGGGTCACGTTGAACGACCCGCGCACGTTGACGGCGAAGATGCGGTCCCACTCCTCGCCGCTGACCTCGAGGAAGGGCGTGGGCGAGGTGATGCCGGCGTTGTTGACCAGCGCGCCGACCGGGGGCAGCGCGGCGTCGAGGACGGCGAGGGCGCCCTCGACCGACGCCTCGTCGGTGACGTCGCAGGCGGTGCCGACGGCCTGCACGCCGTGCCGGTCGGCGATCTCGTGGGCGGCCTCCTTGGCACCGGCCTCGTTGAGGTCGAGGACGGCGACGTGCCACCCGGCGGCGGCGAGGGCGTGGGCGGTGGCGCGGCCGATGCCGCGGGCGGACGCGGCGCCGGTGACGACGGCGGTCTTGTCGGTGACGGTCACGGTGTTCCTCCGGGATGTCTTCGGGGTGTGGGGGTCAGGCGGTGGCGGGGGCGGGCTCGGAGACCCAGCGGGGTGCGGTCGCGCCGCCGAGCTCGGCGCGGACGCGGGCGACGACGGCGTCGGTGGACAGGCCGTAGCGGTCGTGCAGGGTGGGCAGGGCGCCGGCGGCGAGGAACTCGTCGGGCAGCGCGACCGGCACCACGCGGGTGGTCGCCCCGGCGAAGGCGAGCGTCGAGGCGACCGCCTCGGCCAGGCCGCCGACGACCGTGTGGTTCTCCAGGGTGACGACGAGCCGGTCGGTCCGGGCCGCGCGCAGGATCGCCTCGGTGTCCAGCGGCTTGACGGTCGGCACGTGCAGGACGGCGACGTCGACGTGGTCGGCCTCGAGCCGGGCCGCCGCCTGCAGCGCCCGCATCGTCATCAGCCCGGTCGAGATCAGCACGACGTCGCGGCCGGTGCGCAGCTCGGCGGCCTTCCCGAGCTCGAACCGGTAGTCGTACTCGTCGAGCACCGTCGGCACCGCGCCGCGCAGCAGCCGCAGGTAGGTCGGGCCGGGGTGGTCGGCCAGCGCGGGGACGGCCTGCTCGATGTCGACGGAGTCGCAGGGGTCGACGACGGTCAGGCCGGGACAGCCGCGCAGGATCGCGAGGTCCTCGGTGGCCTGGTGGCTGGGCCCGTAGCCGGTGGTGAGCCCGGGCAGCGCGCCCACCACGTTGACGTTGAGGCCCGGCTCGGCGATGTCGAGGCAGAGGAAGTCGTAGGCGCGCCGGGTGGCGAACACCGAGTAGGTGGAGGCGAAGGGCACCAGCCCGACCTCGGCCATGCCGGCCGCCGCGCCGAGCAGCGACTGCTCGGCCATGCCCATCTGGAAGAAGCGGTCCGGGTGGGCGTCGCGGAAGACGTGCATGTCGGTGTACTTGGCGAGGTCGGCCGACAGTCCGACGACCTCCGGCCGCTGCTCAGCGAGCCGGTTGAGCGCGTGCCCGAAGGGGGCGCTCGTGGTCCGCTGACCGGGGTCGGCGAACGAGGCGATCATCGCCGAGGTGGTGAGCCGCTTCTTCGGTGTCGTGCTGGTCATCGGGGGAGTCCTTCCTCGAGCTGGTCGCGGGCGATCTGCCACTCGTGCTCCTCGACCCGCATGAAGTGGGCCTTCTCCCGGCTCTCGAGCAGCGGCACGCCGCACCCGATGCGGGTGTCGCAGACGAGGACCGAGGGCGAGCCGCGGTGCGCGCGCAGCTCGTCGAAGGCGTCGACGAGCGCGCCGACGTCGTTGCCGTCCACGCGCAGGGCGTGCCAGCCGAAGGCGCGCCACTTGTCGGTGACCGGCTCGGTGCGCAGCACGCCGGCGGTGGGGCCGTCGGCCTGCAGGGCGTTGACGTCGACGATCGCCGTCACGTTGTCCAGGCCGTGGTGGGCGCAGGCCAGGGCCGCCTCCCAGGTCGATCCCTCGTCGAGCTCGCCGTCGGAGAGCAGGTTCAGCACCCGCGCCCCGTTGCCCTGGTGGCGCAGGCCGAGCGCCATCCCGGTGGCCACGGGCAGCCCGTGGCCGAGCGAGCCGCCGGAGATCTCCACGCCCGGGGTGTAGGAGGCCATGGCCGACATCGGCAGCCGCGACTCGTCCGAGCCGTAGGTCTCCAGCTCCTCGAGCGGGACGGTCCCGGCCTCGGCGAGCGCCGCGTAGAGCGCGATCGCGTAGTGGCCGATGGAGAGCAGGAAGCGGTCCCGGTCGGGCCAGTGCGGGTCCTCGGGGCGGAAGCGGAGCTGGTCGGTGTAGACGGTGGCGAGCACGTCGGCCACGCCGAGCGCCTGGCCGATGTAGCCCTGCCCCTGCACCTCCCCCATGTCGAGGGCGTTGTGGCGGATGCGGTGGGCGGCCCGGCGGATGCGCTCGATCCGCTCGGCGCGGTCCCCGGTGCGGGGCGCGGCCTCCGGTGTGGTCGGTGTCGGTGTGGTCAGCGAGGTCATGGTGTCCTCCTCGTCGTCGTCGGGGGTCAGTCGGTCGCCGAGGCGGCCGTGGTGTGGCGCTCGGGGGTCCCGGAGCGCGGGGTGGGGACGCCCGACCGGGTGGCGAGGGCGCGCTCGAGCGCGGCGACGTCGTCGCGCTGGGCGCGGCCCCAGGTCTCCCGGGTGAGCAGGGCGGCGACCAGGCCGAGCAGGCCGTAGCCGCTGAACAGCAGCGCCGGGCCGATCCAGCCGTAGCCGGCGTAGAGCGCGGTGGTGATGAGCGGGGTGAAGCCGGAGACGACAGCCGACAGCTGGTAGGCCAGCGAGGCGCCCGTCGTGCGGGTCTTGGTCGCGAACAGCTCGGAGAACCAGGCGCCCTGCACGCCGGCCAGGCAGTTCTGCAGGACCGCGTAGCTGACGACGAAGGCGACGACGATCGCGACGGCGGCGCCGGTGTTGACCACGAGGAACAGCGGGATGCCCCACAGCAGGTGCAGCGCGGTGCCCAGCAGGTAGACCGGGCGCCGCCCGATGCGGTCGGTGAGCGCGCCCCAGGCCGTGGTGGCGGCGATGCCGAGGGCGGCCGCGACCATCGTCGCGGTCAGGGTGACCGAGCGGTCGGCCAGCCCCTCGGCGGCGACGTAGGACAGCATGAAGGTGACCGACACCGCGTAGCCGGCGGTCTCGGTGATCCGCAGGCAGAAGGCCCGCAGGATGTTGCGCCAGTCGTCGCGGAGCACCTCGAGGAGCGGGTTCCTGGAGAGCTCGCCCTCCTCCTTGAGCTCCTCGAACTCCGGGGACTCCTCGACCTTCAGCCGGATGACGATGCCGACGACGATCAGCACGGCCGACAGCAGGAACGGCACCCGCCACGCCCACGTGCCGCCCAGCGGGACGCTGATCAGGAAGGCGAGGTTGGCCAGCAGCAGGCCGACGGGGAAGCCGGCCTGGGTGATGCCGGTGTAGAGGCCCTTCCTGCGCCAGGGGGCGTGCTCGAAGCACATGAGGATGGCGCCGCCCCACTCCGCGCCGAACGCGAGCCCCTGCACGACCCGGACGAGGACCAGCAGGACCCCGGCCCAGACGCCGACCTGCTCGTAGGTGGGCAGGGCGCCGATGAGCACCGTCGCGATCCCCATGAGCAGCAGGGAGCCGACGAGGACCGGCTTGCGGCCGATCTTGTCACCGAGGTAGCCGCCGATGATCCCGCCGAGCGGGCGGACCGCGAACCCGATGCCGAGCGTGGCGAAGGACAGCAGGGTGCCCGACAGCGGGTCGTCGGCGGGGAAGAAGGCGGTGTTGAAGTACAGCGCCGCGGCGATGCCGAAGCCGATGAAGTCGTAGGTCTCGATCGTCGCCCCGACGGAGCAGCCGATGGCGACCTTCTTCTTCTCCGGCGTCCCCTCGATCGGGTGCCAGGCGGCGACCTCCTCGAGGTGGCCGTCGCGGACGGGTGGGTGCCGCTCGGTCACGATGACCTCCAGTGGGCGGTGGGTGTCGGATCCCCGTTGGTCGTTGACTGTTAACAGTCAACTGGCGACTAGAGTGAGTGGCCCGGGTCACCGTGTCAAGGGTCGAGCGAGCGGCACCCGCGTCCGTGCAGGTCGGAGCACGGATGGACGACGGCGCGCCCGCCCTCCGGTCGTCCCGGCGGAGGACGTCGCGACCGGGGTCGCCCCCGGCGCGGGGACGTCAGGCCGGGCGGGAGGCCGCGGCGAAGTGCTCGGCGGCGTCGCTCATGTGGTCGTCGACGACGCGGACGGCGGCCTCGGCGTCCCCGCGCTCGATCGCCTCGACGATCGGCACGTGCCGCTCGCGGGCCATCATCGGCGCCTGCCAGTCGGCCCCGTTCAGGATCGCGACCCGCATGCGCCCCTCCAGGCGCTGCCAGGCCTCGACCAGCATGGAGTTGCCCGACAGCCGGCACAGCTGCAGGTGGAAGGCCAGGTCGGCCTCCATGCGCGCCGCGGGGTCGGCCTCGTCGGACAGCTGCTCGACGGCCTCGCGCAGCGCGGCGGCGGCCGCCTCGCGCCGGGGCGAGGCGACGACCTCCCGGACGGCCAGCGCCTCGAGCGCGGCGCGGACCCGGAACAGCTCGTGGACCTCCGCGGGGGTCAGGCTGTTGACCCGCAGCATGCCGCGGGTGCCGGCGGTGACCAGGCCCTCCTGCTGCAGGTGGCGCAGGGCCTCGCGGACCGTGCCGCGGCTGACCCCGAGCGACCCCGCCAGCTCGACCTCCCCGAGGTGGTCGCCGGGGCGGTAGCGCCCGGAGAGGATCGCCGCCCGCAGGGCCTCCAGGGACCGCTCCCGCAGGGTGCTGCGGTCCAGGGCCGACAGTGACTCCACGCTCACGGACCAGCCTCCTCGTCGGCCCTCATCCTACCGGCGGCCCGGTGTGGACTGGCGACAGTCGACAGCGGCTCACCCGGGCGGGTCGCACCCGCCGGGTGTCTCGACACCGGAGAGGTGCCCGGGAGGACCGGTCGCCCGCGGTCCGCGCCAGGTGCACACGCCGCGCGCCGGGGACGTCCCCGTCCGCGACACGGGCACACCTCGCGCACCGGACGGACCGCGGCCCCGGTCAGCCCGCGGCGCGCTGCTCGCGCGGCAGCCAGGCGAACGGGTCGCCCTCCCCGGGCAGGTGCTCGAGCGCCACCCAGCCGGCGTAGCCGTCCTCCTCCAGCCGGCGCAGGTGCCGCTCGAGGCCGAGCGCGCCGGAGCCCAGCGGACCGCGCCCCGGCGCGTCGGCCACCTGCACGTGCGCGGCCCGCGGTCCGTGGACGGCGACCTCCCGGTCGAGGTCCGCGCCGTTGACCGCCAGGTGGTAGAGGTCCAGCAGCAGGCCGAGGTCGCGCACGCCGGCCTCCCCCGCCACCCGGTCGACGACGGCGAGCGCGTCCTCCGCCGTCCGCAGCGGGTAGCGCGGCGCGGCGCTGAGCGGCTCGAGGAGCACCGTGCCGCCGATGCGCGCCGCCGCCCGGCCGGCCAGGGCCAGGTGCTCGACGGCGAGGGCGTCCTGCGCGGCGGGGTCGGCGCCCTCGACCCGGTTGCCGTACAGCGCGTTGAACAGCCGCACCCCCAGCCGCTCGCCCACGCCGACGGTCGCCGCGACCGCGTCGCCCCACTGCGCCTCCCGGCCCGGCACCGACACCAGCCCGCGCTCGCCGTCGGCCATGGCACCGGCGGGGAAGTTGAGCGCGACCAGCCGCACCCCGGCGTCCTCGACCGACCGGGCGAAGGCCTCGACCTCGCGGTCGCCGGGGACGACGGCGCCGAAGGGCCACCACGACTCCACGGCGGTGAACCCCGCCTCCCGCGCGGCGGCCGGGCGGCGCTCCAGCGGCAGGTCGCCGAAGAGGATCGAGGTGTTGACCGCGAAGCGCACCGGCGTCGCCTCAGCCGCGCCCGAGGTAGGGCATGCCGGTGGCCAGCATCGTGGTGAACGGGACGCTGACCTCCAGCGGCAGCCGGGCCATCTGCACCACCGCGTCGGCGACGTGTGCGGGGTCGAAGGTGGGCTCGGGCCGCACCGAGCCGTCGGCCTGGCGGGCGCCGGTGGCGATGCCCGACGTCATCTCGGTGGCGGCGTTGCCGACGTCGACCTGCCCGCAGGCGATCCGGTGCGCGCGGCCGTCGAGCGCGATCGCCTTCGTCAGGCCGGTGACGGCGTGCTTGGTGGCGGTGTAGGCGACGCTGCCCGGCCGCGGCACGTGCGCGGAGATCGAGCCGTTGTTGACGATCCGCCCGCCCGGCGGGTCCTGCGCCTTCATCAGGCGCACCGCCGCGCGGGCGCACAGGAAGACGCCGGTCACGTTGACCTCGACCGTCGCCCGCCAGTCCGCGACGTCGACCTCGTCCACCCCGCCCGACGGGCCGAACGTCCCGGCGTTGTTGACCAGCAGGTCGAGGCGGCCCCAGGCGTCGCGGACGGCGGCGAACGCGGCGTCGACCTGCTGCTCGTCGGCGACGTCGGCGGGCAGCACGAGCGCGTGCGCGGCGTCCCGCGCCGTCTCCTCGAGGGCCTCGCGGCGCCGCCCGAGCAGGGCCACGGCCCACCCGTCGGCCAGCAGCGCCCGGGTGATGGCCCGGCCGAGCCCGGTGCCGGCGCCGGTCACCACCGCGGTGCGGGGGGCTGCGGCCGGGGGTGCGAGGTCGTCCACGGGCCCATCGTGGTGGGCGACCGGCCCGCCGACCACCGAGACCGGACCGGCCGCCGACACTCCCGGGCCCGGGGGCCGTGCGGTGGCGAGCCCCCGGACGCCGCAGCAGGATGCTGCCTGGCCGAGCAGCGGCCCGGTCACCGACCCCTCCCGCGGCCCCGTCCCCGGAGGAGAGGAGCGGACATGGCCCACGGCCCCGTCACCGACCCCGGAGACCTGCACAAGGGTCTCCGCCAGCGGCACCTGACGATGATCGCGATCGGGGGTGTCATCGGCGCGGGCCTGTTCGTGGGGTCCGGGGCGATCATCGCCGAGGTCGGTCCCGCCGCGTTCCTGACCTACGCGCTCACCGGGGTGCTCATCGTCCTGGTGATGCGGATGCTCGGGGAGATGGCGGTGGCCAACCCCTCGACCGGGTCGTTCGCCGACTACGCCCGGCGGGCGCTCGGGGGCTGGGCGGGCTTCAGCGTCGGCTGGCTGTACTGGTACTTCTGGGTCATCGTCGTCGGCTTCGAGGCCGTGGCCGGCGCCGGCATCCTGCAGCGCTGGCTGCCCGACGTCCCGCTGTGGCTGATGGCGCTCGCGCTCATGGTGCTGATGACCGCCACGAACCTGTTCTCGGTCACCTCCTACGGCGAGTTCGAGTACTGGTTCGCCGGGATCAAGGTCGCCGCGATCGTGGTGTTCCTCGCGCTGGGCTCGCTGTTCGTCCTGGGCCTGTGGCCGGGCCGCGACCTGGACCTCTCCAACCTCACCGAGCACGGCGGGCTGTTCCCCAACGGGGTCGGGGCCCTGTTCGGCGGCATCGTCATCGTGATCTTCTCGATGGTGGGGGCCGAGATCGCCACCATCGCCGCCGCGGAGTCCGACGAGCCGGAGCGGGGCATCGCGCGGGCCACCAACTCCGTCGTCCTGCGGATCTCGGTCTTCTACGTCGGCTCGATCTTCCTGCTGGCCACGATCCTGCCGTGGGACTCGACCGAGCTCGGGGAGTCGCCGTACGTCGCGGCCATGGAGACGATCGGCATCCCCGCGGCGGCCGACATCATGAACGTCGTCGTGCTGACCGCGGTGCTCTCCTGCCTGAACTCCGGCCTCTACACCGCCTCGCGCATGCTCTTCGTGCTGGCCGGCCGGCGCGAGGCGCCGCAGCGGATGCTGGCGCTGAGCGGGCGCGGCGTGCCCACCTGGGCGATCCTCACCTCCACCGTCGTCGGCTTCCTGTGCGTGGTCGCCGCCTACGTCTCGCCGGACACCGTCTTCCTGTTCCTGCTCAACTCCTCCGGCGCGGTGATCCTCTTCGTCTACCTGCTCATCTGCCTGTCGCAGCTGCGGCTGCGGCGGATGGTCCCGGCGGAGAGCCTGAAGGTGAAGATGTGGTTCTACCCGGTGCTCACCGTGCTGACGGCGCTGGCGATCGTCGCGGTGCTCGTGCAGATGGCGGTGCGCGACGACACCCGCTCGCAGCTGGTGCTGAGCCTGCTGGCCTGGGCGCTGGTGCTCGTCGCCTACGTCGTCCGGCGCCGGGCCGCCGGTCCGGTGGCGCCGGCCGGGCAGGACGTCGGGGAGCGCGCGGCGCGACGCTGAGCGGGTCAGTCCCCGTCGGGGACGGCGTCGATGCAGGCCCACACGTGCTTGCGCCCGTCGTGGCTGTCCCAGCCGTGCGCCGCCGCGAGCCGCGCGACGAGGTGCAGGCCCAGGCCGCCGGCGGCGGGGTCGCGGTCGACCGCCGGGGTGGGCTCCCGCCCCGGCGCGCCGTCGCTGACGTCGAGTACCCAGGTGCCGCACGACAGCGTCACCGTGATCTCCACCGGTGGCAGGCCGTGCCGCAGCGCGTTGGAGCCCAGCTCCTCGTAGGCCAGCATCAGCAGGTCGAGCCGCTCCTCGCCGGGTGCCGCGGGTCCGCCGTCGGCCAGCCGCTCCCGCAACCGGGCGCGGGAGTCGGTCAGCTCCGACGCGGTGGCCGGGGCGCACTGCCACAGGACGTCCGCGGCGCACGCTGCCGGCGCCGAGCGGTGTGACCAGATCTCGTCGCGCACGTCGTCCCCTCGGTGTCCGGTCTCGGCCGAGCAGGCGGGCTCGGCGGCCCCGGGGCGCACCGGCGTGCGGGGTCCGGCCGGCCCGTCCTGCTACAGGCCCGACCGAGAACTCGTACCCGCGCTCGGCCCGCGCAACCGGCCCCCACCGGTCGGCCTGGCATGATCGGCTCGTGCACAACGGATCGGGCGGGCACCCGGGCGGGGTCCGCTCCCCCGCCCGGCCGGACGAGGTCGCGACCGCGGACGACGGCGCCGGCTCGAGCCGGGACCGGCTGGCGGCGCTGGTCCGGCTGCTGACCGGCGCGCCGCTCGCCGCGGTCACCGTCACCGGTGCCGCGCCGCACGACACGGTGCCGGACCCGCTCTGCCGCGCCGTCGTCGGCACGGGCCGCCCGCTGGTGCTCGACGACGTCCGGGCCGACGAGCGGGGACGTGAGGACCCCGTCGCCCGCACCGGGGTGCTCGCCTGGGCGGGGTTCCCGGTGCGCGCCCCCGACGGCCGGGTGGCCGGCGTGCTGTGCGCCGCCGACACCGCGGCACGCGCCTGGACCGCGCGGGACGTCGAGGTGCTCGGCCGGCTCGCCGACGTCGCGTCGCAGGAGGTCGCGCTGCGGGCGCTGGCGGTGGACGCCGAGGCGGCCCGCGCGCGCTCGCAGTTCCTGTCCCGCATCGGCGACGTGCTGCCCGTCGGCGCCGGCCTCGCCGACAGCTGGGCCACGATCGCCCGCGTCGCCCTCCCCGTGCTCGCCGACCTCGCCGTCGTCTCCTCCGTCGAGGAGAACGGGGCGCTGCGCGTGCAGGCCGCGGAGCACCGCAGCCGCGAGCGGCAGCCTCCCCTGGCGGCCCTGGCGGGCGTGCTCACCCGCCGGCGCGGCGACCGGCACGGGGCCGGGCGCGTCCTCGTCACCGGCGCCACCGAGCTGCTGCCCGACCTCGACCACCTGGACGGGCTGTCCGAGGGCCAGCGCGCGCTGCGGGACCGCTTCGACGCCGCCAGCGAGATCAGCGTGGCGCTGCGGGCTCGCGGCGAGCTGCTCGGCGTGCTCACCCTGGTCCGGACGTCGCGGCGGGCGCCCTTCGGCCCGGACGACGTCGAGGTGGCCGAGGCGGTGGCCGAGCGGGCGGCGCTCGCGCTGGACCGCGCGCTGTCCTACGACCACGAGCGGAGCCTGTCCACCCACCTGCAGCGGGCCCTGCTGCCCACCGCGCTCCCCCGGTTCCCCGGCCTGGAGGTCGTCGCCCGCTACGTGCCGGCCGGCAACGCGCAGGTCGTGGGCGGCGACTGGTACGACGCCTACCGGGACCGGGCGGGCACCACCCGGCTGGTCATCGGCGACGTCGCGGGGCACGACATCCACGCGGCGACGCTGATGGGCCAGCTGCGCACGATGGTCCGGGTGGCCGGTCACGACGGGTCCCGCTCGCCGGCGGCCGTGTTGGACGCCGTCGACGCGGCCACCGGCGCGCTCGACGCCGCCGTCTTCGCCACCGCGCTCGTCGCCCAGGTGTCCGACGACGGCCGGCAGCTCGTCTGGTCCTCGGCCGGGCACCTGCCGCCGCTCCTGCTCGCCCCCGACGGCGCGGTGTCCTCGCTCGAGACCAGCCCCGACCCGGTCCTCGGGCTCGACCTGGACGGCGCCGGCCCGGTCCGCCGGGACCACACCGCCGCCCTGCCGCCGGGCGCGACCGTGCTGCTCTACACCGACGGGCTGGTCGAGCGGCGCGGCGAGGACCTCGACGCCGGCCTGGACCGCCTGGCGGAGGTGGCCGCCGAGCTGGCGCCGGGCGGGCTCGGGCTCGCCGAGCTGTGCGACCTGCTCCTCCAGCGGCTCGGCGCCCGGGCCGACGACGACATCGCCGTCCTCGCCGTCCGCACCGCGCCGGCGGGCGGGGGGGACCGATGAGTCCGCCGTCCGCCACCGGTCCCAGCAGGACGAGCGGCACGACTGACGAGGAGACCGCGATGAGCACCCCGCCCCCGGCCGAGGCCGTCTTCCGCACGACGCTGTGGGCGGCCGGCGGCAACAACGTCGGCATCGTCGTCCCCGAGGACGTGGTGCTCGGCTTCGGCCGGGGCAAGCGGGTCCCGGTCGAGGTGACCGTCGACGGCGGGTACACCTACCGGACGACGATCGCCTCGATGGGCGGCCGGTACCTCGTGTCGTTCAACGCCGCGACGCGGGCGGCCACCGGCCGGGACGCCGGCGACGAGGTCGAGGTCCGGCTCCGGGTCGACGACGCGCCGCGCACGGTCGAGGTGCCGCCCGCCCTGGCCGCGGCGCTCGCCGGCGACCCCGCGGCCACCGCGGCCTGGGGCGCGCTCTCCCCGAGCAGGCAGCGGGCGCACGCGGAGTCCGTCGCCGGCGCCACGACGGACGAGACCCGGGCCCGCCGGGTCGGGAAGGTGCTCGCCGCCCTGGCCTGACCTGCCTCCGGTGCGGCCGGCGCGGACCCCGCCGGGCGTATCGTGACCCGAGGTACCGCCGGTGACACGCGAGAGGGGACCGCACGCATGAGCGAGGCCGTCGAGGTCGAGGCGCAGGGCGACCACCAGTTCGTCGTCCGCCTACAGGGCGACGGTGAGGGGACCGAGTCCTGGTTCCGCCTCTCCCCCGGCGTCCTGGAGGACCTCGGCGTCGGCCCGGACGGTGAGGAGGACCTCGTCCGCCGCACGGTCGACTTCCTGCTGCAGCACCAGGACGCCGCCGACTTCCCCGACGTCGTCGAGCTCGAGGACGTCGCCGCGAGCTACGACGGCTACCTCGACGCCGTCCGCCCCGCCGGGGAGTCGTGACCGCGGGGCCCGCGCGCGATGACGGGCGGGACCCCTCCGGGACGACCTCCGACCACCCCCTGACCAAGGAGGACTTCGAGGCGCTGGCCCGGTTCCGCGCCGCCATCCGGCGCTATCTGCGCTTCAGCGAGGAGACCGTGCGGCAGCACGGCGTCACGCCGCAGCAGTACCAGCTGCTGCTCGCCCTCAAGGGCTTCCCCGGACGCGAGTGGGCCACCGTCCGCGAGCTGGCCGAGCGGCTCCAGCTGCGGCACCACAGCGTGGTGGAGCTGGTCACCCGCGCGCAGGGTCAGGACCTCGTCGCGCGGACGCCCGACCCCGACGACCGCCGGGCCGTGCGGGTCGCCCTCACCGCCCGGGGGGACGCCCTCCTCGGCCGGCTCGCGGCGCTGCACCGCGACGAGCTGCGGCGGATGGACGCCGCGCTCACCCTGCCGGCCTGGCACGAGACCGCCTGACGGCCTGCGGGCGCGCGCCCGGCACGGGCGGGACGCGGTACGCGGCCAGGTCGGCGCCGACGACGGCCACCGGGGCGGGTGCGCGCAGCGCGACCTCGCGGCCGACCGAGCGGGACAGCACCCGGCGCAGCGGGCCGCGCCGGCGGCCCCCGACGACGACCAGCGCGGCACCGGACGACGCCGCGGTCACCGCCGCCGCGGGGTCGGCGCAGGGCACCCGCCGCTGCACCGGGACGTCGGGGAAGAGCCGGCGCAGCGGGGCGAGCGCCCGCTCGAGGGCCTCCCGGGCCTCCCCCTCGGCCACCGCCGGCGCGCCGCAGGCCCCCTCCAGGTCGGCGGGGAGGTCCACCCCCCAGGCGTGCACCGCGGTCAGCGGGACACCGCGCTGCGCCGCCGCCGCGAAGGCGAACCCGAGCGCCGGGGCACACGACCCGGTCGCCCCGACCCCGACCACCACCGACGGCCGGCACGGCCCCGCGGGCACCCGCGGCCGGTCGCGCACCACGACGACGGGACAGGCGGCGCGCGCGGCGACCCGGGACGACACCCGGCCGGCCGGGCGACGGGCCCGGCCGCCGAGCACCAGCAGTCCCGCCGCCCGGCTCTCCGCCAACAGGAGCGGCACCGGCGCGCCGACCAGCACGCGCCCGGACACCGGGGTCCCCGACGCCACGGACCGGACCCGGTCGAGGGCCGTCCCGACCTCCTCGGCGGCCGCGGCGGTGACCCCGGACAGGCCGTCGACCGACAGGAGGACGCCGCACGGGTCGAGGACGAACCGGTGCGCGACGACGTGCACGACCCGCAGTGGCACCTGGCGCACCGCGGCCTCGGCGGCTGCCCAGACGAGCGCGTCGCCGTCGTCGTCGCCCGGGCCGAGGCCGACCACGACCGGCCGCCCGCCGCCGGGGAGCGCCCCGGTGGCCCGTCCGTCGTCGTCGCGCACGATCGACCTCCTCTGCAGGGGCCTCGCCGTGGCCCGGCTCGCAGCGGGTGGACCGTAACGCGACACCACCTCCGGACGGGGTCCGTTCGCCGCGCTGGATCGGCGGCCCCACACGCCGGCGCCCCGCCCGCCGGTCGCCGGCAGGGCCGCTGACCGGCCCTCAGGCGTCGACGGCCGCGTACAGCCCGGCGGACGGGCTGCCGCCGGTGACGACGAGGTCGGCCACCACGCGGGAGGCGACCCAGGCCTGCACGTGCCCCGTGCCGTTGTAGCCGCCGAGGGCGAACACCCGCCCGTCGCTGCCGGGCACCGGCCCGCACCGCGGCAGGGGGTCCGCGGCGAAGCCCACGACACCCGCCCACCGGTGGGTCACCGGCGCGTCCACCCCGAGCTCCTCGGCCAGCCACCGCTCCAGGCGCGCCTGCACCGGAGCGGAGACCTCGGCGCGATCGGTCCAGCTGGCGTCGCCGTCGAGGTCGGAGAAGCCGCCGAGCGCGATCCGGCCGTCGGCCGTCTGGTGCACGTACTCGTGGCCGAAGCGCGCGTAGACGGGGAACGGCAGCACCGTCCGGGACAGCGGTGCCGTGGCGAGCATGGTGAGCCGCCGCGGGCGCACCGCTCCCGCTGACGGCACCAGCGCGGCGAGGTCGCCGTCCACGGCCACCACGGCCCGGTCGCAGCGCACCGCACCGGCCGCGGTCCGCACGCAGACGCGGTCGCCGTCGCCGGCCGGGGGCGCGACCACCGGTGAGTGCTCGAAGAACCGCACCCCGCGGGTCTCCAGGGCGCCGGCGAGCGCCCGCAGCCAGCGGACCGGGTGCACCGACCCGTCGTGGGGGAAGAACAGCCCGGCCCGGCCGGGACGCGCGAGCGGGGCCGGCAGGTCGTCGCCGGCCACCAGCTGCCCCGGGAAGCCGTCCTCGGCGAGCGCCGCGGCGTTGGCCCGGACGTCGTCGGCCTCGGCCGCGTCGACGGCGAGCCGGAGCAGCCCGCCGACGCGGAAGTGCGAGCGCGCGCCGACGGCGTCGGCCACCGCGAGCATCTCCCGCTGCGCGGCCAGGGTCGCGGCGTGGACGGCGACCGCCCGCTCGCGGCCCCACAGCCGGCGGGTCTCGTGGTACATCGGCGCGGCGCCGGCGATGAAGAAGCCGCCGTTGCGGCCGCTCGCGCCGGAGGCCACCTCGTGCCGGTCGAGCACGACCACCGACAGCCCGGCGTCGGCCAGCCGCCGGGCGGTCGCCAGCCCGCCCACGCCGGCACCCACGACGCAGACGTCCGCCCGCACCTCGCCCGCCAGCGGGGACCGCGGGCGGTACGGCTCGTCCTGCCACAGCGGGACCGGGCCACGGGTCACGTGCGCCTCCCTCCTGGTCGGTGCTCCTGTCAGGAGGTGTGTACCGCAGGCACCCGCGCGCCCGGTCCCGGACGGACGACCAGGACCCACCGCAGCCCTCCGAAGCGGACGAGCCCCACCGCGCCGCTGACCGCGCAGACCGCCAGCACCGGCACGAGCGGCCCGGCCGGGTCCGCCCAGCTCTCCAGGGCGGCCAGGGTGAGGCTGGAGGTCGCCAGCCCGGCGACGGCCAGGCCTCCACCGGCCCACTGCGCCGCCGCCCAGCCGGCCCGGTCCCCGGCGCGGAAGGTGAGCCGGCGGTGCAGCTCGTTGGCCAGCGCGGTGGACGCCACCACGCCGACGAGGTTGGCCGCCTGGTCCCCCAGCGGGGCCAGCACCAGGAAGAGGCCGGCGTAGACCGCGTTCGCCGAGCCGCCGACGAGGACGAACCGGGCGAACTGGGCCGGGGTGGAGTCGCCGGCGGGCGTGGGCGCCGGACGGAGCGGCGGGGACGCGCCCGTCGCCGCTCGGCCGGGGGCGGTTCGTGCCATGCGTCCAGGCTGCTGCCCGACCGGGTGCGGCACATCGGGGAGGACCCGGGGCGTCCCCCGGTTCCCGGCCGCCGGCCGGCTCCGGGACCTCCCGGTGGGGCCGGGGCGACACAGCCGGTGCCGGCTCGTTTCTTGACTCGTTCCAGGAAACGCGCCAGGATGCCGCCGTGCCCGACGCAGCAGCCCTCCAGCGCGCCCTGCGCGCGGCCGGGCTGCGGGTCACCCGCCCGCGCCTGGCGGTGCTCGACGCCGTCCACGCCCATCCGCACGTCGACACCGAGACGCTCATCGGCGCCGCCCGCGAGCGCGTGGGTGCGGTGTCGCACCAGGCCGTGTACGACGTGCTGCGCGTGCTGACCGACAGCGGGCTGGTGCGGCGCATCCAGCCCCAGGGCTCGGTCGCGCGCTACGAGGCGCGCGTCGGCGACAACCACCACCACCTGGTCTGCCGGTCCTGCGGCGCGATCGTCGACGTCGACTGCGCCACCGGCGTCGCGCCCTGCCTGACCCCCTCGGACGACGGCGGCTTCGTGATCGACGAGGCCGAGGTCGTCTACTGGGGACGCTGCCCGTCCTGCGCGGCCGGTCAGCTCCCCGACTCGCCCGCCCACCCCCCAGCAGAGAGAGGGAGACCGTGACCAACGAGGTCGACAAGGTCAACAGCGAGAGCACCAGCGAGAGCGAGAACCCGGCGATCAAGTCGCCGACGCCCGCCACGAACCGGCGGCCGCAGAGCAACCGGGACTGGTGGCCCAACCAGGTCGACCTGTCGGTGCTCAACCGGCCGGCGAAGAGCTCCGACCCGCTCGGCGAGGACTTCGACTACAGGACCGAGTTCGCGAAGCTCGACGTCGAGGCGGTCAAGCGCGACCTCGTGGAGGTCATGCGCACCTCGCAGGACTGGTGGCCGGCCGACTGGGGCCACTACGGCCCGCTGTTCATCCGGATGTCCTGGCACGCGGCCGGCACCTACCGCATCGCCGACGGCCGCGGCAGCGGCAACACCGGCGCGCAGCGCTTCGCCCCGCTCAACAGCTGGCCGGACAACGCCAACCTCGACAAGGCCCGCCGCCTGCTGCTGCCGATCAAGCAGAAGTACGGCCGCAAGCTGTCCTGGGCCGACCTGCTGCTGCTCGCCGGCAACGTCGCGCACGACGACATGGGCCTGAAGACCTTCGGGTTCGCCTTCGGGCGCGAGGACACCTGGCAGCCCCCGGAGGTCTTCTGGGGCCCGGAGGACACCTGGCTCGGCGACGAGCGCTACGCCGGCGACGCCCCGCTCGACCTCGAGGAGGGCCACCTCGCCGCGGTCACCATGGGCCTGATCTACGTCAACCCGGAGGGCCCGAAGGGCCAGCCGAACCCGACCGCCTCCGCCCACGACATCCGGGTGACCTTCAGCCGGATGGGGATGACCGACGAGGAGACCGTCGCGCTCATCGCCGGCGGCCACACGTTCGGCAAGACGCACGGCGCGGGCAACCCCGAGCTCGTCGGCCCGGAGCCCGAGGGCTGCCCGGTGCACGGCAACGGGCTGGGCTGGATCAGCCAGCACGGCACCGGCAAGGGGTCCGACACCATCACCAGCGGCCTCGAGGGCGCCTGGACCCCGACGCCGACGACGTGGGACAACACCTACTTCGAGATGCTCTTCCGCTACGAGTGGGAGCTCACCGAGAGCCCCGCCGGCGCCAAGCAGTGGAAGCCGAAGAACCCCGAGGCGCAGGAGCTCGTGCCCGACGCGCACGTCGAGGGCAAGAAGAACCCGCCGATGATGGCGACCACCGACATCGCCCTCGTCGCCGACCCCGGGTTCCGCGCGATCTCGGAGCGCTTCTACAACGACCCCGAGTACTTCGCCGACCAGTACGCCCGCGCCTGGTTCAAGCTGCTGCACCGCGACATGGGCCCCAAGACCCGCTACCTCGGCCCGGACGTGCCGGCCGAGGAGCTCATCTGGCAGGACCCGGTGCCCGCCGTCGACCACGAGCTCGTGGGCGAGGCGGAGGTCGCCGACCTCAAGCAGCGGCTGCTCGCCTCCGGCCTGACCGTCCCGCAGCTGGTGCACACCGCGTGGTCGTCGGCCGCGTCGTACCGCAGCACCGACATGCGCGGCGGCGCCAACGGCGCCCGGATCCGCCTCGAGCCGCAGCTCGGCTGGGCGGTCAACGAGGGCGTCCGGGACGTGCTGCCGGTGCTCGAGCGGGTGAAGTCGGAGTTCGAGCAGCAGACCGGCAAGCGGATCTCGCTGGCCGACCTCATCGTGCTCGGCGGCACCGCGGCGGTGGAGAAGGCCGCGGCGGACGCCGGCGTGCCGGTGACCGTGCCCTTCTCCCCGGGCCGCACCGACGCCTCCCAGGAGCAGACCGACGTCGAGAACTTCCGCTGGCTCGAGCCGCGGGCCGACGGCTTCCGCAACTGGATCGCGCCGGGCAGCAAGCTCGAGCCGGAGACGCTGCTGGTGGACCGGGCCTACATGCTCGGCCTCACCGCCAAGGAGATGACCCTGCTCGTCGGCGGCCTGCGGGTGCTCGGCGCGAACACCGGCGGCGTGCGCCACGGCGTGTTCACCGACCGCCCGGGCGTGCTGTCGCAGGACTTCTTCCGCAACCTGCTCGACCTGGGCGTCTCGTGGCGGACCTCGGTCGACACCGAGGGCGTCTACGAGGGGCTGGACGCCGACGGCACCGTCGTGCGCACCGCCACCGCCGCCGACCTGGTGTTCGGCTCGAACTCGATCCTGCGCGGCATCGTCGAGGTCTACTCGGCCGACGACGCGAAGGAGAAGTTCGTGCAGGACTTCGCCGCGGCGTGGGTGAAGGTCATGGAGAACGACCGCTTCGACCTGCGGTAGGCGCCCCCTCCACCGGACGCCCCGGCCCGCACCCGCGGGCCGGGGCGTCCGCGCGTCCGGCCGACGCGATCGGGGTTCAGTCCTCGCGGCGGCCGGTGATGATCCGGCGCAGCCGCTCGATCGGCAGCTTGGGCTCCCGCCGCTCGTCGAGCAGGCCGTTGGCCTCCTGCATCGTGTCGGTGAGCTGGGTGTAGCAGAACCCGGCCAGCACCGGCGAGGCGTGCACGGCCGACAGCAGGTCCTCCAGCCGCGCGGCGAAGTCCTCGGCGTCCTCGGCGCTGGAGTACCCCCAGGTGCGCTCCACGGGCACCTCCTCGGGCGGCCGGGGGGTGTAGCGGACGCCACCGAACTCCGTGAGCATCACCGGCTGCCCCCGGTCGACGGCGCCGGGCAGCAGGACGCGGCGCCCGGCCGGCCAGAAGTCCTCCAGCGTGGCCCGCACCTCGGGGGACCCGTACCGCTGCGCGAGGACCGCCCCGGTGTCGGCGTAGTCGTGCACCGTCCACAGGTCGCTGTCGGTGTGCTCCCAGCCGTCGTTGCTCACCACCGGCCGGCTCGGGTCCACCGCGCGGGTCAGGGCGGCCAGCGCGACGGTGTAGGCCTGCTGGGCCGGGTCGGTGGCGACGTCGTGCACGCCCCAGCTCTCGTTCATCGGCACCCAGGTGACGATGCAGGGGTGGCTGACGTCGCGGTGCACGACCTCGAGCCACTCGGCGGTGAGCCGCCGCACGGCCTCCGGGGAGAAGGCGAACGCGTTGGCCGTCTCCCCCCACACCAGCAGGCCCAGCCGGTCGGCCCAGTACAGGAACCGGGGGTCCTCGACCTTCTGGTGCACCCGAACGGCGTTGAAGCCGAGCTCCTTGATGAGCTCGACCTCACGGCGCAGCGCCCCGGCGTCCGGCGCGGTCAGGTGCGAGTCCGGCCAGTACCCCTGCTCCAGCACCGACCGCACGTAGTACGGCAGGCCGTTGAGCAGGAACGCCCGGCCGCCGACGCCGGCGGTGCGCAGGCCGAGGTAGCTGGCGACCTCGTCGACCACCCGTTCCCCGCCGTCGCCGTCTCCGTCGTCGAGCACCTGCACGGTGGCGTCGACCAGACGTGGGGTCTCGGGGGACCACGTCACGTCCTGGCGCGCCTGGCCGTTGAGCAGCGCGGGCACGGCCACCGTGGTCCGCGTCCGCTGCTCGTGCACGCGGACGCGGTGCTCGGCCAGCAGCGTGCCCTCCAGCTCCAGCCGCACCGCCACCGTCACCGGCCGGGCCGGCACCTCGCGCAGGGTGAGGCCCAGGTGCACGGCGGAGGCGGCGACGTCCGGCGTCCAGGCCAGGTGCTCCACGGCCACGGCCGGCACCACCTCGCACCACACCGGCTGCCAGATGCCGCTGGTGCGCGAGTACCAGATGACGTGCGGCTCGTCCAGCCAGTCCTGCTTGCCGCGAGGCTGGGTCACGTCCCGCGGGTCGTCCTCCGCCCGCACCACCAGGACGTGCTCGTCGGCGTCCCCGGCCGTCAGCAGGTCCGTCACGTCGAAGGAGAACGGCGTCTGGCCGCCCTCGTGCGAGCCCAGCAGCGTGCCGTCCAGCCAGACCTGCGCGCGGTAGTCGACCGCGGCGAAGCGCAGGACGACGCGGTGCCCGTGCTCGTGCACCGCGTCGGCCCCGTCGACGTCGGCCAGCCGCAGGGCACGCCGGTACCACAGGACCGGGTGGGGACCGTTGTCGCCGATGCCCGACGCCTCGGACTCCGGCGGGAAGGGCACGGTGACGTCACGGTCGAAGACGCCGCGGTCGGCGAGGTCGACCAGCGCGGCCCAGTGCCCGTCGAGTCCCTCGCGGGCGTCGTCGTAGGCCAGCTGCCAGGTGCCGCACAGGTCGGTCCACCCCTCGCGCACCAGTTGCGGGCGGGGGTGGGTGCCGTCCTGCCGGCTGGCGCGTACGGGCATGGTCACTCCTCGGGTCGGGGGTCGACGAGCGGGTCACCCGGGCCGGGCCGGCCGTCCGGTGGCGATGCCCACACCGTCGATGCTGGCAGGTGCCCCGGATCCCGCCGGACACCGGCGTGTCCGGTCGAGGCCGTCGACCTCCTCGGCGCCGGCGCGGCGGGGTCGGGTGGCTCCTCGGGACGGCCCGTCGAGGCGCCTGCGACGAGGCCACCAGCGCGGACACCGTCGATCGAGCCCCCGCGGTGGGGGAACCTCCGGAAGCCGTCCGGCCCCACCCCCGCCGCGGCGAAGATCCTCCTGTTGCCCTCCCCCGGGAAGCCGTGCAGAGTCCTGGACACCGGCAGCCGGGCGAGGACTGGACGTACCCATGACTGGACTCTCACGTCGCCAGTTCCTCGCCGCCGGGGGTGGGCTCTCGGTCGCCGCCGCCCTGTCGGCGTGCGCGTCACCGATCGCCACCAGCTTCTCCGGGGGGCAGCCGAGGACGGCCGACGTCATCTTCTGGCACCTGTTCGGCGGCGGTGACGGCGAGAACATGGCGACCATGCTGGAGACCTTCCGCGAGTCCTCCGGCCTGTCGGTCGAGTCCTCGCTGCTCTCCTGGGGCAACCCCTTCTACACCAAGCTGGCGCTGTCGACCTCGAGCGGCCGCCCGCCCGACGTGACCGTCGCGCACCTGTCCCGGGTGCCGCTGCTGGCGCAGGCCGGACTGCTCGAGCCCGTCGCCGACCAGTTCGCCGCCGCGGGGATCACCGAGGACGAGTTCACGCCCGCCGCCTGGGAGAAGGCCACGGTGGACGGCACCACCTACGCGGTGCCGCTCGACACCCACCCCTTCGTCCTCTACTACAACACCGCACTGGCGGAGCAGGCCGGCCTGCTCGACGAGACCGGCGAGAACCTCAAGCCGATGAGGAACAGCGACGACTTCGTCGCCGCCCTCCAGACGATGAAGGACTCGACCGGCAACGAGTACGCGGCGGTCGCGTCGATCACGGTGGACCCCTCGACCTGCTGGCGCCTCTTCCTGATGACCTACTCCGGTCTGGCCGGACCGATCGTCGAGGACCTCGGTACCCGGGTCACGATCGACCGCGCCGCGATGGAGGAGTCCTTCGCCTTCCTGCAGGGTCTCACCGGGGAGCGGGGGCTGATGCCGCGCACCGCCACGGCGACGACGTCGTCGACCCTCTTCAGCAACGGCGAGGTCGGCTTCCTCTTCGACGGCGTGTGGCAGATCCCGACGTACCGGGACGTCGAGGGCCTCGACTTCAACGTCGTCCCCTTCCCCGCCCTCCTCGGCCCCGAGCCGGTCGCCTACGCCGACTCGCACGCGCTGGTCGTCCCGGCGAGTCCCGGACGCCCTGCCGAGCGGACCGAGAACGCCGTGCGCTTCGTCAGGGGCCTGCTGGACCAGAGCTCGACCTGGGCGGACGGCGGGCACGTCCCCGCCTGGCTGCCGGTGCAGGAGAGTGAGGAGTTCCTCGCGCTCGAGCCGCAGAGCAACTACACGGAGGCGGCCTTCGACGCGGTCTACGACCCGCCGGGTTGGTACACCGGAGCGGGCTCGGACTTCCAGACCGCCATGGGCTCCGTCGTCGCCAGCGTGCTGACCGGTGCCACCGACCCCGCAGGTGGCGTCGACGCCCTGACCAGCAGCCTGCAGACGTTCTCCACCGCCCGGCCACCCGTGTAGGACGGAGACCGACATGACCGCCACCGCTCTGCCGGCGCCCAGGTCGGGAGTCGAGGCCACGCGGCCGGCGACCGCGGGGCGGGCCCCGCGGTCCGAGAACCGGGCGGGGTGGCTGTTCGCCACACCGTTCCTGGCCCTCTACCTCGCCTTCCTCATCGGTCCGGTGGTCATCGGGCTCGTGATCAGCCTCTTCAACACCACCACGGTGCGGGCCGGCGTGGGCAGCTGGGTGGGCCTGTCCAACTACGCCGACGTCCTCACCAACGCGGACTTCTGGGCCTCGATGTGGCACTCGGCGCTGTTCACGCTGCTGACCACACCGATCCTGGTGCTGCTGCCGCTGCTGTTCGCCGTCCTCGTCTCGCGAATGTCCCGCAACCAGTGGTTCTTCCGGCTCGCCTTCTTCGCCCCGTACGTCGTGCCCTCGGCCGCGGTGTGCCTCATCTTCGCGTTCATGTACACGCCCGAGACCGGGCTCATCACCAACGCCTTCGGCTGGTTCGGGCTCACCGCCCCCGACTTCTTCGGCAGCACCTCGGGTGCCTGGTTCGCCGTCGTCCTGCTCACCGTGTGGTGGACGTTCGGCTTCAACTTCATCCTCTACACCGCGGCCCTCCAGGAGATCTCGGAGGAGGTCTACGAGGCCGCGACGCTCGACGGCGCAGGGCCGTGGCAGCAGATCCGGATGATCACCATCCCCCTGCTGCGTCCGACCATCGGCCTGGTGCTGATCCTCCAGGTCCTCTCGTCCCTGAAGGTGTTCGACCAGATCTACATCCTGTTGACCGGCGGTCCGAACTACACGACGCGTCCGGTCATCCAGTACATCTTCGACACCGGGTTCTCCGCCTACCGGGGCGGCTACGCGGCCGCCGCGACGATGGTCTACTTCGTCGTCCTGGTCGTCGTCAGCGTCGCCTGGTTCCTGGTCCGGCGGCGCAGCAACTCCGCGGACGCCTGAGGGGAGCCCCGACGATGTCCACCGTGGTGGCCGCGCCCGCGGCCGGTACCGAGAGCTCCGGCACCCGGCGCCCGCGCCGGGGCGGCGAGCAGGACGCGAGCGGGAAGCTGTTCAACCGGCTCGCCGCCACGTGCGTGACGCTCTTCGCCCTGATCTGGCTGGTCCCGTTCCTGTGGGCGCTCATCACGTCGCTGCGGCCCAACGAGGAGATCGCCGCGAACCCCACGACCCCGTGGTCGGACGACTGGAACCTCGACGCGTACAGCTACGCGTGGAACTCGAGCCCGCTGGGCTGGTGGTACGTCAACAGCTTCGTCATCTCCACCCTGACGGTCGTCTTCACCGTGGTGGTCTGCTCGATGGCCGCGTTCGCCCTGGTCAACCTCGACTTCCGCGGCAAGTACGTCGTGTTCGGGCTCGTCCTGGCCGGCCTGATGGTGCCCGTCGAGGCACTCGTGCTGCCGCAGTTCCTCGAGTTCCGGACCCTCGGACTGCTGGGGACCTACTGGGCGGTCATCCTGCCCTCGGTCGCCCTCCCCGTGGCCCTGCTGGTCTTCCACTCCTTCATCAGGGCCATCCCGGTGGCCCTCATCGAGGCCGCCCGGCTCGACGGTGCCGGCTGGTGGCGGATCTACTCGCAGATCGCCATGCCGCTGTCCCGGCCGGCGATCTCCGCGGTGGCGATCCTGACGTTCATCACGTCCTGGAACGCCTTCCTCTGGCCGCTGCTGGTGCTCACCCAGACCAAGTCGCAGACCATCCCCGTGGGGCTCAGCAGCCTGGTCGGTGGTTCCGCGATCCAGTACGCCGAGACCATGGCCTCCGCCGTCCTCGGCATCCTGCCCCTGCTCGCCGTCTTCCTGGTCCTGCAGCGGCAGATCGCCCAGGGGGTCGCGAACACCGGCATCAAGTAGCCCCGGAGCAGCGTCCTCCGCGACGCGGCGACCAGCGGCCCCCGGGGCCCGGTCACCAGGGGACGGGGCGGCCGTCGCGGAAGAAGCCCCCGCTGGGCCCGTCGTCGGGGACGTCGACGGCGAACAGGACGCTCGCGGCGCCCTCGGCCACGGGGCGCCCACCGGCACCGCCCATGTCGGTGGCGACCCACCCGGGACAGACCGCGTCGACCAGCACGCCGCGGCGGCGGAGGTCCGCGGCCAGCTTCACCGTGAGCACGTCCAGCGCGGCCTTGGACACCGACTACGCGGGCGCACCACCGGCGCCCGCGGTCTCCGCGAAGGACCCGGCGCCGCTGGAGACGTCGACCAGGCGGCCGCCCGGTCGCAGCAGCGGTGCCAGTGCCACGGCCGTCCGCCACGCGCCGACGACGTTGACCGCCAGCGCCTCCTCGACCACCCGGAGGTCCGCTGCCGCCGCGGTCTGCCAGGTGCGCGGTAGGTGGCCATGCTCACCCCGGCAGTTCCCCAGTCAGGCCTGCCTCGGCGTCACCTGCCGCGGTCCGGTCGTGCGTGTGCCATGCCACGGCGGCGATCAGAGCCAGCAAGATGACCGCCCCTCCGGCCATGACCAGCCACACCTGCAGCGCCTCGGCCCAGCCGTTCCACAGCCACATCCTCGTTCCCCTCCGCCCGTGGGGAGGGAACGATCCGTGCTACGGGGCGATGCGGGCCACCCGAGGACGGCTCGCATCACCCTGGCGGGCGAGCGAGTGCCCCGTTCGCGCGCGACCCGTCAAGGCCCTCACCAAGCTGGAGCGGGACTGAGCGCCCCGGCACGCGCTGCGCCCGCAGGCTCACCCGACGACCTCAACAGGGGTACCTGCCGGCGGGTGCCCGAACATGGCGGCCGCGCTGCTCCCCCTCCGGAACAGCTCGAGGAACGCGGCCGACCCCCCGGACCGCCGTCGCCACCCGGAGCTCCCCGGCGCGAAGGACGTCTCGCCGACCGGCACCTCGAAGGCACCGTCGCTCACCACGGCGAAACCCCGCTGGTCACCGACTGCGATCCCGACCCGCGTACCGGGTGGGGCCGGCAGCTCGGTCCAGGTGGTCTTGAGGTTGCCGTATCCGTCCGTGTAGGCGACGACGCGCTCGGGGAACGCAGGTACGGCCTCGTTCGGCAGCGGCGGACCCAACGGGCCGACGTCTCCCCGGGCCAGCCGGGCCACGACGTCGGGAAACAGGTCCCGCGACCGGAACTGAGAGCCTGACTCCGGCACCTCCACCTCGCGCAGCTCCTCGGCCTCGTCCCGCAGGAACGAGAACGTGTACCCCGCGTTCGGCGCCACGACCAGGACGCCCGAGGGCAGCCGGGCTGCGACGAGCCGTTCCCCCGCATTGTTCCGCCGCGGGTCCTCCTCATCCCGTCGTGGAGCGATGTTCGCGTAGAGGACCATGTCCTGCGGGCCGTCGTTGAGCGCGAGCTGCCCGATGCAGAAGCCGGCGCCGAGCGTGTCGAACGGTCCCACGGACGTCACGACGACCGCGGCGTCGGGCAGGAGCATCCCCAGGCGCTGTCGTACCTCGGCGAAGGCGAGGTCTCCCATACCGTAGTCAGCGATCAGGTGCAGCAGCATCGTTGCAGTCTCCCGCCGCCCTGGTGGTCATGACCGCTTGGCGCCTTCTCTGTGGGAGGCCTGCTCGCCGGGCTCAGCACCCCGGTCCGGTCCCACGACACGACCGGCTTCCGGGGCGGCCGGTGGCGAGCTGCGATCCCACTCCCCGGTGTCCCGGACGGGATCCCCTGCGGGGCACCGGCGCTTGTCCGTCCGCTCCGCCCGAACGTCGCCGTTGTGCGCCTCCCTGCGGGACAACGCCTCCGCCCTGCCGCCCAGGGTTCCTCGGTAGCCGCCGCACGCCTCGACGACCGCGTGAGGCGGGTTGTAGCGATGCTCGGCCCACGTCCGCGCCTGCAGGGTGCAAGCGATGAGCACGGCGCGGTCACCGACGCGCAGAACAGGAGAGCCCGCGGGCGGCGGTGCGGACGACTCACCCTGCTCCGTGGCGGACGGAGCCGGCGCTCCTCGTCCCAGGAGCGGCCCCTGACCGCGAGGAGAGCAGTGATCAGCGGTCCGGGAAGTCCCTGCCGACCATCACCCGCAGCGCGTTGGCCTCGAGCACGATCCGCACGGGCGTGCGTCCGCGGATCTCGCCGTCGACGTCGAGCGCGAGGGGCGGGTCGGTCTCCAGCCACACCTCGCCGGCTGTGAGGAACCGGGTGCGGTCCAGCGGCCGGCGGGGTCCGATGACCGTCTGGCGGACGGTCGCGAGGCTCAGCCGGAGCCGGTTGGCGTCGCCCAGCCGGTACACCACCAGCTCGCGGTCGTCGAGGCCGGTGTCGGAGGCGATCGCCCGGCCGGCGTGGTGACTGCCGTTGGCGATGTTGAGCTGATGGGTCGTGAGTTCGTGAACCTCGTCGCCGATGCGCAGGCGCGCGGTGAAGGGCCGGTGGCCGGGCAGCAGGGCGAGCGCGGTCAGCGGGTAGGCGGCGCGGCCGAGCACCCGCTTGAGCCGGTGCGGTACGTGCTCGGCGACCTGCACCGACAGCCCCAGGCTGGTCAGGTTGGCGAAGTGCCGCCCGGCCACGTGGCCGAGGTCGACGTCGGCGACCTTGCCGTCGGTGAGCACGCGCAGGGCGGCGGGCAGGCGAAGCGGCAGGCCGAGGCCGCGGGCGAAGTTGTTGGTCGTGCCGAGCGGGAGCACGCCGAGGCAGACGTCGCGGTGGGCGAGCTGGTGCGTGGCCTCGCTCAGCGTGCCGTCGCCGCCGCCCACCACCACGAGGTCGGCGCCGCTGTCGGCCGCGGCGGCGAGCGCCTCGGGCAGGCCCCGAGGGTCGGCGACCGGGCGCACGTCGACCAGCTCCGCGGTGGCCTGCAGCCGTTGGTGCACCGCCGGGAAGGAACGGCGTCCCCGGCGGGACCGGACGTTGACGACCAGCGCGGTACGGCGCCGGACGCGGATGTCGGCGTCCAGCGCCGTCTTCGACCGCTGACGCACAGGTTCCGTCACCACGATCTCCGTCCTCCCGGCGCGGTGGCCGCCCCGCTCGAGCGCCGCCAGACGGCAGCGGCGGACCCCTCGGCGGGACCCTTCATCCGAGGCCGGGAAGCCCCGTCCGTCAAGGATTCCTCTCCTGCGACGGTGAACGCAGGCCCTCTGGCAAGTCCCTGAGGGCGGCTTCAGGAAGGGTCAGATTGCTTCGGATTCCTGGGGGTTGCTCAGCGAGCGGTGTCGGCCGCGGTGGGTCATCGACATGCGCGGGAGCCACGGCCGGAGAGGCGACGGGGGACCGCGCCCATCTCGGCGTCCGGAATGGGCTTGCGGTCCGTCCGGTCCGTCCCCTGCTGACAGGTGACTCCATGGCGATCGCCACGAGGCGGCAGATCGCCACCCGGACCGTCAGCGCCTTCTCGGGGCGCGACTGCCTGCAGGCGAAGGGGTGCCCATGGGCCCTCACGGCGAACCCGAGCCGCTGTCCCCGAGCAGCCCACTCAGCGCCAGGTGGGATGTGCCGCCTCCGTCCTTCCTCGAGGTGCGTCGACGTGCTGCCACAGTCAGCACATGTCCAAGGAGCGCTTCGCGCACGACGCGTTGCTGTCGATCGAGCTTGGCGCGGACGACCGTGCGCCGGGCGGCGTCATCACCGTCGCGTTGTGCGGCAGCCGGGAACACGAGCCGCCGTGCCCGCTCGCTCCGCACCACACCCGGGCCGAGCGCGCAGGGGACGAGGTTCGGCTGCGGGTGCTCTTCGCGGCCGAGCCGGACGAGGAATCGCGGGTGCGGGCGATGATCGACGACGCTCTGGCCGCGGGCATGGGCGTCACCCCGGAGGACGGGACCGTCTCGTGGCGGCTCGTCGGTACGTGGGCATCGGAGGTCCGACCGGAGGAACAGGAGCACGCTGGACGTCTGACCGGGAGCTGAGCGCGCCGGTGCAGCAGCGGCGCGACATCCGACGGAGCGCTGCTACTCGGGAGGTCGTTGCGGCCGGGCGGGTACTCAGCCGAGTCGCCCTGTAGCCGGTGACGTCCCGCCGAGTGACGATCTCCATCCGCCTGCTGGACGAGCGCCGCTTCGACCCGCCGCGGGACGTCGAGGTGGAGAACGGCGGTCCGTGGTGGTCCGGGGAGCAGACGGCGTAGCGGCTGTGCGATGAGGGGTTCGGCTGGCGCGCCGCGGTCACCTGGCGGCAGCTGCACGACTACGGCTGGGGCCGTCACCTCACGAGTGTGCCGCCGGGGCGTGTCCGCCTCCGGGCGCGGTGAGCCGCTCCGACCCCGTCGCACAGCTCGGGAGGTCGACCGCCGCGGTTCAAGTAGGTCCTCTTCGCCGACCCGCTCGGTGATCGCCGCTCGGGGAAGGATGCCCTCGCCCGAGGTGGGCGGTCCGCTCGTTTGTTGGTCGTAGATTGGTTGTGGGGCGCGGTCCCGCGACCACATCAGGCCGCTGACCTGCGGTGTTGCTCCCCCGATTGGACTCGAACCAATGACCCTGCGAGTTGATCTTGGGGGTGTCGGCGGCGCTTGATTGTTGATGAACACGCAGGTCAGAGCCGGTTCACCACGTCGGCTCACGTTGGCCATCGTCGGGCGTCGAGGGTGGTTTGTTGGTCGTGAGTTGCCTCGCGGCTGGACTGTCCGCCCGGATGCAACGGACCCGGCACGAGGTGTGTTGGTTCGTCTCCCCCCTCAAGACGCCGCTCCCGACGCCACCGAGTAGCCCTCATCCCGGTCATCGACCCCGGAGGCCACACACGACGACCTCCCGGAGCGCGTGAACGCGATGAGTCTGTCGGCTGCCTCCGCGCACCCCGGTCCACTCCCCGTGGCGGGTCGGAGCATGGCAGCCCACCGGCCAGAGCCGGGTCGACCACGTGGACAGCGCACCCGCGACGGTGGAGCCGAGCGCTTGATTGACTGCCACCATCGGCCCGGTTGTTGCCGGCGTTGTGGGTGCTGATGCGGCGGACCTCCGGCAGTGTCGCGGCGAGCTCGCGTAGGACCGCGGTCTTCACCCGGGCGCCGAGCCGGTGCCCGCGGTGCTCGCCCAGCACCAGCGTGCCGGCCTGGCGGGCGTGTGCGGCTGCGCCAGCGGAATGTGCAGGTCGGTGACGGCGACCAGCCGGCCGTCCCGGACCGCGAGGGCCGACAGCACCGTGCGGCCCCTGGCCAGGACGAGATCCTCCTGCTCGCGGACCCGCGCGCGTCCCAGTCCGCCTGGCCGACCGGCACGTCCCCGCTGGGGGCGTCGGTCGACATCCGGCGGCTCAGCAGGGCGCGGTCCTCGAGGAGGGCGTCGGGCGTGCGGTCCCGCCAGGTGACCACCTCGTGCGCGGCGGTGCGGTCGAGCTGCCCGATCCACCGTCCCACCCGCGACCACCAGACGCGGGCGGTCCGCGGCTGAAGTGACCCCTGCGGGCCGGACACCTCCAGTTTTGGCAGCAGCCAGGGAGGAGGTCCCGGTTGGGCAGGTTCAGCAAGTACTCCGACGAGTTCTGGCAGCAGGCGGCGATGCTCGTGGTGGACGACCACCGGCCGGTCCGTGACGTCGCTCGGGAGCTCGACGTCAATCACGACACGCTGCGCAACCGGGTGGGTGCGCTCACGCGGGAGCGGGCCACGCCCGGTGAGCCGGTCAGCGACGATGAGCGGGCCGAGCTGACCCGGCTGCGGCGTCGCGTGGCCGAGCTGGAACCTGAGAAAGAGATCCTGAGAAAGCCGCGGTCTTCTTCGCGGGAGACATGGCGGTGAGCGGGGCGCGGTCTTCGGCTTCATCGCTGCGGAGAAGGCCACCTACGGCGTGCGCCGTCTCTGCCGGATCCTCGGTGTCAGCAAGTCCGCGTTCTACGACTGGGCCGCCCGCCGCGGCGCCCCGGCTCTGGCGAGGACGAGACCGGCCCAACCACCGCCGACGTGCTGCGCCAGGCGACCGGGTGGTTCGCCGCCCGTGGAGTGACCGCCCGCCGGGTGCTCACCGACAATGGCGGCTGCTATCACAGCCGCGACTGGGCCATGTCCTGCGCCGAGCTGGGCGTCAACCCGAAGCGCACCTGGCCCTACCGACCGCAGACCAACGGCAAGGTCGAGCGCTTCAAACGGACGGTGGGCAGCGAGTGGGCCTTTGCCCAGTCGTTCATCGGCGAAGCCGCCCGCCGTACGGCCTTTCCTGATTGGCTGCACCTGTATAACCACCACCAGCCCACACCGGCATCGGAGGTCATCCACCTATCAGCCGCTTGACCAACCTCCCCGGTCAGTACAGCTAGCCGGCCCATCACATTCGTGACGGAGACGCCCTGATCGACGCCCAGGGCGATGTAGCGACGGGCACCGAACCGTTCCCCGGCCCGGCGAGGACGGTCCGCTGCCACGAGGACTACGCGCTGCTGAGGTCGGTGCTCGAGCAGCCGGGGACGGCGCCGTCCTGGTCGTCGACGCCGCGGGTCGGTGCACAAGGCGGTCCTCGGCGACCTCCTGGCCCAGCTGGGCGTGGACAACGGGTGGGCGGGGGTCGTCATCCACGGTGCGGTGCGCGACGTCACCGCCCTCGCCGGCATGCCGATCGGTATCAAGGCGCTGAGCTCCCACCCCAGCAAGAGCGACAAGACCGGCGCGGGCGAGCAGGACATCCCGGTCACCTTCGGCGGTGCCACGTTCCACCCGGGCGACCGGGTCTGGTCCGACGACGACGGCGTCGTCGTGCTCCGCCCGGAAGGCTTGTTGCAGGTCGCCGGGGAAGCCGGCTCCTCCGGGTCGACCGCTCACCGCCGCTGCTTGCTGCGCAACTCCCAGAGCAGCAGCCAGGTGAGCAACCCCAGGAGGAGCCCCAGGCCGAGACCGATCCACTCGCCGACGTGCGGCGAGTGGCGCAACCCCTCGAGGCTCCACGCGAGCACCACGACCGCCCCGCCGACCACGAGCACCCCGAGCCAGGCTCCCGCGCGTTGCCTCGCCATCCGACCGTCCTCCGCCGACGTCCTCATCAGACGGGCGACGAGGAAGGCCGTGAGACCGAAGGCGGCCGCGATGACCGGCGGCGACAGCACCACCGACCAGCTCATGGCGGGCCACAGGGGTCCGTCCCTTGAAGCCCACAGGGCCGCGGCCCCCGACAGGACGAAGACCACGAGCCCGACCACCACGGGACGGTGCAGGATCGCGTCCCGCACGCGATCCGCCGCCCTCCGAATCCGGGAGGGCGATCCACCAGGCCGCTGAGCCGACCCGCTCACGGACGTCAGCTCCCGCCGGTGGCCGTGTACGTCTTGCCGCCGACCGCGTCGAGGACGGTCTGAGCTTGCCGGTCGACGAGCCCGGTGAACAATTGCTGGCTGCCGCCGAAGACGACCGCCCAAGCGAGGATTTGCGGCGACGTGTCCAGCGCGCTCAGCCCGGGGACGAACCCGCCCCGCATGAGCAGCAGTCCGAGCAGAGCCGTGAGCGCGCCGGTGGGCAGTTTCAACGCGATGAGCGCCACGGGCACGCCGAAGGGCGACGAGGATCCGCGGAGGCGGCGCAGGGCGAGGGCGCCGGTGACCCCCGCCGTCACGACGCCGACGATCTCGATCAGCGGGATGTCCCACGCGTCGACGGTGTCGAGGATGACATCGTCCACGTCTCCGTCGAGCGGCGACTGCCCGGTGGGGCAGACCACGACCCTTTGCGCGTCGGGCGGCGTGGGCTGAGGGGTGAAGCAGATCGGCATCAGGGTCGGCTTCAGCGCTCCCAGCAGGGCGACAAGGCCGGCGATCACGACCAGGAGCACGGTCGCCACGGCGACGATGGTCCGGAAGCTCCGGATCCGCTGCTGCTCACGCTCCGCGGCCGAGCTCGCCGCCCGCACGACCGCGATGATCGTCTCGCGGTCCTGCTGGTCTAGCCCCGCGCCGGCGGCTGCCCCCCTTGCCGCGCTGTCCGTCGCCTCGACGGACGTCGCCCTACCGTTCGCCGTTCTGGGATCCGCTGGCCAGCGGTCCGCGACCTTGCGCGCGATCGCCTCCATCCGGACACGGCGCGGGTCGTCCGCCGGCAGGTGCCGACGGACGTGCGCTTCCAGGCTCGGCACCTCGCCGAGCACATAGGTGGAGGGCGCGCGGCGCAGCAGGTCGACCTCGGCGGCGTGCAGATGGCTCGCCACCCGACCCAGGCGGGCGCCGTTGCGCATCCAGGGTCCGCCGCTGTGGGCGGCGGACCTGATCGCCCGGACGTGACCGCGGATCGCCTCCGCGACACGCTTGTCGGCCTTCTCTTCGGTGATGCCCCGCTCCTTGACGTCCAGGTGGCAGATCCACTGCGATAGGGTCTCGATCTCGTCGGCCCGCGACAGTGCCTCCTCCCGCCAGGCACGGGTGGTCAGCTCGATTAGGTGCCCGCCCCCGCTCAGCCCGGCCCCGCTCAGCTCGTCCCCGTTGCCTCGCCCGTCCCCGTTGCCTCGCCCGTCCCCGTTGCCTCGCCCGTCCCCGTCGCCTCCGCTGCCCGCGCCCCCGGCGTCGGGCGTCATCGCGGTGTCCGCGGTGATAGCGGCCGCCGCGGCCTGTGGCGGCCCTATCGATTCGTCCTGGGTCCGGAACCAGCGCCAAGGCCGGCGGGAGGAGCTCATCGGGATGCCACTCCCTCCGGAGCGCGGGTCCGTGTCGACCCTCGGCAGCACTCACCGAGCGGCAACAGGTGGTACCGGATGATCCGGTGCCTCCGTCACCGGAACGTCACGAGGCGATGCGACAGCATCGATGCGTGGTCTCTGATGAGGCGTGGGCGTGGATGGAGCCGCTGCTGCCCTCCTCGACCGGACGCCGGGGCGGGCGGTGGCGCGATCACCGGCAGGTGATCGAGGCGATCGCGTGGAAGTACCGCACCGGCTCGCCGTGGCGGGAACTGTCCGAGTCCTTCGGCCCTGGCAGACCGCCTACGAGCGGCTGACCCACTGGAGCAGCGACGGCACCTGGGCGAAGTTGCTGGCCTGGGCCCAAGCCGACGCCGACGCCGCCGGTGAGCTGGACTGGCTGGTGGCGGCGGACTCCACGCTGGTGCGGGTGCACCAGCACGGCGCGGCTGCCTGGCGCCTCGGCGGCAACGCCGCCACCGCCCGCGGGTAGGCCATCAGGAGCGTGGCCGGCGCCCCGGAGGAGGTTGATTCGCTGGCCGAAGTCGTACTCGCCGAGCCCGCCGATCACGCCATCGGCCGCTCCCGCGGCGGGCTGACCACCAAGGTGCACGCGCTCACCGATGGCCGCGGACGGGTCCTGGTGGTGCTGCTGACCGCGGGCAACGTCAACGACACCACCATGTTCACCGAGCTGCTGGCCGCCCGGTCCGGGACGGCCGCGGACCCGCCCGGACTACCTGGTCGCGGACAAGGGCTACAGCAGTCGGGCCAATCAGGCGCTGCTGCGCCGCCGGGGCATCGCCCACACTATTCCCGAGCCCCGCGACCAGGCCGCCAACCGGCGCCGCCAGGGGTCCGCCGGCGGCCGCCCGGTCGGCTTCGACACCGGCCGCTACGCCCGCCGCAACGTCGTCGAACGCGGCTTCTGCCAGGTCAAACAGTGGCGCGGACTGGCCACCCCGCTACGACAAGCACGCCCGCAACTACGCCGGCGCTCTCAACCTCGCCGCGCTACTGACCTGGCTCCCGTGATCCGTCAGACGCTCCCTAGGGCACGCCCGGATCTCGAAGCCGCGGCGTAGATCACGCCTCAGCGATGGGCATTGCGTCCCGAGACGCGCACGTGGTCCGGGTCGACGTCCCGCGCCCGTTCGCCCATCTGGTCCCAAAACCGGCGCATCCCGGCGACCGGCACGCGTCGCTGCCAGGTAGCCTTACGACGAAAGCGGAAGTTCAGCCACGACCGCGGCTGCCAGGTCCGGAGCAGCTCCCGCTGGTGCAGGCAGAACAGCTCGTTGAATTCTAGGCGGATGTACTTCTCGGCCTTGGCCGGGTAGGGACACATCCGCAGACCGCAATCGTCGCGGCAGAACTCCCCCGGCGTCACCGCGCTCTCCACCGCCCGCACGGGGTCCAGTCTCGTTCGGTCCCGCGTCAGACAGGACGGCAGTCGCGACTCGTCCGAAGTCACCCGCTCGAGAAACCGGAAGAGGTCCTTCGGCCGGTAGCCCCGCTCACCGAGAACCAGTAGCAGGAGAGCGTCGGCCAAGAGCTGCTGGGCCTTGAAGTCCAGGGAGGTCCATCCGGTCGAGGGGTGAATCCAGAGGTTGTGGAACCTCGGCCGTGCCGAGAAGCCAGCCTCCGTGCCGAGCTGGGAGGCCACGGCGCCGTCGTCCACCCAGAGGAAGCGTTCGGGACGGCGGGTCTGTAAGGCGCGTACGGCCAGCTTGCCCGCCTCCTGCACGAGTGGGTGCTCACGGCGGTCCCTTTCCAGCTTGAGCCACTCCCTCACCTGGCCCGCCGGGTCCGCGCCGTGACCCCTGATGGCCTGAGGTGCACTCACATCATCCGGGAGAGCCCAGAGAGTTAGCGCCTGGACCAGGGTCAGCCGGGTGTACCAGTAGGAGCTGCGCTTGAGCAACTCCTGCGCCTGCTTGACCAAGAACTCCCGGCTCTCCTGGTTCGAGTGTGGGCCGGGCCGCCGGTTGGCTGCGTACTTGAAGCCCTGGGCCAGCGCCACACCGAGGTCGCACCGCTCGCCTGGCGACAGCAGCCTTCCGTTGCGCGGCTCGTTCGCCTTCGTGGCATCGACGATCCAGTTCTCTAAGTCGTCCCATGGGCTGCCGCTGTGTCGAGTCAACTTCGCCGAGTCCACGAGCATCGGTAGCACCCACGCCCGCATCGTCTCGGCGTACCAACGCCTCCGCTCCTCTTCCGCCTCCGTGTCAGCCAACTCCCGCTCGCGCCGCTGCATCGCGCGTTGGTGACGACTGCACCAGGCGCGGTACATCCGCGGGTCGAGCTGCCCGGGGGTTGTCGTGAGTTCTTCCGCCGGAGGTCGCTTCGGCCGATCCCCCTTGACGACGATCTCGTGCTGATGAATGACGTCGTAGACCGCGCTGAATGCCCGTTCTCCGCCGGTTCCTATACGTTGCGCGATAGCCAGTCGCACGCGGTAATCCGGCTCAGCACAGCCGATCTCGAAGAGCTTCCGGTAGGTCCCCCGCCCATCATTATCCGAGCCGATTCGGCTGGCGGCGGCTCCGCACTGCTCGACTACGGTCAGCTTTTCCTCGCGAAGCCGGACGGGATCCTCGCCCGCTCCGAACTGCTCCCAATGGCTCTCGGCTAGATGCACTAGATCCGCCAGGCCCGGCCCCGCTTCCACGCTGGCGATCTCCACGCATGCGCCGAAGACCTCCAGGGCCCAGAGTCGTAGACCGTGCCGGAAGACCTCCCCTGCCGCTTCGCCGATCCTCCGTCGTTCCTCACGCTCTTGGCGCGCCTGGCGCTTCAGGACATCCTGCAATGCGGTGGCCTCTTCCAGCAGACGGAGTGTCTTGTTCTGCAGCGCGTCCCTCACCAAACGCGTCGGACACCCGTCCGTAGGAACGTCGTCCGGACCTACGCAGTTGCACCGCCCGTCCAATGAGCGCGAGTTCAGCACGAAGGCGATGAGCAGCTCGCGGCCACAGCGGTCGAGGGCCGCGCTAACCATCCTCCTCCGCTCGGCCAAGGATTCCGAGACAGTGCCGCCACCAGAGGGGACGGGCGACCGCACCTCACCGAGGACGCCGCGTAAGGCCCGTGACCCCAGAAACGCCTGAATGATGCTGTGCTGGAAATGCACGGTGGCGTTGGCAACGGTGCCTCCCCCGGCCGGGCCGTGTGCGCTGCGGCCGTACTCGCGGACGAGTCCCATCCGGGTGCCCCAGGTCGCGGCGAGGCGGACGTCCATCCACGGGCTTTGTACGACCCCAGCCCCGACGACGTCCAGCCGGTCGTTTGTGGCCTGCTGCAGGCGCTTGATACGGTCGTCGACGTAGGCAGCGACGCTGCGATTCCACGCGCGGCCCGAGTCATCGGGCCGCGCCTCAGTGTCCGGCTGAGCCGCTGATCCGGCCGTCAGGAACGGGTCTAGGTCGCGGAGCGCCACTGTGGCACTGTCCGACCTCAACCCGATGCACGCCAAGGCCGAGAGATACTCGATCACCGCCTTCCGCGTGCGCTGGTCGATGGGCAGCTCGGGATGGATCTTGCCGTCGACCAGCGCGTCCAACCAGGCCTGCAGGAGATCTTGCCGGAAGCTCCAGCGGTCCAGCATCACGACGTCCAGCCCACCGACCTCAAGCCACAACGGCTCGAGGAGATCCTGACGGTGGAGGTCCCGCGCCAACCGCATGTAGAGGGGTGACTCGCCCATCTTGGCCGCTTCCACCACGCGGTCGAGCAGCACCGCCTCGGAGCGCCAGCTGCCGCCAGCGGCGATGTAACGCATTGCCGCTTCCTCGCTCAGCGGTTCCAGATCGGTAATGGCCGCCTGCATGGCCCGCAGCGGGTCGTGCGGCCGAGAAGCGATGACGAGTGGCAGTCCCTCGTCGTCTGCGTTGCGAATCGCGGTGCGGATTAGGTTGTCGCGCTGTCCGGCCATCGTCTCGTCGGCGAGGGCTTCCTCCAGACCGTCCGCGACCACGACAACGCGGCCGGCCCGCTGCCGTAACCACCGCCAGATCCGGTCCTGCTCGGCAGAGGACCGGACGACGGGCTGCACGATCTGGGTGAAACGGACGCGGGCGAGCTCGCAGAAGTCGAGGTGTCCCTCATCTTGGACGTCCCGCATGCGGATGGGCACGGGTACCGCACCTTTGGCGGCGAGACGCGCGGTGAGGTGGACCAGCACCGCAGTTTTGCCGACACCGACCGATCCGACGACGACGTGCGGGCGGCGAGCCTTGGCATCGCGCAGGTTGTTGATCAGAGCGTCACAGAGCTGGTCGCGTCCGATGACTTCGTCGGTGAGGCTCCCCGCGGTCTGCACGAGGCGGTACGGCTCCGTCTTCGCCCTGTGTGCGTAGTAGCGCAGCACGCGCCGCTGCCGCCAGAACAGGAAGAGCACCGTCGTCCACGCCAGGAAGAGAACAGGCATCAGGACGCCGGTGATCGCGGCACAGGAGGTGGGCACGTCCTGGCACCCCAGATCCGGATTGAAGTCGCGCCACGACCACGCCACGTCCTTCTTGTTGAAGAAGGTGACGACGATGATCCCGCGGAGCACCCAGGTTAGAAGGATGAGGGTGAGCAGCGCGCTGAGGACCATGCCCACTCTTGCGCGTGGCGACGAACCCCAACGTCGCACGTGCACGGCACCACGGTCGAGAAGCCACCGTCGGCGTAGCCGCCAGAAGGTCGCGATCAACGGCCGACGAGCACGCGCCCACGCGGCGCGAATGGGACCTCCTTCCGGCTCGCCAGTGACTACACGGGCTCTCGGCGTCGGCGTGGTCCCAATCACCAGCGGTCCCCCCGATCAGTAGGAGGGTTCCAGGGCACCGTTTCCTGTCCTAATTGGTCGGCGCCGGCCAGCCTGGGCTGGCACCGGAGCCCCTCGGGATGCAGCAGGAGAGCATCATCTCGGCCCGCCGTCACCGCTGTGTCACCGAGCCGCCAACGACCGACCAAGCTTGCTCAGCTCAAACACTCCGCGAACCGCGGCGGGTGACGTCCCGCGGAGGTGTCCTGAACCGACCTCCGCCGAGGCACCTGTGAACAACGGCTTGACAGGCACACCGGTGTGCGAGGCCCGACGCGGCACCCGGCCAGGCCACGCGCCGCGGGCCGCCGTCGGCGAGGTCGAGGACCTGCCGTCCGACGCCGATCCGCGTCCCGAAGTGCAGCCGGGCGCCGCCGCAACGTCGGTGGCCGCGCGCCCGGGTCGCGACAACTACCGGCTGTCGGCCCGCCGTCGTTCGACCGGACAGGCGGCGCGCGGGTCTAGGAGCACTGACCGGAGACATTGGTCGAGTGTGTGCGACCACAGGATCGGACTGAGGGATCTTGTCGTGGGAGGACCTCCGGACGTGTAGTGGAGCTGCTGAAGAGGACCACGCGGCGGCGGGCGCAGCGGGGTGCTGTCCGACCGCCCCGCCCCGGTCGGCCGACCCGATCAGCGGGGCAGCGGCACAACGTCGGCGAGGACGGTCCGGCCATCGTTCCGCCGGCGGGCATCGGCTGGAGTGTCGTAGACGACCAGCACCGCGGGCTCGGCGGCATCCGGGAGCGGGGTGACGCCCTCGGCCTTGTCGCGTCCCTCCTCCGGTTCCACCCTGTCCGGGCGCAGCGGCAGCGGCACGTCCAGGCGGGTGAGCTGCTCATTGCGGACCACCGGCGACTTCCGCTTCCGGACTGCGCCGTGCCAGCAGTAGAGCCGGGTCGGTCCGTCAAGGTCCATCGTCGGGCCGGCGAGCACCAGGAGGTCGTCGCCGTCCCGGCACAGGTCCCGCACCCCGAGGCCGTCCAGCCGCAGGAAGTACTTGTCGCAGTCGCGGAGGGCCAATCGGTCCGGTCGCCCGGGGACCTCGTTGAGCCTCAGCTCCAGGACGACGGCCCAGCCGCGCAGCACCGGTCCCCGCAGCCCGACGAGCACGGTGCCGTCGTCGACGGCGGCGAGGCCCTCGACGTCGAGGCCGTTGTCCTTGCTCGGGACGGAAAGGAACGGGGCGAGGTGCTCGTCGGTGGACAGCGCGTCGGCCAGTCCCCCGACGCTCCCGAGCAGCGCGCCCCGCTCCGGCGTGCCGTCGTCGATCCGGAACCGGATGACGACGTGCCGGTTTGGATGGGACCGCACGGTTTCGTAGGTTCCTAGCCACCTCGGCGTCGTCGTCGGTCTTCTTGATCCGCTTGCGCGTCCGGCTGTGCGAACCCACCAGCCACAGGTGGTCCCCAGCGCGGTCCAGCCCCTCGACGTCGACTTCCTCCTCCGGACCCTGGGGCAGGTCCACCAAGTCCCCTAGGAGGAACGACCGGTGCTCGTCGTACGACCCGTCCTCCGTCATGCGGAGTCGCTCCAGCCGGGGCGCCTCGTCCCCGGCGATCCACAACAAGTCCCCGTCGTGGCAGACCGCCGATAGGTCCTTGAGGGCCTCGTCGGATCCTGCCCCCGCCCCGAATCGCAACTCGACCTGACGTCCAGCGGTCATTGTGCTCTTCCGCGCGTCGGCTTCCGGTCATGCTTGGTCTAGCCTGCTCGACCATCGTCACCGGCGCGTCACGGCGCGACGCCCGCCGTAGGGGGGGCCGGACTCGAAGCGAGGGCCGTCAGCGGGCGTTTCGCCGGTGTCGTCCCGTTAGCGGGGAGGGCGGCGAGGCTCGTCAGCCTGTGTCACCGACGCTGCCGGTCAGGACATCTAGGTGTACTTGGCCATTAGGTCGGTGCCAGGCGGCTGATGGGTGGGTGGCCGCCGAGTGCGCTGTGGCGGCGTCGAGTGTTGTAGTGCTCGAGCCAGGGCGCGAGTGCGGCGGCGCGCTGGTCGTTGCTGGTGAAGACCTGCCGATAGGCCCACTCGGTGGCCAGGGTGCGGTTGAGGCGTTCGACCTTGCCGTTCTGCCAGGGGCAGTGCGGGCGGATGAACTTCTGTCGGGCTCCCAGCTGGGCACACACGGCCTTGAGCGAGTGCTGGTAGGCCCAGGCGTTGTCGGTCATCACCCGCTCGATGCGGGGCATGCCGTGGGCGGCGAAGTAGGCCGCGGCGCGGCCGAGGAAAGACGCGCAGGTGGGGCCCTTCTCGTGGGTGAGGATCTCGGAGTAGGCCAGCCGGGAGTGGTCATCGACCAGTGAGTGCACGTAGTCATAGCCGACCTTGACCCTGCGGTTCCGGGTCTGTTCGCGGGCGGCGCGGCCGTGTGCGCGCCAGCCGCCGCTGTCGGGAATGCGCGCCAACTTCTTGACGTCCATGTGCACCAGCTCGCCGGGAACAGCCCGCTCGTAGCGGGTCGCGGTGGTCTTCGAGGCCCGGATGATCTGCCCGGTCATCGGGTCCAAGGCGGCCAGCCGGGGCAACCCGCGGCGGGTCAGCACGCGGGAGACGGTGCGCGCCGGCACGTCGAGTTCGGCGCCGATCCACGCCGGGCCCCGGCGCTCCCGTGTGCGGAGCTCGACGATCTGGTCTTCCACCTGCACGGGGGTGCGTAGCGGGCTGCTGTGCGGGCGGCTGGACCGGTCGGCCAACCCGGCTTCGCCCTCGGCGGCGTAGCGAGTGTCCAGGTCCGCACACACTTGCGGGAGATGCCCATCGCCGCGGCGATGTGCGCCGGCCGCCAGCCGCGCTGCCATCGCTCGACGAATCGCTCGACGATCAGCTTCCGGCCATGGACGGTCGTGCGGGCATTAGCGTGGGACACGAGAACCTCCGAGCAGGGACTGGGCCTTCGACAAGCCACACCCCACTCGGAGGTTCTCCTTCGTTCAAGCCCGACCGGCCGTCACCAACGTCCTGGCCAGGTAGATCTAGGGCCTGTCCTGGCGATCTTTCGTCGATGTGGGCCAGGCTGACTCATGGTCGGCCGGCATGAGCTCACCGATGCAGCCTGGGCGCGGACCGAGCCGCTGCTGCCTGCCACGGGGCGCCGGGGCGGGCGGTGGCGGGATCACCGGCAGGTGATCAACGCGATCCTGGGCAGGCCGCGACCGGGGTGCCGTGGCGGGATCTGCCCGAGCGCTACGGGCCGAGGAAGACCACGCACGAGCGGCTGCGCAAGTGGACCGCCGACGGCACCTGGGACCGGATCCTCACCGAGGTGGTAACCAAGGACGACGCGGTCGGCGCGGTGCAGTGGACCGTCAGCGTCGACTCCAGCGCCGTGCGCGCTCATCAGCACGCCGCCGGAGCGCGGAAAAAGGGGGCTGCAGCGCCTCGGTCGAGGTCCTCGCCATCGATGGCGAAGCACTCGGGCGTTCCCGCGGCGGACTGACCACCAAGCTGCACCTGGCCGTCGACGGGCGCGGCCTGCCAATCGCCGTGCTGCTCACCGCCGGGCAGGCCGGCGACAATCCGCAGCTGCTGCCGCTGCTGGCGCAGGTGACGGTGGCTCGTCGCGGTCCCGGCGGCCCGCGCCGCCGACCGGAGCGGGTGATCGCCGACCGGGCCTACTCCCATCCCTCCACCCGCGCGGCGCTGCGTGCTCGGCACGTCCGGTTCACCTGCCCGGAGCGGATCGACCAGCTCGCCCGCCGCCGGGCCAAAGGCTCGGCCGGCGGCCGTCCACCAGCCTTCGACCAGCAGGTCTATGCCGGGCGCAACGTCATCGAGCGCTGCTTCGCCGACTCAAGCAGTTCCGCGCCCTGGCCACCCGCTACGCCAAACGAGCCGCCTACTACCGGGCGCTGCTCGTCCTCGCCGCCGTCGTCCTCTGGCTCCGCGAAGATCCGCAGGACAGGCCTTAGCGATCAGTTCATCCAACTGGCACGGCGAACATCAGCAGCACCAACTGCCTATGTGGCGCAGACACGCTTAAAGCCGCCAAGGCTGAGGCCGGGGGACGAGGGCGCTCGCCTGGATCCACCGCATCGTCGGGCGACACCCTGACCCTCAATCAATGAGCCTTCTTCGGCCACCCGTTGAGGACCGGCCGCCGCCCTTGAGGTCGTACGGTCGAGTGCGGCCGCCCACAGGACGGGCAGCGCGCTCGCCCGCGCGTCACCAGAGACCAACTGGTCCCACATCTACTTCGCTACTTACCCCGCGGGTTTCAACTCGATGGCGAACGTGGCCGAGAAGTCGGCATAGTCGAGACTGATCCTCCAGCCGTTCCCGTCGCCGTTGATCGGCTCGGCCTCCTTGCCGAGTGTGCCGTCCGAGCTCAGCCGTGGGTTCTCGGTCCAGGAGATCCCACCGATTCCCTCCTGCACCGTCCCCCCGTCCTTGGGGGCGACCCGCACGAACAGCTGCCTGTGCAGGATGACATCGTCGGAGAAGCGCACCCCGAAGGAGTCCCGTTCAGCGACGTACAACTCGAGCCGGAACACCAGGTCCCCCGTGTCACGGGTGACCCGGGAACGGTCCATCCAGCCCTCCCACAGCGTCCAATCCGGCAGCGGCGGGAACGCCACCTCTGCGCCCTGCTCTGCGTCGTCGAGCGTCGCGCGGCGGTAGGGCCCGTAGCAGTTCTCGGCATCACGGCTCTGGTGGAAGAGCTCGAAGTCGACGTCGCGGGCCTTGATGGAGGCGCCGAGGAAGAACTCGGATCCGCCGAGCGGATCCGCGCCGTGCTTGATCTCGGCGGTGAGCAACCGTAGTCGCACGAGCACGTCGCCGAAGAAGAATCGGCTCGCGATCTCGTATGCCTCACGGGAGGTCACCAGTGAGTCCTCGCCGCCGTGACACTTGTGCACGAAGGTGCGCGGGGCGCCGGGCAGCTGAGCGCTATGCTGCTTCACCAGGCCGTCGCTGCGGTTATAGAGCGGGCCAAACTCGCCACCTGCTGAGAACAGCCGGTTGAGCCCGGATGAGATGCGGTTGTCGTAGGTACGATAGTTCGTACCGACTACCGTGAGGATCCGGCGCGGGTCGAAATGCTTGTGTAGATCTTTGTACGACCCGGGCCACCTCTCGTTCTCCTGGTTTTGCGGGTTGAAGCGGTTCAGTTCATCGTCGGCGTCGACACCGACCCACTTGGAGAGCAGTTGGAATGTGATGCCCCTGTGCGGCGTCCCGAGGGTGACGACCTTGTTGACGAAGTCCTCAGGGTTCTTGTTCTTACCCGGATAGGTTATCTGCAGCGCCTCGCGGACGATCAGGCCGCCCATGGAGTGGGCGATGATGTTCACCATCGGCGGCGTCTCCCCCTCCACCCGGGCGAGTGCCCGGATGAAGTCGATGAGCCGCACGAGTGCCTCCGCGTAGACTGTAAATTTTCGTTGCAGGTCGTAGTACCGAAAGACCCACAACGTGCGACGTACTTGCTCCGGCGGCCGCCGGACGAGCGCGAGTGCCGTCGCGGGATCAATCACCAGGTCGCCAGTGAAGAATTTCTCGGATATATTTCGGTCGACGAGCTCCTTCGGGATCTCCGGATGATCGGTGACCGCATCGGCGTAGTAACCGATGACGTTGGTCGCGTCGTAGTAGGTGTAGTCGGACTTCAAGAACTTGAGGACCATGCCCTCATAGATGTAGTTCTCGCCACGTTTGCCCGGATATACCGTGCCGTTGTTGAACCCCTGGTAGGCGATTCGCTTCTCGTCACTGACGTCGAGCCCGCCGAATCCCCGGACGAGAATGATCGGCAGGTGCTGATTGGTCGCGGTCGCCATGGCGCTCTCCCCCTGCAGCCGAAGACCGGGCACGGACAAGCATGGAGCGGCGGCGGTACCGGCGTCCATCCCCTGCTGCACGGGACGGACGGATTGGATCGCGTTCGCATCTTCGGTTCAGCAGCGACTGATGACCGTTGGCACTGTTCTCGCGGCGGCGTCGTAATGACGCGTCCACGCGGCTGGAGAGGTCACCAGGGGAGCCTGCCCCACGGGCACTGCCGGCCCCCGCGGTAAGTAGGTGGTCAGCGGATCGGGCGGCACGGGCACCCGAGAAGGCTCCACCTCGACGGGATCGCCGTCCATGAGCCGCTTCCTCCTGCTCCTGCCGAGCGGACCGGGCGACGTCCGCCTCTGCACGACACGGTCGGCCGTCCTTCGACGGGGTCACCACCCACGTCCATCCGCGAGACCGTGGCCACGCTGATGGATCGCGCCGGACTGTCCCCTCGGGCAACGGCAGACCGACTCGGGCACGCCCACACCTCCATGACCTCCGACGTCTACGGTCGATCCTCGTCCTCGGGCGACTCCCCTCCGTCGTCGGCCGGTGGCCGGGCCTGCATCCGTGTCACGTGGTCCGCCGCGGTGGCCCAGCGGTCGACCCGGGCCAGCCGACGCCGCTCCAGCTCGCCCAACCGACTCTCGGACGCGGCGACGACCAGGAAATCCACGTGACGCTCTCAGACGTCGAGCCCCAGGGACATGCCGAGCAGCTCGGCGACGCTGCGGCCGGACTCCGGGGTCACGCGGGCGACCACCGGCTCGTCGCCCTCACCCGTGGTCACCGCACCCCGGCCTCGGCGGCATGCCTCACCGCGGCGTCGGACGTGGTCTGGGCACGGATCACGATCGGTCAGCGCTCCGGTCGGTCCAGGACGCGCTCGATGAACTCGAACGCCGCCGGGCGGTTCTCCTCCCAGCAGGGCCGGGGCGTAGGGCATGGTCAACTTCTAGTAGCCGACAGCCAGCTGGGCCAAGGTAGCCCACTCTCGGCCCCCTCGAGGGTGGGCTCGCCATCCCCACGACGTCAGGCAGCGGGTGATGCGCGGACGGCATCGAAAGTGTCCTCGCCCGCCCTACGGCTCCCCTAACCTGACCTGACTGTGAGCATGGCCGGGTCAACTGGCTGATCGTGAGCTGACGGTTGGCGACAGTGGGCGTGACCCATGCACTAACTGGCTTCGTGCTCTGCTGCGAACTTGTACGCCTGCTGTCGTCGGCGCCAGCCCGGCCGGCGACGCAGGCCTGATCAGGAGCTTGACCGCCAGATAGGCGCTGGCGTGTCCCGTCATAGTCCTGCCATCTCCGCACCGGACCGGACCTTGCGTCCCCACGGTGAAGAGAGAACGCATGTCCCTGCTGGCAGAGCTGGTCGAGGTCGTCATCTTTCGATTCGACCGTCGGCCGGACCCCGCCCTCATCCCTGGCCGGCTGACGACGGGTCGCCGGCGCTCGGACCACCGGGCGTGAGACGGCGGGGCCGGTGACGTCAGTCGTCGTCCGCGCCGAGGACGGCGAGGTGGAAACCGAGGTCCGCGGCGGCGCCTCCGCTGCTGTGCGTCGTCACGAAGACGCCGCGGTCGTTGCCGGCACGCCCCACGACGGTGATCTCGCCGGGGAGTGACGCGCCCGCCGCGCCGGACAGCCCTATGGTCGCGACGTACGCGCTCCTCCGCACGTCCCTGCGGAAGACCACCTCGTAGGTGCCCGTCCCGAGTCGTGCAGCCGACACGGCTCTGCGCCCACGTGCGAGCGTGCCGTTCGCGTCGACCACCGCGTACATGACGCGCGCGTCGTCGTCCTCACGGCTCGCCGCCGCCACGTTGGCAGCCGGCGTTTCCTCGTCCGCTGCTCGTGGCAGGTTCAACTCCGACATCGAGGGCCTCCTTTGTGTACGGGACATCGCTGGGTCGGCCGAGGAGGCGAGGATGGCGGATGCCGCGTCACGGTCGCATCACCGTCGGTGCCTGACGGCGTGACGGACCCACTCGCGCAGCTGATCGGCATCGTGTGATCCTCGCTGGCGATGGGTCCCTTCGGGCGGAGGCTTCACGGGACCGGAACGCAGACCGACACCACGCTCCCCTCGCTGTCTCCACCGGTGAACCGGATGGTGAACAGGTCCGGCCCCCGGAGCCGGACGTTCCGGTAGGTGTTCGGGAAGTTCATCGCGAACGTGCTGACGGCAGCCCCCGCGAGATCCAGGCCGTCCACCGTGTACGGCCCCGCGAACTGACCGATCCGCAGGCGGGCCCACCGGACCGGCACGGGGAGGCCGATCTCCAACCCGGAGTGCGGGAACTGGAGACCACGCTCACCTGCCGTCGCGTTGACGAAGGAGACCACGGACCCGCCCGGGACGTCCTGGAAGTCCATCGCGGCGAAGGTGAACCCTGGTCCCAGCGCGGTGTCATCCGGGAAGAGGGAGAAGTCCGCGCACAGGAGAAAAGCCATCGGGCCTCCTCGGTTCACCGGTGCTCGACCGGCCGGCCGGTCGACGTGGGTTCGACGGCACGTGCCATGAGGTGCTCGAGCACCTGACGGGTCTTGTTCTGCTGCTGCGCACCGATCGCGAGGCCGCGGGACCACAGGAACGCGGTCAGCTCGGCCTGCCGCCTGGAGGCCTGCCCCAGGTCGGCGACCACCGAGAGCTCGAGGAAGTCCAGGTCGCCGACGGTCCACCGCTCGGCCCGCGGATCGAGCCCGTGAGGGGCCGCCGGGACGTCCTTCCACCGGGTCGCCGTCACGGGCGGGAGCGCGGTCAGGGTCGCCAGGTTGATGGCGGTGCCCGAGCAGTCCTGCAGGAAGAGCAACTGGTCGGCGGTGAAGAGGTCCTGGACCGGCCGGTTCCCCTGACCGGCCTCCCGCACGAGGCCGCCCGGCCGGTCGTAGCTGTACGAGGCCGCGAGCACCCTCCGCTCACCCGACCAATCGGCCTCCAGCTTCAGCTCCCACTCCTCGCCGCCGGTCTTGCCCTTCGTGGTGGCCAGCCACCGATCGGTCAGCTGGGAGCGCCGGCAGGGGCGGAGCTTGATGGTCGCGTCGTCGTCGCCACGGGCCTTGTCGCGAGCCCTCAGGATCACGCCGCGATCCAGCAGTGGCGTCCCCGGGCCGTCGCCCGGGGTGACGTCCTCCCAGAACCAGATCTGCCAGGGGTCCTCCGCCGGGAGCTGGAGCTCCTCGACCGCCTGACCGGTCAGGTCCCGGCCGAGGGTCACCTTGATCTCGACTCCGTCGAAGCGCATCTCACCCTCGTCGTCATCTCGCGGGCCGCCACAGCGGAGGACGAGGGCAGGGTCGTGGGCACCTCGTCACGACGTCGTCACGGCTTCGTCACCTGCCGGTCCCCAGGGGCCGCGTGACGGAGTGGTGACGCCGTGGTGACGGGGGACGCGAACTCTGGCGCCGTCGGGACGAGGTGGGTGGGGCGGTTGTGCGCGGTCCCTCCGGCGTGCCCCCTCCGCCTCCCGGCGTCACCTGGGAACCGGATCTGCGAGGAGACTGACATGGACGAAACCGGCTACATGAAGGCGTTGCGGGACATCGCGCGCATCGCGGGCGAGGCGGTCGGCGACCAGGCTTCGTCCGACGGAGGCGGGGCTTTCGACGCCGACGCCGGTTGCCGTGTCATGGCCCTGCCCGACCGGCTGCAGACGAAGGCCGCGGAAGTGGCGGCGAAGGAGAACCCGACCAACGCGCCGCTGCAGGAGCTCGCCCTCGGCGACGGCGTGCTCGACCCCCTGCAGCTGACGATCTACACGGGCAGGTACTGGGGGCCGGTGCCCAAGACCCTGACGGTGAGCTTCATGGAGGCCACCGCGGCGGACCTGCGGGCACGCATCGTCGAACACCTGAACGCTTGGGCGAAGTACGGCGGCATGTCCTTCACCCAGACCTCGGGGACCGGCGACGTCCGCATCTCCCGAGGCCCCGGGGGCTACTGGTCCTACCTCGGCACCGACATCAAGCTCATCCCGGCGAACCGGCAGACCATGAACCTGCAGGGGTTCACGATGAGCACCGACGAGAAGGAGTACCGCCGGGTCGTCCGCCACGAGGCCGGCCACACGCTGGGGTTCCCGCACGAGCACATGCGCCAGGCGCTCGTGAACCGCATCGACCCGGAGAAGGCCTACGAGTACTTCAAGCGGACCCAGGGCTGGCCCAAGGAGATGGTGGACCAGCAGGTGCTCACCCCGCTCGACCCCACGAAGATCATCGGGACCGAGGCCGACCAGGACTCCATCATGTGCTACCAGCTTCCCGGCTCGATCACGAAGGATGGCAAGCCCATCCGCGGGGGGCTGGACATCAACCCCCTCGACGCCTCCTTCACCGCGACCATCTACCCCAAGATCCTCCGCGACCAGGGGGTCGCGGGAACGACGACCGAGGCGGCGGAGGTGCCGGTCCCGCGCACCCCGACCGTGGTCGACTGGGATCCGCAGGAGGACGTCGTCCTCACGTCGTGATCCGCACGTCCTGATCCGACGGCGGGCCGGATGAGCCGCCTCATCGACGTCCGGCCGGACGAGGACGGCCTGCCGCCGGAGCTGGTCGTCGCCGTGGGCGACGTGATCCGGGTCGCCGCGAACGGGGGCCGGATCCGGTCGGGCAGCGGTGTCGAGCTGCTCGGGGTGCTCTCCGAGAGCGTCGTCGGCACCGACGGGTCGGTCCTCACCCCGCTTGGGGCACCGGGCGCGGTCCTGCTCCGCGCCCGGTCGCCGGGGCGCGCGGTCGTCGACGTCATCACCGGTGACCCGTTCCGGGCGCCCGTCACGCGTAGCGTCACCATCCGGGTCGAGACCTGACCAGGGCGATGACGGCCCGACGGTTCACCAGACGATGTCCGCGAGCGTGGCCAGCGGCTCCCGCTCCCCCGTCTGATCGGCCGGCGCGAGGGGCTGGGCCTCCTGCAACACGTCCGGGAACCGCAGCCCGCAGCGGGCCTCGATCTCGGCGACCGTCACCTGGAAGACGCGGAACTCGTCCAGCTCCAGCGCCTCGAGCTGGTCGAGGGACTGCGTGAGCAGGAAGGCGCGTGCCTTCAGGGCACCGGCCTCGTGGAAGGCCAGAACCTTCCAGTACTCGCGCGGGAGCCGCACCCCCCGGTAGACCCGGTCGTCGGCGGCGAAGACCGGCCCGCCGAACACGCTGACCTTCAGGTCCTCCACGTCCACGTCGGCGAAGACCGCCTCCTCAAGCTTCCCCCACACGCCGTCCTGGGCGCTCTGGTTGAAGTCGTCCATCTGCGGCGCGATGTTGGTGAAGAAGAACGAGTCGCGGTTGGCCCGTTCGGCGACGGGCAGGCTGCCCCAGACCAGGTCGGCCCGCCGCGCGATGTGTCCCCGGTCGAGGTCGTTGCCGGCGTACAGCTCGTTCCCGACCTGGAGGTCGTCGGCGATCTGGGGGTCCTTGAGGAACTTCATCCCCTTGCGGCTGAGCGCCTTCAGGCTGCCGCCGTCGATGTTCCAACCCACCCAGAACGCGAACCGCCGGGAGGCGCTCATCTGCAGCGAGAAGTGCGTGTGCTCGACGACGGTGTCGCCGTCGACCGTGGACGCCACGTCCTCGCGGATGGCGGCACCGGGCTCGGGCGCCGGGACGCTAACGCCGAGGAAACCGGGGTCGTAGCCGTGGGGCACCATGACGTCCTCGGGCGACGGCGGGCGCAGCGTGATCTCCAGCTTCTCGAACACCGACGCGGGCAGGCAGGCCAGCGCGTGCTCGTCCGGGTCCAGCCCGGCCTCGCCGCCGAAGTGCAGACCGGCCACCACGGTCGTCGGCTGCCCGGCGTCGGTGAACAGCCACATCGCCCCGGAGTCACCGCCCCGGCTGATCTCGCCCTGGGCGGCCGGGTGCACCGGGTCCGGGCCGATCTCGAAGCAGCCGATGTTCTTGAGCCCCACGGACCCGCCATAGTCCAGCTGCACGATCGCGTCGACCCGTCGCACGATCCCGCGCGTCACCTCGGTCGTGCGGCCGGACTTGACCACCGCGTCGCCCAGCTCCGGCTCTCCGAGCCGGTCCGGTACTACGCCCAGCCCCAGGTGGACGGCGTCGAAGCGGCGGTCCTCGATCGTCGCGACGGCGCAGTCCCCCGCGATCCCCAGGTACGAGCGGACCAGCCGGCCCAGCCGGTTGGCGGCGAGGCGGTTGTCGTCGCGCGGACCGGGCTGCACCACGTCGTCACCGACCGAGCCGTCCGGCCCGTGCAGCACGTGCCAGTTGCTCAGCACGTACGGCGTGCCGTCCCGCCGGTCGTACACGACGCCACCGATCGTGCCGGCGGTGATGGACGGGTGCCCCACGCTGATGCCCGGCACGACCGGGTCGAGCCGGACCTTCCGCGCGACGGTGGGCGGCTCGGCCACCAGGCGGAACGCCGGCGCGTAGCGGCGCTCCAGCACGTCGGTCGGGACCGCCACACCGTCGATCACGATCGACTCGGGCACCGCCGACGTACCCAGCGCGGCGAGCGACTCGGGCTCGGCGAGCTTCTCGCCGACGGTGAACTGGACCGAGAGCTCTGGGGTCTCCCTGCCGTCGGTGACCTTGTACCCGATGCCGATGGAGGTGATGTTGGGATCGGCGAGGTACCTCTCGCCCTCGGTGCGGATGAACCGCCGCAGCGCGGCGAGCAGCCGCTCGTACTCGCCCGTGGTCATCCTCGTGCGGTCCGTCGTCGCGACGCGCCCGGAGCTGTCTGCATCGGTGGGCATGGCCCCTCCCTGCGTCCCGCCGTCGGCAACCCCTGCCGACGGGTCGTTGCTCCTCGCCGTCCCGGCGCGGGTCCGCCGCTGGACGAGTGTTCGGCCGGCGTCGGGCCGCGGTCAGGTGACGGTGACGCGGACCTTCGCGAACCCGGACGTGTGATCGCGCAGGAGGAGCGCCTGGTTGTTGGACGACGACCGTTCCGCGGTGTCGGTCGTGACGATCCAGCCGAAGAAGTACTGCCCCGCCGGCACCGAGGTGGGGATCCGGACGGTCAGCGATCCGCTCCACCAGGTCGTGAACGTGTTCCAGGTGAAGGACGCGAGCTCGTGGTCACCGGCGGACACGACCTCGTTCGGCGAGAGGTAGAACGTGAGCCGCACGTTCTGGGCCGGCACGTTGCCGCGGTTCTCGACGTGCACGAACTGGACGGCGGCGGTGCCCCCGCGGGCGACCGTCTCGGGCACGAGGCGCGTCATCACCAGGTTCCCGGTCGTGCCTGGGGCCGCGTGGGCCTGCGACCACGTGGCCATGTCGGTGAACCGGGCGACGGACCACGTTCCCTCGGCGACGTTCGCGTTGACCCAGTCGAGCATGCTGCGCACGCCGTGGTGGTCGTCCGCCCTCGAGTACCAGAGCGAGGTGTGGTTGGGGGGCTGGCGGAAGGTCCCCGGGTACAGCAGCGCCATCCGGGCGGACTCGTGGCCGAGCGTCAGGGCATGCCCGTACTCGTGGGTCAGCGTCTTCCGGAACTGCGCCTCGTCCCCGGCGATGGCCGGGTTGACGAGGATGTCGGTCTCGGTGACGCGGTTGCCGCTGGTCCAGGTGTAGCAGACGCCGTTGGCGGACAGCACGTCCCAGGTGTCGTAGCCGCCGGCGGTCATCTGGGCGTTCGACAACACTCCCACGTTGTTCTGGCCGTTCCCGGCCACCGGCAGCCGGTCGCGGATGGGCTGGCCGTCCGACGTGGTGATCTTGTATGCGAACAGGCCGAGGCGGTTGTCGACGAGCGCGTTCCAGCTCCCCCGGCAGTGGTTGCTCCACGCCCAGTTGTCGTCGTTCGGCAGGAAGTGGAAGTGGCTCTGGAACGCGGTGACGTAGTTGCCCGAGAGCACCGCCTCGGCGGTACCGGCACCCGCAGGGCCCGGCTCCGACTCCTGGCTGTGGCCCTCGATGTTGTGCGGCGGCTCCCGTACCGGTGGTCCTGCCGCGGACGGGGAGCTCCCCCCTCCCTGCCCGGGGAGGACGTCCGGTGGGGCCGAGCCCTGGCGCTGAGCGGCGCGCAGGTAGTCGACCACCGCCCCGAGGTCGACCGGGGCGTGCCGGCCGGCCTCGAGGGCAGCCCCTCCCTGCTGGTCGGGCAGCGGCTCCGACGCCTCGTCCGGAGGGCCTTCCATCGGCGCGGAGGCCCGGGCCACCGGTCGCACGTACCGCAGCGCCTCGAAGGTGGGTTCGGCCTCCGCGAGCGGAACCCCCTCCTGGAACCCCACCAGCACCCTGCCCGACGCGTCCGCCACGACCGCCCCGTCGTCGTGGACCTGCAGGACCTCCCGGAGCCACAGCTCGCCTCCGACCCGGTCGGCGAACACCACGTACCGCTCGCCCGGGACGAGCCGAAAGGAGCGCTCCGTGGAGACGGTGGAGCCGTCGGGACGGACGCCTCCGGTGTCGTTGACGGTGACGTACTCGCCAGGCACCTCTCCCCGGATCACGTCGTTGACCCGGAAGACGTAGCCGGTCCGGAGCACCCTCAGCTCCCCGGGGGTGTAGGTCACGCCCTGCGCCAGGTTGACGTCGGCCACCAGGTCCGCCGACCGGACCTGGCCCGCCAGGCCGGCCTCCTCCCCCGCGCCCACCGTCGCCGCCGGGACGTCCTCGGCGCGCTCGACGTGATCGGCCTCGCGGGCACCGTCGCTGCGGTTCTCGTCCTGTGCCACAGGTCGGCTCCTCTTCCTCCGGGCTCGCGGCGTGCGGCGCCGACGGATGCTCGGCGTCCCGGCGCGGCCGACCCAGCGTCCCGAGCGTGCGTCACACGGGCGTCACTGCGCCGTCACCAGGTCGTCGGACCGCGGCGGACACCGATCCGGTGACGCCGCCGTGACGAGCGCAGCCCACAGTCGTTCCCGAGCAACGCGTCGCGCCTCCACGCGGCACCGGCGAAGGAGGGTCCATGTGTCCCAGGACGACGATCCATTCCGGCTCCGGGATGCCGGCGAGGCCAGCCGGGCGGTCGAGCCGAGCCTGCACGTCTACGGACCCGGGGCGGTCTGCGACACCGAGGCACGGGGGTCCGCGGCCCCGCGCAACCTGTCCCGCCTGGAACTCGTCGTGGACGCCACCGAGGGCTTCGTCCCGCTCTGGGCCGAGCACACGACGCTGCGGTGGCGCTTTCAGCAGCGCTCGCTCGAGTCCTTCGCCGAGCCGGCGGTGGCCGCCGAGGCCCTGACCCGGCTGCTCGGCCTGGCGATCCTCGGGTGGGGGGCGGCCGCACCGGTCAGGTTCACCCGGGACGACGACGCGTGGGACTTCGAGGTCTCGGTGCGCGACGTCGACCGGTGCTCACCCGCCGGCTGCGTCCTGGCGCGGGCCTTCTTCCCCGACGCGGGCCGGCACGAGCTCGTGATCTACCCCCGCCTGTTCGACCAGACGGAGGAAGAACGGGTCGAGACGCTCGTCCACGAGCTCGGTCACGTCTTCGGGCTCCGCCACTTCTTCGCCCTGGTGCGCGAGCAGGCCTGGCCGGCCGAGGTGTTCGGACGGCACGAGCCCTTCACGATCATGAACTACGGCAGCGAGAGCAGGCTGACCGACGCGGACCTGGCGGATCTGGCAGTCCTGTACCAAGAGGCCTGGAGCGGACGGCTGACCGAGGTCAACGGCACCCCCATCCGGCTCGTCCGGTCGTTCAACGCCTCGGGTGCCGACTCCGCGCGCCTCGTCGCGATGAGCGGCCGGCCGTGACGGTCCGCAGACCGGCCACTACCCGCCGGCCGAGCGGGGCCGGCGGGTCCGCTCCCGGGCCACCACCCCCCGGGACAGCCGGTTCCACACCGCGGCCAGGTGCGTGTCCTCGTCTGCGTGTCCTCGTCGAGGACGCGGACGAGCGTCCTGATCCTCCGCCCAGACCGACGAGGTGGTCCTCAAGGGCGGCGTGCTGCTGGCACCGTTCCACGTCCGGCGCCAGACCCGTGCCGTCTCCTGGCCGGTGAGGGTTTCGCTCGTGCATCAGGTCACGCTCGAACTCGGCGATGGCGCCGAGCGCCGTCGTCGTGCCCACCGCTTGATCGACGGAGTACGCGCTGCCCGAGCGGTCGGGACGAGCGCGGTGAGCGTCGGCGTCTCGCCGCGTCCTCGAAGGCTCCACAAGCCCGGGACCTGACATCAGTCTTCCGCGCACGCTGAGGATCGACAGCATCGGGCCATCCATGCGTCACATCCACCCAAGAGCATCGTCCACGCGTGGACAGGCGCGGCTGCCCGGCCTGCTCGTAGCCGTTGGGTCCTGTGCGGGCCTCGGTCCCCGCGGTGGGGCCGGCGCATCGGCCCTACCGTGGCGGCCTCAGTACGGCTGTCTCGCCTCGGCGGCGTTGCTCGGGCCGTGTCCCTGGTCGACAG
>NZ_PVTG01000008.1 GCF_003002915.1 Geodermatophilus tzadiensis | reverse complement strand
CCCCGCCCAGACCAGCGGGTTGATAGGCCGGAAGTGGAAGCACCGCGAGGTGTGGAGCTGACCGGTACTAACAGGCCGAGGGCTTGACCACACACCGTCAAGCCATCAAACAATCGACAGCTCGCGTCCACTGTGCGGTTCTGAACGCACCCAACCCCGACCGGGTTGACATGTTCACAGTGTTACGGCGGTCATGGCGAGAGGGAAACGCCCGGTCCCATTCCGAACCCGGAAGCTAAGCCTCTCAGCGCCGATGGTACTGCCCTGGAGACGGGGTGGGAGAGTAGGACACCGCCGGACAACCATTCCCGGAAGGGCCCCCACCACCCGGTGGGGGCCCTTCCGCGTGTCCGGTATCCGTCGTCCCGGCCGTGCTGTTCAGGGAGCCGACAGCCGCTCAGCGGCGACGGACCTCCTTGGTCGTGGCGCCCACGTTGTCGGCGAGCCAGGCGTTGAGGTCGGTGAGCTCCCGCCAGGCCGAGCGCACGTGCTCCAGTGCCTCCCGGGTGTGCAGCCACTCCGCGAAGGGGAAGAGCCGGCCCGCGTGCAGCGAGCGGTGCCGGAGCAGGTCCGCGCGGGCGTCGTCGACGTCGTAGCCCTTCGGCACCCGCGTCAGGCGGTCCCCGTCCACGGTCCAGCCCGCACCGGCCAGCCGGTCGACCTCGGTGCGCAGCCGCGGCCCCTGGACGTCGTCGGCCACGGCCCGGCGGTAGCGCTCGACCTGGTCGGACTCCAGCCGCCACGCGCCACCGGCGACCCGCAGCCCCTCGGCGGAGACCTGCACGTACCAGGCGCCGGCACCCCGGCCCTCCTGATGAGCCACCGCGCCCTGGTGCGTCTTGTACGGCGTCTTGTCGTGGCTGAAGCGCACGTCCCGGTAGGGACGGAACAGCTTCGCCGGGCCGAACTCGCCCGCCAGCTCGTCCACCAGCGCCTGCATCGGCGCGCGGACGCAGTCCTCGTACACCGACCGGGAGTGCGTCCAGTAGGTCTTGGAGTTGTCCGCCTCCAGGCCCTCGTAGAAGACGAGGCCCTCGTCGGGGAAGCCGGTGAACGTCATGCGTCCTCCTCCAGCAGGGTGTGCCAGCGGACCTCCCGCACCGGCGTGCCGGCGGCGTCCAGCGTGCGGACCCACCCCTCGCGCGCCCACCCGGCCGACTCGAGGAACCCGGCGGTCACCGCGTCGCCCTCGGCGACCCACGCCTGCAGGCGGCGCGCACCCGTCCTGCGCGCCAGGTCGGCGACCGCGGCCAGCAGCCGGCTGCCGTGCCCGCGGCGTCCCCACCGCGGCTCCACGAGCAGCACGGCCAGGTCCGTCGTCGGCCCGGCCGGGTGCGGCTGCTCGCCGTCGTCCAGCTCGGCGGGGCCGTGCGCGGCGAAGCCCACGACGCGCCCGTCGTCGACGGCGACCAGCACGCCGTGCCCCGGCGTCGGGGGAGCGGTCACCGCGGCCGTCCACGCGGCCTCGGCGGCCGTGGCGTCCCAGCCGTCGAGCACCGCGGCCGGCAGCAGCGCCCGGAACGCCGTCCGCCAGGTCTCGCCCTGCACCCGCGCGATGGCGGCTGCGTCGGCGGGCACCGCGGGGCGCACGGACACCTCCGCGGTGCCGGTCAGACGCGGGAAGGGCAGGGACTCCACGCACGCAGCGTAGGTCGGTCCGCCGCCGACGCGAGACCGTCGGCGGGCCACGGCAGGATCAGCGCGTGACCCCTCCCGCCGTCGACCGGCTGCCGGCAGCGCTCGCCCGGCGGACCGCGCTGGCCGCCCAGGGGCTCGCCGACCCGCGGCCGGCCGTCGTCCCCGGCGCCCGACAGCTGCGGAGGGTGACCGACCGGATGTCGGTCGTCCAGATCGACTCGGTCAACGTGCTCTCCCGCTCCCACTACCTGCCCGCGTTCAGTCGGCTGGGCGCCTACCCGCGGGCGGCCATGGACGACTTCACCGCCCGCCGGTCCGACGTCTTCGAGTATTGGGCGCACGAGGCCAGCTACCTGCCCGTGCGCCTGCACCCGCACCTGCGCTGGCGCATGGCCGCCGCGGAGGAGCACGCCTGGGGCTCGATGGTGCGCATCCAGCGGGAGCGGCCCGGCTACGTCGCCGAGGTGCTCGACCGGGTGCGCGGGGCCGGCCCGCTCAAGGCCAGCGACCTCGCCGAGCCCCGGCCCGACCGGCCCGGCTCGATGTGGAACTGGCACGCGGGCAAGGTGGCGCTCGAGTGGCTGTTCTACACCGGCGTGCTCACCGCCCGGGCCCGGACGACGTCCTTCGAGCGGGTCTACGACCTCACCGAGCGGGTGTTGCCGCCCGCCGTCCTGCGGATCCCGACGCCGGACCCCGCCGACGCCGTCCGCGAGCTGGTGCGCACCGCCGCCCGCGCGCTCGGCGTGGCCACCGAGCGGGACCTGCGCGACTACTTCCGCCTCCGCCCGGCGCCGGCCCGCCAGGCGATAGCCGAGCTCGCCGACGCCGGGGAGCTGCTGCCGGTCGAGGTCGACGGGTGGGGGGCGCCGGCCTGGCTCGACCCGGCGGCGCGCCGGCCGCGGTGGGTCCGCGCCCGCGCGCTGCTCTCGCCGTTCGACCCGCTCGTGTGGGAGCGGCCGCGCGTGGAGCGCATCTTCGGCTTCCGCTACCGGCTGGAGATCTACACCCCGGCAGCGCAGCGGGTGCACGGCTACTACGTGCTGCCCTTCCTGCTCGGCGACCGGCTCGTCGCCCGCGTCGACCTCAAGGCCGACCGGCAGGCCGGCGTCCTGCGCGCACAGGCCACCCACGCCGAGGCCGGCGTCGACCGGGCCGAGGTCGCCGCGGAGCTCGCGGCCGAGCTGCGGCTGATGGCCGGCTGGCTGGAACTCGACGACGTCGCCGTCGCCGAGCGGGGCGACCTGGCGACCGACCTCACCCGCACGCTGACGGCCGCCGCGTCCGGCGTCGCCTAGGCTCGGCGCCCGTGACGAGCACCGGAGGAGTCGACACGCAGTACGAGGACCTCCTGCGCCGCGTCCTCGAGACGGGGACGCCGAAGTCCGACCGCACCGGCACCGGGACCGTCAGCCTGTTCGGCGAGCGGCTGCGCTACGACCTGTCCGAGCGCTTCCCGCTGGTCACCACCAAGAAGGTGCACTTCCGGTCGGTCGCCGTCGAGCTGCTGTGGTTCCTGCGCGGCGAGGGCAACACCCGCTGGCTGAAGGAGCACGGCGTCACCATCTGGGACGAGTGGGCCGACGCGGACGGCGACCTCGGGCCGGTCTACGGCGTCCAGTGGCGCTCGTGGCCCACCCCGGACGGCGGCACCGTCGACCAGGTCCAGGGCGTGCTCGACACGCTGCGCACGGACCCCGACTCGCGGCGCATGGTCGTCTCGGCCTGGAACGTCGCCGCGCTGCCCGACATGGCGCTGGCGCCCTGCCACGCGCTGTTCCAGTTCGCCGTGCACGACGGGCGGCTGTCCTGCCAGCTCTACCAGCGCAGCGCCGACATGTTCCTCGGCGTCCCGTTCAACATCGCCGGCTACGCGCTGCTCACCCGCATGGTCGCCGCCCAGGTCGGCCTCGAGCCGGGGGAGTTCATCTGGGTCGGCGGCGACTGCCACGTGTACAGCAACCACGTCGAGCAGGTCCGCGAGCAGCTCTCCCGCGAGGTGCGGCCCTTCCCGACGCTGGAGATCGCCCCGGCGCCGTCGCTGTTCGACCACGCCTTCGAGGACTTCACCCTGCACGGGTACGACCCGCACCCGGCCATCCGCGCCGCCGTCGCGGTCTGACCGGTGCCGGTCCAGCTCATCTGGGCGCAGGCGCACGACCGGGTCATCGGTGCCGGCGGCCGGCTGCCCTGGCACCTGCCCGAGGACCTACGGCTGTTCCGGCAGCTGACCACCGGCGGCACCGTGGTCATGGGCCGGCGCACCTGGGAGTCGCTGCCCCCGCGCGCCCGGCCCCTGCCCGGGCGGCGCAACGTCGTGCTCACCACCGACCCGCACTGGACGGCCGCGGGCGCCGAGCGCGCCGGGTCGGTCGCGGAGGTGCTGGCCGGCGCCGGCGACTGCTGGGTGATCGGCGGCGCCGCCGTCTACGCCGCGTTCCTGCCGCACGCCGACCGGCTGGTGGTCACCGACGTCGACCTGGCCGTCGACGGCGACACCCGCGCGCCCGCCCTCGACCACGGCTGGCACCGCGCCGTCCGCACGCCGGGGCGCGGCTGGGCGACGTCGACCAGCGGGCTGGCCTACGCGGTCTCCGAGTACGTGCGCGCACCCGCTGCCGGGCCGGGCACCGCCGCGGCCGGTCGGTAGATTCGACCCCATGACCACCGACCCCGCCCGGCCCTTCGGGCGAGTGCTGACGGCGATGGTGACCCCGTTCGCCGAGGACGGCTCGATCGACCTGGCGGGGGCCCAGGAGCTGGCCGCGCACCTGGTGGACCGGCAGGCCCACGACGGCCTGGTGGTGCTCGGCACCACCGGCGAGGCCCCCACCCTGGCCGACGGCGAGCAGCACGCCGTCCTCGAGGCCGTCATCGACGCCGTCGGCGACCGCGCCACCGTGGTCGCCGGTGTCGGCACGAACGACACGGCGCACAGCACCGACAACGCCCGCCGCGCCGAGCGGCTCGGGGCCGACGGTCTGCTCGTCGTCACCCCGTACTACAACAAGCCGCCGCAGGCCGGGCTGCTGCGCCACTTCACCGCGGTCGCCGACGCCACCGACCTGCCGGTGATGCTCTACGACATCCCGCCGCGCTCGGTCGTGCCGATCGAGGTGGAGACGCTGGTCCGCCTCGCGGAGCACCCGCGCATCGTCGCGGTCAAGGACGCCAAGTCCGACCTCGGCGCGATGGCCTGGACGCTGGCCCGCACCGACCTGGCCTACTACTGCGGCGAGGACATGGTCAACCTGCCGATGCTGGCGCTGGGCGCGGTCGGGGTGGTGAGCGTGGTCGGCCACCTGGTCGGTCCCCGGCTGGCCGAGCTGATCGCCGCGGTCGAGGCCGGTGACCTGGCCAAGGCGCGCGAGGTCAACGAGAGCCTGCTGCCGGTCTACACCGGCGTCTTCCGCACCCAGGGCGTCATCACGGTCAAGGCGGCGCTGCGCGAGCTGGGTCTGCCCGGCGGCCCCGTGCGCCCGCCGCTGGTCGACGCCACGCCCGAGCAGCTGGAGCAGCTGCGCACCGACCTCACCGCCGGTGGGGTCCACCTCGGAGAGGTCCACACCCGGTGACCGTCAGCTCGGCCGGACAGGCCAACCAGCCGCACCTCGACCTCAAGACGCCGCCGCCGCTGCCGGCCGGCGGGCTGCGCGTCATGGCGCTCGGCGGCCTGGGCGAGATCGGCCGCAACATGGCCGTCCTGGAGTTCGAGGGCAAGCTGCTGGTCATCGACTGCGGCGTGCTCTTCCCCGAGGCCGAGCAGCCCGGCGTCGACCTGATCCTCCCGGACTTCGGGGTCATCGAGCACCGCCTCGACGACGTCGCCGCCGTCGTCCTCACCCACGGGCACGAGGACCACATCGGCGCCATCCCCTACCTGCTGCGGCTGCGCGGGGACATCCCGCTGGTGGGCTCGCGGTTCACGCTGGCCCTCGTCGCGGCGAAGCTGCGCGAGCACCGGCTCGACCCGGTGCTGGTCGAGGTGGCCGCCGGCGACGACCACCTGGCCGGGCCGTTCCACTGCGAGTTCATCGCGGTCAACCACTCGATCCCCGACGCGCTCGCCGTCGCCGTGCACACGCCCGCGGGCGTGCTGGTGCACACCGGCGACTTCAAGATGGACCAGCTGCCCCTGGACGGCGTCCTCACCGACCTCGGCGCCTTCGCCCGGCTCGGCCTCGAGGGCATCGACCTGCTGCTGGCCGACTCCACCAACGCCGAGGTGCCCGGCTTCGTCGTCCCGGAGCGGGCGATCGGGCCGGTGCTCGAGGACGTCTTCCGCCGCGCCACCCAGCGGCTGATCGTCTCCAGCTTCGCCAGCCACGTGCACCGCATCCAGCAGGTGCTCGACGCCGCGGAGACCCACGGCCGCAAGGTCGCCCTCGTCGGCCGCTCGATGGTCCGCAACATGGGCGTGGCCCGCGACCACGGGCTGCTGCGGGTGGCGCCGGGCCTGATGGTCAGCCTGGACGAGGCGACGTCGATGCCGCCCGAACAGGTGGTGCTGGTCAGCACCGGGTCGCAGGGCGAGCCGCTGTCGGCGCTGGGCCGCATGGCGCGCGGCGAGCACCACCAGGTCACGATCGAGGCCGGCGACACGATCGTGCTGGCCTCCTCGCTGGTGCCCGGCAACGAGACCGCCGTCTACAAGGTCATCAACGGCCTGGCGCGGCTCGGCGCCACCGTCGTGCACAAGGAGACGGCGATGGTGCACGTCTCCGGGCACGCCCCGGCCGGCGAGCTGCGCACGCTGCTCAACGTCGCCAAGCCCCGCTACCTCATGCCCGTGCACGGCGAGTGGCGGCACCTGCGCGCGCACGCCGCGCTGGCCGAGCAGACCGGCATGGCCGCCGACCGGGTGCTGCTCGCCGAGGACGGCGTGGTGGTCGACCTCGTCGACGGCAAGGCCTCGATCACCGGCTCGGTGCCGGTGGGCAACGTCTACGTGGACGGCCTCAACGTGGGCGACGTCGGCGAGGAGTCGCTGCAGGAGCGGCGGATCCTCGGCGACGAGGGCTTCGTGGCGCTCACCGTCGTCATCGAGCCCTCCACCGGGACGATCGTGCGGCCGGTGCACCTGTCGACCCGCGGCTTCTCCGACGACCCGACGGCCTTCGACGAGGTGCTGCGGCTGGTCGAGGACAACCTCAAGCGGGAGCTGTCCGACGGGCAGACCGAGGCCCACCGGCTCTCCCAGGTCATCCGCCGGACGGTCGGCAAGTGGGTCAGCGACACCCACCGCCGCCGGCCGATGATCATCCCGACGGTCCTCGAGGTCTAGGCAGGGGCTGAACGCGGGGAGCGCCGCTCCCGTACCCCCTCGTGCACGGCGCCCGGCAGGCGGGCGCCGTCCACCTCACGAGGGGACCCCCGCATGCGATCCACGACCCTGCGCGCCGGCACCGTCGCCGGCGCCTCGGCGTTCGCCCTGCTCCTGCTCGCCGCGACCCCGGCCGCGGCCGGCGGCGGCTCGGGCGGCTCGGGCGGCAGCACCGTCACCACCACGGCCGACGGCGGCGCCGGCTCCCTGCGCGCGGCCGTGCAGGCGGCCAACGCGGCCGGCTCGGGCACCGTCGTGCTGTCCCCGCGCACCTACCGGCTGGCGCTGGCCGGCAGCGACGACACCGCCGCGGCCGGTGACCTCGACGTCACCGGGCACCTGGTGGTCGAGGGCCGCGGTGCCACGGTCGACGCCGCGCGCCTCGACCGGGTGTTCGACGTCCGCCCGGGTGCCTCGCTGACCCTGCGGCAGGTCACCGTGACCGGCGGCGTGGCCCCCGGCCAGCCGAGCGCCACCGGCGGCGCCTCGGGTGGCGGGATCCTCAACGCCGGCACGCTCGCCGTCGAGCGCAGCACGGTCACCGGCAACTCCGCCGTCCGCGCCGGCGGCGGCATCGAGGCGATCGCCGGCTCGACGACGACGGTCACCCGCTCCACGCTGTCGCACAACGCCACCGGCCCGACCCCCGGCAACGGCGGCGGCCTGCACCTGACCGGCACCGGCACCGTGCACGTCGACCGCAGCCACGTGGTCGGCAACACCGCCGCAGCGGAGGGCGGCGGTCTGTGGAACTCGGCCACCGGCACGATGACGGTCAGCGGCAGCACGGTCAGCGGCAACACCGCCCGCGGCCCGGCGGCCGACAACGGCGGCGGCGGGCTGTTCAACGACGGCGGACGCCTCACCGTGGAGCGCAGCGAGGTCCGCGACAACGTCGCCGACGGCGCGGCGGGCTCCGGTGGCGGGCTGCTCAACGACAGCGGGACGCTGACCGTCACCCGCACCGTGGTCGACGGCAACCGCGCCGTGCGCGCCGGCGGCGGCATCGAGGCCGACACCGGGACGACGACGCTGGAGCGCACCACGCTCACCGGCAACCACACCGGCGCGAACCCGGGCAACGGCGGCGGCCTGCACCTCACCGGCGCCGGCACCGTGCGAGTCGACCGCGGCACGGTCACCGGCAACAGCGCCGCCAACGAGGGCGGCGGGCTGTGGAACTCCGAGCCCGGGACCATGACGGTCACCCGCACGGAGGTCTCCGGCAACACCGCCCCGGTCGGCCCGGACGTGTTCCAGGACGGCGCGGGCCGCGGCTTCACCCTCGACGGGCAGCGGGTCCCCGGCGAGGCCTGACCCGCTCGCGCAGGGGGGCGCCGACCACGGGGCGGCGCCCCCCTGTCGTGCGAGCGGTCCGTGTCGGGAGCCCGCGTCAGAAGTCCGAGCGGACCACCACGTCCCCGTCGGCGTCGACCACCTCGAAGCCGACCGCGTCGGCCCGCAGCACCGAGGAGTTGAGGTTGCAGTCCAGCGGCTGCGGCCCCACGCCCAGGAACTCCCCGGCCGGCACCTCGACGCCGTCCTCGGTGGTCACCGCGACCCGGTAGACCTCCCCGGCGGCGAACCCGCTGCCCGACAGCTTCACCTCCACGCCCCAGGTGTGCGGCACCAGGTCGGCGCTCGCCTCCACGTCGGGCGCCACGGCCTGCACGGTCACCGGCTCCAGCGGCGGCGGGGCGGGCACCGGGCGGGCCAGCCAGCCGGTCACGGCGCCGGCCGCCGCGATCCCGGCGGCGGCCGCCCCCAGGGCGACCCGGCGGCGCACGGCGGCCCGTCGCGGGGGCACCACCCGGCGCTCCTCCGCCGCGATCCGGGCGAGCACGGCGGCACCCAGGCCCGGCGGGGGCGTCGGCGTGCGGTCCAGCGCGTCGGGGTCGACGGCGGCCAGCCGCGCGGCCAGCGGCGCGAGCTCGGCCAGCTCGGCCCGGCAGTCGGCGCAGCCGTCGAGGTGGGCGCGCACGCGCGCGGCCTCGGCCGGCTCCAGGTGCCCCAGGGCGAGGGCGCCCAGCAGCTCCCGCAGCTCCCGGTGCTCGTCCCTCACGGCTCGACCCCCATCTCGTCCAGGGCCAGGCGCAGCGCCTTGAGCCCGTAGAACACCCGGCTGCGCACCGTCCCGACCGGCACGCCCAGGTCGGCGGCCACCTCGGCGTACGGCCGGCCGCGCAGGTGGGTCTGCACGATCGCCGTCCGGTGCTCCTCGCTGATCCGGCGCAGCGCCTCCTCGACCACCCAGGCGTCGACCAGCCGCGCGTCGTCGGCCTCGACCGCCGGGGCGTCGGACTCGGCGACGTCGGTCAGCTGCCGCTGCCACGGGCGGACGGCGAAGCGCCGCGCCTCGTCGACGACGACGTTGCGCGCGATGGCGAACAGCCAGGTGCGCAGGCTGGCCAGCTGCGGATCGTAGGAGCCCGACGCCCGCCAGGCGCGCAGGAACACCTCCTGGACGACGTCCTGCGCGGCCCCGCCGTCGCCGAGCTGGCGCAGCGCGAAGCGGTAGAGCTCCGGGCCGTGCGCGGCGTAGGCCGCCTGCACGTCCAGCGGCGCCGCGGGCGTCCGTGCGTGCCGTCCCATCCGCGCCCTCCCGGTCCCCGGTCCCGTCGGAGGGGGCGTACGGCTGCCGGGCCCGGCCGGTTCAGCGCACCACGTCGACCGGCTCGATGCCCTCCGCCTCGGGCAGCGCGAAGCCCCACACCTGCGCGTAGAACGACAGCTCGCCGTCCAGGGCGGCGCGGATGTTCTCCGCTCGCCGGAAGCCGTGCTGCTCGCCCTCGAACAGCAGGTAGGCGTGCGGCACGCCCTTCTCCCGCAGCGCCGCCACCAGCGCCTCCGCCTGCTTCGGCGGGACGACGCGGTCCTCGGCGCCCTGGAACACCGCCAGCGGGGTGTCGAGCGCGTGCACGTGGGTGATCGGCGAGCGCTCGGCGTAGACGTCGGCGCCCTCCGGCCAGGGTGCCACCAGCCCGTCGAGGTAGCGGGACTCGAACTTGTGGGTGTCGGCGGCCAGCGCGGCGAGGTCGGCCACCCCGAAGTGGCTGGCGCCGGCGGTGAAGGTCCCCGGCCGCAGCACCAGCGCGGCCAGCGTCGTGAACCCGCCGGCCGAGCCACCCCGGATGGCGGCGCGAGCCGGGTCCACGCGGCCGGTGCCGGCCAGGTGGCGGGCGCAGGCGACGACGTCGTCGAGGTCGACCACCCCCCACCGCCCCCTGAGCGCCTCCCGGTAGCGGCGGCCGTGGCCGGTGGAGCCGCGGTGGTCCACGTGCGCCACGCAGAACCCGCGGGAGGTGAAGTACTGGACCTCCAGGTCCAGCGTCCGGTCGTGGGCCGACGTCGGGCCGCCGTGCACCATCACCAGCAGCGGCGGCAGCTCCCCGTCGGGGCCGCGCACCTCCGGGTTGGTCGGCGGGTAGACCGCGGCGTGCGCCTCGGCCACCCCGGTGCCGCGGTCCTCGGTCGGGAAGGTCACCTCGACCGGCCGGGACAGCCAGGCCGGGTCCAGGCCGAGGTCGCGCGCCGGGCGCAGCACCTCGACGTCCCCGGCGTCGGCGTCCACCCGCAGCACCACCGGCTCGCTCACCGGTCCGCCCGCCGCGCACACCACCGCGCCGCCCTGCGCGCGCAACTGGGTGAGCGAGGTGGAGGGCAGGTCCAGCTCCCGCAGGTCGCCGCCGGGGGAGAGGACGGCCAGCCGGTCGGCGCCGTCCCGGGGGACGGCGAGCGCGACCCGGCCGCCGGGCAGCGGGACGGCGCGGCTGGCGCCGAAGCGCCACTGCGGCCGGGCCAGGTCGACGCCGGTGTCGAGCACCGGCTCGAGGTCGCCGCCCGGCCGCCACCGCCACAGCGCCCAGACGTCGGTGCGGTCGCAGAACAGCAGCAGCGAGCCGTCGGCGTCCCAGGTCGGCTGCACCACCGACTCGCCCGGCCCACCCGCGACTCGCGTCTCGCCCCCGTCGGCTGCCCGGACTACCAGGCGGGCGGCGTCCCAGGGCATGTCCGGGTGATCCCACTGCAGCCAGGCCAGCTGCCCGTCCGGGCCCGGCCGCGGGTCGGAGACGAAGTCCGGGCCGCTCACCAGCACCGTCTCGCGGCCGTCGGGGCCGATGCGCACCACCTCGTCCACCACGTCGGCCGCGGCGCCCGACGCGGTGTGTGTCTCCCGGACGGCGAGCAGGCCGCCGTCGCCGGTGGGCGTGAGGTCGGCGTACCGGACCCCGGAGGGGATCTCCGGCTCGGGCGTGAGGGCGACCGGCGCGACCTCCCCGGGGGCCAGCCGGTACAGCCGCTGGTCGCCGGAGGAGGCGAACCACAGCACGCCCCCGGCCACGGTCCACGCGCCGCCGCCGTACTCGTGCACGCGGGTGCGGGCGTCCCACGGGGGAGGGAGCACGTCGGTGACCGTGCCGTCGGCCGACCGGCGCAGCAGGGCCGAGCGGCCGCCCTCGGCCGGCCGTGACTCCGACCACCAGACGTCGTCGCCGTCGACCAGGACCTCGCCGAGCCGGGCGGCGGCGCGCACGACGAGTGCCGAGGTCACCGGGGTGGGCCAGCTGCCGTACGGCAGGGGCGGGGGAGTCGGCACGGACCCGACCGTAGACGGGGGACACGACGTGCGCGCCTGCCCGGGCGGCGGCGGCCCGGCGGCTACCGTCGACGCATGCCTGCCCGTACCACGCCCTCGCGCCGCCCGGCCGGGTCGGCCCCCAAGGGCCGGTCCGGGTCGAGCGCCGCGGGCAAGCGGCCGGCCGCGCGCCCGCCCGCCCGCAACGGCAACCGCAAGCCACCCGCCCGCAAGCCCGCCCAGCAGGGGCCGGGCGCGGCCGCCGCCGTCTGGCGGGCCACCGCCGGTGCCTGGTCGCTGCTCGCCCGGGGCGCCGGCGGCCTGGCCCGCTCGGTCGCCCGCCCGGAGGAGGCCGAGCCGCTGGCCCCCGAGCACCGGCGCGACGGCGCGGGCCTGGCCGTGCTCGGCCTGGCCGTCGTCCTCGGCGCGGCCGCCTGGTTCGACGGCATCGGCCCGGTCGGTGCCGGCCTCGCCGACGGCGTGCGCTGGGTCGTCGGCGCGCTGCTGGTCGTGCTGCCGGCCGTCCTGTTCCTGGCCGCCCTGCGGCTGCTGCGGCGCGGTCCCCGCCCGGAGGAGCGCGGGCGGCTGGCCATCGGCTGGCTGTGCGCGGTCGTGTCGGTGCTCGGCACCGCCTCGGTGGTCGGGGACGCCGGTGCCCCGCTGGAGGGCCGGCCGGGCACCGGCGGCCTGGTCGGCTGGGCGGTCGGCACCCCGCTGACCGCGGGCCTGGGCCCCGTCGTCGCGGTCCTCCTGCTGGCCCTGCTCGCCGTCTTCGCCGTCCTCGTGCTCACCGCCACGCCGCTGCACCAGGTGCCCGAGCGGCTGCGCGCCTTCGTCGAGCGGACCACCGGCCGCACCGACGAGGACTGGGACGACGCCGACCACTACGACGAGGACGAGGAGGTCGGGGAGGAGCCCGTCCGGCCGCGCCGCTCCAAGCGCGCCGCGCTGTCCGAGGCCCTCTCCGAGGACGCCCCCGACCTCACCAGCACCGGCCCCGTCGACCACGTCCCGGCCGTCGACGTCCGCGACGCCGTCCGGGTCGAGCCGGCGCCCGACCCGGTGCCGGCCCCGCCGCAGCGCCGGGCACCGGTCGTCGACCGCACCGCGCCGCCGGAGGACCTGGCGCCGGTCACCGAGCCCGAGCAGCTGCGCATCGAGCCGGTGGAGGGCGAGTACACGCTGCCGTCGGTGTCGCTGCTGCGCCCGGGCACGCCGCCGCGCAAGGAGTCGCAGGCCAACAACGCCGTCGTCGAGGCCATCCGCGGGGTCCTCGAGCAGTTCAACATCGACGCCGACGTCACCGGCTACACGCGCGGTCCGACGGTGACCCGCTACGAGGTGGAGCTCGGGCCGGCGGTGAAGGTCGAGAAGATCACCGCGCTGACCCGCAACCTGGCCTACGCCGTCGCGAACGACAACATCCGCATCCTCGCGCCGATCCCCGGCAAGTCGGCGGTGGGCATCGAGGTGCCCAACGCCGACCGCGAGACGGTCAGCCTCGGCGACGTCATGCGGTCGCAGACCGCCAAGCAGGACCCGCACCCCATGGTGGTCGGCCTCGGCAAGGACATCGAGGGCGGCTTCGTCACCGCCAACCTGGCGAAGATGCCGCACCTGCTGGTGGCCGGTGCCACCGGCGCCGGCAAGTCCTCGTGCATCAACTCGCTGCTGACCTCGCTGCTGCTGCGCTCCACGCCCGAGCAGCTGCGGATGATCCTGGTCGACCCGAAGATGGTCGAGCTGACGCCCTACGACGGCATCCCGCACCTCATCACGCCGATCATCACCGACCCGAAGAAGGCCGCGACCGCGCTGGCCTGGCTGGTCGAGGAGATGGAGCAGCGCTACCAGGACATGCGGGCCACCGGCGTCCGGCACATCGACGACTTCAACCGCAAGGTCGAGCGCGGGGAGATCGTGGCCCCGCCCGGCAGCGAGCGGGTCTACCGGCCCTACCCCTACATCCTGGCGATCGTCGACGAGCTCGCCGACCTCATGATGGTCGCCCCGCGCGACGTCGAGGAGTCGATCGTCCGGATCACCCAGAAGGCGCGCGCCGCCGGCATCCACCTGGTGCTGGCCACCCAGCGGCCCTCGGTGGACGTCGTCACCGGCCTGATCAAGGCCAACGTGCCCTCCCGGCTGGCGTTCTCCACCTCCAGCCTGACCGACAGCCGGGTCATCCTCGACCAGCCCGGCGCGGAGAAGCTCATCGGCATGGGTGACGCGCTGTTCATGCCCATCGGGGCCGGCAAGCCGCAGCGGCTGCAGGGCGCGTACGTGTCCGACGCCGAGATCGAGGCGGTCGTCGAGTTCACCAAGCGGCAGGCGGAGCCGGAGTACCGCGAGGAGGTCTTCAGCGCGGCCGCCGCCGGTGAGGCGCAGAAGGAGATCGACGAGGACATCGGCGGGGACCTCGACCTGCTGTGCCAGGCCGTGGAGCTCGTCGTCACCAGCCAGTTCGGGTCGACGTCGATGCTGCAGCGCAAGCTGCGGGTGGGCTTCGCCAAGGCCGGCCGGCTCATGGACCTCATGGAGACCCGCGGCGTGGTGGGTCCCTCGGAGGGCTCCAAGGCCCGCGACGTGCTGGTCAAGCCCGACGAGCTGGAGTCGGTGCTGTTCACGTTGCGCGGCGGGACGCTCCCCGCGGCCGAGTAGCAGGACCCCCGTGCAGGGTCCCGTCGCGGACCTGCGAGGAGCGGGGGGGCGCGGGGGTCCGTCGACTACGATGGGCTGGTGACAGCTCCGCCCAGCCCTGCCCGGACCGTGGCGGTGGTGACCCTCGGGTGCGCCCGCAACGAGGTCGACTCCGAGGAGCTGGCCGGCCGCCTGGCCGCCGGCGGCTACGAGCTCGTCGACGACGCCGAGGGCGCCGACGCCGTCCTGGTCAACACCTGCGGGTTCATCGAGTCGGCCAAGAAGGACTCGGTCGACGCCATCCTGGCCGCCACCGACTCCGGCGCCGAGGTCGTCGCCGTCGGCTGCATGGCCGAGCGCTACGGCTCCGAGCTCGCCGGCGCGCTGCCCGAGGCCACCGTCCTCGGCTTCGACGACTACGGCGCCATCGGCGACCGGCTCGACGACGTCCTCTCCGGCCGCCCGTTGGTGCCGCACACCCCGCGCGACCGGCGCACGCTGCTGCCGATCAGCCCGGTGGCCCGCACCGCCGCCGTCACGGCGGCGCAGGCACCGGCCATCCCCGGCCACGGCTGGGTGCAGCGCCGTCGGATGGCCTCCGGGCCCACCGCCGCGCTCAAGCTGGCCTCGGGCTGCGACCGCCGCTGCGCCTTCTGCGCCATCCCCACCTTCCGCGGCTCGTTCGTGTCCCGGCCGCCGGCCGAGGTGCTCGGCGAGGCGCGCTGGCTGGCCGGGCAGGGCGTCACCGAGCTGGTGCTGGTCAGCGAGAACTCCACCTCCTACGGCAAGGACCTCGGCGACCTGCGCTCGCTGGAGCGGCTGCTGCCGCAGCTGGCCGCGGTCGAGGGCATCGCCCGGGTGCGGGTCGCCTACCTGCAGCCGGCCGAGCTGCGGCCCGGCCTGCTGGAGGTCATCGCCACCACCGAGGGCGTCGCCCCCTACTTCGACCTGTCCTTCCAGCACTCCTCGCCCGGGCTGCTGCGCCGCATGCGCCGCTTCGGCGGCACCGACGACTTCCTCGCCCTCGTCGAGCGGGCCCGCTCGCTGGCCCCGGAGGCCGGCTTCCGCACCAACGTCATCCTCGGCTTCCCCGGCGAGACCGAGGACGACGTCGCCGAGCTCGAGCGCTTCCTCACCGGGGCCCGGCTCGACGCCGTCGGGGTGTTCGGCTACTCCGACGAGGAGGGCACCGAGGCGGTCGGCCTGCCCGGCAAGCTCGACCGGGCGGAGATCGACGCGCGCGTCCGCCGCGTCACCGACCTCGTCGAGGAGCTGACCGCGCAGCGCGCCGAGGAGCGGGTCGGCACCCGCGCGGAGGTGCTGCTCACCGAGGACCTCTCCGCGGAGGAGGGGCCGGGCGTGTGGGCCGGGCACGCCGCCCACCAGGACCCCGACGCCGACGGCACGACCACGGTCACCGGCGTCCCCGACGGGGCCCGCCCCGGGCAGCTGGTGACCGCCGAGGTGGTGGGCACCGAGGGCGTCGACCTGGTGGCCACCGCGCTCGCGCCGGTCCCGGCCGGCCGGTGAGGACCCGCTGAGCGCCGTGGCGCCCGACCCGGCGGCCACCCCGCCGCAGACGGCCCGGCTGGTCAACCTGCCCAACGCGCTGACCGTGCTGCGGCTGGCCGTCGTCCCGGTGTTCGCCGTCCTGCTGCTGTCCGACGGCGGGATGGACGACGACCGGCGGGTGTGGGCCACGGTGGTCTTCGCCCTGGCGATCATCACCGACCGCTACGACGGGCTCATCGCGCGGCGCACCGGGCAGGTCACCGAGTTCGGCAAGCTCGCCGACCCCATCGCCGACAAGGCGCTGACCGGCACCGCGCTCGTGGGCCTGTCGGTGCTCGGGCTGCTGCCCTGGTGGGTGACCCTGGCGATCCTCGTGCGCGAGGTCGGTGTCACCCTGCTGCGGTTCTGGGTGATCCGGCACGGGGTCATCGCCGCCAGCCGCGGCGGCAAGGCCAAGACCGTCGTCCAGGCGCTGGCCATCGGCCTCTACACCCTGCCGCTGGAGGGCCTGCTGGCCAGCGCCCGCTGGTGGGTCATGGCCGCCGCGCTGGTCCTCACCGTCGTCACCGGCGTCGACTACGTCTACCGCGCCCTCACCCTGCGGCGGACCAGTGCCCGCGCCGCGCGCGCGGCCGCCGAACGGCGCGCCGCCGGCCGGCGCACGGACGCCCCCGACGCCGCCTGAGGGAGGACCCGCTGCGGGCCGCGCCGGGTCCTCGGCGGGCGGAACGTCCGGGTCCACCTCGGTGTTACGCCATGAGCGGACGCGGCCCTGCCGGCGCGGTGACGGTCGGGCCCGCCGCGTACCGTGGGCGCACGGCACCGGCCGGTGCCGCCGCTTCCCCCCTGCCAGACAGGAGACGGCCATGACGCTGCTGCGGACCCAGCTCGGGCAGACCCTGCGCGGTCACCGGCTGCGCCAGCGGCGGACGCTGCGCGACGTCTCCGGCGCCGCCCGGGTGAGCCTGGGCTACCTCTCGGAGGTCGAGCGGGGTCAGAAGGAGGCCTCCTCCGAGCTGCTCGCCTCCATCTGCGACGCGCTCGACGTCGAGCTGGCCGACCTGCTGGCCGAGGTGAGCACCGAGCTGCGCGGCCCCGACCGCCGCGTCCGCCCGCTCGTCCCCGCCGCCGGCGTCCCGGCCGACGCGGCTGCCGCCGAGCAGCCGGCCGCGGAGCAGGTCGCCGTGCCCGCGGCCGCCGAGCCCGCGGCCGCCGAGCCGGCCCTCGCCCTCGTGGGCGCCACCACGCGCGCCGCGCACCGCGCCGGCTCCGCGGTCTCGCTCGCCGCCTGACACCGCGCCCGGCCCGGGCGTCGTCACCCGGCGCCGCGCGACCGCGGACCGCCCGTGGCAGGCTGACGCAGGGACCACCCACCGCCGGTGGTGGGCTGCACGAGGCCAGCAACGGAGGTCGCGCCGTGCGGTACCTGTTCCGCCCACCGGGCACAGACGGGGCGGCGCTGCTCGCTCTCCCCTGGCACCAGCCGCTGGAGGAGTGGGACCCGAGCCTGCTGCTCGAGGTCCCGCAGCGCGGCATCTCCCGGCACGTGGTGCGCTTCGTCGCCGAGCAGGGCAAGGTCTTCGCGCTCAAGGAGATCGCCGAGCCGCTCGCCCGGCACGAGTACGCCCTGCTCGGCGAGTTCGAGGAGGAGGGCCTGCCCGCGGTCTCGGTCCTGGGCATCTGCGTGGACCGCCCCGACGGCCAGGACGCCATCCTGGTGACCCGGTACCTCGAGTACTCGATGTCCTACCGCTACCTGTTCTCCCGGCCCAGTGCCCGGCAGTCGGTCGACCAGCTCACCGACACCCTGGTGGTGCTGCTCGTGCGGCTGCACCTGGCCGGCATCTTCTGGGGCGACTGCTCGTTGTCCAACACCCTCTTCCGGCTCGACGCCGGAGCGCTCGCCGCGCACCTGGTCGACGCCGAGACCGCCGAGCGCCACCCCCAGCTCTCCCGCGGCCAGCGGCACTACGACCTCGACCTCGCCCGCGAGCGGGTGGGCGCCGAGCTCCTCGACCTCCAGGCCGGCGAGCTGCTGCCCCGGGGCGTCGACCCCATCGAGGTCGCCGACAGCCTGCCGGTGCGCTACGACCGGCTGTGGGAGGAGATCACCCACGAGGAGGTCTTCCGCGCCGAGGAGCAGCGCTACCGGGTGGCCGAGCGGCTGCAGCGGCTCAACGACCTCGGCTTCGACGTCGGCGAGGTCGAGCTGGTGACCTCCGACGAGGGCGCCCGGCTGCGCGTCGAGACGCGCGTCTCCGCCCCTGGGCAGCACCGGCGGGAGCTGTTCCGGCTGACCGGCCTGGAGGTTCAGGAGAACCAGGCGCGGCGGCTGCTCAACGACCTGCGCACCTACCGCGCCTACCTGGAGCAGAAGACCGGCGCGCCGGTGTCCGAGGCGGTGGCGGGGGCGCAGTGGCTGGCCGAGGTCTACCAGCCGGTGATCGACGCCATCCCGCCCGACCTCGTCGGCCGCCTGGCGCCGGCCGAGGTCTTCCACGAGGTGCTCGAGCACCGGTGGTTCCTCTCCGAGCAGGCCGGCCGGGACGTCGGCACGACGGCGGCCGCGAAGTCGTACCTGCGCACCGTCCTCCCGGCCACGCCCGAGGAGCTCACGACGCCCTCGGTGATCGCCCGACGACCCTGAACCGCAACGTCCCGGCGCTGGTCACGCCCCGGACACAGCCGGGTTGCGCCGGTCTGTGAGGTGGGCCACGGTACGGAAACGCGGTGATCGTCGAGCTCGCCGGAACGGAGGCGATCGGTCTTGTCCTTCGCACAACGACGGAGTCCGGGGTCCGGGGGGCGTCGTCGTCCCGGCCGCACCCCACGAGGCCGGTCGCGACGTGTCCTGGGGGGTGCGGCGTCCGCCTTCGTGGTGGCGTCCACGCTGGCCGCCTGCGGCGGCGGCGGGGACTCCGCCACGCCGACCCTCAACTGGTACATCAACCCCGACTCGGGCGGGCAGGCGGCGATCGCGGAGCGGTGCTCGGCGGAGTCGAACGGGGCCTACCAGATCGTGGTGTCCCAGCTCCCCCGTGACTCGCCCGCCCAGCGGGAGCAGCTGATCCGCCGGCTGGCGGCGAACGACACCTCGATCGACCTCATGAGCATCGACGTGGTGTTCCCGCCCGAGTTCGCCCAGGCGGGCTTCCTCGCCCCCGTCCCGGAGGACGTCGCCCAGGAGGTCACCGAGGGCGTGTTCCAGGGTGCCGTGGACTCCGCCACGTGGAACGACGAGCTGGTCGCGGTCCCCTTCTGGTCGAACACCCAGCTCCTCTGGTACCGCAAGTCGGTGGCCGAGGCAGCCGGGCTCGACATGAGCCAGCCGGTCACCTGGGAGCAGCTGATCGAGGCCGCGGAGGGCCAGGACAAGCTGCTCAGCGCCCAGGGCCGGCGGTCGGAGTCCCTGATGGTGTGGTTCAACGCCATGCTGGAGTCCGCCGGCGGCCAGTACATCGTGGAGAGCGGGGAGGGCCCCGACGACATCGAGTTCGGCCTCGCCACCCCCGAGGCGGACCGCGCCTCCGAGGTGATGGCCGCCGTCGCCAACTCCTCCGCGGTCGGCCCCGGCTTCACCACGTCCAACGAGGACACCAACGCGAGCGAGTTCGAGGGCGAGGACGCCGGCTTCATGGTGAACTGGCCGTTCGTCTACGCCCAGGCGCTGAGCAAGGTCGAGGCCGGCACCCTGGACCAGTCGGTGCCCGACGACTACGGCTGGGCGCTGTACCCCGCCGTCGACGAGGGCACGCCGAGCGCGCCGCCCCTCGGCGGGATCGACATCGCCGTGTCGGCGTTCAGCCCGCACCCCGATCTCGCCTACGAGGCGGTCACCTGCATCGTCTCGGACGAGAACCAGGCCGAGTACATGGTGACCAACGGCAACCCGGCGTCGTCGATCGCGGTCTACGACGACCCCGAGGTGCAGGAGGCCTACCCCATGTACGACACCATCCGGGAGTCCCTGGAGCTGGCGGCCTCCCGTCCACTGACGGCCTACTACAGCGAGGTCCTGGGTTCCTTCCTGCGCGAGTTCCACCCGCCGGGCTCGGTCGACGACCAGACCGGTGAGCGGACGGAGACACTCACCCGAGCCGTCCTGAACGGAGAGCAGCTGCTATGACGCAGACAACCCTGCCGCCGGTCGAGAAGACCCAGCCGGTCTCCTCACCGCGCGGGTCGATCAGCGACCGGTCCCGGGCCGAGCGCAAGCTCGGCTGGCTGCTCGCCGGCCCGGCCTTCCTGGTCATGCTGCTGGTGACCGCCTACCCCATCGTGCAGGCGGTCTACTACTCGCTGTTCAGCTACCGGCTGACCGACCCCGAGAACCGGTCGTTCGAGGGCCTCGGCAACTACTGGGTGATCCTCACCGACGCCGTGTGGTGGCAGTCCATCCTCGTCACCGTGATCATCACGGTGATCACGGTGGCCGTGGAGCTGGTGCTCGGCTTCGCGCTGGCCATGGTCATGGCCAAGGCACTGAGCTCGATCCGGCCGGTGGTCCGGGCCGCCATCCTGATCCCCTACGCGGTGATCACGGTCGTGTCGGCCTTCGCCTGGGCGTTCGCCTTCCGGATCAGCACCGGCTTCGTCAACAGCTGGTTCGCCTGGCTGCCGGGCGTCAGCGAGACCACCGACTGGTTCGGTGGGCAGGCCTCCTCGCTCTTCGTGATCTGCATCGCGGAGATCTGGAAGACGACCCCCTTCATCTCGCTGCTGCTCCTGGCCGGCCTCGCCCAGGTGCCCGACGTGCTCCAGGAGGCGGCCAAGGTCGACGGCGCGACGGCCTGGCAGCGGCTGTGGAAGGTGACCATCCCGAACATGAAGGCCGCGATCATGGTCGCGTTGCTGTTCCGGACCCTGGACGCGTTCCGGATCTTCGACAGCATCTTCATCATGACCGCGGGGGCGAACAACACCGAGTCGGTCTCGTTCCTCGCCTATCGGCAGACGATCTCCCGCGTGGAGATCGGCCTCGGCTCGGCGGTCTCGGTGCTGCTGTTCCTGTCGGTGGTGCTCATCGCCTTCAGCTTCATCAAGGGGTTCCGGGTCGACCTGGCCCAGGCACGAGGAGAGCGCTGATGTCGACCAAGCAGAAGACCTGGTGGTGGATCGGCGGGATCGTGATCGTCGTCTACTGCCTGTTCCCGATCGCCTGGATCCTCTCGCTGTCCTTCAAGACGACGGCGGACCTCGCGAACAAGCAGTTCCTGCCGTCGACGTGGACGTGGGAGAACTACTCGACGATCCTCACCGGCACGGCGAGCGACCTGTTCCTGCCGGCGCTGCGCAACAGCTTCGGGATCTGCCTGATCGCGACGTTCATCTCGTGCGTCCTGTCGATGTTCGCCGCGTACGCGATCGCCCGGCTGGACTTCCCGGGCAAGAAGCTCATCCTCGGCACCGCGCTGGCCGTGGCCATCTTCCCGGTGATCTCGATCGTCACGCCGCTGTTCAACCTGTGGCGGCAGATCGGGCTGTACGACACCTGGCCCGGCCTGATCATCCCGTACCTGTCGCTCACGCTGCCGATCTCCATCTGGACGATGTCCGCCTTCTTCCGGGAGATCCCGTGGGAGATGGAGCAGGCGGCCCAGGTCGACGGCGCGACGACCTGGCAGGCCTTCCGCAAGGTGATCGTCCCGCTCGCCGCACCCGGCGTGTTCACCACGGCGATCATCGCGTTCTTCATCGCCTGGAACGACTTCGCGTACGGCATCTCGCTGACCTCGACCAGCCGCGCGCGCCCCGTCCCCGCGGCCCTCGGCCTGTTCTCCGGGGCCTCCCAGTTCCAGGACCCGACCGGGGCCATCGCCGCGGCGGCGGTGATCGTCACCATCCCCGTCGTCGTCCTGGTGCTCATCTTCCAGCGGCGCATCGTCGCCGGCCTCACCAACGGCGCGGTCAAGGGCTGACCCGGCCGTGCCCCCCACTCCTTCGACCCCCCGAGGGGACTGGTCCTGATGGCCTCCATCGAGATGCGCAACATCGTCAAGCAGTACGGCGACGGCTACCCGGCGGTGAACGACGTCAGCCTCGACATCGCCGACGGCGAGTTCATGATCCTGGTCGGCCCGTCCGGCTGCGGGAAGTCCACGCTGCTGCGGATGATCGTCGGGCTGGAGGACATCACCAGCGGCGACATGGTGATCGGCGGCAAGCGGGTCAACGACCTCGCCCCGCGCGAGCGCAACCTGTCGATGGTCTTCCAGAACTACGCGCTGTACCCGCACATGACGGTGTACGAGAACATCGCCTTCCCGCTGCGGCTGTCCAAGACCCCCGACGACGAGGTCCGCCGCCGGGTGACCGAGGCCTCCGACGTGCTCGAGCTCAAGGAGCACCTCGAGCGCAAGCCGGCCAACCTCTCCGGTGGCCAGCGCCAGCGGGTGGCGATGGGGCGGGCGATCGTGCGCCAGGCCGAGGCGTTCCTCTTCGACGAGCCGCTGTCCAACCTCGACGCCAAGCTGCGCGGCCAGATGCGCACCGAGATCTCGCGGCTGCAGCGCCGGCTGGGCATCACCACGGTCTACGTCACCCACGACCAGACCGAGGCCATGACCCTCGGCGACCGGGTCTGCGTGCTGCGCAAGGGCAAGATCCAGCAGGTCGCCTCGCCGCGCGAGCTCTACGAGCAGCCGGTCAACCTCTTCGTCGCCGGGTTCATCGGCTCGCCGCCGATGAACTTCCTGCCCGCGACGCTGGAGGGCACCACGCTGTCGACCCCGTTCGGGCCCATCGCCCTGGACGAGAAGCGCGCCGCGGCCGTCGGCGGCCGGGACCTGCTGCTGGTGGGCATCCGGCCGGAGTACTTCGAGGACGCCTCGCTGGTGGACGAGGCGAAGCGGCCGGTCGGGTCGGTGTTCCGGGCGCGGGTGGACGTGACCGAGTGGCTGGGCGACTCGCAGTACGCCTACATCCCCTACGAGGCGCCGGAGTCGATCACCGCCCAGCTGCGCGACCTGTCCCGGGAGCTGGACTCCGAGGAGCTGCGGACCCAGGCGATCGTGTCCATCGACTCCACCAGCCGGATCCGCGAGGGCCGCGAGGCGGAGTTCTGGCTGGACAGCCGGAAGATCCACGTCTTCGACCCGCAGACCGGTGAGAACCTCACCCGCGACGCGGAGGCCGGCGCCCGGCTGACGCAGATGGCCACCGAGGACCGGGTGGACCAGGTACAGCACGCGCAGGCGACCGGCCAGACCGTCTCCGGTCAGGGCTCCGGGGCGCACCGGGCCGGGGCCGTCTGAACGAGGGCCTCCCTGCCCCCCACCACGCGCAGGCTCGCGGCGGGCCCCTGCAGGGAGGCCGCCGTCCGGCCGCACTGACGGGGGACGGGGGAGGAGTGGTGGACGACCGCCGTCCGTGGTGGCGGACGGCGGTCGTCTACGAGGTCTACCTGCGCAGCTTCGCCGACTCCGACGGCGACGGGGAGGGCGACATCGGCGGCCTGCGCAGCCGGCTGCCCTACCTGGTGGACCTCGGCGTGGACGCCGTGTGGATCACCCCGTGGTACCCCTCGCCGATGGCCGACGGCGGCTACGACGTCACCGACCACCGGGACATCGACCCCCGCTACGGCACGCTGGCCGACGCCGACGCGCTCGTCGCCGAGGCGCACGAGCGGGGCCTGCGCGTCCTCGTCGACCTGGTCGCCAACCACACCTCCGCGGAGCACCCCTGGTTCCGGGCGGCGCTGGACGGCGGCCGGGCGGCACCGGAGCGGGCCCGCTACTTCTTCCGCGACGGGCGCGACGGCGGCCGGACGCCGCCCAACGACTGGATCAGCGCCTTCGGCGGCCCGGCGTGGACCCGGGTCCCCGAACCCGACGGCCGGCCCGGCCAGTGGTACCTGCACCTGTTCGCCCCCGAGCAGCCCGACCTCGACTGGGACCACCCCGCCGTGCGGGAGGAGTTCGACGGCGTCGTCCGCTTCTGGTTCGACCGCGGCGTCGACGGCATCCGGGTCGACGCCGCCCCCGCCATGGCCAAGGTGCCGGGGCTGCCCGACGCCGGGCACGGCGCGGACGCGACGTTCGACAGCGCCGGCTGGGTGGACAACCCGCACTGGGACGTCGACGCGGTGCACGAGGTCTTCCGGCGGTGGCGGCGGATCGCCGACCGCTACGACGGCGACCGGCTGTTCGTGTCGGAGGCGGTGGTGCGGGGACCCGAGCGGCTCAGCCGCTACGTCCGCCCCGACGAGCTGCACACCACCTTCAACTTCGACTACCTGCGCGCGCCGTGGGACGCCCGGGCGCTCCGCGCGGCGGTGGACGGGACGCTGGCCGCCCTCGCCCCGGTCGGCGCCCCGGCGACGTGGGTCCTCTCCAGCCACGACGAGACGCGGCACCTCACCCGCTTCGGCCGGGCGAGCAGCGCGGCGGCCACCATGGGGTTCGACGTGCTCGGCGCACCGGTCGACCTCGCCCTCGGGCGGCGCCGCGCGCGGGCCGCCGCGCTGCTGAGCCTGGCCCTGCCCGGCGGCGCCTACCTCTACCAGGGGGAGGAGCTGGGCCTGCCCGAGGTCGAGGACCTCCCCGCCGACGCCCTGCAGGACCCCACCTGGGCGCGCTCGGGCCACACGGCGCGCGGCCGGGACGGCTGCCGGGTGCCGCTGCCGTGGTCCGGGCAGGACCCGCCGTACGGCTTCGGCCCGGGCGCGGGCCAACCGTGGCTGCCGCAGCCGCCGTCGTGGCGCGGGCTCAGCGTCGCCGCCCAGCAGGACGACCCGGCGTCCACGCTGTCGCTGTACCGGACCGCGCTGCGGCTGCGCCGGGAGCTGTTGGCCGAGGAACCGCTGACCTGGCTCGACCTCGGCGACGACGTCCTGGCCTTCGCCCGCGGCCCGGCGTTCCGCTGCGTCGTCAACCTCGCCGACCGGTCGCTGCCCCTCGCCGGGCTGGGGCGCCCGCTGCTGGCCAGCGAGGACGTCGGCGCCGACCTGCCGCCGGACACCGCCGCCTGGCTGGCCGTCGACTGACCGGGGGCTACCCGCCGGCGCGCTGCTCGCGGGCGGCCGCCAGCTCGGCGGCGGTGGGCGGGTCGGCGCCCACCCGGGTGCAGTTGAGCGCGGCGACGAGAGCGGCGTCGTCGACCACGCGCACCAGGTCGTCGTCGGGGAGCTGCTCGAGGGCGGCGCGGGAGGTGACGCCGCCGGCGAGCAGCCCGGCGAACAGCCCCGCGGCCAGCGAGTCGCCGGCGCCCACGGTGTCGGCCACGGTCACCCGCGGCGGCTCCCGGTGCAGCAGCGGCCGGCCCGGCCGCGCCACCCGCAGCGGCGCGCCGCCGTCGGTGAGCAGCACCAGCGCCGGCCCGCGGTCGGCCCAGGCCTGCGCGGTGCCGTCGAGGTCGGCGGCCGCGCCGGGGTCGAGCCACGCCAGGTCCTCGGCGCTGACCTTGACCACGTCGGCGACGGCGAGCAGCCGCCCGAGCCGCGCGCGGACGGCGTCGGGGTCGTTGCCCAGCGAGGCGCCCACCGGGCCGCCCGCGAGCATCGGCCGCAGGTTGGGGTCGACGCTGAGCAGCGCGCTCCCGGCGAGGCGCTCGGCGAGCCGGGCGATGGCGTCGCACCCCGGAGCGGTCCACGAGGAGATCGAGCCGACGTGCAGCACCGCGGTCCCGGCCGGCAGGACGGCGGCCAGCTCGTCGTCGGTCCACTGCCAGTCCGCGGCGCCCTGGACGTGGAAGCCGTAGTCGGGGGAGCCGGTCTCGTCCAGGCCGACGACGGCCAGGCTGACCGGCTCGACGGCCGCCACCATCCCGCCGACGTCGACGCCGGAGAGCTCGGCGTGCCGCCGCAGCGGCGCGGCGAGCGGGCCGGTGCCCAGCCGGGCCAGCAGGGACACCCGGGTGCCCAGCCGGCCGGCGGCGACGGCGACGTTCAGGGCGTTCCCGCCGGGACGGGCGACGTAGTGCGGCGCGGTGCCCTCCGGCCCGGCGTCGGCCGAGGGGTCGGGCAGCAGGTCGACGACGAGCTCGCCGAGGACGGTGAGGACGGGCGCTCCGGTGGCCACCTCCCCGACCCTAGGACCCCCGGGCCGCTCCCACCCGGTGGTCCCCGGAGGGAGGATCCGGGGAGTCCCTGTTGGCCGGGGTGCCGGTCGTGCTGGGACGATGACCCCGAGGACCGCCGCCGGGTGCGGTGGTCGGCCGGATGGCGGCGCCCGGCGCGCCGGAGCAGGAGGAAGCAGTGCCCAACCCGTTCGTCAAGCTCTGGCGGTACCTCACCGCGTCGGCCAACGCGCAGATCGACCAGCGGGCCGACCCGAAGATCCAGATCGCCCAGGCCATCGAGGCCGAGCAGCAGCGGCACCAGGCGCTGGCCAACCAGGCCGCCGCGGTGCTGGGCAACCAGCGCCAGCTGGAGATGCGGCTCAACCGGCAGCTGGGCGAGGTGGAGAAGCTGCAGGCCTCCGCGCGGCAGGCGCTCGTGCTGGCCGACCAGACGCGCTCGCGGGGCGACGCGGCCAAGGCCGCCGAGTACGAGCAGGCCGCGCAGGCCTTCGCCACCCAGCTGGTGGCCGCCGAGCAGGCGATGGAGGACCTCAAGCGCAGCCACGACGAGGCCCTGCAGGCCGCCGAGCAGGCCCGCGGCGCGGTCGAGCAGAGCCGGATGCGGCTGCAGACGACGCTGGCCGAGCGCACCAAGCTGATGAGCCAGCTCGAGCAGGCCAAGATGCAGGAGCACGTGGCCGCCTCGATGCGCCAGGTCAACGAGCTGTCGGCGCCGGGCAACACGCCGAGCCTGGCCGAGGTCCGCGACAAGATCGAGGCCCGCTACGCCAACGCGCTCGGCCAGGCGGAGCTCGCGCAGAGCTCGGTGGAGGGCCGGATGCTGGAGGTGCAGAAGGCGACCCTCGACGTCGCCGGCGCCTCCCGGCTGGAGCAGATCCGCGCGGCGATGGGCGGGGGTGGCGCCGGCCCGCAGGCGGTCGAGGGCGGCACCGGCGCGGCCGGCGCGATCGGCCCGGGCGCACCGTCCTTCGAGAAGACCGCCGAGCAGCAGGCGCACCGCCCGGAGCAGCAGGGCGCCTGAGCACCTCCCCACCACCGGGGCCGGCCGCGCACCTCGCGTGGCCGGCCCCGTGCGTCCGGGTCGGGTGCGTCCTGGGTCAGGCGGTGCGCCGCCGTCCCCGTGCCGCGCCGACCGCGAGCAGCAGCAGGCCGCCGGCCGCCCACACGGCGAGCACGGTGACCGGGCCGGCCGCGCCGGTGCCGCCGAAACCGGACACCGCGCGCAGTGCGGCCACGGTCGCCCCCGGCGGGAGCGCCTGGCCGAGCTCGGCCCAGCCCCCGGGCAGCAGCACCGGCGCACTGGAGGCCGCCGACAGCGGGTTGCCCAGCGCGACGACGGTGGCCATGCCCAGGCCGAGGCCCGCGCGCCCGGCGACGGCGGCCAGCCCCAGGACGCCGAGGCTCGTCGCGGCCAGCCCGAGGGACAGCACCGCGGCCTCGGCGACCCCGTCGCCGGTCAGCGCACCGAGCCAGCCGTGCAGCACGCCGGCCGCCGCCGGGCCGCCGAGCAGCGCCAGCACGAGCGCGCCGGCCGCCCGCCGTCCGTGCCCACGCACCCGCAGCGCCAGCACCACCGCGCCCGCTCCGCCGCCCAGGGCCAGCGGCAGCGCACCGGCGGCCAGCCCGGCGCCGCGTGGGTCGTCGGCCGGCGCCGGCGCGACGTCGTCGACCCGGACGGCGCTGCCGCCGGTCGCCGCGGTGGCCGCCGACCTCAGCAGCTGGGCGACCGCGGGACCGGCCTGGGTGGCGACGACGACCGTGGGCGCCGCCGGGTCGAGCACCAGGGCGCCGTAGACCTCGCGGTCGGCCACCAGCTGCCGGGCCTCGGCGAGGTCGGCCGCCGGCCGCAGCTCCAGCGCGCCGGGCCGGGTCTGCTCCACGGCGGCCCGGACCTGCTCGACCGCGGCCGGCGGGCCGACCACGGCGACGGGCACGTCGCGCGGGGCGGTGCGGGTGGCCGGCCAGGCGAAGGCGGCCAGCAGCACGGTGAGGCCGACGGCGACGGCCGCGGCCAGGGCGACGACCCGGGGCCACGGGGTCGGGCCGGCCGCCGGGTCAGGAGCGGCGTGCCGGGACGGGGACGGCCGGAGCGGGGTGGCGGTCACGGGAACCTCCGGAGGCTGCAAATCGGACGCTCGTTCTATTACACGGTCGAGTGTGTCCCTCGTCGCGGTCCCTGACAAGACGGACGTCCGTTCTCCTAGGATGCGGAGGTGCCCCGCGTCTCTGAGGACCACCTCGCCGCCCGCCGTCGCCAGGTCCTCGACGCCGCCCTGCGCTGCTTCGAGCGCGACGGTTTCCACGCCACGTCGGTGCGCGACGTCGTGCGGGAGTCGGGGCTGTCTGCGGGGGCGGTCTACAGCTACTTCCCGAGCAAGGACGACCTCGTCCTCGCCGTCGTCGAGCCGATCCTGGAGACGGTGACCGGTGTGCTCGACCGCGTGCTGGCCGACGGGCTGCACGCGCCGACCGAGGTCGTGCAGGGCGTGCTGCGCGGGGTGTGGCCGATCGCCGTCACGGGCGAGGCCGACTACACGCGGGTGGCGGTGACCGCGTGGGGGGAGGCGCTGCGCGACCCGACCGTGCACGGCATCGCCGAGCGCACCTACGGCATGGTCCGCCGGCGGCTGACCGAGCGCGTGGTGCAGTGGCGCGACGCGGGGCACCTGCCGCCGGACACCGACGCCGAGGCGCTGGGGCAGGTCCTGTTCTCGCTGCTGGTCGGCGCGGTCCTGCAGTACGCGCTGCTCGGCGACGTCGACCCCGACCGCTACGCCGCGGCCGTGGGGTACCTCCTGCCGCCGCGCTGACCCGGCCTCAGTGCGCGCCGGGCAGCGGCGGCGGGTGGTCGGGCTCGCCGGTGCGGGCCGCCGGGTCGATGGGGGCGTCGGTGGCCTGGCAGGTCGGGCACCAGTAGGTGATCCGCTCCTGCAGGTCCGGGCCCTGGTCGCCGCGCAGGATCGGCGTGCCGCAGCGGTAGCAGGGCTTGTCCTTGCGGCCGTAGACCCAGTGGTCGCGGCCGCGGCGCAGGTCGCCGGTGGTGCTCTGCTCGGGCCGGTCGCGGTTGGCCAGCATCAGCCCGCGGGTGCGCTCGACCAGGCCGGGCAGGTCCTCGACGTCGGCCACCCGCATCCACGGGTGCACGCCGCAGACGAACAGCCCCTCGACCTTGTAGAGGTTGCCCGGGCCGCAGAGGTTGCGCTGGTCGAGGACGGCGACGCCGATCTGCTCGTCGGGGTGCGACCGCAGCCGGCGCAGCGCCTCGTCGAGGTCCCAGTCGGGGCCCAGGACGTCGGGGCCGAGGTGGCCGACGACGGAGTCCTCGTGCGCGGTGCGCACCAGGGCGACGTCGTGCAGCCGGTAGCCGACGCAGTCCCACCGGTCGGTGGCCAGGACGGCGCGGATGGAGAACGCCGGGCCGCCCCGCCAGCGCGCGCCCTTGCGGTAGATGTGCCAGCTGCCGTCCATCCGGTAGTGCGTGCGCAGCGTCCAGCCGTCGGTGAACCGGGTCAGCATGTGCTTGCCGCGGGGCACGACCTCGGCCACGGTGCGGCCGGTGAGGTCGGTGGCCGCGAGCTGGGGCACCCGGAGCTCGCCGCGGCGCAGCGTCTGGCCGGCCAGCGCGGTGTTCATCCGCTGGGCCGCCAGCCAGACGGTGTCTCCCTCGGGCACGTCCCCAGTGTCCTCCGGGGGCATCGGTGCTGCTCGGGAGGCGGTGCAGGTCACGCCGCTGGCGGGATGACGGCGGGCCGCCGGGGCGCTGGTCCTCCCGTGCTGCGACGCGACCGCCCGACGAGCTCCCCGGTCACCGCACCCGAGGCGGTGACCGCCACCGCCGAGCCGGTGACCGTGACGGTCGCCCGCGACGTGCGGGCCGACCAGCGCGAGACCTTCGAGCGCTGGGCCGCCGACGTCCTCGGCCAGGCCGCGGAGTTCCCCGGCAACCTGGGCACCAGCCTGCTGCGGCCCGGACCTGGCTCGACCCGCTACCACCTGGTCTACCGGTTCGCCGACGGCGAGTCGCTGGCCCGCTGGGAGCGCTCGGCCGAGCGGCGGACCGCCCTCGCGCGCGTGGAGCACCTGACCGAGTCGGTCGACTACGCGCGGGTGGCCGGGCTGGACAGCTTCTTCACCGCCCTCACGCCGGCGCGGCCCGGCCCGCGGTGGAAGCTGACCGTGCTGACCACCGCGGCCGTCTTCGTCATCACGCTGGCCTTCCAGCTGCTCGTGAGCCCGCACGTGGCCTCGTGGCCGCTGCCGGCCCGGCTGCTGCTGTCGGCGGTCGTCGTGGTGGTGCTGCTCGGCCACGTCGTCATGCCGCGGCTGACCCGCTGGTTCGCCCCCTGGCTGCGCCGCCGCCGCTGACGGCCCGGGACGCCCCCTCGCAGGGGCCCGCCCCGAGCGGAGCGAGGGTTCCTCAGTGCAGCGGGCGGACGCCCGTCGCGCTCGTCCCACGCGCGCCCGAGGTCCGGGTGAAGGCCACGCGCTGGCCCTCCTCGAGCTCCCGGTAGCCGCCGTCGTCGGCGATCTCGGAGAAGTGCACGAAGACGTCGTCGCCGCCGTCGTCGGGCGTGATGAACCCGAAGCCCTTGCCGGAGTCGAACCACTGCACGGTGCCCTCGGCGTCGCCCTGCGGGGCGTCGCCGCCGCGGGCCGGGCGGGCGGGGCGCTGGTCCCGGCCGCCGCGGTCGTCGCGGCGGTCCCGGGGCGCGGGGCGGTCGTAGCCGCCGCCGCGGCGGGCCGGCGGGAGCAGGCGCACCGACTCGGCCTGCAGCCCGCGGTTGCCCTCGACGAGCTCGAACTCGACGCGGTCGCCCTCCTCGAGGTCGCCGCCACGGGACACCGCCGACACGTGCACGAACACGTCCTCGGGGACGATGAACCCGAACCCGCGGTCGGCGTCGAAGCGGGTCACGGTGCCCTGGACGACGATGCCGCGGGGGGCGCGCGAGCCACCGCGCCCGCGGTCGTCGCGACCACCCCGGTCGTCGCGGCCACCGCGGTCGCGGTCGCCGCGGTCCCGGTCGCCGCGGTCGTCACGGCGGCCGCGCGGGGCGCCGCCCACCGGGCGCACCCGCTCGGCCTGCGGACCCCGCGGGCCCTCGGTGGCGTCGAAGTCGACCGCCTGCCCCTCCTCGAGGGTGCGGAAGCCGCCGGTGTCCTCGATCGCCGAGAAGTGGACGAAGACGTCGTCCCCGCCGTCCTGCGCCTCGATGAACCCGAAGCCCTTGTCCGCGTCGAACCAGCGGACCGTGCCGGCTGCCATGTCTGTTCCCTCATCCCTCACGACTGCGACGGTCCACGGTACGCGGACGCCGCCGGGTGCCGGTCAGCCGCGGAGGCGCAGGCCCCGCGGGGTGGCGGCGAAACCGGCCGCCTGCAGTGCTGCCGACAGCGGGGTGTCCTGGTGCACCGAGGCGCCGTCGGCCTTCTGCACGACCATCCGGCCCAGCGCCCCGGCGGCGACGGCACCCGACAGCGCGGTGGCGGCCTCCTTGAGCGTCTGCTCGTCCTCGGTGAACGACAGCAGCGACTTGCCGCCGCGCTCGACGTAGAGCACGAGCTCGCCGTCGACGAGCACGACCAGCGCGCCGGCCTTGCGCCCCGCGCGGTGGCCGCTGGGCCGCCGTCCGCCGCCGGTGCCCTCGCCGACGTCGACGGCGACCTGCTCGGCGCTCCCGCCCTCGGCCGGGCCGCCGCGGTCGGGCCAGGGGAGGGCCGCCCCGTACACGTTGGCCGGGTCGGTGGCCGCCAGCACCACGGCGCCCTCGGGTGCCCGGTCGGGGGTGGCGAACGCGCGCAGCCGGTCGACCGAGCCGGGCGTGCCGAACTGGGCGGCGCCCAGGGTCTCGACGAAGTAGCCGCGGCGGGCCCGGTTGTTCTCCTCGAACGCGCGCAGCACGGGGTAGACGGCGGAGAAGCCGCCGGGGACCTGCTCGGCCGTGACCGCGCCGCGGGTGAGCACGCCGTGCCGCTCGAGCAGCGCCTCGGCGCGGGCGGTGGTGCGCCGGGTGGGGTTGGGCTCGCGCTCGGGCAGCCGTGACCAGCGGCCGGCCACGGTGGGCGGGCCGGTGCGGGTGGGCATCGCCGGGCGGCCGAGCCGGGGCCGGCCGTAGCGGCTGCGCTCCACCCGCGCCCGCGGCGGGGCGGGTGTGCGCTTGTGCGTGCCGCCGCCGGCCAGCCGGGTGCGCAGCGGCGCGAGGGTGTCGTTGGTGAGCAGTCCCGCCCACACCAGGTCCCACACGACGTCGGCCAGGGCGGTGTCGTCGGTGGCGCCCACGAGGTCGGACAGCCCGCGGAAGAACACCGCCTGCCCGGCGCCGAGCTGCTCGAGCACCGCGAAGGCGACCCCGCCCTCCTCCGGCAGCTCCACCGGGTCGGGCAGCAGCAGCGGTGCCAGGTCGGCGGGCACCAGGCTCACCCAGCCGTCGCCGCCGGGCAGCCCGCCGGCGCCGGCCCACAGCACCTCGCCGGCGCTGGTCAGCTCGTCGAGCATGGCGGGGGAGTAGTCGCGCACCCGGGTGGGGAGCACCAGCGTCTCCAGCGCGCTGGCCGGCACCAGCGCCCCGGCGAGCTGCTCGACGACGGCCAGCACGCCGTCGACCCCGCGCATCCGGCTGCCGACCGACTGCCACGACGGGGTGAACCGGGCCAGCGTGCCGATCGGCACCGGCTCGACCTCCTGGCGCAGCTTGGCCAGGCTGCGGCGGCGCACCGAGCGCAGCACGTCGGCGTCGCACCACTCCTGGCCGCTGCCGCCGGGGCGGAACTCGCCGGTGACCAGCCGCCCGGTGCCCACCAGCCGCTGCAGCGTGGCGGTGACCACGGCGACCCCCAGTCCCAGCCGGGTGGCCACCTCGGCCGGCTGGAAGGGCCCGTGCGTGCGGGCGTAGCGGCCGACCAGGTCGCCCAGCGGGTCGGCGACCGGTTCGGTGAACGCCTCGGGGACGCCCACGGGCAGCGCGGTGCCGAGCGCGTCGCGCAGCCGGCCGGCGTCCTCGATGGCGACGTGCCGCTCCTCGCCGGCGATCCGCACGACGATCGCCCGCCGGGAGGCCACCAGCTCCGCCAGCCACTCCGCCGGGACGCCGCGCTGCGCCGCCTCGGCGGGGGTGAGGTCGCCGATCCCGCGCAGCAGGTCGGAGGCGCCGTCGACGTCGCGGGGGTGCCGCTCGGCGGGCAGCCGCTGCAGCTCGCGCTCCACCTCGGCCAGCGCCTCGGCGTCGAGCAGCTCGCGCAGCTCCGAGCGGCCCAGCAGCTCGGCGAGCAGGCCGGTGTCCAGCGCCAGCGCCTGCGCGCGGCGCTCGGCCAGCGGCGCGTCGCCCTCGTAGAGGAACTGCCCGACGTAGCCGAACAGCAGCGACTGGGCGAACGGCGAGGCGGCCTGCGTCTGCACGTCGACCACCCGCACCCGTCGGGAGCGGACGTCGCGCATCAGCTCGACCAGGCCCGGCACGTCGTAGACGTCCTGCAGCACCTCGCGGGCGGCCTCGAGCGTGACGGGGAAGGAGGAGAACTCGCTGGCCACGCTGAGCAGCTGGGCGGCGCGCTGCCGCTGCTGCCACAGCGGGGTGCGCCGGCGCGGGTCGCGGCGGGGCAGCAGCAGCGCGCGGGCGGCGCACTCGCGGAACCGGCTGGCGAACAGCGCCGAGCTGCCGACCTCGGCGGTCACCTCGCGCTCGACGTCGTCGGGGTCCAGGACGGCGAGGTCGGCCTCGGGCGGCTCGCCGGTGGTGTCGGGCAGTCGCAGCACGATGCCGTCGTCGGAGTGCATGGACGCGACGTCGACGCCGTAGCGCTCCCGCAGCCGCGCGGCGAGCACCAGTGCCCACGGCGCGTTGACCTGCGCGCCGAAAGGGGAGTGCACGACCAGTCGCCAGTCGCCGAGCTCGTCGCGGAAGCGCTCGACCAGCAGCGTGCGGTCGTCGGGCAGGTGGCCGGTGGCCGCCTTCTGCTCGGCGAGGTAGGCGAGCAGGTTGGCCGCGCCCCAGTCGTCGAGGCCCGCGGCCCGGGCCCGCTCGCGGCCCCGCTCCGGCGTCGCCGAGCCGACCTCGCGCAGGAAGGCACCCAGCGCCCGGCCCAGCTCCAGGGGGCGGCCGGGGGCGTCGCCGTGCCAGAACGGCATCTTCCCGGGCTGGCCGGGCGCGGGGGAGACGAGCACCCGGTCGTGGGTGATCTCCTCGATCCGCCACGACGACGAGCCGAGCAGGAAGACGTCGCCCACCCGCGACTCGTAGACCATCTCCTCGTCGAGCTCGCCGACCCGGCGCCCGCCGGATCCCTCGCCGCCCACCAGGAAGACGCCGAACAGCCCGCGGTCGGGGATGGTGCCGCCGCTGGTGACGGCCAGCCGCTGGGCGCCGCTGCGGGCGGTGAGGGTGTCGGTGACCCGGTCCCAGGTCAGCCGCGGCCGCAGCTCGGCGAACGCGTCGGAGGGGTAGCGGCCGGCGAGCATGTCGAGGACGGCGTGCAGCGCGGAGTCGGGCAGGCCGGAGAACGGCGCCGACCGGCGCAGCAGCGCCCCGACCTCCTCGACCGTGCGCGGCCCCTCCGACACGATCGCCACGACCTGCTGGGCGAGCACGTCGAGCGGGTTGCGCAGGTAGCGGATCGACTCGATGGCGCCGGCCTTCATCCGCTCGGCCACCAGGGCGCACTGCACGAGGTCGCCGCGGTACTTGGGGAACAGCACGCCGCGGCTGACCGCGCCGACCTGGTGCCCGGCGCGCCCGACCCGCTGCAGGCCGGCGGCCACGGTGGGCGGCGCCTCCACCTGGACGACGAGGTCGACCGAGCCCATGTCGATGCCGAGCTCCAGGCTCGACGTCGCCACCACCGCCGGCAGCCGCCCGGACTTCAGCGCCTCCTCGACCACCGCCCGCTGCTCGCGCGACACCGACCCGTGGTGGGCCGCGGCGACCGGCTGCACGCCCTCGGGGACGCCGCCGCCGGCACCGGCCTGGGCCATGAGCGCGGCGGCGTTGGTGCCCGGCGGCACCTCCTCCCCGGTGGCCCGCTCGTAGGCCATCTCGTTGAGCCGGCTGGTCAGCCGCTCGGCCAGCCGCCGGGAGTTGGCGAACACGATCGTGCTGCGGTGCGCCTGCACCAGGTCGAGCACCCGCTCCTCGACCGCCGGCCAGATCGAGGTCCGCGGCTGGTCGCCGGCCGCCGAGCCCTCCAGCTCGCCGGTGGGCTGGCCGAGGGAGCTCATGTCCTCGACCGGGACGACGACCGAGAGGTCCCACTCCTTGGCCGACGGCGGCTGCACCACCTGCACCGGCCGCCCGCCGGCGAGGAAGGTGGCCACCTCCTCGATGGGGCGCACCGTCGCCGACAGGCCGATCCGCTGCGCCGGGCGGTCCAGCAGCTCGTCGAGGCGGTCGAGGGAGACCGCCAGGTGCGCGCCGCGCTTGCTGTCGGTGACCGCGTGCACCTCGTCGACGATCACCGTCTCCACCCCGCGCAGCGCCTCCCGCGCGGAGCTGGTGAGCAGCAGGAACAGCGACTCGGGCGTGGTGATGAGGATGTCGGTGGGCCGCCGGGTGAACGCCCGCCGCTCGTCGGCCGGGGTGTCGCCGGAGCGGATGCCCACCGAGATCTCCGGCCGGGGCAGGCCCAGCCGCATCGCCGCCTGCCCGATGCCGGTCAGCGGCGCGCGCAGGTTGCGCTCGACGTCGACGGCCAGCGCCTTGAGCGGGGAGACGTAGAGGACGCGGCAGCGCCGGCTCTCGTCGTCCGGCGGGCCGGCGGTGAGCCGGTCGAGCGACCACAGGAAGGCGGCCAGCGTCTTGCCCGACCCGGTGGGGGCGACGACGAGCGCGTGCTCGCCGCTGCTGATGGCCTGCCACGCGCCCTCCTGGGCGGCCGTGGGCGCGGCGAAGGCACCGGTGAACCACGCCCGGGTGGGCTCGGAGAACCGGTCGAGAGCGGGCACGTGTCCAGTGTCCCCGCGGGTACGACAGTCCGCTGGCCTGCGCGGACGCCACCGCGGCGCCCTCGCCCGGACGGGGTCGCCCGGTCCGGGGGTGGTGTGGGGCACACTGCCGGGCATGCGCCACTCGCTGTACGAGGCCGAGCACGAGGACTTCCGGCGGATGGTCCGCGACTGGGCGGAGAAGACCATCGCGCCGTTCCACGACCAGTGGGAGCGCGAGGGCATCGTCCCGCGCGACGTGTGGCTCTCCGGCGGGGAGCAGGGGCTGCTCGGCTTCGACGTCGACGAGCGGTGGGGCGGCGGCGGGGTGCGCGACTTCCGCTACAACGCCGTCCTCAACGAGGAGCTGACCCGCATCGGCGCCACCGGCGTCGGCTTCACCCTGCACGACGACGTCGTCGCCCCGTACCTGCGCGACCTCTGCACCGAGGAGCAGGCGGCGCGCTGGCTGCCCGGCTTCTGCCGCGGCGAGCTGATCACCGCGATCGCCATGACCGAGCCGGGGACCGGCAGCGACCTGCAGGCGATCCGCACCACCGCCCGCCGCGACGGCGACTCGTGGGTGCTCAGCGGCGCCAAGACCTTCATCACGAACGGCATCAACGCCGACCTGGTGATCGTGGTGGCGCGCACCGACCCCGACGCCCCCGGCTCCCGGGGCACGAGCCTCCTCGTCGTCGAGCGGGGGATGCCCGGCTTCAGCCGCGGCCGCAACCTGGACAAGGTGGGCCTCAAGGCGCAGGACACCGCCGAGCTGTTCTTCGACGACGTCCGCGTGCCCGCGGAGAACCTGCTCGGCCGGGAGAACGGCGGCTTCGGCCACCTCATGGGCAACCTCCCGCAGGAGCGGCTGTCGATCGCCGTCGGCGCAGTGGCGTCGGCCGAGACGGTGCTGGCGCGCACCCGCGAGTACGTCACCTCCCGGACGGCGTTCGGCCGGCCGGTCGGCAGCTTCCAGCACAGCCGGTTCGTCCTCGCCGAGCTGCACACCGAGACGACGATCGCGCGCACCTTCGTCGACGAGTGCGTCCGTCAGCACAACGACGGCGAGCTGGACGCCGTCGACGCGGCGATGGCCAAGTACTGGACCACCGAGCTGCAGAACAAGGTCGCCGACCGCTGCCTGCAGCTGCACGGCGGCTACGGCTACATGGACGAGTACCCGGTGTCGAAGGCCTGGCGCGACGCCCGCGTGCAGTCCATCTACGGCGGCACCAACGAGATCATGCGGGAGATCATCGGCCGCTCGCTGGGGCTGTGACCCCCGGCGTCTCGGCCGCCCCCGACGTCGAGGGCGTCCAGCGGCGCACCGTCGGCGTCCTCGCCGGCGCGGTGGCCCTCGGCGGGCTCGGGGTCACCGTCGGGATCACCGTCGGCGGGCTGCTCGCCCGCGAGGTCGCGGGCAGCGACTCGGCCGCGGGGCTGGGGCAGACCGCGGGCGTGCTCGGTGCCGCGGTGCTCGCCGTCCCGCTGGCGCGGCTGTCGGACCGTTCCGGGCGCCGCGCCGGCCTGGTCGCCGGGTACGCCGTCGCCCTCGCCGGGGCCGCGCTGACGGTCGTCGCCGCGGCGCTGTCGTCCCTGCCGCTGCTGCTGGCCGGCCTGTTCGCCTTCGGCGCCTCCACCGCGTGCGGGCTGCAGGCGCGCTACGCCGCCGCCGACCTCGCCGCCCCCGAGCGGCGCGGCCGGGCGCTGTCGCTGGTCGTCTGGGCCACCACCGTGGGCTCGGTGTTCGGCCCGCAACTGGCCGCGCCCGGCGTCGGGCTGGCCGGGGCGCTGGGGCTGCCGGCGCTCGGCGGCGGGTTCGTCGTCTCCGCCGCCGTGTTCGCCGTCGTCGCCGCCGGGCTGTGGGCCGCCTTGCGTCCCGACCCGCTGCTGCTGGCCCGCCGGCTGCGCGACGGCGCGGGCACGCCGGCCGCCCGCCCACCGCGGGCGACCCGGGCGGCGCTGGCCGCGGTGTGGGCCGACCCGGGCGGCCGGCTCGGGCTGGTGGCCGTCGTGGTCGCCCACGCCGTGATGGTCGGCGTCATGGTGATGACGCCGGTGCACATGGGCCACGCGGGCGGTCCCGCGGGGACGACGCTGCGGCTGGTGGGGCTGGTCATCAGCGTGCACGTGGCCGGGATGTACCTGTTCAGCCCGCTGGTCGGCCTGCTCGCCGACCGGGTGGGCCGGCGCGCGACGGTCGCCGTCGGGGGAGCGCTGCTGCTGGCCGCCGCGGCGATCGCGGGCACGGCGCCGCCGGAGGCCGCGTGGCGGCTGGGCGCCGGGCTGCTGCTGCTCGGCCTGGGCTGGTCGTGCGGGCTGATCGCGGGCTCGACGCTGGTCACCGAGTCGGTGACGGCGGAGGTGCGGCCCACCGCGCAGGGCGGGACCGACCTGCTCATGGGGCTGGGCGCGGCGGTGGCGGGCGCGGTCGGCGGGCCGCTGCTCGCGGTGGGCGGGTTCGGCCTGGTGGCCGGGGTCTCCGCGGCGCTGGTCGTCCCGCTCGCGGTGGTGTGGGCGCGGCGCTGAGGCGCTCAGCGCCCGCGCATGTTCCGCCAGAGCAGCACCAGCGTCACCAGCATGCACAGCGCGATGCCGATCTCCAGGACCGTGTCCCAGGTGGCCGAGCCGGTGGTGGGGAACACGCCGCCAGCCTAGGCGTCCGATATGGTGAAGCTCCTTCACGGTGTAGGGGGTTCACGATGACGGGCGCCACGCTGGCCGCGCTGGACCGGGTGCTCGAGGTCACCGTCCTGCTCGGCCGCGACATGACGACGTCGCTGGCGGCCGAGGGCCTCACCGTCGCCCGCACGACGCTGCTGTGGCGGCTGCGTGCCGCCGGCCCCAGCACCCAGCGGGCGCTCGCCGACGCCCTCGGCGTCAGCGCCCGCAACGTCACCGGCCTGGTCGACGGGCTGGCCGGGGCCGGCCTGGTCACCCGCGAGCCGCACCCCACCGACCGGCGGGCCACTCTGGTGACCCCCACCGCCCGCGCCGAGCGGCTGCTCGAGGAGATGGCGGCCGGGCAGGCGCAGCTCGCCGACCAGCTGTTCGGCGGGCTGGCGCCGGACCGTCTCGACGGACTGGTCGCCGCGCTGGACGAGGTCCTCGAGCGGCTGCGCGCCCTGGTCCCGGGCGGCGCCGCGGCGGAGGAGACCCCGTGACCGCCCGCGAGCTCGTGCGCCGCGCGGTGGTCTTCGAGCTCGGCACGTGGCGCAGCCTGTGGCGGTGGGTGCGCCGCCGTCCCGACGTGCCGGCCGGAGCCGAGGCCTTCCCGTACGCCTCGGCGGCCGCGCCGGTGATGTGGACGTTCGTCGTGCTGTCGGCGGTCGAGATCCCGCTGGTCGACTGGCTGCTGCCCTGGCGGTCGCTGCGGGTCGCGGTGGCGGTCCTCGGCCTCTACGGGCTGCTGTGGATGCTCGGGATGCTCGCCGGGCTGCGCGTGCACCCGCACACCGTCGACGCCGCGGGGCTGCGGGTGCGCAGCGGCTGGACCGTCGACGTCCGGGTGCCGTGGGAGGAGATCGCCGTCGCGCGCGTCCGGCGGCGCAGCGTCGAGGGCTCGCGCACGGTCGTCGTCGCGGAGGAGGGGGAGCGGCGGGCGGTGTCGGTCGCCGTCGTCGCCTCCACCCAGGTCGACGTCGAGCTGCGCACGCCGCTGGTGCTGCCCCTCGCCCGCACCGGCGGCCGCCCGGTGATCGAGGTGCGGCTGGCCGCCGACGACCCCGCGGCGCTGGTCCGGCGGCTCCGCCAGGGGATCGCCGACCACGCGGCCGCTCCCGCCGACGGGGAGGCGCGTTAGCGTCGGGGCGTGCGCCTGCAGGAGTTCTGGTCCCGGCTCGAGGGCCAGTTCGGGTCGATGCGGGCACAGACGGTGGCGCGCGACCACGTCTTCTCCTCCCTCGGCGGCCGGACGGCCGTCGACGCGATCGAGGCCGGGCTGCCCGTCCGCCGCGTGTGGCTGGCCATCTGCGAGGAGTACGACGTCCCGCCGAGGGACCGCTGACCCCGCGGCGTACTCCCTGCGGAGGAGGGGCCGGGGCCCGGGGTCCGTCCTGCCGGCCGACGCGCGGAGGGGGCCGGGCTCCCTAGCGTCGACCGCGTGATCGAGATCCGTGGACTGACCAAGCGCTACGGCGACCGGACGGCCGTCGACGACCTCACCGTCACCATCCGCCCCGGTCGGGTGACCGGCTTCCTCGGCCCCAACGGAGCCGGGAAGTCGACGACGATGCGCGTCGTCGTCGGCCTCGACCGGCCGACGGCCGGCACCGTCCGGGTGGACGGCCGCCGCTACACCGACCTGCCCGCCCCGCTGCGTGCCGTCGGTGCCCTCCTCGAGGCCCGCTCGGCGCACCCGGGGCGATCCGCGCGCGACCACCTGCGCCTGCTCGCCGCCACGGCCGGGGTGCCGCGGTCGCGGGTCGACGCCGTCCTGGACCTCGCCGGGCTGACGGCGGTGGCCGGCCGGCGCGTCGGCGGGTTCTCCCTCGGCATGGGCCAGCGCCTCGGGGTGGCGACCGCCCTGCTGGGCGACCCGGCCACGGTGGTGCTCGACGAGCCGGTCAACGGCCTGGACCCCGACGGCGTGCTGTGGATCCGCACCCTCACCCGGCGGCTGGCGGCCGAGGGGCGGACCGTGCTGGTGTCCTCGCACCTGATGAGCGAGATGGCGGTGACCGCCGACCACCTCGTCGTCCTCGGCCGGGGGCGGCTGGTCGTCGACGCACCCACCGCCGACGTGCTGCGGCAGGCCGGCGGCTCGTCGGTGCGGGTCCGCAGCCCGCAGGCGGTGGAGCTGGTCGACCTGCTGGCCGGCGAGGGCGTCGTCCTGGACTCCCCGGAGCGCGGGTTGGTCGAGGTGCGCGGGCTGGCCGCCGCCGAGATCGGCGACCGCGCCGCCCGCGCCGGGATCGCGCTGCACGAGCTGACCCCGGTGTCGGCCTCCCTGGAGGAGGCCTTCATGGACCTGACCCGCGACGAGCGGGAGTACCGCACCGACGCCGCACAGGAGGTCCTGGCATGAGCACCGGCACCCTCGGTCCCGACCGCGCCCGCGTGACGCCCGCGTGGCGCCCGGCCGGCGGCGGCGTCCGCGGCCTGCTGGCCGGGCAGTGGGTGGCCGTCCGGTCGCTGCGCACCACCTGGTGGGTGCTCGGCGGGGCGTCGGCCGCGATGGTCCTGCTCGGGCTGCTGTTCACCTCGACGGCGGAGTCCGGCGGCCCCGGCGGGCGGGGCGGCCCGCCCGGCCTGGACCTGGCCGACCCGGTCGCGCTGAGCCTCGGCGGCCACAACCTGGCCGCCCTCGTCGTCGGGGTGCTCGGCGTGCTGCTCGTCACCGGCGAGTACACCAGCGGCGCGGTGCGGGTGACCTTCGCCGCCGTGCCGCAGCGCTGGCCGGTGCTGCTGGCCCGCGCCGTGGTGCTCGCCGCGGTGGGTCTGGCGACGACCGCCCTGGCCGCCCTGGCCGCCTTCCTCGTCGGTCAGGCCTCGCTCGGCGACGCGGGGGTGTCCCTGACCGACGACGGGGCGGCGCGCGCCGTCCTCGGCGCCGGGCTGTACGTGACGGGGATCGGCCTGCTCGGCTCCGCGCTGGGCTGGCTGCTGCGCTCCACCGGCGGCGCCATCGGCACGCTGTTCGGGATCGTCTTCCTGCTGCCGGTGCTCGGCAACCTGCTGCCCTCGAGCTGGGGTCCCGACGTCGTGCGGTGGCTCCCGGGCCAGGCCGGCTCGAGCATCGTGCAGCGCGTCACCGGGCCCGACGAGTTCGCGCCGTGGACCGGCCTGGCCGTCCTCTGCGGCTACCTCGTCGTGCTCTTCGCCGCCGCGGTGGTCACGGTGCGCCGACGCGACGCGTGAGCACCCGGCCCGGCGGGCCGGCGGGGGGCACGATGGCGCCCGTGCAGGTGCGGTCGGCGGTGGGGACGGTGGGACCGGTGGTCGCCGGCGCCGTCCTCTCCGTCGGCCCGCTCCTGCGCTTCGGCGGGCCGACCCCCGCCGACGTCGTCGTCACCCTGCTGGCCTGGGCGCCGGCCCTGGCCCGCGCCCGGGCGCCCCTCCCGGCCTTCGGGGTCAGCGTCGCCGTGGTCGTCGGCTGGTGGCTGGTCCACGGCCTCGAGCTGCGGTACCTGCTGCCGGCCGGGGCGGCCGTGCTGCTGCTGCTCGTGTGGGTCGTCGACCGCTGCGCCCCGCGGACGGCGGCCGCCGCCGTCGCCACCTGCCTGGCCGTCCCCGTGCTGGCCGGCGCGGCCGCGCTGGCCGGGCGCCCCGGTGGCGCCGCCGTCGTCCCGCTGGCCGCGGTCACCGTCACCGCGGCCGTCGTGGGCCGCGACCGCCGCACCCGGCGCGCCTACCTCGAGGCACTGGAGGACCGCGCCGCCCGCGCCGAGCGGGAGCGCGACGCCCGGGCTCGGGTCGCCGTCGTCGAGGAGCGGGCCCGCATCGCCCGCGAACTGCACGACGTCGTCGCGCACAACCTGTCGGTCATGACGGCGCTCGCCGACGGCGCCGGCTTCGCGCCCGGCACCGGGCAGGCCCGGGAGGCGGTGGCGCAGATCGCCGCCACCGGCCGGCAGGCGCTCGCCGAGATGCACCGGCTGGTCGGGGTCCTGCGCACCGACGACGACCCGGCCGAGCGCGCGCCGGCGCCGGGCCTGGCCGACCTGACCGGCGTCGTGGAACAGGTGCGCGCCGCCGGCCTCCCCACGGTGCTCCGGGTCACGGGCCGGCCGCGGCCGCTGCCGGCCGGTGCGCAGCTCGCCGTCCACCGGCTGGTGCAGGAGGCGCTGACCAACACGCTGCGGCACGCCCGCGGTGCGCGGTCGGCCGAGGTCCGGCTCGACTGGCGGGCGGCCGAGCTCGCCGTCGAGGTGACCGACGACGGCGCCCCCGCGGCCGCCGCCCCCGACCGGGCCGGGCACGGGCTGGTCGGCATGCGGGAGCGGGTGGCGGCCTGGGACGGGTCGGTCACCGCCGGACCTCGCCCGGCCGGCGGCTGGCGGGTGGCCGCGGTGCTGCCCCTCGCGGCCGCCCGCGTGGAGGAGGACGGCGCCCCGGTGGCCGCCCCGTGACCACGCGCGTGCTGCTCGTCGACGACGAGCCCCTCGTGCGCGTCGGCCTGTCGATGGTGCTCGAGGCGCAGGACGACCTGACCGTCGTGGGCCAGGCCGCCGACGGCGTGGAGGCGGTCGCGCTGACCCGCGAGCTGCGGCCCGACGTGGTGGTGATGGACGTGCGGATGCCCGGTGTCGACGGCGTCGAGGCCACCCGCCGCATCGTCGCCGAGGACCTGCCGGCGCGGGTCCTGGTGCTCACCACGTTCGACCTCGACGAGTACGCGTTCGCCGCGCTGCGGGCGGGGGCGAGCGGCTTCCTGCCGAAGAACGCCGAGCCCGGTGAGCTGCTGCGGGCGGTGCGGGCGGTCGCGCGCGGGGACGCCGTCGTCTCGCCCCGGGTGACCCGCCGCCTGCTCGACACGGTCGCGCACCGGCTGCCGGCGGGCACCCCGCCCGACCCGCGCGTGGCCTCGCTCACCGCCCGCGAGCGGGAGGTGCTGCAGGCGGTGGCCCGGGGGGAGTCCAACGCCGAGATCGCCGCGGCACTGGTCCTCTCGGAGCTCACCGTGAAGACGCACGTGGCCCGCGTCCTGGGCAAGCTGGGACTGCGCGACCGCACCCAGGCGGCGGTGTTCGCCCACCGGCAGGGGCTGGTGTGACGGCGACCGGGGCGGCCCGTGCGTGTCGCTCGACTCGAACGTGTGTTCGCCCTACAGTGGCGTCCACAGGGGAGTCGCTCCTCCACAGGTCCGGCCCGCTCCCGGAAAGTGTCAGACCCCCGACCTAGCGTCGTCCGCGACACCACACCGACTCCGCACGCGACTTCCCGAAGGTGAGCACCATGGCAACGCTCGACCGCGACAAGGCCCTCGACATGGCCCTCGCCCAGATCGACAAGCAGTTCGGCAAGGGCTCGGTCATGCGGCTGGGCGACAGCGCTGCCCAGGCGATCAAGGTCATCCCGACCGGCTCGATCGCGCTCGACATCGCGCTGGGCATCGGCGGCCTGCCCCGCGGCCGCGTCATCGAGGTCTACGGCCCCGAGGCCTCGGGCAAGACGACGGTCGCCCTGCACGCGGTGGCCAACGCCCAGGCCGCCGGCGGCATCGCGGCCTTCATCGACGCCGAGCACGCCCTCGACCCCGAGTACGCCCGGGCCATCGGCGTCGACACCGACGCGCTGCTGGTCAGCCAGCCCGACACCGGTGAGCAGGCGCTCGAGATCGCCGACATGCTCATCCGCTCCGGCGCGCTCGACATCATCGTCATCGACTCCGTCGCGGCCCTGGTGCCCCGCGCCGAGATCGAGGGCGAGATGGGTGACAGCCACGTGGGTCTGCAGGCCCGCCTCATGAGCCAGGCGCTGCGCAAGATCACCGGTGCGCTGAACAACTCGGGCACCACCGCGATCTTCATCAACCAGCTGCGCGAGAAGGTCGGCATCGTCTACGGCTCGCCCGAGGTCACCACCGGTGGTCGTGCGCTGAAGTTCTACTCGTCGGTCCGCCTCGACGTGCGCCGGATCGAGACCCTCAAGCAGGGCACCGACGCCGTCGGCAGCCGGGTGCGGGTCAAGGTCGTGAAGAACAAGGTCGCCGCGCCGTTCAAGCAGGCCGAGCTCGACCTGCTGTGGGGTCAGGGCTTCAGCCGCGAGGGCGGCCTCATCGACGCCGGTGTCGAGCAGGGCTTCATCCGCAAGTCCGGCGCCTGGTACACGTACGAGGGCGACCAGCTCGGCCAGGGCAAGGAGAACGTCCGCTCCTTCCTGCGCGACAACCCCGACCTCGCCGACGAGATCGAGAAGAAGGTCAAGGAGAAGCTGGGCATCGGCCCGCAGGTCGACGCCCCGGCCGCTGACCCGGTCGACTTCTGAGCACTCCGATGACCGGCCGGCCGGGCCCGTCCCCCTGGGATGACGAGCCCGAGCGGTCCGACCGGCCCGGTGGCCGGCGCCGCCCGCGCGGGGACTCACCGCACGGGCGGGCCGGGCGCCGGCGGCGGTCCGGGCCGTCCCCTGACCCGGACGGCCCGGCCGCCGTCCACCCCGCGGGCCCCGACGGCTCGGACGCGGTCCCCGGGGACCCCGCCGACGAGCCGGGCGACCCCGAGTCGGTGGCCCGGGCGGTCTGCCTGCGGGCGCTCACCGGCGCCCCGAAGACCCGCCGACAGCTGGCCGAGCTGCTCGAGCGCCGCGGTGTCCCCGAGGACGCCGCCGCCGCCGTGCTCGACCGGTTCGGCGAGGTGGGCCTCGTCGACGACGCCGCCTTCGCCCGCGCCTGGGTGAGCTCCCGCCAGGCCGGCCGTGGCCTGGCCCGCCGGGCCCTGAAGGCGGAGCTGCGGGCGAAGGGCGTCGACGGCGAGGACGCCGAGCAGGCCCTCGCCCTGGTCGACGACGAGGACGAGCGCGAGGCGGCCCGCCGGCTGGTCGAGCGGCGCCTGTCCGGCCTCCGCCGGGTCGACCGGGTCACCGCCACCCGCCGGCTGGTGGGCATGCTGGCCCGCAAGGGCTACGGCGGCGGGCTGGCCGCGGCGGTGGTCCGCGACGTCCTCGACGGGACCGGCTTCGGCACCGATCCCGACCCCGACGGGCCGGACGGTCCCGGCTGGGAGGACGACCTGCCCTGACGGGCCGCACACACGACGACGGGCCCCGTCGCCGGCTCCCGGAGCCGGCGACGGGGCCCGTCCACGTGGGAGGGAGCAGCCGCGGTCAGCGGGCGATCGCCCCGGTCGCCGTCGACCCGGCCGCGGTCGACCAGGCGGTGAGGTCGACGGCGCGGCCACCGGGGGCCTCGTCGTCGGGCACCAGCCACGCCCCCTCGGCGCCGCGGACGTGCCCGGCGCGCAGCCAGCGGGCGATCTGCGCCTCGAAGGAGCGGTCGGGTGCCAGGGCCGGGCGGCTGACCGGGCCGAGGAAGGTCATGTCGACCTCGGCGCCGTCGAACATGCGCAGCACGACGCGGCAGCGGGCGCGCCGGTGCCGGGCCGGGGGCACCGCCTCGCGGACGACGGCGGAGTCGGCACCCGCGGCGCCGGCGAAGGAGGCCGAGGCAGCCCGCAGCCGGTTCACGAAGTCCTGGGCGGCGTCGGACTGCCCCCCGGGCAGGCGCACCACGGTGGGCAGCGGCGGCACGACGGGGCGGAGAGCGGTGTCCACGGACCCGTACTCGGCAGCCCCGGCACCGCGCCTGACCACCCGTGGACCCGCGGTGCGGTGCGGGACGAGCGGGGCGCCGCGTGACCGTTCCGTGTCCCGCGCGACCGGCCGGTCAGGCCGGCCCGCCACCCCCGCCCATCTGCACGTCGGCGGGCAGCTCGACGTCCTTGGCCGCGGCGGCCTTGGTGCTGCGCCGGGTGCGCTTCTCCACGCTGCGGGCCACCTGGGAGAGCACCACGTTGACGATGATGTAGATCAGGCCGGCGGCCACGTAGAGCTGGAAGGTGTACTGGCTGCCGAAGGAGAAGTTGAAGAACTCCACCAGGCTGCGCGCGGTCCGCAGCAGCTCGACGTAGCCGACGATGAAGCCCAGCGACGAGTCCTTGAGCAGGACCACGAGCTGGGCCACCAGCACCGGCAGCATCCGGCGCACCGCCTGCGGCAGCAGGACCAGCGTCATGACCTGCGTCTTGCGCATGCCGAGGGCGTAGGCCGCCTCCTGCTGGCCCCGGTCCACCGACAGGATCCCGGCCCGGAAGATCTCGGCCAGCACGGCCATGTTGTAGAGCGTCAGCCCCAGCACCAGCGCCCGGAACGCCGTCATCGGGACGCCGACCGTGGGCAGGAACAGCAGGCAGAACAGGATCAGGATCAGCAGCGGCACGGCGCGGAAGAGCTCGATGACCACGCCGACCGGGATGCGCACCCACGCGTGGTCCGACAGCCGCCCGACCGCCAGCAGCGCGCCCAGCACGGTGGCCAGCACCATGCCGACCGCGGCCACGGCCAGCGTGTTGAGCAGCCCCTCCCACAGGGCCTGCGGGACACCCGAGGCCGGGTCGAACAGCACGGCCCACCGGTCGGGCTGCAGCTGGCCGTTGGCCGCCAGCCGCCACAGGGCCAGCCCGACGAGCGCGGCGACGACGAGGGCGCCCACCACGGTGCCCACCAGCTGCCGGCGACGGGCGCGGGGCCCCGGCAGGTCGAACAGGACGCTGGTGCTCATCGGACGATCGCCACCCGGGTCTCGACCACCCGGATCAGCCAGGCGGAGGGGAGCGTGATGACCAGGTAGCCGGCGACGACCGCGGCGAAGACGGCGAGCAGCTGGTCGGCGTTGGCGTTGGCCAGCCGCTGGAGCGCGGCGGTCAGGTCGGTGACGGCGAACCCGGCGGCGATCGAGGTGTTCTTCGCCAGCGCGATCCACACGTTGCCCAGCGGCGGCACCACGGTGCGGAACGCCTGGGGGAGGACCACCTGGCGCAGCGACTGCCCGAAGGTCAGCCCGAGCGCCCGGGCGGCCTCCGCCTGGCCCGCCGGGACGGAGTTGATGCCCGACCGCAGCGCCTCGCAGACGAACGCGGCGGTGTAGAGCGACAGCGCCGCCACCGCGGTGAGGAAGCGGCTCGGGAACTGCAGGTCGATCTGCACGATGCCGAACGCCAGGAAGAAGAACACGACGGTCAGCGGGGTGTTGCGGAAGACCTCGACGTAGAAGGTGGCCAGCCCGCGCAGCGGGGGCACCGGGCTCACCCGCATCGCGGCCAGCACGGTGCCGAGCACCAGCGCGCACAGGCCGCTGACGACCGCGAGGGAGAGCGTCGTCAGGAACGCGCTCCACAACAGGTCGGAGTTGTCGCTGAGGAACTGCACCGCGCCCTCGATCTCTCAGTCACCGGGAGACGCCGCCGGGCGGGGAGCCCGCCCGGCGGCGTCCGGACCGGTCGGTGGGGTCAGTACCGGTCGACCGACGGCGGCTCGGGGGCCTCCTCGCCGGTGATCTGCCCGACGGTGCGGTCCCAGGCGTCGGCCCAGCGGCCGTCCTCGTAGGACTCCTCGAGGACGTCGTTGATGAAGTTGCGGAAGTCGGTGTCGCCGAGCGCCAGGCCGATGCCGTAGGGCTCCTCGGTGAACGGGTTGCCCACCAGCTCGAAGCCCTCCGGGTTGCCGGCGACCAGCCCGGTGAGGATGACGTTGTCCGTCGTCACGGCCTGGACGTTGCCGTTGGCCAGGTCGTCGGCGCACTTGGAGTAGACGTCGTAGGTCACCAGCTGGGCCTCCGGGTAGTTGTCCCGGATGTTCTGCGCCGGCGTCGAGCCCTCGACCGAGCAGACGGTCTTGCCGGCCAGGTCCTCGGGGCCCTGGATGCCGTCGGGGTTGCCGGCCGCGACCATGATGTCCTGCCCGGCGACGTAGTACGGGCCGGCGAAGTCGACGACCTGCTTGCGGGCGTCGTTGATCGTGTAGGTGGCCACGACGATGTCGACCTGGCCGTTCTGGATGAACGGCTCGCGGTTGGCCGAGACGGTCTCGGTGAACTCGATGTCCTCGGGCGCGATGCCCAGCTCACCGGCGACGATCTTGGCGATCTCGACGTCGAAGCCCTCGGGCTGGCCGCTCTGCGGGTTGAGCAGGCCGAACCCGGGCTGGTCGTACTTGGTGCCGACCCTGATCGTCCCGGCCTCGTTCAGCTCGGCCATGGTCGAGCCCTCGGGGAAGTCGACGTCCTCGGCGACGGTCGGCGCGCTGGAGGACTCCTCCGCGGCCTGGTTGCCGGCCTCGCTGGAGCAGGCCGCGAGGGCGAGGCCGAGCGCGGCGAACGCCGCGAGTCGTCGGGTGCTGCGCATGGGTGGGTCCTCCCGGGTGGTCAGTGGTTGAGGATCTTGGAGAGGAAGTCGCGCGCCCGGTCCGAGCGCGGGGCGGTGAAGAAGGTCTCCGGGTCGGCGGACTCGACGATCCGGCCGCCGTCCATGAACACGACCCGGTTGGCCGCCCGCCGGGCGAAGCCCATCTCGTGGGTGACCACGACCATCGTCATGCCCTCCCGGGCCAGCGACGTCATGACGTCGAGGACCTCGTTGATCATCTCCGGGTCCAGGGCCGAGGTCGGCTCGTCGAAGAGGATGACCTTGGGGTCCATCGCCAGCGCGCGGGCGATGGCCACGCGCTGCTGCTGGCCGCCGGAGAGCTGCGCGGGGTACTTGTCGGCCTGGTGGGCGACGCCGACCCGCTCGAGCAGCTCGCGGGCGCGCGCCTCGGCCTGCGCCTTGCCCTGCCGGCGCACCCGGGTCGGGGCCAGGGTGACGTTCTCGAGGATCGTCTTGTGCGCGAAGAGGTTGAAGCTCTGGAAGACCATCCCGACGTCGCTGCGCAGCCGCGCGAGCGCCTTGCCCTCCTCGGGGAGCTTCTCGCCGTCGATGCGGATCTCGCCCTGCTGGATGGACTCGAGCCGGTTGATCGTGCGGCAGAGCGTGGACTTGCCCGAGCCCGACGGGCCGATCACGACGACGACCTCGCCGCGGTCGATCGCGAGGTCGATGTCCTGGAGGACGTGCAGTTCACCGAACCACTTGTTGACGCCGGTCAGCTGGACGAGAGGTCCTCCGGCGAGCTGGCTGGTCACCCGGGGAACCCTAGAGCCGCCGGGGGACGGCGCGGTCCCGAGGTCATCACGATCCAGTAACGGGTCCGCTCACGCCGGGTGACCGGCGTCGCGCCGTACCCTCGCAGACGCCATGGGAACAGAGGTCGACAGCCCGCTGCGCACCTACCGCGTGCGCACCTACGGGTGCCAGATGAACGTGCACGACTCCGAGCGCCTGTCCGGCCTGCTCGAGGCCGCGGGCTACGCCGCCGCACCCGAGGGGGCCGACGCTGACGTCGTCGTCCTCAACACCTGCGCGGTGCGGGAGAACGCCGACAACCGGCTCTACGGCAACCTCGGCCACCTGCGGCCGGTCAAGGACGCCCACCCGGGCATGCAGATCGCCGTCGGCGGCTGCCTGGCGCAGAAGGACCGCGGCGAGATCGTGCGGCGCGCGCCGTGGGTCGACGTCGTCTTCGGCACGCACAACGTCGGCTCGCTGCCGGCCCTGCTCGAGCGCGCCCGGCACAACGCCGAGGCCCAGGTAGAGATCGCCGAGGCGCTCGAGGTGTTCCCGTCGACGCTGCCGGCGAAGCGGGACTCCGCCTACGCCGGGTGGGTGTCGATCAGCGTCGGCTGCAACAACACCTGCACGTTCTGCATCGTCCCGGCGCTGCGCGGCAAGGAGAAGGACCGCCGGCCCGGCGACGTCCTGGCCGAGGTGCGGGCGCTGGTCGACCAGGGCGTGCTCGAGGTGACGCTGCTCGGCCAGAACGTCAACGCCTACGGCGTGGACTTCCGCGACCGCGGCGCCTTCGCCGACCTGCTCCGCGCGACGGGTGCGATCGAGGGCCTGGAGCGGGTGCGGTTCACCAGCCCGCACCCGCGCGAGTTCACCGACGACGTCATCGAGGCGATGGCCGAGACGCCCGCCGTCTGCCACCAGCTGCACATGCCGCTGCAGAGCGGGTCCGACGACGTGCTGCGCCGGATGCGCCGCGGCTACCGGCAGGACCGCTACCTCGGGATCATCGACCGGGTGCGGGCCGCGATGCCCGACGCCGCCATCACCACCGACGTCATCGTCGGCTTCCCCGGCGAGACCGAGGCCGACTTCGAGCAGACCCTCGAGGTGGTCCGGCAGGCGCGCTTCGCCAGCGCGTTCACCTTCCAGTACTCCAAGCGCCCCGGGACGCCGGCCGCCGAGATGGACGGCCAGCTGCCCAAGGAGGTCGTGCAGGAGCGCTACCTGCGGCTGACCGCGCTGCAGGAGGAGATCAGCTGGTCGGAGAACCAGGCGCAGGTCGGGCGCACCGTCGAGCTGCTCGCCGCCGCGGGGGAGGGCAGCAAGGACGCCCGCACCGGGCGGATGAGCGGTCGCGCCCGCGACGGGCGGCTGGTGCACTTCGCCGGCGGGGCGGGCGTGCGCCCGGGTGACGTCGTCGAGACCGTCGTCACCGCGGCCGCGCCGCACCACCTGGTCGCCGACGGCCCGCTGCTGTCGCACCGCCGCACCCGCGCCGGCGACGCGCACGAGGCCGGCACCCGCCCGACGACGCCCGGGGTGCTGCTCGGCATGCCCCGCATCGGCGCCCCGGCCTGATCGAGGCTTAGGAAGCGATCCCCACGTCGGGGCCGCCCGGACGTGGGATCGCTTCCTATGCCTCAGCGGCGGGAGGCGGTCTTCTCGGCCTCGGCCAGCCACTCGCGGCGGGTAGCGAGGTTGGCGCGGGCCTCCTCGACGCGGCGGGCGTCGCCCGCGGCCTCGGCCTTGGCCAGCTGCTCCTCGGCCTTGGTCACCGCCGCGCGCATCGAGGTGACCATCGGGTTCTCCGGCGCGGTGCGCACCCGGCCGGCGTCGGAGGCGCCCCGGACCTTCTGCTCGACGGCCTGCATGCGGTCCTCGAGCGAGCGCATCGCGCCGCGCGGCACGTGGCCGATGGCGTCGTAGCGCTCCTGGATCCGGCGCAGCGCCGCCTGCGCGCCGCGGAGGTCGGTGGCCGGGTCGAGCTTCTCCGCCTCGGCCAGCAGCTCCTCCTTGGCCTGCTGGTTGGCCAGCTGCTCGCTGTTGCGGGCCTTGTCCGACTCGGCGCGGGCGCTGAAGAACACGTCCTGGGCGGCGCGGAACTGCTTCCACAGGTCGTCGTCGCCGTCGCGGCTGGTGCGGGGGACTGCCTTCCACCGGTCCATCAGCGTGCGCATCGCGGCGCTCGTCGGACCCCAGTCGGTCGACGCCGCCAGCCGCTGGGCCTCGGCGATGAGCTCCTGCTTGGCCGCCCGGGCCTCGCCGCGCTGGGCGTCGAGCGCCGCGAAGTGGGCGCCCCGGCGGCGGCCGAAGGCGTCCCGGGCCGCGGCGAACCGCGACCACAGCGCCTCGTCGGTCTTGCGGTCGATCCCGCGGATCGTCTTCCACTCCTCGACGATCGCCTTGAGCCGGTCGCCGGCGGCCTTCCACGACGTCGACTCCGCGGCGATCTGCTCGGCCTCGGCGGCTAGGGCCTCCTTGCGGGCGACCTGCGCGGCGCGGGCGGCGGCCTTCTCGGCGCGCGACTCGGCGGCGGCGGAGTCGGCGGTGCCCACCATGGCGCGGGCGCGCGCGGCCAGCCCGTCGAGGTCGCCGACGGCGGTCGCGGTGGGGATGGTGTCGGCCAGCGCCTGTGCCTTGGCCTTGATCTCGTTCGGGTTGCCGGTGTGCGCCCTCAGCCGGGCCTCGAGCAGCGAGACCTCGGTGGCCAGGTCGTCGTAGCGGCGGGCGAAGTGGGCCAGCCCCGCGGCGGGCTCGCCGGCCTGCCACGAGCCGACCGCGCGCTCACCGTCGGCGGTGCGCACGTAGACGGTGCCGTCCTCGTCGACCCGGCCCCACCGCGTGGGGTCCGACGCCGCCTCGGCGGCCGGCGCGGGAGGCGCCGCGGCGGGCGTGCTCACCTCCGGGGTGCCGGCCTCCGGGGTGCCGGCCTCCGGGGTGCCGGCCTCCGGGGTGCCGGCCTCCGGGGTGCCGGCCTCGGGGGTGCCGGCCTCCGGGGCGCCGGCCTCGGCGACGACGGTCTCCGGTGCGCTCGCGGCCGCCGTCGGGTCGGCCAGCTCCGCGTCCGCGGGGGTGGGCGCGGCGGGCGTCCCGGCCTCCGGGGTGACCGCGTCGGGACCGGCCGTCTCGGGCGGGGGGACCTGCTGCGACCCGTCTCCGGGGTTCTCCGTGCTCGACACGCACCGCAGTCTCCCACGCCGCGTCGGAGACACTGCTGCGGTGAGCAGCCTGCCCGCCGGACCGGTCGCGGTCGCCTTCTGCCCGTGCCCGCCGCTGCTGCTGCCCGCGGTCGCCGGCCGGGCCGCCGAGGACACCGCCGCGCTGCGCGCCGCCTGCGCCACCGCGGTCGGGACGCTGCTCGCCGCCGGAGCGGACACGGTCGTGGTCGTCGGGCCGGACGCGGAGGGCCACCACGGCCCCGGGGACGTCGGCGACCTGCGCGGCTTCGGCGTCGACCTCGAGGTGCCGCTGTCGGGCCCGGTGCGCCCCGGCGGACGGCGACTGCCGCTCTCGCTGACCGTCGGCGCGGCGCTGCTCGACGCCGCCGGGCACACCGGGCCGCGCGTCGGCGCGGCGCCCGGGGAGCTGGCCGGCGCCGTCGATGAGGTGTCCGGGCCGGTGGCGGTGCTGGCGATGGGCGACGGGTCGGCGCGCCGCAGCCTCAAGGCACCGGGCTACCTCGACGAGGCGGCCGCGCCCTTCGACGCCGCCGTCGCCGCCGCGCTGGCCGCCGGCGACGCGGCCGCCCTCGCCGTGCTGGACCCGGCCGAGGGCGCGCGGCTGCTGGCGGCCGGCGTCCCCGTGTGGCGCGCGGTCGGCGCGCTCCTCCGCGGCCGCGAGGTCACCGCGGAGCTGCTGGCCGACGAGGCGCCCTACGGCGTCGGCTACCTGGTCGCCGCCTGGACGACGCGGTGAGGGCACCGCCCGTCGTCGCCGTCGTCGGGCCCACGGCGACCGGCAAGACGGCGCTGGCGGTGCAGCTGGCCCGGCGGCTGGGCGGCGAGGTGGTCAACGCCGACTCGATGCAGCTCTACCGCGGCATGGACATCGGCACCGCCAAGCCCGACGCCGGCGAGCGGCAGGGGGTGCCCCACCACCTGCTCGACGTCTGGCACGTGCGCCAGCCCGCCTCGGTGGTCGAGTACGCGCGGCTGGCGCGCGCCGAGGTCGACCGGCTGCGCGCGGCCGGGACCGTGCCGCTGCTGGTGGGCGGGTCGGGGCTCTACGTGCGCGCCGTCCTCGACGACCTCGACTTCCCCGGCACCGACCCCGCCGTCCGTGCGCGGCTGGGGACCGAGCTGGCCGATGCCGGGCCGGCTGCCCTGCACGCCCGCCTCGCGGCGGTCGACCCGGAGGCCGCGGCCGCCGTCCTGCCCTCGAACGGACGGCGGATCGTGCGCGCCCTCGAGGTCGTCGAGCTCACCGGCCGGCCGTTCCGCGCGACGCTGCCCGAGCCGCGGCCGCACTACCCGGCGGTCGTCGTCGGCCTGGACCGCGAGCCCGCCGAGCTCGACGCGCGGGTCGCCGAGCGGGTGGACCGGATGTGGGCCGCCGGCCTCGTCGCCGAGGTCGAGGCGCTGGCCGCCGACGGCCTGCGCGAGGGGCCCACCGCCGCGCGGGCGCTCGGCTACGCGCAGGTGCTCGCCCAGCTCGACGGCGCGCTGACCGCCGACGAGGCGCGCGAGCGGACCGTCACCACCACCCGACGGTTCGTCCGCCGCCAGCGCTCGTGGTTCCGCCGTGACCCGGCGACGACGTGGTTCGACGCCGCCCGCCCCGACCTGGCCGACGCGGTCGGCGGGCTGCTCGCCGGCCGTACGATCGGGCGGTGAGCGACCGGTTCCTCCTCGGGCACGGCACCGAGAACGACTTCGTCGTCCTGCCCGACCCCGACGGGGACCGCTGGCCCGAGGACCGCCTCGACGCCGCCCTGGTGCAGCGGCTGTGCGAGCGCCGCTCCGGCCTCGGCGGCGACGGCGTCCTGCGGGTGGTGCGCAGCGCGCACGTGCCCGACGCCCCCGCCGTCCTGGGGGAGGACCTCGGGCGTTGCGAGTGGTTCATGGACCACCGCAACGCCGACGGCTCGCACGCCGAGATGTGCGGCAACGGGATCCGGCTGTTCCTGCACGTGCTGGTCACCGAGGGGCTGCTCGACCGGGCCGCGTGCGCCGACGGCGTCCTGGTGGGCACCCGCGGCGGACCGCGCCGGGTGGGCGCCGGCGCCGACGGCACCTACTGGGTGGACATGGGTCCGGCCCGGCCGTTCGGCCGCGGCGAGGCCACCGTGTCCGGGCAGGCCCTCGGCGGGCAGGCGGTGTCGATGGGCAACCCGCACCTGGTCTGCCTCACCGACGCCGACAGCGGCATCGACCTCGACGCCCTCGACCTGACCCGACAGCCCGGCTTCGACGCGGGCCTGTTCCCCGAGGGCGTCAACGTCGAGTTCGTGCGGGTGCTCGCCCGGCCGGCCGAGGGCGCCGACGCGCACGTGCGGCTGCGGGTGCACGAGCGCGGGGTGGGGGAGACCCGCTCCTGCGGCACCGGGGCCTGCGCCACCGCCTACGCCGCGCTGGCCGCCGGGTCCGACGCCCCCCAGCGCGGCACCGTCGTCGTCGACGTCCCCGGCGGGCGGCTGACGGTCGACGTCTCCCCGGAGACGACGGTGCTGCACGGCCCGGCCGTCGTGGTCGCGACCGGCGAGCTCAGCGCGGAGTGGCTCCGCTCCTAGGGCGTGTCCGGGGTGTCGGCGCGGGTCTCGGGCTCGTCGGTCGGCGCCTCGGGTTTGTCGCCGGGACCCACGTTGCCGGTGCCGCGGGGCGCGCCGGCCCCCGTGTCCTGGTCGGCGCCACCGAAGGGGTTGCGCGGCACCCCGAGGCCCACCGGGTCACGGCCCGGGTCGTCGAGCTCCTCGCCCGCCCCCGCCGCGCTGCTGCCCGTCTCGCTCATCTCGAGCCTCCTCGTGTGTCGGGTCCTGCCACGGCCCTACCCGGGCCGGACCCGGCCACGCGTACCGGGATGGTTCCGCGGGCGCGCGGCGTTGCACCCGGCGTATGACGACTGCACAGGTAACTGAGGTGACCCGCGGCGACGCGCGTGTCACGCTGGAGACGATGACGACCGCACAGAACCGCGCCGTGCTCGCCGACGCCCAGGAGCGCGCCGAGCGCGCGGAGGGCACCCGCCCGGCCCCCGCCGACCAGTGGGACGACGACACGACCGGCTCCTACGACCTCGAGGCCCGTGGCGCCCTGCGCCGGGTCGCCGGGCTGTCCACCGAGCTCGCCGACATCAGCGAGGTCGAGTACCGCCAGCTGCGCCTCGAGCGGGTCGTGCTGGTCGGGGTGTGGACCGAGGGCACCCAGGCCGACGCCGACCGCTCGCTGGCCGAGCTGGCCGCGCTCGCCGAGACGGCGGGCTCGGAGGTGCTCGAGGCGGTCAGCCAGCGCCGGGACAAGCCCGACGCCGGCACCTACGTGGGCTCGGGCAAGGCCACCGAGATCCGCTCGATCGTGGCCGCCACCGGCGCCGACACCGTCATCTGCGACGGCGAGCTGACCCCCGGCCAGCTCAACGCGCTGGAGAAGATCCTCAAGGTCAAGGTGGTCGACCGGACCGCGCTGATCCTCGACATCTTCGCCCAGCACGCCACCAGCCGGGAGGGCAAGGCCCAGGTCGAGCTGGCGCAGATGCAGTACATGCTGCCGCGGCTGCGCGGCTGGGGTGAGTCGCTGTCCCGGCAGGCCGGTGGCCGCGTCGCCGGCGGTGGCGGCATCGGCACCCGCGGTCCCGGTGAGACCAAGATCGAGACCGACCGGCGGCGGATCCGGTCGCGGGTGAGCAAGCTGCGCCGCGAGATCGCCGGCATGGCCACCGCCCGCGCCACCCAGCGCTCCGCGCGCGACCGCAACGCCGTCCCGAGCGTGGCGATCGCCGGCTACACCAACGCCGGCAAGTCCAGCCTGCTCAACCGGCTCACCGGCGCGGGCGTGCTGGTGGAGAACGCGCTGTTCGCCACCCTCGACCCCACGGTGCGCCGCGCCCAGTCGCCCGACGGCCGCGAGTACACGCTCACCGACACCGTCGGCTTCGTGCGGCACCTGCCCCACCAGCTGGTCGACGCCTTCCGGTCCACGCTGGAGGAGGTGGCCGGCGCCGACCTGCTGCTGCACGTCGTCGACGGCTCCGACCCCGACCCGCTGGGCCAGATCGACGCGGTGCACGTCGTCCTCCGGGAGATCGACGCCGCCGCGGTGCCCGAGCTGATCGTCGTCAACAAGGTCGACGCCATGACCGAGGACGACGTGCTGACCCTGCGCCGCGCCCTGCCCGGCGCGGTGTGGGTCTCGGCCCGCACCGGCGAGGGCATCGAGCAGCTGCGCGAGGTCCTCGCGGCCCGGCTGCCGCACCCGGACGTCGAGGTCGAGGTGCTCGTGCCCTACGACCGCGGCGACCTGGTGGCCCGCGTCCACCGCGACGGCGAGGTGCTCAGCGAGCTGCACGAGGCGGCCGGCACCCGGCTGACCGCCCGCGTGGACGGCGGTCTGGCCGCCGCTCTCGAGGGGTTCGCCGCGCCGGTCGCCTGACCTCACCGGCCGGGCCGCCCGGACACCCGATCGGGTGTCCGGGCGGCTCGCCGTGGACCCGCGGGAGGTCACGGGCCGGTCACGGCCCCGGTACCGTGAGCGGGTGACCAGCGGCGTGGTGCGACGCCAGGCCGACGCGTCGGCCGGGGACGAGCCCGGCGACGCCACGGCCGTGCCGGCGCGCCCGGTGTCGTCCGGTCGCCCGCCGTGGTGGCTGCTGCTCGGTGCCCTGGTGGTCACCGTGGCCGTCACCGTCGACCTGCTCAGCCGCGGCTACCTGGAGCGGCTGGACCTGCAGGTGTCGGAGGTGGTCAGCTCCTGGGACCTGCGCGACTCCCCGGCCTACTGGCCGGTGTGGGCGGTCACCCAGATCGGCGGCCGCGGCACCATCGTGGTCGTGCTGGCCGTCCTGGTCGGCTGGCTGTGCGTGCGGCGGCGGACGCTCCTGCCCCTGGTGCGGGTGCTCACCGCCCTGGCGCTGCTGACCGTGGTGGTCTACGCGTTCAAGTTCGGCACCGGCCGCACCGCCCCGGCCTATCCCGGGTCGTTCTTCCACCGCGACGGGGCCTCCTACCCCTCCGGTCACGTGGCCAACGCGGTGCTCATGTGGGGCGTGGCCCGCTGGCAGGCGGTCGAGTACCGGCTCGCGCCGCAGGTGCAGCGCGCGCTGTGGTGGCTCAGCGTCGCGGGCCCGGTCGTCACCGGGATCGCCATGGTGTCGCTGGACTTCCACTGGGTCACCGACGCGGTGGTCGGCGCCGCGGTGGGTCTGCTCCTGCTGGGCGTGGTCCACGCACTCGACGCGGTCCTGCTGTCACGCTGGGCGAGTGCCCGCGCCGGCCGTCCGACCGCCCCGTCCTGACGTGCGCCGTCGGGCCGCAGGCGCCGGTGCGGCCCTCCTGCTCGGGCTGGGGCCGGCCGTCCTCCCGGCGCCGGCCGCCGCCGAGGAGCCGGCCGCGCCGGTGACCCGGTGCACGGTCACCGACCCGCGGCTGGCCGAGCTGTCCGGGCTGGTCGACGTCGGCGACCGCCTGCTGGCGGTGGTCGACGGCGGGGACCAGGTGGTCCTGCACGTGCTCGACGACGCGTGCGCGGTCGTCGACGTGACCACCGCCCCGCTGGACCCCTACGACCCCGAGGACCTGGCCGTCGGCGCGGACGGCACCGTCTGGCTGGCCGACACCGGGGACAACAACGCCACCCGCGCCACCGTCGCGCTGGTCGCGGTGCGCCCGGACGGGTCGACGTCGCTGTACCGGCTCACCTACCCCGACGGGGCGCACGACGCCGAGGCGCTGCTGCTCGCTCCCGACGGCACGCCCCACCTGGTCACCAAGGAGGTGCTCGGCGCCAGTCACGTCTACCGCCCGGCCGCGCCCCTGGTCGACGGCGGCACGGTCGCCCTGGTCGACGTCGGCACCGTGACGTTCACCCTCACCGGCACGCCGGGCGGTCCGGTCGGTCGCGCCGGGCAGCTGCTGGTGACCGGCGGCGCGGTGGCCCGCGACGGCAGCCGCCTCGCACTGCGCACCTACACCGACGCCTACGTCTGGGACCTCGCCGGTGCCGACGTGCCCGGCGCGCTGGCCGGCGAGCCGGTGCGGATCGCGCTGCCCGCGGCGCCGCAGGGGGAGGCGGTCAGCTTCACCGCCGACGGCAGTGCCCTGCTCGTGGCCGGCGAGGGCGTGCCGGGCGACGTCACGCAGGTGCCGATCCCGGCGGCGACGCCGGCGTCGCCGCCCGCGCCCGCGGGCGCGACCGAGCCGTCGCTGTCCGCGCTGCTCGACGACGACGGCGGTGTCGGCCTGTCCGCGGTCACCACCGCACTCGTGGCGGCCGGCGTGGCGACCCTGCTGGTCGTCGTCGGCGGCCGGGTGCGCCGCCGCCGCGCCCCGGGGGCACCGGGAGCCTGACCGGGGCGGCGGTCGGCCGCCGCCCCGGGTCGCCGGGTCAGACCCGCCGCAGCACGGTGACGACGCGGCCGAGGACGGTCGCCTCGTCGCCGGGGATCGGCTCGTAGGCCGGGTTGTGCGGTAGCAGCCAGACGTGGCCGTCGCGGCGCTTGTAGGTCTTCACCGTGGCCTCGCCGTCGAGCATCGCCGCGACGATCTCGCCGTTCTCGGCGGTCGGCTGCTGGCGGACGACCACCCAGTCGCCGTCGCAGATCGCCGCGTCGACCATCGAGTCACCGGCGACGCGCAGCATGAACAGCGTGCCGTCGCCGACCAGCTCGCGGGGGAGCGGGAAGACGTCCTCGACGGCCTGCTCGGCGAGCACCGGGCCACCGGCGGCGATCCGGCCGACGAGCGGCACGTAGGTGGGCGCACCGGCCGCGGCCTCGGCCGCGGGGGCGGTGGTCTCGGCCGTCGTCTCCCCGGGGAGCCGGACGTCGAGGGCGCGCGGGCGGTTGGGGTCGCGCCGCAGCCAGCCCTTCTTCTGCAGCACCGACAGCTGGTGGGCCACCGACGACGCGGAGGACAGGCCGACGGCCTCGCCGATCTCGCGGACCGAGGGCGGGTAGCCGCGCCGCTCGATCGAGTCGCGGATGACCTCGAGGACCCGGCGCTGCCGCTGGGTCAGGCCGTCGCCGTTCTCCGTGCGGTCGGGGAACGTGCGCACCGCCCCCGTCCCGTCGCCCGGCCCGGCCGCGTCCGTGACCGCCCCGGCCTTCGGGGTGCGCCGGGTCGCCGTCCCGCCGGTCCGCGTGCGCCGGCCGGTGCCGCTGGTGCCCGCCACGTCTCCTCCTCGCCGGCTGTGCCCTCACAGCCCTCGTGTCCGCCCGGTGCCGGGCCGGAGCCGGTCCCGTCCGGAACCGCGGCCGCGGTCCCGCCGGGCCCGCAGGCGACGGCGGGCGGGTGCTGGTCGGACCGTAGCGCCTCGGCGCCGCGACTTCAAACGTGTGTTCGAAACCGCCGGGAGGTGTCGGGTCGACCGCGTCGGACGGATGCGGTAGACATCGCACAGACGTTCGATCGAACGCGTGTTCGACGTCGGGGCCGTGTGAGCGACGAGGAGGACTGGTCATGGGCAGCGTGCGACAGGCCGTGCTGGAGTTCGACGCGGCGGTCCAGGTCCCGTGGCGGCCGCTGCTGGGGTCCGGGGACGGTGCCCGACGGCCGGCCCGCCCGACCGGCCGGGCAGCCCTGCCGGGCTCGGGTCCACGGGTTCCCGGGCACCTGCGGCCGGTCCCCGACCGCCCCGCCGCCGCGCCGGCCCGCACGGCCGGGCCCCCGGCCGAGGCCCCCCGGGCCCGCCGCGACCCGGCCCGCCCGGGTGGCCGCCCGCCGCGCGCCCGGGCCGCGGCCGGTGCCGTGCGCGGCGGGCGTGCGGCCGCACCCGCCCCGGCGCGGCTCCGGCTGACCCGCCGGGGCCGGCGGCTGGTCCTCGCGCTCGCCCTGGGCGGCGCCCTGGTCCTCGGGTCGGTGGTCGCCCCCTGGGTCACCGGCGGGGAGGCCGGGCTGCGCCTGGCGGGCGAGAGCAGCGTCGTGGTGCGTCCGGGCGACACGGTCTGGTCGATCGCGGGCGAGGTCGCCGGCGGCGAGCAGGACGTGCGCGTGGTGGTCGACGCCATCGAGGAGCTGAACGACCTCGAGGGCGCCGGTGTGGTGCCCGGCCAGGTCCTCCGGCTGCCGTGACCGGCCCGCACCCCGGCCGGCGACCCGTGCCCGGCGGGCAGCGACCCGGCACGCGGCGGCCCGGCAGACATGGACGAGGTCACGGCGCCGAGTTCGTCAACCCTCCGCGCGGGGTCGTTCCCGGGTCCGCGCCGGTCGGGCACCTACGGTCGAACGCGTGTCAGCAGCCGTGAACAGCGCAGCCTCGGTCGTCTTCCGCGCCCCGCAGGACGTCGAGGTCCTCCTCGACGGCGCCTGGGTGCCCGGCGGCATGCTGGGCTGGCGGCACGACGACGCCGGGGGCTGCCAGGCGCTCGTCCGCGCGCGCGACGAGCGGCCCGGTCCGCTGCCCGCCGCCGACGGCGAGGGCCGCTGGATCGACCTCGCCGCCGTCCGGCTGCCCGAGCGCCACCTCGCGCTCGCCGGCGCGGCCCCCGGCGCGTCGGCCACGGGAGCCGTGGCGGTGCCGGCGTCCGGGCCGGCCCCCGCGCCGACGGTGGCCATGACCGCCGTGCAGCCGGGCGGCCGGACCCGGCGCGCCGGTCGCCGCCACGGGGGCGACGTCACCGCCGAGCAGCCCGCCGCCGGCTCGGTCACCGCGGGTCGGCACCGCGCCCCCGCGGACACCGGCCGGCACCGCGCGCTGACCGTCGAGATGCCCGCCCTGACCGCCGCGTCGGCCCCGGTCGCCGACGCGGCCGCCGCCCCGGCCGCTGTCCCGGCCGCCGTCCCGACCGGTGTTCCGCCCGTGGAGCCCGACATGGTCACCCGCCGGATCCGCCTCGACGACCTCGGGTCGCACCCACGCGGCGGGCGTCCCGCCGTCCGCCCCACGCGGTAGGCGGCTCCCGCACGTTCCCCGGCCCGGGCGGCCGCGGCCGGAGACGGCCCGCCGCCCGGGCCGGCGTGCGTCCGGGGGAGGAGGGCGTACACCGCCTAGCGATGGCGTGCGCGCCGACACGCGCGGTCCCCCGGCGTGTCGTGTGACGGGTGGGGGATCTGCTCGCCCCTGGTCACCACTGGGTCACGAGCACGTCTCGGCGGAAGAGACACGCCCGCTGTCGACTTGCAGATCTTGTGTTGCGCGACCTAGGGTCCCCCTACATCTAGTAGTTGCACAGCCGGAAGTCGTCCACAGGCCGTCCTCAGGACCTCCCGAGGACATCCACCGGATGTCCCCAGGGAAGTCCACACGTCGACGTCGAGCGAGCTCCCCGCGAGCCCCGTCCGGCCGCCGACGCCACCGTCCGCGGAGGGAGGTGATCCGCAGTGCGCTGCCCGTTCTGCCACAACCCCGACAGCCGGGTGATCGACTCGCGTGAGGCCGACGAGGGGGCCACCACCCGCCGCCGTCGCTCGTGCCCGGCCTGCGGCCGTCGCTTCACGACCGTGGAGGAGGCGGTGCTCGCCGTGGTCAAGCGCAGCGGCGTCAGCGAGCCGTTCAACCGGTCGAAGGTCGTCGCCGGCGTCCGCCGCGCCTGCCAGGGCCGGCCGGTCGACGAGGACCAGTTGCAGCAGCTCGCCCAGCAGGTGGAGGACGCCATCCGCGCCAGCGGTGTGGCCGAGGTGCCCAGCAACGAGGTGGGCCTGGCCATCCTCCAGCCGCTGCGGGAGCTCGACGAGGTGGCCTACCTCCGCTTCGCCAGCGTCTACCGCGCCTTCAGCTCGGTGGAGGACTTCGAGAAGGAGATCACCGAGCTGCGCATGCGCCACCACCGCGGTGGCACCCCGCCGCTGCCCGGGCTGCAGATCGAGCCCCCGGCGCCCCGCCGCCGGGGGAGCGCCCGCAGCCCGTCGGCCGCCCGCGACGGCTGACCGCCGCACCCCAGCCCCGGCCGGCAGCGCCGCCGGCCCGCCCCGCACCACCGGAAACCGTCAGCACCACCCGCTAGACAGAGTGCGGCTCTCTTCCCCAGCCGCCTCACCACTCACCGAGGGAGAGCTCGTGACCGAGATCGAGGACCGCTTGTCAGGCCGCACGCGTCGGGCCGCCAAGGCGCCGACCAGGGGGAAGGGCCTGAAGGTCAAGCGGGTCTACACCACCGCCGGGGTGCACCCCTACGACGAGGTGACCTGGGAGCGACGCGACGTCGTCATGACCAACTGGCGCGACGGCTCGGTCAACTTCGAGCAGCGCGGCGTGGAGTTCCCCGCCGAGTGGAGCATCAACGCCACCAACATCGTCACCACGAAGTACTTCCGCGGCGCCGTCGGCACCCCGCAGCGCGAGAGCAGCCTGCGCCAGCTGATCGACCGGGTGGTGCTCACCTACGGCGCCGCCGGCCGCGAGCACGGCTACTTCGCCAGCGAGGGCGATGCCGAGATCTTCGAGCACGAGCTGACCTGGATGCTGCTGCACCAGGTGTTCAGCTTCAACAGCCCCGTGTGGTTCAACGTCGGCACCAGCGCCCCGCAGCAGGTCAGCGCCTGCTTCATCCTCGCCGTCGACGACACGATGGACTCGATCCTCAACTGGTACCGGGAGGAGGGGCTGATCTTCAAGGGCGGCTCGGGCGCCGGCCTGAACCTCTCCCGGATCCGCTCGTCCAAGGAGCTGCTGTCCTCCGGCGGCACCGCCTCGGGCCCGGTCAGCTTCATGCGCGGTGCCGATGCCTCCGCCGGGACCATCAAGTCCGGCGGGGCCACCCGGCGCGCGGCCAAGATGGTCGTCCTCGACATCGACCACCCCGACATCGAGGAGTTCATCGAGACCAAGGCGCGCGAGGAGGACAAGATCCGCGCGCTGCGCGACGCCGGGTACGACATGGACCTCGGCGGCAAGGACATCACCAGCGTCCAGTACCAGAACGCCAACAACTCCGTCCGCGTCTCCGACGAGTTCATGCGCGCGGTGGAGGACGGCACCGACTTCGGCCTGCGCGCCCGCCTCGACGGCTCGGTCATCGAGACCGTCGACGCCAAGGACCTGTTCCGCAAGGTCACCCAGGCCGCGTGGGAGTGCGCCGACCCCGGCATCCAGTACGACGACACGATCAACGACTGGCACACCAACCCCGAGACCGGCCGGATCAACGCGTCCAACCCGTGCTCTGAGTACATGAGCCTGGACAACAGCTCGTGCAACCTGGCGTCGCTGAACCTCATGAAGTTCCTCAAGGCCGACGGCACGTTCGACGCCCGGACCTTCACCAGGGCCGTCGAGCTGGTCATCACCGCGATGGACATCTCGATCTGCTTCGCCGACTTCCCGACCGACCCGATCGGGGACACCACCCGCGCCTACCGGCAGCTGGGCATCGGCTACGCCAACCTCGGCGCGCTGCTCATGGCGACCGGCCACGCGTACGACTCGCGCGGTGGCCAGACGCTGGCCGCGGCGATCACCTCGCTGATGACCGGCACCGCCTACCGCCGCTCGGCCGAGCTGGCCGGCATCGTCGGCGCCTACGAGGGCTTCGCCCGCAACGCCGACGCCCACGCGCGGGTCATGCGCAAGCACGCCGCGGCCAACGACGCCATCCGCCCGGTCGGTGCCGACGACGCCGACGTGCTCAAGGCCGCCACCGCCCAGTGGCAGGAGTGCCTGGAGATCGGCGCCGACCACGGTTGGCGGAACGCGCAGGCCTCGGTGCTGGCCCCCACCGGGACCATCGGCTTCATGATGGACTGCGACACGACCGGCATCGAGCCGGACTTCTCGCTGGTCAAGTACAAGAAGCTGGTCGGCGGCGGGTCCATGCAGATCGTCAACCAGACGGTCCCGCGGGCGCTGAAGAGCCTCGGCTACCAGGACGAGCAGGTCGAGGCGATCGTCGAGTACATCGCCGAGCACGGCCACGTCGTCGACGCGCCGAGCCTGCGCCCGGAGCACTACGAGGTGTTCGACTGCGCCATGGGCGAGCGGGCCATCTCCCCGATGGGCCACGTCCGGATGATGGCCGCGGTGCAGCCGTTCATCTCCGGCGCCATCAGCAAGACGGTCAACATGCCGGAGACGGCGACCGTCGAGGACGTCGAGAACATCTACTTCCAGGGCTGGAAGCTCGGCCTCAAGGCACTGGCGATCTACCGCGACAACTGCAAGGTCGGCCAGCCGCTGTCCGACGCCAAGGCGAAGAAGGCCGAGACCAAGGTCGAGGTCGAGGCGGCGCCGGTCGCCACCACGTCGCACCCGGTGCGCCGCCGGCTGCCGAAGAAGCGGCAGAGCATGACGACGTCGTTCAGCGTCGCCGGCGCCGAGGGCTACATGACCGCCGGGATGTACGAGGACGGCAGCCTCGGCGAGGTGTTCCTCAAGCTGGGCAAGCAGGGCTCGACCCTGGCCGGTGTCATGGACGCCTTCTCGATCGGCATCTCGATCGCGCTGCAGCACGGTGTGCCGCTGGAGACCTACATCCAGAAGTTCACCAACATGCGCTTCGAGCCGGCCGGCATGACCGACGACCCCGACATCCGGATCGCCCAGTCGGTGATGGACTACATCTTCCGGCGCCTGGCCCTCGACCACCTGCCCGTGGACACGCGGGCCACCCTCGGCATCTTCAGCGCCGAGGAGCGCGCCGCCCAGGTGGCCGGGAGCTACGGCTCGGCCTCCACGGCGGACGTCGTCGAGGAGGAGGAGGTCGACGTCGAGGCGCTGCGCAGCTCGGTGCCGACCGAGGGCCCGGCCAAGCCGGAGGTCGCCGACAAGCCGGTCAAGGAGGCCCACTCCTCGGCCGAGCTCCTCGAGCTGGTCACCGGGACCGCCACCGACGCGCCGCTGTGCATGACCTGCGGCACGAAGATGCGCCCGGCCGGCAGCTGCTACGTCTGCGAGGGCTGCGGCTCCACCAGCGGCTGCTCCTGAGGTGATCGGCCAGGAGCCTGTGCTGCTGACCTGGACAGCGATGTCCTGGCCCTGGCCAGCAGGACACTCCTGACCATCGAGATCGTCACCGGCCCGGTTCTCCTCAGGGGGACCGGGCCGGTGACGGCCGAGGAGCCGTTCACCTGTCCCGACCTCGCGTCGATCACTCGGTCGTCGTCGGCGCTGCGCCCGGAGACTGCGCCAGGGCGCGCACTGCGCGTTCGACGGCGGGGCGCATGTCGAGCCCGGGGTCGACGGTGAGCCGGTGCAGCAGCAGACCGTCGGCGAGGGCCATGAGGACCCTGGTGGCGGGCGTGGGGTCGGCCACACCGACGGCGGTCACGATCCCCTCGGTCCACCGCTCGAACAGCCGGCGCTGCCGCCGCAGCGGCTCGCCGAGCTCAGGGTCGTCGGCGAGCTCGAGGAACAGCGCGTAGCGGGCGCGGGTGCGCGCGGCGAACCTCCCGGACTGCAGGTCCGTCATGGCGCACAGGCCCTCGACGAGCTCTTCGACGTTCGAGACCGTCGGCAGCGCGCCCGGGTCGAAGTCGGCGCGCTCTCGCTCCGCTATCCAGTCGACGATGCCGCTGAGCAACGCCCGGCGGGTGCGGAACCAGTTCGACGTCGATCCGGGCGGGAGGCCCGCGCGGGTGTCGACACGAGCATGGGTGAGTGCGCGCACGCCCTGCGCGCCCAGCAGCTCCACGGCCGCCTCGAGCGCGCGCTCTCGGGTGGCCGCGGGCATGGACGTCTCCTCTCCGGAGGTCCACCATGGACCTGCCTACTACGAACGTAGTGTCCTCCGTGCGAAGGGGAGGTCGGCATGGACGTGTCCGGGCCCCGCGCCATCCGTCCCGTCGACCTGTCGGCGTGGTCTCCGCCGCTGCCAGAGGCCCCCGGCTTCGAGCACCACGTCGTCGGGACACCCGGCCTGCGCACGCACCTCGCCGCCATCGGCGAGGGCGACCCGGTCGTGCTGCTGCACGGGTTCCCCCAGCACTGGTGGCAGTGGCGTGCCGTGGCCCCGGCCATCGCCGCACGCGGTCACCGCGTCCTCTGCCCCGACCTGCGCGGGGCCGGTTGGACCGTGGCCGACGATCCCCGTGTCGGACGCGAAACCCGTCTCGGCGACCTGCTCGCCCTCCTCGACGTCCTCCAGGTCGAGCGCGTCCACCTCGTCTCGCACGACCTGGGCGCGATCACCGCGATGCAGCTCAGCTACGACCACCCGGAGCGGGTGCGGACGGCGGTGCAGCTCTCCGTGCCGCCCGGCTTCATGACGATGAACCCGAGGGTCGCACCGGGCTTCCGGCACCTCCCCTCCTTCATCTGGCACCGCCCGGGCGCCTCCCTGGCCGGCATCTTCTCCACGAGGTACGTCGCCCAGCCGATGGCAGCGACGACCGTCGAGGCCCACCTCGCCCCGATGCGCCGTCCCGACGTCGACGCCGCCGTCCGCACGCTCACCCGTGGCATCGCCGTGCCCGAGGGCATGCGCATGGCTCGCGGTGTCTACCGGCGCCGCCGGCTCACGGTGCCCACCCTCTTCGTCTTCGGCCGCCGCGACCGCTACTGGAACGAAGCGATCATCGGACGCGTCTGCCGCCATCCGGAGCGGTACGCCGACCGCGCCGAGTTCGCCTACGTCGAGGACGCGGCGCACTTCGTCACCGACGACGCGCCTGCCGCCGTCGCCGACCTCGCGCTCGACTGGTTCCGACGAGCAGCTGGCGCAGGGGCGTCCCCGACGCCGGCGCCCTGAGCGCATCCGGCCGGCGCGCGGCTGCACACTGCCGGTTGGCACTGCCGGCGACCACGGCGTCTTCCCCTGCGCTGCCGAGAGCACCACCGTGCTGTCGCCGCACGTGGAGGAAGCGGCGACCGACGACCCCGGCCCGGTCGCCAGTGCGGTCCTCCCGCGCGCTCGCGGAGTCGCACACGGGCTCGTGACGACCTGCGGGACGTGCGACCCATGACTGGGCGGTCGTCCAGGAGGCCTCTGTCATCGCCGCCCCCGGACACCGACACGCGCGACGAGCAGGTGACGCAGAACGCCGGCGCAGCAGCAGGTCCGCACCGATCGGGTGCGGGCCTGCTCTCGTTGTGCAGGGCACCAGACGCCGGCGCGGACAGTGGTGTCCCGGACGTGGCCGGCAGGACGTCTGCCCGGCTGGCTCGGTCCGCCCACCGGCCCGGTTCCCCCGCTCGGGGAGCCGGGCCGGTGGCGGCTCCGCGGGCGGGTGCAGCCGAGGCGGGGTGCCGGGGGAGCGTGGGCGGCCCGGCCCCTCGACATGCCCCGGCGGGGCTGCGACCGTGCTGGCGACCGAGCAGCGCGGAGGGACTCCTCATGGCGACGACGGCGGCGGAGACGTCGGGGCGGGTCGACCGGTGGCCCGGACTCGACCTGGCACGGGCGGTCGTCGTCGGAGGCCTCATCCCGTTCCACGCCCTGCTGGTGTTCGACGCGACCGACGACTTCTACGTCAAGAGCGAACGCACCGCCGACCTCCTGCCGATCGTCGCCCCTGTCGTGGTGGTGGCGATGCCGCTGCTGTTCCTGGCCGCCGGCATCGGGACCTGGCACTCCTGGCAGGCCCACGGAGCCGGTGACCACCTGCGTCGGCGGCTGCGGCGGCTGCTCGTCCCGCAGGTGGTGGGCACCGTGCTGCTCGTCCCGCTGCCGGTGTGGCTCCGGCTGCGCGCGGACCCTGGCTACACCGAGTCCTACTGGGCCTTCTGGCCCCGCTTCTTCCGGGTGCGGTGGGAGTGGTCGGAGTTCCCGTTCGTCCTCCAGCCCGCTGCCGACGGCCGGGGCTTCGAGACGGGGCACCTGTGGTTCCTCCACCTCCTGCTCCTGTACTCGCTGGCGGTGGTGCCGCTCCTCGGCTGGCTGGGCTCCGCCCACGGCCGGAGGGCGGTGCGTGCGCTGGCCGACGGGGTGGGACGGCGCGGCATCGTCCTGCTGCCCGCGGTCCTCCTGGCAGGGATCGCCGCCGGACTCGGCCTGGACGAGGGGATCGCCGCGGGCAACGTCCTCGGCTACCTGGTCTTCTTCGCCGCCGGGGTGGTCCTGGCCACCGATGTGCGCTTCCGCCGGGCGGTGCGCCGCGACGCAGGCCCGGCCGCCGTGGCCGCCGTCGCACTGCTGGTCGGTGCAGGCGCGGCCGTGCTCGGCGGGGAGGCCGACCTCCTGCTCGACCGTGACCCGCTCACCCTCGCCGGGAGGGCGGCGTTCGGCGCAGCAGGGTGGTGCGCGGTCGTGGCGGTCCTCGGCGGGCTGGCCCGGCTGCGACCTCCGTCCGGCCGCGCGGGGCGCGACGGCGCGCGGGACGTCCGGGTCGTCGGCTACGTCACCGCGGCGGTGCTGCCCTGGTACGTGCTGCACCAGCCGGTCCTGGTCGCGGTGGCCTACCTCGTCGTCGGCAGTCCGCTGCACCCGGCTTTGGAGTACCTGCTGATCTGCGCGCTGTCCGCCGTCGTCACGCTGCTCGTCTACGACCTGCTGGTCCGTCGGACCGCGCTGACCCGGACCCTGTTCGGCGGAGCCTGAGCTGCTCCACCCGGCACGAGCGGCCGGCGGGGCGCCGGCGCGGTCGAGCGGTGGTCCCGGGATCGTCTCCCGAGGCGGACCGACACCCCTTGCGCGCAATACCCCATGGGGGTATCAATGGAGGAGTCGACGGGCGACGCGACGAAGGGGCGTCGCACCCGGTCGACGTCCGACCGAGGAGCAGAGATGGACCACTCGACGCATCCCCAGCGCCCCACCGGCCGCGCCCTGACCCGCCTGGCGGTCACGGCCACGCTGCACTGCCTCACCGGCTGCGCCATCGGCGAGGTGCTCGGCATGGTCATCGGCACCGCCCTGGGCTGGTCCGACGTGCAGACGATCGTGCTCGCCGTCGTCCTGGCCTTCGTGTTCGGCTACTCGTTCACCATCGGCCCGGTGATGCGTTCGGGCCTGTCGCTGCGCGCGGCGATCCCGATCGCGCTGGCTGCCGACACCCTCTCCATCACCGTGATGGAGGTCGTCGACAACGCGGTCGTGCTGCTGGTCCCCGGCGCGATGGAGGCCCACCTCGACAGCTGGCTGTTCTGGGGCGCGCTCGCCTTCGCCCTCGCGGTCGCGTTCGTCGTCACCGTGCCGGTCAACCGCTGGCTGATCAGCCGCGGCAAGGGGCACGCCGTCGTCCACGCCCACCACGGCGGCGGGCACGGCGGCGCGCAGCAGGCCGACGACGGCCGGCAGACCGCCGGCGCCCCCGGTGCGGGCCGGGGCCGGCACGGGCACCACTGATCCCGGGCGCCGGTGCCCGCCTGCGTCCGGGGCGGGTGCCGGCGGCGCGGCGGTGTCGTGCGGGGACCGGGCGGGACCCGTGCCAGGGTGTCGGCATGGCGGTGCTGGTGACCGGCAGCTCGGGGCACCTCGGCGAGGCGCTGGTGCGGGTGCTGCGCGCCGCGGGGGAGGACGTCGCCGGCCTCGACGTCGCGCCGTCGCGGTGGACCGACGTCGTCGCCTCGGTGACCGACCGGGCCGCCGTCCGGGCGGCGCTGGCCGGCGTCGACGCCGTGGTGCACACCGCCACGCTGCACAAGCCGCACGTCGGCACCCACGACCGGCAGGCGTTCGTCGACACCAACGTCACCGGCACGCTCACCGTGCTCGAGGAGGCCGCGGCCGCCGGTGTCGGCCGGGTCGTGGTCACCAGCACCACCAGTGCCTTCGGGCGGGCGCTGGTGCCCGCGCCGGGCGAGCCGGCCGCCTGGATCACCGAGGCGGTGCCGCCGCTCGTGCGCAACGTCTACGGCGCCACCAAGGTCGCCGCCGAGGACCTGTGCGAGCTCGTCGCCCGCGACACCGGCCTGCCGGTGGTCGTGCTGCGCACCGCGCGGTTCTTCCCCGAGGGCGACGACGCCGACGACGTCCGCGCCGCCTACGCCGACGACAACGCCAAGGTCAACGAGCTGCTGTCGCGGCGCGTGGACCTCGCCGACGTGGTCTCCGCGCACCGCGCCGCGCTGGACCGGGCGCCGGCCCTGGGCTTCGCGCGCTACGTCGTCAGCGCGACCACGCCGTTCCGGCCCGAGCACCTCGCCGAGCTGCGCACCGACGCCCCGGCCGTCGTGGGCCGGCTCTTCCCCGACGCGGCCGCGCTCTACCGGCGGCTGGGCTGGCGGCTGTTCCCGCGCATCGACCGGGTGTACGTCAACGCCGCCGCCCGCGCCGACCTCGGCTGGACGCCCGAGTACGACTTCCGTCGGGCGCTGGACCTGCTCGCCGAGGGCCGGCCGCCGCGCAGCGAGCTCGCGGTCGCGGTCGGCGCGAAGGGCTACCACGCGGAGCCGACCGGGCCGTACACCGTGCGCTGAGGGTGCCCGTGCCCGGGCGCGGCCCCTACCGTCGCGACATGGACCTGGTCGAGGTCGTGCCCGGCCTGCACCTGCTGCGGCTGGGCTTCGTCAACGCCTACCTGTGGCACGACGAGGACGGCGCCACGCTGGTCGACACCGGCCTGTCCGGCACCGGCCCCGCCATCGGCGCCGCCCTGGAGGAGCTCGGGCTGCACCGCGCCGACCTGCGCCGCATCGTGCTGACCCACTGCCACCCCGACCACTCCGGCTCGGCGGCCGAGCTCGCCGCGTGGTCGGGCGCCCCGGTGCTGGCCGGGCGCGCGGACGCCGCCGTCGTGCGCGGCGACGTCCCGGAGCCGCCGCCGGTGGTCACCGCGGCCGAACAGGACCTCTACGCCGTCGCGTCCGCCGACGTCCGGCCGGCGCCCGCCGTGCCGGTGGTGGACGCCCTCGACGAGGGGGACGTCCTCGACCTGGCCGGCGGGGCCGTCGTCCTCGGCGTGCCGGGCCACACGCCGGGCAGCATCGCCCTGCACCTGCCCCGGCACGGGGTGCTGCTGACCGGTGACACGATCGCCGGCGACCGCAGCGGGGACGGCGGGCCGGTGGTGCTCGGTCCGTTCAACACCGACCGGACGGCGGCGTGGGCCTCGCTGCAGCGGATGGCGGCGCTCGACGTCGAGGTCGCCTGCTTCGGCCACGGCCGGCCCGTGACCACGTCCGCCTCGGCGGTGCTGCGCGCGGCCACCGACCCCTTCGGCTGAGCGCGGTCGACGCGCGGTCGCACGAGCGCCCGGGCCGGCGCCGATCCCGGTCGGTGAGGCGGCTGCCGGCTGCGGAGCAGGCGCGCGCGTCCGGCTGCGTGGCGCCCGGATCGCGAGGGGCCGTGGCGGACGGTAGGACAGGGGTCGGACGCAGGTCCCCGGCGTCCGTCCTGTCCCGGACGACGCGAGCGAGGCCGACGTGACCGCCCCGACCCTCGACACCGACCCGTGGCTGGTCCGGGAGCCGCGGGTGGACCCGCGCACCCTCGCCGTCGCCGAGTCGGTGTTCAGCCTCTCCAACGGCTTCCTCGGCGTCCGCGGCACGCTCGACGAGGTCGAGCCCTTCGGCATGCGCGGCACGTACCTGTCCGGCGTCTACGAGACCCACCCGCTGTCCTATCCCGAGGGCGGCTTCGGCCAGCCGGAGGAGGGGCAGGCGCTGCTCACCGTCGCCGACGGCACGCCGCTGCGCCTCCTGGTCGACGGGGTCCCGCTGGACGTGCGCGAGGTCCCGCCGCAGGTCCACGAGCGCACCCTCGACCTGCGCGCCGGGACCCTCGACCGCCACGTGCGCTGGACGTCGCCGTCGGGCACGTCGGTGGAGGTGTCCTCGCGGCGGTTGGTCTCCCTGGCCGAGCGGTCGGTGTGCGCCGTGCGCTTCGAGGTCCGCGTGCTGGACGGGCGGGGGCACGTCGTCGTCCGGTCCGAGCTGGCCGCCGGCCAGGTGACGCCGGCCGGGGTGGACAACGACGACCCGCGGGTCGCGCCTGCCCTGGACGAGGCCTTCGAGCCGCACGCCCAGATCGGCCACGAGACCGGCGGCGCGCTCGTGGAGCGGACCCGCCGGTCGGGCATCACGGTCGCGGCCGCGGTCGCCCACCACGTCGACGGCGGGCGGGTGAGCACGCGGGTCGACGAGCAGCACGTCGTCACCACGGTCGCCGCCGACCTGGCGGCGGGGGAGAGCGTCACCGTCGTCAAGGTCGTCGCGTACAGCTGGTCGCACGACGCCGGGTCGGACTCCGTGGTCGGCCAGGCCTCGGCCGCCGTCAGCTCCGCGCTCGACCTCGGGTGGGACGGCCTGCTCGCCGGCCAGCGGGCCGTGCTCGACGAGCTGTGGGCGACCGCCGACGTCGAGGTCGACGGCGACGCCGAGCTCCAGCAGGCGCTGCGCTACACCGTCTTCCAGCTCTCCTGCTCCGCCGCCTGCATCTCCGGCGCCCCCGTCGGCGCCAAGGGGCTGACCGGCATCGGCTACAGCGGCCACACCTTCTGGGACGTCGAGGGGTTCGTGCTGCCCGCGCTGTCGCTGCTGCGCCCGGACGCGGCCGCCCGCCTGCTGCGGTGGCGCGCCGACACGCTCGACCTCGCCCGGGAGCGGGCGCGGACCCTGGGGCTCGAGGGGGCCTGCTTCGCCTGGCGCACCATCAGCGGACGCGAGGTCTCGGCGTACTGGCCCGCGAGCACGGCGGCGGTGCACGTCAACGCCGACGTCGCCCGCGCCTTCTGGCTGCACCAGAACGTCACCGGCCGCGACCTCGACTCCGTCGGCGGGCTGCCGGTGCTCGTCGAGACGGCACGGGCGTGGCGGTCCCTGGGCCACGAGGACGCCGCGGGCGCCTGGCACTGGCTCGGCGTGACCGGGCCGGACGAGTACACCGGCGTCGTCGACGACAACGTCTTCACCAACCTCATGGCCCGGCGCAACCTCCGGTGGGCCGCCGACGCGTGCGAGCGGCGGCCGGAGCTCGCGGCGGAGCTCGGCGTGGACCACGCCGAGACCGCCGCGTGGCGGTCGGCGGCCGACGCCGTGCACGTCCCGTGGGACGAGGGCCTGCGGGTGCACCCGATGAACGACGACTTCACGACCTACCGGGAGTGGCCGTTCGAGGAGCTGAGGGACTCCTACCCGGTCCAGGAGCACCACCACTACGCCGAGTTCTACCGCCGGCAGGTGCTCAAGCAGGCCGACCTCGTCCAGGCGCTGTGGTGGTGCCGCGACGACTTCACCGCCGAGGAGGTGGCGCGCGACCTCGAGTACTACGAGGCGCGGACCGTCCGGGACTCCTCGCTGTCGGCCGCCGTGCAGGCGGTCGTCTGCGCCCAGGCCCAGCACCCCGACCTCGCGCTGCGCTACCTGCGGGAGGCGGCCCTGGTCGACCTGCGCGACGTCCGGGGCGACACCGCCAACGGCCTGCACCTGGCCGCGGTGGGCGGGGCGTGGCTGGCCCTCGTCGCCGGCCTCGGCGGCCTCCGGGAGGACTCCGAGGACCTCGAGCTGGCGCCGCTGCTGCCGGCCGCGCTGTCCCGCACCGCCTACCGCGTCACGTGGCGCGGCAGCCTGCTGCGCGTCGAGACGACGCGGGAGGGCACCACCGTCACGCTGATGCGCGGCCCCGGGCCGGTGACCGTCGTCGTGGACGGCGAACGCCTGACCGTCACCGCCGACGCCCCGGCCACCGTGCCGCTGCGCACCCCCGACCCGCTGCTCGACGAGCCCCGCCAGCCGGCCGGCCGCGAACCCCGTACCTGAGGACGGGCCTCCGACCAGGGCGGCGCTGCCGATCGACCCCAGGACGACCCAGGACCCCTCGGGCGCCTGAGCCGCTCCGACCCCTGGCCTGCCCGAGGCGTCGGTGACAGGGTGACCGCCGAGCACCCGGCGGGCCGAGCGGAGGTGCCGTGACCGGATTCGACGCACTGACGGCGGAGGGGCTCTACCGCCTGCGGCGCGCCCGTGACGAGTTCCTGGCCGGCGGACTGCACGCGCGCACTCCTCCGGGCCTGCCGGCCGAGCTGGCCGCGGCCTGGCGGCGGGCGCTCTTCCTCGGGGTCGCGCCCGACCTCCCCGCCGTGCCGCGGGTCCCCGGTCCCCGGCACGCCTCGCTGGTGGCCGCCGCCTCCCCGGTGCTCGAGCGGCTGGCCGACAGCCTCTCGGCCGCCGATCTGGCGGTGGTGCTCTCCGACGCGCGCGGCCGGGTGGAGGTGGTCCAGGCGCAGAGCCCCGAGGTCCGCCGGCACCTCGAGCGCATCGACACCGGCCCGGGTGCGGACCTGTCGGAGACGACGACCGGTCTCAACGGCATCTCCGCCGTCGTCGAGACCGGACGGCCGGCGCTGGTCCGCGGCCCCCAGCACGTCCTCGGGCTCTACCAGGACACCGCCTGCGCAGGTGCTCCCATCCGCGACCCGCTGGACTCCCGGCTGCGCGGCGTGCTGTCCCTGGTCTGCGGACTCGACGTCCCGCCGGTGCTGCTGTCCACCCTGGTCGACACCGCCGCCGCCGCGATCGAGCGGGAGCTGCTGCACCACACCGAGCCCCGCGAGCGGGTGCTGCTCGACGCCTTCCTCCCGGAGCGGGCACGCACCCCGGCCGTGCTGGCCCTCGACGGGCGCACCCGGATCGTCAGCGACCCGGCGGGCTCGCTGCTCGTCGACCCCGACCTGGCCGACCTCGAGGACCTCGCCGCGACGGCGGTGCGCGACGACCGGCTCGCCACCACCCGGCTGCGGCTGCCGGGCAGCGGGCACGTCGCCCGGCTGCGCGAGGTGCTGCACGGCGGCGTGGTCGCCGGTCTCCTCGTCACCCTCGAGACACCGGACGCTCCGCCGTCCACCCCGCTCGGGATCGCGCCCGGACGTCCGGTCCCCGAGGCGCTGCCGCGGCTGGTCGGGAGCTCGCCGGCCTGGCAGGCGCTGCTCCGCCGCGCCTCGCAGCTGGGGGACGCCCGCGTGCTCGTCGTCGTCGGTGAGTGGGGCAGCGGCCGCAGCGCCGTCGCGCGCGCGGTCGGCACCCGGCAGGGGCGGGCGGTCACCGAGGTGGAGGCCGTCGACGCCGTCACCGAGGACCCCGCGACCTGGCTGGCCGGTGTCGCCGGGGCGCTCGCCGACGACGCGCAGGTCGTCGTCCGCGGCGCCGACGCGCTGCCCGCCCGGACGGCCGCCAGCCTGCGCGACCTGGCCCACCGCTGCGACAGAGGTGTGCTCGCCCTCACCGGCGGGGTGCCCCAGGACGGCCGCCCCTGGTACCGGGACCTGGTGCCGGCGGGCCCGGCGGCGGTCGTCGAGGTCCCGCCCCTGCGCGACCGGGGTGCGGACGTCCCGGCGCTCGTCGCCGCCCTCTCCGCGCCGCTGGTGCCGCGGGGGCTGCGCCTGGCCCTCGACGCCGAGGCGGCGCTGCGCCGGTGGGCGTGGCCGGGCAACGTCGAGGAGCTGCGCGCGCTGGTCGCGCGGCTGTGCCGCGAGGTCGGCGAGGACCGGCCGGTGACCTCGGCCGACCTGCCGGAGGAGCTGCGCCGCGTGACGCGGGTCTTCACCGGGCTGGAGCAGGCCGAGCGGACGGCGATCCGCGCGGCGCTGCAGGCCTCGGCGGGCAACCGCTCCCGCGCCGCGGACACCCTCGGCATCGGCCGGACCACCCTGTACCGCAAGCTCCGCTACTACGGACTCGACGGCGGCTGAGCGGCGGGCGGGTGTGCCGAAACGGCACACCCGCCACGGGTCCGGCGGCTCCACGCTCGGGGTGTCCTGAACCACACCCGGATCCGGCGAGGTACCCCGTGACCAGCACCCCCGCGCCCCCGCACGCCCCGGCCCGCGAGTCGGCGGCGCCCGTGCCCGACGACCGCCCGGCAGACGTCGTCGCCGACGTGGTCGTCGTCGGCGGCGGTGGCGGTGGACTGCCGACCGCCCTCTTCAGCCGCTGGCTGGGCAACGAGGTGGTCCTCCTCGAGAAGGCCGACGTCCTCGGGGGCACGGCCCGCAAGGCGGCCTTCTGGTACTGGGTCCCGGCCAACGAGCCGATGCGCGCGGCCGGCATCGCCGACGAGGAGCCCGACTTCCTGCGCTACGTCGCCCGCCTGGCCCGGCCGACGGCCTACGACCCCGAGTCGCCGACCCTGGGTCTGTCGCCGTGGGAGTACGACATGTGCCGCGCCATCTACGCCAGCGCCTCCCCGGCCGCCGAGCTGCTCGCCGAGCGTGGCGCGCTGGAGTACCGGCACTGCGCGGGGGTCCCCGACTACTGGTCGGAGCTGCCCGAGGACAAGGCGCCGACCGGGCGCGTCCTCGTGCCCGCCGGTGCCCGCGAGAGCATGTCCGACGGTGGTCTGGTCGCGGTCGCCTCGATGAGCGCGGCCGCCTCCCGGGACGGCGTCGACGTCCGCACCGGGCACCGCGTGCAGCGCCTGGTGACCCGCGACGGCGCGGTCGTCGGGGTCGAGGCCACCACCGCCGACGGGCGCACCTCCCGCGTGGCCGCCCGCAAGGCCGTCGTGTTCGCCACCGGCGGTTTCACCCACGACGTCGACCTCCGCCGCAACTTCCTCCACGCGCCGGTCTACGGCGGGTGCGCCGCCAGCACCAACGAGGGCGACTTCCTCGCCATCGCCGGCCCGGTCGGCGCGCAGCTGAGGAACATGAACTACGCCTGGATGTGCCCGATCCCGCTGGAGAAGGCCGTCGCCCGGGACCCGGGCATGAGCGGCATGTTCTCCGTCGCCGGCGACTCGATGGTCTTCGTCGACAAGACCGGTCGCCGGGTGGTCAACGAGAAGCTCCAGTACAACGAGCTGGCCCAGCGCTTCTTCGCCTACGACGGCGACCGGGGCGAGTACCCCCACCTCGTGCTCGTCCAGGTCTGGGACCAGCGCAGCCAGGACCACTCCGCCAGTGACGAGTACGGCCGGCTGATCGTGCCGCCCGGCACCGACGACGCGCACGTCATCCGGGGCGAGACGCTGGAGGAGCTGTCCGCCGCGATCGCGCGACGGCTGGAGCGCTACCGCGGCGTCACCGGGGGCCTCACCCTCGCCCCCGACTTCGCCGCCACGCTGCGGCAGACGATCGAGCGGTTCAACGGCTTCGCCGAGCGTGGGGTGGACGAGGACTTCCACCGCGGCGAGAAGCCCGTGCAGCTGCTGTTCAACGGCGTCGTCAAGGACGAGCCCGGCCGGACCAACCCGACCATGTGGCCCATCAGCGACCGCGGCCCCTACTACGCCGCCCTGGTCACCGGCGGGACGCTCGACACCAAGGGCGGCCCGAGGACCAACCCCGACGGTCAGGTCCTCGACGACACCGGCACCCCCGTGCCCGGTCTCTACGGCGTCGGCAACTGCGTCGCGTCGGCCTCGGCGCAGGCCTACTGGGCCGGTGGCGCGACCCTCGGCCCGATCATCGCCTTCGCCCACCGTGCCGCCCAGGCCGCCGACCGCGAACCGGTCCGCGAGCCGGCCGCTGCCCCGTCGTCCCAGCTGACCCCCGCCTGACGCCGGCCCCGCACCCACCCCATCCGAGGAGAGGACACCACCGTGGCGATCGCGACCCTGACCATGACCGACGAGCAGCGCAAGTCCGTCGCGCTCGAGTACCTGAAGGCCTTCGACAACGCCGGGGTCACCTCGACCGGCGGCAGCATCCTCGACCTGTTCGCCGCCGACGCGCAGGTGATGTTCCCCAAGTGGGGACTGGCGACGGGCAGGGAGCAGATCGGTCGGCTCTTCGCCGACGTCGGTGGGTCACTGGCCTCGATCACCCACCACTACGCCGAGTTCACCTGGGTCTTCTCCGGGTCCGACCTCGTCGTCGTCGAGGGCACCAGCCACGGGGAGCACAAGGAGGGGCCGTGGCGGGCCGGGGTGCCCGAGTGGGGCGCGGGCCGGTGGTGCGACGTGTTCGAGATCCGCGACTTCCTGATCCAGCGCTGTTTCATCTACCTGGACCCGGACTACGCCGGCAAGGACACCGCCCGCTACCCGTGGCTGAGCGAGAGCTGAGGAGATCCCGTGCCCACCCTCGAGACCGACGTCCTGGTGGTCGGCAGCGGACCGGCCGGCTCGGCCGCCGCGCTGGCCCTGGCCACCTACGGCGTCGACACCACCGTCATCACCAAGTACGGGCAGCTGGCCGACACCCCGCGGGCGCACATCACCAACCAGCGCACGATGGAGGTGCTGCGCGACCTCGGCGTCCAGCGCGAGGTCGAGGCCGAGGCCACGCCGCAGCACCTCATGGGCAACCTCGTCTACTGCACCTCCATCGCCGGCGAGGAGCTCGGCCGGCTGCACGCCTGGGGCACCCGGCCCGACCGGACGGCCGACTACTCCGCCGCCAGCCCCACGCGGATGTGCGACATGCCCCAGGACCTCATGGAGCCCCTGCTCGTGCACGCCGCCCAGTCGCGCGGGGCGACGGTCCGGTTCGACACCGAGTTCGTCTCCCTCGAGCAGGACGACGACGGCGTCACGGTGCACGTCCGCGACCGGCTGCGCGGCGACGAGTACGACGTCCGCGCCCGCTACGTCGTCGGTGCCGACGGCGGCCGCAGCCAGGTGGCCGAGGCGGTCGGCCTGCCGCTGCGCGGGCAGATGGGCGTCGGCGGCAGCATCAACATCGTCTTCGAGGCCGACCTGTCGCACCTGGTCGCCGACCGCCCGTCGGTCCTCTACTGGGTGCTGCAGCCCGGTGCCGACGTCGGCGGCATCGGCGCGGGCCTGGTGCGGATGGTCCGGCCCTGGCACAAGTGGCTGATCGTCTGGGGCTACGACATCGACGGCCCGCCGCCGGACCTCACCGAGGAGTACGCGCTCGGGATCGTGCGCCGGCTGATCGGCGACGACTCGGTTCCGGTGACCATCACGTCGAGCTCGGCGTGGACCGTGAACCACCTGGCCGCCGAGCGCTACTCCGCCGGCCGGGTGTTGTGCGCCGGGGACGCGGTGCACCGGCACCCGCCGTCGAACGGGCTGGGCTCCAACACCTCCATCCAGGACGCCTACAACCTGGCGTGGAAGCTGGCCGCCGTCCTCCGCGGGCAGGCCGGACCGGGCCTGCTGGAGACCTACTCGGCCGAGCGGGCGCCGGTGGGCCGGCAGGTGGTCGACCGGGCCAACCAGTCGATCGCCGACACCGCGCGGATCTTCGACGCGCTCGGCCTGCTCGACACCTCCGACCCCGACCTGATGGTCGAGCACATGGCCGCCCGCAAGCAGGCCACGCCGGAGGCGGAGAAGCAGCGCGCGGCGCTGCGCGAGGCGATCGCGTTCAAGGACTACGAGTTCAACTGCCACGGCGTGGAGATGGACCAGCGCTACGAGTCGACGGCGGTGGTGCCCGACGGCACGCCGCCCGAGGAGCCGGTGCGCGACCCGGAGCTGTACTCGCACGTGTCCTCGCGGCCCGGCGCCAAGCTGCCGCACGCCTGGCTGACCGGGCCCCGGCGCCGGCAGGTCTCCACCCTCGACCTCGGTGGGCAGGGCCGGTTCACCGTCTTCACCGGCATCGGCGGGGACGCCTGGGTGCGCGCCGCGGCCACCGTGGGGGAGCGGCTCGGCGTCGAGGTGGCCGCGGTCGTCGTCGGGCCCGGCCAGCGGTACGACGACCTCTACGGCGACTGGGCGCGGGTGCGCGGCACCGACGACGGCGGCGTGCTGCTCGCCCGTCCGGACAACTACGTCGCCTTCCGGTCGGCCGGCCCCGTGCCCGACGCCGAGGCCGCGCTCGAGGCCGCCCTGCGCACGGTGCTGGACCGGCCGGCGTGAGCGGGGAGCTGTTCAGCGAGGAGCGGTCGGCGGAGGTGGTCGCGGCCAGTTTCGCGAACACCCCGGACCCGCGGCTGCGGCAGGTGCTGACCTCGCTGGTGGGTCACCTGCACGCCTTCGTCAAGGACGTGGAGCTCACCGAGGCGGAGTGGGCGGTGGCGATCGACTTCCTGACCCGCACCGGCCACACGAGCGACGCGGTGCGCCAGGAGTTCATCCTGCTCTCCGACGTCCTGGGGGTGTCGATGCTGGTGGAGACGATCAACCACCGCACCGGCGGCACGTCGACCGAGTCCACGGTGCTCGGCCCGTTCCACATGGTGCAGTCCCCGCCCCGGCGGCTCGGCGACGACATCGCCCTCGACGGCAAGGGCACCCCGTGCCTGGTGTCGGGGCAGGTCACCGGCCCGGACGGCGAGCCGCTGGCCGGCGCGACCGTGGACGTGTGGCAGACCAACGAGGACGGCTTCTACGACGTGCAGCAGCCCGGCATCCAGCCGCCGGGCAACCTGCGCGGGTTGTTCACCGCCGACGAGCAGGGCCGGTTCTGGTTCCGGTCGGTGGTGCCGCGGTTCTACCCGATCCCCGACGACGGGCCGGTGGGACAGCTGCTGGCCGCCACCGGGCGGCACCCCAACCGGCCGGCGCACCTGCACTTCATCGCCGACGCACCCGGGTACCGGCCGGTGACCACGCACGTGTTCGTGGCCGACTCCCCGTACCTGGACTCCGACGCGGTGTTCGGGGTCAAGGAGAGCCTGGTGCGCGAGGTGCCCGAGGTCGACGACCCGGCGCGGGCGGCGGAGGTGGGGCTGGCCAACCCGTTCCGGACGCTGACCTTCGACCTGTCGCTGCTGCGCGAGGACCGCGCGTGATCGCGCCGTTCGCCTACACCGCGCTGCCGATGCGGGTGGTGTTCGGACCCGGGTCGCTCGCCCGGCTGCCCGAGGAGGTCGCCGCCCTGGGCCTGGGACGGGTGCTGGTGCTGTGCTCCCCGGAGCAGGCGGACACCGGCCGGACGGTCGCCGACGCGCTGGGGGAGCGGGCGGCCGGGGTGCTGCCCGAGGCGCGGATGCACGTGCCGGTCGAGGTCGCCTCCCGCGCACAGGAGCTGGCCCGGGGCGCCGGCGCCGACGGCTGTGTGGCCGTCGGCGGCGGCTCGGCGATCGGGCTGGGCAAGGCCGTCGCGCTGGCGCACGGGCTGCCGGTCGTCGCGGTGCCGACCACCTACGCCGGCTCGGAGATGACCCCGATCTGGGGACTGACCGAGGCCGGCGCCAAGCGCACCGGCCGCGACCCCCGCGTGCTGCCGAGGAGCGTCGTCTACGACCCCGAGCTCACGCTCACCCTGCCGCCGCAGCTGTCGGTCACCTCCGGCGTCAACGCGGTCGCGCACGCCGTGGAGGGCCTCTACGCCCCCGACGCCAGCCCGATCGTCTCCCTGATGGCCGAGGAGGGGGTGCGGGCGCTGGCCGCCGCGCTGCCCGCCGTGGTCGCCGACGGCGCCGACCCGGCGGCCCGCGGCGAGGCCCAGTACGGCGCGTGGCTGTGCGGCGCGGTGCTCGGCGCGACCACCATGGGTCTGCACCACAAGCTGTGTCACACCCTCGGCGGCACCCTCGACCTGCCGCACGCACCCACCCACACCGTCGTCCTGCCGCACGCGCTGGCCTACAACGCCCCGGCCGCACCCCGGGCCGTGGCGGCCCTGTCCCGGGCCCTGGGCGGGGCGTCCGACCCCGCCCGGGCGCTGTGGGAGCTGGCCGGCCGGCTCGGCGCCCCCCGCTCCCTCGCCGAGCTGGGCATGGCCGAGGACGACGTCGCCCGCGTCGCCGACCTCGCCGTGGCCGACCCCTACGCCAACCCCCGCCCGGTCACCCGCGACGGCGTGGCGGCCCTGCTGCACGCCGCCTGGGCCGGGGAGCCGCCCGCCCCAGGAGGCTGAGGACGACCCGCCGAGGGCCCGGCCGAGGCGACGCGGCTCAGCCCGGGGCCGGCCCGGTGGTGGTGCCGACCGAGACGTGCACGTCGAGGACGACGTCCTCCGGGCGCCGGCCCTCGACCAGCTCGGCGACCGCCCGGCCCACCACGCGGCCCTTCTCCGTGGTCGGCTGCGCGACGGTGGTCAGCCGGACCGGCGCGAGCCACGGCAGCTCCACGCCGTCGAAACCGGCCACGCTGACGTCCTCGGGCACCCGCAGTCCCAGTTCCTGGGCGGCGCGCAGCACGCCGGCGGCCATGAGGTCGCTCTGCGCGACGACGGCGGTGGGCCGGTCGGCGGCCGGGACGTCGAGCAGCGCCCGCCCGGCCCGCTCGCCCTCCCCGACCGAGTTGCTCGCGCCCTCCACCGCCGGCACCGGCCCGAACACCTCCTCGACGCCGAGCAGCCGCTCGCGCACGTCGCGGTAGTGCGCGCGTGCCCGGCGGGCCGCGGTGACCGGTCCGCGGGTGCCGTCCAGCCGCAGCGGCATGGCGACGACGGCGACGCGGCGGTGCCCGAGCCCGGCGAGGTGCCGGGCCAGGTCCGCCGTCCCGCGCCGGTCGTGGATGCCGATGAACACGACGTCGTCCAGCCGGGGCCCGTCGACGGCGACGACCGGCACCCCGCGGCGCTGCAGGTGCGCCAGGGCGGGGTCGTCCTCGAGCCCGCAGGTGGCGTAGACCGCGGCGTCGAGCGGCACGTGCGCCAGCTGGTCGACCGTCGGGCCCTGCCGGTCGGCGTCCCCGGGCAGGAGCAGCAGGCCGACGCCGAGCGGGCTGAGCACCTCGGTGACGCCGTCGAGCAGCTGCACCGCCACGGGGTCGGTGAACGCATAGGCCAGCCGCTCGCCGATCATCGCGCCGACCACCCCGCTGCGGCGGGACCGCAGCGAGCGGGCGACCGGGTCCGGCCCGGCGTAGCCCAGTTCCGCGGCCGCGGCCAGGACGCGCTCGCGGGTGGCCGGCGCGACCCGCGAGGACCCGGAGAAGGCCAGGGACGCCGTGGACGGCGCCACCTCGGCGCGCGCGGCGACGGTGGCCAGGGTCGGCCGGTTCCGGTCGGTCACGCGCGCCTCCTGAGCGGACGGGGTCACCACGACGCTACGGCCGTGGCGCGCCGCCCTCCAGGACACGGTGTCGAATCGATTCGATAAGGTGGTTCCCGGCCGCACCGACGCCGAGGGAGAGCTGTGACGACCAGCACCACCGCCCCGACGGTCGGGCGCGCACGCACCGCCGTGGCGACCGCCTTCATCGTCAACGGGTTCGCCTTCGCGTCGTGGATCTCGCGGGTGCCGGCCGCCCGCGACACGCTCGACCTCTCCGCCGCCCAGCTCGGCCTGCTGCTGCTGTGCCTCGCTCTCGGCTCGGGTGTCGCGCTGCCGGCCACCGGCCCGGTCGTGCACCGCCTCGGCCCGGCGCGCACCGTGCTGGCCGGCGCCGCCGTCACCACGACGGGCCAACTCCTGCTCGCCGCCGGTCTCGGCACCGCCTCGGTCCCGCTGGCCGCGGTGGGGCTGGCGCTCACCGGCGCCGGCGTCGGCGGCTGGGACGTCGCCATGAACATCGAGGGCGCCGCCGTCGAGCGGCGGCTCGCCCGCCCGCTCATGCCCCGGCTGCACGCCGGGTTCAGCCTCGGCACGGTGGCCGGCGCGCTGCTCGGTGCCGCGGCGGCGGCGCTGGCGCTCCCGCTGCCGGTGCACCTGGTCCTCGTGGCGGCGGCGTCCTTCGCCGCGATCGCGCTCGCCGTCCGCTCGTTCCTCCCCGCGGACCCCGACGAGGAGGCCGCCCGGTCGGAGGGGTCCGGCGTCGGGCGCGCCTGGCGCGAGCCGCGCACGCTGCTGGTCGGCGCGCTCACGCTCGCCTTCGCGTTCACCGAGGGCAGCGCCAACGACTGGCTGGCCGTGGCGCTGGTCGACGGGCAGGGCGTCTCGGAGGCGGCCGCCGCGGTCGGGTTCGCCTGCTTCGTGACGGCGATGACCGCCGTCCGGGTGCTGGGCGGCTCGCTGCTCGCGCGGTGGGGCCGGGTGGCCACCCTGCGGGGAGGCGGCGCGACCGCCGTCCTCGGGCTGCTGCTGTTCGTCGTCGCGCCGTCGCTGCCGCTGGCCGTCGCGGGCGCGGTGCTCTGGGGCGCCGGCGCGGCGCTCGGCTTCCCGGTCGGCATGAGTGCCGCCGCCGACGACCCCGCGCGGGCGGCCGCGCGGGTCTCGGTGGTCAGCTCGATCGCCTACACCGCGTTCCTCGCCGGCCCGCCGCTGATCGGCGTCGTCGCCGAGGCCACCGGGATCGTCGACGCGCTGCTCGTCGTCCTCGTCGTGCTGGCGGCAGGCCTGTTCGCCGCCGGCGCCACCCGGCCGCTGGACGCTCAGCCGGCCGAGAGCTCCGCGACGTAGCGGGCGGTCACCGGGACGGCGAGGCCGTGCCGCCCGGCCGCGCGGACGACGGCGCCGCCGATCGCGTCGAGCTCGGTCGGCCGGCCCGCCTCGGCGTCGCGCTGCATGGACGAGCGCATCCCGGCCGGGACCCCGTCGAAGAACGCCACCACCGCCTCGGCGTCGGTCGGGGCGCCCTCGGCGCCGGCCACCGCCGCGACCTCGGCGACCAGGGCGAGCAGGTCGTCGCGGCGCTGCTCGCGGACCTCGCCCGCCGTCGCCCGCGCCGACGTGGTGAGCAGCGCGAACGGTGCCAGGAACGCGAGCTTGCCCCACAGCACGGCCGCGGCGTCGTCCCCCACCCGCACGGCGACGCCCGCGCGCCCGAGCAGCTCGGCCAGCCCCCGCACCCGCTCCTCGAGCGCGCCGGTGGCGACCAGGTCGACGGAGACGAACGGGCTCCCGTGCCGGACGACGCCCGGCGCCGTGCGCGTGCTCTCCACCCGGATCGCGGCCGGGACGACGCCGGCGTCGGGGTAGCGCCGCCGCAGTTCCTCGACGTGCTCGACGCCGTTGAGGAACGGCACCAGCAGCGCGCCGCCGAGGACGCCGGCCGGCACCCGCGCCAGGGCGGCGTCGAGCTGCGTGGCCTTGACGCAGACGAGGCAGACGTCGACCGGCTCGGTCAGCTCCTCGGCGGCGTCCACCCGGGCCGTGGAGTCGCCGAGCTGGGCGCTCGCCAGGCGGATGCCGTCGCGGCGCAGGACCTCGACCGTGTCCGCGCCCGCCAGGCAGGTGACCTCCGCGCCCACCCGCGCCAGCAGGGCCGCCAGCAGCCCGCCGACACCGCCCGGTCCGAGCACCGCCACCCGCTGCGTCGTCATGCCGGTCATGCAAGCACCACTCCCGCTGGTCGGCGCTGCGGTCAGCGCTGTGGGCTCTCACCTCCCCACATCTCCTCGCCCGTCACCTCCCTGACCTGCGGGAACTGTCGTACCCCGGTCGTAGGTTCGGGTCGTGCAGGAGATCGAGGAGGACCAGCCGCCGGTGTGCGCCGGGGGGCTCCTCGACCTGCTCGTGACCGAGCCCCCGGAGCTGCGGCGACTGCCGGTGGTGCTGCTGACCCGCGAGCAGAAGGCCGCCGAGCTGGAGCACGTGGCCGCCCTCAAGGCCCGGCTGGCCGCCTACGAGGCCGAGCTCGTCCTCGGCTTGGCCGACGACACCCCGGACGACCTGGACCCCGCGCCCGGGACACCGGGTGCGACGCGGGGGTCGTGGGCGGCGGATCCGGAGCTGCCCGGCGTGAGTGAGTTCTTTCCCGCCGAGCTGGCGATGGTGCTCAACTGCGGCCGCCGGTCGGCCTCGCTGCTGGCGCACCGGGCGTGGGTGTACCGGGAGTCCCTCCCGGGCACCTGGGCGGCGCTGGCCGAGGGGGCGCTGGACGAGGCCCGAGCGAAGGTGCTCGTCGACGTGCTGCAGCACACCGACCCGGCGGTGGCCCGACAGGTGGAGTCCCGGCTGCTGCCCGAGGCCGCCGGCTGGACCACCCACATGCTCAGGAAGCGGGCCGTGGCCGCGCTGCTGGCGGTGGACGCCGATGCCGTTGATGAGCGGCGCCGGGAGGCCGAGCGGCAGGCCGATGTGCGGGTCTATCCCTCCCCGCGGGAGGGCATGAGCACCCTGACTGCCGATCTGCCGGCGCCGGTGGCGGCGTGCTTCGACCTGGTCGCCCAGCTGGCCGTCCTGCTCAAGCAGGACGGTGACGACCGGCCCATCGGCCGGCTGCGCGCGGCGGTGCTGGCCGACCTGCTCCAGCGGCCGTGGGACGACTCGCGTCCGCCGGTGACGGCGCACCTGCAGCTGATCGCCACCCTCAGCGCACTGAAGGGCGAGTCGAGCCAGGCGGGTGAGGTCAACGGGCTGCCGATCACCATCGGCCAGCTCCGCGACCTCCTCGCCCAGCTCGACGCCCTCGGCCTGCGCACGCCGGAGGGTGGCTCGGTGACGCTGGCGCTGACCGACGAGGACGGCGCCCTGCGCGCCACCACCACGCTGGAGCAGCTGCGCCGCCTCGCCAAGCGGGGATGCACCACCCACGGGCAGGACGAGTGCGGGTGCGCCGTGCTCGACCGACCCGGAGAGGTCGCCGCCTACGCGCCGTCGGCGGCGCAGCAGGCGTTCATCCACACCCGCGACCGCACCTGCCGCTTCCCCGGCTGCGGCCAACGCGTCGGGTGGGCCGATGCCGACCACGTCCTCCCGCACGCCCGCGGCGGCGCCACCGACTGCGCCAACCTGTGCTGCCTGTGCCGCAGCCACCACCGGCTGAAGACCTTCGCCCGCGGCTGGCACTTCCAGATGAGCACCGATGGCGTGCTGACCGTGACCACCCCGTCGGGGATCACCCGCACCACCCGGCCACCGGGCATGCGACCACCCGCGCCGGCCGAGCCCGCACCACCGGACGACGCCGGCCCGGCTCCACGGCCGCCGACCGATCCGGACGACGACCCACCGCCCTTCTGACCCTGCTCGCCCGGGTCGCCAGGTCGACCTGACGCCACCTCGACCCGTCGACACGGTGCCGACGCGATCGCCGGCAGCGCCGGGGAGGCGGGGGAGAGGTGGGGCCGGCGTCGATACCGTCGGCCGGTGCGTGCTGAGGGCGTCCGGCTCCGCGACGCCACGGCCGGCGATGCTCCCGCGCTCACCGATGCGCTGTTCTGCGCGGTCACCTGGCAGGGCACCGCCCGCCTCACCCGTGACGACATCGCGGCCGACCCGCGCCTGGCCCACTACGTGGCCGGCTGGCCGCGACCCGGCGACCTCGGCGTCGTCGCCGTCGTCGCCGGTGGTGAACCGGTCGGCGCCGCCTGGTGCCGCACCTTCCCAGCGGGGGACCCCGGCTACGGGTTCGTCGCCGAGGACGTCCCGGAGGTCTCGATGGGCGTGGCGCCCGCGCGGCGGGGCCAGGGCATCGGCACGGCGATGCTCGACGGCCTGGTCGCCCGCGCCCGGGAGACAGGCGCGCGTGCGCTGTCGCTGAGCGTCGAGGACGGCAACCGGGCCCGCGTCCTCTACGAGCGGGCCGGCTTCGTCGTCGTCGGCCGGCTCGGCGACTCCGACGTCATGCTGCTGGACCTGCGCCGGCCGGTCCCGTGCCGTACCGCGCCCGGGAACGCCCGCCGCGGTTCCCCGGGCCGGGGCGGGGGCAGGACAGCGCCATGACCCACACCGCTGCGGAGAACCGCTACGAGACCATGACCTACCGCCGCACCGGGCGCAGCGGCCTGGACCTGCCGGTGATCAGCCTCGGGCTGTGGCACAACTTCGGCGACGACGTCCCGATGGAGCGCCAGCGCGCCGTGCTGCGGCGGGCCTTCGACCTGGGGATCACCCACTTCGACCTGGCCAACAACTACGGCCCGCCCTACGGCTCGGCCGAGACCAACTTCGGCCGCCACCTGCGCGACGACTTCCGTCCCTACCGCGACGAGCTGGTGCTCTCCACCAAGGCCGGCTGGGACATGTGGCCCGGCCCCTACGGCCAGGGCGGCGGGTCGCGGAAGTACGTGCTGGCCAGCCTCGACCAGTCGCTGCGCCGCATGGGCCTGGACTACGTCGACGTCTTCTACTCCCACCGGCCCGACCCGACGACCCCGCTCGAGGAGACGATGGGGGCGCTGGACACCGCCGTCCGCTCGGGCAGGGCCCTCTACGCCGGCATCTCGTCGTACTCGCCGCAGGACACATCGCGCGCCGCCGCGATCCTGGCCGACCTCGGCACGCCGCTGCTGATCCACCAGCCCAGCTACTCGATGCTCAACCGCTGGATCGAGACCGAGGGGCTGCTCGACACCCTCGCCGACGTCGGCGCCGGCTGCATCGCCTTCTCGCCGCTGGCGCAGGGGATGCTCACCGACAAGTACCTCGGCGGCGTCCCCGAGGGCTCGCGCGCCAGCCAGGGCAAGTCGCTGTCGACCGACCTGCTCACCGACGAGGCGCTCGAGCGCGTGCGGGCGCTCAACGACATCGCCCAGGAGCGCGGGCAGTCGCTCGCCCAGATGGCGCTGGCCTGGGCGCTGCGCGACCGGCGGGTGACCAGCGTGCTCATCGGCGCGAGCAGCGTGACGCAGCTCGAGCAGAACGTGGCCGCGCTCGACCGGCTGGACTTCACCGACGACGAGCTCGCCCGCATCGACCGGCACGCCGTCGACGCCGGCGTCGACCTGTGGCAGGGGGCCCGCACCGCCTGAGCGCCCACCGGCCGCCGTCCCGCAGGGGACGGCGGCCGGTGGGACGGGTCAGCGGCCCCGGCGGCGGGCCAGGACGGCGAACCCCACGAGCAGCGCCGCCGCGGCCAGCACGCCGGCCGGCCCGCTGCTGCGCAGCGCCCCCGCCGGGTGCAGCCGCGCGTGCCGGGTGCCGACCAGTGCCGAGCCCGCGGCCGAGTCGACGTCGGCGCCGAGCGACAGCACCCGCCCGGCCGGTCCGTCCAGCCGCGCCGTCAGGCCGTGGTCGGCCAGCGTGTCGGCCACCCGGGCCAGCTCGGCCCGGCCCGGCGACCCCTGGGTGGCCGCGCCGCCGGCCACGCGCACCGCGGCGAACAGCCGCCGGACGTCGGGAGAGGTCACCTCGATCTCCGAGCCCGAGGCCTGCACCCGCACGGGGACGCCGTCGACCTCGACGGAGAGGTCGGCGGTCACCTCGAGGGCGTGCTCGCCCTCCGGCGTCATCCCCGGCTGGCGTTCTCGGCGGTGGTGATGCGCAGCGTGCCGTTGAGCTTCCAGGTGGCGCGCGGCGCCTGCGGGCCGGTCTCGCGCGGCACCTCGACGGTCATGTCCACGAACTCGTAGTTGATCGCCGCGCCCTTCCCCGTCAGGTAGGACCACATCTCCTTGCCGAGGTCGGCGAAGCTGGTGGTCTCGTGCGACTTGATGTCGCGCTGACCGGTGGCGGCGTCGCGGGTGGTCGTGTCGGGAACGGTCACGGGGTCTCCTCGATCTCGGTGGTGTGCGACTCGGTGGCGCACTACCCCCGGTCCCGACGCCGCACACGGCAGGTGGCAGCCGGTCGCGTACCGCCTCTGACCTGGCCGGTCAGCCCCCCGTGACGACGACGCGGTTGCCGTCGGGGTCGGCCAGCCGCAGCAGGCGGCCGCCGCCACCGGGCTCCGGGCCGTCGTGCGCGGTGCCCGCCGCGCTCGCGGCGGCGGCGACGGCGTCGAGGTCGGAGACGGCCAGCACCACGGTCGAGCGGCCGCTGCGCCCCGGCTCCCGCCACACCTGCACGCCGGCGGAGTCGGTGAGGTGCCACTCGAGCAGGCCGTCCATCGGCCGGCTGTCGGGGCCGCGGCCGAACAGCGCGGTGTACCAGCGCTCCGCGCGGTCGAGGTCGGTGACGGTGGCCTGGGCGAGCACGGTGGTGACGGTCACGGTGGTCTGCTCCTCGTCGGGGTCGTGGGAGGGCAGACCGCCCGACGGCGGGGGACTCATCGCGCGCCGGCGCGGGGACCGGGGTAGGACTCGGGCATGCAGCTGCAGGACGCCGTCGTCGTCGTCACCGGGGCCGGCAGCGGGATCGGTGCCGCGCTGGCCCGCCGCGCCGCCGCCGAGGGAGCCGCCGCCGTCGTGGTCAGCGACCGCGACGGCGCGGCGGCCGAGCGGGTCGCCGGGGAGGTCGGCGGCACCGCCGACGCCACCGACGTCACCGACGAGGCCGCCGTCGCGGCGCTGGTGGAGCGGACGGTGGCCGCCCACGGCCGGGTCGACCTGTTCTGCTCCAACGCCGGGGTGTTCTCCGGCGGCGGGATCGAGACCGACACCGCCGTGTGGGAGCAGGTGTTCGCGGTCAACGTGCTCGCCCACGTGTACGCCGCCCGCGCGGTGCTGCCGTCGATGCTGGAGCGGGGCTCGGGCCACCTGCTCAACGTCGCGTCGGCTGCCGGCCTGCTCACCACGCCCGGCGACGCGCCCTACACGGTGACCAAGCACGGCGCGGTGGCGCTGGCCGAGTGGCTGGCGGTCACCTACGGCGACCGCGGCATCGGCGTCAGCTGCGTCTGCCCGCTCGGGGTGAGCACGCCGCTGCTGATGGACCCGCTGGAGCAGGGCCGGTCGGCGGCCGCCGTCGTCGCTGCCTCCGGGCGGGTGATCACGCCCGAGGACGTGGCGCAGTCGGTGGTCGAGGGGCTCGCCGACGAGCGGTTCCTGATCCTCCCGCACCCGGAGGTGGCCACGTACTGGGCGCAGAAGGCCGCCGAGCCGGAGCGGTGGCTGGCCGGCGTCCGCCGCCTGGTGCGCTCGACGTCGGGCTAGTCCCGGTCGGCCCGGTCCAGCGCCCCGGTCAGCCGGCCGTCGGGGTCCAGCCGCCGCAGCAGCGCGTCCGCGATGCCGGCGAGCTGGGTGACCTGCTCCGGGGTGAGCGCGTCGACCACGTGCTCGCGGACCGTGGCGACGTGGCCGGGCGCGGTCTCGCGCACCTTCGCCCAGCCGGCCTCGGTCAGCCGCGCGTTCGTGGCCCGGCCGTCGGAGGGGCAGGGCGCCCGCTCGACCAGCCCGCGCTCCTCCAGCCGGCGGACGACGTGGGAGAGCCGGGGGAGGGTGGCGTTGGTGCGCGCGGCCAGGTCGGTCATCCGGAGCACCCGGTCCGGCGCCTCGGACAGCATCGCGAGCACGTGGTAGTCGAAGTGGGTGAGCTGCGCGTCGCGGCGCAGCTGGCCGTCGAGGACGCCGGGCAGCAGCTCGACGACGGCGACCAGCCGCCGCCACGCCGCCATCTCGTCCTCGTCGAGCCACCGCGGTTCCACACCGGCATGGTCCCACCCGGGTACTTGTAGCTTCAACCTCCGTGGGCTACGGTCGTCACTTGTAGGTACAAGTGATTGGGAGGCCGGCATGACCCTCACCCTCGGCGCGGACACGGTGTCCGCCTCCCCGGCGCCGGCGACCGTGCGCACCCGGGTGACCGTGCCGCTGCGCTTCGCCGACGGGTACGCCACGACCGCCGAGGTGTTCACCTTCACCGGCCTGGCCGACGGCGGGGAGCACCTGGCCCTCGGGCTGGGCGACTGGCGCGGCGCGGCGGACCGTGCCGGGGCCGGCGGCGAGGCGCCGCTGGTGCGCCCGCACAGCGAGTGCCTGACCGGCGACGTGCTCGGCAGCGAGCGGTGCGACTGCGGGCCGCAGCTGCGCGAGGCGGCCGAGCGGATCACCGGCGCCGGCGGCGTCCTGCTGTACCTGCGCCAGGAGGGCCGCGGCATCGGCCTCTACGCCAAGCTCGACGCCTACGCCCTCCAGGACGCCGGCCTGGACACCTACCAGGCCAACCTGGCCCTCGGCCGCGGCGAGGACGAGCGCGACTACACCGCCGCCGCGCAGATGCTCACCGCGCTCGGCGTCGACCGGGTGCGGCTGCTGTCCAACAACCCCGACAAGGCCGCCCAGCTGGGGCTGCTCGGCGTCGCGGTCACCGAGCGGGTGCCCACCGGCGTCCACCTGTCGGCCGCCAACGCCCGCTACCTCGCCGTCAAGCGCGACCACACCGCCCACACCCTCGACCTGCCGCTGGCCGGCTGACCCCGGGAGACCCCGTGCACCCCACCGCCGTCGCCGACGCGCGCATCGACCCCCGCCACCCGTTCGCCGCGCACCTGCGGCACGTCGCCGGCCTCGGACCGCACCGGTCCTGGACGCCGGACGACGGCCCGCTGCCGGCGCTCTACCTCTCCCACGGTGCTCCGCCGCTGTTCGAGGACACCCCGTGGATGCGGCAGCTGGCCGCCTGGGCCCGCGCGCTGCCCCGGCCGCGGGCGGTGCTCATCGTCAGCGCGCACTGGGAGTCGGACTCCCTCGGCATCGCCAGCACCGCGCCCACCGGGCTGGTCTACGACTTCGGCGGCTTCGACCCGCTGTACTCCTCGATGCGCTACGACACCCCGGAGGCCTCCGACCTGGCGCGGCAGCTGCTGGCCGTGCTGCCGGAGACCGCGCACGTGCACGAGCACCGCAGCCGCGGCCTCGACCACGGCGCCTGGGTGCCGCTGAAGGTCATGTACCCCGAGGCCGACGTCCCGGTGCTGCAGCTGAGCCTGCCCACGCACGACACCGCCACGCTGCTGGCCCTCGGCGAGCGGCTGCGCCCGCTGCGCGAGCAGGGCGTGCTCGTCGTCGGGTCGGGCTTCATGACCCACGGGCTGCCCTACCTGACGCGGGAGATGCTCGGCGGCGCCGTCCCGGACTGGTCGGCGGACTTCGACGCCTGGGCCGCCGACGCGCTCGGCCGTGGCGACGTCGAGGAGCTGTCCCGGTTCCGGCTGCGGGCGCCCGGGCTGCGCTACGCCCACCCGACGGTGGAGCACTTCACGCCGCTGTTCGTCACCCTGGGTGCGGCGACCGATCCGGCCGCCGGCGTCACCACCACGGTCGACGGCTTCTTCATCGGCCTGGCCAAGCGCTCGTTCCAGGTCGCCTGAGGCGGGTCGCCCGAGCCGGCGCCGCCGGCGTCACCGCTCGCTGGGGTAGGGCGGGACGCTGTCGGCGACGACGGCGCCCCGCTCGCCCAGCGGGCGCTCCGGGCCGACGGTCGAGTCGCGCGCCGTCTGGCGCTCGGCCTCGGCGTTGAACGCCGCGCCCAGGAACACCAGGAACACGGTCACCCACAGCCAGAACATGCTGATCGCCACGCCGGCCAGCGAGCCGTAGGTCGCCGCGTAGCTGCCCAGGCTGCTGACGTAGGCGAAGAAGCCGATCGTCGTCGCCAGCCACAGCGCGGTGACCACGACCGAGCCGGGGGTGATCCACCGCCAGCGAGCCTGCTTCCGGTCGGGCCCCAGGCGGTAGAGGACGGCGAGCACCCCGGCCATCAGCGCCGCGGCCGCGACCCAGGCCAGCACCGGGACGGCCGCCCGCACCGCGCCGGGTGCCCCGTCGACGGCACCGGGGACGAGCCCGGCCACGGTGAACACGGCGGCGAGCAGCACCGCGCCGCCCAGCACGAGGGCGAGCGCGAGCGCGCTGCGCCGGAGGAACCCCCGGGTCTCCTCCTCGTGGTAGGCCAGCGTCAGCCCGTCGACCAGGTACGTCATCGCCGTGGTGGCGGTGTAGAGGGCAGCGGCCAGGCCGGTGATGCCGCGGAAGGTGAGCACCTGCCCGGAAGCGGTGGTGACCGTGACCAGCTGGTCGGCGACCACCGACCGCAGGTCCTCGGGGAGCATCCCGGCCACGCTCGACAGCTGCCGGAGGGCGTCCTCCGGGGTGTTCACCGCGCCGTAGACCGACACGGCGGTCACCAGCACCGGCGCGACGGACAGGACGGCGAAGAAGGCCACCCCCGCCGCCTGCACCATGAGCCGGTCGCTGAGGGCGTGCCGGAGGACGCGGCGCAGGACCGGCCGCCAGTCCCGCAGGGGCAGCCGGTGCGGGGAGTCGGCCTCGCTGGCCGCGTGCCCGCCGGCCCGTGCGCGCGCCATGCGTCATCTGACCGCCGCCGGGCACCGGCCGCAACGCCGGACCCCGCCGTCCCGCCCGGCCGCGGCTGGGGGAGGCTGGCCCCTCGTGAGCGACGTCCTCCTCCCCGACGGGCTGACGCCGTGGGTGCTCGCGTTCGTGCTCGTCGCGGCGCTGGCCGCCGGCTGGGTGGACGCCGTGGTCGGGGGCGGCGGCCTGTTGCAGCTGCCCGCCCTGCTGCTCGTGCCGGGCCTGTCCCCGGTGCAGGCGCTGGCCACGAACAAGCTGGCCTCGTTCTTCGGCACCACGACCAGCGCCGTCACCTACCAGCGGCGCGTGCACCCCGACCTGCGCACCGCCCTGCCGATGGCGGGCGTCGCCCTGGTGGCCTCCTTCGGCGGCGCGTCGGTCGCCGCGCTGCTGCCGGCCGCGGTGTTCAAGCCGGTGATCGTCGTGGCGCTGGTGGGCATCGCGCTGTTCACCGCGTTCCGCCCGGCGCTCGGCGAGGTGACCGCGCTGCGCCACACCGGCCGCCGGCACCACGGCACCGCGCTGGCCGTCGGCGCGGTCATCGGCTTCTACGACGGCGTCCTCGGCCCCGGCACCGGCTCCTTCCTCGTGTTCTCCCTCGTGGCGCTGCTCGGCTACGACTTCCTGTCGGCCAGCGCCAAGGCGAAGATCGTCAACGTCGCCACCAACGTCGGCGCGCTGGCGTTCTTCGTGCCGCACGGCTCGGTCGTCTGGGGCCTGGGCCTGCTGCTCGCGGCGGCCAACACGCTCGGCGGCTACCTGGGGTCGCGCACTGCCACCAGCCGCGGCACCGGCTTCGTCCGCGGGGTCTTCCTCGTCGTGGTCACCGCGCTGATCGCCCGGCTGGGCTGGGACGTGTGGACGGAGAACCTGCGGCCGCTGCTGCGCTGAGCGTGGCCGGCCTGCCGGTCAGGTACCGCGCAGCTCGCGCCGGAGGATCTTGCCGGTGACGGTCTTCGGCAGCTCGTCGAGCAGCACGACGCTGCGCGGGTACTTGTAGGCCGCCATCCGCTCCCGGCAGTGCGCGATCAGGTCCTCGGGCGTGGCGCTCGTCCCGGGCCGGAGGCTGACGAACGCCTTGACCGTCTCGCCGCGCCTCTCGTCGGGGACGCCGATGACGGCGGACTCGCGGACGGCCGGGTGCTCGGCGAGCACGTCCTCGACCTCGCGCGGCCAGACCTTGTAGCCCGACGCGTTGATCATGTCCTTCTTGCGGTCGACGATGTAGACCCAGCCCTCTGGGTCCATGATCCCGACGTCGCCGCTCCGGAGCGCGCCGCCGGGCAGGTCCACCGCCGTCTGCTCGGGCTTGCCCCAGTAGCCGGGCACCACCTGCGGGCCCTCGGCCACGATCTCGCCCACCTCGCCCAGCGGCAGGTCGTGCCCGTCGTCGTCCTGGATGCGGACGACGGTGTTCGGCGCGGGCACACCCACCGACAGCGCACCGGAGGCCGGGTCGACCGGGCCGGGCGTGCCGAAGGGCGTGACCGTCATCGGCGACGTGGTCTCGGTGAGGCCGTAGGCGTTGTGCACCCGCGTGCCGGTGGCCTCGAGGAACCGCCGCTCGGCCGCCGGGGAGATGGCCGCCCCGCCGGAGTAGACGGACGTGAGGGACGCGAAGTGGTCGCGCGTGCACCCGGGGGCGTCGACCAGTCCGGTGAGGGCGGTGATCGCGCCGATGGTGAACGCGGGACGGTGCTCCAGCAGGGCGTCGAGCACCACCCGGGGCTCGTAGCGGTAGGCGAGCACCAGGGGTGCCGGTGCCAGCAGGCTGACGGCGACGTGGCCGATCAACCCGGTGATGTGGAACAGCGGGGCGAGGGCGAGGACCGGGCCGTCCCGCCCGGCGCGCATCCAGTCGCGGTAGACCTGCGCGGTGAAGACGACGTTGCGGTGGGTGTTCATCGCCCCCTTCGGCACTCCGGTCGTGCCCGAGGTGTAGGTCAGGAACGCGACGTCGTCGGGCCCGAGGTCCACAGGTGGCGGGGTCCGTCCGCGGTACCGCTCGACGAACCCGAGCAGGTCGGTGGTGCCCTCGTGCCGCTGTCGCGTGACGCCGGCGAACAGCCGCTGGTCGTCCCGCGTCTGCAGGTCCAGGCCGCTGGTGGTCAGCACCAGGTGCACGCCGGTGCCGGGCACGACCTCCCGGGCCACCTCGTCGTGGAGGTGCTCCAGGCAGACCAGCACCGCCGCCCCGGAGTCGGCCAGCAGGTACGACAGCTCCCGCGCCCGGCTCATCGGGTTGATCGGCACCACCACCCCGCCGGCCTTCCACGTGCCGACCACGGCCAAGACGAACTGGGGCACGTTCTGCAGGTAGACCGCCACCCGGTCGCCCCGCCGGAGACCTGCGTCCAGGAGGCCGGCTGCCAGGGCGTCGGTCGTGGCGTCGAGGTCGCGGCGGACGACCGTGCCGTCGAAGTAGCGCAACGCGTCGCCGTCGGGATCGCGCTGCACGCCGGCGCGGAACATCGAGAGCGCGTCGTCGAACTCCAGGTCGTAGTCGGCGGGCTGGTCGCCGTAGCGGGCCAGCCACGGCCGCTTGTCGTAGACGCTCACGGCCGGGCCCCGGCGGGCAGGGGCACGAGGGGAGCGGTCACCGGGCACCTCCGGACGACGGCGGCGGAGCACTGCTGACCCTGCCGCGCTGTGGTCACGACCACAAGCACGTGCGACGCTGCCCGCGACCGGTACCGCGCCCCGGGGGAGGACCCGCCATGAGCAGCCCGACGTCCGAGTCCGTCTTCACCTACGGAGCGCCGCAGCTGAAGTTCGGCAGCGGCGCCTCCGACGAGATCGGCTACGACCTGAGCCGGTTCGGCGTCCGGAGGGTCCTCGTGGTGACCGACCCCGGGGTGGCGGCCACCGGGCTGCCGCAGCGGGTGGCCGACCAGATGGCCCGCTTCGACATCGAGGCGCACGTCTACGACGGCGCGCAGGTCGAGCCCACCGACGCCAGCCTGGCCGCGGCGGCCGAGGAGGCCCGCTCGTCGGGGCCGTGGGACGCCTTCGTCGCCGTCGGCGGCGGGTCGAGCATCGACACCGCCAAGGCCGTCGACCTGCTCACCACCAACCCCGGCGAGCTCATGGACTACGTCAACGTGCCGGTGGGGAAGGGACGGGCCCCGGAGCACCAGCTCAAGCCGCTGGTCGCCGTCCCGACGACGACCGGCACCGGCTCGGAGAGCACCACCATCTGCGTGCTCGACGTGCTCGCGCAGAAGGTGAAGTCCGGCATCAGCCACCCGTGGCTGCGGCCCACCCTCGCCGTCATCGACCCCGAGCTGACGCTCACCCAGCCGGCCGGGGTCACCGCGGCCTCGGGCATGGACATCCTGTGCCACGCGCTGGAGAGCTACACCGCCCGCTGGTACACCACCTACGACCGCAAGGCCCCGGAGCAGCGGGTGCCCTACTGCGGGTCCAACCCGATCTCGGACATGTGGTCGGAGAAGGCGCTCACCCTGCTCGCCGGCTCCTTCCGGCGCGCGGTGCGCCACGGCGACGACCGGCAGGCCCGCGCGGACATGGCCATGGCGGCCACCTTCGCCGGGATGGGCTTCGGCAACGCCGGCGTCCACGTGCCGCACGCCAACGCCTACCCGATCGCCGGTCAGGTGCGCGACTTCCACCCGAAGGACTACCCGGCCGACCACGCGATGGTGCCGCACGGGATGTCGGTGGCGCTGACCGCGCCGGAGGCCTTCCGGTTCACCTTCGAGGCCGCGCCCGAGCGGCACCTGCGCGCCGCGTCGCTGCTCGCGCCCAACGCCGGCACCCCCGACGAGCCGGCCGAGTTCCTGCCCACGGTGCTGACCGACCTCATGCGCGACATCGACATCCCCAACGGGATCGGCGCGGTCGGGTTCGGGGAGGGCGACGTCCCGTCGCTGGTCGAGGGCGCGATGAAGCAGCAGCGGCTGCTGGCCACCTGCCCGCGGGACGTCACCGAGGACGACCTGGCGGGGGTGTTCACCCGCTCGATCGAGCTCTGGTGAGCGTCCGGTGTCGACCTGCTGCGCCCTCCTGAGGCCGGAGACCGCAGCAGGTCGACACCCGGCGGTCAGCCGCGCCGCGCGGCCAGCTCGGCGAAGGTGTCGGCGACCCAGTCGGCGACGAAGGTGCTCACGTACGGCAGGTGGTCCAGGCCGATGTGCTCGGTGGCGCCCTCCTCGGGCGTGAACACCCGCAGCTCCCGCTTGGGGGAGTTGACCGCCTGGTCGTAGGAGCGGTGGGCCATCTCCAGCGGGATCTGCCGGTCGTTGGCGCCGTGCGCGACGAGGAACGGCACGGTGATCTGCTCGACGACGCCCTCGAGGTTCACCTGGTCGGCGAAGTCGAGGAACCCGTCGAGGTCGCTCTCGTCGCCCTGCTGCCCCCACACCCAGAGCACGTGCTCCCAGTAGTGCGGCACCGGACGCTCGCCCTCGCGCTCCCGGCGGCGGCGCTGCACCGCGCCCCAGTCGTGGTTGGCGCCCCACGCCACGCACAGCGCGAAGCGCTTCTCGAACGCCGCCGCCCGCGGGGCGTAGTAGCCGCCCAGTGACCAGCCGACGATCCCGATCCGCGACGCGTCGACGTCGTCGCGCGTCTCGAGGTAGTCGACGGCGGCGGCGCCCCACGCCTCGGTGTCCACCCGGGCGGTCAGCCCCTGCAGCCGCAGCGCCTCGCCGGTGCCGGGCTGGTCGAGCATCAGGCAGGAGATGCCGCGGGCGGCCAGCTCCTCCCAGTGGTCGGAGGCGTACATGTGCTCCTTGGTGGAGTCCAGCCCGTTGACCAGCACGACCACCGGCACCGGGCCGTCGTCGGCGGCGGGCGCGGCGGAGAAGTACGCCGGCAGCGTCGTCCCCTCGTAGGGGACCTCCACGCGGGAGACGCGCGGGCTGTGCGTCTCGAACGCCTTCTGCGCGATCTCCAGCATCCGCCGGTAGGTGGGCACCCGGTTCGGGTCGGAGTGGGCCAGCATCCGCTCGGCCTGCGCCAGGTAGTTGCTGGCGCGGAACCACAGCTGCCCGGCGGTGCGCACGTGGCCGGCCTTCTCCGCCTCCTCGGCCTGGCCGACGAGCTGGTCGGTCAGCGCGGTCCAGGCGCGCAGGAAGTCCGGCGTCCCGGCGTCCTCGCCGGCGTTCGCGGCGTCCTTGATCGGCCGGCACGCGCGGTCGACCTCGTCGATCAGCCCGCCGGAGTTCAGCGTGGCGACGACGCTGAGGTTCCAGGTGTAGGGGCCGGTGGGGAAGTACTCGAACACGGGAGTTCCTCTCAGGCGGTACGGACGGCGTCGCTGATCGACTTCACGCCGCCGTGGGCGGTCATCCCGCCGTCGACGGGGATCTCGGCGCCGGTGATGAAGGAGGCGCCGTCGGACAGGAGGAACGCCACCAGGGGCGCGACCTCGTCGACGGTGCCGGTGCGGCCGAGCGGGGTCTCGGCGACGTTGGCCGCGCGGAACGCCGGCGCCGCCGAGGCGGTCATCGGCGTCTCGACGTAGCCGGGGTGGACGGTGTTGACCCGGATGCCGCGCGGGCCGAGTTCGAGGCAGGCGGCCTTGGCCAGGCCGCGCAGCGCCCACTTCGAGGTGGTGTAGGCGACCGGGTAGTGGCCGGTGAGCCCGGCGACGGAGCCGACGACGACGACCGACCCGCCGCCGGTCATCAGCGGGGTGAGTGCCTGGATGCCGAGCAGCGTGCCGGTGACGTTGACCTCGCCGACCCGGGCGAGGTCGGCGGGGTCGAGGTCCCCCAGGCGCGCGCGCCACGTGATCCCGGCGTTGGCGACCAGCCCGTGCACGCGGCCGTGCTCGGCGCGCAGGTCGGCGGCCAGCGCCGCCCACCCGGCGGCGTCGGTGACGTCGAGCCGCCGGTAGGCCGCCCCGCCGAGGTCCTCGGCGGGGGCGTCCTGCACGTCGGTGGCGACGACGGTCGCGCCCTCGGCGGTCAGCAGCCGGGCCTCGGCCGCACCCTGTCCCTGGGCCGCGCCGGTCACGACGACGACCCGGCCGGTCAGGCTCACGCCGGGCGCTTGCGGGTGCGCGGCCGGGGGCGGGCGGCGCGCACCGGCGGCAGGTCGACGCCCTCGACGACGCGGTTGCGGATCGTGCCGATCCCCTCGACGGTCATCTCCACCACGTCGCCGGGCTGCAGCGGGGGAGGGGAGAGCTCACCGCGGCGGCCCCACAGCTCGCCGAGGCACCCGCCGTTGCCGCAGGTGCCCGAGCCGAGCACGTCACCGGCCCGCACCTCGGTGCCGCGGGAGGCGTAGGCGAGGAGCTCCTCGAACGGCCAGCCCATGTTCGACAGCAGGTCCTGGCCGATCTCGGTGCCGTTGACGCTGACGCGCATGTCCAGGGCCAGGAAGCCCTCGTCGTCGCGGTGCGGCTCCAGTTCGTCGGCGGTGACCAGCCACGGGCCGAGCGTGGTGGCGGAGTCCTTGCCCTTGGCCGGGCCGAGCCGGACGGCCATCTCCCGGAACTGCAGGTCGCGGGCCGACCAGTCGTTGAGGACCGTGTAGCCGAAGATCGCCTCGCGGGCCTGCTCCGGGGTGAGCGAGGCGCCGTCCCGCCCCACGACGGCGGCGACCTCGAGCTCGAAGTCGAAGCGCTGGGAGCCCGGCGGCACCGCGACGTCGTCGTGCGCGCCGATCAGCGCGTACGGGTTGGTGAAGTAGAAGGTCGGCGCCTGGTACCACTCCGGCGCGACCGGCTCACCGCTGGGCGCGACCATGCCCTCGACGTGCTCCTCGAAGGCGACGAAGTCGCGCACCGTCGGCGCCTCCAGCGGCGGCAGCAGCCGGACCGAGTCGACCGGCACGGCGGGGCCGCGCAGCGCCTCGGCGCCCGCCTCCAGCGCGGCGGACAGGCCGGCGCGGACGAGGTCGAGGACCGTCGTCCCCTCCGGCAGCGCGTGCAGGCCCGCGTCGGACACGGCCCCGGCGGAGACGACGCCGTCGGCCTCCCAGGTGGCGAACCGCATCAGACCGGCGGGGCCACGAACAGGCCCTTGTCCGGGTCGTTGAACGACTTCTGCGCGACGAACTCGTTCATCGCGTTCGCCGTCCCCCACTGGTCGGAGACCTCGGGGTTGCTGATGTCGTAGAGGTGCGGGTGCCAGGTGTCCTCGTCGAGGGTCTCCAGCTCGGTCGTGTACTCGACGGTGTTGCCGTGCGGGTCGAGGAAGTAGCTGAAGGTGTTGTTCCCGGCCAGGTGCCGGCCCGGCCCCCAGACCTTCTCCACGCCGGCGCGCAGCAGCCGGCCGGTGCCGCGCATGTACTCGTCGATGCCGCGCATCTCGAACGAGGCGTGGTGCAGCGACGCGTGCGGGCCCCGGGCGATGGCCATGCTGTGGTGCCAGGCGTTGGTGCGGAGGAACCACATCATGTTGCCCATCCGCGGGTGCATGAGCGTGTCCGACAGCGAGAAGGCCAGGTGCTTGTCGTAGAAGGCGACGGTGCCCTCGGGGTCGGCGGAGTTGATCACCACGTGCGACAGCCGCACCGGGATCGACTCGCCCTCCTCGATCGTCCGGTGCTGCCGGACCTCGACGTCGGAGCTGACCTCGATGGTGCGGCCCTCGTTGTCGAAGAACCGGAAGCCGTAGCCGCCGCCGGGGGTCTGCAGGTCGGTCGGCTCGTGCACCAGCTGGACGCCGTCGGCGGCCAGCCGCCCGGCGAGGGTGTCGACGTCGGCCCGGTCCTTGGCGCCGAAGCTGATCAGGTCGATGCGCTTGTCGGTCGCCTCGCGCAGCCGGACGATGTACTGCTCCGGCGACCCCTCGGCAGCCAGGAAGGCGAGGCCGGTGTCGGTGTGCTCGGTCGTCAGCCCCCAGGTGCCGGAGTAGAAGTCGAGCTGCCGGGCGAAGTCGGGCACGGCGAGGTCGACGTGCCGCAGGTGGGTGATCAGTCGCTGGGTCATCGGGATCCCTTCGGGGCGGCCCTCCCGCAGGGCCCCGCCGCGAGCGTGCGAGCGGTGGGGGGCAGGGAGGGTCCTGTCTCAGGCGGGCTGGCTGGTGAGCTGGGCGATCGAGCGCATCATCGAGGGGATGTCGCCCTGGACGTGGTCGAGCTGCCACTGGGCGAGCTGGTTGGACGCGTCCACGACGGTCTTCGCGCGCCGGTGGCGGCGGGCCGTGAAGGCGTCCCACAGGTCCTGGTCGAGCGCGGGCCGCTCGACCAGCAGCTCGGCGAGGACGACGGCGTCCTCCAGGGCCATGGCGCCGCCCTGGGCGATGGTGGGCGGGCAGGTGTGCGCGGCGTCGCCGATGAGCACGACCCGGCCGCGGTTCCACGGCTCGTCGAGGACGTGCGTCTCGAACCAGGTGTAGTTCACCCGGCTCGGGTCGGTCAGCGTCTCGCGGATCTCGTCCCAGGGGCCGTGGTAGGCCCGGGAGAGCTCCTTCATCGTGGCGAGCTGCTCCTCGGGGGTCAGCGCGCTGCGGTCCTGGGCGTCCTCGACGATGTAGGCGTAGAGGGAGTCCTCACCGGTGGGGCAGTAGCCGGCGATGTAGGAGGGGCCGCCGTAGTAGAGGTCGGTGCGGGTGACGCTCGCCGGCCGCGGCCCGAACGCCCGCCAGATGCCCATGCCGACCGACCGGGTCTCCAGGTCCACGCCGAGCGCGCGCCGGGTCCACGACCGGACGCCGTCCGCACCGACCACGACGTCGTAGCGGCCGGTGGAACCGTCGGAGAAGGTCACGTCGACGCCGTCGGCGTCCTGGCCCAGCGCCGTGTGGGTGGTGCCGAAGCGCACCTTGGCGCCGACCTCCGTCGCGCGGTCGACCAGGATCCGGGCCAGCTCGGGGCGGGGCATGCCCATGGCGGCGGGCAGGTCCGGGCCGCCGGTCTTGGCGTCGGGGATCTCGGCGACGACGGTGCCGTGCGGATCGGGGGCGCGGATGCCGGTGACGTCGAAGGCGTAGCCGGCCGCCTGCACCTGGTCCCACACCCCGAGGGTGCGGAGCTCGCGCAGCGCGTTGCCCTGCAGGGTGATGCCCGAGCCGAGGGCGGCGACGTCGGGCTTGATCTCGACCAGGTCGACGGCGACGCCGGCCTGCGCGAGGTGGATCGCGGTGGCGGCGCCGGCCAGGCCGCCGCCCACGACGAGGACGCTGTTCACAGCGGGCATGTCGGGACTCCTTCGTCCGGCTACTTGACGGCGATCGGGTTGACCGGGGCGCCGACGGCGCCGGTCACGCGCAGGGGGGCGGCGGTGAGCCAGAAGTCGTAGCGGCCGTCCTGCGCGCAGTCGGCGGCGAGCGCGTCGAGGTCCCACATCTCGCCGATGAACAGGCCCATGTTCGGGATGGCCACCTGGTGCAGCGGCTGGAAGGCCACGTCGAACTCGTTGGGCCGGACCTCGAAGCCCCACGTGTCGGTGGCGACGCCGGCGACCTCGGAGGCGTGCAGCCAGTCGGCGGTGGTGAACGACAGCCCGGGGGCCGCGCCGCCGGCGTAGTCGCCCCAGCCGCGGCCCTCGGCGATGTCGCGTCGCGCCCGGGTGAGTCGCCCGGTGCGCACCAGCAGCAGGTCGCCCCGGCCAACGGCCGACGACGCGCCCTGGGCGGCGATCGTGGCCTCCAGGTGCTCGGCGGTGATCGCGAAGCCGTCGGGCAGCTCCCCGTCGGTGCCGACCGCCCGGCCGACGTCCAGCAGCACCCCGCGCCCGGCGATCAGGTCGGCGACGGTCTCGATGCCGGTCACCGCGTCGCCCAGGCTGGTCACGACGTCGCCGGCACGGCGCCCGTTCCAGGCCATGCCGTGGTCGAAGATGTGCCCGAGGCCGTCCCACTGCGTGGAGGCCTGCAGCGGCATGGCGATGTAGTCGTCGGCGCCGCCGATGCCGTGCGGGAAGCCCTGCACCCCGCGCTCGGCGTCCAGGCCGGTGTCGGTCATCGTGTGGACGGGGTTGTTCCGCCGCCGCCAGCCCTTCTGCGGGCCGTCCATGTCGAAGGACTGCGACAGCGAGAAGCTCGCCCCCCGGCGGACCAGCGCCGCGCCCTCGCGCCGCTTGGCGTCGTCGAGGAAGTTGAGCGTGCCGAGCACGTCGTCGGCGCCCCACCGGCCCCAGTTCGAGCAGCGCTTCGCGGCGGCGGCGATGGCGCCCTCGGGATCGCTGCGGTCCAGCCGGTCAGGGGTCTCGTGCATGCCCTCGACAGTGGGCCAGCCCACACGAGTGAGGGAAGACCGAATGCCTGATGACGGGCATCGACGACGTCAATACGGTGCGTCCGTGAACCTCGCGAGCCTGGACCTCAACCTGCTCGTGTCGCTCGACGCCCTGCTGCAGCAGCGCAGCGTCACGCGGGCCGCCGCGCAGATGGGGCTGAGCCAGCCGGCGCTCTCGGCGTCGCTGGCCCGGCTCCGCCGCCACTTCGACGACGAGCTGCTCACCCGCGTCGGCAACGAGTACCGCCTGACGCCGCTCGCGGTGCAGCTCCGGGAGCTCGCCCGCATCGCCCTCTCGGGTGTCGAGCGGGTGTTCTCCGCCCAGCCGGAGTTCGACCCGGCGTCCTCGACGCGCGAGTTCACCCTGCTCGTCAGCGACTACGTCGTCACGGTGCTCGGGGACACCGTGGCCGGCCTGCTGGCCGAAGAGGCGCCGCACACCCGGCTGCGGCTGAGCGCGCACTCCCCGGCGATCGTGGACCGGGCCGAGCAGGCGCTGCTGTCGGCCGACCTCCTCTTCCTGCCGCCCGGGTTCCTCACCGACCTGTCCCGCCGCGACCTGTACCGCGACGAGTGGGTCTGCGTGGTGGCCGCGGACAACCCGGTCGCGGACGTGGGCCTGACCGTCGCCGACCTCGAGACCCTCCCCTGGGTGGCCACCTACCACGGGCCGACGGCGTCGACCCCGGCCGCGCGCCAGATGCGCATGCTGGGGATCGAGCCGCGCGTCCAGGTGGTCACGGAGAGCTTCCTGACCGTGCCCGCGCTGGTCGCCGGCACCGGCCGGGTCGCGCTGCTGCAGCGCAGGCTGGTCGACCTGCTGCCCCTCGACACCGGGATCCGGGCGCTGCCGTGCCCCTTCGACGCCGGACCGCTCATCGAGGCGATGTGGTGGCACCCGGTCTTCGACGACGACCCCGAGCACGTCTACCTGCGGGACCTGGTGGTCCGAGCGGCCGCCCTGGCGGTGGGCCGCCGGTCGACGGGTATCGACGTGGTCGATGGGGGTCAGCACAACAAGTGATTTCCGCTCGGCGGGCGGCGTCCTGACACTGTCCCGCCAGTGATGCCGGTCACCGGGACCGGCACGCCCGTCGATGGAGACGCCCGTGTCGGAGAACGTCCTGAGCCCTGAGCGGCCGGCCGAGGAGCCGCTGGCCGGTGAGGTCGCCGTCGACCCCGCCACCGGTCGGCCGGCCGGCCGGCCGCAGGCGCTGGTCCTGCTGCTGTCCAGCTGCCTCGCGGTGCTCGGCGCGGTGCTGCTGGCACCCGTCCTGCCCCGCATCCAGGACGCCTTCGCCGGCACCCCGGGGGTCGAGGCGCTGACCCCGATCGTGCTCACCGCACCGGCGCTGGTCATCGGTCTCACCGCGATGATCGCCGGCCGCATCGTCGACCGGGTGGGCCGCAAGCGCCTGCTCGTCGGCTCGCTCGTCGCCTACGCCTTCGTGGGCACCGCGCCGCTGTGGCTGCCCTCGCTGGAGCTGATCGTGGCCAGCCGCGTGCTCCTCGGCCTCACCGAGGCGGCGATCATGACCTGCTGCACCACCCTGCTGGCCGACTACTTCCACGGCTCGCAGCGGGAGCGGTACTTCGGCCTGCAGGTCGTCTTCACCACCGTCGCCGCCACGGTGTTCTTCGGGGTCGGCGGCGCGTTGGGCGCGGCCGACTGGCGGACGCCGTTCTGGCTGTACGCGGTCAGCCTGCCGCTGGCGCTCGCGGCCGCCAAGCTGGTCTGGCAGCCGGCGCCGCAGGCGCAGGCGGCGGCCCGCGCCGAGAAGCTGCCGGCCCTGCCGTGGCGTCGCCTCGCCGCCCCGATCGGGGTGTCCCTGGTGGGCGGGCTGGTCTTCTACGTCCTGATCGTCCAGCTGTCCTTCAAGCTCGACGACATCGGCGTGGAGTCCACGGCGGTCATCGGCGCCGCCAGCGCGATCGCGTCGGTCGGCACCGCGGTCGGCGGCATCCTCTTCGGCCGGCTGGCCAAGCGCGGTCCGGCGGTCCTCGTGCCGCTCGCCTTCGCCCTCTCCGGCGTCGGCATCGTCGGCCTCGGCCTGTCCTCGGCGGTCCCCGCGGTGATCGCGTTCGCCGTGGTCACCGGTCTCGGCAACGGGCTGATCCTGCCGTCCCTGCTCACCTGGGCCCTCGGCTCGCTGAGCTTCGAGCAGCGCGGTCGTGGCACCGGCATCTGGACGTCGGCCTTCTTCATCGGGCAGTTCGTCTGCCCGCTCGTCGTCCTCGCGCTCACCGGCGCCCTCGGCGGTCTCGGCACCGCGCTGGCCGTCCTCGGCGCGGTGAGCCTGGTGGCGGCGGCCGGCGTCCGTCTGGCCCGGCCCACCCCGGTCGCCGCGCACTGACCACCGCGCCCCGACCACGGCGCACCGGTCCCCGGTGCCCCGGCCTGCCTCCCGGCGGCCGGGGCACCGGCACGTCCGGAGCCCGTCGCGTCGGTGCCCTCCTCGACACCGACCCCACCGGTCCCGCTCGCCGACGCCGGGTCCGCGCCCGGCGCGCCGGGTGCAGGTCGGGTCGCCCGGCGCGGCGACCTCGCTCTCGCTGGTCACCTGGTTCGACCGGATGCCGCCCAGGGCGCTGCGGGGCGTGGTGTCCGAGGTGGGGCCGGCAGGCGGTCTTCCGCGACCCCGACGGCAACGGGTTCGTGCTCAGCGGCCGGTCGCCCCGCTGGGCCCCGGTCAGCGGCGGGTGCGCTCCCGCACGCCCAGGGCGCCGGTGACGAGGAGCAGACCCAGCCCCACGACGGCCAGCCAGAACAGGCCCTCGACGACCCAGCCGACGACGGTCACGACCAGCCAGACGAGCACCAGCAGGCCGAGCAGGCGCAGCAGCACGGGGACCTCCGGGGAGCCGTCGGGACGGACCCGGCCAGCCTAGGGTCAGGGCAGGATGGGTGGTCGTGGACGAGACCTGGGACGCGTTCCTCGCGGCGCTGACGCCCGCGACGGCCGACCTCGTGCGCACCGCCGACGCGCTGGTCCGCGGACTCGACCCAGACGTCGTCCGCGTGGTCTGGCCGCACCAGCGCACGGTCGGCTACGGCGTGGGCCCCCGGAAGAACAGCGAGCACTACGCCTACCTCGACGTCTACGACCGGCACCTCAACCTGGGCCTCAACCGCGGCGCCGCACTCGCGGAGGCCGGGCTCGACGGCGGGCTGCTCGAGGGCACCGGCCGGTCGTTCCGCAAGGTCGCCGTCCGCGGCGCCGACGTGCTCGCCGACCCGCGGCTGCCCGCGCTGCTGCGGGCCGCCCGCGCGGAGCGGCTGGCCGCCCTCGGCCGGACCTGAGCGCGGACGGGGGTCAGCCGAGCTCGGTGAGCAGGCCGCGCACCCGGCGGTCGAGCTCGTCGCGCACCGGGCGGACGCCGGCGACGTCGCGACCGGAGGGGTCCTCGACCGGCCAGGCGAGGTAGCGGGTGCCCGGCAGCACCGGGCACGGCTGGGCCCCGCCGAGGGTGACCACCACGTCGGAGACGAGCACCGCGTCGGCGGTCAGCGGCTTGGGGAAGCGGGTGGTGAGGTCGATGCCCACCTCGGCCATCGCCGCCACCGCCGCCGGGTCGACCCGGACCGCGGGCGCGGAGCCGGCCGACAGCGCGCGCACCCGGCCGCCGGCGTGGGTGGCGAGCAGCGCGGCGGCCATCTGCGACGTGGCGGCGTCGCGTGCCCCGACGAAGAGCACCGTCGGCGGGCCGACGTGCGCGGCGGCGGCGCTGGGCTGGGTGTGCGGGGAGGGGACCACGGCGGACCTCCGGGTGGTCGGGACAGGACGTTCCCCCTGGGGGACCGCGCCGTCCTCCCGGGGGCACACCGTGCCACCGGCACCCCGCGGGCGGGAAGGGGTCACTCCCGCAGCAGCGTGACCTCCTCGAGGTCGAGCTCGTGCTGCACCCGCCGGAACACCTCGTCGTCGATGCGCCGCTGGTCGCGGTGCCGGACGAACACCTCGCGCTCGGCCTCGAGCATCGCCCGGCGCAGCCGCCGGTAGCGCGCGCTCGGCGTCTCGCCGCCGTGGGGCACCGGCCCGCCCAGCCGCTCCCACGCGGCGTTGGTGCGCGCCTCGATGCGCTGCCGCAGCTCGGTGACCGCCTGCGCGTGCAGCGGGTCGCCGTCGTCGAGGTCGTCGAGCCGGGCGGCCGCGGCCCGGCCGGCGTCGGACTGCGCCTGCGCCTCGGCCAGCGCGTCGGCGGAGTCCTCCGAGGCCTGCACGCCGAGGCGGCGGATCACCGCGGGCAGCGTCAGCCCGTGCAGCAGCAGCGTGCCGACGGTGACCACGAAGGTCAGGTAGAGCACCTCGGCGCGGCCCGGGAACGGGTCGCCCGACATCGTGGTCAGCGGGATGCCGGACGCGGCGGCCAGCGACACCACACCGCGCATCCCGGCCCACGAGATCACCACGGCGTGGGTCCAGGGCGGCGGGACCCAGCCGGGCCGGCGGCGGGCGACGGGGCGCAGGTAGGCGGTGGGGAAGACGAAGGCGACGCGGGCCAGCAGCGCGACGAGGACCAGGGCCAGCCCGACGGCGGTCAGCGTGCCGAGGTCGGGGCCCACACCGGCGACGACGGTGGGCAGCTGCAGGCCGATGAGCGCGAACACCGTCGCCTCGAGCACCGTGTCGGCGGCCTGCCACACCGCGCGGTCCTGCAGGCGGGCGACCGGGTCGGCCTGCGGCGAGCGGTGGCCGAGGTAGAGGCCGGCCAGGACCACCGCCAGCACCCCGGAGGCGTGCACCTCCTCGGCGACGACGAAGCCGACGAAGGGCACCAGCAGGCCCAGCGCGCTCTCCAGCACGCCGTCGCCGAGTGCCCGCCGCACCCGGTGCACCAGCCAGCCCAGCGCCCAGCCGATCGCCGCGCCGCCGGCCGCGGCCAGCGCGAACACGCCGAGGCCCTCGGCGATGCCGTAGCCGGCACCGGCGGCGAGCGCGACGGCCACCCGGAACGCGGTCAGCGCGGTGGCGTCGTTCACCAGGCTCTCGCCGCCGAGGATGGTCATCACCTTGCGCGGCAGGCCCAGCCGGCGGCCGACGGCGGTGGCCGCCACCGCGTCGGGCGGGGCGACCACGGCCCCCAGCACCAGGGCCGAGGCCAGCGGCAGCCCCGGCACCAGCCACCAGGCGGCCAGCCCGACGGCGAGCGTGGTGAACAGCACCGCGCCGACGGCGAGCATGCCGATCGCCCGCAGGTTGGCCCGCAGCCGCAGGTAGGAGCTGTCCAGCGCCGCCGAGTAGAGCAGCGGCGGCAGCACCAGGGTGAGGATCAGCTCCGGGTCGAGCGCGTAGTCGGGGACGCCCGGCACGAACGACAGTGCGAGCCCGGCGACGACGAGCACCAGCGGCGGCGACACCCCGAGCCGCCGGGCCAGCGCGGTGACCGCGAAGGAGCCGGCCAGCAGGCCGACGACCGAGAGCTCCACCTCAGACGATCGACTGGTCCGGGTAGCACCAGCGCCAGTCCTCACCCGGCTCGAAGGACCGGATGATCGGGTGCCCGCTGCCCTCGGCGTGCGCGGTGGCGTGCCGGTTGGGCGAGGAGTCGCAGCACGCGACGTGGCCGCAGGACAGGCACTCCCGCAGGTGCACCCACGTCGACCCGATCGCCAGGCAGTCGGTGCAGCCCTCCGTCGAGTCCGGCGTCACGTCCCGGATCTGGTCCAGGTGCCCGCACGTGGTCATCCCGCCACCCCTCTCGTCGTCCGTGTCCGGGAGCGCCTGGAGTCGACCACCCCCGCGACGACGGCGGCAACGCCTCCCCGTGCCCGCTGTCTTCCCGGTGGGCCGTGGCAGGGTCGGCGGGCGACGTCCGGACGGGATCGGGAGGTGCCGTGGACCTCGACGAGGTCGCCGACGAGCTGTACGCGCTGCCGCCCGGCGAGTTCGTCGCCGCCCGCACCGAGGCGGCCCGCCGGGCGCGGGCCGCCGGGGACCGGGCGCTGGCCGGGCGGATCGCCGCGCTCGGCAAGCCGTCGACGGCGGCGTGGGCGTGCAACGCGCTGGTGCGCGAGCAGCCCGACGAGATCGCCGGCCTCGTCGAGCTCGGCGACCTGCTCCGCGAGGCCCAGCAGACCCTGGCCGGCGACGAGCTGAGGGCGCTGGGCACCCAGCGCTCCCGGCTGCTGTCCGCGCTCACCCGCCAGGCGCGGGTGGTGGCGGCCGGGCTGGGCCACCCGCTGTCGGACGCCGTCGCCACCCAGGTCGAGGAGACGCTGCGTGCCGCGCTCGCCGACCCGGAGGCGGGGGAGGCGCTGCTGGCCGGCCGGCTGACCGGCCCGCTGTCCTACCGCGGCACGGGGCTGGGCGTGCGGCCCGACCTGCGGGTGGTGCCGCCGCCGCGGCCGGCGCGGGCGGAGCCGGCGGCGCAGGTCCCCGCCCGGCGGCGGCGGGCCGAGGAGGAGGCGCGGCGGGCGGCGGAGGAGCGCCGGCGCGCCGCCGAGGAGCGCCGGGAGCGCGAGCTGGCCGACGCCCGGGAGGAGGCCGGCGCTGCGGCCGCTGCGGCCGAGGAGGCGGAGGAGGCCGCCCGGGACGCGCACGATCGTGCCGACCGGGCCGCCGCGCGGCAGGCCGGCCTGGAGGCGCGGGCCGAGGAGCTGGCCGCCGAGCTGGAGCGGGTCCGGGAGGAGGCGGCCGCGGCCGGGGCCGACGCCGGCCGGGCGGCCCGGCGGGCGACGGCGGCCGACCGGGTCGCGCGACGGGCGGCGGGGGAGCGCGAGCGCGCCGCGGCCCGGGTGACCGAGCTCGAGCGGGCCCCGCTGGAGGAGTAGCCGCTCGGCGCCGTCGTCGGCCCACCGTCGTCAGCCCGCCGCCGTCAGCCCATCGTCTTCTGGCCGTCGAGGGACTCCCGCAGGATGTCCGCGTGCCCGGCGTGCTGCGCGGTCTCGGCCACCAGGTGCAGGAAGGTCCGCCGGGCCGAGCGGACCGCGCCGGGCTCGAACCACGGCGCCTCGGGCAGCGGGTGGCTCAGGTCCAGGTCGATGGTGCCCACCAGCTCGTCGGTGCGGGCGGCGACCTCCTCGTAGTCGGCCAGCACGCCCGCCAGCGTCTCGCCGGGCTGCAGCACCCACTCCTGCGCCCACACCTCCGGGGTGGTGGCGGCGAAGGCCTCCGCGCCGCGGACGGCGAAGTCGGCCCACGTCGCCTCGGTGCAGGAGACGTGCTTGACCAGCCCGGCGAGGGTCAGCTGGCTGGCGGTGGTACGGCGGGTGGCCTGCTCGTCGGTCAGCCCGCGCACGGTGAAGCGCAGGAACGCGCGGTGCGTCCGCAGGGTCTCGAGCAGGTCGGCGCGCTCGGTGGTGAGGGCGGTCGGAGCGGTCACGGTGTCCTCCGGTGGGCTCGTCGTCGTGTGCCGGACCAGCATCGCGCCCATTGAGGTCAGATCCTGTCCGCTGTGTCGGCCACGATGGGCGGATGAGCGACCCGGGCGCGCGCACCCTGCGGCTGCTGTCCCTCCTGCAGTCGCGCCGGTACTGGCCGGGGCCCGACCTCGCCGGCCGGCTCGGCGTCTCGGTGCGCACCCTGCGCCGCGACGTCGACCGGCTGCGGGAGCTCGGCTACCCGGTGGCCGCCTCGCGCGGGGTGGACGGCGGCTACGCGCTCGCCCCCGGCGCGGCGCTGCCGCCGCTGGTCCTCGACGACGACGAGGCGGTCGCGCTGGCGCTGGGGCTGCAGGCGGCCGCCTCCGGACCGGTCGCGGGGATGGCCGAGACGTCGGTGCGGGCGCTGGCCAAGGTGGTGCAGGTGATGCCGGCCCGGCTGCGGCGGCGGGTGGAGGCCCTGCGGGCGATGACCGTGCCGGGCGGGTGGGACGGCCCGCCCCGCGACGTCGTCGACCCGGCCGTGCTCACCGCCGTCGCGCTCGCCTGCCGCGACACCGAGCGGACCGTCTTCGGCTACACCCCGCCCGGCCGGGAGCGCACCGAGCGCACGGTCGAGCCGCACCGGCTGGTCGCGCTCGGCCGGCGCTGGTACCTCGTCGGCTACGACCTCGACCGCGGCGACTGGCGGGTGTTCCGGCTCGACCGGCTCGACGCCCCGCGCGGCACCGGCGCCGTCTTCGGCCCCCGCCGCTTCCCCGCCGAGGACGCGGCGGCGTACGTGCGCGAGCGGATCGGCAGCGCCTGGACCCGGCACGTCGTCGAGGCGACGGTGGCCGCGCCGGCCGACGAGGTGCGCCGGCGGATCGGCCGCTGGGCCACGGTGACCGGCGACGGGGACGGCTGCCGGGTGCGGATCGAGGGCGACGACCTCGACTGGGCCGCGCTGGCGCTGGGCGTCACCGGCGCACCGTTCACCGTGCTGTCCCCGCCGGAGATGGTGCCGCACCTGCGGGTGCTCGCCGCCCGGTACACCGCAGCGGCGGGGACCGCCTGACGTCGGCACTGCACGCACTCAGGCGCCGGGCTCGCCGTCCGCTGGACCCGTGTCGACCGGCGGCTGTTCCCCACCGGCCGGTGGAGCTCCGTCGTCCGGTGGTTCCTCGGCGTCGCCGGTGGTGGTGTCCGGGGACCCGCCCGTCGGACCCTCGCTCGCGTCGTCGGTGGACGGCCCCGCGGACGTCGAGGGGGGCGTGGTGGTCGGGGCCGTGGTGGTCGGGCTGGTGGTGGTCGGTGCCGTGGTGGTGGTCGGGCTGGTGGTGGGGGCTGTGGTGGTCGGGCTGGTGGTGGTCGGTGCCGTGGTGGTGGTCCGTGCCGTCGTGGTCGGTGCCGTGGTGGCCGGGTTCGTGGTGGTCGGGGCAGGCGTGGTGGTGGTCGGTGCGGTGGTGGTGGTGGTGGCCGTGGTGGTCGCTGCGGTGGTGGGGTGCGTCGTGGTCGGTCTGGTGGTCGGGCTCGTGGTGGTCGGGCTCGTGGTGGTGGGGGCCGTGCCGGCCGGGCTCGTGGTGGCCGGGGGCGGGGTGGCGGTCGTCGGGTCCTCGACGAAGTCCTGGGCCTCCTCCAACGTCTTGGGGTCGGGTGCCCGGTCCGCCTCACCGGTGGTCCCTCGCGGCCGTTCCACGATCTGCCCGTCGATCTCGACGACGACCAGGACCTCGACGACCACGACCGCCGGCGTCACCTCGACCACGACGTCGTCGGAGAACGCCGGCCACGCCGCGTCCTCGTACTCCGGGGACGGACGGGGTGCGGGCGGGTCGAGCGGGTTGCCGCACGCGCAGCGCACCTGCGGTGAGCCGTACTCGTCGACGAGGACCGCGGTCCCGGCCTGGAGCACCGACTGGAACGGCGTCGCCCGGCCACCCTCGAACCCGTGGTTGGTCACGGCGGTGTCGAAGCGGAGCACCACCGGCGTCAGTCGGTCGATGTAGGCGCCGATCTCGGTGGGTGCGATGTCCTGCGCGTCCGCCCAGGCGGCCGCCTCGCTGGGGTGGGTCTCGAGGAACTCGGTCAGCGCTGCCTTGTCACACACCTCCGCTCCCGTCCCGCCGTAGAGGCCGGGCTGGTCGCCGTACACGCCCTCCGGCGGCGCGGTCGACGGAGGATCGGGCGGGGGCGCCTGCTCGCCCATCTGGCCTCCGGCCTCGGGCGTGGGGACGTGGAACGGGTGGTCGCCGGGGTCGTCGATCGCCTCGGTGGCCACCGCGGTGCCCTCACCGAGGAGCTGTGCCGCGACCACTCCGCCCGCGGCGGCGGCGGCGACCGCGAGGGCGACCAGGGCTGCCGTGAGACGCCGCCGGGCCGGCCGCGTCCCCGCCGGCCGCCGCGCAGCGCGGGGCCCGTCGGGCGGTGGCGACGCCGTCCCGGTGGCGGTCGGGGGCAGGCCTCCCTCGGAGCGGGCCGCCGGGACCAGGGTCGGAGGCGGTGGTGGGAACGCGGCGGCCCCGTACCCACCGGTCGTCGACGCTGCAGGCGGCACCGGAGGCGGTGGCGTCAGGGGCGGTCGGGCCGGGGGCGGCGGGGTCGTGGTCGGCGGCGCGCCCCCGACGGGCCCGACCGGCGTCCGGACGTGGTCGTCGCCCAGCGCCGCCCGGGCCGCCCAGGCCAGCGCTCCCGCGCTCGGGTACCGGGCCTCGGGGTCCTTGGCCATCCCGCGGGCGATGACCGTGTCCAGTGCCCGGGGCAGGGAGGGCACCGTCTCCGACGGCCGTGGCGGCTCGCGGTAGAGGTGCGCCGCGCACAGCGCGGCCGGTTCGGAGGTGGGGAACGGCGGCTGGCCGATGAGGAGCTGGTGGAGCAAGCAGGCCAGGGAGTAGACGTCGACGCGGTGGTCGGTCGGGCCGTCGCCCAGGCGCTCCGGTGCGACGTACTCCAGGGTCCCGACGAACATGCCGGTCCGGGTCAGCGAGCCGGTCGTCCGCCCTCCGGTGGTCCCGGCGATGCCGAAGTCGACCAGGTAGCAGTGCGGGACCGTCCCCGTGCCGGTCACCAGCACGTTCGACGGCTTGACGTCGCGGTGGACGATCCCGGCCGCGTGCGCGGCGTCCAGCGCCGCCGCCACCTGCTCGACGACGGTGACGGCCAGGTCGGCCGGGAACGGCCCCTCCTGCTCGAGGAGCTCGGACAGGTCCCGGCCGTCGACCAGGCGCATGTCGAGGTAGAGCCGGCCGTCGATCTCGCCGAAGTCGTGGATGGGGACGACGTGTGCCTCGTTGAGCCGGGCCGCGCCGTTGCACTCCCGGTAGAAGCGGGCGCGGAACTGCTCGTCGTCGGCCAGCTCGGGGAGGAGTCGCTTGAGCGCCACCACCCGCCCCCGGCGGGTGTCCCAGGCGCGGTGGACCTCGCCCATGCCGCCCCGGCCGAGCAGCTCGAGCAGCTCGTACGGACCGAAGGTCTCCGGGTTCACGGGTGGACCTCCCGGGTGGTGCTGACGGCAAGGTGCTGCGCCGGACGCGGAGTCTCCGGAGCACCCGGCGCCCGTGTCCACCCACCCGGGCGCCGTCCGGGCCACCGTGGAGCGGCCCCGGCGTGGGCCACCAGGGGGTCGCGACACGGCTGCAGCGGGTGAGGAGGAGGGGTCCGTCACGACCGACGGGGACGCCGGCCGTCCTCCGGGCTCCACACGCGCCGGTCAGGGAGTGGACGTTCCTCCGGTGGACGTCGTGGTCGCCGGCTCCTCGGTCGGTTGCTCGGTCGGTTGCTCGGTCGGTTGCTCCGTCGGTTCCTCCGTGGGCGACTCCTCGGCCGGGGACTGCCCGGTCGTCGTCTCCTCGGTCGGTTCCTCCGGGGACTCGTCGGTGGGTGTGTCCTCGGTGCGGGCCGGCTGGTCGCTGGGCGTCTCCCCGGTCGGCGTCGGCTGATCGCCCGGCTCCTCGGCCGGCGCCTCGCTCGGCTCCTCGCTCGGCTCCTCGGCGGGTGTCTCGCCCGGTGCCTCGTCGTCGCCGTCCGGTGTCGCGGTGTCCGGCTCGCCGGTGTCGTCCTGGCCGGTGTCGTCCTGGCCGGGTTCGCCCTGACCCGGGGCGTCCTGGCCGCCGTCGCTCCGGCCGGTGTCGCCTCGGCCCGGGTCGTCCTGGCCCGTGCTGCCCGGGTCCGGCGGCTCCTCGCCGGCCGGTCCCTCCGTGCCGGGGCCCGGTGCCGTCGTCCTGCCCGCGCCGGTGTCCCCGTCGAACGCGCGGGCGCGCTCGGCCAGCGTGGCGTCGACCGGCTGGTCGGTGTCGCCCGTGGTGTGCACGGGCCGCGCCACGACCGCGCCGGTCGTCGTATCCGCGAGCACCAGCGCCGACAGCGGCGCGGGGCTGCGCTCCACCACGACCACCGCCCCTGGCGCGAAGCCGGGCCACGGCTCGCCCTCGTACTCGGGGGACGGGCGGTCGGCGGGCGGCTGCAGGGGGTTGCCGCAGATGCAGCGGACCTGCGGGACGCCCGAGTCGTCGACCAGCACGGCGGTGCCGGCCTGCAGCACGGACTGGAACGGGACGGCCTGCCCGTCGGCGAACCCGTGGTTGGTGACGGCGGTGTCGAAGCGGAGCACCACCGGGGTCAGGGACGCCAGGTAGGTGTCGATCCCGTCGGTCGGGATGCTCTCCACGGCGGCGAACGCAGCGCCCCGGTCGGGGTGCGCGGCGAGGAACGCGGCCATGCCGGCGGCGTCGCAGACCTCGGCCCCGGACCCGCCGTAGAGACCGGGCCGGTCACCCGGCACCGTGCCGCCCGCCGCCGCCGCCGCGGCCGGCGTGCCGGCCCCCGATCCCGAGGCCCCGGGCCCTGCTCCCGAGGCCCCGGCCCCTGATCCCGAGGTGTCGGTCCCCGATGGGGACTCCGCGGTCCCGGCCGCGGACCCGTCCGTTGGGCCGGTGGTGCCCTGGGTCGGGTCCGCGGTGCCCTGCGACGGCTCGGCGGTGCTCCCGCTGGGGTCGGCGGTGCCCGGGGTGGGGTCGGCGCTGCCCGGCGGCGCCGGCACGAAGGGGTCCTCGCCGGGCTCGTCGGAGGGTTCCACGACGACCGGCGTCGAGGTCGCCGCGCTGGAGTCGTCCGAGGCCAGCCGGACCGCGGCCACCCCGCCCGCGGTGCTCAACGCCACCGCGCCGGCGATCAGCGCCGCGGCGAGGCCCCGTCGGCGTCCGGACCACCGCCCCGGCGGGCGGTGCCGCGGGCCGCGGACCGCCGCCGCGGCACCACGCGACGCCGCTGCCCCCACCGCGGCACCGCGCGACGCCGCTGCCCCCGCCACGGCACCGCGCGACGCCGCCGCGCCGGCCGGGGCCGGCGCGGCCACCACCCGCGCCGGGATGGTGTCGGCCGCCGGACGCAGCGCCGCCCGGGCGGCACCGGCGAGCTCGCCGGCGCTGGCGAAGCGCCGGCCGGGGTCCGCGGCCGTCCCCCGCGCCACCACCTCGTCCAGCGCCCCCGGCAGCGCGCCGGCGCGCCGGGAGTCGCCCGGCGGCCGGCCGGTGACCGCCTCGTGGAGGAGGGCCGCCAGCGCGGAGACGTCGGCCCGGCGGTCGGTGGTCCTGCCTCCGACGGCGCCGGCGAGGCCGAAGCCGGACAGGTGGGCGTCGGGGCGGTCGGGGTGCCCGGACAGCAGGACGTCGGCCGCCCGGATCTCGCCGTGCACGATCCCCGCGGCGTGCGCCGCGTCGAGCGCCGCGGCCACCTGGCCGACGACGTCGACCGCGAGCGCGGCCGGCAGGGGACCCTCGGCGGCGAGCACCGCCGCCAGCGACCGGCCGTCGACCAGCTGGCTGTCGACGTAGAGCCGGCCGTCGACCTCGCCGATCTCGTGCACGGCGAGGACGTGCGGCTCGTCCAGTTGCGCGACGGCGGCACACACCTGCTGGAAGCGGGCGCGGAAGCGGGGGTCGGCGCTGAGCGCGGGGGAGACCAGCTCGAGCGCGACGGCGCGCGAGCGGCGGGTGTCCCAGGCGCGGTACACCTCGCCGGTGCGTCCGCGGCCGAGCAGCTCGTCGAGCTCGTAGGGGCCGAGGGTCTGGGGGCTCAGGAGCATCTCCCGGGGGGAGCCGGAGCGACGGGGGGCTCCGTCCTCCGCGAGTGTCGGCCGCGACCGGCTGGCCTGCCACCCGGTCGTGCAACGCGCGGTCGACCGCAGCGGGCGGTCGCGGCGGCACTGCGCACGGTGAGACGCGGACGGTGAGACGTCGTCCGGCGGCGGGCGGCCCGCGCCCCCAGCATGGGCACATGACGGATGCACCGGGCCGCGTCGCGGTCGTCACCGGGTCGGAGTCGGGGATCGGGCGGGCGGTGGCGGTCGCGCTCGCCGAGCAGGGCTGCGACGTCGGGATCACCTGGTACCGCGACGAGGCGCACGCGCAGGGCACCGCCGAGGAGGTGCGCTCGCGCGGTCGCCGGGCCGAGGTCCGCCCGGTCGACCTCACCCAGCTGCCCGGCGCCGCCGCCGTCGTCGACGAGTTGGCCGACGCGCTGGGCGGCATCGACGTCCTGGTCAACGACGCCGGCACCGGCCACTCGACGCTGATCCTGGACACCGACTACGAGACCTGGCGCGAGGTCGTGGCCACCGACCTCGACGCGGCGTTCCTCTGCCTGCAGCGCGCCGCGCGGCGCATGGTGGCGGCGGGTCGCGGCGGGCGGATCGTCAACGTCACCAGCGTCCACGAGCACCAGCCGCGCGTCGGCGCGGCCGCCTACTGCGCGGCCAAGGGCGGCCTCGGCCTGCTCACCCGGGTGGCGGCGATCGAGCTGGCCGAGCACGGCATCACCGTCAACGCCGTCGCGCCGGGGGAGATCGCCACGCCGATGACCGGCCAGGAGGACGAGGACCCGACCGCACCGGGCCACGAGCGCCCCGGCGTCCCGGTCGGCCGGCCCGGCGACGCGCACGAGGTGGCCGCCGTGGTGGCCTTCCTCGCCTCGCCGGCGGCCTCCTACGTCACCGGTTCCTCCTACGCCGTGGACGGCGGCATGCTGCAGATGGGCCCGATGGCCGGCTCCCACCTCACCGGCGACGACTGGCGCCGCCCGTAGCGCTCAGCCGGCCAGGAGCTCGAGCAGGCGGGCGCGGTCGGGACCGGGGGAGCGCGGCGGCGGCCCGGGCGAGGTGGCGGCCACCCGCTCGCGCACCGCGGGCCGGGCCAGGACCTCGGCTAGCGGCGCCAGGCACAGCCGGTACTCCAGCATCGCGCGGAAGAGGTCGGCGTCCTGCACCGCCGCAGCGAGGAAGGACGCCGGCCCCGGGGGTGGCGGTGGAGCCGGCCGCCCCTCCCGGGCGGCGGCCATCTCCGCGAGCCGGACCCGGTCCTCGGCCAGTTGCTCCTCGACGAAGGGCGCCACCGTGGCCTCGGTGGCCGCGTCGAACGCCGCCGCGAGGTCGGCGGGCCGGTCCAGGTGCCCGGCGACCGCGGTGCGGAGCAGTGCCGTGTGCAGGAGGCCGACCGACAGGCCCCGCCCGGCCGAGGGGTTGGTGCAGGCCCAGGCGTCCCCGACGGCGGCGAACCCGGTGACCACCGGACGACCGTCCACGACGAATCGGCGGGCGCAGTCGAGTCCTCCGGCCATCGCCAGCACGCCGCCGAGCGGGCGCCCGTCGAGCCAGTGCGCCTGCCGGGGACACGCCGCGAGCACCCGGTCGAACGCCGCGGGCTCGCGCAGCGCCCGGAGCGGGGTGTCCCCGGTCTGGCCGAAGAAGGTCACCGACCAGGTGTCGGAGTCCCCGACGAGGGTGAGGACCGAGATGCTGCCCAGCGGGTACAGCGGCGGGCCGAGCACGGCGGGCGCCCGCGGCCCGGTGAGGTACCGCGTGTAGTAGACGAACCCGGAGTCCTGCGCCCGTGTCCGCGGCGGGCCGGCGCCGAGGTCGGCCAGCCAGCCGGCCGAGCGCGTCCGCCGGCCGGTCGCGTCGACGACGAGGTCGGCGCGCAGGTCCTCGCCCGCCGTCGTCCGGACCCCGCCGGCGTGCGGCACGCCCGGCAGCGCCGAGGGCCCGGGCAGCAGTCCCGCCACCCCGACGCCGCGACGGACGGTGACCCCGGGGGTGTCCTCGGCGGCCACCGCCACGGCCGACTCGACGACCGGCCGCCGTCCGGTGACGCTGCGCAGCCGCTCGTCGCCCTCCCGCGGGATGCGGTCGGCGAGGGAGGGCGGCATCGCGGTGAGCCGGTCGACCCAGACGCAGCCGGCCTCCAGCAGGCGTGCGGTCAGGCCGGGCAGCTGCTCGTCCGCGACGGCGCGGAAGCGGGCGTGCAGGGTGTGCGGCTGCCGGAACTGGGCCACGCCGCGGCGGCGCCAGGCCTCCCACGCCTCGGCGGGCGTCGCGGGCGCGGCGTCGGGGTCGGCCTCCAGGACGGTCACCTCGTGCCCGTCCCGGGCCAGCACCGCGGCGGCGCACAGCCCGATCACGCTGCCGCCGCAGACCACCACCGAGGCCATGTCCGCCTCCTCGCGCCGAGGTCGGTCCCCGTGGTCGCGTGCAGGCTCCTCCCGGCGCGCCGGGGCGGGGACGGCTGCGGCCGCGGTGTCCTCGGCCCCGGGCGCGTCGGCACGCAGCGCCGGACGGGCGTGACCGACCGGGGCTCAGTCCACCGTCGTCGGGCGCCGCGCCGGGCGGGCGGCCTTCCGGCGGTAGAGGTCGGCGTCGGCCCGGGCGAGCACCTCGTCGAGGTCCTCCCCGGGGCAGGCGGTGGCCGTCCCGGCCGACCAGGCGCCCGCGGAGGCGGCGCGCAGCCGGTCGAGCAGTTCGGCGGTGGCCGCGGCGTCGCTGCCGGGCAGGCACAGGACGAACTCGTCCCCGCCCAGCCGGCCGAGCAGGTCCGAGCGGCGCAGCTCCCGGCGCCAGCCGGCCGTGAGCGAGCGCAGCAGCGCGTCGCCGGCGGCGTGGCCCTCGGTGTCGTTGACCACCTTGAAGTCGTCGAGGTCGAGCAGCGCGACGGTGACCGGCTGCCCGGCGCGCCCGGCAGCGGCCAGCAGCCGGCCGGCGCCGTCGGCCCACGAGCGGCGGTTGGCCACCCCGGTGAGCGGGTCGGTGCCGGCCGCGCGGCGCAGCGCCCCGGTCTGGCGCACCTGCGCCTCGGTGAGCACGGCGGTGGCGGCGACGGCGGTCAGCCAGGGGGTGGCGACGTCCGACGGCGCCGCGGCCAGGACCCCGGCGGAGACGACGGCGACCGCGCCGGCCGCGTGCAGGCGGGCCTGCGCCGCGGGCAGCACGTGTCCGGCGAGCACGCCGGTGGCCACCAGCGCGGGGCCGAGCCCGACGACGCCGACCGCGGTGGCCGACTGCCAGGCCAGCACGGCGGTGAGCCCGCCGAACAGCGCGAGCGCGGCGTGCACGGCACCCCCGGGCAGCCGGTCGCGGCCCAGCCACAGCCCGCCGGCGGCCAGGCCGCCGAGGAGGGCGAGGACGGCCAGCAGCGCCACCGGCGTGCGGGCGTCCATCGGTCGCAGCGCGCCCGCGGCGCACAGCGCGGCCGCGCAGCCGTACAGCAGCGCGAGCAGGCCCAGCGCGCCCCTGCGGTCCCCGTGCACCGGTGTCTCCCTCCGTCGCCGGGGCATCGTCGCCCGGCGGTGCGACCTGGAGGGTGCCACGGGCGGTCCCACCCGGAGGAGGGGTCAGCCCGTCAGCTCCGTGGGGACGGCGATCACGTCGACCATGGCGCCGCGCCGGAAGACCGTCACCGGCAGCGGCCGGCCCACCGCCTCGGCGAACAGCAGCCGCTGCAGGCTCTGCGCCTCGGCCACGGGCGAGCGGGCCGCCTCGAGCACCAGGTCGCCGGCGCGCAGCCCCGCGCGGTCGGCCGGTGACCCGGCGACGACGTCGACCACCCGCAGCCCGCGCTTCCGGCCGGTGCGCTCGGCCAGCTCGGCCGGCAGCGGTGCCGGGCTGCTCACCAGGCCCAGGTAGGCCCGCCGCACCCGGCCGTCGCGCACGAGGGCGGCGATGATCCGGCGGGTGGTGTCGTTGACCGGCACGGCCAGCCCCAGCCCCCACCCGGCGACGGCGGTGTTGATGCCGACCACCCGGCTGGCGGCGTCGGCGAGCGCACCGCCGGAGTTGCCCGGGTTGAGCGCGGCGTCGGTCTGGATGACGTCCTCGACCACGCGCGCGGTCCGCCCGTCACGGGTGGGCAGCGACCGGCCCAGGCCGCTGACGACGCCGGCGGTGACCGACCCGGCCAGCCCGAGCGGGTTGCCGACGGCGACGACGAGCTGGCCGACCCGCAGCGCGGCGGCGTCGCCGAGCACGGCCGGTTCGGGGGCGCCGGCGGTGGCGCGGACGACGGCGAGGTCGGACAGCGGGTCGGTGCCCACGACCTCGACCGGCGTCTCGGTGCCGTCGCCGAACACCGCCCGCCCGGTGCGGGCCCGGCCGACGACGTGCGCGTTGGTGAGCAGCAGGCCGTCACCGGGGACGACCACCGCCGAGCCCGCGCCGGCCCGGCCGTCGGGCGCGGTGACCTGCAGGGCGGCCACGTGCGGGGTGAGGTCGGCGGCCACCGCGGTGACCACCTGCGAGTAGGCGTCCAGCGCCGCGTCGGTGTCCGGTCGGGTCACGACGCACCTCCTTGATTACACCGTTGCACCGACCAGTGGACGCCCACGCGGGCCGACGCGGCCACCCCTGTCGCTACGCCGAGAGCGATCAGGTCCTCCCGCGCCCGGTCGTGCTCTGCCCCGCCGGTGTGGGCAGAGCACGAGGCGCGTCTCGAGCTCTGCCCCGGGGTTGGGGGCAGAGCACGACCGTGTTGGTCAGCAGGTGCGGCGGGGGAGCGGCGGCCGTAGCGTCGGCCTGCCCGGCGACCCGGGACCGGCACCGAGGAGGGGCGTGCGCACCGACGGCCTGCAGACCGAGGGCGCCGCGGTCGGGCGCACCCTCGGCGTCGAGGAGGAGTTCCACCTCGTCGACCCCGACACCCTGGAGCTGACCCCGGGCCCGCGCGCGTCGGCCGCCGCGCTCGCCGGCGAGGCGGGGGCGCGGGTGCACCCGGAGATCTCGACCACCCAGCTGGAGATCGCCACCGGCGTGTGCACGACGCTGGAGCAGGTCCGGTCCGAGCTGGTGGCCGCCCGTGCCGAGGCGGCCGAGGCGGCGGAACGCGACGGCCTGCTCCTGCTGGCGGCCTCCACCCACCCGTGGAGCTCGTGGCACACCATGCCGATGACGCCGGGGGAGCGGTACGAGGCGATGGTCGGCCGCTGGGCGGGCCTGGCGCGGCAGCAGGACATCTGCGGCTGCCACGTCCACGTCGGCGTCCCCGACCTCGACACCGCCGTCGCCGTGCTCGACCGGGCCCGCCCGTACCTGCCGGTGCTGCTGGCGATGACCGGCAGCTCGCCGTTCCACGACGGCGTGGACACCGGCTACGAGTCCTCGCGCACGCTGTGGTGGACCCGCTTCCCGCACGCCGGCGCGCCCGAGCCCCTCGGGACCGCCGACGGCTACCGCCGGGTGCTGGCCGGGCTGGTGGCCAGCGGCGTGGTCGAGGACGGCTCGCACCTGTACTGGGACGTGCGGCCCTCGGCCCGGCTGCCCACGATCGAGTTCCGGCTGGCCGACGTGTGCACCACCCTCGACGACGCCGTCCTGCACGCCGCGCTGGTCCGCTCGCTGGTGCGGGTGCTCGCCGGCCGGGCCGCCCGCGGCGAGCCGGTGCCCGGGGTCCGCCCCGAGCTGCTGCGCGCCGCGCGGTGGCGGGCCGCCCGCTCGGGCCTGTCCGGCCCGCTGTTCGACCCGCTGCGCGGCGAGCTGGTCGACCCGCGCGAGGCGGTGGAGGCGCTGCTGGCCGAGCTCGCCGGCGACCTCGCCGACGCCGGCGAGGAGGACGAGGTCCGCGCGATGGTGCAGGAGCTGCTCGGCCGGGGTACCTCGGCGGCGCGGCAGCGGAGCACCTGGCTGCGCACGGGGGACCGCCGCGCGGTCGCCGAGCAGGTCGTCCGCGAGGGCGCGGCCGGGAGGACCTGATGGACGGACTCGGGGGAGTGGCCCGCCCGCTGCGCGACGCCGCCGACCTCGACCCGCTGCTCGAGCGGATCGGGGACGCGCGCGTCGTGGCGGTCGGCGAGGCCAGCCACGGCACGCACGAGTACTATGCCTGGCGCGCGGCGCTCACCCGCCGGCTCGTCGAGGAGCGCGGCTTCGGCCTGGTCGCCGTGGAGGGCGACTGGCCCGACTGCGCCCGGGTCGACCGCAGCGTGCGGCTGCGGCCCGGCGGCGCCGAGGACCCGCGGACGGCGCTGGACGCGATCTCCCGCTGGCCGACGTGGATGTGGGCCAACGACGACGTCGTCGACTTCTGCCGCTTGCTGCGGGCGCACAACGCGGCCCGCCCCGAGGCCGAGCGGGTGCGCTTCGCCGGCCTGGACGTCTACAGCCTCTGGGACTCGATGCACGAGCTGCTGGCGTGGGTCGGGGAGCACGAGCCCGACCACGTGGGCGCGGCGCGGCAGGCGCTGCGCTGCTTCGAGCCGTTCGGGGAGGACGGCGCCGAGTACGCCTTCGCGCAGCGCTTCGCGCCGGCGGCCTGCGAGGCGACCGTCGTCGAGCTGCTGCACCGGCTGTGCGAGGCGCGCGGCGCGGACGACGACCCCGACGACCGGTTCGCCGCCGAGCAGAACGCCGCGGTCGTCGTCGGCGCCGAGCGGTACTACCGGGCGATGGTGGCCGGGTCGGCGGAGTCGTGGAACGTCCGCGACGTGCACATGGCCGACACCCTCGACCGGCTGCTGGCGCACACCGGCGCGAAGGCCGTCGTCTGGGAGCACAACACGCACGTCGGCGACGCCCGGGCCACCGACATGGCCGACGCCGGGATGACGAACCTGGGCCGGCTGCTGCGCGAGCGGCACGGTGCCGACGACGTCGTCCTGGTCGGGTTCGGCGGGCACCGCGGCGGCGTGGTCGCGGGCCGCGAGTGGGGCGCGCAGGTGGAGCGGATGACCGTGCCGCCTGCCCGCGAGGGCAGCCTCGAGGCCCTGCTGCACCGCGAGCTCGGCCGGGACGCGCTGGTGGTCGTCCCGGGCGGGCAGCGCCCGGCCTGGCTCGACGAGCGGCTCGGGCACCGGGCCATCGGCGTCGTGTACCGGCCCGAGCGCGAGCGCTGGGGCAACTACGTGCCCACGGTGCTCGGCGAGCGCTACGACGCCTTCCTGTGGCTGGAGGAGACGACCCCGCTGCAGCCGCTGCACCTCGAGCAGCCCGACGAGAACGTGCCGCCCGCGGCCCACGCGGTGTGAGCCGGTGACGCGTCCTGCCGACGAGGGCCTGCTCGACGCGCGGCCCGGCACCGACCCGCCCGGCCCGCCGCTGCCGCCCGGCACCACCGCCCTCGACCTCGGCGGACAGGCCGAGGCGCTGGTCGCCGTCCCGCCCGGACCACCCGGGCCGCGGCCGCTGCTGGTGTTCTGCCACGGCGCCGGGGGCTCGGCCGGGCAGTCGCTGGCCGCGGTGGGCGCGGTGGCCGCCGACCGCGGGGTCGCGGTGCTGGCGACCACCTCCGTCGCCGCCACCTGGGACCTGCTGGCCGGCGGGCTCGGCCGCGACGTCGCCGTCCTCGACGCGGCCCTCGAGCAGGTGACCGACCGGCTCGCGGTCACCCGGACGGCGCTGAGCGGGTTCTCCGACGGCGGCTCGTACGCGCTGTCGCTGGGGCTGGCCAACGGCGGCCTGTTCGAGGCGCTGCTGGCCTTCTCGCCCGGCTTCGTCGCACCGCCCGGGCGGGAGGGCCGGCCGCGGGTGTGGATCGCGCACGGCACGCACGACCGGGTGCTGCCGGTGGCACGCTGCGGCCGCCGGGTGGCGCAGAGCCTCACCGCGGCCGGCTACGACGTCGTCTACGAGGAGTTCGACGGCGGCCACGTGGTGACCCCCGCCCTCGTCACCGCCGCCCTCGACACGTGGCTCGGCCCGCCCGGCTGCTGAAGGACCCCCCTGCTCCCCACCGCTCGCGAGCTCGCGGCGGGCCCCTGCAGGGGGGCCACCCTCGGGACCGCTATGCCGTGCGGCGGCCGACCAGGTCGTGCTGCTGGTCGGGGTTGACCGAGTCCGGCGACTGCGGGTGGTCCTTGGGCCCGCCGGTCTTCGACGCCGCGAAGCCCGCGCCGAGCTTCTCCAGCGCCAGCCGGCCGTAGACCTGCTGCTGGGTGGCCACGCGCTGGGAGCGGCCGCGGCCCAGGAAGCTGACCACCCAGTGCAGCACCGTGGTGATCCGGCTCTTGAAGCCGATGATGTAGAAGAGGTGCACCACCAGCCAGAGCACCCAGGCGATGAAGCCCTCGAACTTGAGCTTCTTGATGTCGGCCACCGCGGAGAACCGCGAGATCGTCGCCATGTTGCCCTTGTCGCGGTACCGGAACGGGCCCTTCGGGGCCTTGCCGGCCAGTCGGCGCTGGATCTGCTCAGCGGCGTAGCGGCCGCCCTGGATGGCCACCTGCGCGACGCCGGGGTACCGGTCGGGGTGGTTGGCCATGTCGCCGACGACGTGGATCTCGGGGTGGCCGGGCAGCGTGAGGTCCGGCTGCACCGTGATGCGCCCGGCGCGGTCGACCTCGGCGCCGGTCGCGTCGCCCAGCAGCCGGCCGAGGGGGGAGGCCTGCACGCCGGCGGCCCACACCTTGGTGGCCGCCGAGATGCGGCGCTCCTGGCCGTCGGAGTCCTTGACGGTCAGGCCCTCGGCGTCGAGGTCGGTGACCAGCGTGCCGAGCTGCACCTCGATGCCCATCTCGTTGAGGTGCCGGCGGGCCTTCTCACCGAGCTTCGGCCCGAACGGCGGCAGCACCTGCGGCGCGCCGTCGAGCAGGATGATCCGCGCCCGCTCGGGGTCGATGTTGCGGAAGTCGCGGCGCAGCGTGCGGTGCGCCAGCTCGGCGATCTGGCCGGCCATCTCCACGCCGGTGGGGCCGGCGCCGACGACCACGAAGGTCATCAGCCGGTCGATCTCGGCGGGGTCGGTGGCCAGCTCGGCCAGCTCGAAGGCGCCGAAGATGCGGCCGCGCAGCTCGAGGGCGTCGTCGATGGACTTCATGCCGGGGGCGAACTCGGCGAACCGGTCGTTGCCGAAGTAGGACTGGCCCGCACCCGCGGCGACGATGAGCTCGTCGTAGGGGTGGACCGTGGTCCGGCCGAGGACGGTGGAGGTCACCGTGCGGGCGTCCACGTCGATGTCGACGACCTCGCCGAGCACCACGCGGGCGTTCTGCTGGTGGCGCAGCACCTCGCGGGTGGCCGGGGCGATCTCGCCCTCGGACAGGATGCCCGTGGCCACCTGGTAGAGCAGCGGCTGGAACAGGTGGTGGCCGGTCTTGCCGATGACGGTGACGTCGACCGGCGCCTTCCGCAGGGCCTTGGCGGCGAACAGCCCGCCGAAGCCCGAGCCGACGACGACGACCCGCGGCCGGCCGGTCGGGGAGGTGCCGTGGGCGGTGGGCGCAGGTGATGTCGTCATGATGACTGATCCTCTCCTGTCAGGAGGTCCGGCGTCCGGTGACCGGCCGGGCGGGCGGGTGATCCCGGTCACGGCGGCCTCTCGGTGCGCTCGCGGCTGGTACCGCCGTTGGGTACAACCGGTCCGGTGCGCCCGGTCATCCCCCGACTCGTGCTGGTGCCGGGCCTGGGGCTCGACGACCGGTCGTCGCGGCGGTTGCGCCGGCGGGTGGCCGCCGACCTGGTCCTCCTACCCGGGATGGGGCGCTCTGCACCCGTTCCCGGCCTCGACGTGCTGGCCGCCCGGCTCCGCACCCGCCTGGGCACCGGACCCGTGGTGCTCGTCGGGCACTCGCAGAGCTGCCAGGTGGTCGCCGCGGCCGCCGTCGACCCCCGGGTGGCCGGCGTGGTGCTGCTCGGCCCCACCACCGACCCGCGGCTGCACTCGGTCCGCCGGCTGGGAACGTGGTGGCTGCGGACGGCGCTGCGCGAGCCGTGGTGGCAGCTGCCGCTGGTGCTCCTCCAGTGGCTCTCGACCGGGCCGCGCGCGATGCGGGCGCTGTGGCGGGTCGCCGCCCCCGACCGGATCGACGCGCGGCTGCGGGCCGTCGGCGTGCCGGTGACCGTCGTCCGGGGAACCCGCGACCGGCTGTGCCCGGGCGACTGGGCGAGGCAGGTGGCCGCGGCCGCGCCGCGGGGGTCGCTGGTGGAGGTGCCGGGCGCGGCGCACATGACCCCGCAGACGCACCCCGACGCGGTCGCCGCGGTGCTGCGCGAGGCACTCGCCGGGGCGACGGCGCCCGGCGGGGGGAGGGCCGGTGGCGTGTCACCATGACCCCATGGCCACCTCCTCCGCCTCCGCCGGCGCGCTGCTCCACCACGTGCGCACCGGTCGCGCGCGGAGCCGGGCCGAGCTGGTCGCGCTGACCGGCGCCGCGCGCAACACCGTCAGCGCGCGCGTCGACCAGCTCATCGCCGCGGGGCTGCTGGAGGAGGGCGGCCGCGGCTGGAGCACCGGCGGGCGGCCGCCGACGCTGCTGCGGTTCAACAGCGCGGCGGGGTGCGTGCTCGCCGTCGACCTCGGGGTGACCAGCGTCGATGTGGCGGTCACCGACCTCTCGGCGCAGGTCCTGGCCACCGTCGGCCACCCGATCGACATCGCCGAGGGCCCCGACCGGGTGCTGGCCGAGGTCGACCGGCTGGCCCAGCAGGTGCTCGCCGAGGCGGGGCTGACCCCGGCCGACGTGTGCGCCGTCGGCGTCGGCGTCCCCGGCCCGGTGGAGTTCTCGACCGGGCGGCCCTCGCACCCGCCGATCATGCCCGGCTGGCACGACCACCCGATCCCGTCGGCGTTCGGCCGCTACGGCTGCCCGGTGTTCGTCGACAACGACGTCAACGTCATGGCGCTCGGCGAGATGGGCGTCGCCGGGTCGGTGCAGGACGTCCTCGTCGTCAAGGTGGGCACCGGCATCGGCTGCGGGATCATCGTCGACGGCGGGGTCTACCGGGGCGCCCAGGGCAGCGCCGGCGACATCGGGCACATCTACGTCCCGACCGCCGACGGCCGCGAGGTCGTCTGCCGCTGCGGCCAGGTCAACTGCCTCGAGGCGATCGCCGGCGGCGGGGCGCTGCTGCGCGACGCGCAGGCGGCCGGGATGCCGGTGACGACGACCCGCGAGGTCGTGGAGCGTGCCGCCCTCGGCGACGGCCAGGCGCTGGAGCTGGTCCGCGCCGCCGGGCGCACCATCGGCACCGTGCTGGCCGCCCTGGTCAACTTCTTCAACCCGCACCGGATCGTCATGTCCGGCGGCGTCGCCCGCGCCGGCGTGCCGCTGCTCGCCGGCATCCGCGAGGCCGTCTACGCCCGCTCGATGCCCCTGGCCGCCCGGGCGCTGGAGATCACCGTCAGCGAGGCGCCCGACCTCTCCGGCCGGGTCGGCGCCGCGCTCATGGCCATCGAGGGCTGGCTCGACGAGGACTCGGTCCACCAGGCGCTCGAGCGCGCCGCCGTCGCCCGCTGACCCCCGGGGCGCCGCCCTCCCTGACGCGCCACTCCCGGCGTCCGCGCACGTCTCGATCCGGTCTCCCCCCGCCCGGGGGCTTGACCTCCCGGTGACTCGGCTCATATGTTCTCCGCTCAGCGGACTAATGGTCAACGATGAGCAGAAGTCGGGAGGAGCGCCGTGGGAGCCAGGACACGACGGCCGACCACCGGCGGCACACGGGCAGGCGCCCGGTGACCGCGCCGGCACGGGCGGCGGCGCCGGCAGGTGCGCCGCTGCTGGAGATGCAGGGCATCGTCAAGACCTTCCCCGGTGTGCGGGCCCTCGGCGGGGTGGACCTCGACGTGCGGGCCGGCGAGGTGCACTGCCTGCTCGGCCAGAACGGCGCGGGCAAGTCGACGCTGATCAAGGTGCTCGCCGGTGCCCACCAGCCCGACGAGGGCGTCATCACCTGGCAGGGCGAGCGGGTCACGCTGGGCAACCCGCAGGCGGCCCTGCGGCTGGGCATCGCGACGATCTACCAGGAGCTCGACCTGGTCGCCGGGCTCACCGTCGCCGACAACGTCTTCCTCGGCCGCGAGCAGGCGCAGCTCGGCTTCGTGCGGCCCCGTGAGATCAACCGGCGGGCCGCCGAGCTGCTCACCCGGCTCGGCCACCCCGAGATCCGGCCCGGCGCCGAGGTCGGCTCGCTGTCGGCGGCCTCGCAGCAGATGGTCAGCATCGCGCGGGCGCTGTCGCAGGACGCGCGGCTGATCATCATGGACGAGCCCTCCGCGGTGCTGGACAACGAGGAGGTCGAGCGGCTCTTCGCCGTCATCCGCGACCTCACCGCCGACGGTGTCGCGGTCGTCTACATCTCCCACCGCCTGGAGGAGATCCGCGAGATCGGCGACCGGATCACCGTGCTCAAGGACGGCCGCACGGTGGCCACCGGGCTCCCGGCCCGCGAGACGCCCACCCGCGAGGTCATCACGCTGATGACCGGCCGCACCATCGAGTACGTCTTCCCGGAGCGCCGCACCGCGGTGCCGGCCGGCACCCCGCCGCTGCTGGAGGTCGAGGACCTCGAGCTGCGCGGCTCCTTCTCCGGCGTCTCCTTCACCGTGCGGCCCGGCGAGATCGTCGGTCTGGCCGGGCTCGTCGGCTCCGGGCGTTCGGAGATCCTCGAGACCGTCTACGGCGCGCGCCGGGCCACCGGCGGGGCCGTGCGCGTGGGCGGCCGCGTGCTGCGGCGCGGCGACGTCGGTGCCGCGGTCGCCGCCGGCGTGGGCCTGGCCCCCGAGGAGCGCAAGAGCCAGGCGCTGCTGCTCGGCGAGTCCGTGGCCCGCAACATCAGCATCTCCAGCCTGGCCCGGTTCTCCCGCGGCGGCTTCCTCGCCGGGGCCGCCGAGCGCGGCGCCGCCCGCGAGCAGGTCCGCTCGCTCGACGTGCGCCCCGCCGACGAGACGCGCGAGGTGCGCACCCTCTCCGGCGGCAACCAGCAGAAGGTCGTGCTGGCCCGGTGGCTGCTGCGCGACTGCCGGGTGCTGCTGCTCGACGAGCCCACCCGCGGCGTCGACGTCGGCGCCCGCTCGGAGATCTACGCGCTGGTGCGCGACCTCGCCGACCGCGGCGTGGCCGTCGTCGTCGTCTCCAGCGAGATCCCTGAGGTCCTGGGCCTGGCCGACCGCGTGCTCGTCATCGCGGAGGGCCGGGTCATGGCCGAGGAGCCGGCCGGCGCCCTCGACGAGCACCGCGTGCTCGACCTCGTCATGCAGGGGACCACCACGCACGGCGTCGCGCCGGAACTCCACCACCCGACAGGCGCCGGGACGACGCGCCTCGAGAAGACGCAGCACGAAGGGACCGTGGCATGAGCCAGGGCAGCACGGTGACGACGACGGCGACGGACACGGGCGCGGCGGAGGGCCGCGGCCGCTCCGGCGGCGGCCTGCTGGCCGGCCCGCTCTTCCGCAACTTCGGCCTGGTCGTCGCGCTGGTCCTCCTCTGCGTCGTCGGCCTGGCCACCGCGGGGGACCGCTTCGCCAGCGTCGACAACGTGCTGACGATCCTGCGGCTGGCCTCGGTCATCGGCGTGGTCAGCGTCGGCATGACGTTCGTGATCATCGGCGGCGGCATCGACCTGTCGGTCGGCGCGCTGGTGGCACTGGCCTCGGTCTGGGCCACCACGCTGGCCACCCAGCAGATGGCCGAGGACGTCCACTGGATCGTCATGGTCTTCACCGCGGTCGTCGTCGGCTCGGTCGCCGGACTGGTCAACGGCCTGGTCATCGCCTACGGGAGACTGGCCGCGTTCATCGCGACGCTGGCGATGCTGGCCGCCGCCCGCGGCCTGGCCGAGATCATCGCCAACCGCCGCACCCAGATCGTGCGCGACCGCGACTTCCTCGGCTTCTTCTCCGGCGACGTCCTCGGCATCCCGACGCTGGTGATCATCTTCGTGCTGGTCGCCGTCGCCGGGTGGGTGCTGCTCAACCGCACCACCTTCGGCCGGCGCACCTTCGCCGTCGGCGGCAACGCCGAGGCCGCCCGGCTGGCCGGCATCCGGGTGCAGCGGCACACGGTGAAGCTCTACGTGCTGTCCGGCGTCTGCTGCGGCATCGCGGCCGTGATGCTCATGGCCCGCACGACCACCGGCAGCTCGACCCACGGCACGCTCTACGAGCTCGACGCCATCGCCGCCGTCGTCATCGGCGGCACGCTGCTCATCGGCGGCCGCGGCACGATCGTCGGCACCGTCCTCGGCGTGTTGATCTTCACCACGCTCGGCAACGTCTTCACGCTGAACAACCTGTCGAGCTCGGCGCAGGCCGTGGCCCGCGGCGTGATCATCATCGCCGCCGTCCTGCTGCAGCAGCGCCTGGCCACCGGCGGCTTCAGCTTCCGCCGGCCGTCCTCCGGCGGCACGGCCGGCGGCCCCGCGCTCAGCGGTGCGCCGTCGGGCGCGGTCTCCGGCGGCACCACCGCCGACGGCGGTCCCGGCGGGGCCCGGTCCGCCGCCGGCGGCGGCACGACCCCCTGACCGCACCCACCGACAGTCCGGCGCGCCCTCCCCACGCGCGCCGGCCGCACTCCCCACCGGTCCTCCGTCCGGTGGGAACCCACCCCGCTCCCGCACAGGGGGCGACACCCGAGGAGAGAGCATGTCCGCAACGAGGCAGCGTCCGTTCCGCCGCCTGCCGTACGCCACGGTCGCCCTGCTCAGCGCGGGCGTGCTCGTGGCCGGCTGCACCAGCAACACGCCCGAGGAGTCCAGCAGCGGCGGTGGCGGCAACCAGGCCGCCAGCGACAACGACGAGGCCGGCGACACCGTCACCATCGGCTTCTCGGCGCCGGCCGCCGACCACGGCTGGATGGCCGGCATCACCGAGGCCGCCCGCGCCGAGGCCGAGGGGTACGAGGACGTGGAGTTGGTGGTCGCGGAGGGCACCAACGACGTCAGCACCCAGATCAGCCAGGTCGAGACGTTCATCAACGACGGCGTCGACGCCATCGTGCTGCTGCCCTTCGACGGCGCGGCGATGACCCCGGTCGCGCTGCAGGCGATGGAGGCCGGCATCCCGGTCATCAACGTCGACCGCGAGTTCGACAGCCCCTTCGCCGCCCGCACCACGATCCTCGGCGACAACTACGGCATGGGCGTGTCGGCCGGCACCTACATCTGCGAGCAGCTCGGGGACACCCCCGACGCCGTCGTCGCCGAGATCGCCGGCATCGACTCGCTGCCCCTGACCCAGGACCGCAGCCAGGGCTTCGCCGACGCGCTGGCCGAGTGCGGGCTGAACGTCGACAACCGCGTCGCCGCCGACTTCACCGTCGAGGGCGGCGAGGAGGCGGCCTCCAACCTGCTCCAGGCGGCGCCGCAGATCGACGCGATCTGGAACCACGACGACGACCAGGGCGTCGGCGTCCTGGCCGCGATCGAGAGCGCCGGCCGCGACGAGTTCTTCATGGTCGGCGGCGCGGGCTCGGCCAACGCCATGCGGTCCATCCAGGAGGGCGACTCGGTGCTGCAGGCGACGGTCATCTACCCGTCGACCCAGGCTGCCGACGGTGTCCGCCTGGCCCGCCTGATCGCGCAGGACAAGGCCCTGTCCGACCTGGTCGAGGTCGAGATCCCGCGCCAGATCGTGCTCAACGCGCCGGTCGTCACCGCGGACAACGTCGACCAGTACATCGACACAGCCTTCGAGTCCTGAGCCCCCCGGGGCGGGGCCGCCGGTCGCCGGCGGCCCCGCCTCCCTCCCCGAGGAGAACCCGATGACCTCGCCCGACCGGCCGACCCTCGGGGTGGGCCTGATCGGCTACGCCTTCATGGGCGCGGCGCACTCGCAGGCCTGGCGCACCGCCCCCCACTTCTTCGACCTGCCGCTGCGCCCGGACCTCCGGGTGCTCGCCGGCCGCGACGCCGACCGGGTGGCCGAGGCCGCCGGCAAGCTCGGCTGGGCGGAGACCGAGACCGACTGGCGGCGCGTGGTCGAGCGCGCCGACGTCGGCCTGGTCGACGTCTGCACGCCCGGCGACACCCACGCCGAGATCGCCATCGCGGCGCTCGAGGCCGGCAAGCACGTCCTGTGCGAGAAGCCGCTGGCCAACTCCGTCGCCGAGGCCGAGGCGATGACCGAGGCCGCGCAGCGCGCCGCCGCCCGCGGCGTGCGCTCGATGGTCGGCTTCACCTACCGGCGGGTGCCGGCCATCGGCCTGGCCCGCCGGTTGGTCGCCGAGGGCCGCCTCGGCCGGATCCGGCACGTGCGCGCGGCCTACCTGCAGGACTGGATCGCCGACCCGGCCGCGCCGATGTCCTGGCGGCTGGAGAAGGACAAGGCCGGCTCCGGCGCGCTCGGCGACATCGGCGCGCACGTCGTCGACCTGACGCAGTACATCACCGGCGAGACCCTCACCGGCGTGAGCGCGCTGCTGGAGACCTTCGTCACGGAGCGCCCGCTCCCCGCCTCGGCCGGTTCGCTGTCCGGCACGGCCGGCGAGGGCATGGGCCGGGTGACCGTCGACGACGCCGCCGTCTTCCTGGCCCGCTTCTCCGGCGGGGCGCTGGCCACCTTCGAGGCCACCCGCTTCGCGCTGGGCCGCAAGAACGGCATCCGCATCGAGGTCAACGGCTCCGAGGGCAGCCTGGCCTTCGACTTCGAGGACATGAACGTCCTGGAGTTCTTCGACGGCAGCGAGCCCGCCGAGCGGGCCGGCTTCCGGCGGATCATCGTCACCGAGCCCGAGCACCCCTACATCGCCGCGTGGTGGCCGGCCGGGCACGGCCTCGGCTACGAGCACGGCTTCACCCACCAGGTCGTCGACCTGGTGACCGCGATCGCCAAGGACGAGGACCCCGTCCCCTCGTTCGCCGACGGCCTGCAGGTGCAGCGGGTGCTCGACGCCGTCGAGCGCAGCGCCGCGGCCGACTCCGTGTGGACCCCGATCGCCGCCCAGGACCCCGAGAGGACCGACTGATGCCCCGTCCCGTCACCCTGTTCACCGGTCAGTGGGCCGACCTGCCCTTCGAGGAGGTGGCCCGGCTGGCCTCCGAGTGGGGCTACGACGGCCTGGAGATCGCCTGCTGGGGCGACCACCTCGACGTCGAGCGCGCCGCCAACGACGACGCGTACGTGCAGGAGAAGCTCGACCTGCTCAAGCGGTACGACCTGCAGGTCTTCGCCATCTCCAACCACCTCAACGGCCAGGCCGTCTGCGACGACCCGATCGACGAGCGGCACCGCGGCATCGTCCACCCGCGCGTGTGGGGCGACGGCGACCCGGAGGGCGTCCGGCAGCGCGCGGCCGAGGAGATGAAGCTGACCGCCCGCGCCGCGGCGAAGCTGGGCGTGAAGACCGTCGTCGGGTTCACCGGGTCGAAGGTCTGGAAGACCGTGGCGATGTTCCCGCCGGTGCCCGAGTCGATGGTCGAGGACGGCTACCGCGACTTCGCCGACCGGTGGAACCCGATCCTCGACGTCTTCGACGAGGTCGGCGTCCGGTTCGCCCACGAGGTGCACCCGTCGGAGATCGCCTACGACTACTGGACGACGGTCCGCACCATGGAGGCCATCGGCCACCGCGAGGCCTTCGGCCTGAACTGGGACCCCTCGCACTTCGTGTGGCAGGACCTCGACCCGGTCGGGTTCATCTGGGACTTCAAGGACCGGATCTACCACGTCGACTGCAAGGACGCGAAGCGCCAGGTGGGCAACGGGCGCAACGGCCGGATGGGCTCGCACCTGCCCTGGGCCGACCCGCGGCGCGGCTGGGACTTCGTCTCCACCGGCCACGGCGACGTCCCGTGGGAGGCCTGCTTCCGGATGCTGAACACCATCGGCTACGACGGGCCCATCTCGGTGGAGTGGGAGGACGCCGGCATGGACCGCCTGGTCGGTGCCCCCGAGGCACTGGCCTTCGTCCGCCGCCTGGCGTTCGACCCGCCGGCCGCCGCCTTCGACGCGGCCTTCTCCTCCGGCAGCTGAGCCAGGGCGCGCCGCCCGCGCTCAGCGGGCGGCGCGCCGCCGGGCGAGGACCGCCAGCGTCACCAGCACGACGACGGCGGCGACCTCCACCCAGAACGACTCCCACCACAGCGTCGCCACGGTCGACTCGACGAAGCCGAACAGGCCGACCGTCGTCGACACCAGGAGCGCGGCCAGCGAGCCGGCGGCGAACAGCGCCCCCAGCACGGCCGCCCACGACACCAGGCGCGGTGGCGCGACGAGCAGCAGCAGCGCGCCACCGGCCCCGAGCACCGCCTGCACCAGGAACGCCGGGCCGATGACCTCGATGCCGCTGTAGCCCTGCTGCCACAGGTAGACGTGGATGACGGCGATCGCGGCCAGCAGGACCGCGCCGGCCAGCCGCAGCACCCCGATGGCGACGCCGGTCCGCGGGGGTCGGGTCGCGGTGCCCCCGGTCACGCGGCGACCGTCACGGTGGTCTCCATGCCCATGGCCCGGTGGTTGCCGATGGAGCAGTAGAAGACGTACTCACCCGCCTCGAGGGTCACGGTGACCGTGGTCGACTGCCCCGGGCCGATGGAGTCGCTCGCGACGACGTCCGCGCCGTCGCGCTCGACCACCAGGTCGTGGGTGGCGTTGCCCTCGTTGACCACCTCGATGGTGACCTCGCCGGGCGAGAACGAGTCCTGCGAGAGCTCGATGAACATCTCGCCCTCGGTGGCGGTGACGGTCTGCGCCTCGACCGGGGGAGCGGCCTCGCTGGTGGGGGCGGCGCTCTCCGGTGCCGCGCTGCCCCCGGCGGCGCTGCTCGACGGGGTGGCCTCGCCGGACGCGCTCGCCGACGGGCTCTCCGAGTGCTCGCCCTCGGCGTGGCTGCTGGCCGTGGCGGCGTCGGCGCTGGTGCCGCCGTCGTCGGAGCAGCCGCTCAGCAGGCCGAGGCCCAGGGCGAGGACGAGGGCCGCGGAACGGCGGGTGGGACGGGGCACGCGAGCCTCCTGGAGCCGGCGGGGTCCCGCCCCCTCAGCGGCCCCCCGATGGGAGGCGATCCTGCAACCTTGCAGCACCTCCCGGAAAGCCCTTCCGGTCCCGGATCACGACGGGGACGGAACGGCGGTGGTGCGCCGGCACCAGGCCACCACGGTCGCCAGCACCTCCGCGTCGACGGGCCGGCGCAGCTCGCCCCGGTAGGCGCGCAGCGACGCCGCGCCCGGCTGGCGGCGCAGCGTGTGGGTGAGGTCGGGCACCAGGTGGGTCTCGACCGGCCCGGGCACGGTCGCCGCGACCACCGCGAGGTCCCCGGGCCGGACCTGCAGGTCCTTGCTCCCGGTCACCGCGAGGACCGGCACCCGCAGCCGGGCGAGGTCGGTGCGCGGGTCGTGGTCGAGGAACTCGCGGGTCCACCGCGCGTTGACCCGCACGCCGCCGACGCGGGCGACGTCGGTCGTGGTCGCGCGGATCCGCGCGTGGTTGGCCGCGACCTTCGCCTCCAGGTCGGTGCGCAGCAGGCGCAGCAGCCCCCGCACCGGCGCGGGCAGCGTCGGGCCGAGCTGCCGGGCCTGCCAGCGCAGCAGCTCGTCGCCGGGGGTGGCCGACGCCGCGAGCAGGACGACGCCGGCCACCGGGACGCCGCGCGCGGCCACCGCGGCCGCCAGCAGCGCGCCCTCGCTGTGGCCGGCCAGCACCACCCGGTCGCCGTCGACCTCGGGCCGGGCGGCCAGCGCGTCGCGGGCGCGGGCGACGTCGTCGGCGCCGTCGTGCAGGCCGGCCCGGCGCCAGTCGCCGGGGGTGCCGCCGACGCCGCGCTTGTCGTAGCGGAGCGAGGCGAGCCCGCCCTCGGCGAGGGCGTGCGCCAGCGCGCGGGTCACGCCGAAGCGCGCCCGCCGGTGGTCGGAGTCGCGGTCGAGGGGGCCCGACCCCGGCGCGAGCAGCACCGCCGGGACGGGCCCGGGGACGTCGGGGAGGGTGAGCGTGCCGGCGAGCGGGGGCTCACCGGGCACGGTCACCGCGACCTCGCGCACCGTCAGCGCCCGCTGGGGACGGCCGCGGTGAGGGAGGCGGCGACGTCGGCCGTGTCGGCGCCCGACACCAGCACGGTGTCGAAGCGCTGCCCGGCGAGGCCGATCCGCACGGCGGGCTCGCCGCGGCGCACGCTGACCAGCGTGCGGGTCCCCCGCCGTCGCCACGTCCCGATCAGGCGCCGGCCCGGGAGGCCCAGGCCGGGGGCGCGCAGCCCGCGGGCGGCGGCGAGGCCGTCGGGGACGACCTCCACCGAGCGCACCGCGGACAGCGGGACCTCGAGGTCGCGGAGCAGGCCGAGGACCTTCTCGGCGCGGGTGAGGGTGACGGTCAGGGTCTCGGCTGTCGTTCGGATCGTGGCCATGGCACCATTGTTCTCGAACCTGAGACCATTGTCAATCTTGATAAAGGTGGGGCGCGTGGCGTCTGCGGACCTGCTCCTGCACCCGGTGCGGCTGCGCGTCGTCCAGGCGCTGCTCGGCGACCGGGCGCTGACCACGGGCGATCTGCACGCCGAGCTGCCCGACGTCCCGGTCGCGACGCTCTACCGGCACGTCGGCGTGCTCGCCGAGGCCGGCGTCCTGGAGGTGGTGGGGGAGCGGCGGGTGCGCGGCAGCACCGAGCGGACCTACCGGCTGGTTCCGGCGGCGGCCTCGGTCGGGCCGGAGGAGGCGGCGGCCATGGGGCCCGAGGAGCACCGGCGGGCCTTCGGCACGTTCGTCGCCGCGCTGCTGGCCGACTTCGACCGGTGGGTCGACGGCGCCGCCGCCGTCCCGGGCGGGCTGGACGCCGCCCGGGACGGGGTGGGCTACCGGATGACCGGCCTGTGGCTGGACGACGAGGAGTTCGCCGCGTTGCTCGCGGAGCTGCGCGGGGTGCTGGCCGGGCGGCTGGCGCACGGGCCCGGCGGATCACGCCGCCGCCGCCTGGTCGGGACGGTGTTCCTGCCCGGCAGCTGATGCGGCGCCGCAGGCACCTGCGCTCCTCGGCCCCGTCCGGAGGCTCGCGCCGAGCCTGCGAGGCGTGAGGGGGACGGGGTCCTTCCTCAGGCGGCCCTGCGCTCGGCCCTGCGCTCGGCCTTGGACACCTTCCGGTTGGCCTTGGCCAGCGTCCTGGCCGCCCGGCTCACCTTGCGGTCACCGCGGTCGACGGTGCCGCGGGTGAGCAGGCCGACGCCGATGCCGAGCAGCCAGACGTCCTTGGCGATGGACAGGCCCTGCTCGGTCGGGGCGAGGCTGCCCTCCTTGTGCATGCCGGGCGTGCGCAGGTACAGGCCCAGCAGGCCGCCGGCGAAGCCGGTGAGGACCGCGCCGGCCAGGGCGGTGGGCACGAACGGCGTCAGCAGCGCGGCGCCGACGGCGATCTCCGCCGTCGACAGGACCCGGACGAACTGCTGGGGCTCGACGTCCTTGAGGAACGGGTAGGTGCCGGTGGCGAAGCCGTGCAGGCCGGCCGCGGTCTGGTCGTCGGCGGCGCGCTTGCCCAGCCCGCTGTTGAGGATGAACGCGCCGGCCGAGATGCGCGGGCCGATCTCGGAGAGGGTGATGGGCAGTGCCACGGGCACTCCTCGGGTCGTCGGGGACGGTCGGGGGTCCTCTTCCCGACCGTCCCCGGCGTGAACCCCGCCGGGCTCAGCGACCGCCGCGCCGCGAGCGGCCGCTGAACGACGCCGCGGTGTGCGTGCCCGCCCGCGCGGCCAGCTCGGCGCGGGTGCGCGCCGGGCCCGAGGCGCGGCCCGAGCCGCTGCGGCCACCGCCGGCCGCGGGGGTGGCGGCCGACCCGCCGCCGCCCGAACCGCCGCGGCGCCGCCGTCCGCCGCCGCCCTGGCCCTGGGGCTGCGGGGCGGGCGCCGGGGCCGGCTCGACGTGCGGCGCGGCCGGGCCGGTGAGCGCGGTGATCTGCTCGGCGCCGGGGCGCACCGAGGCCACGACGGGTGAGATGCCGGCCTGGCGGGTCAGCGTGCGGACCTCGGCGTGCTGGTCCGGGGTCGACAGCGTGACCACCGTGCCGCCGGCACCGGCGCGGGCGGTGCGCCCGGAGCGGTGCAGGTAGGCCTTGTGCTCGGTCGGCGGGTCGACGTGCACGACCAGCGCGACGTCGTCGACGTGGATGCCGCGGGCGGCGATGTCGGTGGCGCACAGCACCCGGGTGCCGCCGGTGCTGAAGGCCTCGAGGTTGCGCTCGCGGGCGTTCTGGCTGAGGTTGCCGTGCAGGTCGACGGCCGGGACGCCGGCCGCGGTGAGCTGCTTGGCCAGCTTCTTGGCCTGGTGCTTGGTGCGGGTGAACAGCACGCTGCGGCCCAGCCCGGAGGCCAGCTCCCGGACGACGTCGGCCTTGTCCGTCGCCGACACCTGGAACACGTGGTGGGTCATCGCGGCCACCGGCGCGACGGCCGGGTCGACCGAGTGGGTCACCGGCGACTCGAGGTAGCGCTTGACGAGCACGTCGACGCCGTTGTCGAGGGTGGCTGAGAACAGCAGCCGCTGGCCGCCGCGGGGGGTGCGGTCCAGGAGCCGCTTGACGCCGGGCAGGAAGCCCAGGTCGGCCATGTGGTCGGCCTCGTCGAGCACGGTGACCTCGACGGCGGACAGGTCGGCGTGGCCCTGGCCGACGAGGTCCTCGAGCCGGCCCGGGCAGGCGACGACGACGTCGACGCCGGCGGCCAGCGCCTGCACCTGCGGGTTCTGGCCGACGCCGCCGAAGACGGTCGTGGCGCGCAGGCCGAGCGCGGTGGCCAGCGGCTCGACGGTGGCCAGCACCTGGTTGGCCAGCTCGCGGGTCGGCACGAGCACCAGCGCGCGCGGCTGGCGGGCCTGGCGCCGCGTGGTCGAGGCGGCCAGCCGGGCGACCAGCGGGAGGGCGAAGGCGATGGTCTTGCCCGAGCCGGTGCGGCCGCGGCCGAGCACGTCGCGGCCGGCGAGCGAGTCGGGCAGCGTGGCGACCTGGATGGGGAACGGCGCGGTGATGCCGCTGGCGGTGAGCACCTCGACCAGCGGGGCGGGCACACCGAGCTCGGCGAAGGTCGTGTCGGTGGGCAGCACGGTGGCGACGTCGCCGGCGGGGATCTCGGCGGGCGCGGCCACCGGGGCCGTCGTCGTGGCGGTGCCGGTGGCGGTGCCGGCGGGGGTGCCGGCGGTCGGGCTGCCGGCGCCGCGGCCGCGGCCACCGCGACGGCGGCGGGGCCGGGAACCGGCGGACGTGGGGGACTGCGGGGAGGTCATGGGTTCCTCGGTGGTACTCGGGTCGCCGTCCTCGGTCACCGCACACGGGCGCACGCCGGCCCGGTCAGGGGCGGGTCGCGCCGTCGGCGACGTCGGACAGCCGGGCGCACCTCGGTGGCGCTGCACCAGCCCGACGTCGAGTCCTGCAGCTCCGGATGAGCGAGGGCGGCGCCGGTACGTCCCACTCAACCAGACGCGGGCCCGGGAACTGCCGTCGAGGGGGGAGTCGCGTGTCACACCCCACCCGTCGGGGGGAGCCTCAGGCCCCGCGGTAGGTGCGCCGGTAGGCGCCCGGGGCCACCCCGATCGCGGCCCGCAGGTGCTGGCGCAGCGACGCCGGCGTGCCGAACCCGGCCTCGGCGGCGACCCGGTCGACCGAGGCGTCGGTGGACTCCAGCAGCCTCCGGGCCAGCGCGATCCGCTGCGCCGCCAGCCAGCGCAGCGGCGAGGAACCGGTCTCCTCCCGGAACCGCCGGGTGAAGGTGCGCACGCTCATCCGCGCGTGCCGGGCGAGGTCGGCGAGCGTCAGCGGCTCGGTCAGGTGCTCGAGCGCCCAGGCGCGCGTGGGCGCGGTCCCGGCGTCCCCCGGCTCGGGCAGCGTCCGCTCGACGAACTGCGACTGCCCGCCCTCCCGCCACGGGGCGACGACGTTGCGGCGCGCCACCCGGTTGGCCACCTCGCTGCCGTGGTCACGCCGCACCAGGTGCAGCAGCAGGTCGATGCCCGCGGCCACCCCGGCCGAGGTGAGCACGTCGCCGTCGTCGACGAACAGCACGTCGGGGTCCAGCCGGACGGCGGGGAAGTTGCGGCGGAAGGCGTCGGCGTCGCGCCAGTGGGTGGTGGCCGGCCGCCCGTCGAGCAGGCCGGCCGCGGCGAGCACCGAGGAGCCGGTGCAGACCGACACCATCCGCGCCCGCCCGGCCGCCTGCCGCAGGGCGTCGCGCAGCTCGCCGGGGATGCGGCCCTCGCGCACGGCGGGGCCGCCCATGATCCCGGGGACGACCACCGTCTCGGCCTCCGCGAGGACCGACCCGTCGTGCTCGGGCAGCACCGCGAAGCCGTCCGCGGTGCGCACCGGCCGTCCGTCGAGGGTGGCCACCCGCACCCGGTACAGCGGGCGCCCGTGCTCGTCCTCCGCCAGGCCGAGCAGGCGGTAGGGCAGCCCGAGCTCGAAGCCCACGACCCGGTCGACGGCGACGACGACCACCTCGTGCGGGCGGGGCGCCGGCGCCGGTGCACTCATGGCCGGATCCTTGCACGTGTTGGCCGTCGGGCCACTGGTCCGGCCGCCGGGCCGTCGGCCATGCTCTGCACTCGTGATGACCAGCGCGCCCGCCCGCACCCGCCGCGTGCACCCCGCGTGGTGGGTGGCCGCGGTGACCTTCCTGGCGCTGGTGGGCGCCGCGGCCTTCCGCGCGGTGCCCGGCGTGCTCATCGACCCCCTGCGCGCGGAGTTCGGCTGGTCGGTGTCGACGATCTCGGCCGCCGTCGCGGTGAACATGGCGCTCTACGGGCTCACCGCGCCGTTCGCCGCGGCCCTGATGGAGCGCTTCGGCATCCGGCGGGTCGTCGTCGCCGCGCTGCTGCTCACCGCGCTCGGCAGCGGGCTGACCGTGTTCATGACGGCGAGCTGGCAGCTGGTGCTGCTGTGGGGCTTCGCCGTCGGGCTGGGCACCGGGTCGATGGCGCTGTCGCTGGTGGCCACGGTGACCGGCCGCTGGTTCGTCGCCCGCCGGGGGCTGGTCAGCGGCATCCTCACCGCCGGCGGCGCGACCGGGCAGCTGGTGTTCCTGCCGGTGGTCGCCGCGGTGGCGGAGACCAGCGGCGGGTGGCGGGCGGCGTCGCTGGGGACGACGGCCGCCGCGCTCGCCGTCGTCCCGCTGGTGGCCTGGCTGCTGCGCGACCGGCCGCGCGACGTCGGCGCCGTCCCCTACGGCGGGACCGCGGCCGACGACGTCGACCCGGTGCGCACCGGCGCCGCGCGCACCGCCGTCCGCGGGCTGGTGCAGGCGGCGCGGTCGCGGCCGTTCTGGCTGCTGGCGGCGGGCTTCTTCATCTGCGGGGCGTCGACCAACGGGCTGGTGCAGCCGCACTTCATCCCCGCCGCGCACGACCACGGCATGCCGGTGACGACGGCGGCCGGGCTGCTCGCCGTCGTGGGCGTCTTCGACATCGCCGGCACCGTGTTCTCCGGCTGGCTGACCGACCGCGTGGACCCCCGGGTGCTGCTGCTGGCCTACTACGGGCTGCGCGGCTTCTCGCTGTTCCTGCTGCCGCCCCTGTTCGGGCCGGACCTGCAGGTCAGCATGATCGCGTTCATCGTCTTCTACGGCCTGGACTGGGTGGCCACCGTGCCGCCGACGCTGGCGCTGTGCCGCGAGCACTTCGGCGCCCGGGCGCCGGTGGTCTTCGGCTGGGTGTTCGCCTCCCACCAGGTCGGCTCGGCGGTCGCGGCGTTCGGCGGCGGCGTGATCCGCGACGTCACCGGCTCCTACGACCTGGCCTGGTTCCTCGCCGGTGGGCTGTGCCTGGTCGCCGCGGCGCTGTCCATCTCGATCCGCCGCCGTCCGGCCCCCGCCGGACCGCCCGCCGTCCCGACCGAGCCCACCACCGCCTCGGCCGCCACCACCCACGGCTGAGGAGCGGCCCTCCTCCGCGCGCTCGGCGGGCGTTCCTCGCGCACTGCCGGTCCTGCAGGACCCCCGGTGCGCGAGGAACGCCCCCCGGTGGGGTCAGGCGGCGGCGGTCACCGGCGGCGCCCGTGCACCAGGGACACGACCCGCGCCAGGGTGTCGGCCGCGGCGGGCGGGCGGCTGAAGGACATGAGGTCCACCGGCAGCCGGAAGCGCTGCCGGGTGATCGCCTTGGCGCGGGTGAACTCCTTGAGCCCGTCCTCGCCGTGGATGCGGCCGAAGCCGCTGTCGCCCACGCCGCCGAAGGGCAGCGCCGGCACCGAGGCGAAGGTGAGCACGGAGTTCACGCTGGTCATGCCGCTGCGCATCCGGCGGGCGAGGTCCATCGCCCGGGCCCTCGACCGGGAGAACACCGCGCCGGCCAGCCCGTAGGACGTCGCGTTGGTGCGCGCCAGCGCCTCCTCGGCGTCGGCGACGCGGCTGATGGTCAGCGTCGGCCCGAAGGTCTCCTCCTGCACGGCGGCGGAGGACTCGGGGACGTCGAGCAGCACGGTCGGCGCGATGAACCCGTCGTCCACCGTGCCGCCGAGCACCGCCCGGCCGCCGGACGACGTCGCGTCCTCGAGGTGCCGCCGCACGACGTCGGTCTGCGCGGCCATCGTCATCGGCCCGTAGGCGGCCTGGTCGTCGGACCCCGGGCGCAGGCCGCGGACCCGCTCGGTGACCTCGGCGACGAACCGGTCGTAGACGGCGGAGGTCGCGTACACGCGCTCGATGCCGATGCAGGTCTGCCCGGCGTTGCTCATCGCGCCCCAGACGGCGGCGTCGGCGGCGGCGGCCACGTCGGCGTCGTCGTCGACGATCATCGCGTCCTTGCCGCCGAGCTCCAGGAGCACCGGGGTGAGCGTCTCGGCGCAGGCGGCCATCACCCTGCGACCGGTGGGCGCGGACCCGGTGAACGCCAGCTTGCCCACGCCCGCCCGGCACAGCGCCGCGCCGGTCTCGCCGGCGCCGGTGACCACCTGGAGGGCGTCGGCGACGTCGGGGACGGCGGCCCGCCACGCGGCCGCCAGCCACGCGCCCACGGCGGGCGTGTGCTCCGACGGCTTGAAGACGACGGCGTTGCCCGCGGCCAGCGCGTAGGCGATCGAGCCCATCGGTGTGAACACCGGGTAGTTCCACGGGCCGATGACCCCGACGACACCGAGCGGCTGGTACTCCAGGTAGGCCGCGTGGTTGGCCGCCAGCACGCCGACGCGCACGCGGCGCGGCCCGAGCGTGCGGCGCGCGTGGGCCCCGGCCCAGGCCAGGTGGTCGATGGCCAGCGCGGTCTCGAGGACCGCGTCGGCGTGCGGCTTGCCGTTCTCCCGGTGCACCAGGTCGGCCAGTTCGTGCACCTGCCGGGCGAGGTGTCCGCGGTAGGCGGCCAGCCGCTGCCGGCGGCCGTCGAAGCCGAGCCCGGCCCAGCGCGGCGCCGCCGTCCGGGCGCGTCCGACGGTCCCGGTCACCGCCCGCGCGTCGTGCACCGGGAAGACGCCGACGACGGCGCCGGTGGCCGGGTCGGTGGACTCGAAGGTCTCGGTGGTGGCGTGCCGGTCGACGGTGCCGGCGGCGGCGTCGGTGACCGTGGCCATCTGCTCGGCGAGCGACATGCGGCGGAGGGTACCCGGCAAGTTACCGGCGCGTAGGTCTCCTCGTGGACCGGTTCGGAGGCCGCGCGCGCTGCCATGCTGAGGACCGTGTCCGACCCCTTCGCCACCGCGGAGCTGCGCCGCCGCGTGCTGGCCGCGTGGACCGACTCCCCGGCGCGCTTCCGCGAGGACGCCAACGCCGAGGAGGACCTCGTCCGCGGCGGCTACCGCGACCGGCTGCTGGTCGAGCTGGCGCAGAACGCCGCCGACGCCGCCGCCCGCGCGGGGGTCCCGGGGCGGCTGCGGCTGGAGCTGGCCGACGTCGGCGGCGGGGGAGAGGTGCTGCACGCGGCCAACACCGGGGCGCCGCTGGACGCCGCCGGGGTGAGCGGGCTGGCCAGCCTGCGGGCGTCGGCCAAGCGCGACGAGTCGCAGACCGCCGGCCGGTCCGGAGGTGCGGGCGGGCCGCCGATCCCGAGCGTCGGCCGGTTCGGGGTGGGCTTCGCCGCCGTCCTCACCGTCACCGACGAGCCGGCCGTGCACTCCACCGGCGGGGGTGTGCGCTTCAGCGCCGCGCGCACCCGCGCCGAGGTCGCCGACGTGCCCGCGCTGGCCGGGGAGCTGACCCGTCGCGACGGCGCGGTCCCGGTGCTCCGGCTGCCCTGGCCGGCCGAGGGGACCCCGCCCGGGGGCTACGCCACCGAGGTCGTGCTGCCGCTGCGCCCGGGCTCGCGCGTCGCCGTCCGCACGGCGCTCGAGGCGCTGCAGGCCGAGCTGCTGCTCGCGCTGCCGGGCCTGACCGAGATCGAGGTGGTCGTCGACGGCGTGACCCGGACCCTGGCCTGCTCGCACACCTCGCCGCTGGCCCGGCTGCGCGACGGCGACCGGACGCGCACGTGGCGGCTGGAGCAGCGCACCGGCGAGCTGGCCGAGGAGCTGTTCGCCGGCCGCCCGGTCGAGGAGCGCGCCCGCCGCGGGTACGCCGTCACCTGGGCGGTGCCGCTGGACGACGACGGCCGACCCGAGCCGCTGCCGGTGCGCCAGGTGGTGCACGCGCCGACCCCGAGCGACGAGCCGCTGTCGCTGCCCGCCCGGCTGGTCGCCCCCTTCCCGCTCGGGCCCGACCGGCGGCACGTCGCCCCCGGGCCGGTCACCGACGCGCTGGTCGACGTCTGCGCGGAGGCCTACGCCGGCCTGCTCGCCGCGCTGGCGCCGGATCCCGCCGTCCTGGGCCTCGTGCCGCGCATCGGCCTGGCCGCCGCCGAGCTCGACGCCGCCCTGGGCAGTGCCGCGCTCGACCGGCTGCGCACGACGGCGTGGCTGCCGCTCGCCGACGACCCGGAGGCCCGCCAGACCGCCGAGCGTGCCGCCGCCCTCGACGACGCCGCGCACGACGGCGTCGCCGAGGAGCGGACCGCCGTCCTCGCCGGGGTGGTGCCGGGCCTGCTGCCGGCCGGCTGGGCCGGGCGCGCGGGCGCACCGGCGCTGGCCGCGCTCGGCGTCCGGCGGGTGGGGCCGGCGGAGGTGGCCGAGGCCGTCGGCGGGGTGGCCCGGCCCCCGCGGTGGTGGGCGCGGCTCTACGCCTCCCTCGACGGCGCCGACCGCGAGGAGCTCGGCGCGCTGCCCGTCCCGCTGGCCGACGGGCGGACCGCGCCCGGCCCGGCCGGTGTGCTGCTGCCGGCCGACGACCTCCCGGTCGGCCGGCTCGGGCCGCTGTCGCTGCGGGTGGCGCACCCCGACGCGGTCGCCCCGCCCGCGGCGCGACGGCTGCTCGAGCGGCTCGGCGCCTCCCCGGCCACCGCGGCGGCGGTGCTCGCCGACCCGGCGGTGCGCGCCGCGGTGGAGGAGTCGGTGGACGCCGTCGAGGAGGACTGGGGCCGGGCCGACCCCGCCGACCTGGCCCGCGCGGTGCTCGCGCTGGTGGGCGCCGCGGGGACCGCGCCCGGGGAGCTGCCGTGGCTGGCCGAGCTGGCGCTGCCGGACGCCGCGGGCGCCTGGGCGCCGGCGGGGGAGCTGCTGATGCCCGGCGCCCCGCTCGCGGCGGTCCTGCAGGACGGCGCGCTGGGCCTGCTCGACCCCTCCTTCGCCGACGGCCAGGACCCGGCGGCGCTGCGGGCGGCCGGCGTGCTGGTCACCTTCGCGCTGGTGCGCGCGGAGGACCCGGACGAGCTCGACGTCGACGCCGCCGGCGCCTGGGCGGACGCCGTCCTCGACCGGCTGCCGCCCGGCCCGCCGCCGGCCTGGCCGCCGCTGTGCGCCGTCCGCGACCTGGAGCTGGTCGCCGACTGGGCCGGCGCGCTGGCGCTGCTGGCGGGCGCGCCGGAGGAGGCGTGGGCCGACGTCGTGCTCGACGGCGTCGCCGCCCCGGGCTACCTGCGCTGGTGGCTGACCACCCACCCGGTGCTCGGCGGCCGGCGACCCGACCGGCTGGCCGCGCCGGGCAGCCGCGAGCTGCAGGGGCTGTACGAACCGGCGTCCGGGCCGCCGGACGTGCTCGAGCGGCTGCGCCCGCCCGCGACCGTCGGGGACGTGCTCGCCGACGTCGACGCCGCCCTCGACCTGCTCGACCGGCTCGGCGACCCGGAGCGGACGGTGTCGCCGGCGGTCCTGCGCACCGTCTACGCGCGGCTGGCCGAGGCCCTCGACGGGGTGGACGTCGACCCGCCGGCCGGGGTGCGGGTGGCGCCCGACCGGGTGGCCGACCCCGGCCGCGAGCCGGTGCTGGTGCTCGACGCGCCGTGGGTGCAGCCGCTGGTCGACGGGCTGCTGGTCCCCGCGGGCGGGGCGCCGGCCGCCGTGGCCGACCTGCTCGACCTGCCGCTGGCCTCCGAGCGGGTGACCGGCACGGTGACCAGCCGCCCGGCGCGGCGGCAGGCGTGGTCGGCGCTGCCCGGAGCGGAGCTGGCCGCGGCCCGGCTGGGCGTCGCGGAGCTCGACGGCGAGGTCGCCGTCCACGAGCCGCTGCTCGTCGACGGCCGGCCGGTGGCCTGGTGGCCGGACGGCGACGCCGACCACGTCGACGGCACCCCGCCCGCGCTCGGCCGGGCGCTGGCCTGGCGGGCCGGGGCCTGGCCGCTGCGGCAGGCGCTCGCCGAGGCGTTCGCCGACCCCGACCGGGCCGCCGACCTCGCCGCGGAGGACGCGGTCGGCTGAGAGAGGACCCCCTGCCCCCCACCACTCGCAAGCTCGCGGCGGGCCCCTGCAGGGGGCCTAGTGCCAGCGCGGGGCGGCCAGGGCGCCGGGGGCGTGGCCGTGCGCCGACGGGCGGCCGGCCCGCCCCCGGTCCGGGCGGCCGGCGTGCGGCACCGGCGTGACCGACCGCCAGCAGCGGTAGAGGGACAGCCACTGCTCGGCGGTGAGCGCCGCCGTCCGGGTGGTGGGCGGCAGGCCGGCCGTCCGCAGCCACCGCACGCCCGCGGAGCCCGGGAGCTGGGCACGCAGGGCCGGGCCGAGGGCGGTCCCCGGTGAGCTCAGCACGGCGGTGACGAGCCGGTCGAAGGCAGGGGCCTCGTCGGCGGACAGGCCGGCGCGGGCGGCGGTGGCCGCCGGGCCGGGGGAGCGGAGGGGACGTGACACGGGGGCCTCCTGCAGGGAGGTCGGACCGGCCGCGGGCAGCCGGCAGCCAGGGGAGGGCGCCCGGGAGCCGGGCGGGAGGGAGCGGGGAGCCAGGGGCTCGACCCGCGGGCGTCCGGTGCGGACGCAGGCGTCGTCGCGAGGGCGGCTCAGGAGCGCATGCGCCGACCGTAGGACCGGCCGCCCGCGCCCGTCGAGCGGTTTTCCGGCCTCGGGTCCCCCGGGGTCAGGCCCGGTCGCCGTCGCCGGGCGTGCGCGCGGTCTTCCGCGCCTGGTGGGCCTCCCACCGCTCGCGGTCGCGCGCCCGGGCGCGGGCGCCGCGCTGCCACCGGGCCGCCCGGCGCTGGGCGCGGTACATCTCGCGCTCCTCGAAGTCGGGGTGCTGCTCCCAATCGCTGGCCATCGCCAGGACGACGAGCAGGACGAAGCCGAAGACGGACAGGCCCGCGGCGACGATGACGTTGCCCAGGCCGACGAACGCGAGGGCGGAGACCGCCGCCCAGATCAGCCCTGCCAGCACCAGCCGCTTCGTCACACCGACCAGTATCCCCGCACCCGGCGCGCCGCCGGTCGGGAGCGCGTCCCCGCAGGTGACGGCCCGGTCGCGGACACGCGGGGAGGCCGGTCAGGGGGACCGCTCCGGCCGCCGGGGACCCTTGCGCACCACCGGCCCCGGGCCTAACGTCCTCGGTGCGGTTCAAACGACAGCCGTGACGCCAACGCTGGACTCTGCGCCGTGGTGTGGCTCTCGGGCCGCTCTCATCCGCACGGGCCCGCCCTCGACCGAGGAGCGCACCGTGACCATCATCTCCCCTGGCCCCACCGACGACCTGCTCACCGTCGAGACCCGCGCCGTCGACGGCGCGGCCCGCCTCGTCCTCTCCGGTGAGGTCGACTGCTCCACCGCACCCCTGCTGCGCCGCGCCCTGGACGCGGCCTTCGCCGACGGCTCCCGCTCGGTGACCGTGGACCTCGAGGCGGTCACCTTCCTCGACTCGGCCGGCCTGTCCACCCTGGCGATCGCGCACCGCACGGCCATCGGCAACGGCGTCCGGCTGCGGGTGCTCGTCGGGACCCGCGCGGTGGCCCGCGCCCTGCAGGTCACCGGCCTGTGGGAGCTCCTCGCCGTCGAGCAGGTCGAGCGCCGCGCCGGAGCCGGCGCCGCCTAGCACGGGGCCCCGGCAGCTCCCCGACCTGGCTGCGCGCCCGCGGGGTCGGAGGGGCAGACTCGACGACGGCGCCGGTCCGAGGCGGAGCCGGCCGTGTCGAGGAGGAGGACGCCGTGCGAGATGCGGTCATCTGTGAGCCGCTGCGGACCCCGGTCGGGGGCTTCGGCGGATCGCTGCGCGACGTGCCCGTGCAGGACCTCGCCTCCACCGTCGTCCGGGCGCTGATGGAGCGCACCGGCCTGCCGCCGGAGTCGGTCGACGACGTCGTCCTGGGGCACTGCTACCCGACGATGGAGGCCCCCGCGATCGGCCGGGTCGCGGCCCTGGACGCCGGCCTGCCGGTGACCGCCAGCGGCATCCAGGTCGACCGCCGCTGCGGTTCGGGCCTGCAGGCGGTGCTCTACGCGGCCATGCAGGTGCAGACCGGCGCGGCCGAGGTCGTCCTGGCCGGCGGCGCGGAGTCGATGAGCAACGCGCCGTTCTACTCGCAGGCCATGCGCTGGGGCGTGAAGGCCGGCCCCGGTGTGCTGCTGCAGGACGGCCTGGCCCGCGGCCGGGTGACCGCCGGCGGGGTCAACCACCCGGTGCCCGGCGGCATGCTGGAGACCGCGGAGAACCTGCGCCGGGAGTACTCGATCGGCCGCCAGGAGCAGGACGAGTACGCCGTCCGCAGCCACCAGCGCGCCGCCGCGGCCGCCGCGGAGGGCCGCTTCGCCGACGAGATCGTCCCGGTCACCGTCACGGGCCGGAAGGGCGACACCGTCGTCGACCGCGACGAGCACATCCGCCCCGACGCGAACGTCGAGACCCTGGCGAGGCTCCGGCCCATCCTGGGCCGGGACGACCCCGAGGCGACCGTGACCGCGGGCAACGCCAGCGGCCAGAACGACGGCGCCGCGGTCTGCGTGGTCACCTCACCGGAGAAGGCCGCCGAGCTCGGCCTCCGCCCGCTGGCCCGGCTGGTGTCCTGGGCCGTCGCCGGTGTCCCGCCGCGGACCATGGGCATCGGCCCGGTCCCGGCGACGGCCAAGGCGCTGGACCTGGCGGGCGTCAAGCTCTCCGACGTCGACCTCATCGAGCTCAACGAGGCCTTCGCCAGCCAGGTGCTCGCGGTGACCCGCGAGTGGGGCTTCACCGAGGCCGACTTCGAGCGCACCAACGTCAACGGCTCGGGCATCTCGCTCGGCCACCCGGTGGGTGCCACCGGCGGCCGCATCCTCGCCACGCTGACCCGCGAGATGGACCGCCGCGGCGCCCGCTACGGCCTGGAGACGATGTGCATCGGCGGCGGGCAGGGCCTGGCCGCGCTGTTCGAGCGCGCCTAGGCCGGCAGGCGGGTACCGGGGGCTGCCCGGCATGATCGGCCGGCAGTCCCCGACCCCGAGGAGCAGGCAGCCATGACCGAGACCCCCGCCCGCGTCGCGATCGTCACCGGCGCCGCCCGTGGCATCGGGGCGGCGACCGCGCTCCGCCTGGCGGCCGACGGTTTCGCCGTCGCGGTGATCGACCTCGACGAGGCCTCGACCGCGGGCACGGTCGAGGCGATCGAGGCCGCCGGCGGGCGGGCGCTGGGCGTGGGTGCCGACGTCGGCGACGCCGAGCAGGTGCAGGCCGCCGTCGACCGGATCGCCGCCGAGCTCGGCCCGCCCGTCGTGCTGGTGAACAACGCCGGCGTCACCCGCGACAACATGCTGTTCAAGATGACCGACGCCGACTGGGACCTGGTCATGCACGTCCACCTGCGCGGCTCGTTCCTCATGACGCGTGCCTGCCAGCGGTACATGGTCGACGCGCGGTGGGGCCGGGTGGTCAACCTGTCCTCGACCTCGGCGCTGGGCAACCGCGGCCAGGCCAACTACGCCACCGCGAAGGCCGGCCTGCAGGGCTTCACCAAGACCCTCGCCCTGGAGCTGGGCAAGTTCGGCGTCACCGCCAACGCGATCGCCCCGGGCTTCATCCAGACCGAGATGACGAAGGCCACCGCCGAGCGCCTCGGCCGCGACTGGGACGAGTACGTGGCCGAGCGCGCGGCGGCCATCCCGGTGGCGCGCGGCGGCGTCCCCGAGGACATCGCGCACACCGTCTCGTTCTTCGTCAGCGAGGGCGCGGGCTTCGTGTCCGGCCAGGTCGTCTACGTCGCCGGCGGCCCGCGGACGTGAGGCCGTGCACGTCCGCGGAGATGCCCCGGGCATCTCCGCGGACCTGCACGGTTAGGACGACGGGTCGCGGTCGGGGTAGCGGGCGCGGGCCAGGGCGTAGACGCCGAACGCCGCGAACCCGGCCGCGACGACGCCGAGCAGCCACGGCCCGGCGTCGGTGCGGCCGATCGCGGTCATCGCGCCGTCGAGTCCGGTGGCGGTGGAGACGTCGGCCGTCGTCGCCGCGCGGAACAGCAGCACGCCGACGACGCCGAACGCCACGCCCTTGGCCACGTAGCCGACCCGCCCGACCGCCTCGATGACCGGCTCCCAGCGGTCGGGGGCGGCGGGCAGGTCGACGTCGCGCATGAACCCGCCGGTGACCCCGCGCCACAGCGAGTAGGCGCCCACCGCGAGGACGCCGACCGCCGCCGTGCCCACCGCCACCGCGCCGCCGGGCACCTCGAGCGTCTCCCCGGTGAGCTCGCGCAGCCGCTCGTCGGCCTCGTACTCCGCGCCCACCGCGAACAGCAGCGCGGTGACCCCGAGGACGGCGTACACCGCGGCCTTGGCCAGGCACTTGGCGCACACCACCGCGGTGCGGGTGCGGTGCTCCCGGTCGAGAAGCCCGCGCCACCACAGCAGCACCTCACCGCCCTGCCACAGCGCCAGCGCGAGGAGGCCCAGGCCGATCGCCCACAGCAGCACCGCCCCGCCGGGTGTGCCCGCGACGGTCTCCAGCGCGCCGGTCTGGTCGGCGTCGGTGTCACCGGCGCCGCGGGAGAGCCGCCAGGTCAGCCAGCCGATGAGCAGGTGGACGACGCCGTAGGCGACCAGCCCGACCCGCGCCAGGGCCTCGAGCACCGGGTGGTCGGTGACCTCCCGCGCCGTGCTCACGACGACGTGCACCCGTTCCAGGAGAGTGCGTGGACGCGGCCCCGTCCCGGGGCCCGCCCTGAGCTTGCGAAGGGTGGGGAGGACGGGGTCCTTCACGTGCGTTCGGGGTAGCGCGCCCGCACGAAGCAGAACGCGCCGAACGCGGCGATGCCCAGCGCCACCAGCGTCAGCAGCACCCGGCCGAAGGGCGCGTCGAGGACCGTGCGCAGCGCGCCGTCGAGACCGGAGGCCTTGGCGGGGTCGAAGGTCAGCGCGGCGTACACCAGCAGCGCGCCGACCAGGCCGAGCGCCACGCCCTTGGCCGGGTAGCCGACCTGGCCGAGCCGGGTGACCGTCCGCTCGGCCGCCGGGGGCGCGGAGGCCAGGTCGATCTCCTTGAGGAAGCCCTTCTTCACGCCCTTGAGCACGTGGTGGACGCCGACGCCGATGACGACCAGCCCGACCGCGGCGACCAGCCAGCGCCCGCCCGGCCAGCCGAAGACGCCGGCCGTCGTCTGCTGCTGCTGGCCCGAGCTGGACTGCCCGCCGCCGGTGGCGAAGCGGAACGCCAGCACCGCCAGCGCCGCGTAGACGACCGCCTTGGCCACCGCCTTGACGGTCTTCTGCACCGCCCGCTTCCGCGCGTCGCCGGACGCCGACCAGCCCGAGCGCCACCGGACGACCTCGGCGGCCTGCCACAGCGCCAGCGCGACCAGCCCGACGGCGAGCACCCACAGCAGCGGCTTGCCGACGGGCGACTCGGCCAGGGTGGCCAGCGCGCCGGACTGGTCGGCGGACTCGCTGCTGCCACCGCCCCAGGCGAGCTGCAGCGCGAGCCAGGCGATGAGCACGTGGACCATGCCGTAGGCGATCAGCCCCACCCGGGCGAGGTGTTCCAGGGCGTCGCTCTGGCCCGCCCGGCCCGCCCGGCCCGCCGCGCCCGCCGCCGTTCCCGGACCGCTCATGGCCAGGTCTCCTTCCCACCCCGAGTGACGGACCAGCGTGGCACAGCGCGCCGCGCCGTGTCGGTTCAGCCGACCGGGTGCCTCGCACGGGCGAGCAGGTACACGGAGAAGGTGGTCAGCCCGGTGGCGACGACGGTGAGCACCACCGGGCCGAGGGGACCCGTGGCCACCGCCCGCAGCGCGCCGTCCAGGCCGGTCGCGGTGGCCGCGTCGAAGGTGGCCGCCGCCCAGCCGACCACCCCGCCCACCAGCACCAGCGCGACGCCCTTGAGCACGAAGCCGACCTGCCCGAGCCGGGTGGTCAGCGTGCACAGCGCCGGGGACACCGTGGACAGGTCGATCTCGCCGAGGAAGTCCGACCGCCAGCCCTTGCGCACGTGGTAGGCGCCGATGCCCACCACCACGAGCGCGACGGCGACGACGAGCACCTGCCCGCCGGGCCAGGACAGCACGCCGCGCACCGTCTCCTGCTCCTCGCGCCGCCCGGCCCGCAGCCCCAGCGCGGCGCGGACGGCGGAGACGGCGAGGAAGCCGTAGAGCACCGCGGTGCCCACCGTCTTGACCAGCTGCACCAGCGCCTCACGCCGCCGCGGCCCCGGGCCGGGGACCGAGCGGTGGTGGCGCAGCACCTCCACCGCCTGCCACACGCACAGCCCGCTCAGCGCCACGGCCAGCACCCACAGCAGGCCGTCGCCGAACGGGGACTCGGCCAGCACGTCGAGCGCGCCGGCCGAGTCGGTGGAGCGGCCGGCGGTGCGCGCGCGGCCCGGGCCCCACGCCAGCTGCAGCGCCAGCCAGGCGACCAGCAGGTGGATGAGGGCGTAGCCGAGCAGGCCGAGCTGGGCGGTGCGCCGGAGCACCGGGCTGTGGGCGGCCCGCTGGGTCACCGGCGCCGTCTCGCCGGCCGTGTCCCCGGCCGGGTCCCCGGTGGTGCTCTCGACTGTGTCCTCGGCCACGCCCCCGCGCTCCCCGCCTGTCGTCGCTGCGGCCCACGAGGGTCGCACGCGCGCGCCCTCCGCGCCCGGCGTCCCGCGGCACGGGGCATCAGGGACACTGGGGACGTGGCGACACCGACGGCGACCGGAACGGCAGGACGGACCCTCCGCGCGGTGACGCGCAGCGAGCACGAGGCGGCCCGGCGGGCGTGGCCGGTGCGCGCGGCGCTCGGCGTCCTGCTGCTGGGCCTGGCCGTCGCGGCGGTGCTGACCGGCGACCTCGGCGCCCGCCTGCTGCTCAGCGTCCTCGGCCTGCTGGCCGCCGCCCGCGGGGCCGTCCTGCTGCGCGCCGGCACGACGCCGGCCGGGGCGCTGACGCTGCTGCTCGGGGTCGCGGCGCTCGTCGCCGCGGCCGTCTCCGCCGCCGCCACCGGGTGGGCGCTGCTGGCCGGGGTGCCGCTGGCGCTGGTGGTCGCCACGGCGGTCGCCGTCGCCCGCGGGGGCGCCGCCCGCCGCGCCGGGATGGCGCTGCTGGTCTGGACCGTGCTGGTCGGCGGGCTGCTCGCCGGGACCGCGGCCGTCCAGGGCGCCGGGCGCGCGGCCGACGTCGCCACGGTCGTCGCCGCGCTGGCGACCGGCCTGGCCGCGGTGCCGCTGCTGGTCGGCGCCGCCGCGCTGCGCTCGGTCGCCGCGCGGCCGGTCCTCGCCCGCCCGGCCGGCTGCGGCGGCTGCGCCTGCGGCGCCGGGGGCTGCGGGGCCTGACCCGCCTCCGCGGGGCCCGGTCCGCCGGGTTCCCGCCGCGCATGGCCGTGGGTAGGGCAGCGGCGTGAGCGGACACGTCTTCGTCGTCGGTGCCGACCTGACCCGGCTGTCCTGCGACGACGTCCTCGTGCCCACCGGGCGCACCCTGCGGGTGGCGGCGAGCTGGCGGGACGTGCTGCCCGCCGACCTGGTCGCCGACGAGGACGCCTCGGGCATCTGCGTGGACCTGGCGTGGTCCGGCGGCGAGCGCGTCATCGAGGTGCCCGGCACCGGGCCGCGCCGCGCGTGGCTGCTCGACACCGTGGACGACTGCGGCCGCGGCCTGGACTGGCTGCTCGACGGCGCCCGCGAGGCACTGGCCGCCGTCGCCCGGCGGGAGGTGCCCGAACCGGTGCACGGCCGGGCGCGGCGGCTGGTCGGGCTGCCGGCGCTGGGCACCGGCTGGGGCGGGGCGGCCGGCCGGCGCGGCGACCTCCTGCAGCAGCTGCTGCCGGTGCTCCGCGAGGCCGCCGACGCGCACGGCTTCGACGTCGCGCTGGTGCTGCGCGGACCCAGCGACCTGGCCGCGGCCCAGCGGATCCGCCGCGGTGAGCCCACCGGCTGGGACCTGCCCGACCCGCTGCGCGCGCTGGCCGAGCAGCTGGGGGAGCGGGCCCGCCGCGGGCAGCTGGCGCTGTTCATCGGCGCGGGGGTCAGCGCGGCCGCCGGCCTGCCGACCTGGGAGCAGCTGCTCGACGAGCTGGCCGGCCGCTCGGGCCTGGACGACGACCTGCGAGCCGGGCTGACCCGCCTGCCGCCGGAGGACTCCGCGGCGCTGCTGGCGCGGGAGCTGGGCCGCGACCGGCTGCAGGACTTCGTGCGGGAGCGCTTCGGCCCGGGCCCCTACGCGCTGGCGCACGCGCTGATCGCCGACCTGCCGGTGCAGGAGTTCGTCACCACCAACTACGACCCGCTCGTCGAGCTCGCCGCCGCCGACATCGGCCGGGAGCTGTCGGTGCTGCCCTACGACGAGCCGCAGCCGGGTCGGCCGTGGCTGCTCAAGCTGCACGGCGACGCCGCGCACCCCGAGTCGGTCGTGCTGACCCGCGAGGAGTACCTGCAGCTGGGCGACTCGCGAGCGGCGCTGGCCGGCGTGCTGCACTCCCTGCTGCTCACCCGGCACGTGCTGTTCGTGGGCACCTCGATGCTCGACGACGACCTGGTCCGCATCGCCCACCAGGTGCGCAGCGCCGTCCAGGGCCCCGACCGGGAGCCGCGGCGCCGGTCGGGCACGGTGCTGGCGCTGCGGGAGGACGCCGCCCGCGCGCGGCTGTGGGAGCAGGACGTGGAGACGGTCGCGATGTCGCGGTCGGACACCTCACCGGCCGAGGCCGCCCGCCGGCTGGAGGTGCTGCTGGACCTGATCGGCTGCCTGTCCACCCCACCCACCGGCTACCTGCTCGACCCCGCCTACCGCGGCATGCTCAGCGACGAGGAGCGCGCGCTGGCCGAGGCGCTGCAGGACGTCGCGGCGCGGGTCCCCGAGGGCTCGGTGGCGCCGTCGGCGGCCGGCGAGGTGGCCGCGCTGCTGCGCCGGCTCGGGCACGGCCGCTCGGCGGGCCGCCGCGACGACCGCCCGGACGAGCCGGCCGACGCCGCCTCCGAGCCGCGCGACGACCGGCTGCAGCAGCAGCGACCCGGCTGAGCCGCCGCCGGGGTTGCCGCCCGGCCGACCAGGGCAGGGGTGGGAGATGCGCCTGGAGAACTCCCTCGCCCTGCTGACCAAGGGCTACGCCTGGATGCCCGACCTGCGCCGGGCCCGCGGCCGGTACGCCGCCAGGACCCGGCTGGGCGGCCTGCCGGCGATCGCGATCCAGGGCCCGGAGGCGGCGCGGTTCCTTTACGACGAGCGGCACGTGCACCGCGCCCACGCCATCCCCGAGCCGGTGCAGGGCACGCTGTTCGGCAAGGGCGCGGTGCACACCCTCGACGGCGAGGCGCACCGGGTCCGCAAGGCGATGTTCGTGTCGGTCCTCATGGACGGCGACCGCATCGCGGACCTGGTGGAGCAGGCCTGCGCCGACTGGGACGCCGCCGCGCGGGGCTGGCAGGACCGGCCGCAGGTCGTGCTGTTCGAGGAGTCGGCGCAGGTGATCGCCGGCGCGGTCACCCGGTGGGCCGGGGTGCCGGTCGAGCAGGACGAGGTGCCGGCGCTCACGCGCGACCTGCTGGCGATGGTCGACGGCTTCGCCACGGGCGGGCCGCGGCACTGGCGGGCCCGGCGGGCGCGCGGCCGGCGTCAGCGGCAGCTGGCGCACCTCGTCCAGCGGGTCCGCGCCGGCGAGGTGCGGGCACCGGCGGGGTCGGCGCTGGCCGTCGTCGCCGCGCACCGCGACGCCGACGGGCAGCCGCTCGACCCGCGGGTGGCCGCCGTCGAGCTGCTCAACGTCATCCGGCCGACCACCGCCGTCGCCTGGTTCACGACCTTCTCCGGGCACGCGCTGGCCCGCTGGCCGGAGTACCGCCCGCGGCTGGCCGCGGCCGACCCGGCCTTCGCCGAGGCGTGGGCCCACGAGGTGCGGCGCTTCTACCCCTTCGCGCCGTTCATCGGCGGCCGCGCGCCCCGGCGGCTGGAGTTCCGCGGGCAGACGATCCCGCGCCACTCCATGGTGCTGCTCGACCTCTTCGGGCAGAACCACGACCCCGACCTGTGGGAGGACCCCTACGCCTTCCGGCCCGAGCGGTTCCTCGGCCGGGGGATCGGCGAGTTCGAGCTGGTGCCCCAGGGCGGCGGCGACCCGCGGACCAACCACCGCTGCCCCGGCGAGCAGCTCACCGTCGCCCTGCTCGCCGCGCTGGCGCCGCGGCTAGCCCGGCTGCCCCTGGACATCCCCGCCGACCAGGACCTGACCATCTCGCTGCGCCGCATCCCCGCCCGCCCGGCCAGCGGCGTCGTCCTCCGGCCCGCCGCGCTCTGGCGCCCCGCGGCGGTGGTACCCACCTCCTGAGCGAGTCGTGCTCTGCCCCCGATGCGGACCAGAGCACGACCGAGCGGCCGGACACCTCCGCCCTCCGCCAGGTCGTGCTCTGCCCACACCGGCGGGGCAGAGCACGACCACGCGCCGTGGCCCTCCTGCAGGGGCCGCCGCGAGCCCGCGAGCGGTGGGGAGCAGGAGGGACCTTCCTCAGGCCGCGGCCTCCTCCAGCCGGGACAGCACGGCCGGCAGCGGGCCGGGGGAGAGCACGACCAGCCGCTGGGTGGCCCGGGTGAGCGCCACGTAGAGGTCGTTGACCCCGCGCACGCCCTCGTCGAGCACCCCCTGGGGATCGGTGAGCACCACCGAGTCGAACTCCAGCCCCTTGGCCTCGCCGGGGGTCAGCACGACCGGCCCGGCGGAGGAGTCCGCGCCCGGTCCCGACTGCACGTCCGGGCGCAGCTCCCGCAACGCCGCGACCACGTCGGCCAGCCGGCTCGGCGGCACCAGCACCGCCGTCGTCCCCTCACCGCCGGCCAGCTCGGCCGCCACCGCCGCCGCGCGGGCGGCGAGCCCCGACGACCCGGTCACCTCGGCCGCCGGCGGCGCCCCGCCGGTGCGCACCGACCGCGGCGGGCGCAGGCCGGTGCCGGAGGCGGCGAGCACGTCGGCCGCCAGCTCCATGACCTCGGCCGGCGTCCGGTAGTTCACCGTCAGCTCCTCCAGCCGCCAGGCGTCGCCGACGTGCGGGCGCAGCACGGCGTCCCAGCGGTCGGCCCCGGCCAGGCTGCCGGTCTGCGCCACGTCCCCGACGACGGTCATCGAGCGGGTCGGGCAGCGGCGCACGAGCAGCCGCCAGGCCATCGGCGAGAGCTCCTGGGCCTCGTCGACGACGACGTGCCCGAAGGTCCAGGTGCGGTCGGCGGCGGCCCGCTCGGCGGTGGTGCGGAAGTCGAGCTCGCGGTGCCGGTCGGCGAGGTCCTCGGCGGAGAGCAGGTCGCCGGCGCTGAGCACCTCGGCCTCCAGGTGCTCGTCCTCGAGGTCCACCGACCGGGAGCCGTGCAGCACGTCGAGCGTCTCCTGGGCGCGGGCCAGCGCGCGCCGGCGGTCCCGGTCGGCGCGTGCCCGCTGCGCGCTGTCGTCGAAGCCGAGCAGTTCCTCGGCCTCCTCCAGCAGCGGCACGTCGGCCGGCGTCCACGCCGACCCGCGGGGGCGGTGCAGCAGCGCGCGGTCGGCGTCGGACCACCCGGGGGTGGCCCGGGCGACGCGGTCGGGGTCGGCGTAGAGGTCGCTGAGCAGCCGCTCGGGGGTGAGCACCGGCCACAGCTGCGCCAGCAGCGAGCGCACGCCGGGGTCCTCGGCCACCTCGCGGCGCAGCGCGGCGACGTCCTCCCGGTCGAACAGGTCGCGGCCGACGTCAATGCCCGCGCCGATGCGCTCGGCGTAGCGGCGGGTCAGCAGGTCGACCACCCGCCGGACGAACACGGGCCGCGCCAGGTTGTGCAGCGGGTCGGCCTTGCGCGCGGCGTTCTGGGCGCGGGTGACGTCGATCGGCCGCAGCCGCAGGGCGAACCCGTCGACCACCACCTCGCGCGGGCCGTCGGGCACCACCTGCCGGTCGGAGATGGCCGTGCGCAGCACGTCGACCATCTCCAGCCGGCCCTTGACCGCCGCGGTCTCCGGCGACTCCTCGCCGCGCGCGTCCAGGCCCGGCCGCAGCTGGCCCAGCCCGGCCAGCAGCACCCCGGTCTCGCCGAGGGCGGGCAGCACGTCGGCGATGTAGCGGAGGAACGTCGGCGTCGGGCCGACGACGAGCAGCCCGCGCCGGGCCAGCCGCTCGCGGTGGGTGTAGAGCAGGTAGGCCGCGCGGTGCAGCGCCACCGCCGTCTTGCCGGTGCCCGGGCCGCCCTGGACGACGAGCACGCCTCGGTCGTCGGCGCGGATGATCCGGTCCTGCTCGGCCTGGATGGTGCGCACGATGTCGGTCATCCGCCCGGTGCGGGAGGCGTCCAGCGCGGCGAACAGCGCAGCCTCGCCGGTCAGCCCGGAGCCGGCGACCCCGCCGGTGAGCACCTCGTCGTCGAGCCGGACGACGGTGCGCCCGCGGGTGCGGATGTGCCGGCGCCGCTCGATGCCCAGCGGGTGCACCGGGGTGGCGGTGTAGAAGGGGCGGGCCGCGGGCGCGCGCCAGTCGACCAGCGCGGGGTCGCCGCCGGCGTCGTCGGCGGGCAGGCCGATGCGGCCGATGTAGAGCGGGCCGTCGTCGGTGCGGTCGATGCGGCCCACGCACAGGCCGGCCTCCGCGGCGTCGAGGGCGGTGACCCGCTCGGTCTGGAAGCGCACGGTGGCGTCGCGCTCCTGCAGCGCCTGCGGGTCGACCGCCGGCCAGGAGATCGCCTGGCGCAGCCGCCGGGTGGCCAGGTCACGGGCGGCGTCGAGGCGCGTGTACAGGTCGCTGACGTAGGTCTGCTCCTGCGCGAGCTCGGGGTCGGGGTCGACGTCGGACGGGGTCGCCGGCAATGCACTTCCCTCTGCTATAATGGTCGTCAGTCTCGTGCGGGCGCCATTCCCGCGCCATTCTTGGCACGAGCGGCAATCGACCATCCTGCGCCTTTCGGCCGCCTCCTGTCATCCTCCTGGCGCGTGTGTCGGGTCTCCCCGCGGGCCCACGCCCCGGGTGCCCGGGCCGCGGGGCCCGGGCACCGGCGGAGCGGTCGGCGGTGTCAGAACAGCTCGAGCAGCGCCTGGGCGACCAGGCCCCCGGTGGGCTCGGTGTCCTCCATCTGGGCGGGAACCACCGGCTGGTCGCCGGTCAGCGAGGAGATGCCGCTGTCGGCGGTCGCGCCGTCGGAGGCCAGGCCGTAGCCGTACTCGACGGTGCTCTCCCAGTAGACCCAGCCGTCGGCCTCGGCGAACACGTAGCTCACCGTCGCGTAGGCGTAGGAGGCGGTGGTGGCGGGCTCGGAGTAGTCGGCGTACCCGTCGTCGTCGACGTCGTGGGCCAGCAGGTCGAGGTAGCCGTCGAGGTCGGTGTCGGCGCCCCACTCGTCGGGCTGCTCGTTGCCGGTGGTGTCGACGCCGACCTCCTCGACGTAGCCGTCCTCGTCGGTGTCGAAGGCCCAGGTGTCGGCCCAGCCGTCGAGGTCGGTGTCGAGGGCGATCTGCTCGACCAGGCCGTTCTCGTCCCAGTCGATGGCCCAGGTGTCCTCGTAGCCGTCGCCGCTGTCGTCGAAGGCGTAGAGGTCGGAGTAGCCGTTGGCGTCGGTGTCGTAGGCGTTGTAGGCGACGGTGGTCGCCGACGCGGCGCCGGTGCCGGCGAGCACCGCGGCCGCGACGGCGGCGGTCGGGACGGCGGTGCGGAGCAGCGTGCGGGTGAGGCGGGTGCGGGTCATGGCGGGTGCCTTCCTCGGGTGGGAGCCGGTCCTCCGGCTCGCTGCGAGGACGCTCGCGCGGGACACCTGTGGACCACTGGGATGGCTCTTGCACGCCGACTTGGAGCCAACTGCAACCGCGAGGTCATCAGGACGACATGTCGTGTGCCTACCCTCGGGTGCTCACCGGGACCACAGGGAGACGCGAGCACCGTGAGCACCACCACGCTGGAGAGCACCACCGTCGAGCGGCCCACTGGGCGGGCCACCTGGACCTGCCCCAACTGCCGCGGCGAGACCACCACCGCGAAGAAGCGCTGCGCCGACTGCGGGACCTCCCGCTGGTGAGCTGACCCCGCGTCGGCACGGGGCGGTTCCGGCTCGCACTCGGACACTGACGGACGGCGACAGGGACGGCGTCGTCCGTTACGTTCGACGGGTGCGCGTGATCACGCGGAACTGCGTCCACGTGAGCGGTCCGGCCGGCGCCCGGCCGATGCTGTTCGCCCACGGGTTCGGCTGCGACCAGACCATGTGGCGGGCCGTCGCGCCCGACTTCGCCGTCGACCACCGGGTGGTCACCTTCGACCACGTCGGGTCCGGCGGGTCCGACCTGGCCGCCTACGACCCGGAGCGCTATGGCTCGCTGCGCGGCTACGCGGCCGACGTCGTGGACATCTGCCGCGAGCTGGACCTGACCGACGTCGTGTTCGTCGGGCACTCGGTCAGCGCGATGATCGGCGTCCTGGCGGCGCAGGCGGCACCCGAGCGCTTCGGTGCGCTGGTGATGGTCGGCCCGAGCCCGCGCTACGTCGACGACGAGGGCTACACCGGCGGCTTCACCCGCGCCGACGTCGCCGCGCTGCTGGACTCCCTCGACGCCAACCCGCAGCAGTGGTCGGCCGTGCTCGCGCCGGTGGTGGCCGGTCCGGGCAACCCCGGCGTGGCCACCGAGCTCGCGCAGAGCTTCTGCCGCACCGACCCCGGGGTGGCCCGCCAGTTCGCGCGGGTCACCTTCCTGTCCGACAACCGCGACGACCTGCCGCACGTGCGCGTGCCGACGCTGGTGCTGCAGTGCACCCAGGACGCCATCGCCCCGGTGGCGGTCGGCCGCTACGTGCACGAGCGGGTACCCGGCAGCGTGTTCCGGCAGCTGGCCGCGACCGGTCACTGCCCGCACCTGTCGGCGCCGGAGGAGACGACGGCGGCGATCCGGGCGTTCCTCGCGGGGACCTGAGGCGAGGGGGCCCGGGTGGCGCACGACGAGGGACCGGCCCGCCCGGAGGGGCTGGCGCGGCTGCTCGAGGAGGACCCTGCCGACCTGTACGAGAACGCCCCGTGCGGGTACCTGTCGATGCTGCCCGACGCGCACGTGGTCAAGGTCAACGGCACCTTCTGCTCGTGGACCGGACGGCGCCCCGAGGACGTGCTGGGCCTGCGGCTGCCCGACCTGCTCAACGCCGGCGGCCGGGTGTTCTTCGAGACCCACCTCGCGCCGCTGCTGCGGCTGCAGGGCGCGGTGCGCGAGGTCGCCCTCGACGTCGTCCGCGCCGACGGGTCGGTGCTGCCCTGCCTGCTCAACGCCGTCGAGGTGCGCGACGCCGAGGGCCGGCCGCTGCTGGTGCGCGCCACGGTGTTCGAGGCCAGCTCGCGCCGCCGGTACGAGCGGGCGCTGCTCGCCGCGCAGCAGGCCGCCACCGACGCCGAGGTGCGCGCCCGAACGCTGCACCAGGTCGTCTCCGAGCTGGCCGCGGCGCGATCGGCCGGGCAGGTCGCCGACGTGGTGGTGCGCCGGGCGCGGCGGGCGCTGGAGGCCGGCGGCGCCGCGCTGTGGCTGGCCGACCCGGTGCCGGGGGCGCGGCCGGAGGGGACGGTGCCGGTCAGCCTCGCCGCCTCCGACGGGCTCGGCCCCGAGCTGCTCGCCCACCTGGCGACCGCGGCGCCGACCGGGGCGGAGCTGGTGCGCACCGGCGGGGTGCGCGCGGCGCCGGTCGGGCCGGAGCTGCGCCAGCGCTGGCCGGGGCTGGCCTCGGCGATGGCCGAGGCCGGGCAGGAGGCGCTCGTCGTCGTGCCGGTGTCGGCCGACGACGACCGGCACCTCGGCGCGCTGGTGCTCCTCCTCGGCGTCACCGACGACAGCGAGCTGATCAGCCTGGCCGAGCCCGGGACGCGCGGCGCGCTGTCACCGGCCGACGCCGAGCTGCTGACCACCCTCGGCCGGCAGGCCGGGCAGGCGCTGGAGCGGGTGCGGCTGCACGAGGAGACCGTGCGGCAGGCCGCCCGCTCGGCGTTCCTGCTCGACGCCGCCCGGCTGCTGGCCGTGGCCGGGGAGGTCGGCGAGACCCTGCAGCGGCTGGCCGAGCTGGCGGTCGCCGGGCCGGCCGACATATGCGTCATCGACCTGCTCACCGAGCGCGGGCTGACCGCGCCGGTGGTGGCGCACGCCGACCCGGCCCGCCGGCACCTGGTCGAGCAGCTGCGCGACGACCACCTGCCGCACCGCGACGGCAGCCACCCCTCGGTGCGGGCGATGGTCGAGCGCCGCACGATCTGGGCGCGCGGGGTCGACGAGGCGATGCTGGTGCGGATCAGCACCTCCCCGGAGCACCTGGCGGTCAGCCGGGCGCTCCAGCTCACCGACCTGATCTGCGTGCCGCTGCTGGTGGACAACCGGCCGCTGGGCGTCATCTCGCTGGGCGCCGACGCCCGCCGCGGCCGGTTCACCGAGGCCGACGTCGACACCGCCGAGCAGCTGGCGCTGCAGATGTCGCAGGGGATGGACGTCGCCCAGCGCTTCGAGCTGGAGTCGCGCACCTCGCACGCGCTGCAGGGCAGCCTGCTGCCGCCCGAGCCGCCGGCGGTGCCGGGACTGGCGCTGGCCGTGCGCTACCTGCCCGGCAGCCGCGGCGCCGACGTCGGCGGCGACTTCTACGACGTCGTCCCGCTGCCCGGCGGCGACCGGGTGGGGCTGGCGGTGGGCGACGTCGTCGGCCACGACGTCACCGCGGCCGCGACGATGGGCCAGCTGCGCAGCGTGCACCGGGCGCTGCTGGTCGACTGCCCCGACCCCGGGGCGCTGGTCGAGCGGCTGCACGGCAGCTGGCCGCTGCTGGACCTGCCGCGGATGGCCACCGCCCTGTTCGCCGTGCTGCGCCCGGCCACCGGGGAGCTGCGGATCGCCTCGGCCGGGCACCTGCCGCCGCTGCTGGTGCAGGGCGGCCGCGCCGAGTTCCTGCCGGTCGCCCCCGGCCGCCTGCTCGGGGCGCCGCCCGGGCCGGCGACGGAGTGGTCGGGGCGGCTGCCCGAGGGCGCGACGCTGGTGCTCTTCACCGACGGGCTCGTGGAGAGCCGCACCGCGGACCTCGACGCCGGCCTCGACCGGCTGCGCGCCGTGGCCGCCGACGCGGCGGGGGAGGGGCCGGCCGACCCCGACGCGCTGTGCGACCGGCTGCTGGCCGCGCTCACCGGCTCCCGGCGGGCCGACGACGTCGCGCTGCTGGTGCTCACCCGGCTGCCCGGCGCCGGTGCGGGGGAGTCGCTGCCCGCCGTGCCGCACCCCCTGCCGCAGCCCCTGCCGCAGCCCGTGTCGCAGGCCCTGGCCGACGCGCTGGACGGCGCCGCGGGCGACGTCACCGTCTCCGGCGACGCCATGCGCTGGTCGCCCGGGCGCACCGAGGAGCCGCCGCCGTCGTCCGGCTTCCCCGGCGTGGACGTCGCCGCGGGGCTGGGCTCGGCGCTGGGCCTGCACCCCGCGGTGGTGCGCCGGCTGGTGTCGGGCGCGCTGACCCGCCTGTCCGGCGCGGTCGGCGACGCGGTCGTCGAGCTGCGCCAGCTGGCCCGTGACGTCCGCCCCCGCGGCGACGGCGACCGCTGAGGCGGTGCTGTACAACCGACGCAGAACGCACCGCCACGCCGACGTGGGGACCGATCCGGTATGAGCAGCAACCAGTTGACCCTGGCGCCCGCGCCGCCGTCCGAGGCCGCCGAGCAGGTCCGGCTCGAGGTGCGGCAGTTCCTCGCCGAGGAGCTCGCCGCGGGGACCTTCACCACCCACGTGGACACCTGGCTGTCCGGCGTGGACCCCGACTTCTCCCGCAAGCTCGGCGCCCGCGGCTGGCTGGGGATGACCTGGCCCAAGGAGTACGGCGGGCACGAGCGCTCCGCGATGGAGCGCTACGCCGTCACCGAGGAGCTGCTGGCCGCCGGGGCCCCGGTGGCCGCGCACTGGATCGCCGACCGGCAGTCGGGGCCCAACCTGCTGCGCTACGGCACCGAGGCGCAGCGCAAGGAGATCCTGCCGCGCATCGCCGCCGGCGAGTGCTACTTCGTCATCGGCATGAGCGAGCCCGACAGCGGCTCCGACCTCGCCTCGATCCGCACCCGCGGGGTCCGCAACGCCGACGGCGACTTCGTGGTCACCGGCGCGAAGGTGTGGACGTCGAACGCGCACCACTCGCACTACGGGATCGTGCTCGTGCGCACCGGCCCGCCGGGGGAGGGCCCGCGCGGCAAGCACCAGGGGCTGACCCAGCTGCTCGTCGACCTGTCGCTGCCGGGCATCACGGTCAACCCGATCCGCATCCTCGACGGCGGCCACCACTTCAACGAGGTCGTGTTCGACGACGTCGTCGTCCCCGGCGACATGCTGCTGGGCACCGAGGGCGCCGGCTGGCACCAGGTGACCGCGGAGCTGGCCTTCGAGCGGTCGGGGCCCGAGCGGTTCCTGTCGACCTGGCCGCTGCTCGCCGAGTTCGGCCGCCGCGCCGCCGCCACCGGGGACCCCGCGCAGCTGGCCACGCTGGGCCGGCTCTCGGCGCGGGCGCTGGCGCTGCGGCAGCTGTCGCTGCGGATCGCCGCGGCCCTCGACCGCGGCGAGCTGCCCGACATCCCCGCGGCGCTGGTCAAGGACGTGGGGACGACGTTCGAGCAGGACGTCGTCGACGAGGTGCGCCGGGTGGCCGACGTCGCCGCGTCGCTGGACAGCCCCGACCCGCTGGGCCGGGCGCTGGCCGAGGCGCAGCTGCACGCGCCGGGCTACACGCTGCGCGGCGGGACCAACGAGATCCTGCGCGGGATCGTGGCGCGGGGGCTGGGGCTGCGATGAGCGACCAGGACCTGGTGGTCGAGACCGTCCGGGAGATCCTCGCCGGGCACGAGCCGCTGCTGCTGTCGGCCGAGCGCCCGTGGGACGAGGGCCTGTGGGCCGACCTGGCCGAGGCCGGGCTGACCGGGGTGGGGCTGCCCGAGGAGGCCGGCGGCTCCGGCGGCGAGCTGGCCGACGCGGTGGCCGTCGTCCGCACGCTGGCCGCCGGTGCCGGGGCGGTGCCGGTGGCCGAGCAGCTGCTGGTGGCCGCGCCCGCGCTGCTGGCCGCCGACCTCGACCTGCCCGCGCCCGAGGAGCCGCTGACGATCGCGGTCGACGGCGCGGTGACCGCCGAGCCCTCCGACGACGGCGACGGCCCGGGCCGGTTCGTCCTCACCGGCACCGCGGTCGACGTCCCCTGGGCCGGTGTGGCCCGGTACGTCGCGGTGCTGGCGAGCCCGCCGGCCGGGATCGAGGGCGCGGTGCTCGCCGTCGTCGACACCGCGGGGCTGGCCGCCTCGCAGGCGGTGAACCTGGCCGGCGAGCCGCGCGGGTCGCTGGTCCTCGACGGCGTCGGCGTGCCCGGGGCGCTGCTGTCCCCGGCGCGGGCGGAGCTGGTGCGCGCCCGCTACGCCCTGGCGCGGGCGGTGCAGATCTCGGCGGCGCTGGAGCAGGTGCTGGCCTGGACCGTGCAGTACGCCGGCGAGCGGCAGCAGTTCGGCCGGCCGCTGGGGAAGTTCCAGGCCATCCAGATGGAGCTCGCGGAGATGGCCGGCGAGGTCACCGCGACCGCCGCGCTCGTCGACGCCGCCGTCCAGGCGCTCGACCGCGGCGAGGACACCGTGGTGCTCGCCGCCGCGGCGGCCAAGGTGCGGGCGGGATCGGCCGTGGAGGTGGTCGCCAAGCGGGCGCACCAGGTGCACGGGGCGATCGGCTTCACCCAGGAGCACCGGCTGCACCACCTCACCCGCCGCTGCTGGTCGTGGCGCGACGAGGGCGGCACCGAGCTGGTGTGGTCACGGGCGCTGGGCGCCGGCCTGGTCGCCGGCGGCGGGGACGACCTCTGGCCGGCCTTCACGCGGGTGGTGTGAAGCGACCGGGCCGGCGCCGCTGCTGACGCCGGCCCGGGGTGGCCCTCCTGCAGGGGCCCGCCGCGAGCGTGCGAGCGGTGGGGGGCAGGAGGGTCCTTATACCGTCTCGGGGACGCGCAGGTGCGCCAGGACCAGGTCGAACTCGTCGTGGTCGGTGATCTCGATGCGCATGAGACGGGCGAAGTCGTCGCGGCTGGCGCGGGCGTGCGTGCGGGAGGACTCCATGCAGTCCCGGTCCTCGAAGGTGACCGCCGACGCCGAGAGGCCCTGCTCGCGGTCGAGGAACAGGCTCACGCTGCAGAAGCCGGGGTAGTCCTCCATCCGCGGCACCATGACCGAGCGGTAGGCGTCGAGGACGCGGTCGACCTGTGAGGGGTCGGCCCTGGTCCAGGTCACCCGCGTGCACGCACCGGAGGGCGCCTCGGAGCGGCGGTGCATGACCGCGACCTCCCAGTCGTGCACCTCCGGGGGGCCGCCGAAGATGCTCGCCGCCCGCTCGCGCAGCCCCCGGACGCCCTCGGCGCTGGCCCGCATCGACTCGAGGTCGTGCCAGGAGGACGTCACGATGCACCGCCCGCTCTCCCGGTCGGCCAGCATCGACAGTCCGACGCAGCCCGGCATGGCCGTGACCGCGGGCATCACCTCGTCACAGACGTAAGAGATGCCGTCGTCGATGGTCACCGGGGCGCCGTTGAGCGTGGTCGAGCGTGCGTACATGCCGTCCTCCTCACAGGACGGCGGCGCCCGCGCGGCACCGCCGCAGCGACAGCCTGCTCGCGGTCGCGCGCCAGGGGAAGCCCCTGCCCGTGCGTCGGGGGATGTCGGCCGGGTGCCGATGATGGGGGCATGCGGAGCGCGCTCGTCCTGGTCCACGACGCCGACCCCTCGCGGGGGCACCGGCTGGTCGGCACGCTGCGGCCGGCGCTGGAGGCACAGGGGCTCGACGTCGTCGTCGGGACGACGGTCGGGCCCTCGCCGCTGCTCACCGACCTGCCCGACCCGGCCACGCTGGACACGCTCGTCGTGATGGGCTCGGGCGCGGCCGCCTACGACGACACGGTGCCCTGGCTGGCCACGGAGCTGGCCTACCTGCGACGGGCGGTGGACGCCGGGACGCCGGTGCTCGGGGTCTGCTTCGGCGGGCAGGCGCTGTCGCGGGTGCTCGGCGGGGTGGTCTCGGCGGCGCCGGCGGGGGAGCACGGCTTCCTGCCGGTCGAGACGGCCGACCCGGAGCTGGTGCCGGCCGGGCTGTGGTTCGAGTACCACGGCGACCGGTTCACCGTGCCGCCCGGTGGCGTCGAGGTGGCCCGCACCCAGCGGGCCGTGCAGGCGTTCGCGTACGGGCCGCACCTGGGCGTGCAGTTCCACCCGGAGATCGACCCGGGTGTGTTCTCCGCGTGGGAGGAGACCTGGGAGCTGACCGGCCCGCCGCCGCCGGGGGCCGCCGCGCTCGTGCCCGGGCTGCGGGCGGAGATCGCCGCCCGGCGGGAGGTCTCGGCCGCGGCGTGCGCGCGGCTGGTGGCGGCGTTCCTGGCGCGGGCCGACGGGCTGGCCGGCGGCCGGGCGGCCTGACCGCGGGGGCACGATGCGGGGGTGAGCGCTGACCGGCACGGACACACCCACCGCCTCGACCTGGCCGACGCCACCGTCCGCGAGTGGGACGCCACCGTCGTCGCGGCCGACCCGGAGCAGGGCATCGTGCTCGACCGGTCGGCCTTCTACCCGGGCGGCGGCGGGCAGCCGCCGGACGAGGGCGTGCTGCTGTGGGGCGGCGTCCGCACCCGTATCGCCGGGACGCGCAGGGGCGACGAGCTGTACCTGATCCCGGTCGAGGGCGACCCCGTGCCGCCGCCGGGGACCGCCGTCCGCGGTGCGCTGGACGACGAGCGGCGGACGGCGCTGATGCGCACCCACTCGGGACTGCACGTGCTCACCGGCGTCGTGCTGCGCGACTTCGGCGCCAAGGTCACCGGCGGCAACATGGAGCCGCTGACCGCCCGGATGGACTTCGACCTCGCCGAGGTGCCCGCCGACTTCAAGGACCGGGTGGCCCAGGCGGTCAACGCCGAGATCACCGCTGACCGGCCGATCGTGGTGCGGACCCTCCCGCGCGAGGAGGCCTATGCGATCCCCGACCTGATCCGCACCGCGACCGACCTGCTGCCGCCCGACATCGAGCAGGTGCGGATCGTCGACGTCGTCGGCCTGGACCTGCAGGCCGACGGTGGCACGCACGTGGCCTCGACGGCGATGGTCGGCCGGGTTGAGGTGGTCAAGATGGAGAACAAGGGCCGCGGGTTCCGGCGGCTGCGGGTACGAATCGTCTGATCCAGTTCCGTCCGTGCTGCGGATCGGTTGGAGTCGCTCTAGTCTGTGGGGCGATGGACGGTGGGCGCTCAGCCAAGGCGGCCGCGGGTTCCGTGCTCGACCCGTGCTGGCTGCGCCGCGTCCTCCTGCTGATCGGGCTGCTGGGCTGCCTCTACGCGCTGACGCTGGCCCTCACCGGTACGGCACGGGCTGACGAGGCCCTGTCCGGCACGGCCGCGGACGTCGTCGGTGCGGCGACGGAGCCGGTCGCTGAGGCGGTCGCCGAGCCGGCAGCCGACACGGTGGCCGAGGTGGCGGAGCCGGCCGCCGAGCCCGTGCCCGAACCGGTGGCGGACGGCGTCGCGCCGCCCGCCGCACCCGTGGCCGATGCGGTCGTCGAGCCCGTGGCCCCGGTCGAGGCCGTCGTGGAGCCGGTGACCGACCAGGTGGCGGAGCCGGTCGCCGAGCCGGTGGTCGAGGACGTGGCGCCGCGCGCCGAACCCGTGCCCGACGCGGTGGTCGAGCCAGTGGCCCCGGTTGAGGCCGCCGTGGAGCCGGCGACCGAGACGGTGGCTGAGCCGGCAGCGCCGGTCGAGGCCGTCGTGGAACCGGTGGTCGAGCCGACGCCGCCGGTCGTCGAGGCGGTCGTCGAGCCCGCGAGCGATGCCGTCGTCGAGCCCGTGGCCGAGACCGCCGTGCCCGTGGTGGACGGGGTGGTCGCACCGGTCACCGAGCTCGTGACCGAGACCGTCCCCGAGGCTGCCGCGCCCGTGGTGGAGACCGTCCCTGAGCCGGTGGTCGAGACGGCCGCACCAGTCGTGGAGCCGGTCGTCGACACGGTGACGCCCGTGGTCGCGGACGTCGCTCCGGTGGCGGGCCCGCCCGCCAAGGCAGCTGCTCAGGCAGCGCGACCGGTGACGCCGGCTAGCGGGGCCGTCCCGCCCGGGCTGCAGAACACGACGCCTCCGGCGGTGGCCGCGCCGGTCGTCGAGGCGGTGGCACCGGTCGTCACGCCCGTGGCCGAGCCGGTCCCCCCGGTTGCTCGACCGGAGACGCCGGCGAGCGGGGCCGTCCCGCCCGGGCTGCAGATCGCAACGCCTCCGGCGGTGGCCGCGCCGGTCGTCGAGGCGGTGGCACCGGTCGTCACGCCCGTGGCCGAGCCGGTCCCCCCGGTTGCTCGACCGGAGACGCCCGCCAACGGGGCCGCCCCACCCGGGCTGCAGATCGCAACGCCTCCGGCGGTGGCCGCGCCGGTCATCGACGCAGTGACACCGGTCGTCGAGGCGGTGGCGCCAGTCGTCACGCCCGTGGCCGAGCCGGTCCCCCCGGTTGCTCGACCGGAGACGCCCGCCAACGGGGCCGCCCCACCCGGGCTGCAGATCGTGACGCCTCCGGTGGGGGCTGCGCCGATCGTCGAGGCGGTGGCGCCCGTCGTCGCGCCCGTGGTCGAGGACGTGGTCCCGGTCCCCCGACCGGCCACGCCGGCCAGTGGCGCCGAGGCCCCGGGGCTGCAGGTCGCGACGCCTCCCGTGGTGGCCGCGCCGGTCGCCGAGGTCGCCGCTCCCGTGGTCGAGGTCGTGGCCCCGGTGGTGCGTCCGGTCGCCGAGGCGGTCGCCCCTGTCGCCCGACCGGTCACGCCCGCCAGTGAAGCCACCCCACCGGGGCTGCAGATCGCGACGCCTCCCGCAGTGGCCGCGCCGGTCATCGACGCAGTGACACCGGTCGTCGAGGCGGTGGCGCCGGTCCTCGCGCCCGTGGTCGAGGTCGTCACACCGGTCGCGCCGGTCATCGAGATGGCTGCACCGGCTGTCGACCGGGTGACGCCGGTCGTGGGGGCCGTGGCGCCGGTCGTCGAGCCCGTCCCAGCGGTGGTCACGGAGCTCCTGGCGCCGGTCGTCCCCGTCGTCGCGGCTGTGCCTCCCGTGGTCGAGACGGTGGCGCCCGCTCCGGCGCCTGTGAGCGAGGTCGTCGACGCCACCGCGCCCGTCGCCGCGCCGGTGGCCACGGTGGTCGAGGTCGTGGCGTCGGTCCTCCCGCCCGTGGCCGGAGTGGTCACCGTGGCCGTGGCGCCGGTGGCCGTGGCGCCGGTGGCCGAGGTCGTGGCGGTCGTGCCGGCGGCCGAGCCCACCGCTCCGGTCGCCGAGGCCGTGGAGCCAGTGCCCGCACCGGTGACCGAGGTCGTGGCGCCGACCGCCGCTCCCGCCACCGCGGTGGCAGCGCCGGTCGTCACGACGGCGACCGTCGCCGTCACGCTCGCGGCCGCCCCGGTCGTCCCGCCGATCGTCCAGCAGCTGCTGCTGTCGGCCGCGGCCGTGCTCGCCTCCCCCGTGGCCGACGCCTTCGTCCGGACCTCCGCCGAGCCGTCCCGGAGCGACGACGGTCCCACCCGCGCGACCACGCCCTCCACGCCGTCGCTCACCAGCGGCACGGTCCCGGCCGGCAGCCCGGCGTCCACCCCGGTGCCGCTGCCCGCCGCTCCTGCGCCGGCACCCGCACCGATCGCGTCGTCGTCGTCCGCGGGGCTGCTGGCCCTCCCGGACGCCGTCCTCGCCTCCACGCTGCCCGGTCTCGAGATCGCGGCGACCAGCGGTGGGGCCCAGATCCACCACGTGGCGTCCCCGACGGTCGCCGACCCCGTCTTCTCGCCCGACTGACCCCTCCCCGGCGTGCACGCCACCGCCGGGGCCGGTCCTCCCGCTCCCCGCACAGGTCGGTCGTGCACGCCTCCCCGGCGTGACCCCGACCTGGGCGACTGGGCCGGGGCCACCGGGCGGGGAGGTATCGGGGATGGGGGTACCGCTGCCGGCGACCTGTGCTCGCGCGCGGGACCCCTGACCTCCCCGCCCAACGTGAAGGGCGGCGGAGGTGGCGCTCGACGCAACGGGCGCCACCTCCGCCGACCGCGGTGCGGGCTGTCCGGGTCCCACGGCGGGAGGCGCCCCACGCGGGTCGGTGGTCGGGCACAGTGCGCGCCATGACGGCACTCGTGGTCCTGGTCGTGCTCGCGGTCCTGCTCAGCCTGGGCGTCAGCGTGGCGCGGAGGGCCGCACCACGTCGCCGTCCCCGCGGCCGGCACGCGGCCGGTGACGGCGGGTCCGGCGGCTACGACCACGACGGCTACTCGTCCGACGACGGTGGCTGGGGTGACTCCGGTGACGCCGGCGGCGGCGACGGTGGCGGAGGTGGCGGCGGCGACTGACCCAGCGGAGAGCACTGGCGCACCGGCCTCCGTCGCGGGACAGTTCCGCCATGACGGCAGTCGTGCTCCTCGTGGTGGTCGCGGCGGTGCTCCTGATGGCCTTCGGCCTGCAGCGGTCCCGAGCGCGCGCCGGACGGCGCCCCGCCGTCCGGGGACGGCGCTACGACCGCGCGCACGACGTCGGCTACCTCGCCGGCGGCGCCTACATCAGCGGTGGCCACGCAGGTCTCGGTGCCGACGGCGGCGGCTGGGGCGGGGGCGGCTTCGACGGCGGCGGTGGCGGCGGGGGCGACGGCGGGTGCTGAGCGGCTAGTGCCGTTCCCCGTCGGGCCGGTGGCCGATCCCGCCGGGGCCGTGGTCGGCCGGGACCTCCTCGCCCGGCGCGACCGGCCCGGGCGGCGTCCCCTCACCGAAGGGTGAACCGCCGAGCTCCTCGCGACCGTGCGAGGTCAGCCAGACCGACGTGTCCGGCCCCATCGGGATGACCTGCGTCGGGTTGATGTCGGCGTGGACGACGTAGTAGTGCTCCTTGATCTGCGGGAAGTCGGTGGTGTCGCCGAACCCCGGCGTCTGGAACAGGTCGCGCGCGTAGCCCCACAGCGCCGGCATCTCGGTGAGCTTCTGCCGGTTGCACTTGAAGTGGCCGTGGTAGACGGCGTCGAAGCGGGCCAGTGTGGTGAACAGGCGGACGTCGGCCTCGGTGATCGTGTCGCCCATGAGGTAGCGCTGCGTCGACAGTCGCTCCTCCAGCCAGTCCAGCGCCGTCCAGAGCCGGTCGTACGCCCTGTCGTAGGCGCGCTGCGAGCCGGCGAAGCCGCAGCGGTACACGCCGTTGTTGACCTCGGTGTAGACGCGCTGCATCACCTCGTCCATCTCGTCGCGCAGCTTCTCGGGATAGAGGTCGGGGGCGCCCTCGCGGTGGTGCGCCGTCCACTGGGTGGAGAAGTCGAGCGTCATCTGCATGAAGTCATTGGTGACGACGGCCTTCGTCGGGACGTCGACCATCGCCGGCACCGTGATGCCCCGCGGGTACTGCGGGTCGCGCGCGAGGAACGCCTCCTGCAGCCGCTCGTAGCCCAGCACCGGGTCCCGGCCGCCGGGGTCGAGGTCGAACGTCCAGCTGCGCTCGTCGTGGGTCGGCCCGCAGATGCCCATCGAGATCACCGGCTCCAGGCCGAGCAGCCGGCGCACGATCGCCGCCCGGTTGGCCCAGGGACAGGCGCGGGCGATCACCAGTCGGTAGCGGCCGGGCTCGACGGGCCACCCGCTCGACCCGTCGGCGGTGATCCGGTCCTCCAGGTAGTTCGTGTCGCGGGCGTACTCCTGCCCGCTGCTGACGTACCCGGACCCGGTGTTGTCGTCGCTCACCGACCCAGCCTCGCCGACACGCGGTGCCGCCGCGCGCCGGGCGGCACCTGTCCTGCCGGGAAGTCGTGCTCTGCCCCCACCCGCGGGGCAGAGCACGACTGCGCGCGGGACTACAACCGGGACGTCGTCGCCTCGTCCTCCGCGCCGCCGAAGTACTGCTCGAGGACGGCGCGGAAGGCCGACTGTCCCGGGTCGGCGTGCGCGAACAGAGTCATCGACGAGCGCAGCTTGACGGCGTCGACGGGGCCGAACACCGCCACCGGGTCGCCGTCGGGCAGCCCGGTCAGGACCCGCGCGCACTCGACCAGCCGGGGCCCGAGCACGGGGTGGGCGAGGTAGGCGCGCGCCTCGTCGAGACCGCGGATCGCGTAGTGCTGCGCCGTCGCGCTGCGGCCGAGCCCGGCGACCTGCGGAAAGACGAACCACATCCAGTGGCTGGTCTTGCGCCCGTTGCGGAGCTCCGCCAACGCCTGCTGGTAGCTGCCGGCCTGGGCGTCGACGAAGCGCTGCAGGCCGAACGGGTCGCCGCTCATCGCCCGCCCCTACCCGGCGGGCCGAGCGGGGAACGGGCCGGTGCGAGGCCGAGTGGGCGGTTGGTGCCGCTCCCGCGGGCGTGTCCGTGCGTGTCGGCAGCAACAACTGCCCTCTCGCGACGGGTCCCGATTGCGGGGCTCAACGGGGGACCACCGTCACGGGACACGCGATGCCGGACGCACGGGTGAGCCGCCCGTCCGCCGTCACCAGCGCGCACCCCAGGGCCTCGGCGAGCGCGACGTAGGTGGCGTCGTAGGCCGTGACGTTCGCGCGGAGCTGCCAGACGCGGTCGAGCAGGCCAGGGGCGGCGTGGCGGGTGACCCCCAGGTGGCGCCAGGTGTCGAGTACCGACCACCCCTCCGCCGCGGTGATGCGGCTGGCACCCACGGCGCGGCGGAGCGCGCTGGCGACCTCGACGTCGGCCAGGTGTGGCACGTGCAGCCGTTCCCGGGCCAGGAGCTCACGGGCCGGTCCGGCGTTGAGGAGGCCGGAGACGACGGCCGAGGCGTCGGCGACGATCACCGCCCGGCGCGCTCGGCGTCCAGTCCTTCGACGATCTCGTCCGGGGACACGTCCAGGTCGGGCAGGTCGCCCAGGAGCGCCGCGTTGTCCGCCCGGCGCGAGGCCTCGGCCAGCTCGCGGACCGCGAACGCACCGACGGACGTCGCCTCACGGGCGGCGAGGCGCTCCAGACGCTCGACGACCTCGTCAGGGACGTTGCGCAGGTACAGGGTTCGCATGTCGCAGAATGCTAGCAGTCTGCAAGCATGTGTCGACGTCAGTCGTAGGGGTTCGTGAGGACGGCGGTGGCCTCGACGACGTCGAAGGTGACTGGCGGGCCGTCGGTCGTGGTGGTGCCGGGCACGTCGGCCGGCGCGCTAGCGTCGACGGTAAAGGTCGCACCCCAGGTCACGGTGAGGCCGGCCGTGTAGGTGCCCGAGCGGTAGAGGTGCTCGGCGGCCTGGTCGGGATAGGGGCCGCCGGGCTCGGTGCTGGTCAGTGTGGGCACGGCGGGGTCGCCGGTGCGCCAGGTGTACAGCTGCGCCTCCGCGGCGATGACGACGGTGAAGCCGCGGATGTCGACGGTGAAGGTCTGGGTGGTGGGCGAGTCGGTCCAGAAGGCGACCGGGAGCCCGGAGAGGCCGGCGCCGGGTGGGGCGTGCCGGGTGGTCAGCTGCGGCAGCGGCAGGCGCTGGAAGTAGGTGAAGACCTCGTCCGGTGTCGGCGGCGGGTTGAGCGCGGTGATGTCGATGCAGGCCGTGCGGAGGTCGATCCAGTCACCGAGGAAGTCGCCCGCTTGTGCTCCTCCAGGGATCGGCACGGCAGCACTACCGTCGGCGCGGACCACGGGCCGCTGCTGCACGGTCAGGTAGCGGACCACCCGGCCGGGATCCGCGGGACAGGCCTGGAAGTCCAGCGCGTTGCAGACGTCGCCGCGCTCCTCGACGAGGCTGCAGGGCTGGCGCAGGCGATAGACATAGAAGGGCCCCAGACCGTCGCCTCCGCCGCCGTCGTCGCCGATGAGGCCACCGATCTCGGCACCGGAGTACTCGGTGGTCACCGAGCCGTCACCCAGTCCGGCTTCTGGGCACTTCTCGAAGACGCATGCGGCATTAGCTGTCCCGCTGGCGAAGTCGCCGAGTAGGACAAGCGTTAGAAGAACAATCAAGCTGCGCAATAACGACCGCATCAGCCGAACCCGAAGCTGGTCACGATCCACGCCTGATCACTTGGCGACCAGGTGAGGTCAATGCCGCCAAAGACGTTAGGTGCCAGCGGCTGACTGTCGATGACTGCGCCCGCCCCGTCGACCGCCTCGATGGCTTCCTGGCGGATCCCGAAGCTGACGTAGGCGGTGTCGGCTTCCATGACCGGCGCCGGCACGTCGTTGAGGGTCAGTTCTCCACCGACGTACCTCCACCCGGAGGCAGCTGCGTCGTCGTAGTTCTTGGCGATGCGCTGGCACTCGCCGCAGTCCGGGCCCAGGTCGCGCAGCGGCTGGCCGGCGGGGACGGCGCGCTGACGGTCGAGCAGGTCGATCCAGTAGCGGAGGAAGGCCTCGGCGCCGGCGGCGTCCTGGGTGCGGGCCTCGGGCGGCACGGGGAAGTCGGCCGGACCCACGACGGGCAGCGCCTCGGTGGTCGGGGTCGACGAGGTGGCCGATGGCAGGCTCTCGCCGGGCGCCTCGGCGTCCTCGGAGCAGCCGGACAGCAGCGTCGTCCCCAGCACGAGCGCCGTCGCCAGTCGGGTCCGCCCCCGGTGATCACGCACGGCTCGGCACGATAGCCAGATCACACCGCCGCGTGGGCCGACCCTGTGGAGAGCCACCCGAAGGGCGTCACCGCGCGAGTGCGGCCTCCTGTCCCGACTCAGCGGCCAGCGCCCGGCCGAGCGCGACCGCGTGCGTCATCCGCAGCGACCCGGCCAGCCACACCAGCACGTCGTGCAGGCGCAGACGGGTCACCGGCCGGCCGAGCAGCGTCGCCGCCGCCGTCTCCAGGCGGGCGAAGGCCGCGGCGTTGGCGTGCACCTCCCGGGAGATGCACGCCTCCGGGCCGCTGTCGCCCTCGCGCAGGTGGCCCCACAGCTGCCGCCGCGTGACGCCGTCGACCAGCGGCACCAGCGACGGGTGCCGGTGGTGCAGCGCGGCGGCGACGTGCCGCGCGGTCGGCCGGTCGGTGAGCGAGCGGAGGACGGCGCCCACCGTGCCCGGCTCGGCCAGCACGGAGAACTCGTCGTCCGGGAGCTCCCAGAACGCCCGGCCGCCGGCGCGGGCACGGAGGTCCCGCAGCAGCGGCCACACCTCGTCCAGGTCGGTGCGCACCGCGCGCCACCCGGCCCGGTCGAGCCGGCCGTGCAGGCCCTCGGCGAGCAGGACGTCGCGGTCGGTGGGTCGGTCGCCGGTCTCGGGCGGCTGGCCGTCGAAGCGGTCGAAGCCGTAGGCGAGCACCTGGAACCAGCGGCCCTGCGGCGCGCTGGGGGAGCGGAAGAAGAGCGGGCGCCGTCCGCGGGCGTAGCCGAGGACGGCGGCCAGCGCGGTGCCCAGCGGGATCGGGTCGGGGCCGGCGGACGGGAGGACCAGGGCAGTCTCGTCCCCTCGTCCCCCTGTCACGGAGGCCATTCTCGCCCGGATCGGAGGCTCGGTGGCCGATGAGTCCCGGCGGCGCGGCGGGTCATGACCGACATGCCGATGCTCGATCTGGAACCGGCGGCGACCGCGGTGGCGCGCGTGGTGGCCGGGGTCCGCGACGACCAGCTGACCGCACCCACCCCGTGCGAGGGCACGACCGTGGCCGGGGTCCTCGGCCACCTGGCCGGACTCGCGTACGCCTTCCGGATGGCCGCCGAGAAGACGCCCGTCGACGGCTCCGCCTCCACCGACCCCGCGCACCTGCCCGCCGACTGGCGCACCTACATCCCCGAGCAGCTCGACGCGCTGGCGGCCGCATGGCGCGACCCCGCGGCGCACGAGGGGATGACCGCCGCCGGTGGCGTGGAGATGCCCGCCGAGGTGGCCGTCGTCGTCGCGCTCGACGAGGTGGTCGTCCACGGCTGGGACGTCGCCGTCGCCACGGGGCAGCCCTACACCGTGGACGACGAGGGCGCCGAGGCGTGCCGCGCCTTCGCCGACTCCTTCGGCGACGACGACCGGCCGCCGGACCTCTACGGACCACGCGTCCCCGTGCCCGACGACGCCCCGGCGCTCGACCGGCTGCTCGGAGCCACCGGCCGCGACCCCGGGTGGACTCCGCCGGCCTGACGCCACGGCCTTTCGACCCTGGTCGGTCACCTGCTGTCGGTGGTGGGGTCCGCACACCCCGTGCAGGGCGGCACGGGGAACCGTCCGGGAACGGGGGAGACCATGCGCAGGCAGTTGGTGGTCGGGTTGGCGGCGCTCCTGCCGCTGGTGGCAGCGGCACCCGCGGTCGCCGAGGAGAGTTCCCCTCTGGGGTCGCCGGTGTACCTGGCGCTGGGCGACTCCGTCCCCGCGGGCGTCGGCGCGGTGCCGAAGGTGAGCGGTTACCCCGAGCTGCTCGAGGACCTCCTCGACGCCGACTACAACCCGGCCGCGGACAAGGCGACCGGGCGGTCGCTGGCGGACTTCCAGCTGGAGAACCGGGCCGTGGCCGGCGCGACGACGGCGACCCTGATCAGCGACCAGCTGCCCGGGGCGCTGGCCCTGATCACCGAGCGCAACGGCGACCGCGACCCGAAGAACGACGTCGAGGTCATCACCGTGACCATCGGCGGCAACGACGTCTTCGGTCCGGTGACCGCGGCCTGCATCACCACCGCCACGCCGACGGGCTGCCAGGCCACGGTGGAGGCCGCGCTGGCCGGCGTCAGGGAGCGCCTCGCCGAGATCCTCGGGAAGCTGGTCGCCGCCGCGGGCCGCGACACCGAGGTCGTGGTGACGACGTACTACAACCCGATCGGCTCCTGCTTCCTGACCGGGCTCAACCGCCTCGCACCGGCGATCGCGGACGTCGTCCTGGAGGGTGGCGCCGTCCCGGACGTGCTGTCCCTGTCGCTGCAGGCGGGGCTCAACGACGTCATCCGCCAGGTCGCGGCGAACACCGGCGCCCAGGTCACCGATCTGTACGGCGCCCTCGACCCGAGCGAGTACGTCGGCGGGCGGGATTGCCTGCACCCGAACGCCGCCGGTCACGTCACGATCGCCGAGGAGCTGTACGCGACTCTCGCCCGCTGAGGCCCCGGAGCCCTTCGCGCGGGCCCGCGAGGGTCAGCCCACGAGGAAGGCGGTGGTCGACGGCGCGTCGCCGGTGATGCAGGAGCCGACGACGGTGAGCGTCTCGCCGGCGAGCTCCACCTGCCCGAAAGCGCCCTGGCCCTCGCACAGCTGCACGTCGGCGAGCTGCCCGCCGGCGGCCAGGTCGAGGGTGACCACGCCGGATTCCACCTCGAAGCCGACCACCGGCAGGTAGGCGACCCGCGCGTCGGGCGAGACGGCGAGGTCGGCGGGAGTGCGGTCGGTGCCCGGGACGGCGTGCGAGGCGGTGACCTCGCCGTCGGCCACGGTGACCACGCGGAAGGGCTCGTCGCCGCCGGTGGTGAGGGTGGCGACGGCGGTGCCGTCGTCGGTGACCTCCAGCGCCGACGGGATGCTGGCCGGCTCGTCCGGGGCGAGCTCGACGAGGGTGCCCTGCTGCTGCAGGTCGGCGTCCCAGGTCCCGAGGACGGCGACGTCGGCCAGGTCGGCGGCGCGGGCGTCGCCGAGCAGCGCGGTCGGTCCGCCGTCCGGGCCGACGGCCAGCGCCGCCACGGTGAGCCCCTCGCCGAGGTCGGCGGTGGCGACGACCTCCCCGGTGCCGGCGTCCACGGCCACGAGCCGGCGGTCGGCGGCGACGTAGAGGCGGCGGCCGTCGGGGGAGAGGGCGGCGGGGTCACCGGCGACGTCGACCTCCACCAGCGTGGGCTCCTGGCCGGGCGGGATCCGGGTGAGCCGGCCGGGGCCCGCCACGAGGACGGTGCCGTCGGCGATGGGGAACACCTGCGTGCCGACGTCGTCGAGCCGGCGGACGTCGCCGAGCCCGTCCGCGCCGACGGTCGTCAGGTACCCGACGCGCGGGTCGGCGGTGTCGGCGAGCAGCGCCAGCGTGCCGCCGTCGGGAGCGGGCGCGAGGTCGAGGACGTCGACACCGGCGGGGGAGGCGGCGTCGAGGTCGACCGTGCCGAGGGACTCGCTTAACGTCCGCGGCGCCGGGCTGGGCTCGCCCTCGACGGCGGTGCACCCGGTCGCCACCATCGCGAGGAGGACCAGTGCGGCGCGGCGGGCGGACGGCATGCGGGCTCCGGGGTCGGGAGGCGAGTGTGGGTCCGTCCCGGCCGGGGCGGCAACCGGGCGCCGTGGTCTGATGCCCCGACGGACCGGCAGCGGTGCCGGGCCCCTGACGTGGAGGTGCGCTCGTGGCTGACGCCGAGGTCCTGCTCGAGGTCGACGGCGGCGTGGCGGTGGTGACGCTCAACGCGCCCGACCGCCGCAACGCGCTGACGCCGCAGATGGCGTCCGAGCTGATCGGCGTCCTCGACGAGGTGGACGCGCAGCCCGAGGTGGGCGCGCTCGTCGTCCGGGCGGTGGGGAAGTCGTTCTGCGCGGGCGGGGACGTCGCCACGCTGACCAGCGCGGGCCAGGACCCGGCCGCGCCCGACGCCTACGACGGCATGAGCCGGATCTACGACTCCTTCTACCGGCTGGGCCAGGTGAAGGTGCCCACCGTCGCCGCCGTCCGCGGGTCGGCCGTCGGCGCCGGGATGAACATGCTGCTGGCCGCCGACCTGCGGATCGTCGCGAACGACGCCCGGCTGCTGGCCGGCTTCCTCAAGCGCGGCATGCACCCCGGCGGCGGGCACTTCGTCATCCTGTCGCGGCTGATCGGCCGCGAGGCCGCCGCGGCGATGGCGCTGTTCGGCGAGGAGATCAACGGGACGCGCGCCGCCGAGCTGGGCCTGGCGTGGGAGTCGGTGGACGACGCCGACGTCGAGTCGCGCGCGCTGGAGCTGGCCGGCCGCGTCGCCGCCGACCCGGAGCTGGCGCGGGTGGCCGTGGGCAACTTCCGGCGCGAGGTCGTCAACGGCGCGGTGAGCTGGGAGGTCGCCAGCCAGTTCGAGCGCCCCGCGCAGATGTGGTCGATGCGCCGGCAGGCCCGCTGAGCGCATGCCCGCCCGCGACCTCGCCGAGGTGTACCGGCGCTTCGCCGAGGACGCTGCCGGGACGTCGCCGCTGTCCGCGCGGGTGGCCGTCGCGCTGAGCGGGTCGGCCGGCGCGCTGCAGGCTCTCCAGGCGGCGCGCGCCCGGCAGCCCGCGGTGCTGCTCGCCGCGCTGCACGACCTGGCGCTGGCCGGCCGCGCCCCGGCGCTCGCCGCCGCCTACGCGGCCGGGGACGACGAGGCCGCGGCCGTCGCGGCGGTCGACACGCTGCTGCGGACGCCCGACGTGCTCGCCGCGCGCCGGCCGGTGCGCACCGTCGAGACCGCCCGCTGCGCCGTGCTGTACCCGGCCGTCGCCGAGGCCGCGCGGCGGGCGGGTGCGGACGCGGTCGGGCTGGTCGACGTCGGCTCCCCAGTGGGGCTCAACACCCACCTCGACCGCCTCGGCATCACGTACGGCACCGGGCAGCGGCTGGGCGACCCGGCGTCGCCCGTGCAGCTGTCGGCGTCGGTCGTCGGCGCCCGGCCCGTACCGGCGACGGCGGTGCCCGAGGTGGTGGCGCGGGTCGCCGTCGACCCCGACCCGGTCGACGTGACCGACCCCGACGACGCCCGGTGGCTGCGGGCCTGCGTGCCGCCTGATGAGCCGGAGCGGGCGGCGCAGCTCGAAGCCGAGCTCGCGCTGATGACGGCCGACCCGCCGCAGCTCGTGTGCGGGGACGCCGTCGAGGTGCTGCCCGACGCCGTGGCCCGGGTGCCCGACGGCGCGCTGCCCGTCGTCACCACGACGTGGGCGCTGTCGCGGTACCCGCTGGAGGGCCGGCTGCGCTTCCTGCACCGGCTCGACGAGGTGGCGGCCCGGCGTGTGGTGGCGTGGGTGTCGGTGGAGGGCGTCGGCGTCGCGCCGGCGGTCCCGACGCTCGGTGACCGCCGCGCCTCCGGGCACAGCACCGTCGGTGTGACGGTGCTCGGCGGGTCGGCGCTGCACGCCGAGGCGGTCGGCCGCTGCTGGTCGCGGGGCCGGCTGCTGTCCTGGCTCGCGGACTCCTAGCCAGTGGAGCCCGGCACGGTCGGACGCTCGACCGCGGCCACCAGTTCGGCGACCACCTCGGCGGCGGGCCGGACGTCGCCCACCGAGCCGACGGCGGCACCCGCGTACAGGGCCATCGCGTCGAGCCGGCCCTCGACGCCGGCCACGGGCGGGAGGCCGGACCCGCGCGGAACCGGGACCCGGTCGCGGCCGATCGTGGCAGCGACGTCGTCGTCGACCTCGGCGAGCCGCTCCACCGCGGTCCGCAGCACCCGGGCCCGCGGGCTGGTGGCGCACAGCGGGCAGCCGACGGCGAACGCACCGGTGATCTCGGTGCAGTCGCCGGCGGCGTCGACGACGGCCCGCTTGTACGCCGGGTGGGCGCCGGACTCGGGAGTCGCGAGGAAGCGCGTGCCGATCCGCGCACCGGCCGCGCCCGCCGCCAGCACCTCGGCGAACGACCGCCCGTCGCTGATGCCGCCGGCGGCGAGCACGGGGACGTCGACCGCGTCGAGCACCTCGCGCAGCAGGGTCCGCAGGGGCGTGGCGCCGCGGACGTGCCCGCCGGCCTCGACGCCCTGCACCGTGACGACGTCGCAGCCGGCGTCCACCGCGGCGCGCGCCTCCGCCGTCGACCCGACCTGCCAGTTGACGAGCGCCCCGGCCCGGTGGGCGCGCTCCACCAGGCGCGGTGCGGGGTCGAACCAGAAGAAGTCGACCAGCCGCACCCGCTCGGCGACGGCGGTGAGCAGGCCGTCGTCGACGTCCGGGGTGACGACGTTGGCCGACAGCACGCCGGACGTGCGCGCGCGCACCTCGTCGAGCCGCCGCAGCAGCACCGCGGGCGGGAGACCGAGCGCGGTGAGGGTGCCGACGCCGCCGGCCTCGGCGACCGCGACCGCGAGGTCCGGCGAGGAGATGGTCCCCATCGGGGCCTGCTGGATCGGGACCCGGCACCCGACCAGCTCGGTGAACGGCGTGCGCACGGCTCAGGTCCTCGCCGCCGGGGTCGCGTCCGCGTAGCCGGGCAGCCAGCGGCGGACCTCGCCGTCGACGGCCACCGTGGCGCCCAGCGAGCAGAGGACGCCGACCAGTCCCACGGCCACGCGCTGCAGCAGCAGGTGCCGCGGCGGGATGGCGAGCCGGCGCTGGGTGCGGGAGGCGGCGCTGAACGGGTCGGAGGAGACCTTCGTCTGCTCCTGCATCCAGGCGCGGGCGAACCGGTAGGCGGGCTCGCGCAGCGGCTGCAGGTAGGGGTCGAGCAGGTCCATCAGGGCCTGTGCGGTCACCTCGTCGGGGCGCAGCAGCCGCGCGGAGGCGGCGATGCGGTGCAGGGCCGCGGCGTCGCCGTCCCGACCGGCGGCGAGGAGGGGGCCGAGCCGGGCCGGCCAGCCGTCGGGGAGGGCCTCGGTGGCGCCGAAGTCGAGGACGGCGAGCCGGCCGTCGGGCAGCAGCCGGAAGTTGCCGGGGTGCGGGTCGCCGTGCAGCCGCCGCGCGCGCTCGGGGGCGGAGCAGAACAGGCGCACCAGCAGCAGGCCGGCGCGGTCGCGGTCGCCCGGGGCGCCGTCGGTGATGACCCGCGACAGCGGCGTCCCGTCGACCCAGCGGCTCACCAGCACGTGGTCCTCGCCGGCGAGCACCTCGGGGACGCAGACGTCGGGGTCGTCGCGGTAGGCGTCGGCGAACGCGGTCTGCGCGTCGGCCTCCTGCACGTAGTCGACCTCCTCGACGAGCCGGTCGCGCAGCTCGGCGATCAGCTGCCGGGCGTCGAGGCCGGGCATGGCCGCCTGCATGAGCGGCGCCGCCCGCTGCAGCACGTTCAGGTCGGCGACCAGCGCGTCGCCGGCGCCCGGGTACTGGACCTTCACCGCCACCGGGCTGCCGTCGGACCAGGTGGCGCGGTGCACCTGCCCGACGCTGGCCGCCGCCACCGGCCGGTCGTCGAAGTCGCGGAACCACTCCCGCCAGCTCTCGCCGAGGGACCGGGTGAGCTCCTCGTGCACCATCGGCGCCGGCATCGCCGGTGCTGCGTCCTGCAGCCGGACGAGCGCCTCGCGGTAGGGGCCGACCAGCTGCTCGGGCAGGGCGGCCTCCATCGCCGACATCGCCTGGCCGACCTTCATCGCGCCGCCCTTGAGCTGGCCGAGGGTGGCGAACAGCTGCTCGGCGGTCCGCTGCTGCACCTGCGCGGCGACCACCTCGGCGGGGTGGCCGCCGATCCGCTTGCCGAGGCCGAGGGCGGTGCGCCCGGCGTACGCCGCGGGCAGCGCGGCGAGCCGGGCGGTGCGGGCGAGCCGGCTGCTGGTCGGCCGGCCGTCCCCATCAGTGGACGCCACGGTCCTGGCTGGCCCAGTAGGGCTCGCGCAGCGTCCGCTTGAGCACCTTGCCCACGGGGGAGAGCGGCAGCGCGTCGACGACGTCCATCGACCGCGGCGTCTTGTACCCGGCGAGCCGGTCGGCGCAGAAGGCTCGCAGCTCCTCGAGGGTGACGGTGGCGCCGGCCGCCGGGACGACGACGGCGTGCACCCGCTCGCCCCAGGTCTCGTCGGGGACGCCGATGACCGCGCAGGTGGCCACGGCCGGGTGCTGGGCGAGGACGTTCTCCACCTCGACCGAGTACACGTTCTCCCCGCCGGAGATGATCATGTCCTTGAGGCGGTCGGTGAGGTAGAGGTAACCGTCGTCGTCCATCCAGCCGGCGTCGCCGGTGTGCATCCACCCGCCGCGCAGCGCCTCGGCGGTCTCCTGCGGACGATCCCAGTAGCCGAGCATCACGTTGCCGCCGCGGACGACGACCTCGCCGACCTCGCGGCGGGGCAGCTCGACGTCGTCCGGGCCGACGACGCGCACCTCGGTGTGCGGCGCGGCGCGGCCGACGGAGCGCCGGTGCCGCGGGTCCTCGTGGTCCTCGGGGGTGAGCACGGTGGCCCCGGGGGCGAGCTCGGTCATGCCGTAGGCCTGCATGAAGCGTGCGTTGGGCCAGGCCTTCATCGCCCGGCCGAGCAGGGCGTCGGACATCGGGGAGGCGCCGTAGAGCACCCGCCGGACGCTGGTCAGGTCGAACTCGTCGACCCGCGGGTGATCGACGACCAGCTGGACCATCGTGGGCACCAGCAGCAGGTCGGTGACGCGGTGCTCCTGGACGGCGGTCAGCACCGCGACCGGGTCGAACACCGGGATCATCACCTGCGTGCCGCCGACGACGACGCCGCCGACCCAGTGGGCGAACGCGGCGAGGTGGAACATCGGCGCGGAGTGCAGGCCGACCGCGCCGGGCGGGAAGTGGACGGCGGCCAGCCCGCCCATGGACGACGTCAGCAGGTTGTCGTGGCTGAGCGTGACGCCCTTGGACCGGCCGGTGGTGCCGCCGGTGTAGAAGACGCCGGCCAGGTCGGCGCCGCCGCGGCGGGCGTCCTCGACCGGCTCGTGCGCCGCGACGAGCTCCTCGAAGGAGAGCAAGCCGTCGGGGGTCGGGCCGTCGCCGGCGTGGACTACGGACCGCAGCCCGGGGTGCGCCGACCGGATGCCGTCGACGCAGCCGGCGAAGACATCGTCGACGACGAGGACGGAGGCGCCGACCTCGGCGAGGGAGTCGGCGATCTCGGGGACGCTCCAGCGGATGTTGACGGGGACGACGACGCCGCCGGCCCACAGCGTCGCGCCGAGGAACTCGTGGTACCGGTCGGAGTTCAGCGACAGGATCGCCGCGCGCTCGCCGTCCCGGATGCCGAGCTTCTGCAGCGCGGCCGCGAGGCGGGCGATCCGGTCGACCGACTCGGCGTGGGTGCGGGTGCGGCCGGCGCAGACGGTGGCGACCTCATGCGGGCGCTGCTGGACGTGGCGGTGCAGACCCTGGGTGACGTACACGGTGCCGACCCCCTTCTCCGGTGGGTCCGGAGCGTCCCGCCGACGAGGTCGGCGGGCCAGGGGCGGACGGCCCCGTCAGCCGATGACGAAGGCGGTGGTGTGCGGGTCGGCGCCGGTGCACGAGCCGACGACGGTGACGGTGCCGCCGTCGGTGGTGAGAGCCCCGAACGCGCCGGCGCCGCCGCACAGCCCGGCGATCCCGGTGACCCCGCCGGTGACCAGGTCGACCGCCGTCAGCTCGGCCGGGTGGTAGGAGGCCGACAGCACGACGTAGGCGGATTGGCCGTCGACGGCGACGTCGAGGGCGGTGTCGTCGGTGCCCTCGACGTCGACCTGCGTGTGCACCGCGCCGTCGACGACGGTGACCAGTCGCCCGGCATCCCGCGCCTCGTTGACGTAGGCGGTGACGACGACGGTGCCGTCGGCGGTGACCTGCAGGTCGGTGGGGGTGCCGATCTCCTCCGGGACGACCTCGACCGGTTCGCCGTCAGGGCGGAGGTCGGGGGCGAGGCGGAGGAGTTCGACGCCGTCCCGGTGGACGAGGGCGACCAGGCCGTCCGGTGCCCGCGCGAGGTGGGTGACCGGGCCGGGTGCGGTGGCGGTGGCGCGGACCTCGCCGGTGTGCGCGTCGACGGCGGCGAGCTCCGTGTCGTGGGCGAGGTAGAGGGTGTCGCCGTCGAGGAGGGCGGCGGTCGGGGGTCCCCCCAGCGGCAGCGGGAGGACCTCGCCGCCGACCTGCGTCAGAGCGGTGCCGACGACGAGCGGCGTGCCGGTGTCGGCGATGACCAGCCGGCTGCCCGGCTCCGCGGCGGGGATCTCGCGGACGACGCCGGTCGCTGGGGGAACGAGCCAGCTCCGGCCGTCGCCGCTGACCAGGGCGACGGGCGGACCGTCGGGGTCGGGCGCGAGATCGAGGACGGTGACGTCCGTGCCGAGTGCACTGTCGAGGTCGACAGTCCCGATGACCGCCCGGGCGCCCGGCGGGTCGGGTCCGGCGGTGCAGGCGGCCGCGAGCAGGACGAACAGCGCCGCGGCGGCGGTGCGGGACATGGCGCCTCCCGGGGGAGCGTCCCGCCTCGTTCGCCGTCCCGGGGGATCCGGACGCCTCCCGTGCCGGAACGTGTTCCGCCGGTGACGCTCGGCAGCTAGCGTCGCCCCGCGTGAGTGCCCTCATCCCGACGCCCCGCCTGCCCGTGTCCGAGCTGCCCAACCCGCGGCCGGCGGTGGCCGAGGCGGCGCGGCTGGCGGCGATCGCCAGCTACCGGGTGCCGGGGCACGCCGGGATCGAGGACCTCGACGCCGTCGTCGCGTACATGGCCGGGACGGTGGACGCGCCGATCGCGGTGATCAACCTGGTCGGCCCGGACGAGCAGTGCTTCCCGGCCGAGAAGGGCGCGGGTGCGCCGTACTCGCACGTGCCCGACGAGCTGTCGTTCTGCGCGTACGTGGTGGCGCTGCGGGCGCCGCTGGAGGTGTCCGACGCGGCCGAGCACCCGGTGTTCCGCGACAACCCGGCGGTGGTGGCCGGGGCGATCCGCTCCTACCTCGGGGTGCCGCTGATCGACGAGGACGGCTACGTGCTCGGCTCGCTGGGCGTGTTCGACGACGAGCCGCGGGAGTTCACGCCGGCGGAGCAGGCGGTGCTGGAGATCCAGGTCCGGCTGGTGCGCAGCGTGCTGTCGCTGCGGCGGCAGGTGGCCTGGCACAAGTGGGACGCCGGGCTGCTGGCGGCGCAGGGGCGGACGCTGGAGGCGGTGGCGGCCGGACTGCCGCTGGAGGCCGTGCTCGACACGCTGGCGTCGTCGACGGCCGAGCTTGATTCCGAGGCGGACGCCGCGCAGTCGCGGCGGCTGCAGGAGACGGTGGACCGGCTGACCGCGGTGGCGGTGAAGGCCGACGGCTGGAAGCAGGCGCTGCTGCGGTCGGCGCGGCAGGACCCGCTGACCGGGCTGGCCAACCGCAGCCACCTGCTCGACACCGGCCGCGCGGCGCTGGCGGTCGGGGGAGCGGTGCTCTTCGTGGACGTCGACCGGTTCAAGGAGGTCAACGACCGCGGCGGGCACGCGGTGGGGGACCAGCTGCTCGTGCGGCTCGCCGAGCGGATGCGCCGGCACGTGGAGCGGGAACTGCCGGGGACCGTGGTCGGTCGGCTGGGCGGGGACGAGTTCGTGGCGGTGCTGCCCGGGGTGGACGTTGCTGCTGCCGAGGCCATCGGGCACGGGCTTGCTGCTGTGCTGGTGGACGAGGTCGAGGTGGGACGGCGGACGGTGCGGGTGTCGGCCTCCATCGGGCTGGCGATGGCCGCCCCGGGGACGACGCTGGACGAGGTCCTCTCGCTGGCGGATCGGGCGATGTACGGCGCCAAGGAACGCGGCCGCGGCGTACTGCACAGGATCGACGCGGAGTCATAGCTCAGTTCCGGCCGGACACCTAGGTCTTGGTAACGGCAGTCTTCGACGTCATCTGCGAGGTGTTCAGCAGCGGCTTGCTGATCATGCGCTGGCCAGGCTACTTCATGGGGCGCGGAGGAGGTCGATGGAGGAGGAGATGGTGCTCGGCGGCGCCGTAGTAGGTCCGGGCTGGTCCTGAGGGTTGTTGGAACGTACGCTTCTCCTGGTAGAACCGTGGCCGGCCACCCGGGGAAGGTGGCCGGCCACGCCCTTGGACGCTGACTAGCGAGGGCATCTTCGTGGATGCCGGCGTTCTGTAGACTGCGCCGACACCGAGCGCAGTAGCCGCCTTGAAAGCCCGTTGGTAAGTCAGTCTTTCGTTCGACTCAGGAGCGGTATCTACTTGGTAATTATAGGTTGCCCAAGTACCTCCTCTAATCATGGTGCGCATAGAAAATTCGCGCGTGTCAAGGACTCGGCTCTGACGGCTCCTATTTGACATTGCATTACTGAGTGTTGCAATGATGTTGCACTAGAGTGGCTTGCGTATCTACCAATACTCAGGGTAAATAGCTCCAACACCTAACCGGACGACGCTGCTATGTCGTGCCCTAATGCAGGGCGTCGGCGCCCCAAGTGTCGTGCCCATCGAGCGCGCTTGCTGTCGCAATTCCGGGCAGCAAGGTAGGCCGGACTGTCCTGGCGCCGGAAGCCTGCGCATCTGGCGGGAGCATCGGCTGGGAGAATTGCGCATGGGAGGCGCCTGCCACAGTGGGTTGACGTACTGCATCGCGCAGAGGTGAGGTTGACTTGTAGCGTTGCATAGAATCGCAAGTGTGAGCAACTCCAGTTGGTGTGGCGGATAGAATATTGCTGCGATTCGAATGGGCATCGAGTCGCGGAGCCACGGTGCTCGTTCGTCAGTTCTACTCCTCATAATTCAGTAGCGCTCGAATCCGCGCTTCCGCATTATTGCGCTGAATTTCGCAAACTGTTAAGGCGGCGCCAAGTGAACGGAGAACGTCCTGTTCAATCAGCTCGCGTGGCACGTTGTCGCGGATCCAGAGGACCGACCGTTGGTGTCGCAGTGACGCGATAGCGGTGGGTTCGTAGCGATAGGCGCTAGTAATGCGGCCAAACGCAATGGTGGATGCCCGTCTTGAGGGGAGGGCGACGAGGTCACCTACACGCATGCGTCGATGAAAAGCGTCAATCTGAGTTGCCCATGTCGTGATTGCATTAGTCCTGGCGGTGGGATAAGCAACCTCCAGTCGATGACGGAGCTCCTCGCTCACGGAAATCGTTGAAAGATCGCCCACTTCGGGCCACCCAATGCCCACAGAGCTCGTCTTGAATGCCGTCTCCTCGCCTTCCCTGTGTCGTCCACCTCGGACCAACCAAAGCGCCACACTCGTCCTCTTTCCCATAGTTGAGCCGGTGCATTAGTGGATGAATTGTGTCATTTGCTAATGTCTAGGGCTGATCGCTGGCCGGGCTTCGCTTGACTGGTGCATGGCTACAGCAAGCCACCTATACCGGTCGCCGGTCGACCGGTAAGTAACCGCATCTCGACAGTGGTGCAATAATCCCTACTCTTGTGCGATTCGCCTTGACGGCGTAGGCGGATGTCTCCCGCCGTTTCGTCACCGATCGACCTTGTCACGCCTCCATGTTGCGACGACGCAGGTCGTGCAGCGAGCGTCGCCAGTGCCAACGGCGTGTCGTTGAGGCTTAGGTGTACTAAGCACGGACGTTGATGACGGCGTCCGGTGACATGAGGGACTGCCCCCGGTTCGGTTGACTCCTTGGGGTGCCCCCGGTTCGGCGGAGTCGCTGGAAGGACCAGCATCGTGCCCAAGCCGTTCCCGGTGTAGTTCCGTCGTGACGTGATCGCCGTGGCCGGCAAGGGCGATGCGTCGGTCGTCCAGGTGGCCCGGGACTTCAGAATCACGGAGTCCTGTCTGCAGCGGTGGTTGAAGATTGCCGACCTCGAGGACGGACTCGCCGCGCCGACCTCGAGCGACCGCCGCGGCCGATGCGCCGACGAATCCGTGGAGCTGCGCGAGCTAGGTCGGCGCAACAAGCTGCTCGAGCAGGAGAACGAGATCCTGCGCCGGGCGACCGCGTACTTCGCCCGTGACGTCCTCCCAAAATGATTTACCCGCTGGTCCGTGAACTCGCCGCCGAGAAGATCCCCGTCGCGGTGACCTGCCGGGTGCTGGGCTTCTCCGAGCAGGCCTTCTACAAGTGGTGCGCCGACCCGGTCAGTCAGCGCGACTGGGACGACGCGCACCTGATCAACGCCGCCTACGACATCCACCACGACGACCCCGCGTTCGGCGAGCGGTTCATCACCGATCAGCTGCGCGAACGCAGCCTGACCGCGGGTGAGAACCGGGTCGCCCGGCTGTGCTCCCAGCAGCGGATCTGGTCGGTGAACGCCCGAGAAGCGCGGCCTGAACCGCAAGGCCGGCCCGCCGGTGCACGAGGACCTGGTCGACCGCCAGTTCACCGCCAAGGCACCCAACGCGGTCTGGCTGACCGACAACACCGAGCACCCCACCAGCGAGGGCAAGCTCTACCTCTGCGCAATCAAGGACCTGCACTCCGGCCGGATCGTCGGCTACTCCATGGACGCCCGGATGACCGCGTCACTGGCGGTGACCGCGCTGCGCAACGCGATCGCCCTACGCGGACCGGCCGGCACGATCGTGCACTCCGACCGGGGCCGCCAGTTCCGCTCGACCGCCTTCGTCACCGCGCTGAAGAACCACGGGCTGATCGGGTCGATGGGCCGGGTCGGCGCCTGCAGGGACAACGCCGCGATGGAGTCCTTCTTCGCGCTGCTGCAGCGCAACGTTCTCGACCGCCAGAGCCGGGCCACCCGGGAGGACCTGCGGCTGGCAATCATCACCTGGATCGAGAGGACCTACCACCGGCGCCGCCGGCAACGCCGCCTCGGCCGACTCACACCCATCGAGTTCGAGACACTGACCCAGGCCGCTCACGCGGCCTGACCGCCCCTACCGAACCGAGTCAACTGAAGTCGGGGCAGTCCCCTCTGACGGCAGGGAGACAACCTTCACAGGTGGAGTACACCCCACACACAGCAACCTGGCGCGCCCGGCCGCAAACGGTCGGACCCCCTGGTTACGGTGCGCCCATGACCTCCTCGCCGCTCTCCGTGTCAGCCGGGGCGGCGCCGAAGGCCCAGGACCTCCGCAGGCTGGCCACCGCCTTGAGCGGCCTGGCGCCCCTGCGGGAGGCCCCGGCGGCGGCGGCGCTGCTGGTCGCCGAAGAAGCGGCCGACGCCGGCCGCTTCGCCGCGGAGTTTCCGACCGCCGCGGCCCGCGTGGCGGTCCTGCGCCGAGCGCTGGAGACGACGGACAACGGCGTAGCAGCTCTGGCGCTCATCAGCCGGATGGCCCCGCACGTGCTTCCGGAAGAGCTCGGTCAGCTGTACCAGGCCCTTCGACGGCCACACGTCCGGCGGGCAAACGCCGTTGCGTTCACCGGCGGCGCCAAGCTGGATGGCGCGGACCTGCTGGCCGTCACCCAGTTCCTCACCGACGGCTACCTGGTCCGGTGGCTGACCGCCCGGACGCTTGATGGCCTCGACGACGCCTCACTGGTGGTCGCCGACCCGGCCGTGGGCGGCGGCGCGTTCCTGCTCGCCGCCTACCGGCACTTGATCGCTTCGCCCACCTGGGCGGTGCCAGCCGCTGAACGCTCCGCGGTGCTGCTCGACCGGGTTCTGCGCGGCTACGACCTTGATCCGGCGCTGGCCGAGATTGCCGCCGTCGCGCTGTGGCTGCAGGCGCTGCGGCACACCGGCGACGCGCGGGCGCCGAACTGGATCACCACCGGCGGCCACCCGCTTGCCGGCGCGCTCGACCCAGTCACCCTCGGCCGGGTGCTGCCCGCCGGTGAGCAGCGGCGGCTGGCGCTGCTCACCAACCCGCCGTTCCTCGGCCGGCGGCTGATGGGCGTGCCACTGCGCCAGCACCTCAAGGCCCACTTCCCCTCCGCGGGCAACGACCTGTGTGCGGCCTTTGTCGGCCACCTCACCACCAACCTCACCGAGGGCGATCGGCTGGGCGTCGTGCACCAGAGCACGCTCACCCACCTAGTCACTCTCGCCCAGCTGCGCCGGTCGGTCATCGCGCGGGCCCGCGTGCTCGATGCGGTCGACCTGGGCTCCGGGGCCTTCCGTGAGCTGTCCGGGGACAAGGCTCGGGTCACGCTCACCCTTCTGGAGGGCGGGGGCGGCGCGGGCGACGCCTGGCCCGAGGCCCGGCTCGACCTTTCCGCGCTAAACCGCGAGGCCAAGCAGGCGGCGCTGGAGGCCGACCTCGCCGGCACCCCCTCGTCCGGGCACAGAGCGCGCGCGGCGTCGCTGCGCGCGCTCCGCGACGCCCACCCCGCCTACAGCACCGTCGCTCGCCCGATGCAGGGCAGTTCCACCGGTGACAACACCCGGTTCGTCCGCTTCGCATGGGAGGTCCCGGCCGACGAGGAGGGGTGGCGGGAAGCCAGCAAGGGTGGCGGTTACTCCAAGTGGTGGGGGCTGCGCCGCTACGTCGTCCGCTGGGGCGAAGGCGGATCACTGCTGCGCGCTCACTCAGGGGCGGCCCTGCGCAACCCGGAACTCGCCGACGCCGCCCAGCTGGTCTGGAGCGATACCGGCACCGCGGGACTGAACGTGCGGCTACACGCGCCTGGCTCGGTGTTCATGGCGTCCGGGCCCGGCATACTGGTGGGCCGCGGCGAGCCGCTGTCCCACGCGGCGGTGCTGAACTCGCGGGTACTGACCGCCTACCTGCGCTGCGTCAATCCCAAGTTGACCCTCACCGCCGGCGCGCTCGCCGCCAGTCCCTTCCCGGAGGCGGCTCTCGGCGACGAGACGCTGCGCGCGCTCGCCGCGCAGTGCGTGCGGCTCAAGCAGCGGGCCGAGTCCCGCCGACCCGACTGCCTCGACTGGGTTGGAGCGCCCGCCGTCGACGGGGACCTGCTGGACGTGCTGGGCACGATCTGGCTCGCGGACCTCGACGGGGAGCTGCAGCGGCTGGCCGCCGAGGCGGAGATCGATGACCGCGTCGCCGAACTGTTCGGCGACGCCGACGGCCTCACCGAGGAGCGCGTGGAGACCACAGGCGTGGCTGCCGCTCGGCAGCCCGAGGTCCCGCTACTGGAGCGGCCCGACCACCTGGAGGCCCGCTTCGCCCGCCGGCTCACCCCGGGGTTGCGCTACAGCGGCGGGCTGCGGACGCCTACTGGCTGCGAGGGGCCGCTGGAGGCGCTGAGCTTGTACCTGGGCGCCAGCGCGGCAAGCGTGGCTCACCGGCTGCGCGAGGCGACGCTGCCGGTACACACGCTGCGCAAGTACCTGGAGGCGGTGCTTCACGAACACTGCCTGGCCGTCATGGGGTTCACCGCCGACCGCACCTGGCGCCCCCGCCGCCGGCCGCTGCCCTCGGTCGCCGGAGCCGTCGCCGAGGCGGTCGGCACCGCGCGGATGCCGCTGCTCGACCAGCCGGTCGAGGAGTGGATCGCCCGTCGGCTGGGCCCTGTTCACACCGCGGCGTTCCGCAGGCGCCCGGTGCTGCATGTTGGCACCGACGAGATTCGGCTGGCCCGGTGAACCGCCTGGACGAGCTGGCCCTGCGCGGCTGGCAGCGGTTGCGCACCCGCGCGCTCGGCGGGGTGCTCCCGCACGAGGACCCGGTCGCCGCGATGACCGCCGCCGGCACGGCCGTCCGCGCGCTCTCCGCCGCCGCCGCGCACGCCGCGCTGCGACCGCTCATCGGCTGGGCCCCCGCACGCACCGCCGGTCAGGTTGCCGACGACCTCGCCGGCATCCTTCGGCCCGGCGCGGCGCTGCTGGCCTGGTCCGACGGCGCAGATCCGGAGTTGCTGGCCGAGCTGGCGGCCGAGTCGGTCAACCTGTCCGCGTTTTACGAGACCCTGCTGACCGCCGACTGGCGCGCCGGCACCACGGCGGACCAGCACACCCGCCGGGCCTTCGGTGCATTCCATACCCCCGAAGAGTTCACCCGCCGCGTCGTCGCTCGCACCGCCGCAGTGGTGGCACGCGATCGGCTGGGCGACGCGTCCGATCTCGCCCGGGCGCGGCTGCTCAGCTCGCTGCGGGTCGCCGACCTCGCAGTCGGCCCCGGTCGGTTTCCGGTGGCCTGGCTGGAGCACCTTCGCGAGCTGGGCCTGCTGCACGACCTGCTAGTGGAGGCCGCCCGGAACCTGGAGCTCACTGACGTCGACCAGGTGGCGCTGGAGCTGGCCGCCGTCGCCTGCGCGGTCACCGTCGGTGACGCCACTCTGCTCGCCGACGGTCCCCGGCTGCGGCACGGCAACGCGCTGCTGCACCGCGCAGGCGCCGGCAATCCGGCCGCTGCATTCGTCGCCGGCCGGATCTGGGACCCGGCTGTTGGCGTGGCTGCGCCCGAGGAGCCAGTCGACCTCGTGCTGGGCAACCCGCCGTGGGAACGGGTCCGGGTCGAGCCGCGCCCGCTGCTGCGTGGCCTGCTCGACGCCGCCGCGGACGACGGGCACCGCGCCAGCCGGGACGAGCACTTGGACGCCACCCGAAGCAGCCACCCGCTGCTGCACGCCTGGCTCGCCGATGTGCGGGCTTCTACCGCCGATGGCCTCCGTGCAATGCGCGCCGACCCCCGGCTGGCCCGTGGCGCCCGCGGCGAGCTGTACACGCACGTGCTGTTCACCGAGTTGGCGCTGGACCGGGTGCGTGAGCGCGACGGCTGGGTAGCGGTGCTGGTGAAGAGCGCGATGCTGACCAGCACGGGGCATGCCGCGCTGATGCGGCCGCTACTCGACGGGCACCAGGTGCACGAGGTGTGGGACTACCGCAACGAGGAGCGGATCTTCGACATCGACAGCCGGGAGCGGTTCGCCTTCCTGCTGGCCGGGCCGGCGACGGCACCGCACACCCGACTGGCCACCGGGCTCACCCGCGTGCGTGACCTCGGCGACGAGGCGCTGCTGACCACCCTCGACGACGAGCTCCGCCTCCGGATCAACCCCTCCAGCGGGCTGCTTCCAGCGTGCACGCGCGAGGAGCTGCCCCGGTTGCTGGCGCTGTCGGCGAGCCCGCTGCTCGGCGACGCCTACCCGGACGCACACTTCGGCCGGCTGCTGCACCTCACCAACCACTCCGAGGGCATCTCCCGGCATCCGGCGCCGGGGCTGCTCCCGGTGTGGGAGGGCCGGATGATCGAGCAGTACACCGCCAGGTTCGCCACCTTCGCCGGGGTTACCGGGCCGCAGCGGTGGAGCGCGAAGGTCAGGGCCACTTCGGTCCGGCCGGAGCAGCGCGCCGACCCGTACTACCGGCCCGAGGCCCGCTGGTGGGTTCGCCCGGACGTGTGGGAGAAGGTGGCCCGCCGGCACGCACAGCCGTTCAGCCTGGTCTGGCGCAACGCGTCCTCGCCGTTCAATAGGCGCACGATGCTGGCCACAGTGCTGCCGCGGGTCCCCACCATTCAGTCAGTTCAGCTACTCCAGCTCCCCGATGCCGAGCGCCTGCTGCAGCTGTGCGGGGTGCTCGACAGTCTGCCGTTCGACTGGTTGCTCCGCCGCCGGATGCCCGGGATCGACGTCACCGGCACCGTGGTGCGCCAGGTGCCCGTGCCCGACCCGGCCGCGTGGAAGCACGTGGTCGCCTTCGGCGGGGCGCGGGCGACGCTCGGCCAGCACCTGCTCACCCGGGTCGGCGCGCTGCTTGCCGACGACGCCGCGGTACACCCGCTGCTGGCCTCAGCGCTCGGTGCGGTGCCGCCGCCCGCGGCCGACCGCGGCCGCACTCGGCGGGAGGTCGACGTCTTGGTCGCCCACGGCTACGGGCTCTCCCTCGCCGACCTCTGCGAGCTCGCCGCGGACTTCTCTGCTGACGTCCCGGCCGACGAAGTCGAGATGCTGCGCGCCGGCGGCTACGGGGTGGTGAGGGAGGGCAGCGCCGCAGCGAGCCGGGACAGGTAGGCCGCTATCGGCCGTTGTGCGTCCCCCGGTTCGGGCCACGGCAGGGTGAGGACGTCGAGCTCCAGGCGGTCAGGCTCCCGGTGCAGTGTGCGCAGCAGGCCCGCGGGGCCGCCTCGCTCGGCCGGGTACAGCAGCGCGCAGCGGGTGACCGGCCGCCGCGGGGCCAGCCCTCGGGCAAGGTGGCTGTACGCGAAGAGCTGGTAGAGGTCAGCGCGGTCGGGGGCGACGCTGTAGTCGCCCTCCGGGCCCCAGACACCCAGCCGCTTGTACTTGGCGTCACCGCACCACACGACGTCGTTGTTGAGGACCAAGAAGTCTGGGTAGGACTTGTCCTCCTCCCGCGACCGCGACCGCGCCCCGGCCCAGGGCGCGGGGACCTTGGCGTGCTCGCCCAACTGGCCGAGCTCGCTGCGTAGCACCCGAACCCCCGGCCAGCGCTGTCGCATCGCCCGGTCAAGCAGGTTCTCCCACAGCTTCTCACTGCGGACGACCACCTCACGGACGTCCACCCGGTCGTCGGTGTCGTTCACCGGCCCGGCGTGCTGCCCACTGAGCACCTGCAGCGCGACCTCGAGCACCGGCCGCCACGCGGCGTCGAGCCGACCGGGGCGCAGTCCACGACCGAGCCGGACGGCCTCGGCCGGGGGCAGCGAGGGGATGTCGCGCAGCAGCCGGCGTACCTGGACCGCCCGTTGGGGAATCCGGCCGAGGACCTGCCCGAGCAGCGCGGTTACACCGTCGGCGGGGCGGGTGCAGACGTCGAGTGCGGTGACAACGACCCGCTGCAGGGTGGTGCCGGGGGTGAGGTCGTCGAACCGGCAGAGCAGATGGGTGCGCCGCTCTGCCAACGCGCGTGGGATGTCCTCGGCGACGATGCGGCCGCGCATCGCGGGCAGCCGCTCCTCCCGCTCCACGTAGCCCTGGCGGACCTTACGGGCGAGCGGCTCGGTGAGCGCGACCAGCCGCGCCCACAGGTAGGCGGGCGGTGCGGCGGCGTCCGGACCGAGGCTCAGCGTGGCGGGTGGGGCCTGCACATCGGCGGCCCCGGCGAGGCCGTAGAGAGCCGGGAGGTGGCGTAGGTCGGTGCTCGCCGCCCCCGCGACGTCGTCCCGGCTGACCGAGCTCAGCCCCCACAGCACAGAGCTGGTGCTGTCCTTGTCGCGGACCGCCTCCAGGGCGAGCGCCGCCTCAGGGGAGCCAGCCGGGAGGGCCAGTGTGTCGCCCTCGTAGACAACAGCAACGCTGGTGCCGCCCGCGGCCGGGACGAGCTCGACAACCCGTTGCCCGGCGCCGCGCCAGTGTTTGGGCAGCACGGCGAGCAGCAGCGACCGGCCGCCGCCGCTGACTGAGACGAGTCCACAGCGGTTGCCGCGCGGCGCGGCCTTGAGCGCGAGGATGGTGCGGCTCAGGCCTGATCGCCTCCGTTCGGCTCGGCGTCCGGCTCGGGCGCCGCGCGCACCGGGGCCGGCGGTTGTTCGTGCGGCGGCGCCTGGTCGACGACCAGTGTGCGGGAGAGGCCCGTGCCGTCGGCGCGGACCTGCAGGCCGAGGGCGCGTAGGTGGTCGTCCAGGCGCGTTCCGGCGACCTCGGCCGCGGTCCGCTGGGCTTCGGTGAGGTCGCCGCGGGCGAGCAGGAAGGAGGCGCGGTCCCCGCTGACCAGCAAGGCCTCGGCCCCCTGGGCGGCGATGAGGTCGATCAGTTGCGGCAGCAGCGCGTACTGCCAGGCGCGGCGCAGCGCGGTGGGGGTCGGCTCGGGGACGGCCTGGTGAAGTGTGAGCCGGCCGAACTGGCGGTTGGAGGCCGGCACCTGGTCGGCGGTGCCCCATGCAGATAGTTGCGCGATCGCCGAGAGTGGAAGGGAGCGCATCACGTAGTGGTCGGAGCCCACGCGCAGAAAGACAAGCGCGTGGAGGCGGATCGCCGTCCAGCCCAGGTCGCCGATGTTCTCCGTGCCGGCGGTGCCGTTGAGGTTCAACCGCCAGGTCAGGTTGGCCCTGTCGCCGCCGTAGTACTTGAGCTCCGAGCCGGTGTAGGTGGTGCTGTTGTACTCGACGGTGACGGGACGGGTCGTGGCACCGGCAGGCAGCTGCGGGCCGAGGAAGAAGTGCGCCGAGCCCTCGGCGGGGTTCTGCCGCCCGCGCTTAGAGAGGTCGACTTGGTTGCGCTTGACGCTGGTGCTCTTGCCGACCTCGACCCAGAAGGCCTCCAGGATGGTGCGGCCGCCGGTGGTGCCGGTCCGCAGCTCCTCGGCCAGCACGGCCAGCTCGGCGCCGCCATCGCCACCGCGGGTGCCGTCGAGGGCGTTGGCGGCGTCGAACAGGTAGCTGTGCCCGAGGACGTGGTCGGCGCCGAGCACCGGCTGAAGCAAGTCGTCGTTGAGGACGCTGAGGGTCTGAGCGCTGGGCTCGATCGCCGCACGGATGGCGGTGCCGTACAGGGCCTCGATGTCCTGTGCCATGTCGGCGGCGCCCATCGGTGGGAGCCGGACGAAGGCGAACCGCCGTCGCAGCGCGCTGTCCAGGCCGGCCACCGAGCGGTCTGTGGTGTTCATGGTGGCCAGGATGTAGAGGTTGTCGGGGATGCCGAAGCCGTCGATCTCCTCGACGCCGAGGTCGACGTCGCCGGACGGAAGGGTGACGGTGAGGCCGCCGCCCCATGCCTCCCTCTGCTCTTCATAGCGGAGCCGCTTGCTGGCCTCGATGGTGAGCATCGCGTCGCCGAGAACGCGAGGGACATTGGCTCGGTTGAGCTCGTCTAGCAGGACCAAGAAGTCCTTGTGCGGGTCCTCGAGGGCGTCCTTGACCCGCTGCTGGAGGAAGCCGGGGCGATAAGTGAAGCCGTCCTCGTCGGCGCGCAGGCCGCCGATGAAGTCTTCGTAGCTGGTGCTCGGGTGCAACGTGATGGCCCACTTGCCGCGGGCGTCGCCGCCGAGCTCACGCCCGGTGCGGGCCTGCCAGTCCTGAGCGATCTCGTCAAGCAGGTAGGTCTTACCGGTTCCGGGCGGCCCCTCGATAACCACGTTCCGGAAGCTCCGCGCCACGGCGATGACTTCCTCCGCGCTCGGCTGCATCACACCCCGTTCCTGTTGCCGCCGCTGCCGGTCCGTTCGCGACGCGGCCTCTGCGGGCCGGGTGATCCGGCACCGCATCGCAGTCAAACACGGGGCGGGGTCCTTCCGGGGGAGGCTGCGGCAGACGCAGTTCCGCGATGTCGTCGGTGCCGGCCGCGCCCCTCTGGCTGCCGAGGCCGCAGGTGGGCAGCGACCGGCCGCCCGTGACATGCCAAGTTGCAGAGCATGAATCGCCCTGCGCCGACGCAGGGAGGCCGCCACCTCGACGTGGGAGTAGTGAAGTGACCCCCGTCAGGCGGACGCCTTGGTGTGCCCCGGGTTCGACGGAGTCGGGTTGTTGGACTCGTTAGGCCCCGATGATCAGTTGTCGGTTCTCGAACTCTATGGGTGTGAGCATGCCCAGGCGGCTGTGCCGTCGTTGCCGGTTGTGCCAGATCTCGAGGTACTCGAAGATCGCGTTGGCTAGCTCGATGCGGGTCTTCCAGCGTCGGCGGTCGAGGAGCTCGACCTGCATCCGGGACCAGAAGGACTCGATCATCGAGTTGTCGTAGCAGTCGCCGATGCTGCCCATCGAGGGCACCAGCCCGCTGGCCTTGGCGCGGTCGGTGAACGCCCAGGAGCCGAATTGCACGCCGCGGTTGGAATGGATGACCGCGCCTGGGGGTGGTTTGCGGGACTCGATCGCCATGCCGAGAGCGTTGGTGACCAGCGCTGCGCTCGGTGAGGAGTCGATCGACCAGCCCACCACGCGCCGGGAGTGGGTGTCGAGGACGACGGCGCAGTAGACCTTGCCCTCGGCGGTGGGGTGCTCGGTGATGTCGGTGACCCACAGCTGATTGGGCGCCGAGCGGGCGAAGCGCCGGTCGACCAGGTCCATGGCGATCGTGTCGGGTCGGGCGCGCACCCACTTGGGCCGGCCGGTGGCGCCCTTGAGCCCGGCCCGGGCCATCAGCAGCTCGACGGTTCCGTGCGCGACGACTAGGCCGCGTCCGAGGGTGAGCTCGGCGTGCACCCGCCGGAAGCCGTAGGTGCCGCGGGAGACTGTGTGGATCTCGCGGATGGCGTCAGTAAGTAGCGCGTGGCGGATGCTGCGGGCCGAGGGGGCGCGGCTCTTCCACTCGTAGTAGCCCGACGCCGACACATCCAGGACCCGGGCGGCCAGCTGGACCGATAGTCCTTCGCCCGCCATCACCGCGATGGCCTGGAACCGCCTTTTGGGGGCACCACCTTCCCCAGTAGCTCCGAGGCCCTCCGGTGCACGGCCAGCTCGGCCTCCAAGGCGGCGATCCGCTGCTTGGCGGTCGCCAGCTCGGACTTCTCTGCGGAGGTCAGCCCCGGCTCGCGGCCCTTGTCGATGCGGTCCTGCCGGCGCCAGGTGTAGATCGTCTGGTCGCTGATGCCCAGCGCCTTGGCTACCTCGGCGACCGGCCGGCCGGACTCGACCAGATCTAGACGAGTAAGTCCGAAGTCCGGTCAATGGTCGTAGGCGATCAGGGATCGGGTGATCGGCTGGCCGGTGGCCCGGTTGTGCCAGATCGCGGCG